>JAWKRF010000007.1:0-371774 GCA_041389745.1 Polyangiaceae bacterium
TACGACAATCCACTCCCGAAGTGGTGGGTGTGGATCTTCTGGGGCTCGTTCTGGTTCGCGCTGTTCTACTTCTTTCACTACCACATCGGCGCCAAGGGTACCTCGGTGGCTCAGGCCTACGTCGAGGAGCTGAAGGAGGCTCGCGAAGCGGAAGCGAAGCTGGCCATGGGCGACGCCGTGTCCGAGGAGGGCCTGGCGAAGCTGATGAACAACCAGGCCATGATGAACGACACCAAGGCGATCTTCAAAGCCCGCTGTGAGCAGTGCCACGCGGATAAGGGGCAGGGCCTGATCGGTCCGAACCTGACCGATGACCACTGGATCCATGGCAAGGGCACGCTGATGGACATCTACAAGACCGTCGACGAAGGCGTGCAAGCCAAGGGCATGCCCGCTTGGGGCCGGCAGCTGACCCCCATCGAGCTACGCAAGGTGGTCGCCTATGTGGGCAGCCTTCGAGGTACGAACATCCCGGGCAAACCTCCCGAGGGTGAGAAGGTGGACATGGCCGCGTCGGTAGCAGGCGGCGCCGCAACGGATGCACCTTCTGCGTCGCCCGTGGCTCCCACCGACAGCGCCGCACCCGCCGCACCGACGGATGCTGCGCCTTCTGCGGCACCGTCAGCGAACTAGACCCACTAGGAACGAGCAATGGCCGGAGACGCACCTGGGAGAGTCCTCCCCACCCTGAACGAAGACGGCACACGGCTGTGGGTGCGGCCGCGCCGTTCTCCAGGTCGATACTGGACGCTGAGGGCGGTCATCGGCTGGGCACTGATACTGCTGTTCGTGATCGTGCCCTTCATCGACATGGGGGGTCACCCGATCATCCTGCTGGACGTCCCAGCGCGTCAGTTCCACCTCTTCGGGCGCACTTTTCTTGCGACGGACGGGGTGCTCTTGATGTTGCTTCTGCTCGCGATCTTCGTGGGCGTGTTCTGGCTCACCGCGATGCTCGGTCGGGTGTGGTGCGGCTACGCATGCCCTCAGACGGTCTACATGGAGTTCCTGTTTCGACCGATCGAGCAATGGATCGAGGGTGGCCGTTCGGGTCAGCTCAAGCTCGACAAGCACGGAGGGGGTTTCCGTAGGGTATTGAAGTGGGTCGTGTTCGCGCTGCTCAGCGTGCTGGTCGCGAACGTGTTCCTCGCCTACTTCGTCGGGGTCCGGCGACTCGGCACGTGGGTGATGGAAGGGCCGATGGCGCACCCTACCGGATTCCTGGTGATGGCGGTGACTGCGGTGCTCGTTTTCGTCGATTTTGGGTACTTCCGGGAGCAGATGTGCACGGTCGCCTGTCCCTATGCTCGCTTTCAGTCCGTGCTCTTGGACAAGGACTCGCTCATCGTCGGCTACGACGAGAAGCGAGGCGAACCGCGCGGCAAGAAGGGGCAGACCACGGGTGACTGCGTCGACTGTGGTGCGTGTGTGATCACGTGTCCGACGGGAATCGACATCCGCAACGGGCTACAGATGGAGTGCATCGCGTGCGCCCAGTGCGTGGACGCGTGTGACACCGTCATGGACAAGGTTGGCCGCCCTCGAGGCCTGATCCGCTACGCCTCTCAGCGAACACTCGAAGGGCGCGCGAAGGGGAGGCTCAGGCCCCGAGCCTTCGCGTATCCAGCCGTGATGGCATTGCTGGTAGGTTTGTTGGTCTTCACGGGTGGCCGCACGACAGAAGCTGACGTTACGATACTGCGGGGGCTCTCAGCGCCCTACGTGGTCGACTCGTCAGGGGTTCGCAACCAAATCAGGATCAAGATCGAGAACCGTGGGAGCGAGGATCGCTCCTATGATGTGAAGCTATTGGGCGCGGAGGGGGCGAAGCTGATCGCCCCTGAGAATCCGCTAGTCATCCCGGGCGGCAAACGCCGAGAGACCACGATCTTCGTGGTCGCCCCGGAGGGCCTCTTCGTGGGGGGCAAGCGAGACGTCGACTTCAAGATCAGCGACGGAAAGGGTTTCGAGCGCACGCTCCCCTACAAGTTGCTGGGGCCGGGAGGCGAGAAATGAACGAGCAAGAGACAGCCGTGGACGAGTCCGAGAGCGAATCCTCGGGGAATAAGAAGCGAAACCTGTGGCCCTTGATGCCGGTCGCGCTCCTCGGGCTGGTGATCACCGCTCAAGTCGTCTTGGTCTCCAACGCCCTGAAAGACGGCGGCGCCGCGGTCGAGGAGGACTACTACAAGAAGGCTGTCAACTGGGATGACCACATGGCGCAGGAGCGCGCGAACCAGCAGCTCGGCTGGCAGCTGAAGCTGGTGGTCAAGCCCGCGGGCGCCGGACAAGCCGACCTGCACGTCATGCTGCTGGACAAGCGCGGGGCGCTGATCTCCGACGCCGACGTCCAGGTCGTGGCGTTCCCCAACGCGAAGTCCGATCATCGCTTCCGGCAGACGCTGCAACGGGAAGCTGGGAGCTACGTGATTCGCATGCCGGTGATTCGACGTGGACTCTGGGAGTTTCGCTTCGACGTGGCCCGGGGCGAGCAGCGCTACACCCAGGTGGAACGTCAGGACATCCTGAGCGCGGTCGGGTGCGTGGATTGCAAGCCTGCCGTACTCGGGGTCATGCTGCCCCGCTGAGCGGGCGAGGAGATGTGAGGTGATCCACGTATTGCTTTCGGTCGTCGCAGCGAGTGTGCTCGGTAGCCTGCACTGCGCCGGCATGTGTGGTGGCTTCGTGGCCTTCTACGCCGGCGGGGACACTTCCGAGCGGCAGCGTGGGGTCGCCCACCTTGCCTACAACCTCGGGCGCCTTTTGACGTATGCCATCATCGGCGCGTTCGCTGGCTTGCTCGGCTCGGTCACGAACGTGGCGAGCGCCGCACTGGGCTTCGGACGCATCGCGGCGGTGGTCGCTGGCGTCGTGATGCTCGGCTGGGGCGCGGTGCTCCTCTTCAGCGTTGCCGGCGTGAAGTGGCCCAAATCCAAGCTGCTCGGTCGCCTCCCCGAAGGCCTGAGCCGTCGTCTCGGTCAAGTCGCGACGTCAGCTCGGAGCAAGCCGCCGACGTTGCGCGCATTCGTCCTTGGCTTATCCTCTACGCTTCTGCCGTGTGGCTGGCTGTACGCCTTCGCGGTCGCTGCGGCCGGTACGGCATCCCCTGTGTGGGGAGGCCTGGTCATGGTGGCGTTCTGGTCCGGCACCCTGCCGGTCATGCTCGGACTCGGGGTCGGCGTCCAGCGCCTGGGGCACCGCCTTCGTCGGCACATTCCGGCGCTTTCGGCCGCCCTGCTGGTGATCATCGGTACCGCTTCGGTGCTCGGGCGCTTGCGCCTGGACGAGGTCGTGCGCTCCGCCACGATCCAAATGGAACAGAAGGTTCAGCCGGGCGCGGCCGCCCCCGAGGGCGAGGCGCCGTGTTGCCACCATGACGACTGACATTCGACCCTTCGTGGGCGGGGGTGGGCGCTCCAGTGGCGTTTATTGCCCTGCGGAATCGGTTCAGTGCGCGCACTGTGGTCTGGTGGTTCCTGCGGGGTTGATCGAGCCCGAGCAGGAACACCAGTTTTGCTGTCACGGTTGCCGCACCGTCTATGACGTGCTGCACCAAAACGGGCTGACTGCCTACTACGACTATCGCCGAGCAGACGGCTCCGAAGCCGGCCCCGCGCTTGCGAGCGGGCGCTCCTACGCGCACTTCGACGAAACGAAGTTCCATGAGCTCTACGTGAGGCCCGAGCCTGACGGATCGCTCAGCGTGCGCTTTCTCCTCGAAGGGGTGCACTGTGCGGCGTGTGTGTGGTTGGTGGAGAAGCTGCCACGCATGGTCCCGGGCGTGTTCGAGTCGCGGCTCGATCTTGGCAAGAGCCTGGTAGCGCTGCGATGGGATCCCGAGCAGGTGACGCTCTCGAGCATCGCGGCCGCCATCGATCGGCTGGGCTATCCCCCGCATCCTCCGCAGGCCGATCAGCGGGCCGCGCTCGACAAGAAAGAAGACCGCAGGCTGCTCATCCGAATCGCGGTGGCTGGCGCCTGCGCCGGTAACGTGATGCTGATGGCCGCGGCGCTCTACGGCGGGCTGTTCCAGGGCATGGCTGCGGAACACCAGGCGCTGTTTCGCTGGGGCAGCTTCCTTCTCACGTTGCCAGCAGTGCTCTGGGCGGCCTCGCTGTTCTACAAGGGAGCCTTCTACGCACTGCGTGCCCGGGCTCCACACATGGACCTGCCGATCACCATCGGCGTCTTGACCGGGTTCGGTTGGGGCACCTACAACACCCTGCGCGGAAGCGGAGAGATCTACTTCGACTCCGTGACGGCGCTGATCTTCCTGCTCTTGATCGGGCGCTGGGTGCAGCGTCGACACCAGCGCCGCGCGACACGCGCCGCGGAGTTGCTTTACGCGATGGCACCCGCTTCCGCGCGGTTGGTGCAGGCAACGCTGAACGAAGCTGGCGACCTGCCGGACGACCTGCGTGTGCGTGAGGTCCCCCTCGAAGCCTTGGAACTCGGAGCCTTGGTCGAGGTGCGAGCCGGGGATCGAGTGCCCGTGGATGGTCTCGTGGTGGACGGCGTGTCAGAGGTCGATCGCGCGTGGCTCACCGGCGAGTCTCGGCCGGAGCTGGTGGAGAAGGGCGCGGTGGTGCACGCCGGTACCGTGAACGTTTCCTCGCGGCTCATCGTTCGCGCCGAGCGCACGGGGCACGCCACGCGGATGGGACAGCTGATGGAGCGGGTGGAGGAAGCCCAGAGCCGCCGCGCCCCAATCGTTCTGCTGGCAGACCGCTGGTCAGGGTTCTTCGTGGTCGCCGTGCTGGCGCTGGCGAGCGCCACGCTGCTCATCTGGTGGGGCCACGGACCGACTCAGGCCATCGAGCACGCGGTCGCGCTGCTCATCGTCACCTGCCCTTGCGCACTCCGGGATGGCCACGCCGCTCGCGGTCGGTGCCGCGCTGGGGCGAGCCGCCCAGAGCGGCCTCTTGATCAAGGGCGGAGACGTGCTCGAGCGCCTTCAGCGCAGGCCGGGTCGTCTTCGACAAGACGGGCACGCTGACCCTCGGCAGGCTCGTGCTCGAAGAGGTGCGTGGCGACGAGCGTTACCTCCCTTGGGTGCTCGCGATGGAGCGCCAGTCGGCGCACGTCATCGCGCGGGCCTTGGTTAGTGGGCTGGAGGCGCGCCTCACCCCCGAACAACTCGCAGAGGCCCGAAGTCTCGCCAACGTGCGCGCTCGCGAGCGCCTCGGGGCGGGGTTGTTCGCGGAGGTCGATGGGCACGAGGTGCGCGTAGGCAACCTGAGCGGCGCTGGTTTCCTCGCGGATTGGGCCAGGGCGAGCGCCGCGGAGTTCGCGGGTCAGGGTCACACGCCAGTGTTGGTGAGCGTCGATGGCGAAGTGGCGTTGGTGCTTGGCCTCGGCGATCCGCTGCGCCCCGACGCGCGTTCGACGCTCGAGCGACTGACTTCCCTCGGCTACGAGCTGGTGGTGCTCTCCGGCGACCACCCGGCGACCGTGGAGGCGCTGGTGCAGCAAACCGGCGTGGACTTCGCCATCGCGCAGGGTGGAGTCACCCCCGAGCAGAAGCTCGAGCTCGTCGAGGAGTGGGGCAAGCAGCAGCCGGTGGTGATGGTCGGAGACGGTGTGAACGATGCTGCCGCGCTGTCTGCTGCGAGCGTTGGTGTCGCGGTTCATGGCGGCGCCGAGGCCAGCTTGCAGGCGGCGGACGTCTTCGCCACGCGACCCGGGTTGGATCCGGTCTGGCGCTTGATCGATGGATCGCGGCGCAGCCTGAGGGTGGTGCGACGCAACCTGGTTTTCTCGTTGGTCTACAACCTGGTTGGTGCGAGTCTTGCTCTTGCAGGAGTGTTGAACCCGCTGATCGCGGCTCTCTTGATGCCGCTGAGTTCACTGACCGTCGTGACCAGCTCGTTCCGGAGTAGGAGCTTCAAGACATGAGCGTGCTGTATCTGCTGATCCCGCTGGCGATTCTCTTCGGTATCGCGTTCGTTGCGGCCTTCATCTGGGCCACCCGACGTGGTCAGTTCGACGACCTCGACACGCCGCCGGTGCGCATTCTTTTCGACGACGACCGCTAGGCCGCACGCGTTGCGCGACGTGAACGAGAGACACCGCTGGACGCGGTGTGCTCATCACGTGCGGGCGACATACTCGTGTGGTGGAGGTGAAGATATGACCCGAAAGCTTCTGTGCCCCGTGGACTTCTCCGAGTGCTCCGAGCGGGCCTTTCAGTCTGCGCTCGAGCTGGCCCAGAGCCTGGGCACGACCGTGCAGGTCTTCCACATCTACGAGCCTGGCGAGGTGCAGCCCGACCCCGGGTTCTTCCTCTACGCCGGGAACCCCCGGCCCCTGCGGGAGATCGCGCGAGATCAGGCGATGCGGGCGATGGATGAGTTCGCCGAGGCCCATGCGGACGCCACGGTCGGCGTGAACTACTCGGTGCTCGAGGGTCATCCTGTCGACCGTATCCTTGAGGAATCGAGGACGGGGGAGTACGAGATGATCGTGATGGGGACACGTGGCCGTACGGGGCTCGCGCATCTGCTCCTGGGCAGCGTCGCGGAGAAGGTCGTGCGGAGCTCTCCAATCCCGGTATTCACGCTGAAAGACGCCTCCTCATGACCCGCGGGCGCCGCTATCGCCTGCCGAGGGAACACGGCTTCTGGGTGATGTTGGTGCTGATCACTGCGTCCGCTCTGATTCGTGTTCGCGCCTCCGGATGGTCGAGTGTAGTGGCGCTGGGGGTGTTGCTGCTCACTCCGCTCGCTGGCGGCCTGCTGAGCCGTCGCGTGCGCGGAGACGGGTCGCTGCAGCTCGCCTCGACGGTGGCGCTGAGCGGCGTCGGCGTGCCAATCCTGTGGGCTGGCGGTGACGCTCTGGCGAACGTCGCCGCGTTCAGCTTGGTCTGGCTCTCGGTGAACCTCGCGGGGGCTCTGATCGTGCGGGCCGCGCTGCAGCGGCGCCGCGCACGCAAGAAGGCCACGGTCTTCGAGTGTCTGGGGGTCGCGCTTCCAGTCGGGGTGTTCCCGTGTGTCCTGAGTATTTCCGAGTGGAATGAGAAGGCGGCCCTGGTCGTCGCGAGCTCCGGGCTCCTCGTGCTGGCTCTGCAGCGCCTAGGCCCCCAGAACCTGAAGCGGCTGGGGCTGAGCATGAGCGCGCTGAGTGGTGTCGTTGGCGTGCTGCTTGCGCTATGAAGCGGGCATGACGCTGGCACCGACCACGAATGACACACGCGCCCTCCAGGGAATGCTGGAGCAGCTCTGGCCGGGCACGGAGTTGACCCGTGTCTCGCGCTTCGGCGTGGACGAAGGGAGCTCGGATCAGGAGACCACCAAGGGCCTTGGCTACGGCAAGCCGCTGTTGCTCGACGTGCGTCTGGCTGGGGGTGAGGAGCGCCGCTTGGTCTTCCACACCGCTGCGCCGAACGCCTTCGGACACGATCGCCGCTCGGATCGCGCGCTGGAGATGATCCTGGCGTACGACACGTTCGGCCTGGTGAAGCAGCACGCGGCTGCGTGCGATGTCGGGGCGATCTCGACGTCCGGGGAGGAGCTGGTGTCGTTGCGAGACACCGCGGAGTTCTACCTGCTGAGCGAGTTCGTGGAGGGGCACGTGTACGCTGACGAGCTCCGCAGCATCGCGCAGCGCGGGCGCTTGGAAGCGCGGGACAAGACCTTGGTGGTCGCGCTCGCGGACACCCTGGTGAATATCCATGAGGAAAAAATCGAGTCGACGGTCGCCTACCAGCGCGCGATTCGTGACCTGGTCGGCAGCGGCGAAGGGATCTTCGGCATCATCGATGGCTTCCCGGTGGACAGCGAGGTGCCTCGAGAGCGCCTCGAGCGCATCGAACAGGCCTGCGTCGCCTGGCGCTGGCGCTTGAAGTCGCGGGACGAGCGTGGCCGCAGGACCCACGGAGATTTCCACCCGTTCAACATCATCATCGACGACTCCGATGGTGTGCGCTTGCTGGACACCAGCCGTGGGTCGGTTGGCGATCCGGCGGATGACGTCAGCTGCCTCGCGATCAACTTCATCTTCTTCGCGCTCGGACATCAGGGCGCCTGGGAGGGCGCGCTGCAGGAGCTTTGGTATGCGTTCTGGGAGCGCTACTTGGAGCGCTCCAAGGACGCGCAGCTGCTCGAGGTCGTGGCGCCGTTCCTCGCTTGGCGAGGCCTGGTGCTGGCGAACCCCGCGTGGTACCCCGGGCTCGAAGCCAAGCACCGCGAGGCGTTGCTTGGCTTCGTGGAGCGATGCCTCGAGGCACCGCGCTTCGCGCTGGATTTCTGTGAGGCGGTATTCGGGGAGGAGTCGTGAACTCGGGCTGCGTGATCTGGATCACCGGACGGCCGAGCGCAGGGAAGTCGACCTTCGCGCGTGAGGCGAAGCGCCTGCTCAGCGCTCACTGCGGGCCCACGCTGATCCTCGATGGGGACGCGGTGCGTGGGCGCCTGAAGCCAGCGCCCGGGTACGACGATCGCGCGCGGAGCGACTTCTACTCCACCTTGTCCGGGCTGGCGGCGTTGATCGCCGAGCAGGGTTTCGTCGTCCTGGTGCCAGCGACGGCTCACAAGCGCGAGTTTCGCGACGAGGCCCGGGAGCTGGCGCCGCGTTTCCTCGAGGTGTTCGTGGACGCGCCGCTCGAGGTGTGTGAAGCGCGGGACTCCAAAGGGCTCTATGCCAGGAGCAAGCGAGGCGAGGTGGACAACCTGCCCGGGGTCGGCAAGCACTTCGACCGTCCTCAGAACCCGGACGTCGTGGCCAGCGGGGGCAAGGATGGCGCGGCGCAGCAGGAGCTGGTGTGCCGGGTGCTGCGGTTGCTTGGGGAGGACTGAGGCGGCACCTAACTCGCCTCACCCCCGAACCCGCAAACGCTGCGGTGGTTGGCGCTCACACGACCAGGCTGCGCGTTCGCAGAACGCCTCTCCGTGCCACCGGCCTGGCTGACGGTAAATCTAGGCGGAAACGTAGGGGGCCTGCGGCAGGCGCGCGGCCCAGCGCAAAAGCGGCGCATTCTGGACCGTGGTTTGCAGGTGAGGGGGCGAGGAGGAGACGATGTCCAAGACTGTTTCGGAGATCATGAACGCCGAGCTGTTCAGCTTGCATCCGGAGGACCAAACCGCCGAGGCGCTGACCTATTTCACCGCGCTGCGGATCTCTGGCGCGCCGGTCGTGGATCCCGAAGGTCGTCCGGTGGGGGTCGTGTCTTTTCCCGACTTGGTCGCCAAGAGCGCGGCGACAGTCGCCGAGTGCATGACGACGCCCGTGCTCAGTGTGAAACCGACGCTGGGGATCAGCGATGCCGCACGGCAGATGGCCGAGGCCAGAGTCCACCGTCTGGTCGTGTGTGACGACGACGGCCACGCGATCGGGATGGTGGGGGCCTGGGACGTGATGCGCGCCCTGGTCGGGATGCCTCCGGCACATCCGACGGCGTTCCCGCACCTCGACTGGGAGACGGGGCTGTCGTTCGGAGACGCGCTGACGCTGGACGAGAAGTCGATCGAGTCGGCGCCGAGCGCGCCTGGGGTGTTCACGCTGTCGGTCGGCGGGGTGGGCCAGGAAGAGACCGTGCTCTGGGCCGAAGCGGTGAACAACGTGCGCTCGAGGCTGTATGAGCTGATGAGCATACCCCAGACGGATCGCCGGCTGGCGCGGTTGCTCGATACCCATCATCAGCAGCTGCGGTTCCAGGCCGTGGGTGTCGCCGAGTCCGAGGAGCGTCAGCGCGCGCTGGACAGTCTGCAGCGTCGGCTCAACGCGTGGAGAGCCCCCAAGCGCTGACCCAGAGTTCGCATCCGCGCGGAGACGGGGGCGAGATCTGGCTCGTGCGCGAGCACGTTGTCGTTGATTGGTAGGTGTTTCTCAACACCCCGCTAGTCGTTGCGATTCGACGCGAGCTTCACGAAGTCTGATTCCGTGAGGATGCCAACGAAGACGGTCGCCGTCAGTACCGGCAGGCAGCCTAGCTTGCGCTCCAGCATCAGCTCGGCTGCGCTGCTCAGCGGGGCGTCGGGGGTGACGCTCACGACGTCCGTCTTCATGGCCTCTTTGACCAAGAACATGTCGAGCAGCTTGGTCACGCCGTGCTCCCCGTAGCCAACGCACTTCAAGAGCGCGCTGTGGAACAGATCTCGCTGCGATAGCACCCCCACCACCAGCTCGTCGTCGTCCACCACGGGGACGTGGCGGAAGCGATGGTCGTTCATCAAGCGCTCGGCTTCGAGGAGCTGATCGTTGGGGCCCACGGTCTCCGGATCCCGGCTCATCACGTCAGCGACGGTCAAGGGCTCAGCCATCGTTCTCTCCCTCACAGCGCCGTGGCAGTGCCAGGCTTGGGTCGAACCACCAGTACGTCGCACTTGGACAGGCGCACGACGCGTTCAGCGACGGAGCCGAGCAGCACCCGCATGATGCCGCTGTGGCCGAAGGCGCTGACCACGACCATCGGCGCGCCTTGCTCCTCGGCGTAGTCTGCGACGCGACGCGCAGGCTCTCCGAACAGCACCTTGGCTTCGACACCCTCGTGTCCGCGCTCGTTGAGCTCGCGGCCGAGGCGCTCCTTGGCGGCCTTCTCCCGCGTGCCATCGTCGATCGTGCCCCAGGCCACGCCTGGCTCCATCGCCGACAGCGGCCGCAGCACGTGGACGACGTGGACTGCGCTGGCGTTGTTGGCGAGCTTGAGCGCGCGCTCCAGCGCGACCCAAGAGGCATCGGAGAAGTCGATGGGGACTACGATGGGGAACAGCTCGTTGCTCATGGTGACAAGGCTGCTTGCATCAAGTACGCCACGCAATGCCTGCGCAACGACTCGCGCACGAACGGGCTCGTCGGAGGCAAGCGCGTTTCACTTCGCGCAACGGCCCTGAACCATGAGCTGCGCTTCGACACGCAGCTAGGCCGCAACGCGTGCGCGTGACAGCGCCTTCTCGCGAAAATTGCGCAAAAGGCCTCGGCGAGAGGTCCCATGGGTCGGGCTTTTCGAACCCATACGACTGGCACGGTGCTCGCTTAAGGCTTCGGTATGACTGCCCACGCGAAGGCCTCAATCTCCGAGTTCATGACCGCGCAACCGCACTCCATTGGACAGGAGCAGACCCTGGCTGCGGCGGCGGACCAGATGCGCAAGCTCAATGTTCGCCACCTACCCGTGCTGCACGGCGGCAAGCTGGTCGGGCTGCTGAGTCAACGTGACATCCACCTCGTGCAGACGTTGCCCGACATCGATCCGGAGCAGGTGAAGGTCGAAGAGGCGATGACCGCGGAGCCCTTCCAGGTCGCGCCCGGGGACACGCTGGCCGGAGTGGCGCGCACCATGGCCGACAACAAGTACGGTGCTGCGGTGGTGATGGATGGCAGCAAGCTGGTCGGCGTCTTCACCACGACAGACGCTCTTCGTATCCTCGCGGATCATTTGACCGGGCCTGGCCTGGAAGAAGGGTTGCGTGAGGCTGCCAAGCACCTGAGCTGAATCATCGCTTCAGAACGACACGAGCCCAGCGCCTGACGGTGCTGGGCTCGTCGCCTTTCTGGGCGCGGTTCAGGCCTGCTTCTCGGCGTCCGCTGGCGGTACGGTGATCACCGGCACGGGTGAGAGCCGAACCAGACGCTCCGCGATGCTTCCGAGGAGCATGTGCTTGAAGCCAGTGCGACCATGGGTGCCGGTCACCAGCAAATCGTAGCCGTCCTTGCCGAGGATCTCGAGCACCACGGTGGCCACGTGACCAGAGCACACCCGATGGTGCACCTGAACGCCATCAGGCACCTGGATGGTGTTCATGAAGGCCTTCATCTCCTCCAGAGCCGTCTCCTCCAGGACCTGAGTCAGCGTCTTCGGGTTGCCCGAGTCCTTGCCCAGCACGATCTCGTGTTCCCGCGCGTAGTAGGGGCGGTCCCAGGCGTGGATCAGATCCACTCGAGCGCCGAACTTCGACGCCAGAAACAGCGCGTACTCGACTGCGTTCCTCGAGCACGGCGAGTAGTCCACCGCGACCAGCATCTTCTGAACGTTCATCTGTCGTCTCTCCGTACCTGGGTCTACCGCCCTCGGGGCCCTCTTGAATAGCCCGGATCCGTCCCGGGACCAACGGACCTACTGCGCAAAGACGTAGCGGCGTGCTCTGGCTCCGCTCCACAGTTCGGCGCGGAAGTCGGGGTGCGCGATGCCGATCAGGGCCTCGGTGCGCTCCCGAATCGTCTTGCCCCAGAGCTGCGCGACCCCGAACTCCGTGGCCACGTAGTTGACGTCTCCACGGCTGGTCACGATGCCAGCACCCTGCTCCAGCATGGTCTGGATGCGGCTAACGCTGCCCTGCTTCGCCGTTGCCGGGAGTGCGATGATGGGCTTGCCGCCGCGGCTGCGAGCCGCGCCGCGAATGAAGTCGACTTGACCGCCGATGCCGCTGAAGAAGCGACCTGCCAGCGTGTCAGCCGCGACTTGACCCGTGAGGTCGACCGCGAGCGCCGAGTTGATGGCGATCATGCTGTCGTTCGCGGCGATCACGAACGGATCGTTGGTGTAGTCACTGCCGCGCATCTCCACCTGTGGGTTGTCGTGGAGCCAATCGTAGAGCCTGCGTGAGCCCATCACGAAGGAGGTCACCATCTTGCCCGGCAAGCGACTCTTGCGCCGCCCCGTGACGACGCCCGCCTCCGCGAGGTGCATCATGCCATCCGAGAACATCTCGGTGTGCACGCCCAGATCATGGTGGCTGTGAAGCGCGGCGCACACCGCGTCCGGGATGCTGCCGATGCCAACCTGGATGGTGCTGCCGTCGGGGATCAGCTTGGCGACGTTGCGGCCAATCTCAAGACACACCTCGCTCTGCGGGTTTGCTTCCAGCTCGAGCAAGGGCGCCTCGGTGGCCACCAAGGCGTGGATACGACTCATGTGAATGAAGGAATCGCCCAGGGCGCGCGGCATGTTCGGGTTTACTTCCGCGAGGATCAGGTCCGCCGCATCCACGCCGGCGTGCACGATGTCGACGGACACGCCGAGGCTGACGTAGCCGTGGCGATCTGGGGGGCTCACCTGGATCAGCGCCACCTGAATCGGGACGTGCCCCTCGCGGATCAACCGCGGGATCTCCGAGAGGAACACCGGCATGAAGTCGGCGCGCCCCTCCTGCACCGCGGAGCGCACGTTGGCGCCGATGAAGAACGCCTTGTGACGGAAGCGCCGCTCGAGCCCCGGCGCAACGTAGGGCGCGGGCCCCAGGGTCAGCAAGTGGACGATCTCGTTGCCCACCAGGTGATCCCCGTAGCTGACGAGACCGTCGACCAGTCCCAGTGGTTCGGCGGCGCCCGAGGCGATGAGGATGCGAGCACCGGGAGGGATGCGCTTGATGGCGGATTCGACGCTGACGAGTTTGTCGGTGTAGTCGGGCATCAGGGTCTGTCTCCTGCGGAGAAGCGCTCGCGAGCGGTTCGCCGCATCACGGCGGGGGTCACAGCGAGGAATCGGGCGCGCGGTCGCTGGCGCTGGATCGTAGCAGCCGAGCCACGCCCTTCTGCAGCTCGCCGCCCAGCCAGAACAGCGCGCACAGCGCCAGACCCCAACCCAGTGCGCTGCCGGACAGGGGATAGGCCGAGAAGACCTTTGCCAGTCCTGGAGTGTAGAGAGCCAGCGCCTGGAGCACGACGCCGATCGCGATCGCAGCCCACAGCTTCGGGTTGCTGAAGACACCCAGCTGAAACAAGGAGCGCGTCGGGTGTCGACAGTTCAGGGCGTGGAGCAAGGGACCCACGGAGAGCACCAGGAACGCGACGCTGCGCGCCTGATGCGCATCCTCGCGGAGATACCAGTACGCGCCCAGCCCGAGCAGGGCCATGAACGCGCCGTAGCCAAGGATCCAGCCGAAATCTCGCCAGCTGAGCAGAGGTGCCGAGGGATCTCTCGGACCCCGCAGCATGGGTTCGCCGTGGGCGGGCTCGGCTCCCAGCGCGAGGGCTGGGAGACCGTTCGTCACCAGATTGATCCATAGGATTTGCGTGGGGGTGAGGAGCGGCGGCCAGCCGAGCAGCGCCGCAACGAGTACGGCCAACACTAGCCCGGCGTTGATGCTGAGCAAGAACAAGATGAAGCGACGAATGTTCGCGAAGATTGTGCGGCCTTCTTCGATGGCCGCGACGATCGTCGTGTAGTTGTCGTCGGCGAGCACCAGATCCCCTGCCTCACGCGCCACGTCCGTCCCCGATTGCCCCATGGCAACACCAATCGCTGCGGCTCGCAGCGCCGGCGCGTCGTTCACGCCATCTCCGGTCATCGCGACGATGTGCCCCTGCCTCTGCAAGGCCTCGACGAAGCGCAGCTTGTGGGCTGCGGTGGCGCGGGCCACGACGGATGTATTTTCCGCGCGGAGTTTTAGTTCCTCGTCCGTCAGCTGCTCGAGTTCGGACCCTGCGAGCACCTGGGGCTCCTCACCCCCGATCCCGACTTCGCGAGCGATGGCCTGGGCCGTGACCGGATGGTCGCCGGTGATCATCACCGTGCGCACACCGGCGCGAGCAGCCTTCTCGATGGCGGCGCTGACTTCTGGACGCGGGGGATCGCTGAGGCCGACCAGGCCGAGCAGGCAGAGATCCTGTTCGAGCTCCTGATCGGGATGGTCGACCTCGAGCTCGCGCTGGGCCAGAGCCAGCACGCGCAATCCCGCGCGACCCCAGTCGCGCTGGATCGCGTCCAATCGCTCGTGTTCAGCCGCTCCAATCGCTTGCTTCTCGCCGTCCTTCCAGAGCTTGCTCGCGCGTTCCAGCACCGCCTCGGCCGCGCCGTGCACGAACAACTGAGGTCCGTCCAGGTCGACGACGGCGCTGGCGAGCTTGCGCTCGGCGTCGAAGGGTAGCTCGCGCTTGCTGGTCGGAGCTGGCTCGTCGACGTGCGCCAGGTGGAAGTTGAGCAGCGCGGCGTCGGTCGGATCGCCGACCACGCGCCCGTTGTGTATCCGTGCGGCAGGAGTGTAGCGTGCCGCGAGGATCAGCCGGGAGAAGCTCTGCGCGAGGTCGGCTGGGAGAGCCATCTCGCCTGTGTCGTCTTCCAGCGCCTGCTCGTGCTCCAGGTTGGCCACGCGCCGCACGGTCATGCGGTTCTGAGTCAGCGTGCCGGTCTTGTCCGTGCAGATGAAGTCCGCGCTGCCCAGGGTCTCCACTGCTGGCAGCTTGCGCACCAGGGCTTCGCGTCGCGCCATGCGCTGGACACCCAGGGCCAGGACGATGGTGGTCACGGCGGGCAGGCCCTCGGGTATGGCCGCGACCGCGAGGCTGACCGCCGTCAGCAGCAGCACGCGCAGACTGGCCTGGCCTTGCAGGAAGGTGACGATGAACACCATCACGCCGAGCGCCAGGCAAACCAGCACGATCTGGATCCCAAACCGGCGCAGGTCGCGCTGCAGCGGCGTCTCCGGCGCCTCCACGCTCTCCAGTAGCCTGGCGATCTCGCCGAGCGCCGAGTCCATGCCGGTGGCCGTGACCACGGCGTGCCCCTTGCCTCGGGTGACGAACGTGCCAAGGTACAGGCAGTTGCGACGATCTGCGAGATCGGTTGATTCCGGGAGGATCTCCTCGGCGTTCTTCTCGACCGGCATCGACTCGCCGGTCAAAGCGGATTCATTGGTGGCCAGCGAGTGACCTTCGATCAGGCGCGCGTCCGCTGGGACTCGAGAGCCCTCTTCCAGCGCGATGATGTCCCCAGGCACGAGTTCACGAGCGGGGAGGTCGTGCTCCTTGCCGTCGCGACGCACACGCGCCGTGGGCGCCGCCCGTCCCGCCAGTGCCTCGAGTGCTTTTTCCGCACGGCTTTCTTGAATGAGCCCGATCAGTGCGTTGAGGATCACGATCACGCCAATCGCGATCGCGTCGCCGAACTGCTCGAGGGGTGTGAGCCCGTCCTCGAGCTGACCCAGGACCACGGCGATGACCGCGGCCGCGATCAGCGCCAGCACCGTCACGTCGGTGAACTGAGCGGCGAGGCGCAGGAGCAGGCTCTTCTTGGGCGCCGTCGCCAGCTGGTTCTCACCGTAGCGCTCGCGGCGCTCGGCGACCTCGGACTCCCTCAGCCCGGCTTCGCGACTCTCGGCTGCTTCGAGGATCTGCGCTGGCGCGCAGCTCCAGGGCGCTTGGAGCTTCGAGCTAGCTGGTCTGGCGGGCTTTGTTTCGGGCATCGAGCAGCAGCTTGCGCAAGGCCATCATGCGGCGAGCGGTGTCTTCGCTGGCAGCGTAGCGTAGGCGCAGCTCACCAGCCTCCAGAGCCGGTAGCAAGTGCGGCGTGATGTGCCCGGAGTTCTTCAGCAGGTGGGTCACGCGGCCACGGATCCCCGTCGCCGCCTCGGCCCAGACGATGCGTTCAGGGCGGCCCTTTCCGCCGTGAACCAGGGCGAGCAATCCAGGGCCCTGGGGCAACCCCTCGGCGACACCGGGCGTCAGGGGCTGATCGTCGCTCCAGACGAGGCCCGTCAGGTCGTCGGGCGGCGGCTGTTCATGGGGGTGAGGGGTTGGTACGCCGAGCAGCCCTCGCAACAGATCCAGGCTGGTCACGATACCGATCAGCTTGCCGTCGGGGTCCACCACGATCGCGCGATGCAGGTCCAGCTCCGAGAGCAGCAGCGACGCGGCTTCAAGGCTCGCACCGCTTGGTACGGCCATCACCGGCTGCGTCATGCGCTCGCGCACCAAGGTCGAGCCTGGAGCGCCGAGACAGCGCAGAGAGATCATGCCGACCGGAACGCCGTCGGCGTCGAGCACGGGCGCACCGGAGATGCGATGGCGCTCCAGGAGCGCGGCGGCGTCGTCCAGCGAGTCCTCGGGTTTCACGCTGAACACTTCGCGGTTCATCACTTCATCGACGGTGACTGCCATGGTCTTCGAATCCTTTCGCTCTCTGGCGGGGAGAGCCGTGTGCTGGGACCGGTTGGGTGAGGAGCTGGCTCCGCGAGCCGCGACGCGCCACGCGGCGGCTCCGTCGGGAGCGTAGCTGCCTGCGTGAAAAGCAGATCGCGTGCCAAAATTGCTCGTGGTTTCGCGGGTTTTACGCCGTGCTGGGGCTGGCCAGTGGTGCGCGGCTCGCAAGCTTTGCGCCTCGTCCTTCTGACGCGCACTGCTTGCGCGGGATCTCAATCCTCCGTGCCGGGATCCCGGAGCGCTCGTGGTTCCCGAGCGTGGGGGCGGAGCCTTTGGCGCGACGTCGGGGACGGTCTCGTGGAAATGCGTGTAGTCGACCAGCAAGCGCCCGTCATCGAGGCGGGAGATCACGTCGACGAAGTGCTCACCGAAGCGGAAGTCCTCCGGCGCGTAGACGTGGCGTGCGTGGGTACTCTGAGCGTACGTGCCATCGTGCCCCATCATGCTGACGATCACGCTCACGTCCTGTTCCAGCAGGTCGGCGTGGGAGAGGCCGTGCAGCGGGCTGTCCTGGTCGATGACGTGGAACACCGACCAGCTGAGGACGAACATCGGGCTGGTGTCGCGCTCCATCTTCAGATCGTACAGGCGTCGCAGGCGGTGCCCCTCCGGGCTCACCTCGTCCTTGGCCACGGACACGCGGATCGACGCCTCGGCTATGTCGTTGCCTCGGGCATTTCCCAAGCGGAAATGTAAGTTTGGTCGACCGTGACGCTGGGTAACCACCAGCACGTTGCTGAACAGCACGCTGGAGACGGGGCGCGAGACCTTCGCGAACAGCAGACCAGTTGCGAGCGCGACACCCATCAAGCCGATGAACGCTTCGATGGTCACCAGCGCGTGGCCGTAGGGAGTCGCGGGTGCCATGCCGCCGTAGCCGATGGTGGACATGGTCTGCACGCTGAAGGCGAACGCCTCGAGGAAGCTGTTGCTCTGCATGTTGCTGACGCACTTCGGATCGAGCAAGAACAGTCCGGCGAACACCACGTTGATCAGCAGGTAGGCGATGACGACCACGATGAAGAAGCGGGTCCAGCTGCCTTCCATCAGATAGAAGTACACGTCCTTGCGCAGTGCGTTCGGCGTGCCTCGGCGAATGGCCTCGCCTGCGGTGCGGCGCCGCAGCGTGAAGCTGCCGCTGGGAGTCGAGGGCGCCGCCGCGGGCAATGCGTTCTCCGAGGAGAACAGCGCGGTGTGCTCGTGGTGCGCGGCCTCGGGATCCGCCTCGGGCGCCATCGCGAGGTCGATCAACACCTGGATGAACATCGCCGCCGTGACCAGGCCGACGAAGCCCCACGCAGGCATCACGGCGCCGGTTGGCGCCAGCAGCAAGACGAAGAACGCCGAAGCGAAGCGGGTCTGCACGCGCGTGCGATCGCTCAGCTCCGCTTGGCGACGCTCGGTGATGCTGTCGATCACCGCGACCCAGAACAGCGCGAACGCCAGGGTGCCGCACAAGAACCAGCGATACTTCGTGGGCGCGACGCTCCCGGGGTCGAAGAACACCGCCTTCTTGGCGGCGACCCCCACGGCGGTGATCGCCATCGTCAGCGGCAGGTGGGAGTAGATCCAGAAGAACGGCGTGAGGCGCCCCGGTTTGATGCGTGAGCCAGCGACGTCGTCGAAGTAGATCCACCAGAGGCTGCAGCAGATGAACAGCACGCAGCCGCACATCAAGAACGTCGTGCGATGCAGGCCGTCGGCGCTGACGGCGGAGAGCACCTTCACGAACGACTCCCCGAGCACGATGATCGTGAGCAGGCCGTAGCGCTCGGTCGCGTGCTGGGTGTCCGGTGGGTGCTGCGCCGTGAGGGTGCGCGCCGTCTGGCTGAGCACGCTGTTCAGATCGATCAGCATGGCTGCGCCCCACACCGGCAGCACCCACGGCCAGGGCAAGAACGCGGCGCTGAACCACAGCAGCGCGCCGACGCTGAATCCGATCACGTAGCGGCGGGCCAGGGCGCGCGCGACGGGGACGTGGCGCCACGCTCTGAAGTAGAGCGCCACCATGATCAGCCGCGCCAGGGCATAGAACGCCGAGAACGCAAAAAATTCTTTGCGGAAAAGACCTGGCACACTCACTGCCACGCCGCCGATGGCGAACATCTGCACGAAGACCAGCGCGCGGTGCACGAAGTCGTCGGTGACGAAGCGGTTGGAATAGAAGGTGAAGCCCGTCCAGGTGAACCAGATCGGCACGAACAGACCCGCGAACGCCACCGTGCCCGCGAGCCCAACGTGCTCGCTCAGCATGTTCCCGAGCTGGATGATCAGCGCGACGTAGATCAGGTCGTAGAACAGCTCGAGCCAGCCGACGCGGCGCTCTCGCCCAGGGCCTGGGCTGTGGAGCGCGGGCGGATGAAACCAGCGGTTCTGCATCGACTAGCGTTTACTCAGCGGGTCCAGAGATTGGAAGCCTTGCGGGCGAGCAGGCGAAGCTCGTGGATGCCACCCGGCGTCCAGCCTTCGAAGCGCTCCAGCACCAGCAAGCCGTCGAGCAACGGGTCGAGGCGCAGCGGGTCGACGAGGAAGCGAGCGCTGGGGCGCGCGTGTCGTTCGAGGTTCTGCAGGCTCGGTTGCGCGAACAGCAAGAGCCCGCCGGGGAGCAGGCGCTGAGCAATCCAGGGGAAGACGTCGGGCTGAAAGTAGTTCGTGCAGCAGACCAAGCTCCAGCCGTCTCCCAGCGCGTCGAGCTCGGCGCGATTCATCAGATCCACCTGGCTCAGGTGCAAGCTCACCCCCGACCCCGAGGCCCGCTCTCGAGCCAGATCCAGGGCCACCTCGGAGACGTCCGCGAGGGTCACCTCGAGCCCGCGCTGCGCCAGCCAGATCGCCAGCGCTCCGACGCCGCCCGCCAGATCCAGCGCTCGGCCGCGACGGGGCAGGGCGTCGGCGACTTCGACGGCCCAGGGGTGAGGTCCGGCGCCGCGGTGGCTGCCGTCCCGATACCGTTGGTTCCAGCGTTCGCGATCGTCCATGGCTTCTCTTACCTCGGTCGCGCTGGCGCAGTTGGGAGAGCGGTCACCGAGGTGTTCCTTTACTCTAGCGTCCATGGTGCGCTTGGATAGGCGGGCAGTGGGGTTGGGGGTGAGGCGCATTTCGAGCTCACTGCTCGGGACGTTGTGCGCCGCCGTCTTGCTGGTGAGCTGTGGAGAGGATGCAGAGGTCGTGGACGAGCCCAACCAGGACGGACTGGATCCCGCCATCGAGGCTCGAGTCGACGACTGGCTGGGGCGGATGTCGCTGGAAGAGAAGGTCGCGCAGATGCACGGCACCGAGCTCTTTCCCAGCGACCTGATCTACCCCACGGCGGACAACGAGCGCCTCGGTGTTCCGGGTTTCCGCATGGTAGATGGACCGCGCGGAGTGGCTGTGGGGCAGACCACGACGTTTCCCGTCGGAATGGCGCGGGGCGCGACCTGGGATCCCGAGCTCGAGTACCGCGTGGGTGAGGCGATGGGCGCAGAGGCGCGCGCCCGCGGCGCCAATGTGCTCCTCGCCCCGACCATCAACATCCTGCGGCACCCGGCCTGGGGGCGCGCTCAGGAGACCTACGGCGAGGACGTGCACCACCTGAGCCGCATGGGCGTCGCCTTCATCCAGGGCGCGCAGCAGCACGTGATCGCCAGCGCCAAGCACTTCGCCGCGAACAGCATCGAGGAGTCCCGCTTTCAGGTGTCGGCGAACATGGACGAGCGCACGCTGCGCGAGATCTACCTGCCGCATTTCGAGGCTGCGGTGAAGGAGGCCAACGTGGGCAGCGTGATGAGCGCCTACAACAAGCTCAACGGAGAATACTGCGCGGAAAATCGTCACCTGCTGACGGAGATCCTGCGCGACGACTGGGGCTTCAAGTTCTTCGTGGAGAGCGACTGGGTGTTCGGTACCCACGACACGGGCGCCTCTCTCGACGCGGGGCTCGACATCGAGATGCCGAAGGACCAGATCTATGGCAAGAAGCTGATCGACGGCGTCAACGACGGCAGCCTCGACAGCGCGCTGGTGGACTCCGCCGTGCGACGCATCCTGCGCACGAAGCTCACGTTTGGCCTCGATGAGCCCGAGCAGGTCCCCGAGAGCGTCGTCGCCAGCCCGGAGCACCGCGCGCTCGCGCTGCAGGTCGCTCGCCAGAGCCTCGTGCTCCTGAAGAACGACTCGGGAGCGCTGCCCCTCGGTAGCTCGAACGCAGCACAGGTCGCGGTGATCGGTAGCCTGAGCGACGCCATCAACCTGGGCGACGCGGGCAGCAGCAACAGCCAGCCCCTCGACGTGGTCACACCCCTGGCTGGAATTTCCGCGCGGCTCAAGGCCACGCCGCTCCACATCGACCACGACGTGCTCACCGCTGACGACGAGACCGCGCTGGCCAGTCGGAAGGTCGCGATCGTCGTGGTGGGTTTGACGAAGGAGGACGAGGGCGAGTCGATCCCAGGGCGCCCGGGAGGCGACCGGGAGACGCTGGCACTGTCAGCGGAGCATCAGGCGCTGATCTCTCGAGTGAGCGAGCTGGTGGAGACGACGATCGTGGTGCTCGAAGGCGGCTCGGCGATCACCGTCGCGGGCTGGGTTGATCGAGTCGATGGTCTGGTCATGGCCTGGTACGGCGGCATGAACGGTGGCACGGCGCTCGGAGAGCTGCTCTGGGGCGACTTCGGTCCGTCGGGCAAGCTGCCCCTGAGCATCCCCCTGGACGAGCAAGATCTCGTCCACTTCGACAACCAGGCAGACGAGGTGGAGTACGGCTATTTCCACGGCTACCGCCAGCTCGACCACGAGCAGCTCGGCGTCCAGTATCCGTTCGGATACGGCCTCAGTTACTCGAGCTTCGAGATCAGCGACCTCCAGGTGTCTACGAATCCGAAGGCCGTCGCGCTCACCCTGAGCTTGAAGAACACCGGCAGCGTCGATGCTGCGGAGGTCGTGCAAGCCTATGTGAGCTACCCCGGCTCGAGCGTGGAGCGCGCGGAGCGCGAGCTGAAGGCGTTTCAGCGCGTCGAAGTCGCTGCCGGCCAGTCAGTGCAAGTCGAGCTGCAGTTCCCCAAGGACAGCCTGCGCTACTGGGACGCGGCGGGCGCAGGCTGGGTGCTCGAAGATCTGGAGTACCAGGTCGACGTCGGCTTCAGCTCCCGGGACCTCAGCCTGAACGGCAGCTTCAAGCTGAAGTGAGCTACTCGATGCTGACGGTCAGGGTGTAGATCCCCCCTGAGACTCCGGAAATGACCTCTCCATCCACGATCAGGAACGCCGTTTCCTGTCCGTTTACCTCGAAGATCAGCGTCTCCGGTTCCTCTGGGCCTTTGAGGATCGTGCCGTCGGTGCAGACGATCGGCGTGGTCGCTGATCCGCAGTCCGTGAGCACGTAGAGCGACGGGTCATAACTCGAGCCGACCGCAGGGGTGATCACCGCCCTGTAGGTGGTCTTTGCGCTGGGGCTGAGCTTGAAGACCTGGTCCTTCCCGCTGATGCTGCCCACGGGGCATCCCCCGATGCCCGCCGGGTCGAAGTCGTCCTGCGCGAGCGTCGTGTCGCTCATCACGGTACCGCCCGCTGTGAGGTCGGGCGCGTCGGTGCAGGTGTCTCCGGGGATGATCGTCGCGCCGCCGGCGCCGCCCGTTCCGCCAGTTCCGCCCGACGTTCCGCCGCTGCCGCCCGCCGTTCCGCCCGTTCCACCCGCCGTGCCGCCGCTGCCGCTCGTGCCGCCGCTGCCGCTCGTGCCGGCACTGCCGCTCGTGCCGGCGCTGCCGCTCGTGCCGGCGCTACCGCTCGTGCCGGCGCTGCCGGAGGTTCCGCCGCTGCCGCTCGTGCCGCCCGTGCCGCCGCTGCCGGCACTTCCGCCGTTGCCCGCCGTGCCGCCTTGCGCGCCGGTTCCACCTTGCGCGCCGGTTCCACCTTGCGCGCCGGTTCCACCTTGAGCGCCGCTTCCCGCAGTGCCGGCACTGCCACCGCTGCCGCCTTTGCCCCCGCCGTCGCTGTCGTCCGAGCCACAGCCCTGAACCAGCATGAGCCCGCAAACCGCCGAGAATACCGCTGCAATACGCTTCATCGTGTCGTCCCTCGTGGCGCGCCCCTGGCAGGCTCGAGCCCGCTGGCGCCGAAGGGAGCGGTGCCTACCAAATCATCCTCGCCCCCGCAAACCTCGCTGGACTCGCATCCCCTCGCCAAGACGCATCCCAAGCGCGCGGCGATGTGATACGCCCGCGGCGCCGCTGAGGCACTTGCTGCGGCGATCGCTATGTCTGGCTTCCTTCTGGCTTCGGTCGACGCCGCGGATCGGCTCAACCTCACGCAGCACTGGGCGGGGTACGTCGGGCTCGCGGTGTTCGTGATCGCGTACCTGCTCGTCGTCTTCGAGGAGCGCACGCATCTCCTGAAGAGCAAGCCGGTGCTGGCCGCCGCGGCCATCATGTGGGTGCTGACCGCGATCGCCTATCACGGCCACGGCAAGCCCGAGGTGGTGGAGGAGGCCGCGCGACACAACCTGCTCGAGTACGCGGAGCTGATGCTGTTCCTGATGGTGGCGATGACCTATGTCAACGCCATGCAGGAGCGTCGCGTCTTCGACGCGCTCCGCTCGTGGATGTCGCGGCGACGCTTCACGCTCCGTCAGGGCTTCTGGCTCACCGGCGCGCTGGCCTTCTGCATCTCACCGGTGGCGGACAACCTGACGACGGCGCTCCTGATGTGTGCGGTGGTGCTGGCTGTCGCCGGCGACGACAAGCGCTTCGTCGCGACGGCGTGCACCAACATCGTGGTCGCCGCGAACGCCGGCGGTGCCTTCAGTCCCTTCGGCGACATCACCACGCTGATGGTCTGGCAGAAGGGCGTCGTGCACATCTTCGACTTCTTTCGGCTGTTTCCGCCGGCGCTGGTCAGCTGGGTGCTGCCCGCGCTGATCATGAGCTTCACGGTGCCGAAGCGGGTGCCCGAGGCGAGCGGCGAAGAGGTGCTGATGAAGCGCGGCGCGATGCGCATCGTCGGGCTCTTCATCCTCACCATCATCACCGCAGTGATTTTCCACTCGGCGTTTCACTTGCCGCCGGTGATGGGCATGCTCGCCGGCATGGCGATGCTCGGCTTCTTTGGGCACTACCTGAAGCGCAGCTACAAGACCGAGTACATCGCCAACAAGTACAACATGAAGGAGGAGGAGGTGGAGCACAACCAGCGCATGGGCTCCTTCCTGCCCTTCGACGTCTACGGTCACCTCGCGCGCTCCGAGTGGGACACGCTGATCTTCTTCTACGGCGTGGTGATGTGCGTCGGGGCGCTCAGCCTGATGGGCTACCTCGACGTGATGAGTCGCCTGATGTATCTGCACCTCGGCGCGACCACCGCGAACACGGGTGTCGGCATCCTGAGTTCGGTGATCGACAACATCCCGGTGATGTTCGCCGTGCTGTCGATGCACCCCGATATGAGCATCGGGCAATGGCTCCTGGTGACGCTCACGGCAGGCATCGGCGGAAGCTTGCTCAGCGTCGGTTCTGCGGCGGGCGTCGCGCTGATGGGGCAGAGCCGCGGCGCCTATACCTTCTCGGCGCACCTCAAGTGGACTCCCGTGATCGCCATCGGCTACGCGGTGGCGATCGTGCTGCACCTGATGATCAACGCGTCGATGTTCTGACGCCTGGCGCTCGAGCAACGCGCGGCGTATGCAACTTTGCTCGCGTGCTATCCCGCCTCTTCGACCCGCTATTTCTCGGCCTGATCCTCGGCATCGTCCCGCTTGCCTGGATGACGAAGTCGATCTGGAAGATCACGCGGCGTCCTCATCGCATCTCGCTCGTCGCCGCGTGGACCGGGGTGAGCCTGTTGTGGCTGGTCAGCAGTCCCTGGGTGGCCAGCATCTGTCTGCGCTGGCTGCAGCCGTCCCCCGTCGACCTCGCCAAGGCGCTCCACGCCGGAGCCAACGAGCGTGCCCTGGTCGTGCTCTCGGGTGGCTCGCGCAACGTCTACTCCTGGGTGCCCGACGCGGAGACCCTGGACGGCGTGACTCAGGGCCGCTTGATCGGTGCGGCGCGTGCGTATCGCGAGCACGAGTTCCGCTGGGTGGTCGTGACGGGGATCAACCAGGAGTACGTGAACGGTATGGCCGACCTGCTGGTGGAGCTCGGCGTGCCGCGAGACCGCATCCTCTTCGACCCGAACGCACAGTCCACACGAGACAACGCGAAGAACAGCAAGCGCCTGCTGGATCAGCACCCCGAGGTGAAGCAGGTGGTGCTGGTCACCAGCGCGACTCACATGCGCCGGGCCATCGCTTATTTCCGCGAGGCAGGGATGGACGTCACGCCATTTCCCGTCGCCTACGAGTCCGCGCTCAGCTGGAAGGTGTTGCCCTCGAGCGACGCCATCCGTCGCATGGATCTCGTGCTCCACGAGGCCTTCGGACTGCTCCGCATCTGAGGGCTTCCAGGCAGCGTTCGACGCGTCTCCGTGGCGAGTGTAGGTGCTTTCCTCCGCTTTCCCCCGAGAGTTACAGCGCGCGCACAAGTCATTTCCTCGCGGGAGCGAGCCGATCCAAGTCCAGGCGGAAAATTCTTTCCGCGCAGGAATGGGTCGGGTTCGTGTCGTGCATGTGGGGGTGAGGGGTGCCTCTACCCCAACATGTTGGGCACTTATCGAAGTTAAGGCCTCGTGTCAAAATCCCTAACAAAGTCGAAGTTTTGGCAGAGTCCTTTCGAGCATGTCAGGAGCCTCTCATGGCTGCATTCGACCCTCACACTCCGTTCGCCCAGGTGGGCCGCTGCTCGGTCTGCCTGGAGACCCGACACCTCGACAACGAGCTGTGCTCCCGCTGCGCGGCTCAGGTCACACCCCGAGTGGCTCAGATGGTGCGCCAGGCCCGGCGAAATCCTCACGTCGCCCGCCTCTGCTCCGAGCGCCTGACTGGCGCCGCCCGCGAGGAGTTCTTCGCGCTGCTCGGCAGCATGCCCGGTCTGGTTGGTCCCAGCATCAGCAAGTGCGCCGAGCGTCCCGCCGGGCCCCGGCCCGTGCGCTTCCCGGTATTGAAGCCCGCGGTCGGCGAGTAGCTGCTGCCGGGAGGAGCGACGTCGGCGGCGGCCCCGCTTCGATCCCGGCGCAGCGCCCCCTCCGTCGCGCACATCATTCGCCACGCTTCCTCGGTCGAAGCCGAGCACAGCGCATATTTCGCGCGAGACGAGCGAGGTGATTCCCGGAGGAAATGATTTCCGGGGCGCGGAGGCCTCGACGTGGCTCGTGCGCTACGCGACAAACTGCCTCCTCGACCGAAGGTTGGACTGGGGTATACACTTGTGGCACGCCTATGAAAAACCGTGTCACACTCCCCCAAGTCCTCTACGTTTTCGCCGCGTCGGGCCTGCTCTTGGCCGGCTGCGGCAGTGACGACGCCGCCGAGCCCACGGCGTCGAAGTCCGCCTTCGCTCTGAGCTTCGCTGCCGTGGATGGCGACCAACCCGTCGGCTGCAACGACGCGATGAGCGGTCTTGGCAGCAGCGGCGACGTCAGCGTCGGCGTGAGCGACCTGCGCTTCTACGTCAGCAACATCCGTTTCTACACTGCCGAGGGTGACCCGGTGGAGATGGAGCTCGACGAGAACGACTTCCAGTACGTGAGCGACGCCGGCTCCGTCGCGCTGATCGACCTCACGGGAAACTCCGAGGGCACCTGCACGAGCTCGTCGGTGGCCTTCGCCGAGGGCACCGCCCGCACCAACAGTGTGATCACTGGCATGACCTTCCCCGAGAAGGTCAGCAGCGTCGTCTTCGACGTGGGTGTGCCTCAGCGGCTGATGAAGGAAGTCATCGCCGTCAACACCGAGGAGAGCGCGCCTTCCCCGCTGAACGAGATGTACTGGAACTGGGCCTCCGGCTATCGCCACTTCGTGCTCAACGCGGCGGTGGAGGCGAGCGACGGTAGCGGTGACGCGTACGTCCACGTGGGCAGCCGTGACTGCGGACCCATGGGTGGCATGGCGCTAGAGGATCGCGATTCGTGCGGCTTCGTGAACACGCCAGGCGTTGGTCTCGGCGACTTCGACCTGGACAGCAGCGTCGTCACCATCGACGTGCGCAAGGTGTTCGACGGCCAGGACTTCCGGGTGCCGATCCTCGACAGCGAGACCAAGGAAGTGATCGGCGAGGGGCCCGGTGTCGCCTGCCACTCGATGCCCTCGCAGACGGACTGCGCGCCGATCTTCGGCAAGCTCGGCGTGAGCATGGAAACCGGTGTGGCCGACGCGAAGCTCAACACCGTGTTCGGGATGAAATGAGGCGAGCTGCCAGCGCGCTCCTGCTCGCCGCGCTGTTCGCTGGCTGCTCCGGCGAGGACGCGCCGAAGGAAGGCGCTGGAGTGCGCGAGCTCCTGGACCTCCCGGCGCGCTTCGAGCTGCCGGCGATTCCAGAGACGAACCCACTGACGGCCGAGAAGATCAGGCTCGGCCGTCACCTGTTCTACGACAAGCAGCTGTCCGCGAACGAGACCCAGAGCTGCGCGAGCTGTCATCACCAGGAGCTTGCGTTCGCCGACGGACTCAAATTGCCGCAGGGATCTACAGGGCAGACGCTGAGCCGAAACTCCCCCGGGCTCGCCAACGTCGCCTATCACAGCACGCTGACCTGGGCGAACAACGGCCTGTTGAGCCTCGAAGATCAGATCCCAGTACCAATCCGTGCGGATAATCCTGTCGAGCTCGGGGTGAACGATGGGAACGTCGACGAGGTGTTGAAGCGCTTCGATGACGACCCGCGCTATCAGGAGCTATTCACCGCGGCGTTCCCCAGGAGCGACTCCGGCGCGACGGTGAACAAGGTGGTGATGGCTCTGGCGAGCTTCGTGCGCACCATCATCAGTGGCGACAGCGCGTACGACCGCTACCTCGATGGTGACGACGACGCTCTCGACGAGAGCCAGAAGCGCGGCCTCGCGCTGTTCAACGGAGAGCGCCTCGAGTGCTTCCACTGTCACCACGGCGTCTTGCTCAGCGTCTCCTACCACGACGCCAACACGACGCCTGGCACCATCCAGTATCCGTTCTTCAACAACGGCCTCTACAACGTCGGCGGCGACGGTAGCTACCCGAGCTACGACCAGGGTCTCTACGAGCTGACGTTGAATCCGAAGGACCGCGGGATGTTTCGCCCTTCGAGCCTGCGCAACGTCGCGCTCACCGCGCCATACATGCACGACGGCAGCTTGCCGACGCTGCGCGACGTGATCCTCCACTATTCACGTGGCGGCAGCGTCACCGAGAGCGGTCCCTACGCCGGTGATGGGCGACTCAGCCCACTGAAATCCGGCCTGGTGCGAGGCTTCGAGATCGACGAACAGGAGATCCAGGATGTGAGCGCGTTTCTGAACGCGCTGACCGACGAGAGTCTACTCACGAACCCGAAGCTGTCGGATCCGTTCCTCGAAGCGAACTGAGGTCGATGCCCATGTGCCGAAAGGCGTCGCGCAGATCTCGAGGCAGTTCCGTGGAGAAATGCCTGATCTCCCCGGTTCGGGGGTGAGGGAGCCACAGGTCGGCGGCGTGCAACGCGAGGCGCTGCAGCCCGAAGTGCTCGCGGCACAGTCGATTGTGGTCTCCCTTGCCGTAGCGTACGTCGCCGAGCAAGGGATGCCCGGCGTGCTTCAGGTGCCTGCGGATCTGGTGCAAGCGTCCGGTCTCGGGCCAGGCCTCGATCAGTGAGTAGCGCACCGGGTGCCCGTTCAGCGTCTGAGTGAGGCTGGCCGTCGACAGGCAGCGTATGCGCGTCCGCGCCTCGACTCGTGGGCCCTGCTTGTCTTCTCCTCGAGGAATCGAGTGGTCAATCAGCTGACCGTTGGGCGCTCCGCGCACCAGCGCCAGGTAGCGCTTCTTCACCCGACCTCCGGCGAACGCCTGGCCCAGTGCGGAGGCGCTCTCGGGGTCCTTCGCGAAGGTCAGGACGCCGCTCGTGGCGCGATCCAGGCGATGCACCGGGTAGACGTGACAGCCCACGCGGTCGCGCACCAGGTGCAGCGCCGTGGGGCGCTCCCTCGCCCAACCTGGGTGCACCAGCAAGCCGGAGGGCTTGTCGATGATCACCCAGTGGGCGTCCTCGGCGAGCACCTCGAGCGACTCCGGCGTGCAGGCGCTGGCCTCGTTCATCGCTCAGAAGGCGCCGAGGTAGCGCGGCGGCAGGCCGATCTCGGTGTCAGGTCGGGTAGAAGACTGCAGGCTGAGCGGCCCCAGGTGCACCTGTGCCTGGGCCTCTCCAGCTCCGGGGACTTCGAAACCAAAGCGGTGCACCACGCCCCCACGTCCAGCATCCGTGAGGAAACAATCTCCGCAGGCCGGGTTGCAGCGGACGTCCCCGAGGGTGAACGGCAGGGAGGCGGACGCAAGGAGCTCTTCGCCGCTCAGGTCCCGCAGATCTAGCTGGATCAGGCGGTCCGGGCGCGGCGGCTTGCCGGGCTCGAAGCGTCCGAACGTCGTGATGAGCAGGGTCTCGTCGTTCAGGTAGTCGAGGGAGTAGGCCAGGGGATCCGTGGTCAGCTCTCCCGCGGGAATGGAGCGCTCGAGGCGCAGTCCGTCCCGGATGTCGACCAGGCCGAGGCCGCTGCCCTCGGGAATGATCGCGTCGCCTCCGAACGGACCGGAACAGCTGACGGCCAGCTGCTGTTCACTTGGAGACAGCGCGAGCCCAGCGCACGCGTGGAGGCCGTCGAGCACCAGCACCTCGGCGACGCTCTGGGACTCCAGGTCCACGCGCACGATGCGGGACTCGAGGCTGTCCTGGAAGTCGGCGGAGTAGGCGCTCGCCAGGACGTACAGCTGATCCCCGACGACGCGCAGCTTGTCCGGGCGCGGGAAGAAGCCCTGGCTGTTCTCGCCGAGGGCGCCGGAGAGGTCGATGCGGCCGATGATGGCCGGCACGGACGGATCGAGGACCAACACATCGTCTCCGCCATCGAACGCCTGTCTGCCCGGTTCGGGGTTCGGGTCGAAGCGAGTGACGAAGGCGAGATCCGGGCTCACCTCGACGTAGTCATGGGGGTTGGCGCTGAAGCCAGTGCCGACGCCGAGCTGCGCGGTCACCCTGGCGGTCTTCAGATCGATCCAGCTGACGACAGAGGCTGCCTTGCGGTCGAGCAACACGGCTCGGTCGCCCGCCAAGCGGGCGCCAGGGACCACCACATCGCCGCTCAGTGGAGCGTTGAGCCTCACCCCCGAACTAGCCGAGGAAATGAACGAGCTGGAGAGTACGTTTCCTTGAGGATCCAGGAGCGAGACGTTTGACGACTGGTAATCCGAGCTGATCACCACGAGACCTCGGCCGCACTCCGTCTCTGCCGAGTCGGTGCCACCGGTTGAGCCCGGCGGCTCGGGCACGCCACAGCCGGCAAGGGTGAAGAGCAACGGGACGAGCTTGGACGAAAGACGTACGGACACCGGGACCTCCGGAAGCGAGCGCGCGCTTCGATCGGGTTTCACCTCGCGTTTCGCGAGCTGCTCCGAGCAGGTCTTCCGGCTTCTCCTCTCACTCCGACTCGCCTTCCCGGTGCTCGCGTGGGGCGAGCTGCCAGTGGCTTCTTTGAGTCTTCGTACTTGGAGTTACGGCGGCGGCTCCGCGCTGGACTCCTCGGCTCGTTGCCGAGTCACCAGCTTCCCTTGAGTGCACGTGGTCGAGACCACGAGCGCTCCCCCAGCTGCCTCGCTGCAGCTCCTTGGGGCGCTTCAGAGGCGGCAAATCAATCACACTCCGAGCAAGTCCGCCAGCCTCGCCAGAGCCCGGTTCAGCCAGAGACGGCGCAATGCAGCCCGGCGCGCTGAGACAAGCGGATTGACTTGACGCAACGCAGCACGGCTCGTAGAGGCACTATCTCTGGGCGCGCCCCCGACCGCCGGACCGCGCCACCAGCGTGCCATGTTTGTAGTGCTGCTCCGTGCGAGGGCAGCCGCGACGAAGCCCCTCGCGGAGCGCGATCGCGAACGGGCTGCTCGCGGTGAACGCGAAGCGCGGCACAATCCACGCCCGAAGGGGCCGGTTCTTGATACGAGGCGAGCATGAGTGACACGGAGCTTTCCCTGGCCAGCGAGTTCCCCGCTCTGAGTGAGAGCGAGTGGCGAGAGCTGGCTGAAGCGAGCTTGAAGGGGCAGTCGCTCGATCGACTGAGCAGCCGCACGTATGACGGCATCCAGCTAGCTCCCATCTACGCGCGTTCGACGGCGCCCGTCGACGAGACATCTCGGAGTGCGCCCGGAAGCCCGCCGCTGTTGCGCGGGGCGACGACCCTGGGCAACACCCAAGCCGGCTGGGACGTTCGCCAGCTACTCGTCGAAGGCGACCTGCAGGAGCTGAACCGCGTAGCGCTCGACGAGCTGGAGCGCGGCGCGACGTCTCTCGAGCTGTGCTGGGATCGCGCCGGGCGCGCTGGCCTCGATCCCGACATTCATGGCGCCGACGTCGGGATCGAGGGTGTCTCGATCTCTTGCCTCGGGGATCTAGACCGCGCTCTGGACGGAGTGCAGCTGGAGCTCTGCACCGTTGCGCTCGACGCCGGCCCGAGCTTCGCCAGTGCTGCGAGTCTATTCCTGGCCTTGATCGAGCGTCGAGGCTGTAACCCTGCGGAAGTGCGCGGCGAGCTCGGGGCGGATCCCTTGGCAGCCTTGTTGAGCGAGGGCTGGCTCTCCACCGCGCCGGAGCAGGCGCTGGAGCAAGCCGCGAGCCTCGCAAAGCACTGCGCGGAGCACTACCCCAGGCTCCAGGCGCTGCTGGTGTCGACGCGACCCTACGTCGATGCTGGCGCAAGCGAGGCTCAGGAGCTGGCGTTCGCGCTCTCCACGGGTGTCTGCTACGTCAAGGCGCTGGTTGGCGCAGGACTCGCCCTCCCAGCTGCGCTTCGTCAGCTGCGCTTCGAGCTCAGCGTGAGCGCTCGTCAGCTCGAGGACGTCGCCAAGCTGCGCGCGATGCGCTCGCTGTGGACGCGGGTGATCGAGGCGTTCGCCCACGCGGATGGTGCCGAGGTTTCCCCGTGGATCAATCTCGGCGCCCGGATGGCGTACAGCTGCGTGACTCAGCGTGACCCCTGGGTGAACCTGCTGCGGGCGACCATGGCCGGCTTCAGCGCAGCGGTCGGGGGTGCTTCCAGCATCACGCTGCTGCCCTACACCGCGGCCCTGGGCCCGCCGGACGAGTTCGCGCGACGTGTGGCACGCAACACGCAGCTGGTGTTGCTCGAAGAGGCGCATTTGGCGCGGGTCCTCGACCCGGCAGGTGGCTCGTTCGCCATCGAGCACCTCACCGATGAGCTTGCGAGCTCCGCATGGAAGTTGTTTCAGGAGGTCGAGGCGGCAGGTGGCTTGTTGGCCTTCGCCAAGAGCGGGTCACTGTCGGAGCGCTTGGCGGCGACGCGCCAGGCGCGGGACGCCAACATCGCCAGGCGCAAGGACGCAATCACTGGCGTCAGCGAGTTCCCAAACTTGACGGAGCGCGCGGTCGAGGTGCGTGAACTCGACTGGGCCGCGCTCAACCAGGCGGCGATCGCTCGCCTGGAGCGTCAGGAGATCCAAGTCACTACGGATCAGGGGGTGAGGGGATGGCTGGATGCAGCGGCGAAAGGCGCGACCCTGGGTCAGCTGGCCAGCGCGCTCAGCACGCAGCTCACGCGCGTGACGAAGCTGCCTCGCAGGCGCTTCGCCCAGCCCTTCGAAGACCTGCGGGACAGGAGCGATGGCGCACTCAAGGCCCGCGGCGTCCGCCCGAGAGTCTTCCTTGCCTGCATCGGGCCAATCGCGGAGCACACCGCGCGCGCCAGCTTCAGCAAGAGTTTCTTCGAGGCTGGGGGCATCGAGGCGGTTGCCAGTGTGGACAGCCTCAGCGCCGATCAGCTGCTGGACGCCACTGCGTGCGCGGGCGTCTTCGAGCAGAGCCAGGCGAGCATCGCGGTGCTCTGCTCGAGCGACGCGCGCTACGAAGAGCACGCCGCGAGCTTCGCGAAGGCGCTCCACGCGGCGGGCTGCAAGTGGGTCTACCTGGCCGGGCACCCCAAGGCGCAGAAGCAGGACTACACCCAAGGGAGCGATGGTGAGCAGGTGGACGACTTCATCTTCGCGGGGGCAGACGTCTTGGAGAAGCTCACCGCAGCCTATGCGCTGATTGGAGGCAAGTCGTGAAGTTTCCCGATTTCTCTCAGCTGCCGCTACACTCGACACTCACTGCCGTGGGGAAACAATCTAGTGCCGCAGATGCTTGGGCCAGAGCGGCGAAGGCGGCGCTCGGCGGCGACGATCCGTCGAGCCTCGACTGGCAGACGCCAGAGGGGATCCGCGTGAAGCCGCTCTACACCGGCGCTGACCTCGCGGGGCTCGACTTCCTGGATACGTGGCCGGGCGCGCCACCCTATCTTCGCGGTCCGTACCCCACCATGTACGTGAATCGCCCGTGGACCGTGCGCCAGTACGCCGGCTTCTCCACCGCCGAGGACTCCAACGCGTTCTACCGTCGGAACCTGGCCGCCGGGCAGAAGGGTCTGAGCGTCGCCTTCGACCTGGCGACCCACCGCGGGTACGACTCGGATCATCCGCGGGTCGGCGGTGACGTGGGCATGGCGGGTGTTGCCATCGACTCGATCCTCGACATGGAGGTGCTGTTCGCCGGGATCCCCCTCGACCAGATGAGCGTGTCGATGACCATGAACGGCGCGGTATTGCCGATCATGGCGCTCTACATTCTGGCGGCCGAGGAGCAGGGGGTGAGCCCGGAGAAGCTCAGCGGGACCATTCAGAACGACATTCTGAAAGAGTTCATGGTCCGCAACACCTACATCTACCCGCCGAAGCCGTCGATGCGCATCATCAGCGACATCTTCGCGTTTACTTCCTCGCGGATGCCGAAGTTCAACAGCATCAGCATCTCCGGCTACCACATGCAGGAGGCCGGGGCGACGGCGGATCTCGAGCTGGCCTACACCCTCGCTGACGGTGTGGAGTACATCCGAGCCGGCATCGAAGCGGGGCTCGAGGTCGACGCCTTCGCGCCACGGCTCTCCTTCTTCTGGGCCATCGGCATGAACTTCTTCATGGAGGTGGCGAAGCTCCGTGCGGCGCGCCTCTTGTGGGCGAAGCTGGTCAAGCAGTTCGAGCCCAAGAACCAGAAGAGCCTCAGCCTGCGTACCCACAGCCAGACCTCTGGCTGGAGCTTGTCGGCGCAGGACGTGTTCAACAACGTCACGCGCACCTGCCTCGAAGCGATGGCTGCGACTCAGGGGCACACCCAGAGCCTGCACACCAACGCGCTCGACGAGGCGCTCGCGTTGCCGACGGACTTCAGCGCACGCATCGCGCGTAACACGCAGCTCTTCCTGCAGCAGGAGTCGGGCACCACCAAGGTGATCGACCCCTGGGGCGGCAGCTACTACGTGGAGCGCCTCACCTACGATTTGGCTCAGCGTGCCTGGCAGCACATCCAGGAGGTGGAGCAGAGCGGAGGCATGGCCAAGGCCATCGAAGCGGGCATCCCGAAGATGCGCATCGAGGAAGCCGCCGCACGGACTCAGGCGCGCCTCGACGCCGGCACGCAGACGCTGGTCGGAGTCAACAAGTACCGTCCGGAAACGGTTGACCGGATCGAGGTGCTCAAGGTGGACAACAGCGCCGTGCGCCAGGCTCAGATAGAGAAGCTCCGTCGCCTGCGCGAGGCGCGCGATCAGAGCAAGCTCGACGGTTGCCTCGGCGCGCTGACCCAGGCCGCCGAAAGCGGGGAAGGCAACTTGCTCGAGCTCGCGCTGAGTGCCGCAAGAGCCCGCGCCAGCGTGGGCGAGATCAGCCTGGCGCTGGAGAAAGCTTGGGGCCGTCACACGGCGGAGATCCGCGCCATCAGCGGAGTTTACAGGAGCGAAGTGAGCCAGAGCAGCGACGCCATGACCAAGGTCAGCGCCTTGGTGGAGACCTTCGAAGAGAAGGAGGGCCGCCGCCCGCGAATCCTGGTGGCCAAGATGGGGCAAGACGGTCACGACCGCGGGCAGAAGGTGATCGCCACGGCGTTCGCCGATCTCGGCTTCGACGTCGACATCGGACCGCTCTTCCAGACGCCAGCGGAGGTCGCCCGCCAGGCCATCGAGAACGACGTCCACGTGGTTGGCGCGAGCTCGCTGGCCGCGGGGCACCTGACCCTGGTGCCCGAGCTGCGCGCCGAGCTCGAGAAGCTCGGGCGAGGTGACATCCTGATCGTCGTCGGTGGAGTGATCCCCCCGCAAGACTTCCAGGCGCTGAAGGACGCTGGGGCGTCAGCCATATTTCCTCCGGGAACCGTGATCTCCGAGGCCGCGGTCGAGCTCCTGCACAAGCTCAACCAGGCTCTGGGCTACGAAGAGGTGAGCTGAGGCGTATGAGCGTCGCCCCTCCCAAGCGTCGACCGCAGCTCGATCTCGAGGGCTACGTCAGCGGCGTGTTGGAGCGCGACGTGTCGCGCTTTGCTCGGGCGATCACCCTGATCGAGAGCCGCAAGCTGGAGCATCAGAAGCTCGCGCAGCAGCTCCTTGGGCGACTCCTTCCGCACACGGGTCGCTCGCGACGCGTCGGCATCACAGGAGTGCCTGGCGTCGGCAAGAGCACGTTCATCGAAGCACTGGGCTGCAAGCTGGTGGAGCGAGGGTTGTCCGTGGCGGTGCTCGCGGTGGACCCGACCAGCGGCCGCAGCGGCGGGAGCATCCTCGGGGACAAGACGCGCATGCAGCGGCTGAGCATGCTGGAGAATGCGTTCATTCGGCCTTCGCCTGCCGGCCAGGCGCTGGGCGGCGTCACGCGTACGACGCGCGAGACGCTGCTCTTGTGCGAGGCTGCGGGTTTCGACGTGGTGCTGGTCGAGACGGTGGGCGTCGGTCAGAGCGAGACCATGGTCGCCGAGATGGTGGACTTCTTCCTGGTGCTGATGCTGCCGGGCGCGGGGGACGAGCTGCAAGGCATCAAGAAGGGGGTGCTGGAGCTCGCCGACCTGATCGCCGTGAACAAGGCGGACGGAGACAACCAGCAGCGCGCGCAGCTGGCCGCCAGAGATTACCGCGCGGCACTGCGTATCATGCATCCCAAGGACGCCGACTGGCGTCCACCGGTGCTCACGGTGAGCGGACTCGAAGGCGATGGCCTCGAAGAGCTGTGGCAGCAGATCGAGCGCTATCGTGAGATCATGACCGATAACGGTCAGCTGGATCGCAAGCGCAAGGCTCAGTTGCTGCGCTGGATGTGGTCCATGGTGGACGATCGGGTGAGGCGTGCCGTGCACGAGCACCCCGAGGTCAAGGCGCTGCGCTCGGAGGTGGAGCGCGGCATCCGCGAGGGCACCTTGACCCCAACTGTGGCCGCCGAGCGAGTACTGAAAGCCTTCGGACTCGACCCGGTGTGATCAACAAGGAGAGGCAATCATGGCGGAAAAGAAGCTGCATCAGCTGACGGATCAAGACGGCGAAACCACTCGGGATCGCCCGTGGATCTTCCGGACCTACGCTGGGCACACCAGCGCCCGCGCCTCGAACGAGCTGTATCGGAGCAACCTCGAGAAAGGTCAGACGGGCCTCTCCATCGCGTTCGACCTGCCCACGCAGTGCGGCTACGACTCCGACGATCCGATCGCCTTGCCCGAAGTTGGCAAGGTCGGCGTGCCTATCAACTCGCTGGATGACTTTCATCTGCTCTTCGAGGGGATCCCCCTCGAGCAGATGAATACGTCGATGACCATCAATGGCACCTCGATGTGGCTGCTCGCGCTGTACGTCGCCCTGGCGCGGGAGCGCGGAGAGGACGCGACGAAGCTCAAGGGCACGACGCAGAACGACATCATCAAGGAGTACCTGGCCCGCGGGACCTACATTTTCCCTCCGGAACAGAGTCTGCGCATCATCTCCGAGATGTACGAGTACTGCCTCGAGCAGATCCCGAACTGGAACGCCTCGAACGTCTGCTCGTATCACCTGCAGGAGGCGGGAGCGACCCCCGCGCAGGAGCTGGCGTTTGCTCTCTCCACTGCCATCGGCATCCTCGATTCGCTGAAGCAGCGTGGTCACTTCAGTCACGAACAGTTCGAGCGCGCCACCGGCCGCATCAGCTTCTTCGTCAACTCAGGCATCCGCTTCATCGAAGAGATGTGCAAGATGCGCGCGTTCGGCGAGCTCTGGGACGAGATCACCGAGCAGCGCTATGCGGTCAAGAACCCCAAGTTCAGGCGCTTCCGTTATGGCGTGCAGGTCAACTCGCTAGGCCTCACAGAGAACCAACCCGAGAACAACGCCTGGCGTATCCTCCTGGAAACGCTTGGCGTGACCTTGAGCCGCAACGCGCGCTGCCGAGCGCTCCAGCTGCCGGCGTGGAACGAGGCACTCAGCCTGCCGCGGCCGTGGGACCAGCAGTGGTCGCTGCGGCTCCAGCAAATCCTGGCTTACGAGACGGACCTGCTCGAGTACCCCGACCTCTTCGATGGTAGCCCCGTCGTCCAGAGCAAGGTGGAAGATCTGAAGGCTCAGGCGCGCGCGGAGATAGAGAAGATCGACGGTATGGGTGGCGTGCGCGCCGCCATCGAGAGCGGCTACATGAAGACGTCTCTCGTGCGCTCGATGGCCGAACGCGTCACACGTATCGCCAAGGGCGAGATAACCGTCGTCGGTGTGAACAAGTGGCAAGAGGGCATCGAGTCTCCTCTGGTGGGGGGCGATGATGGCGGCCTGTTCAAGCTGGATGGCGAGAGCGTCAAGGAGACGCTCGAGTCATTGAAGTCCGTACGTAGCAAGCGAGACGCTGGCCGCGCCAAGGCGGCCTTGCAAGCGCTCAAGGCCGCCGCCAGGAGCGGCGACAACATGATGGAGGCGAGCGTCGAGTGTGCGCTCGCCCGCGTCACCACCGGAGAGTGGGCGGGAGCGTTGCGGGAGGTATTCGGCGAGTACCGTCCGGTGACTGGCATCGAGGGCCAGCGCCTCGGACTCGAGGGCGAGCGCGTCGAGGCACTGCGCAAGCGCATCCAGCGCTTCACCGACGAGCGCGGTCGCCGTCCGCGCATCGTGGTCGGCAAGCCCGGGCTCGACGGTCACTCCAACGGCGCCGAGATGATCGCCGTCTCCGCGCGGCACGTCGGCTTCGATGTCGTGTACTCCGGGATCCGCCTGCGCCCCGACGAGATCGTGACCAGCGCCATCGAGGAGAGCGCCGACGTGATCGGCGCGTCGGTGCTCAGCGGCTCCCACATCGAGCTCGCGGAGCAGCTGATGAAGCTGCTGGAGGAAGCAGGCGCCGGGGACCGCATCCAGGTGATCTTCGGCGGCATCATTCCCCAGAGCGACTTCGAGCGGCTCTCCCAGATCGGCATCCGCGCGGTGTTCACGCCAAAAGACTACGAGCTGATCGACATCATGGAGCGCATCTTCAGCCTGATCGAGACGCCCGCCGCCGCGGCAGAGTGAGTTACGCTTGAGCGCTTTCGAGGCAACCGAGCTCCTCACGCGGCTGAATCGCTTGGGGGTGTCTACCCTGGTCAGTGAGTTCGAGGATCAGCGCGCGAGCGCTCGCGAACGCCGGGCTCAGGTGATCGGCGAGCTGCTGGCGGCGGAGAACCGTCGCCGCGGCGTGTTCATTGGCATCACCGGCACTCCAGGCGCAGGCAAGAGCACGCTGCTCGGTGAGCTGGCGCGGCGCCTGCTCGCGAGCGACGCGGAGCTACGCGTCGCGGTGCTCGCCGTGGATCCTTCGAGCCACGTGTCGGGTGGGGCGCTGCTCGGCGATCGCACCCGGGTGCGGGTGGACAGCCGCGAAGAGCGCTTCTACTTCCGCTCCCAGGCTTCCCAGACCCAGCTCGGTGGCCTGAGCCCGGCGAGCTTCGACGTGTGTCGCCTGCTGGTGCACCTCTATGACTGCGTCTTCGTCGAGACGGTGGGCGTGGGCCAGAGCGAGGTCGACATCCGTTTCCTGGCGGATCGCGTGTACCTGGTGATGACGCCACTCGGCGGCGACGAGGTGCAGTTCTTGAAGGCGGGAGTGATGGAGATCCCTGACACGGTGATCCTGAACAAGAGCGACGCAAAGCAGGCAGCGCGCAAGGCCTACCACGCGCTGAAGGCGAGCTTGCAGCTCGCGCGGCCGTTCGACGGAGACCAGGTGCAGATCTTCCGCACCAGTTGCACGAGCGGGGAGGGGTTGGATGACCTCGCTGCGCACGTGCACCATCAGGTGGTCGCGCTGGGTGCCGGTAGCGATCTGGCGAGCGCCGAACAGCGCAACCACGGGCGAGAAGCGTACTTCTACCGTCGCTGGGTGGAGCGTGAGTGGGGCAGACAAGGCAAGCGCTTCCTCGAAGACTCACTCGGCGGCGCCGAGCGGTTCCTCGAGGAATCAAAAGGCTACGATCGAGCGCAGACGGCCTTCGGCGAGCGCTTCGTGGCATCGCTGCGCTAGCCCTGGGCGCGCCTGCTCCCAGCGTCGCTCAGGCCTTGGGTGGGATACTGTACCGCAGCCGCAGCTCTTCCACCGGGCGGTCAATCACGGCCCAGTGATCCCAGTGGTCGAAGAAGTCGGTGTTGCACTGCGTTCCGCGGAGAAATGCCTTGAGGAAGGCGTCCATGTCCAGCTCGCCGATCTCCGGTTTGGCCTGGGGCACCATCTGGATGCCCAGATCGAACTGACACAGCACGAAGACGAGGATGCTCGCGGTCTGCTCCTTGCGATAGCCGGCGCTGAAGGCCGCGACCTGGAGTTCACCTTTGGGGTCCGTGTCGTAGTCGCCGAGAATGTGAGAGAGGTCGTGGGGGAGGATCATCTCCGGGGCGGAGTAGCGTTCCCCGGGGAGCGGGAAACCGCGCTCGCGGCAGTGCTCGAAGTACTCGCGTCCCAGCGTGCCCCTCGGGAGCTTCTCCAGGGCCTGGTACCTGGCGGCGGTCTGCTTGTTCTCGAGGGCGCCTCGCAAGGTGCCGAGGGTCTTGAGGATCCCAACCGCGCCTTGCTGTTCGTAGAGCTGACCGATGCGGTCGCCGATGTACATGTGGCGCAGGACGTCGAGGCGCAGCAGGGCGTACTCGCGCTTGACGTATTTGCGCAGCTGCTCGATCTCGTGCAGGTCCACGGCGAGCGCCTTCGCGAAGTCCTCGATGGTGGACAGCTGGTCCTGGTTCGCCTCGCCGCTCGCCAGGCTGGTCACCACCATGGCGGTGACCAGCTGCCGGCGGATCTCGGGGCGCTCGATTGCCGCGCGGAGATCCTCCGGCGTGATCGGGCGCAGCGCGTCCAGATCGAAGTCCTGCTTGAGGATGTTGCGCTTGCCGGCGTCTAGCAGCTGGCGCTCGACCAGGGACAGACTCCCATCGCTCTCCAGCACGGTCTTCAGGGCGCGCAGCCCAGGCTCCGCTTCGGCTGGGGTGGGAAAGACGAACTTCATGACGACCTCCTTCGCGCACGGGTTGCAGCTGGAGTCTGCGAAGTGGGTTGCCGTCTCGTAAGTGCTCAACAACTTCTGGGTGCTTGGTGACCCTCTGCACAGCGGCGCCGGACCTGACACTTCTTGGTGCGTTTCTGCGTCTGCCGGCCCGCGGGCTGAATATCCTGGCGACTCGAGTATACATGATGTATACACCCTGCGTTGCACTCAGGAGTGGTGCACCAATCACCCGGGGGCGACCCGACCACGGGCGCCCACCGCAGGAGAGACGAGTATGAAGAACGTCGCGAGCATGGCGATGGGACGCGGTCTGCGTTTCCTGGGAGAGCTTGGAGGAGCGGAGTGGATCGATCGCTGGGGACTGCGTCCCCAGGCGACGCGGCTGGTGGAGCAAGGCGCGCGAGTCGGCTTTCGAGCGGCACAGAACGCCGGTCAACGCTTCAAGCCGGTGCTGAAGCTGGTGAAGGCCTCACGGCTCGAGCGCCCGGCGAAGAAGCCGGAGCTGTTCGACCTGAGCATCACCGACGAGCAGCAGATGACGCGGGATACCCTGCGGCGCTTCGCGGAGGATGTGATGCGTCCCGCCGCGCGCTCGGCCGATGACAAGTGCTTCACCCAGCAGGAGCTGCTCGACGAGTCGATGGATCTCGGCCTCACCTTGATGGCGTTGCCAGAGAGCCTCGGCGGTGCGGGGACGGAGCGCTCACCCGTTTCGAACGCGCTGGTCATCGAAGACCTGGCATATGGAGACATGGGCATCGCCCTCGCCGTGCTGGCGCCGCTGGCTGTCGTGAACCTGCTGGTGGATTTCGGCACCGCCGCGCAACAATCCAAGTACCTGTCACCGCTGGCCGAGGCGGGCTTCGTGGGCTCGGCACTGGCGCTCACGGAGCCGACACCCCTGTTCGATGCGTACCGCTTGCGCACCCGTGCGCAGCGCACGGACTCTGGCTACGTTCTGAATGGTACCAAGACGTTGGTTCCGCTCGGAAGTCGCGCGGAGCTGTTCCTGGTCGCGGCGCTCAGCGACTCCGGCGAGCCGGAGCTGTTCATCGTGGAGCGCGACGCCAAGGGGCTCTCCATCTTCGAAGACCCCTGCATGGGCCTGCGCGCCGCGGATCTCGCCCGTCTCGAACTGAAGGACGTGCGCGTCTCTCATGAGGCGCGGATTGGCGGCGACGAGGTCGACTTCCGCTACTCCGAAGTGATCGATCGCGCGCGCATCGCGTGGGCGGCGATGGCGGTGGGCTGCGGCCAGTCGGTGCTCGACTACGTCATTCCGTACTGCAACGAGCGCTTCGCCTTCGGCGAGCCGATCACCAATCGCCAGTCCGTCGCCTTCCTGATCGCTGACATGGCCCTCGAGCTCGATGGCATGCGCCTCCTGACCCAGCGCGCCGCAAGCCGCGCGGAAAACGGCTCGAGCTTTCAGCGTGAGGCGTACCTCGCGCGACTCCAGGCAGGGGAGAAGGGGATGAAGGTCGGGAGCGACGGCGTGCAGCTCCTGGGTGGACACGGCTTCGTCAAGGAGCACCCGGTGGAGCTCTGGTATCGGCAACTGCGTGCGATCAGCTTGATCGAAGGCGCGCTCTACATCTTGAAGGAGGCTCTGCGATGTTGAACCTAGAAGTACCCAAGAAGCTGAAGCCTCTGGTCGACCAAGCCACCCAGGTGGCGACTCACACGTCTTTCGGCCTATTCGGGCAAGTACGATCTCGCGGAGCACGCTCGCATCCTAAGGAGCTGGATCCTCCTCGCTCGCGGCGATGGATGGGATGAACTCTGCGGCGCGTATGTCGGCGCGGGCGCCGGCGCGAGCTCTCCCTGAAGCAGACCGGAGACACCGGCGTGAAGAACGGCGCGAACATGGGCCGACGCTGCGCTCAGTCCGTCGATCGCGCCGGAAGACGCTGGGCTGGCGCCTCGATTCCACGCTGGCGGTTGGGAAACTTCAGCGATCGCCGCGGTCGCGACGCCCCACGCCCGAGCAGGATGAAGCCATCGAGGTTCGATGGCACCTGGGCCGTCTTGCCAACGTACCGAACCTGGCGCCGGCTCGGACTCCGGCGCGATCCGCACCACCGCCGCTGTGAGGATGGTGACGAGGTGCTCAACGGTGAGAAGATCTTCGTTACCGCGGGGAACGTTGCGACAGCGTGGTCGTCTGGGCGACGCTGGACCCGAGCCTCGGTCGGAGCAGCGATCAAGTCGTTCATCGTCCCCAAGGGCACCCGGGTATGCAGTCCGCGCTTCTGGAGCGCAGCCAGGCATCCGCGCTCGACACTGCGACCATCGCCTTCACGGATTGCCGCATCCCGCTGGACAACATCCTGGGCAGCCCCGAGATCGACACCCAGAAGAGCTTCCGCCGGGGTCAATGGTGACCTTCGACACCATGCTCCGCGGCGCTGCCGGCATGGCCATCGAGCCGCGCCTTCGAGCTGACCCGCGACATCCGCTAAGAAGGCGTCAAGCAGAGCTACCGCGGCCTGATCTGGTCTACGCAACGCCGCCGAGGCAGAGCTTTGCCGCATGGAAGCGGAATGAGGCCGCGCGGCTGCTCACCCTGCGCGCAGCGTGGATGGCGGACAACGGTATCCCCAACAGCATGCAACGATGGCCAAGGCCAAAGCAGGGCGCATGGCGACTGACGTGACGCTGCGCTGCGTGAGCTGTGCGGCGGCGCCGGTTACAGCGAGACCGAGCTACTCGAGAAGTGGGCGCGCGACTCCAAGATCCTCGACATCTTCGAGGGCACCCAGCAGATCCAGATGCTGGTCGTCGCCCGCGCCTGCTGGGCAAGAAGTCGAGCGAGCTACGGTAAGGAGAGTCTCCCGGAGCAGCGGCGCGGGTCGTTCGACGCAAGGCTTTGCGCGGAAAGGCTCGCGCCTCTGTGTTTCCCGGTGTTCCTCGCGTCGTCTGCTCGTTTGCGTCGCGTTGACAGCGTCTCGGGGCTGGGTGAGTGTTTCCTGCGCATTTCGGACCAGTTGGGTTGGCTGGCGCGGGCGCGCCTGGTCGCGCCGCGAGGGCGCGAGAGGGAGAGGGGAGACGCATGAATCACACCGCACGTCGTGACTTCTTGAGACTGGTGTTGCTGGGGGGCGCGAGCCTCGGGCTGCTGCCCGCCTGCGATGACAAGAAGACTCCGAGTGGCTCCGCGAGCGGCAGCCCGAGCGGCGGCCCCGCGACCACCAGCGGGAACAGCGACAAGGAGTTCCAGATCGGTTGGTCGGTGTGGACTGGCTGGATGCCCTTCAAGCTGATGCAGGAGAAGGGCTTCCTGAAGAAGCGCGCGGACGAGCACAAGGTCAAGATCAAGCTGGTCGAGTTCAAGGGTTACATGGACTCGGTGCAGGCCTTCGCCGCGAAGAAGCTAGATGGCTGCGCCATGACCTCGATGGAGTCACTGCAGCCGGCGTCGAATGGCGTGCCCTCGGTGGCCATCCTGATCAACGACCGCAGCGACGGCGGCGATGGCGTCCTGGTGCGGGAGGGGACGGACTTGAAGGGCCTGGCGGGCAAGACGGTGCTGCTCGAGGAGTTCAGCGTCAGCCACTACCTGCTGAATCGAGCCCTCGAGTCCGCGGGGCTCAAGGAGAAGGACGTCAAGATCAAGAACATCCCCGGCGATGATGCCGGAAAAGCTTTCCTCACGGATAAGAACGTGGAGGCCGTGGCTACCTGGAATCCGCACCTCTTCCAGGCTGTGGAGCAGGGCAAGGGCAAGCTGGTCTTCTCGAGCAAGGACATCCCTGACGAGATCATGGACTTCCTGGTGATGAACGAGGACGCGCTCAAGGAGAACCCGGGACTCGGTCCGGCGCTGACCGACGCCTGGTTCGACGCCATGGCCTATTTCGCGGGTGAGGCGATGCGCAAGGACGCCATCGAGATCATGGCCAAGGGCGCAGGGTCATCCGTCGAGGACTTCGAGAAGATGCTCAAGGACACCGACCTCTTCACCGACAGGAAGAAGACGGCGGATACCCTCGAAGGGGAGAAGCTCAAGGGCACGATGGAGAAGGTGAAGAAGTTCTCCTTCGACCACGACCTGATCAAGAACGAAGGCTTCCAGATCGGCTTTGGTCACGACGCCAAGAGCCAGCTCAAGTTCGACAAGAGCTACATCAAGATCTGAAACCATGGCGAACCAGGCCCCTCCAGGGAAGTCCGAGGATCCTGCCGCACCACCGACGCGCAAGCGCACGGTGCAGATCATCGGGTCACCCGTCTCCCGCGCTCGTCAGGTGATCCTCGGGGTGATCCCGATCCTGATCCTGTGCTTGCTCTACGCTTACTTCAGCCATCAGCGCCACGTGGAAAATCCCATGGACCGCTTGATGCCCGGCTTCGATCAGCTCGCGGAAGGCCTGAAGGAGATCACGACGCCCAACAAGCGCACGGAAGAGGTGTGGCTGTGGGTCGACACCAAGGCGTCGTTGCTGCGCTTGTTCAAGGGCATGGGCTCCGGGCTCGCCATCGCGATCACGCTGGGGCTGTTGATGGGGATCTTCTCCCACGTGCGGGCGATCTTCGCCCCGCTGATGACGGCCCTCGCGAAGGTGCCGCCCCTCGCGCTCCTGCCCATCATCTTCATCTTCCTGGGCGTCGACGAGAGCTCGAAGATCGTGCTCATTGCCCTGGGGATCGCGCCGACGTTGACAAACGACATTGCGCTCGCCGGCAAGGCAGTGCCCCAGAGCGCGGTCGTGAAGGCGTATACGCTCGGAGCGAGCACGTCGGAGGTCGCTTTCAAGGTCATCTTCCCGCAGATCCTCCCGCGCATCCTCGATTCCATCCGGCTGACCATCGGTCCTGCCTGGATCTTCCTGATCGCCTCGGAAGCGATCAGCGCCGACAGCGGCCTCGGCTACCGCATCTATGTGGTTCAGCGCCAGCTGGCGATGAACGTGATCCTGCCCTACGTGCTCTGGATCGCGCTCCTCGGCGTGGTGATGGACTACGTCATCGCAGCGATCTCCCGCTGGGGCTTCCCGTGGGCGCACGATCGAGGAGGCCACTGATGGCGGAGGAAGTGGCTCGGGACTCGGCCGGGGGGGAGAGCGTGAGCCGCGAGCCTTTGACCCTCGACGTCTCCAGCGTTTGGCAACGCTATCCCAGCAAGGGCGGCCACCAGGTCGTGCTGAGCGACGTCTCGCTCAAGGTGCCGGAGCCTCAGTTCCTCACCGTCGTTGGGCCGAGCGGCTGCGGAAAGTCGACGCTGCTGCGCTTGATCCTCGGCAGCGAATCCCCGTGGAAAGGCGCGGTGCACGCCGCGGGTCGCGAGGTGGTCCATCCGGACCGCAATCGCGGTATCGTCTTCCAGAAGTACTCACTGTTCCCCCACCTGACGGTACTCGAGAACGTGATGTTCGGGCTCGAGCTGGACGGCACCTGGCTCCTGCAGAAGTGGCTGACCTGGCCCTGGTACAAGCAACGTCACAAGCAGCACCAGGAGCAGGCGATGGAGTACCTGAAGACGGTCCGGCTGGATCAGCACGCCGGGAAGTATCCCCATCAGCTCTCCGGTGGCATGCAGCAGCGCGTGGCCATCGCTCAGGCGATGATCATGAAACCGGCGATCCTGCTGATGGATGAGCCGTTCGGCGCCCTGGACCCGGGAACCCGTGAGGACCTGCAGCTGACCATCATCGAGACCTTCGAGGAGCAGAAGGCCACCATCTTCTTCGTCACTCACGACCTGGAGGAGGCGCTCTTCGTCGGCACGCGCCTCCTCGTGCTCTCGAGCTTCTACTCCGTCGACGAGGGCGAGGATGCCGTCGGGTCGAAGCTCGTGATGGACATCCCAACTCCCAAGACCCCGACCACTGCCGACAAGAAGCGCGGAGATTTTCGCGAGTTAATCCAGGAAGTGCGCCGTCAGGGTTTCGACCCGGAGTACCGCCAGCACGTCCGGGAATTCGATCTGCGGCACTGAGCCCCACGTCCGGCGTTTTCTTCTCGGCGGGGCGAGCTATAACGCCGGCTCGGCCATGAGCGACGACTCACATACCCTGACGCAAGTCGAGAGCAAGGATTTCATCCGCGAGAAGATCGAGCGGGACCTGGAGAGCGGCAAGTACAACGGCCGCGTGGTCACGCGCTTCCCGCCCGAGCCCAACGGCTACCTTCACATCGGACACAGCAAGAGCATCTGCCTGAACTTCGGCTTGGCGAAGCAGTATGGCGGGCGCTGCCACCTGCGTTTCGACGACACGAATCCGACCACTGAAGATCCGGAGTTCGTGGAGTCCATCCAGGCGGACATCCGCTGGCTCGGCTTCGACTGGGGTGAGCACCTGTACTTCGCCTCGGACTACTTCGAGCAGCTCTACGGCTTCGCAGAAGACCTGATCCGCGCGGGAAAGGCCTACGTCTGCGGTCTGAACGAGGCCGAAGTGCGCGAGTACCGTGGCACCATCAGCGAGCCAGGTCGTCCGAGCCCAAACCGCGACGCAAGCGTCGAGGAGAACCTCGATCTCTTCCGTCGCATGCGCGCCGGTGAGTTCAAGGACGGGCAGTACACGCTGCGCGCCAAGATCGACATGGCGCACCCCAACATGAAGCTCCGGGATCCGCCCATCTACCGTATACGGCACGCGCACCACTACCGGACTGGCGACAAGTGGTGCATCTATCCGCTCTACGATTTCACTCATGGCCTCTCGGATGCCATCGAGGGCGTCACTCACTCGATCTGCACCCTGGAGTTCGAGAACAACCGCCCGCTGTACGACTGGTTCGTACAGAGTGTGGATGCGTTGCCTGAGGGCGCCGGTCACAACCCGGAGCAGACCGAGTTCGCCCGCCTGAACATCACCTACATGGTGATGAGCAAGCGCAAGTTCTTGCGCCTGGTCAACGAGAAGCACGTCGCCGGCTGGGACGATCCGCGCATGCCGACGGTCGCCGGGTTACGCCGGCGAGGCTACACACCGGAGGCGATTCGCGCCTTCGCCGAGCGCGTCGGTGTCGCCAAGAACAACAGCTTGGTGGACATCGAGCTGCTGGAGCACACGCTGCGCGAAGATCTGAACCAGCGCTCGCCGCGTGTGATGTGTGTGCTGCGTCCGCTCAAGCTCATCCTATCGAACTTCGAACAGGTCGTCGGAGAGCGAGAAGAGCTCGAGGCGCCGTACTATCCCCCTGACGTCGGGCGCCCGGGTTCACGCAAGCTGCCGCTCACCAGGGAGCTCTGGATCGAGGCCGACGACTTCGCCGAGGAGCCGCCACCCAAGTGGCATCGACTCGCCCCGGGAGCTTCCGTGCGGCTCCGCTATGGCTACGTGATCACTTGCGACTTCCCCGTGGTCGATGAGAGCGGCAAGCTAGTCGAGGTCGTTGCTAGGCTGCACACTCAGGAAGAGGCCGCGAAGATGAAGGTCAAGGGCACCATCCACTGGGTGAGCGCCGAGGACGCCATCGACTGCGAGGTGCGGCTCTACGATCGCCTCTTCTCCGTGCCCGAACCCGATGCGCTCGAGGAGGGCGTCGACTTCATCACCACGCTCAATCCCAAGAGCCTCGAGGTGCTGAAGGGCTGCAAGCTCGAACCCGCAGCGGCCAAGGAGGGCCTGAGCCGTGTGCAGTTCGAGCGCCAAGGCTTCTTCTTCGCAGACCCTGACGCGACGCCTGATGCGCTGGTCTTCAACCGCACCGTGTCCTTGAAGGACAGCTGGGCGAAGCAAACTCAGCCGAAGCAAGCGGCTCCCGAGCGGCGTCGCGCTCAGCCGAAGGCGGTGCAGGTGGCTCAACCAAGGAAGCCCATCGAGCTCGACCAGGCTGCGCAGATGCTCGTGATGGTGCACGGCATCACCCCCCACGAAGCCAACGTGGTGAGCGGTGACGATCGCCTGGGCAAGCTGCTCGCGGCGGTCGACGGGCTGGACGGAGACGTGAAGGCGGTCACTCGCTGGCTCGTCAACGACGTCGCCTCGTTCCTGAAGAACCACGAGGGGGAGCCGCCGTTCGGTGCCGCCGAGCTGATCGAGCTGGTGGAGCTCCAAGCCGCAGGGACGCTGTCGAGCAGGCTAGCCAAGGACGTATTCGCCGAGCTGTGCAAGACCGACGAATCACCCAGGGCCATCGTGGAGCGCCTGGGTGGCGGTCAGATTGACGACGAGGCGCAGCTCACGGAGGTCATCCGCAAGGTGCTCGCCGGCAACCCAGATCACGTCAAGCGCTATCGCGAAGGCAATCACAACCTGATCGGCGCCTTCGTCGGTCAGGTCATGCGCGCCACCGGTGGCAAGGCCAACCCGAAGCTCGTCAACGAGATACTGCGTCGCGAGCTGAACGCGAACTGAGCGCCGCCATCCCTGCCACATGACTGACTCGGGTAAGCCTGAAGTTCATTGCCGTAAGGCAACGAGGGAGGACTTGCCCGAAGTCCTGCGCTTGTACGCGCAGCCAGAGCTCGACGACGGAAAGACGCTGCCCCTCGCTGAGGCCGAGCGTGTCTTCGCGAAGATGCTGAGCTATCCGGACTACTCCGTGTACATTGCGTGCGTCGGCGGCGTTGTGGTCGGCACCTTTGCGCTGCTGATCATGGACAACCTGGCCTACATGGCTGCGCCCTCTGCGGTGATCGAGGACGTCGCCGTGGACCCGGCGCGCCATGGCGAAGGCATCGGTCAGGCGATGATGGGCTTCGCCCTCGACGTGTGTCGTGAGAAGGGCTGCTACAAGGCGATCCTGTCGTCGAACGTCAAGCGCACCCGTGCCCACGCGTTCTACGAACAGCTGGGCTTCGAACGCGACGGCTACGCTTTTCGCGTGGATCCAGGAGCTTGATTGCCTGAGGCGGCTGCTAGCCGGCTTCCGTCGCCCAGCTCTTGGCCAAGGCGCAGGAGGGCACCTTCTCCGCCTGGGTCTGCTCGCTCAGCATCTTCGACTTCTCGGAGCTGGAGCGCACGCGCAGCAGGGTGATCAGCTCGATGGCGTCGGGGTTCGTGATGTGCTCGCGCATCCAGTCGAGGCGCGCGCCTTCGATCCCGATGGGGTCCTCTTCCGGATCGAGCCTGGCGTGTTGGTCCACGTCGCACATCAGCTCGAGCGCGGCGGGGTAGCTCTGATCGGGTTCTTCTTCCTGAGGTGCGGCGCTCGAGGGGCCGCAGCCCGTGCAGAGCGTCGAGAGTGCGATGGACACGATGGCGAAGGCAGTGAATCGGGCCATGGCAGGCTTCGACACCGCCTCGCGTCGGTGCTTGGGCGCACTTCGCTGATTCTCGCCCCCGACCCTTGAAACTCTTCCAGATGGGTTTGGGGGAGAGGTCAGTCGCGGCCCTCTTCCACGGCGTGACAAGCGACCAGGTGCCTCGCGTCGGTGCCAACCTGGATCAGCTGGGGTCGCTCCTGCGTGCAGCGGTCGTTTGCCAGGGGACAGCGCCCGGCGAAGGCGCAGCCCTTGGGGATGTCGAGGGGAGATGGCACGTCGCCCTCGAGCACCTCTGCGCCGCCGCGATCCCGGGGATCGTCGATGGGGATCGCGGCTTGCAGCGCCTTCGAGTAGGGGTGGCGGACGTCGCGGTCGAGGTGCTCCGCGGGGAGCTCCTCGACGATGAACCCAAGGTACATCACGGCGACGCGATCGCAGAAGTGCTGCACGACCTTGAGGTCGTGGGAGATGAACAGGAACGTGAGCCCGAGGGACTCCTTCAGATCGCTCATCAGATTGAGCAGCTGAGCCTGCACCGAGACGTCGAGCGCCGAGACAGGTTCGTCCGCCAGCACGAACTCAGGCTCCACCGAGAGCGCGCGGGCGATCCCCAGCCGCTGGCGTTGCCCCCCGGAAAACTCGTGGGGATACTTGCGCCGGATGTCGCGGCGCAGACCGCAGCGCTCCAGTAGCTCGTCGATGCGCGCGCTGATCTGGTCCGGAGGGACGATCTGGTGAAACTTCAGCGCCTCGCTGAGCATGCCCTCGACGGTCATGCGCGGGTTCAGCGAAGCATAGGGATCCTGAAACACGATCTGCATCCGACGCTTGAAGGGCCGGAGCGCCGCGTAGTCCAGGTTCGAGATGTCCTTGCCGTCGAACTCGATCTTCCCGGCGGTCGGTTCGAGCAGCCGCACAAGGACCTTGCCCAGGGTCGACTTGCCGCAGCCGGACTCACCCACCAGGCCGAAGCTCTCTCCCTTCTCGATCTCCAGGCTCACGCCGTTGACGGCGTGGACGCGGGCGATCTCTCGGCTCAACAGGCCGCCCCGCTTGGGGAAATGCTTCACCACCTGGTGCGCGCGCAGCAGCATCACGGTATTTCCTTCCGTGTGGTATCAGCGTCGCCGACGTCGTCGAGGCGCGACTCCGAGAGCGGCATGGGGAAGAAGCAGCGCACGCTGGTCTCGGCCTCTCCCGCTCGCAGCACCTCGAGCTCTGGTTCCGAGTCTCGACAGCGCGCCTGATCGGTCTCGCTGAGCGTCGCGTGGTGAGCGCAGCGATCTCGAAAGCGGCAACCTCCATCGAGCTTGCGTAGATCAGGAACCAGCCCAGGGATGGTCTCCAGCCGATGCGCCGTGCGGGCGCCGCGCTTCGGGATCGAGCGCAAGAGCGCGGCGGTGTACGGGTGGCGCGGCTTGTGGAAGAGGTCGTCGACGGAGGCTTGCTCGACGACGCGGCCAGCGTACATGACGACGACTCGATCGCAGACCTCGGCGATCACGCCGAGGTCGTGGGTGATGAGCAGGATCGCCGTGCCGAGGCGCTCTCGGAGGTCGAGCATCAGCCGCAAGACCTGAGCCTGAATGGTTACGTCGAGCGCGGTGGTGGGCTCGTCGGCGATCAACAGCTTCGGGTTGCACGCCAGCGCCATGGCGATCATCACTCGCTGGCGCATGCCTCCGGAGAGCTGGTGGGGATACTCGTCGATGCGGATGTCGGGCGACGGGATCCCGACCTGGGTCAGCAGCTCCAGGACGCGCTTGCGGCGCTCGCCCTTGCCGAGATTCGGTTGATGCAGGATCAGCGCCTCGGCGACTTGATCACCGACCCGGAGCACCGGATTCAGCGCCGTCATCGGCTCCTGGAAGATCATCGCGATGTCGTTGCCGCGCACCTTGCGCATCTCACGCTCGGAGAGCTTGACCAGGTCCTTGCCTCCGAACAGGATCTGTCCGCCGCTGATCTTTCCCGGAGGATTCGGGATCAGCCGCAGGATGCTCTTGCTGGTCACGGTCTTGCCGCAGCCGGACTCACCCACCAGTCCGACGACTTCGCCCTCGCCGATGTCGAAGCTGACGTCGTCGACGGCGACCAACCTGCCCAGCTCGGTGGAGAAGCTGGTCTCGAGGTGAGAGACTCTGAGCAAGGGCTCCGCCGTGGCGGCCTGCTTCGCGGGGTGGGCGCTCATAGGCTCTTCGGGTCCAGCGCGTCTTGCAGCGCGTCGGCGAACACGTTGAAGCAGAGCACGAGGCCGAACATCGCCACGGTGGCGGCGCCGATCTGCCAGTAGTAGCCGTTGATCAGCTCGGCGCGGCTCTGGTTGATCATCACGCCCCAGCTCGGCCCTCCCTGAACGCCGAGCCCGAGGTAGCTCAGGATCACCTCGCTCTTGATCGCCGCTACGAACAGCAACGCGAAGTAGACGAGCACCAGGTGCAGCGTGTTGGGCAGCACGTGGAGCAGCAGGATGCGCCCGTGGGAGTAGCCCATGGCCCGCGCCGCCTGGACGTAGTCGCTCTCTCTGAGCTTGAGCACCTCGCCGCGCACCACGCGGCATGGCCCCACCCAGAACGTCGCGCCGAAGGCGACGTAGACCACGATCAGCCCGCCTTCGAGCCAGCGGCTGACGGCGTAGCTCAGGGCGATCAGCAGGAGCAGGTTCGGGATCGACTGGATCGTGGAGTACAGCCAGACCACGAAGGTGTCGGTGCGCTTGCCGAAATAGCCGGCGACCGCGCCCATCAGCGACCCGACCAAGGAGCCTATCAGCGCGGAAACAAAGCCGACGTTGAACGCGACCTTGGTCGAGTACAGCATGCGCACCAAGATGCTGCGCCCCTGGCGGTCGGTGCCGAGCCAGAGCTTCCAGCTCTCGCCGCCTGGAGACTGGTAGTTCGTCCCGACGCGATCGGCGAAGTCGCTGCCGATGACACCGAGCGCGACCAGCACCGCGACCAGCATGTAGACGCTGATGATGGCGAGGCACACCATCGCGAAGCGATCTCGCCGCAGCTTGAGGCTCGGGCGCGAGCGCCAGATGTCCTGAGCTCGGCGCACGAGCCGGTTCGTCGGCTCCTTGCTGGCCTCGGCGTTCAATCGAGCCTCACCCGGGGGTCGACGACGGCGTAGAGCACGTCGTTCAGGATCGTGGTCAACACGAAGAGCACGGAGATCAGCAGGGTCAGCGCGCGGATCACCGGGAAGTCGGCGGACTCGATGGCCTCGAGCAGCTGTGCGCCCAGGCCCGGGATACCGAAGAAGCTCTCGAGCAGCAGCGAGCCGGTGACCAGGAACGGCAGCGAGATCATCACTCGGGTGACGATGGGGATGAGGGCGTTGCGCAGCACGTGCCGGGTGAGCACTCGCGTCGGTCCCGCGCCTTTGGCCATCGCTGTGGTGACATGGTCGCGCCCGATCTCCTCGACCAGCACCGAGCGATAGAAGCGCGTGTCGTAGCCGAGGCCGACGATCACCAGGACGATGATCGGCAGCACGAGGTACTGCCAGCGCTCACTCCAGCTGGCATCGTAGCCGTGGATCTGAAACGCCCGTAGCTGGAACGCCAGCAGGTACTGGCCCACCACGATGTAGACCAAGAAGCTGATGCTCATGCCCATCACTGCAAGCGCCATCAGGCCACGGTCGAGGAAGCGTTGACGGAAGGCCGCGGCGATCAGGCCAATGGAGATCGCCAAGAGCGAGGTGGCCACGAGCGCCGGCAGTGTCAGGCTCAGACTTGGGCCCACGCGCTGCCTGATGATGTCGGCCACGGGTTCCTTCGTCTTGTAGCTCTTGCCGAAGTCGAAGGTCACGGTCTGCTTCAGGTAGTCGAGGTACTGGCCGATCAGCGGCTTGTCGAGACCGTATTCCGCGCGGATCGTTGCCAGGTCTTGCTCGGTGGCGTTCTTGCCTGCCATCTGCAGGGCGGGATCGCCCCCCACGACGTTCAGTAGCAGGAACGTGATCAGGGTCACGCCCAGGATGATCGGGATGCCGCCGAGCAGGCGGCGCAGGGTGAACGCCCACATCTAGACTGCGTCTCCCGCTGACGGCTGGGGCGTTGCCGGCTCTCTCATAGCGGATCCACATCCAAGTACTTGAACCAGTTGTCCCAGACCTCGCTGGGCATGAAGTTGTGGACGCGCTTGTTCCACACGTAGTGGCGCGTCCTGGCCATGCTGCCGATGGCGACGCAGTCCTCGATGATCATGTCGCGTAGCTTGGCGTACAGCTTGTCTCGCTGTGGGGACGGGGGAAGAACGCGCGCCTGCTCGAACAGCTCGTTGTACTCGGGGTTGTCGTAGTTGAACTTGTTCGAACCCGGGGTCTTGTTCGGTCCATAGAATAGCTGCAGGAAGTTCTCGGCGTCGGGGTAGTCCGCTCCCCAAGCCAGACCGAAGAACTGCGACTTCTTGCGGCGCATCTTGTCCTGCAGCTCTGGAAAGGAAGACTGGCGCACCTCCATCTTGACACCGATCTTGGCGAGCTGGCGGGTCACCATCTCACCCTGCTCTCCGCTGTTCCCGCCTCGGCTGGTGTCCAAGGTCAATGTCGGTAGACCTTTTCCGTCGGGATATCCCGCTTCGGTCAAGAGCTGCTTGGCCTTCGCGAGGTTGGGGCCACGGTAGGGACTGCCGTCTCGCTGGTGTCCCGCTAGGCCTGGTGGGATGGGACCGTCGTACAGCACGTTGTTGTCGTTGTAGAAGGCGTAGTTGAGTTCCTTGGTGTCCAGTGCGAGGCTGATCGCCTGACGCACCTTGCGTGCACGCTCCCTCTGCTCCTTGGTCGCGCCTTCCTGCATCCCGCCGAACACAGGATCTTCCATGTTGAAACCGCGGTAGATGAAGTCGAGCAGGGGCAGGTGGTAGTAGCCGACGCCCTCCTGGACGAACGTCGAGCGCATGCTCTTGTCTGGCCTGAAGACTAGCTCGGTGTACTCGGCGGGCGTCTGGGTTGCGTCCAGATCCGCCACGCGAAACTTGAGCCACATCGGTTGGTCCTGCTCGAACACGTGGATCACGACGCCATCGAGAAACGGGATGCGCTTCCCCGCGGCGGCGAGAAGTCCGCGCTTCTCCAGTTCCGGGCTCGCCTTGGTAGGATAGTACGCCTCGCGGTACTTGGGGTTTCGGCTGTATTTCAGGAAGCTACCGCGCACCCACTCGTCGAGCTTGAAGGCGCCGGTGCCCACGGGATTGGCGGTGAACTGATCCCCGTAGTGCTCGGCGCACTCCTTGGGGACGACCGCGGTCGTGCCCATGGCGAGCACGTTGAGGAGCTGGGGGTAGGGCCGCTTCAGATGGATCTCGAAGCTGTAGCGCCCGGTGACCTTGAGGCCTTCGATCTTCGCTTCCCAGTCGAACGGCGCCTTCGGCGGGCGCTTGTCCATGCGCTCCTTGAACTCGTCGAAGCCTGCGATGCGATCCCGATAGAGCCACCAGCCAGTGGGGGAGTTCGCGCGGTCCGCCATGCGCATCATCGACCAGATCACGTCCTGGGCCACGAGCTCGCGGCCGACACCAGCAGCTCGCTTGCCAGGATCCTCGGGGAAACAGGGATCGTCCTGGAAGAGCACACCGTGCTTCAACTCGAAGCGATAGACCAACGAGTCGTCGGAGACCTCGGGCATCTTCGCCAGGAGCAACGGCTTCAGCTCGAAGGGCCGCACCAGGTACTCGTACTCGAAGAGCGTTTCGTAGACCTGCGCCTGGGCCAGGTTGTCGTAGGTGCTCGAGTTCCGCACAGGGTCGAAGGTGCCGATCTTCGCTCGGGCCGAGAAATGGAAGTAGCGCTTGCCCTTCTCCCACTTCGGGGGCGATTTGCAGCCGTTGATCGCGAGCACCGCGAGGACTGCCCAGACCAGGAGCGACCACGAGCGGACGAAAGCGCGCCGCGTCGCGCCTCTCCCCCAAGAATCGAACCAGGAGTGCTGCCTGGGTTCGGGCCCGGGGGTGAGGGGCGAGGAAGGGCGTTGCCGAGAGGAAATAGCGCGGCTGTGAATGACGGCGCGGCCCACGACGCTAGAACGTCACCACGCTTCGAATCGACTTACCCTCGTGCATGAGGTGGAGCGATTCGTTGATCTTGTCGAGGGGCAGCGTGTGGGTGATCAGCGGATCGATCTGGATCTTCCCGTCCATGTACCAGTCGACGATCTTCGGGACGTCGCGACGACCCTTCGCGCCGCCGAACGCGCTGCCCTTCCAGACACGACCCGTGACCAGCTGGAAGGGGCGCGTGGCGATCTCCTGGCCTGCGCCGGCGACGCCGATGATGATGCTCTCGCCCCAGCCCTTGTGGCAGCACTCGAGGGCCTGGCGCATCAAGTTGACGTTGCCCACGCACTCGAAGGAGTAGTCCGCGCCGCCGCCGGTCAGGCTGACCAGGTAAGGCACCAGATCCTCCTCCACCTCGTTCGGGTTGACGAAATGCGTGCAGCCGAACTGCTCCGCGATCGCCTTGCGCTCGTTGTTGATATCGACGGCGACGATCATGTCCGCGCCCGCCAGGCGAGCGCCCTGAGCCACGTTCAGGCCGATGCCGCCGAGCCCGAAGATCACCACGTTTGCGCCGGGCTCGACCTTGGCGGTGTTGATCACGGCGCCAATCCCCGTCGTCACGCCGCAGCCGATGTAGCAGACCTTGTCGAAGGGCGCGTCTTTGCGGATCTTCGCCACGGCGATCTCGGGCAGCACCGTGTAGTTGGAGAAGGTGGACGTGCCCATGTAGTGAAACACCGGCTTGCCATCCAGGCTGAAGCGGCTCGTGCCATCGGGCATCAAGCCCTTGCCCTGGGTCGTACGGATGGCCTGGCAGAGGTTCGTCTTTTCCGAGAGGCAATACTCGCAGTTGCGACACTCAGGAGTGTAGAGGGGGATGACGTGGTCACCCTTCTGCAGCGACTTCACACCCGGACCCACATCGACCACCACGCCCGCGCCTTCGTGCCCCAGGATGGCCGGGAATAGGCCTTCGGGGTCCGCTCCGGAGAGCGTGAAAGCGTCGGTGTGGCAAACACCGGTCGCTCGGATCTCCACCAGCACCTCGCCCTCCTTGGGACCTTCCAGGTCCAGATCGACGAGCGTCAGGGGGTTCGGGTCGTCGAGCGGGGCGGCCTTGAGTGCAATGGCTGCGCGGGTCTTCATTGGGGTACCTCCAGGTCTGCTGCGGCGGGTGGGGGTTGTGGCGGTTCAGAGCTTGGAACGGCTAGGCTAGAGGAGCGTAGGCGGTGCTGCGCAGGTGTGTCCACAACGACCACCGGGAAGGATCCCCTCTCGCTGTCGCCTTCTGCCAACAGCGTCGCCTTCCACCAACAGCACTGTCGTGCGGAGCCTGCAGCCCTTCAGCGCAGAACCAATCAGCACAGGCCCCCTTCAGCGCAGAACCAATCAGCACGGGCTCCCTTCAGCACGGGCTCCCTTCAGCACGGGCTCCCTTCAGCACGGGCTCCCTTCAGCACAGGAAAGCCAGGCAACATTCCCATCAGAGAGTTCCTTGGAGCCGCTTTTTGCTGTGGCTGGGAGGGGTTTCGAATATGCTCTTCGGTTCAGCGGGGCAGGGTTCACGCAGACTGAGCATCAAGGGGGGCACGGAGTTTGCGTAACGGCTGACCAGGTTGGCTCGAGGGTTCGGTTCTGGGGATCTTGGGACGGAGGAAGCGGTACTCGCGGTGGCCTTACCATCGCCCTCGAGCTCGGTACGCCGGCGTCTGTGGTCGACTCGATGTCTCATTTCGCACCCAGGCGAAGCACGCGACATAAGGACGCACAAAACCTCACGGATACACCCTTGCTTGCTGCGCTCATTAGCGTTTACATACGGAATTCTTCGGTAGTCTGAGATCCGAACGCGGATCTGCCCCGGCTCACTTCGCGTGAGCCAGCCCGTGCGCCGGTGCACGGGGCCCAAAGCGTGCGCGCAACCGGTCGGTCGGTACAGTCGGCGACACCAGCACCCTAGTCGAATACTCGCGTCGCGCGGCTCACCCAGGGGAGAGCGCGCGCGATATCGTTCACACCTAGTTCCATACGGATAGGAGTCGGGTCGAGTGACCAGCTGCAAGCTGGGCACTGGGATCACGACGACACGGAGACCTCATGAAGTTGAGATTCTGGACCGGAGCACCCGTGCTCCTCGCTTCGCTGGTCGTTGCCAACGTCGCTCCGGCACAGGACGCAGGATTTGCACTCACCCAGTTCGATCCGTCGGATCGAGGATCGAACTGGTTCGCGCTCGAGTCCCTGGACTTCGATGGTCACCTGCAGGCGGCCATCGGCGTCGTGGGTGACTGGGCGTACAAGCCGCTGGTCCTCTACAACGGGGACGGCGACGAGGTTCAGGCTGTCGTCGAGCACCAGGTGTTCGCCCACGTTGGTGGCAGCCTCACGTTGTGGGACGACCTCAAGCTGGGGGTCAACATCCCGCTTGCGGTGGTGAACTCGGGGGAGAGCGGCACCACCACCAACAGCTCTTTCTCCTCCAAGGATGGCGCCACGATCGGTGACGTGCGTGTCGGGGGAGACTACCGCTTGCTTGGCAAGCCCGGGGACCTGCTGCGCCTGGGCTTGGGCGTCGGCGTTTTCCTCCCCACGGGCTCTCAGGAGCGCTTCACGGGAGACGGTTCCGTGAAGATTCAGCCCCGGCTCGGAATCGCCGGGGACGCTGGTCAGATGGCCTACGCCGCGCGTCTGAGCACGAACATCCGCACCGAGGATCAAACGCTGGATGGCGACACGGTCGGCACCGAGGTTGGCTTCGCGGCGTCGGTCGGCGTGAAGCTGGTGGAGGACAAGCTCCTGCTCGGGCCGGAAATCTACGGCACCACGGGCGTCAGCGATGGTGACGCGTTCTTCGCCAAGCGTACCACGCCCTTCGAGGTGATCGTCGGCGGTCACTACCAGGTGGCGAAGGACTGGACCGCTGGGCTCGGCGTGGGCCCGGGGCTGACGCGTGGCTTCGGCAGTCCCCAGGTCCGCGTGCTCGCAAGCATCGAGTACCGACCCAAGGTCGAGGAGGAGGCGCCTCCCCCGGCGCCGAAGGACACCGACGGTGACGGCATCTTCGACGACGTCGACGCGTGTCCCACCGTGCCGGGCGTCGCCAGCGACGATCCGAAGAAGCACGGGTGTCCGCTCCCGGGTGACCGGGACAACGACGGCATCATCGACGCCGAGGACGCGTGCCCCGATGAACCTGGCGTGAAGAGCGACGATCCAGCGAAGAACGGCTGTCCGCTGCCCAAGGATCGCGACAACGACACCATCCTGGACGAGGTGGACGCCTGTCCCGACGAGCCTGGCGTGGCGAGTGATGACCCGGCGAAGAACGGCTGTCCACCGCCGAAGGACACTGACGGGGACGGCATCCTCGATCCCGAGGATGCGTGTCCGGATCAAGCGGGAGTCCCCAGCACGGACCCGAAGAAGCACGGCTGTCCCAAGGCGAAGATCGAGAAGGGGCAGATCAAGATCCTGGAGCAGGTCAAGTTCAAGACCGCCAGCGACGTGATCCTCCCGGAAAGCGACGAGATCCTCCAGGCCGTGAAGAAGATCCTCGACGAGAACCCTGATATCGAGCTGATCAGCGTCGAAGGTCACACGGACTCCCGAGGCGGCGCCGGCTACAACCGCGCGCTCAGCAAGCGTCGAGCCGCTTCCGTGGTGAAGTGGCTGACGAAGAACGGCATCGACAAGTCTCGACTCACCTCGAAGGGCTTCGGCCCGGACAAGCCCATCGACACCAATGACACCCCAGAAGGGCGTCAGAACAACCGCCGCGTGGAGTTCCACATCGTCAAGGTGAAGGCTGGCTCCAAGCTGAAAGTGGAGGAACGCTGATGCGTAAGCCCAACGTATTCAAAGGCAGTGTGATCAACGCCACCCGCCTGCTGCAGAGCGCAGCGGCGGGAGGCGTCCTCCTCGCAGCGTCCTCCCAGGTCGCCGCCGCGCCGAGCTTGCGCGTCCAAGTCGACCAGCACGGTGACTTCCTGATGGTCGGCAACACCTTCGGGTTCGACTGCAGCAACAGCACGCCGAACCCGGTCGTCGGGACCGTCTCTGCGGTCTGCGGGACCAGCCAGGGAGACACCTCGCCTGACTTGTTCTGGCGGTCCCAGGATCCGAACGCCACTTCGGCCAGCGCCAACCTCACGATTGACGCGAGCGAAGCGCGGAGCACGGCGCGGCTGACGGTTCCCAACGGCGCGGTGGTGACTCACGCGTTCCTGTACTGGGCGGGCGAGCACTCCGGAGGTGACAACACCGCGACCCTGGATCGCCCTGGAAGTGGCGGTTTCAGCGCCAGCGTGACGGCCGCCCAGGTCGCGACGAACGGCAACTACTACCAGTCGGTGGCGGACGTCACGACGCTGGTGCAGACGAACGGCTCGGGTCTGTATCGCGTCAGCGGCGTGGCGATGAAGGACTTCCGCAACTCCAACGACGACGTCAACTTCGGCGCCTGGACGCTGGTGGTGTTCTATCGCCTGGCGAGCGAGCCTCCGCGCAACCTGGCGTTGTTCGACGGGCTCGACCTCGTGAGCAACAACAACCCCAGCTCAGCGACGCTGTCGGGCTTCCTGGTGCCCAACGCCGGCTTCGACGCCAAGCTCGGTGTCATCGCCTATGAGGGCGACGGCAGCATCGACGGCGACAGTCTGCTCTTCGGTTTGGCGCCGCTAGCGAATAGCGACCGTCTGAGCGATGGCGTGAACGCCGTCGACAACTTCTTCAACTCCTCGCGTTCGCGTCTCGGGACAGCCGTCTCCGTGGCGGGAGACCTGCCTCAGACGACTGGCGGCAACGGAAGTCTGAGCGGCGTCGACATGGACATCGTGGACATCACGAACCGTGTCACCGGCGGACAGACCTCTGCGGACATCCGCGCGACGAGCACCGGAGATACGTACTACCTAGGCGCCTTCATCACCTCGATCTCCACCTTCAAGCCCGACTACAGCTCCTCCACCAAGGACGTCGTGGACGTCAACGGCGGCGCCCTGCGGCCGGGTGACGAGCTCGAGTACACGATCGTGGTCAGGAACACCGGAAACGACGCCTCGGTCCGAACGGTGCTCAACGACGTGATCCCCGCGGGAACGACCTGGGTTCCGGGGTCGATCTCGATCACCACGGGGCCGAACCAGGGACTCAAGAGTGACGCTGTCGATGGCGATCAGGCCGAGTTCAACAGCGGAACACGCACGCTCACGGTGCGCATCGGCGGGGGCGCGAACGGTACCCAGGGAGGCATCCTCAACGTGGGTCAGTCTTCCACGGTGAAGTTTCGCGTCACCGTGGACGCAAGCGCCACGGGCACGCTGTCCAACCAGGCGTCGATCGACTTCGAAGGTCAGCAGGGCGCGCCGCCAGCGACCCAGCCCACGGACGGCTCCGCCGACCCCGGGTCACAGCCGACGGACATCAACATCGACGACTGCGAGACGGACAACGACTGCTCCACGGCCACGCCCGCCTGTGACACGTCGACGGACCCGAACACGTGCGTCGAGTGCACCGACGACAGCTACTGCAGCGGTTCGACTCCGAACTGCGAAACGTCCACGAACACCTGCGTGTGCCTGGCCGGCCCGGGAGCCTGCACGGACACCGACAACGACGGCCTCAGCGATGCCGAGGAAGGGGCCATCGGCACCGATCCCAACGACGCGGACAGCGACGACGATGGCGTGCCTGACGGCGCCGAGCCCTCACCAGGCACGGACAGCGACGGGGACGGACTGATCAACGCGCTCGATCCAGACAGCGACGATGACGGCCTGTTCGACGGCACGGAGATGGGGCGTGACTGCTCCAACTCAGCGACGGACCTCAGCATGGGTCATTGCCGCCCGGATGCGGATCCGAACACCACCACGGATCCACTGGACGCGGACACCGACGACGGGGGCGCCAGCGATGGCTCGGAGGACTCGAACCTGAACGGGGCGATCGATAGCGGCGAGACCGATCCGACGACCGGCCACGGCTCCGACGACAGCGGCGTCACCGACACCGATGGCGACGGCCTGGGCGATGCCCTGGAGACGACGCTGGGCAGCGATCCCAACGACGCGGACACGGACGACGACGGCGTGATCGACGGCCAGGAGAACAACCCCTCCGCGGACACCGACGGTGACGGCTTGATCAACGTGCTCGACGTCGACAGCGACAACGACGCGCTCTACGACGGCACCGAACGCGGCTTCGACTGCGAGGCAATGGGCACCGACAAGTCCCTGGGTCACTGCATCGCCGACGCGGACAACACCACGACCACGTCGCCGCTGCTCTGGGATACGGATGGCGGTACGGTGTCCGACGGCTCCGAGGATTTCAACCTCAACGGAGCAGTCGACAGCGGCGAGACGGACCCAACGACGGGTCATGCATCCGACGACACCAACGTCACCGACACCGACGGAGACGGATTGAGCGACGGACTCGAAGGCACGATCGGCACCGATCCCAATGATGCCGACAGCGATGACGATGGTCTGCTCGATGGCGAGGAGCCGAACCCCGCGGACGACCACGACGGAGACGGCGACACGAATGCCAATGACCCCGACAGTGACGGCGATGGGCTCACCGACGGTCTCGAGGCCGGCCGCGACTGCTCTGACAGCGCGACCGACAACGCCAAGGGCAACTGCACCCCGGACGGTGACTCGGGAACGACCACGACCGGCGTGCTGCAGCGGGACACCGACCGCGGTGGTGTGATCGACGGCGACGAAGACACCAACAAGAACGGCGTCGTCGACACCGGGGAGCGAGACCCCAACGACCCGAGCGACGACACCACGAACCCAGGCACCGGCGGCACCGGTGGAATGGCCGGAGCGGCGGGCAGCGCTGGTGCGGCGGGTAGCTCGACGGGCGGAACCTCCAATGGCGGAAGCTCCTCTGGTGGCACGTCGAACGGCGGCAGCTCGACCGGCGGCACGTCCAACGGCGGCAGCTCCGTCGGTGGTAGCGCCACCGGGGGCAGCAACGGTCTGGACGCGGGCTTCTCCCTCGAGGGTGGTGGCTGCGGCTGCTCGGTTCCTGGCGGAAAGGACAACAAGGCGCCCATCGGCGCGCTCGCCCTCGGCGCGCTGGGTCTCGTGACCTGGCGTCGTCGTCGCAAGGCTCGCAAGTAGCCAACCGCGCCACACGATGAAACGGCCACTCGGGAGATCCGGGTGGCCGTTTTCGTCTGGTTGGGGGTGAGAGGGCGCCGCTAGGCCTTGGGGTAGCCCCCAACGAGCGATCCATCGTGGGCGTTGAACACGCTGATGCTCTGGTCGTGATAGACGACCAGGTGCTCGGTGCCGTCCTGCGCCTGCAGGAAGTAGTGACCGCGCCAGTAGCCGACGTCCTTGGTCCACTGCTGACCCGAGGCGCTGTGGACGACGCGCAGCTCATGGCGGTTGCGGTCGGGATTCGAGGGGACGCGGTAAGCGAAGTACTGCTGACCCACTGCCTCGTGGGCGGTGCTCTCGTCGAAGGGAAGGGGGCCGGAGTCGTAGCGGACGCTGAGCCCGCTCGGTTCGTAGGCCACGACCTGCCAGGGACCGCCGTTCGGGTCGTTGCCGCTGCCCACGAGCGCGTCTGCCGTCGCCTGCAAGCGGCTCAGGTTCAGCTTGGGTCCGTTGAAGGCGCGCGCCCAGCACTTGCGCTGCCCGCCGAAGAACTTGCCAAAGAAGCCGGGCTCGGTGCTCGGAGCCTGGCTCTGCGGATTGATCGAGTAGAGCAGCGAGGCGCCGAAGTTCGTGGACGCCAGGTAGGCAATCTGTCCGCCGATGAGCGCGGTGTGTTCCGCGTAGTCGTCCTCCTTGAGTTTTGGCGTGGAAAAGTAGTTGAGCACCTGACCGCTCTGGGCATCCAGGATCAACAGGCCCTCGTCGTCCTCGACGTTGTTGTAGTCGTCGACCTGGACCGTCACGTATGGCCCCACCGCGACCGCGGCGCCGAACTTGCCAGCAGCTTCGTCGAAGCGAGCGACCGCCTGACCGTTCGCTCCCACCAGCTCCACACCGTCCTCGGAGTGGACCACGGCGAGGGGGCCCGTGGACTGCAGTCTGCCGTTGCAGGGCTTGCGCCACACGACTCGTCCGTTCTGCAGGCTCACGCCGATGACCTCTTCCTGCTTGGTCCGCAGCACGACCGTCCCGCCGCTCAGCACCATCAGGTCGAGGTAGTCGCCGCGATCCATGTCGCTACGCGTCTCCACGTGTTGTCCGAGCTGGCAGGTCCAGTACATGCGACCGCTGTCTGCGTCCCAGGCGGTCAGGTTGCCGCCGTGAGCCATGAACAGCACCCCGGCTCGCTCCGCGAAGTGGTCGAGTCCGGGACAGGTCTGGAAGTAGTAGTTGCGCGGGGTCTCCCAGGCAATTTCTCCACTCGAGACGTCCTGGGCGCGGACGCACCACTGGCCGGACGCGTCCACGTGGGAGCCCATCACCAGGTAGCGACCCTGTGCCGTGCGGATCAATACCTGCTCCGACGTGTTGCTGAAGTTCGCCCGCGCTGGGTCCCGATCGGGCGCTTGCGCAGCAGCCTGAGCAGCGGCGGTGTTGCCGTGCTGGAGCGCCCAGTTCATGTATTCTGCGGCCTGCGCCGCGCTGGGCCCGCTGCCTGCTGGCGCGACGAGCTGATGCTTGCACTGCCAGCACGGAAAGGGAGTGCCAGCGGGAATGCTGCCCGGCTGGGCCGCGCCGCAGCTGGGACAAGGAAAGGTGCCGTAATCGATGTTCGGGGGTTGCATCATGAGAGCCTCCTCGTGGTGACCTGGAGATCACTACCCGAGGGTCTCTCAGCTCGCTTGAGCGCACCCTGAGCCCTGTCTGAAGGCTACTTGATGCCGTGACGCTGGAGCAGCTTGATCAGGTAGGAGCGATCCATCCGCGCATCCCGAGCCGCATGCGTCACATTGCCGCCGGAGCGCTCGAAGAGCGCGTTCACGTACTGAGCTTCGAAGTCTTGCAGCACGACGCCGCGGGCTTCCTTGTAAGGCAGCGTCAGCACGTGATCGAAGCTCGCCGGAGCGGCCTTCGCGTCCTCGCCCCGGAACAGCTCCGGCGCTTCGCCCATGGCCAGGGTCGCCTCGACCCAGTTGCGCAGTTCGCGCACGTTGCCTGGCCAGGTGTGGCGCTTGAGTTCGCCGAGCACCGGCTCGGGCGCGACGTCTTCCAGGGTGCCTTGGTGGCCTGCCTCGCGGAGAAAGTGCTGGATCAAGAGCCCGAGGTCGTCCAGGCGCTCGCGCAGCGGAGGGAGCCGGAGCACCACGACGCCGACACGATAGTATAAATCCATGCGGAAACTTCCGGCGTTCACCTCTTCTCGTAGGTCGCGGTTGGTGGCGCACACGACGCGCACGTCGACGCTCACCTCCTGGCGCCCGCCGACGCGATGAAAGCGTCGCCGCTCCAGCGCGCCCAGGAGCTGCGGCTGGAGGTCCAGCGGTAGCTCGCCGATCTCGTCCAGGAACAGCGTGCCGCCGTTCGCGCGCTCGAAGGCGCCGATATGCTGGCGGTCGGCACCCGTGAAGGCGCCACGCTCGTGGCCAAAGAGCTCGCTCGCCACGAGGTTCGGGGCCAGCGCGCCGCAGTCGACGGTGACGAAGGGACCATCGCTGCGCTCGCTCTCGTCATGCAGCGCACGGGCAACGAGCTCCTTTCCGGTGCCTGACTCCCCGATCACCAAGACGGGAACGTTGGCTCGCGCCACGCGCTGCACCTTGGCCATCACCCGGCGCATGGCGGCGTTCTGCCCGAACAGGTCACCGAGGTGGTTCTGGCCGTGGACCTCCACTAGCGTGCTGGTGCCGTCGAAGACGCGGATGCTGCTGCGTCCCAGCTGGATAGTGGTTCCCGGCGGAATGATTCCGTTGCGGATGCGGATGTTGCCGACGAAGGTCCCGTTGGTCGAGCCGAGGTCGCTGAGGTGGATCCCGTCTTCCCGCTGCGTGAGCTCGAGGTGGTATCCGGAGACCGTTGGGTCGCTGAGCTCGAGGTCGTTGTTGGCTGCGGTCCCGATCGTCAGCTCCTCGGAGTCGGCCTCCACCTTCAAGCCGACGTCGGCGCCGTCGATCACCTCGACGGCGAGGGTCTCGATCTCGACGCGATCGGCCCGCTCCAGGGGAGAAGTGGCGTGGATGGTCACCCAACGCATATATCACGCTGCTCTGCGGGTGTTGCCTACAGGCGACGGCTGTCGCTGGCTGCGCCCTGCGGGCCCTTCGGCGTCGCCTGGAGCCAGGGGCTCGCCCGAGGGGGGCATTCTCGAAGCTTCTTGCGGTTTTCGTTCCGGATGGGATGACCACGGGCGCGGCGCGGTCGGTCTCGAAGCGGCTCTCACCCCCTGAACCCGTCGGGCACGTTGCTTGCTCAGTCGCCGAGCGATGGTGCGGATAGCTCAACCAGAAACGCTGCGACACCTGCGTCAGATCGAGGCGCCGCGGCTGGTGCTGATGGTCCACGGGCAGTCGGAGAACGGGGGACAGCGAAACCTCACTCCCGACGGTCGCGTCCAGGTGGCGCGGGGCGCAGCGAGTCTCCAGAAGCGCCTGGGGGACCAGATCGGAGGCATCGTCACGAGTCCTCTACCGAGGGCCCGCCAGACAGCGCTGATCGTCAGTCATACGTTACGCAACGCACCGGTGCCCATCCGAGTCGATGAGCGCCTGGAGATCCACGACAGCGACGGGCCCGAGACCCTGATGCGGCTGACTCAGGAGCTAGCGCACGCCACGGAGCCGCAGCTGGTGGTCACCTGCGCGCTCGAGCTGGAGCTGATGGCTTGCGGACTGTGCGCGGTGGCGCCCGGCCGTCGACGCATCCCTAGCGAGGCTACGTTGCCGCGCGGCATTGCCCCGGGTAGCATCGTCGCCTTGAGCATTCGCGAAGGGCACTGGCGCATCTCCGCCATCCTCGATGGTCGCGCCTTCGCCTAGCGTCGTGTCGCCGGGTCACTCCCATACCAGCTCGAAGACCTGCACGGCCTGATGACGCCCCATCAGGTCGTGGTGCCCGAGGTCGCGCAAGAGCTCTGGCGCGCTGCTCTGCTCGGCGCAGGCCTGAGCGACCAGGATCTGGTTCGGCTTCGCGATGGACTCGAGGCGGGCGGCGACGTTCACGACGTCGCCGACGACGGTGTACTCCATGCGCTTGTCGCTGCCGATGTTGCCAACGATGGCCTCGCCGGAGTTCACGCCGACGCCCAGGCGCACCTCGACACCGTACGTCTCACGCCAGCCCTGGTTGGCCGTCTCCAGGAAATGCAGCATGTCCTCGGCAGCAGCCAGCGCGCGATCGGCGTGGTCTGGCTGGGCAACGGGCGCACCCCAGACGGCCATGATGCAGTCACCGATGAACTTGTCGACGGTGCCATGGTGACGGAAGACGATCTCGGTCAGCACGCTGAACAGCTCGTTGAGCAGCGCGACGACTTCTTCCGCGGGGCGGCTCTCGGCGAGCGGCGTGAACGCCACGACGTCGGCGAAGACGACGCTGACCTGTCGTCGCTCTCCGCCGAGCGCCAGTGAATGCTCGCCCTTGACGATGGCCTCCACCAGCTCCCCCGAGAGGAAGCGGCCCAGGTCTCCCCGGAGCCGGGCGTCCTCGGCGATCTGCTCTTCGCTGGCCCTCAGCTCGCCCGCCATGTGGTGGATCGAGCTCTGGAGTTGCCCCAGCTCGTCTCCGCGAGGATGCGGTGGCTCGAGCTCGGACCAGGCGCGCCGAGCGATGCGCCGGGTGACGTCGACCAGTCCACGGATGGGGCGCGCCAGCGCGCTCCCCCCGACCAGCCCGAGGATCAGCGCGAGGGCCGCGCTGATTCCTGCCACCAGCAGACCCCGGTCTCGCATCCGCGTCAGGCTGACGTAGGCCTCGGCTTGAGGCCGCCACAGGGCGACGGTCCAGCCAAGGTCAGGCACCGTCTCCAGGCCGCCGACCCAGCTCTCCCCATCGGCGTCGAACTCCTCCACGATGCCGATCCGCGCGACCCCAGAGCGGTGCTGGGACAGCGGCGCCCAGACCGGCAGCAGGGAGACATCAGAGCCTTCGGCGAGCTCGACACCCTGGGCGGCGATCAGATGGCGATCCCGATCCACGATCATGATGTGGGTGCCTTGACCCTCGAAGCGCATCTCCGCCAGGGTCACGAGTTGCTCGCGCAGCGGTGTCAGATCGATGCGGGCAGAGACGTAGGCGTCAGCGCCGTCGTCTACCGCCTTGGGCACCCGGGCCACCATGATCGCCTGACCATTTTCTATACGGAAAGCCGTGCCGTGTTCATCTGCTTGCTTGCGTAGCTCAGGCGTGGACTCCGGGGGCTGTGCCTTGGAGCCTTTCACTCTCGAGAGCACGTGACTCACCTTCGCGCTCGGCACTTCGAGCCTCACCCCCGCCAGGTCCCGGCTGTTTTCCAGCACCGGTCGCAGGCTGCTCTCCAGGAGCTCCGGGTTGGCGGCGGTCTTGGAGACGACGCCTGCGATCGTGACCAGGTCGCGCTCTCCGCGCTCCAGACTTCGAGTCGTCAGCCCAGTGACCTCCGCGACGACGGAGCTCTGGAGCTGTCGCTCGCTGTTCTGAACGGCGTCGCGGTTGACGCTGAGCAGGAGTTGACTCGCCAGCGTGGCGGGGACGAGCGCGACCAGTGCGAGCACCAGTGCGAGCTTGATGCGCAGGGAGATCCCGCGCGGAGACGCGGGTTCTGGTGCCATGCGCGAGGTCACTTCTTGGCCTTGGGGGCGGCCGGCGCGGCAGCAGGCTCACCCGCGTCGATGTCACCATCCTTCCAGTCGCTCTCGCCGCTGGGGCTGCGCTTGAGGATCTGGAACTCCACGCGGCGGTTCTTGGCCCGGCCTTCGGGGGTGGTGTTCGGCGCGATGGGGCGCCGCGGACCGAAGCCTCGCGCCTCGAGTCGCCGCTCGTCGACGCCATGGTCGACGAGCCAGCGCAGGACGCTGGCCGCACGGCGCCGGGAAAGCGCGAGGTTCTTCTTCAGCTGACCCACGTTGTCCGTGTGGCCGTCGATGGCCACGCGGGTGATCTCGGGGTGTCCGTTGAGCACCGCTGCCACCTGACTCAATAGGTCGTTACTTTCCGCGAGGATCACGTGGCTGCCGGTCTGGAAGCGCACCTGGTCCAGGATCACGATCTGCTTGCCCTCGAGTCTCACCGAAGGGGGACACCCGCGTAGCTTCGGATCCGCGTTGTCTGGCCCCGCCTCCTCGGGGCAGCCATCCAGCGAGTCGATGAAGCCGTCACCATCCTTGTCCGACGGGCAGCCGTGCTTCTGCGGATCCAGGCTGCTCACGCCAGCCTGATCTGGACACGCGTCGTCGCCATCGATGATGGTATCGAGATCTCGATCCGGCGGGCAGCCCGGCTTGGCTCCCTTGGGCTCGCGTTCTCCTGGGACATCGGGGCAGGCGTCCTCGCCGTCCACCAGGCCGTCGAGATCGCGGTCTCTGGCTGCTTCGTCCTCGCCAGGTTCCTCGGGGATATGCGCGCCGCCAGCGCTCGTCGCGGGCTCTTCACCACGACGCTTCCAGGCCTCTTCCGCCGCTGCGCGCCCTGGCGAGAAGCTCAGGCTGAGCAAGGCGCGGTACTTGGGCGTTCCGACTCCACGAGTGAGCCCAGGGCCAAGCGCCGCGCCGACGTCCAGATCCTCGATCACGCTGAAATGACCGCCGATCAGAGCTTCCATCGCGGTCCCGCTCGACGAGAAGGCGTCGGTTCGACCGTTTGCCGAGGTCGCGAACAACAGCTCGGGTCCGGCGGACCAGCGCTCGGCGACCCACCACGCGCCAGCGCGCGCGGTGAACTCGCTACCCGTCGCTTGCTGTAGTCCGGAGCCCTCGGGCTGTCGTCTGCGACCGACATTCAGCGCCCAACGAATGCGCTCGTGGCGCGCGCCGACGCTGACGTAGGGCTCGTAGCGCAGCTCGCCGCTGCCTGCGAAGGCATCCTGATTGCCCGAGGGCAGCCACGCACGCAGCCCGAGCGCGGCGGCGAACGGACTCTTCGGGTCGGAGAACAGCGCGACCTTCGCGCCGAGGCGCACGTCGTTGAAGCTGGCTCCCTCGGGAGAGGAGAGCGCTTGTGCTCCGAGCGCCGGATCCTCGCCTCCTTGACTCAGGGTCGCTGGGGCGTCGACGTCGACTTCTACGCGATCGAAGAGCGACAGCGCAGCGCCAAGATGGAGCTGGAGCTGATGATCGACCACCAGTCCCACTGTCTCATCACGACTCACCAGCTCCAGCGGCCGCCGCGCGTACGACAGCGTCAGTCCAAAGCTGGGACGCAGCACGCCGACCACCTGTGGCTCGACGCTTGCAAATCCGGTCTGCCCGACGGGAGCCGGCTCGAAGCGATCCAGCGCGAAGTCTTGCGCCTGAACGTCCTCGCTCCAGCTGGACAGCGCGAGCGTCGTCAGCGCAAAGACCAGCAACCAGCCAGGGCGACTTCCTTTGACGTACACTATCCGACTAAGACTACCGGTGTTCATGAACCTTCGCTTCAAGCAAGAGTTGCCCGCGTGTCGCTGCTGGCAGTGCGCTCCGGCGCGCACCTTAGTGCGGCGGGCGACGATTAAGAAGTGGCCCCTGGCGTTGTTGGGCTGCGTCCTCGGCTGTGTAGGCACTGCCCATGCCAAACCCAAGACGCCGGGCTACGCCGAGCGAGTCATCCAGTGGACGGTGGGCGAGGAAGAGACCTGCGGTGACATCTCCCTCGCGCTCTACGGAAGCTCTCGCTACGCGTATCTGGTCGAGCGCTACTCCTCCGTCGACTGTCGCGGCGGCAGCCTGGTGCTGCAGCCCGGGCTCACGCTCGTGGTCCCCGCAGAGGTCACGAGCCTCGCGACAGCGGAGGTGCGCTCGATGAAGCCCGAGGTGCGGGCCAAGCCTCCAGGCGGCGGCTGGCAGTCCGCGGAGCCCGGCATGCCGCTGCACGAGCGCTACAGCGTCAACACCCGAGAGGAGGCGCGAGCCGACATCCGCTTCGTCGACCGCACGCGCATCTTCCTCTCGGAAAAGACCCTGGTCGTGATCTACGGCACCGCTCGTCAGAGCCAGATTGCGCGCCAGAAGCAGGTCATCGCCGAGCTCGACTCGGGGGAGCTCCAGGCCGGTCTCGCTGCTATCGCAGGGAAACGTGCGGAGATCGGCGTCTCCGGAGGCGCCAAGGTCGCCGCCGAGAGCCGCGACACCGTCTTGCGCAAGAACGCGGAAAAGAAGCGCACGACCGTCAGCGTGTTCGACGGCAAGGCGAACGTGCGCTCAGGGGGCAAACAGGTCGAGGTGCCGAAGAACCACGGCTCTGCCTTCGTCGACCAGAAGCCGCCGAGCGCTCCCCAGCCTCTGCCTCCTCCCCCGGCGTGGGACGCGGGGACATCGCCGATGATCGTGATGGTGAGGCGCGGCGCGTCGGATGGAGGCGTGATCCGCGGCGCCTGGAGTTCGATCCCCGGCGCCGTGAAATACCGCGTGGAGCTGGCGACGGATTCACGCTTCGAGGACCTGGTGGTGCGTGAAGAGGTCGCTGCCGACATCAAGAATTTTCGTGCGGAAAAAATGCCAGTGGGTCGTTACTTCCTGCGTGTGCGCGCCATCGACGGGGACGACTTCCTGGGTATAGCCAGCGTGAAGCGCGAGGTCAGCATCGTCGAGGTCGCGGGGAGCGGCTCGATGCCGGAGCAACTCGGCAAGCGCCTCAAGGTGCACCGCTACCAGCAGCTTGGTCTCGGGGTGCCGAAGAGTCTCGAGGTGCGCGTCGACGAAGGCGCCTTCGGTCCCGCTCCGAAGGTCATCGACTTCGGGCTAGTCACCCCGCGTCGCCTCAGCTTCAGGGGGCGAGGGGAGAGCCGTGAGCAGACGTTCGAAGTCGTCTACGTCGAGCCCAGAGCCGAGCTGCAGATCACTCGTGATGAAGACGGCGCGCTGCGGGTGGAGTCGGCCTTTCCAGGTATCGACGCCGACTCCGTGAAGAGTCGAATGAAGCCGCAGGTGCGCGTCCGCAAGGCTCTGCTGGAGGGAGAACCGGTGACGGTCGATGGCGCAGGCGTCGCGCTCGCGCCGGTCCTCACCCCCAGCACTGCCGGCGTCGAGCGCTTCGCCGCCAAGTTACCGTTGATCGAGGCCGATCATGTGGTCGTTTCCGTCGTCGACGCCCAGGGCAGACCCCTCGGAGACGCCACCTGGGACGCGCCGCGAGAGGGCGAAGCGCCGCCCCTGCGGCTGCGTGAGCCGGTGATCGGGCCCAGCTTCAGTGCGAGCGGCTTGCACCCCGCGGTGAGCACGCGGCTGTGGTCGGCTCAGCGCACGAGCTCGGCGGAGGTGTTCGCTGGCGCTGCGAGCAACGACGTCGCTCAGGTGGCTGCGCGGGTGGAAGGCAGCACCGGGCGCGGAGGCTTGCCGCAAATTGGCTTCGACGCGTTGGTGCCGAGCAACGGCCTCACCAGCAGCGATCAGCCGGTGGATACGCTGGCCTGGGTCGGCGCAAGCGTCGAGCTCTGGCAGGCCTTCGCCGGGCGCGGTTCCTTCGGTGTTGCTGCACGGTACGGCTTGCCGACGCGAGACGGCGACGCCAGCGTCGCGGGTTCGGCCTCGCGCTCGGGCGCGAGCAGGAGACGCTGGCCGTGGCTGGTGAACCTGGGAGGACGCGCCGCATTGGCGGGATGGCGCGCGCCCCACGGTGATGGGTCGGTGGGCTTCCTGATGCTCGGAGGAGACGTCTTCATGGCCTGAACGCCTGGCTGGCAGCTTCTACGCGTTGCTCGACGCATCTGCTCGTTAGTGACGACGAGCCTGTACCGGGCGGCCTCGCACCCTGGGGCGGCATCGGCGCAGGTGTCGAGCTCGGTGAGCAGCCGAGCGACGGAGGTCAGGTGTTCGGAACACTGGCTCCGGGCTTCCGGGTGGGACGATCTCACAACCCGCGCTGGCGCAGCTGGAGTCGGTTTCCGTGTGGCTTTCTAAGTCGGATCCTCCGGAGCAAAACCGTACGCCTGGCTGAAGGCGCGCCTCCGCGCAGCGCGACCCGAGCTCGCCCACGACGCGACGGTCTACTCTCAGCCGGTCCCCGCGCAGGCTGGCGCTTCCCTCTGAGCCGCCGAGCGAGGCGTGACTCCGGGTTTCTTCGGCGCGTTCTCCAGCGCGCCCCGAGGAGGCGCTGCGCCCGCGCATCTCGCGCGTTCCGACCCAGCAGGTCACCCAACGAGGGCCAGGTTCGATGCGCGGCGTCGATCGCCCGATCCCTGCTTGGCCGCAAGCTGCTCAGGGGGTCACACGCCGACCGGCATTCTCGGGCAGGGCGCGATGGGGCAAGTTCATCGTGGTGCGTGCACGAGGCGCTGGGCATCCCGATCGGGTGTCAAGGTGATGCGCCAGGAGCGTCGCGGGGACAGCGTGTATCGTCGGCGCCTCGCTCGCGAGGCGCGCGCGGCCTCGCTCCTGGCGCACCCGAACGTCGTCCGGGTGCTCGACTACGGTGAGGACGGTGACACTCCGTTCATCGTGATGGAGTTCGTGGAGGGACGGGACCTGGACGGCTGGCTCGAGGAGCTACCGAGCCTGCCGAGCCTCGAGCAAGTGGGACGCATCTGCGATCAGATCCTGAGCGCGCTCGCTGCCGCTCACGAGCGCGGCATCGTGCATCGGGATCTGAAGCCAGAGAACGTGATGCTGTGCCGACTGGGGAGCGGCGTGGACGCCGAGTGGATCGCCAAGGTGAGCGACTTCGGTCTCGCGCACGTGGAAGATCCTCGCGACAGCGGGCCAACCCTGACCCAGCGCGACGCGGTTGCCGGGACGCCGACCTACATGAGTCCCGAGCAGTGTCGCTCCCTCGCCGTGGGGCCTTCGACGGACCTGTATGCGTTCGGCTGTCTGCTCACCACGCTGCTCCAGGGCGATCCGCCCTTCGACGGGGCGACGCCGATAGACGTGATCTCCAAGCAGATGTTCGCGGAGCCTCCGCCGCTCGAACGCCCCGAGGGCGCGGAGGCGGTGCCGCCTTTGCTCGAACGCCTGCGCCTTCAGCTCCTGGCCAAGAAGGCACACAAGCGTCCCGTAGACGCCGGCGAGGTGCGGCGTCGCCTGGCCGAGGCGCTGAACCCCGAGGCCAACGCAGAACGAGTTCCGAGCCGCAAGGGTGAGATCCCGGGCGGCGGGCGGGAGCAGCGCAGCGCGGTGCTGGGACCCACGGACGCACCGACCAACTCCAGCGCCCTCGAGGTGGGGGAGCTCGGGGTGTCGCTGGTAGTGTTGCCTCGGGGTAATGCAGTCGATGACGCCTTGCGCCTCGGTCTGAGCGCTCAAGGCGTTCGGTTCCTGGAGTCCGGCGAGCTGTATTTGCTGGACGCACCGGACGCCGCGACGGCGGCGGACTGGTTGCTGGCGGCGCCCGAGCGTCAGGCCGTGGTCTGCGTGCCGACGATCGACACCTCGGGCATCAACGCTCTGATCGTGGCGGGCGCGCTCGAGGTGCTGACCCAGCCACTGGAATCGGGGAGCCTTGCGAGGCGCCTGCGCCGAGCTGCTCGACGTCGCGGTCGCGGCTGACCCGTCAGACCCTGGTGTAGGCGCGGTCGACCAGGGTGAGCGCGGAGTCGCCGTCGCGAGGTCCCACCGCGGTGCCCAGCGTTGCGGACACGTGAACCAGCTCGCCCTGGATGCGAAACGGCAGGCTGAGTGACTCGCGCAAGCGCTCCACCAGCAGCTTGGTCTGCTCGAGCGGCTGAACCCCCCGCGCCCAGGCGAGCAATGTCCCGTCCTCCAGCAGCGTTCCGAGGTCCGACGGACCCAGGCAGTCGACGAAGCGCGCCATCAGGGCCTCCGAAAGTATCCGTGCGGATTCTCCGGTGAAGAGCTCGCTCTCGTCTTCGTGCCCGATGCACACGCGCACCAGGGGAACCTGAGCCTGCGAGGGCAGCGCCCGCTCCAGGGCTTCGGTGACCGTGGCCAGCATTCGATGACGGTTGACCAGGCCAGGACCAGGTACGCGCCCCGAGGCCTTCAGACGGAAGCTCGCGCGCTCGAGCGCGTGCTTGACGCTGCGAGCGAGGCGCCGCGCGGACTGACTGGAGGCGTCCGTCGCGCCCTCTTCCAGCATCACCGTGGGGCAGGCCGGGGCGGCTTGAGTGAGCCGCGTGACGGCGTCCACCCAGCGTTGGTCCGAGGGGGCCAGGTCCACCAGGTTGATCGCATAATCGTAGCGCTTGGCCCGATCCGTGGCGGAGTCCAGACTCTCCACGTGGTGCACCCTGGCCTGCCTCCCCCAGATGGTGTGGATGGCGCGCCGCACGACGAACGCGCGCTCCACGTCGGGCATCACCAGCAGGATCGGTCCGCCGAGGCGGGGCGGAGGCTCGGAGATGCGCACTGCCCCCTGTCCGGAGAGCAGCCTCAGCAAGGGGCGCTCAGCCGCTTCGACGGCTTCTTCGGGGGGTAGGGAGAGGTTGCTCACGGGAGTGCTCGGCGTGTTCGCGCCCTGGGGGCGCGAGGTTCTCCGAGGCTGTATTGCCTCGACGTGTCTGTAGAACGGCCAGCGCGCCTGCCTATGGAGTCCATATCGCTCGATTTCGTGAGTACCGCTTCGCAGCGGGCAAAAACCCTGGGCTCCTGAGCTGGTTTCCTTAGAGTGCCCCCATGAGCGACTCCCCCAAGGTGTTCTCTTCACTGGAAGAAGTGAAGGCTGCCGTGGGCGCCGAGCTGGGCCCCACGGAGTACATCGAGATCGACCAGCAGCGTGTGAACCAGTTCGCCGATGCGACCGGGGACCACCAGTGGATCCACGTGGACGTGGAGCGCGCGAAGTCGGGGCCGTTCGGCGGCACCATCGCCCACGGCTACCTCACGCTGTCGCTCTCGAGCTACTTCATGCCGCGGCTCATCCGCGTCGACAACATCTCCATGGGCCTCAACTACGGCGTGAACAAGGTGCGCTTTCCGGCGCCCGTGCGCGTCGGCAGTCGTCTGCGCGCTCGCGGCCAGATCGCCAGCGTCGAGGACGTCAAGGGCGGCATCCAGGTGTGCATCGTGATCACGCTGGAGGTCGAGGGGCAGGCGAAGCCGGCCTGCGTGATCGAGTCACTGAGTCGGTTCCTGGCTTAGCCGGGCGTTGAAGAACACCCTGCCAATCAGCAGCTGTCACAGCCGGCGCTCCTCACCCCCATGAACGTGAGAGCTGGAAAGGCACCAACAAAACGCAAACACGCGAGTCGATGACGACCCGCGTGTCGGCCTATCTGGCGTGTCTCGTTCAGCCCTGGCCGTTGGGGCGCAGGGGCTGGAAGGTCTTGCTACCCTCTTCGGCGACCTGAGCCGAGGTGCGGCCGAAGCGGCGCTCCTTGGTGGCGTAGCGGCGCACGCACTCGATGAACGTGTCCTCCTTGAAATCGGGCCACATGATGTCGAGGAACGCGAGCTCCGCGTAGGCCGCCTCGAACAGCAGGAAGTCGCTGAGTCGCGCCTCGCCGCCGGTGCGGATCAGCAGGTCGACGTCGGGGAGGGAGTGCGTGGTCATTTCCCTGTGGAAGAAATTCTCGTCGATCTCTTCGGGCAGCACCAGGCCGGCTCGAGCGCGCACCGCCAGGGCCCGCGCTGCGTTCACGATGTCCTGGCGTCCGCCGTAGGACAGCGCGAGGCTGAGGGTCATGCGATCGCCATCGGAGCAGTAGTCGATAACGTGCTCGACGGCCCGCCGGGTGTGGCTCGGCAGGTCTTCGATCTCTCCCACCACGTTCACGCGGATACCGTTCTCTCGGAGCTCCGCTTTCTCCTTCTCGGCGAACTCCACCAGCAGGCGCATCAGCGCCTCGACCTCGATGCTCGGGCGCTGCCAGTTGGCGTTGCTGAAGGCGTACAGCGTCAGGTACTCGATCTCTTGCTCGCGACAGGTGGTCACCGCTTCGCGCACGGCGTTGGCGCCCTCGGCGTGCCCCTCGGCGCGCTCCAGGCCTCGGGCCTGAGCCCAGCGTCCGTTGCCGTCCATGATGATGGCGACGTGACGGGGACGAACGGCTTTGTCGAACAGTGGGTTGGCTTCTTTCACGAATGACCTCGAAGGATGTTCAGACCGTGCAACGCAGAGCGCCGCAGCTGGGTCACTGGGAGCCACGACGAGTGGCTCACCAGTAAGCTAGGGGAGCTTTGCGCGGATCCTCGGCAGGGAATGTGGAGGTTTCGAGGAGAACCCAGTGATAGCCGCATCGTACTCGCGGTTTCTCGAAATCTTGAGCGTTTCCCGGGTTTTACCCGGGGGTGAGGAGCTCCGGTCGAGCGCCCGTGCAGCGCCCAGGAGTGCCGGTTCCTCCCGCTTCTTCCGCTTCCTGCGACCGAGCGTCGCAGCTAGCGTGGGTGTGTTCGACTCAACCCCTGGTGAAGCTGCCGCCCACCTTGAGCGCCACGTCGCGCAGGCTGGCGTGGGGTAGCGTCAGTCGGAACTCGACGTTCGGTGGGCCCGGCTGAACCAGCTCGACCTGGCCGCTGTGGGCCTCGGCGACGGCGCGCGCGATGCCGAGGCCCAGGCCGGTGCCGCCCTTGTCTTGCCGTGTGGTAACGAAGCGCGCGAAGACGCGCTTGACCATGCGGGCCGGGACTTCGCCCTGGTTGATCACGCTGAGCGTGACGTCGTCCTTCTTGCGCTCGAGCACGACGTCGATGGGCGTGCCCCTGGGGGAGTGCACCAGGGCGTTCTCCAGTAGGTTGGCCACGGCGCGCCCCAGCCAGGTCGCGTCGCCGCGCACCTTGGCGTCCTTCTTCACGGTGACCTGCAGGCGTTCGCGCCCCTCCAGGCCCTTCGTCGAGGCGAGCAGGAGGTCGCCCATGTCGAGCACGTCGAACTCTTCGATGCCCCGCGCCTCGATCTGCGCCAGGTTCAACAGGTCGTTCAGCAGTCGCTCGATGCGGGCCGTCGCTTCACGGATGCGCTTGACGAAGCGGCGGGCCTCCTCGGGCTCTTCGAGGGCGCCTTCTTCGTCGAGGATCTCGGCGCTGGCGCGGATCGCCGCCACGGGGTTCTTCAGCTCGTGCCCGAGATCGGCAGCGAAGGTCTCGACGAAGGGGCGCCCCTCCAGCTGTCTCCGCATGGAATCGATGCTCTGGGTGAGCTTGGTGACCTCGCGGCCGAACGCCGGGGGCGGAGCCGCCGTGCGCTCCCCGGCGCTCACTCGCTCACTGAACTCCGTGAGCGCGACGATGGGGCGCGCGATGGTGTGCCCGATCCAGACAGCCGCTGCGGCTGCGGCGGCGCCGAGGACCAGGCTGATCACCAGCACCGTGGGAGCGAAGTCCGCGAGCATGCGCTGCATCACCACCGTCGGCTTGACGACGCGCACCGAGCCGACCACATGACCCTTGGCGTGGATCGGCACGTCGACGTGCACGGTGCCTGGCTGATTGGCCTGGCTCAGGGTATCGCGCGGAAACACCAGTCGCCCCTGGGGGTCCAGCACCTCGAGCCGCAGCGCCGCGCCGCGGTTACGCTCCGTCTCCAGGCGTGTGATGGCGCCGTCGAGGCCAGAGCCCGTACGCAGCATGTCGCCTTCCAGCAGGCTCGCCACCAGCTTCGCTTCGTCCTCCGCAGCCTGCTTTGCGAAGCGCACCGCGCGCGCTTCGATGCGGTCGATCACCATGATGCCCAGACCGAAAGCGAAGGTGCCGACGATGGCGGAGAGCGCCAGGAACACCTGCATGCGTACCGACATGCCGCGGCTGAGGCTCTTCAGCAGGCGACTCGCGATGAACGCGACGAACAGGATGATGGCGATCGCCGTGCCAGCGACGATCACCAAGCGCAGGATCTCGGGGCTCTGCGTGCCGCTCAATGCGACCCATCTCCAACCCGGTAGCCAACCCCGCGCACGGTCTCGATCAACCCAGCGTCGCCACCAGCGTCGCTCAGCTTGCGACGCAGGGACTTGACATGGGAGTCCACCGTGCGGTCCGTGATCGCGAAGCCGTCGCCCCACACTCGATCGATGAGCTGCGCTCGCGTGTAGACTCTCCCGGGGTTGTCCAGCAACGCCACCAGCAGGTCGAACTCGACGCGGGTCAAATCCACGATCTGACCGTTCACCTCGGCGCGGCGCGAAGCCTCGTCGACGGCCAGCGGCGGGCCTTCACGTCTGGCGGCCGGCTCCGGACGCGCGCGCCTCAAGACGGCGCGCACGCGAGCGACGACTTCCCGTGGGGAAAAAGGCTTCGGGACGTAGTCGTCGGCGCCGGTCTCCAGTGCGGCCACCCGGTCGGCCTCTCCGTCGCGGCTGGAGAGCACGATGATCGGGGTCAGATCGCCGTCGCGTCGCAGCTTTCCAATCAGGTCAAAGCCGCTCCCGTCGGGCAACATCAGGTCGAGCACCACCAGGTCGGTGTCCAGTTGTGTCTCAGCCTCGGCGATGGTTGCGGCGGTGACCACGCTGAAGCCATCTCGCTTGAGCGCATAGGCTACCGACTCGCTGATCGCGGGTTCGTCTTCGACTACGAGGATCCGTTGGGCCATCTGCAAACTTTTCCGCTCGGTGATGCGTGCTCGAAGCGCGCTCCAGACATCTAGCGCGGCAGTCCCTTCGAGCCCAAGCAGTATGACTCGCATCTTTCCAGTGTCGGTAGCCGAGCTTGAATTGGCCTCGCTCACCGGGCACGCTCGCTTTCGGCGGAACGCCTCGCAGGTGGCTCGCATGCCGACGTTCCGTGCCTTGACGACCGCGCGCGTCGCGCGGTGGTGCTCGACGGCCGAGCGAGTGACGTGGGAGCTAGCCAGCTCTCTCTTCGAACCTGGGGTTGATGATGGAAGCAAAGCGTTCGTTCAACGGGGTGCGCGTCGCGCTAGGCGGTGTGTTTGCAGCGGGGCTGGCGCTCAGCGCCATCCAGTGTTCTGCGGACAGCGGTTCGGCAAGTCAGGTCGGCAACGGTGGATCTGGCGGTTCGAGCGGCTCCGGCAACGACGCCTCCACAAACGGTGGCACCGCCGGCATTCTCGATATCGACTCCTCGACGAAGGACTACTCCGCGGAGGACTTCTTCCTCGACGATCCGCCGCCGATGAGCTGTGACGGAGGGGGTCAGCCGGTGTCTCCCGGCGGAACCCCGGAGTGCCCCGATGACAAGAACCTGCCCGGCTGTCCTTGCACCACCCAGGGCGAGACGAAGCCGTGCTGGCCTGGGTACCGGCGTAACCGCAACCACGGCAACTGTACCGACGGCATGACGACCTGCGATTTCGAGGGGGAGACCAACCTCGTGTGGGGCGAGTGCGTGGGCTACAGCGGCATCGATCCCAACACTCGCGAGCCCCTGGGTACCACGGGGAAGGCCGCGTGCGGCTGCTTCAGCGCGGGGCGGTGGGAGATCACCAACCTGATTCCGTGCACGTTCTCCCAGAACAACGTCATTCAGGGCATCGTCTCGACGGTCATGACCGACAACATGGGCGGCGCGCAATGCCCGGCCAGCACGGCCGCTGCGCCCAGCGAACCGTGGAGCACCGACTGGGTGACCGTGGACTGTACGGGGCGCTTCCGTCTTTGTTTCACGATCAAGGCGCTGGCCGCGCCGATGGCGGCCAAGAATCCCGCTTCGGATTGCGTGGTTCAGCAAGTCTGCACCGAGGACTACTACGGCACCGCGAACGCTCGGCAGGAGTTCCCACCGCTGCCCGGCTGGATCACGGACTCGAGTCAAACGGCCTGCGCGATCGCCTTCAACGAGAACGGCGGATACGCGGAGATGAGCGTCGACGGTCAGAGCGACGAGTGTGAGGAGGTGAAGAAGGTCTTCAACACCGTCGACTACTGCCCTGCGAGTTGCGGCGCGAACCCCAACCTTCCGGAATGCGCCAACTGCGGAAACGGCGGGTCGGGCCAGTTCGGCAAGCCGATCCCCGAAGGTCCGTAGTGCCGGGCAAGGTTGCTCACCCCCAGACCCAGGCCCATCTCCGCAAGCTAGTCGAAGCAGAGCCCCTGCATGCAGTTGCCGCAGCTCTTGGTGCAGGGCCTGTGACACTCCGTATCCAACGGTGAGTAGCTCTTCCCCGCGGGGCAGATGTCCTTGCAGGTCCCGGCCTTGCACCACCCGGTGCGGCCGTCGCGCAGACGGCAGGGCAGTTCGTTCCCGGTGCAGGAAGGCTGACTCGGCGCCTTGGGCTTCGCCACGACGGTCGGCTTCGGCGCTGGCGCTGGCGCAGGAGCCGGCGGTGGCACTGGCGTCGGCGTCGGAGCAGCCACGGGATCCGGTGGCTGCGCGGGCGTTGTGACGGGAACTGGCGGCTCCGCTGGTTCCGCGCGGCTAGGCTGCGGCTCGTTCTTGCAGGCGAGCAACGCCCCCAGCAGAAGTCCCAAGGTGCAAGCGGTTCGTCCGTGTCGCCCGGTGTGCTTCATCCGTGAGGCAGCGTGCGCTGGGGCACGCTGTTGGTCAATCCGCCAGGCGCACTAGCGAGCCCGCCTTCGTCTCCGTTTGACCTAGGTTGAGTGACGGAGAGGGGGACGCCGCGCAGTCACTTCGCGAAGAGGACGATGCCCTGGCCTTGCTTCAAGGGGAGCCTGGTGGGCGTTAGCAAGTGGTATCCCGCCTTCCCGAAGGCGAGTCGCAGCGCTCCGGGTGTTCTGGCGTTCGCCCGCTCCATTCCAGCACTTGCGATCGCGACGATCAGGCCTTTTGAACGCAGCGCCTCCACGACCTCCAGCTCTCCCGGACGAATCACGGGATCGGTGTCGACGCACAGCGCTCGCCATCCGTACTCCTTGCCATTGAAGAACATCTGACCAAACAACAAGCGTTTTCCAGGGGGAATTCTGGGCTCAGTCCAGGCGTACAGCTTGCCGAACGTCTTCGTGTCGGGGCCTTGGATGGTCACCATGAACTCATCGCCATACCCCGCGACCGAGAGTTCCGGCACGGTCTTGCCTTCGGTCTTCGCCAGCATGGCGTTCGGACATTCCTCGTCGACGATGTAGCCGGCGACGTCATCCAGGAAGGCTGGGTCATCCACCAGCGCCACATAGTCGCTGCGCTCGTGAGGCGGGAAGGGCGGGCTCGGTGCGTCCTCGGATGGTGCCCGCGAGGTCTCCGGTGCGGGCGGCTCGGCGCTGGCCGATGCAGCTTCGCCTGTGGCGGAGCTGCTTGGCGCGGAGCCGCGGCTCGGTGGAGGGCTCGCGGCTGAAGGGTCCGCGGGTGCGCTTGGCGGAGGTCCGCCGCCACACCCAGCGCTCGTGAGCGTCGCGGCGATGCCAATCAACCTGAGTATGAAACGCATGCCGACATCATACACGGCAGCTCCGATGTGGCGCGAACCTCGCGCCATCGATGCTCTCGTTGGCTGTCATCGACGAGCCTCGCACGGAGCGAACTCGGCGCGGCTAGCCCAAGCTCCGCATGATCTTCGGGATGGTCCCTGCCAGGTTCTCGTAGTGCTCGGGAGTGGGCTTCGTGCCGGCGAAATGCAGCACCATGCCGCCGGGGCGCACCTCGATGTGGCCGGAGAAGCCCAGGTGGGCGAGCGCCTGACGCATTCCAAGTGGAAATGCTCGGTCTGCCTCGCTGGGAGACGCGGCGAAGGTCGCCATGTGCTTGTCCCAGTGAGGATCACCGATGCTCACCGTGGGCATCTTCGCGTTCTCCAGGAACGAGACGCGCGTATTGAAGTGCTCGCCGCCTCGTGCCGCCGCGCGTAGCCGGAAGCGCTGGTCCGACACGAACGCGAGCACCGTGCGATCGAGAGGCTCCGTATCCTCCGGGGCCATCCAAGGCTCCGCCAGGGTCACGTGGGTGTTCCCTTGGGCAAAAGACACCGAGTTGAAGTACACGGTACCGCTGTTCATGGTGTCGAAAGGCTCCCAGGCGCGAAACCACTCTTCGTTGGGATGCCCCTGGTAGGCGAGGCCGCGCGTGCGAGCCCAGTGGGCGATGCGCTCGGATCCTTCTGGGAGCCGCGGTTGGTCCATGCCCCAACTGTATCCCTGGAGCGCCCACTACGGGAGCGGAGCTTGACGCGTGCCTGCGCTCAAGGCACGAAGCCGGACGTGGTGCAAAGCGGACGGGATCGGGGCTTGCAGGTAGAAACAGCTGGGCGCGCGGGTCGCAGCTCGAGGGCGCGCTGGCTTGCGGCGCTCGTGGCCGCTGGACTGGCGCTCGGAGCCGTCGCTTGTGGCGGGGGCGGGGGTGAGGAGAAGCCGGCAGAGACCTCGGGAGCCAGCGCTCAAGACGAAGCCAAGGCGACTCGATTGCTCGAGAAGGCCCGCGAGGAGCACTCCGAGGAGCGCCTGCGCATGATCATCGCTCGCTTCGGCCACACTCAGGCTGCCGAGTCGGCGAAGGCGGACCTGGGAGTGATCCTGGCGGGACAGGCCGACGAGGCGCTGAAGTCGGGCGACCTCGACAAGGCGGAGGAGAAGGCCCTGGAGGCCAAGGTGTATGGCGACCTCGACACCACGCGCAAGGCGCAGGAGGTGCTCGATCAGGTCGACGACCAGCGCGCGGATCTGGTGAGCAAGGACGCCAGCTCCATCGCCGAGAACGGCAAGTGCGCGAGCGCCCTCAAGCGCGTCGCGAACACGCTCGGGAAGAAGGCTCGCGGGCGCTACAAGAAGAAGGTTCAGGCTCAGTCCCGGGACGCCATCGTGAAATGCCTCGCGGAAAAAATTGAGGACGAGGTCGAGGCCGCGAACATCGACGGCGCGCGCTCCTTGCTCGAGCAGAGCGAGGTCAAGGTCGCCCTGGACAAGGAGGGCCAGTCGGCCGCAGAGAAGGCCCTGGCCAAGAGCATCGTCAAGCGCAGCCTGAGCACCGTCCAGCCGATGCTGGAGAGGCACGAGTGGCAGCCCGCGATCGACGAGGTCGACAAGCTCCAGGCGAGCAAGACCCTGGACGCGCAGGAGTACGAGGCAGCGTTCAGCATCGTCCAGGACGCGATCCTGGCCTACCTGATCCAGCGCTCCACCGAGGCCCTCGACGCGAAGAACCCGGGAGAAATCTGGACGGAAATCGAAGCCACCGAGAAGCTCGCGCGCTGGAAGCGCACTCCGGACGAGCTCTCCGATCTCTACACCTACCTCTCGATGGCGATCGAGTGCGAGAACCTCGGCTGCAAGCGCGGCAAGCCGAAGCTGAAATACTCTTGGGGCAAGATCGATCTGAAACCGCCCGCCGACGCCAAGGGCGGGACGGTCGCCTCGACCAAGCACGCCCAGAAGCTGTGGGTGATCGCGGACGGTAAAGACCTCTCGCTCATCGCCACGAAGGATCCGGGGTCGGCGACCGGCGCCGAGTTCTGGCAGCTCGCGGCGGGCTGGGCCGACGAGAAGCAGGTCAAGAGCCAGGACACGGAGCTCTGGCTGCCGCCGCTGGACCAGCTGCCGGGGACGCGCATCTGGGGTCCCCTGCGTCCGCCGAAGAAGGACTACCACCTGGGCGTGGTCAAGGAGGTCGTGGGCGGCAAGAACGTCGTCGTCAAGCGCCTCTCGGACGACGAGGACGTGACCGTGGAGCTCAAGGACATCCGCGTCGGCACCCTGAAGAACGGCCTGCGCGTGATGGCGTTCTGCGTGGATCAAATCCAGCCGGAAAAGGCCAAGATCGACAAGGTGGTCACGACGGTCGGAGGCATCCCCAAGGTGAAGGTGATCTGCGACACGGAGAAGAAGGAGCGCGTGGAGGTGGCGAGCGCCCTGAGCACCCAGAAAGCCTGGCTCCCTCCGAAGAAGCCATGAAGACGCTGCTCCTCATGCGCCACGCCAAGAGTAGCTGGGAAGCCACGGATGATTCCGGCGCTCCGCTCGGGGATCACGATCGACCGCTCAACAGGCGGGGGCACCGCGCGGCGCCCCGGATGGGCAGGCTGATGCAAGAGCAGGGTTGGGCGCCGGACCTGGTGATCGGCTCCAGCGCTCAGCGAGTGAAGCAGACGCTGGATCATGCCTTGCCGGCAGCGGGCTACTTGGGCGAAGTGTTGCTCACCCCTCGCATCTACCTGAGCGGCGCCGAGGCGTACGTCTCCGTGATCCGCCGCATCGGCAGCCAGCTGCTGGTCTCGCGCCTGGACGAGAGCAACGCTGAAGAAGAGCCCACCAGCACCAAGATCCGCCTCCACGAGGCGCAGACGCTGCTCGTCGTGGGGCACAACCCCGACATCGAAGACCTGATCACCGAGTGCAGCGGCGCACAGGAGCGCATGCCGACGGCTGCGCTCGCGGTCTTGAATTGCCCGGTGGAAAGCTGGCGTGAGTTCGATGGTGGCGGTTGCGAGCTGGTGCAGGTCTATCGGCCCCGAGAGCTGGACGCCTCCGTCCCCGCCTGACTCTGCCTGGTACGCCTGACTCTGGCGGCCGCTGGCGCCTGGCGGTCTAGGCCAATCGCGCCTCACCCCACAACCCGAGCGATGAGCGGACGAAGGGAGCGCCATGCGCCCCGCAATCGTTCTCTTCACGCTCTGCTGTGTCTTGGTCGCCGCCTGTGAGTCCATCTCTGAACCTCTGACCAGAGAGCAGCCCACGGACGCCAGCGACGACCGAGACGAGGCGGCTCCCGAAATCGAATCCCCATGGAACGAACCGATGCCCTCGGGGGTGCGGAAGCCTGCGTCATTTCCGAATCTCGGCTTCGCAACCAATGACACCGGGTCCCTCGTCGTCTTCGACCCCGCCAGCGGCGCGGTGCTGGCCGAGCACCCGCTCGGGAACAGCGTCTTCGATCTGGCGTGGTTGCCTGCCGCGTGTCGGTTGATGGTGCGCGTGTCGAGCAACGGCCGTGCGCAGCGCGTGTTCGCGTACGAGCCTCGCAGGGAGTCCGGTCAGCTAGAGTTCGCCCTGCGGAGCGCCAGTGAAGAGTACTGGGGCGAGCCTCAGATTTTGGGGGTGAGGAGCTACGTCTCGACCAGCGGGCAGCGCCGTCCCGAGACGTTGTGGCTGACTCAAGGCGACCCCGTACCCGAGTGGCAACGCCTCGGCTCGGAGCTTGAGTTGCTGAGCCTGGGCCGCGCTTGGCCACAGCCAGCTCACTGGGCAGCGTTACCCCAGGGCAATGTGGTGGCCATCGTGGGGCGGGCCGCGGCGACCGAGATCGCCTTCGCAGCGCTGGATGGATCGAGCGAGCACCTGGAGCGCTTCCCGCTGCCGCGAGCCACTGCACTGGCGACGCGCGGCGCCGACCTCTGGGTGTGGCAGGCAGCGGGCGCCGATACGGGGCCGCGCTTGTTGCGCTTCGCGGCGCTGGCACCCCTTGGCGCGCCAGGCTTCGAGCAGCCCTACCCAGGCGACGTCCGAGCGCTGGCGCTCGAAGCGGCGCCTCACCGCGCCATCGCGTTGCTCGAGACGCCGCGCGGCGCCTTGAGCTTGTGGAGCGCAGGGCAGGGCGCTGCATACGGCACGCGAGTCGACGCTCCAGTCACACACAGGTACCGCCCGCTTGCCCTGCAACCCCACGCAGCCTGGCTCGCGACGGACAGCGGAGTCGTACGCTTCACGCTGCCGACGCTGAGCGTTGACAGCGCGTTCGTCGGTGGCACCCTGCGAGGACCAGTATTGATTCCGGGAGGAAAAGAGCTGAGCTGCGTTCGCTAGGAAACCGCCGAACTGCCATGGTTCCACTGGATAGCTCGCGGTTGGTACCCAACATCGGTCGAAGTGATCGCGCCCCACCCGCGCTACCGCCGCGGAACTCCCACCGTTGCCCGTGGCGCCGCCGGTCGCACTTGTGCCCCCGGTCGCTTCGGGTGACTCTTTGAATTCATCTAGCCCGATCAGCTGGCTCAGCCGAGAGCAACGAACGGAACGAGCATCGCCAAGCGTCGAAGCATGGCGAATGGTACCACGCGGACTTCAGTTGCAACTCACCAGCGGCGCCACGGGGTAGAACGTCTTGGTCTTTTTCCCTGAGCATGCGTTGATTGTGCGGCAGTTGTAAGCTGAGGCAGACGTCCGGAAGCACGCTTCCCCGGCTCCGCAGGTTGCCGCGCAATCTGACGCGGAGCCCATGGGAATGTTGGTTCGCGCGTAGCACGCTTCGTCGCTGTCGCACGCGTTCCCACAGTCAGAAGCTGGCAACTCCGGGACGGTGTCCAGATCCTGGAGCGCGGCGTTGAGAATGCCTTCGATGTCAGCTCGCGTTTGCGCAAGCTTGTCTGCGGATGAATCCTCCGCAACGCACAAGAACTTGTTTCGACCGCACGCCGTGAACGTCTCGCATCCCGGACTCGCTGGTCCCGCGAGCTCGAGCTGATCGTCACCGAACAGTGCACGGCCGCCGACCATCACCAGACGGACGTCTCGAGGCGTCGCCGCCAGCACCGAGTCAAAGGGGCGGCTGGTATCGCCTCCGATCACGAACAGGTCAGCTTTGAGACCCACCTTGATGCTCCCGAGCACATCTTGCAGACCCAAGACCTCGGCGGCGTTCACAGTTGCCATTCGCACCAGGTCTTCGGGGGACAGGCGGTCGTTCCAGCGGGAGTTGTCCCAGTTGTCGGCGAATCGCAGCTCGTCCAGCAGGTTCTGACTTCCGCCCATCGACCAGTCCGGTGCGATGGAGACCAGGACACCCGAGTCGAGCGCGGTTGGGATGTCCGTGGTCTTACCGTAAAGCGCTACGTTCGAGGCTGGCGACCAGGTGAGCTTCATTCCTACCGCCCCCATCACATCGAACTGGGTCTTGGTGAACGCTGTTCCGTGCGTCACCGTCGTCTTGGGGTCGATCAGGCAACCCACTGGATTCCCGAGCGTGTTCAAGTCATCCCACTCGGCGAGCGCGGTCGCATCCACACCCTCTCCGGCGTGCACCAGGAAGGCGTCCGTTGTGCCGTCGGTGTAGTTCGTACAATAGCTAGTCGCGTCCGCCGGAGGCCCGAGAGAACTCGCTTGAATCTTGTCATCTGGGAGATCGTTTTGCTTCACGTCGATCGAGCGAGAAAGGCTGGCAACACACGGATAGTTCGTTGCCGCGGGGAGACCAACGATCGATGTGGTGCCGGCGATCATGCCCTTCAGTTCGCCCCACTTGTCGAGTTCGCACGCGAGCTTGCCAGCGTCGTCGTACTTGATCGGGCACCAGATCGGCTTGCCGGTGACGTCCTCGAAGCACTGCTTGTAGTCGAGCATCAGCGCGTATTCGGCTTCTTGGTTCCACTGGTTATGGTTCTTGTACCGACAAACGGAGTCCACGCAGTCGCAGCGATTAGACCTGCAGTAGTAGCTCGCGCCTGCGACGCAATCATCGACGGTTGAACAGCTGCTGGGCAGGTTCGGTACCCAGTCATCGTCGTTGAAGAGGTCGAAGAAGATGTGGTTATGGGTGTCGATCAAGCCCGGAAGGATGATGCCGTTGGTGTCGATGCGCGTAGCGCCGCTCGCGCCGCTCTGGCCTTCGCAGCCGGTGCCCATCTCCACGCAGGTGATGTCCTCGCCTTCGACGAGTACCTGGCCGTCGAAGGCTTGATCTGGCGTCACCACCAGGCCGGTGAGCAAGATGCGATCTTCCGCGCCGTCAGTGATGGTGGCGTCGGGGCCCACACCGCCGATCCCACCGTTTCCTGAACTCCCCGCGGAACCGGAACTGCCACCTGCGCCGCCTGCTGCTCCCGTGCCGCCGGTTGCCCCCGTGCCGCCGGTTGCCCCCGTGCCGCCGGTTGCTCCGCTGCCCGCCGTGCCTGCGTCGCCACCGCTTCCGGCGACGATGTCGCCGCCCGTGCCGCCGTTCCCCGCGGAACCCGATGAGCCGCCGCTGCCCCCGTCGGAGCCGTCAGCGGTCGTCTTGTCTTCGGCGCAGGCGGCCAGCAAGCAGAGGCCGCACAGCCCGAGGAGAGAAAAGGTTCGCGTGATGGGAGAAGATTGCCACGGGCGAAAGCGCATCTCCGCATCTTACAAGGGAGCGGCTCTGGCTCCCACGACGAGCCCGCAACATTCTCGCGCTACGCTGGCATGTTGAATGGAATCAACGAGTTCAATGACTCGGATGTCCCGCGTTGCGCGCCTTCAGTCTGGCGCTCCGCACGCTGGAGCGGTATGGGTGCGGCGCCGATGCAAGCTCTGCCCCCCAAGAAAGAGGTCGCGCTCGCGCTGCTCCAGCGGTCAACCGTGTTCATCCATCTCGACCCTCGCAAGGAAGAAGCGCGGGTCCCGCCCTGGTTCAAGAAGCAGCCTCAGCTGGTGTTGCAGATTGGCCTGAACATGGCCGTGCCCATCCGCGATCTCGAAGTCGATGACGAAGCCATCAGCTGCACGCTGAGCTTCAATCGGACGCCCCATTTCTGCCTCCTGCCGTGGACGGCCATCTACGCGCTGGTGGGTGAAGATGGGCGTGGGATGGTCTGGCCCGACGACGTGCCCCCTGAGGTCGCGGCTCAGGCCAACGCGAAGGGTGCGCAACAGCAGACGCCTCGCAAGAAGCCGCACCTCCGGGCCGTCAGCGAGCCCGAGGTGGAGGACGCCGCTGACGAAGCGGAGGCCGAGAGGTCGGAGCCCGAGACGCCTCGAGCGGAGGAAGCGGCGATCGCAGAAGAGAAGCGGACTTCGGAGCGACCCGTGCTGTCGGCGTTGCCCGAGCCTGAGACTGATGCCGCGCCCGAAGCGGCAGCGCTGCAGGCCACGGAGGCCGACTCGCAGCAAGACCCGGCGGAAACAGAGCCGTCGACTGACGAGGAGTCTTCAGAAGCGGCAACGGCCGCAGACGCGGCCGAAGAGAAGGGGAAGCGAAAGCTGCCGCCGTACCTGCGCGTGGTGAAGTGATCAGGCGCCGCCGGTCCCGCCAGTCGCCGCTCCACCCGTCGCAGCGCCGCCCGCGGCCGCTCCGCCACTGCTGGCACCTCCGGTAGCCGCTCCGCCACTGCTGGCGCCACCGGTAGCCGCTCCGCCACTGCTGGCGCCACCGGTAGCCGCTCCGCCACTGCTGGCGCCACCGGTAGCCGCGCCACCGCTGCTGGTGCCTCCTGCGCTCGCGCCCGCCGCTCCGCCGGTGGTCGCACCACCGGTGCTGGCCCCTGCGGTACCGCCGGTGCTGGCTCCCGCCGCTCCGCCGCTTCCGCCAGAAGTTCCCCCCGTGCCGCCAGCGGTCGCTCCGCCGGAGCTGCTACCGGCGGAGCCGTTCAGCGTGTCCTCACAGCTGAACCGCTGGCTTCCATCGCGTACGCAGCTGTAGCCAGCCGGACAGCCCACGAAGCTACAGTCGCCTGGATGACACTGGCGATCGGCGCCGCAGGTCTCGTTCACACCGCACTGGCTGGGGGTGGTGCACTCCACGTCGTTCTTGCCGTCGGGTACGCATTCGCCGTAGCCATTGCAGAAGAATCCCGACCCGCAGTCGGAGTCGTAGTCGCAGTACGCTGGCTCGTCGGGATAGAGCGGACAGCCTCCCAAAGCCATTGAAGACAGTAACGTCGCGCCTAGCAGCCAAACTCGCTTCATGTTCCGGTCTCCCTGCCTATCGAGATGGGACTTGGAGGCGAACGGCGCGGGGCTCTCACCGCGCGGTCCGCTGTCGCCACCTCCGGGAGGTTAGCAAGCAGCGTGCCTCAGACAAGCCACGCTCCCAAGGCGCCCGGTGAGCGGGCCCCACTCACCCCGCAAGTCGCCAGTCTGGGAGCAATCCGCGCCGTTTGCAGCCGAAGCCAGGGCTGATGATGGGGCTGCTCGCGCCTGCCACAGGGCACTTGTGTCCTGCCCGGGAGGCCCGGGGGTGAAGCTGCGTTCACGCGCCGCGGAGCGCAAAAGTTCGCGTTGTTCAGGCGCTGGCCAGGGGAAGAAGGTGCTAGCGTTGCTCCACGCCTATGCCAACTGCTCGCGTTTGCGGAGTGCACCCAGGTTGGGTGCCCTCCAGCGCCGGCCCCAGCTCCACCCGCGGTCGCCGCCTGGTCCCACCGCTCCCTGCGCCGTCTCGGCGTACGTGAACAGAGCACCACTCTGCAACCAAGACTTCGATGGACGTTAGCTGTTCACGCTGTGGAACCGAGTACGAGTTCGACGACGCTCTGGTCAGCGACCGTGGGACGACGGTGAAGTGCACCAACTGCGGTCATCAGTTCAAGGTGCATCCAGCCGGTGGTCCGAGCGGCCCGGAGCGCTGGGTCGTGCGCACGACGAGCGGTCGCGAGCTGGTCTACACCTCGCTCAGAGATCTCCAGAAGGGGATCAGCCAGCGTCAGATCGGACCCGAGGACCTGCTCTCGCGTGGTGGTCAGCCGCCGCGCAGCTTGAACTCGATCGCGGAACTGGAGCCGTTCTTCAGGCGCAACAGCAGCGCGCCACCGCCAGCGGGAAAGCGCTCGACCTCGAGTGGTCTCGGCAGTCGCGGTCCGCTGCCTCCGACGCCACATCCACCGCGCACGCCGTCGACTCCACCGCCTCCCGCAGCCGCGCCAGAGCAACGCCGGTCCTCGGTGCCTCCCCCGAAGCCAACGCGCAGCAAGCCGCCGATCCCCGGTCGCAAGATCCCGAGCAACCCACCGCCGCCCGTCGCGCCGATCGACGTCGATATCGAGCCAGATCCGCCGACCATCCCCCGCAATCCGCTGCCCGATTCGGACCTGAGCCCGCCAAGTAGCTCCCTCCAGGCAAGCAGGCCATCGCACCCCACCGCGAGGCTCACTCCACCATCCAACGTTCGTATCCATGAGGAACCGCTTCAGCACACGCCGACTCCGACGGACGTGAGCGACGCCTACCGGAGCTACGAGGAGAGCGGCGACGCGCGGTTCATGACTCAGGCTCCGCCTTCCCGGCGCCAGCGCTCGCGCTGGATCGTCGGCGTGGTGCTGGTCGGCGCGCTGGTGCTGGTGGGGCTCACCGTTGGGCGCGACTACCTGAAGAGCGCTGCGTCCGAAGAGCCGGCGAACGCCGCTTCCGACGCTCGGGTGGCGACGCTGGTGGAGCGCGGCAACAAGGCGCTCGCCGACGGCGACTTCGAGGGCGCGAAGGAGCAGTACGACAAGGCCAGCGCCTTGGGCGAGCACGATGCAGGCGTCTTGGTGGCTCAAGCACGCCTCGAGGCGGCTCGCGCCGACATCGTGTGGCTGAAGCTGCGTCTGCTCGATCCGAGCGATGACGAGCTCGTTCAGATCACGCACCGGGAGCTGGCGGTGCGCGTGCGCAAGGCGTTGAGCGCTGCATCGGCCGCCGAGGCCGCGGCGCCCGAGGACCCGAGCGTGATCCGCGCTCGCGTCGACGCGCTGCGCTTGCAAGGAGAGCTGCAGAAGGCGCGAGCACATGTCGCGTCGATCGCTTCCACGGCCTCCCAGCCGGAGACGGCGTACGTGCTCGCGGCGCTGGACATGGCGGAGAAGGAGCCCAACTGGAGCTCCATCGTGGATCGTCTCCGTACGGCAAAGTCTGCAGAGACGGGGCCGGGGCGCGCGAGCGCCGCGCTGGTGTTCGCGCTGACGAAGAGCGGGGATCTGGCGGCGGCCAAGAGCGAGCTCGAGAAGATCTCCAGCGCCATCCGCCCTCACCCCCTGGTCAACGAACTGCGCGAGTTCGTGAAGCGCTACGAAGGCGCCAAGGACGCGGGCACCGAAGAGGAGGTGCCGACCGTCGACCCGAGCAAGCTGCCTGCCATCACGGAGGCGCCCGGGCCCGTGGCCGCCGGTGACGCGCTGCCAAGCGGCGACTTCCGCGTGATGCTCACCCAGGGCAACGCTGCGCTGAAGGCTGGCCAGCTGGAGAAGGCGGAGCAGCTCTTCCGCGGGGTCCTGGCGAAGCAGCCTGGGAACACCGAGGCGCTGGCTGGGCTCGGCGATATTGCCGCGCGGAGAAAGAACCCGGGAGCGGCGAGCGAGGCCTACGACGAGGTCCTGAAGAAGAACCCGAACTACATTCCGGCTTTGCTCGGCAAGGCGGATCAGAAGTGGGCATCGGGCGACAAGGCGGGAGCTGTGGGCCTCTACCAGCGCGTGCTAGAGAATGCGGGGCCGGGGACGAGCTACGGGCAGCGTGCGGCGGCGCGCATCGCGGAGTACAACAAGGCGAAGGCGGCTGGCACCGCCGATCCCGCGCCCACCAGCGAGCCGACGGCTGAGCCGCCCGCGACCGCTCCGCCTCCAGAGAAGCCCGATGAGCCAGACACGCCTCACATCGACACGACCGACCTCCCCGAGTGATCCCGAGACGCGCGAGCGCGGTTCTGGCGAGCCTCGCGGGCGCTGGTTGGGCCTCGCTTGCGCGCTGGTGTGCGGTGCGGTGATCGCGAGCTGTTCGCGACCACGCCAGGAAGAGTCGACGGGCGGAAGCGCTGCGGCTCCTTCGGCGAGCGTCAGCTACGGCGACAAGATCGTGCTGTCTTTCGACTTGAGCAGCGGCGCCCCGGAGTCCACCGACGCCGGTGGGCTGTTCGGCATCCCACCGAGCCGTACCTATGTCGGGCTTGTTTCTGCGTTGAAAGACGCGGGAGAGACAGACGACGTCGGGTCCGTCTTCGTGAACCTGGGGGGAGGCAGCCTCGACTGGGCCAGAGCCGAGGAACTGGGCCGCCTGTTCGGGCAGCTGCGAGAGGGCGGTAAGCCGGTGGTGTGTCACGCCCACGCGTTCGGCAACTCGGTGTCCCTCTTCACAGCGCGGGCCTGTGACCGCATCTGGCTCAGTCCGGCAGGCGATGTCGAGACCGTAGGCCTGGCTGGTCAGGTGGTGTTCCTGAAGGGTGTGCTGGATAAGCTGGGCGTCCAGGCGGACTTCCTCCACATGGGAAAATACAAGAGCTTCGCGGAGCAGTTCACCCGTGAGGACCCGAGCCCGGAGGCGAGGGAGAGCCTGACGACGGTGCTGGCGTCGATCCGCACCACATGGATCGATTCCGTGAAGAAGCAGCGCCCGGGCGTCGAGGCAGCGCTCGAAGACGGGCCTTGGAGCGCTGATCAGGCCAAGCAGAAGAAGCTCGTCGACGAGATTGGCTATGAATCGGATGCGCTCGAGGACGCGAAGCAGCGGGGCACGGCGGACAAGGTGCGCACGGTGTTCGGGCCCAAGAGCAGCGGGGGCGGCGGCGGCACCAACCTCGCCGCGTTGATCCGCTCGATTTCCGGCGCCAACCGTCGGGCTTCGGGGGCCGATCGCATCGCCGTGGTGCCTGCGGTCGGCGGTATCGCGATGTCTTCCGGAGGCTTTGGCGGCGGCATCGCTGCCAGCTCGCTGACCAAGACCTTGCGGCGCCTGGCCAAGGACGACTCGGTGAAGGCGGTGGTGCTGCGCATCGACTCCCCCGGGGGCTCTGCGCTGGCGAGCGACTTGCTGTGGCACGAGTTGATGGAGGTCCGCGCGAAGAAGCCACTGATCGCCTCGGTCGGATCCATGGCGGCGAGCGGCGGCTACTACATGGCCTGCGCCGCCAACGAGATCTTCGCGGAGCGCACCAGCATCGTCGGATCGATCGGTGTCGTCGGTGGGAAGTTCACCTTCAACGACGCCCTCGCCGAGCACGGTATCAACGCAGTCACGATTCCAGCGCGTCCGGATCCAGCAGCCAAGGCCCGCGCCGCGTTCATGTCTCCTCTCGAACCCTGGGACGACGCGACGCGCGAGCGCATGCGACAGTTGATGCAGGGCACGTATCAGCTGTTCCTCAAGCGCGTCGCGGACGGTCGCGGACTCAAGGTCAGCGACGTCGAGCCCAACGCTCAGGGGAGGATCTGGAGCGGAGCTCAGGGCAAGGACAAGCGGCTGGTGGACACGCTGGGGGGCCTGCGCGACGCGGTCGAGCGCGCGAAGGTGCTCGCGGATCTCGAAGGCGACGTGCCGCTCACCGTCGAGGGCGGCGCGGACGGTCTCTTCGATATTCTCGGCGGAAATGACAACGCCAGCGCGGAGCAGCTCATGCAAGCGGCGGAGCGTGCGCTGGCCGAGCGGGAGACCTGGCTCGGCAAAGTCACCGAGCCGATGCTGCCGCACGCTCAGGCGTTCGCCCCGGTGTTGAGCGGCGAGCACACCCTCGCGACCATGCCGTACGCGCTCATCCTGCGTTGAGCTGGCTGAGTCCGCGCTACTTCGGGCGGATCTCGACCTTGTTCTTCACGGGCTCGATGGTCTTCAAGAACGCGTAGATTGCCTTGAGGTCGGACTCCTGCATCTTCGAGTAGGCCAGCCAGGGCATCGGCGTGTTCTCGGATGGGTTCACCGGGCGCTGCACCGCGGGGTCGGCGTGAGACGTGAACTTCTGTACGAATTCCCCCTCGCTGACGTCGAGTCCAGTTTCGGGATCGGGGGTGAGGTTTGCGCTGCGCACCTTGCCCCAAGGACCCGGGAACAGCTGGCCGCCTGCGAACTCATAGCCCGGGATCGGTTGATGCTCCTTGTCGACCTGACTGTGGCAGGAGCGACAGCCGGCGACCGTCGTCAGGTATTTCCCTAAGGCAATTGGATCGTTGCGATTGGGCTCCGCGACGGGGCCGCTCAGCGGCTTCGGCGCGAACTTGATGAAGAAGCTGACCGGGAAGTCGATGTGGGTCTTTGCTCGCTCGGCGTCCACCGCCGGCAGGCTCCGCAAGTAGGCGATGACTGCCTTGGTGTCCTCGTCAGACAGATCCTTGTAGTTGTCGTACGGCATGATCGGAAACAGGACGTCACCGTGCCGGTCGACGCCCTCTCGAATCGCGCGCGCGATCTCGCCGTCGCTCCAGTCCTTCAGCCCGCCTGCGCCAGGCGTGAGGTTCGGAAAGCAGACCTCGCCGGGGAGGCCGTAGTCCTCCCCCCAGCAGGTCGGCGTGCCAGCGGCGATCGCTCCCCGTGCAGGACCGCCGTACCTCGTCCAGTCCCGTTCGGTGTGGCACTCGCCACAGCCCAGCTGGTGCTCGAACAGGTACTTTCCTCGCTCCACGGTGGCGGGGCTGTCATCGGCCTCGAGGTCTGGCGCTGGCCGCGCCGCTGGCGATTTCGTGGCGACGAAGAGGGCCCCAACCCCGATCAGTGCGCCTAACCCAATCCCGATCCACTTGAGCCTGCCCGTCTTCTTGACGGGGCCCTCAGCCCCGCTCTTGGAGTCCTCTGTCATCGGTCCGCCTCGTTTGGTCGCACGCCCCCCAGCAGGCGCTGGATACACGGGAACGAGTGTACGTGGCGGGCGCGTGGGCCGTCGATTGGGATCTCGGTTTGCCTTTCGTCAGCGATGTGGAGCCGAGTCCCGGCTGGGCGATGAGAGGTGCGTCGCGGCTTCAACGCCTTTTTTTGCGGCTGCGTCGGCGGTTGGAGGTGAGGTCACACGCTTTGCCTTGACGACGGCAAAAACGCGGGTAGGTTGCGGCCTCCCAAGTCCGCAGGAATGCGGGCTGGCGGGGCGTCGGGTTCGCTCGAAGCTCCGCTCGGAGAGGTGACCGAGTGGCCGATGGTACCCGCTTGCTAAGCGGGCGTAGGGAAACCTACCGAGGGTTCGAATCCCTCCCTCTCCGCCAAGGCCTGCAAGAGCCAGCGTCTGCAAGCGCGCGACGACAGGCTCTTCGAGATGCCGGGGGCAGCGCGTGCAGGAGGGGCCTGCGGTGCTGCAGCGTGCGTTCCGTCGCTGCATCGGCGAAGCTCGCCGCATGCGAGTCGACGCCTGGATCCAGCATCCTACGCCGGAGTTCATCCGCCACGAAATGTTCGCCAGCTTGCGGCGCTGGATGCGCCTCGAGACGGTACCTGACGAGATCCCCCTGGAGCTGACCCTGGGTGCCCTCGATGTCGGTGGCATCGACAGGGCGCTCATTTCCGCGTGGTACGGTCCAGAGACTGCTCCCGCCGCCCGAGGTGCGCTGATTTCGAACGACGAGGTCGCCGCGCTCGTGGCGCGTGCTCCGCAGCGGCTGATCGGTGTCGCCGGTGCGGACATCCGCCGCCCGATGGAGGCTGTTCGTGAGCTACGTCGGGCGGTGAAGGAGCTGGGCTTCAAGGCCCTGCGCTTGTTGCCCTGGCTGTGGGAGCTGCCGCCTGACGACCGCCGCTACTACCCGCTCTACGCAGAGTGCGTCGAGCTCGGCGTGCCGTTCTGCTTGCAGGTGGGGCACGCGGGGCCGCTCAGACCTTCGGAGCCGGGGCGGCCGTTTCCGTACCTGGATCGCGTGGCTTGCGACTTCCCGGAGCTCACCATCGTCGGCGGTCATATCGGCTACCCTTGGACCGAGGAGATGGTGGCCCTGGCGACGAAGTACCCCAACGTGTACATCGACACCTCCGCGTACAAGGTGAGTCGATACCCCGAGGAACTGGTACGGTTCATGCGCGGGCGGGGGAGAGAGAAGGTGCTGTTCGGGAGCAACTTTCCGATGATTCAGCCCCAGGCTGCGCTCGAGCAGCTGGATCGCTTGGCGCTGGACCCCGAGGCGCTCGAGTCGTTCCTTGGCGGCAACGCCAGGCGCGTCTTCAGGCTCGGGTGACGGCGCCGTCGAGCGAGCCCCCCACATCAGTCTCCGTAGGGATTTGGTGGTGCCTCGACGACGGGCTTCTTCTTCTGCGGGGGCTTCTCGCTCTGCTTCTCCGCGGGGGTCTTCTCGCTGGACCTGCTGGGGGACCGAGTTGCCCCAGTGGGGCTCGCGCCGGCGGGGCTTGGCGCGATTGCTGCGTCGGCCAGGGGCAAGCTGTTCAGATCGAGATCTGCCTCGTCGATCGCCGTGGTGGTCTCGGGAGCTGCTGGAGGGGTTGCCTCGGGCTCGGGCAGAGTAGCGAGCGCGGACTCTCGAGGAGTCACGGTGCTCCTGGCGGTTTGGTCGTCGCCCAGGGCAAACAGCGCGATGCCCGCGCCCACGCACACGATCAGCGACGCAATGCTGATTCCCACCAGCAACGAGGCGCTACGACTGGGTTCGCGAGGCTTCGTGGGAAGGGGATTGGAGACGCTCACCGAGCCCGTCGTCGAGGCGGCCCGGAGCTCGACGGGATTCTTGAGTGCCTTGCGTGGTCCAGTGGCGTCGGCGAGGCTTGGGCGCGAGGCTCGGATCTCCGGGTAGGCGGGGATCACCGGCCGCTGCACGCCGTGGGTATCGGGGACGCTCGGCGGCGCTGGGTGCGGCGAGAGGAGGTGAGGATCCGAGAGCTGGGGCGGAGCGTGGAATGGCGACGAGGGCTGCCCGAGCGAGGCCATGCCGAGGGCTTCGGCCAACGCGAGGACGGCTTCTCCAGCGGATGCGTAGCGCTGCTCAGGGTCCGCGTGGGACGTCTTGAACAGCCAGGCGTCGAAGGTCTGCGGCAGCCGAACGCCGAGCTTTGCGGCCCGCTGGGACGCGGGTTCCTTGGGGCCCTGGCAGGTGCCCTTGAGGAAGCTGAGGAACGACGTCGAGTGATCGCGCTCCAGCGCGAAATAGTGGTGCCCCGTGAGCATCGCGAACGCGATCAGTCCGACGGCGTAGATATCCACCGCAGGGGCTATCCGACGCGAGGACTTGAACTGCTCCGGCGGCATGTAGAGCGGCGTGCCGACCGCCTTCGTCGAGGTGACCGCGCCGGCGTCCTCGAACAGTCGCGCGACGCCGAAGTCCACGAGCTTGACCTTCAGCTCGCCGATATCAGTTTCCGTAAGGAAAATATTCTCGGGCTTCAGGTCTCGGTGCAGTACTCCCCTCGCGTGCAGCTTGTCCAGGGCGCTCGCCATCTGACGCAGGAGGCGCAGCGTCACACCCACTGGTAGCGGTCCCCGCTCGAGGCGTCGCTCGAGGTCTTCGCCGTCGAGCAGCTCCATGACGAAGAAGGGGGTATCGCTCGCAGGCTCCACCCCGGCGTCGAAGACCTGCACCACGTAGTCACTGCGCACCGCTGCCGTCGCACGGGCCTCAGTCTCGAAGCGCTGACGCAGGTCCGCGGAGCGACTCGTCCCGGGTAGCATGACCTTCAGTGCGCACGCTCGACCCGTCTCGAGGTGCTCCACTTCGTACAGCATCCCCATGGAGCCCGCCGCCAGTTCGCGCACCACGCGATAGCGCTGCGCAAACACACTGCCCGGGTAGAGGGTGGCCATCGACTTGCGGCAGTCTACCACTCGAAGCCGCGGTGTGGCGAATCCCTACGGCGCTGAATCCACGCCGATCCAGCCGCGAAACATGGATTCCCGCCGATCGTCACAGAGCGCGGTGCGATCGCGGTGAACGTCGATCCAGGGGCGACCGGCGCACTCGCGGCAATCGGCGCGCGCTTTTCGATACGGTTATTGGTGGGTTGCTCCCCGACAGGGCGCTGGAGAACATCCGGACGTTCGAAGACTGGTCAGGGGGGAGGGGCTCACAGGAATCGAGCGACGAGTCTGTCGGACAGCGCCCACAGTTGCTCCGCCGCGCGTACATCCAGCGCGGCCCTGGAGGGCACGTGGGCTCGAGTATCTCGACCCCCGCCCCGCGAGCTACTTGCGAAGTAGCACCCGGTGACGCCGCTCAGGGTCGGGGAGGTCGCGACGAAGAGGGAAGGGCGCGCGCCTTCGACGGGGCTCTTCAGCCAGGGCAGGGGGAGTGACGCGCCCCAGGAAAGGAAGCGAGAGTCCCGTACGACGTTGGTCACCACGCTGCCGGGGTGCACGCTGTTGCTCGTGACTCCATGACACTTCAGGCGTCGTGCCAGTTCATTGCTGAACAGCACGTTCGCGAGCTTGCTCTTCGAGTACACGTAGATCCCCTCGTACTTCTGCTCGCTCATTACGTCGGCGAAGTCGAAGCTAGGTGGCTTGATGTGTAACCGCGAGGAAACAGTGACGACGCGGGCCCCGGGGGTGGAGATCAGCTTGCCTTCGAGGAGTCGCGTCAGCAGGAACGGCGCGAGGTGGTTCACGGCGAAGGTCTCCTCGTGGCCGTCCTGGCTGAGTCGGCGATCGGGGTGCCAGAGTCCCGCGTTGTTGACCAGCACGTGGAGCCTGGGGTGCCGCGGCTCGAACGCCTTCGCGACTTCGCGGACCTGCTCCAGGCTGGAGAAGTCGGCAAGCACATGCTCCGCGCTGTAGCCAGCGGTGCGGATGCTCTCTGCGACCTCCCGCGTGCGCACCGAGTTCCTGCCGACGACGACGACGTGGTATCCGGCACGCGCGAGGCCTCGTGCGGTCTCGGCTCCAATGCCGCTGGATGCTCCGGTGACGAGTGCCACGCGATCGGGACGGCGCTCCGACATGGGCGGAGCATACGCAGACCCCGCAGATCCCGCCAAGCGCGCCCTCCGCGCGTACTCTACGCCTGGAAGCCCGAAGTCGCGTCCGGTATCCCGGCGGTATCCTGACGGAAGGCGCTACCCTGGTGGCATGTTACGCACGGAGCGCACGTTCTGCCGCATTTGCGAGGCGCTGTGCGGCCTCGAGATCTCCCTGGATGGCAACCAGATCACCGAGATCCGTCCCGACCCGGAGCACGTCGCCACGAAGGGTTTTGCGTGTGTGAAAGGTCTGAAGCAACAGCGGCTCTACGGCAGCCCCGATCGTCTCGAGTATCCCCTGAAGCGCGTCGGCGATCGCCACGAGCGAGTCTCCTGGGAGCAGGCGCTGAGCGAGATCGGAGCGAAAGTCAGGCGCCTGCGGCAGGCGAGCGGTCCCGACTCGATCGCGATGTACGTGGGGACCGCAGCGGGTTTCGGGGTGCTGCATCCGGTCTTCGCCCAAGGTTTCATGAACGCCGTGGGCTCCCGCAACATGTACTCCTCGGCCACGCAGGACTGCGCCAACAAGTTCGCGGTCGCGAGGTTGATGTATGGCTTTCCGTTCACGCAGCCCTTTCCGGACGTGGACCGGGTGCGCTGCCTGATCGTCGTCGGGGCCAACCCTGCCGTGAGCAAGTGGAGCTTCCTCCAGGTCTCGAACCCCATCCAGCGCCTGCGCGCCATCGAGGCGCGGGGGGGCCGCGTGTTCTTCGTGGATCCGCGTCGCACCGAGAGCACGAAGGTCGCCGGTGAGCATGTCTTCATCCGACCCAACACCGACGTCTTCTTCTACCTCGCGTTCCTCAACCACCTGCTCCGCCTCGATGCCATCTCTGCGGAGCGCATCAGCGAACACACGACCGGCTTCGACGCCGTCCGCAGACTGGTCGAACCTTGGACCCCGGAACGCTGCGCGGAGGTCACGCAAATCCCCGCGGATGTACTGCGGGAGATGGTGAAGGCGTACTCCGAGGCAGATGGCGCCGCCCTCTACCTCTCGACAGGCGTCAACATGGGGAGCCACGGCAGCATCGCTTTCTGGCTGCAGGAGGTGATCAACCTGGTCAGCGGAAACCTCGATCGGCGGGGAGGGACGCTCGTCGGCAGGGGGATCGTTGACTTCGCACGTTTCGCTCGGCGTACGGGTGTCCTGTTGCGTAGCGACCGCTCGAGGGTCGGTGGCTTTCAGGCGGTCAATGATGGTTTCCCTGGGGGAACGCTGGCGGACGAGATCCTTACACCTGGTGCTGGACAGGTGAAGGCGCTGTTCGTCACTGGAGGCAATCCGCTGATCACGATGGCCAACTCTGGCCGGCTACGCGAAGCGTTCGAGGCGCTGGAGCTGCTGGTGACCCTCGATATCCAGCCCAGCGAGACGGCGCGCCTCTCCCACTACGTCTTGCCGTGCACCAGCCCTCTCCAGCGCCCAGATCTGCCGTTCGTGTTCCCGCTCTTGCTCGGCATGCAGTCGCGTCCCTATCTCCAGGCGACGCGCGCGGTGTTGCCGCCGAGCGGAGAGCAGCGCGACGAGGCGAGCATCTACCTCGCGTTGGCGCGTGCTGCTGGGCTCGGCATCTTTGGCTCGAAGGTCGCTCAGCTCGGCTTGGAAGCGCTGCAGGCCTGGCACTCGCGCAAGCGCCCCGACGCTCAGCACGCTCTGCCTCAGGAGCTGTTGTTGTCGCTGCTCCTGCGCGTCACGGGGCAGGGGAGCTTCGAGCAGTTGCTGGCTGCGCCCCACGGAAGGCTACGACCGGATCACCGGGGAAACACCTTCCTGGGCAAACGAGTGGTCACGGATGACGGGAGAGTATCCCTCGCTCCCCCCGAACTCGTGCGCCAGGCGCAGCAGCTGGAGGAGTTCTTTGCCGCAGAGAAGCGTGACGCCCGTCGCCTCAAGCTGATCACCAAGCGTGCGGTCACCACTCACAACTCCTGGACCCACAACCTCGATGAGTTCGTCGCCGGAGAGCGCGCCACCAACTACCTCTATCTGCACCCGGAAGACGCGGCTCGGCTCGACCTGAAGGAGGGCGACCTCGCGGACGTTCGTACGCAGGTGGCGTCGGTGCGGGTGCCCGTGCGCCTGACGAGTGACCTGATGCCGGGCACCGTGGCCCTGCCTCACGGCTGGGGCCATCAGCAGTCAGGGCTCAGCGTTGCCCGTCAGACCCGGGGCGTGAATGTCAACCTGCTGGCTCACGATGGGCCCGAGCGGCTCGAGAAGGTGAGCGGGATGGCTCACCTCACCGGCTTCGCTGTGGACGTGCGTCGTGCCGCGGATCCGCGTCGCCACAACTGGTCGGGGAGTTGAGCGCTGGGCTCCAGCGGTAGCCAGGGCTATCGTGACGGCGATGCTGTTGCTCAAACCCGACGTCCCCAGGCCCAGCCAGAGCCGCATCGAGCGGGCAAGGATCGAACTCCACAGGCGCCTTGGCGCTTCGAAGGTGCTGGACGCGGTCGAGAGCTGCGAGCGCTTCGGTGCGGATGAGTCCGAGGCCCAGGGTGAGACGCCCGACGCGGTCGTGCTCGCCGAGACGAAGCAGGACATCCTGCACACGCTCGCCGTCGCGCGGGAGACCGGAGTCCCCGTCACACCTCGGGCGGGTGGAACGGGCCGCACTGGCGGCGCCGTGCCAGTGGCGGGGGGGATCGTCCTGGCACTGAGTGGAATGAACCAGATCCTTGAGATCGACGTCGCCGAGGGGCTTGCCGTCGTGCAACCCGGAGTCGTGCTTGGCGATTTCCATGCGGCAGTCGAGGCTGAAGGCGCGTTCTACCCGCCGGACCCCAACTCTCTCACCGGCTGCTGCCTCGGGGGCAACGTGGCCGAGAACGCGGGCGGGCCTCGCGCCTTCAAGTACGGGGTGACCCGCGACTACGTGCTCGGTGTCGAGGCGTTTCTGATGGGGGGTCAGCAGATCCAGTGCGGCCGTCGCACCAAGAAGGGTGTGACGGGCTACGACGTGACCGGGCTCCTGGTCGGCAGTGAGGGAACGCTCGCCGTCCTGGGAGACATCACCCTGCGACTGATCTCCAAGCCAACGCACGTGATGACGTTGATGGTGTTGCTGTCGGATCTGGACGTCGCTGCGGCACTCGTGGCGCGAGCGACGGCTTCGGGTCTGACTCCGCGCTGCATCGAGATCCTGGATGGCGGCACCCTCGAGGCCATTCGAGAAGCCGGGAATCCCATCAATCCAGCCGCCCAGGCGATGCTGCTGATCGATGTCGACGGGGACGAACCCGCTTGTGAGGCTCAGGCTGAGCGTCTCGCCGGGCTATCCGACGATCTGGGAGCGCTCGAGCTACTCGTGGCTCAAGACGCCGCGCAACGCGATCGGCTCTGGAACGCCCGCAGAGAGATGAGTCCCGCGGTGCGTCGCATGGCCAGGAACAAGCTCAGCGAAGACGTGGTGGTTCCACGTCAGGCCATGGGAGAGCTGCTGCGTCGTGTGGCGCGCACTTCCGAGCAAGAGCAGATCCGTACGGTAACCTACGGGCACGCGGGTGACGGCAACCTCCACGTCAACTTCCTCTGGAACGATCCCGAAGAGTTACCTCGGGTCGATCGCGCCATCGAGCGGCTGTTCCGTGACGTGCTCGAGCTGCGAGGTACGCTGAGCGGAGAGCATGGCATCGGGGTGCTCAAGGCTCCGTACCTGCACCTCGAGCAGAGCGGCGAGCTGATTCAGCTCCAGCAAGACCTGAAGCGTGTCTTCGACCCCGCCGGCTTGCTCAACCCGGGCAAGATCTTCCCCACGCAAGGCCACGGAGCCTGCTGAGCGGCTGGGACGACGACTGCCGCCGCTGCAGTCGTCGCCTGGTACGATAGAGCTATTCCTTGCGGAAAAGGTGCTCGCGGTAGTGTGCGAGCTCGGCGATGGAGTTCTTGATGTCCACCAGGGCGTCGTGAGCGCCGGCTTCTGGCTTGATGAACTGCGCGGCTTCGCCGTACCAGAGCTTCGCCAGCAGCTTGATGCTCGATACGTCGATGATGCGGTAGCTGAGGTAGCCAGCAAGCATCGGCATGTAGCGCTCGATGAACTTCTTGTCTTGGCCGACGCTGTTGCCCGCCAGGACGCCCGCGCGCAGGGGACACCAGCCCGCGACGCGCTCGAAGAGCTCCCGCTCGGCCCGCCCGAGATCGACGCTCGACCTTCGCACTCGCTCGGTCAGCCCAGTCTTCTCGTGCATCTCACGCACGAAGGGCGTCATCTGACTCAACGCGGTCTCGGGCTGCCAGATGTCGCAGACGTACTCCTCCAGGGGCTGGAGCTGGCTGTCGGTGACGATCAACGCAGCCTGGATGATGACGTCGCTGTGAGCATCCAGGCCGGTCATCTCCAGATCGATCCACACCAAGTGCTCGGGGCTCTGCGTGCGCATGCTCGCAACCTAACAAACTGCGAGCCGTGCTGACAGCGCTCAGCGAGCCACCACCGCCGTTCGCGCCGCCGCCATCGCCCCTGGGTCGAGCCGCGGCCGCGCGGCCCTGTCGTCCCGCGAGGGCCCCCCCTCCAAAGAGCCCGTCTTGCCGCGGCGCAGCCGTCCACTCACACCTCTGACCAGGGGTGCCTGCAGTTGCCCCGAGGAAAATGGCGTCGCCGCGGACCAAGAGCTGCGGGTGAGGGCGCCGCCCGCGGCGGGTCGACACGTACACCCGATCCATGTGCCCCGTCCTGCGTTGGGCATCGGGAACGTGGACCCGGGCAGCGCCGGACCAGCGAGATCGGTCCGAGAGGGCGTTGCCCAAGAACTATCTGGCGCACGCAGTCCCCTGGCGCTAGCGTCCGCGCTTCCATGGCCATCGCCAAGAAGCCCGTCGCACCCCGTCCGAAGACCTCGCCGCGCAAGAAGCCCAGCGCAAAGGCGAAACCACGTCAGCGCATCGAGTTGACGGGCAAGCAGAGGAGCTACCTGCGGGCGCTGGCTCACGACCTCAAGCCCGTGGTGCAGATCGGGGTCGCTGGTGTGTCGGACGGGGTGATCAAGCAGATCGACGAGGCGCTCGAAACGCACGAGCTGGTCAAGGTCAAGCTTGCGAAGGAAGCGCCCGTGGACACGGTGTCGGCGTCGGAGCCGCTCGAGCAACGCCTGATGGCGAACGTGGCACAGCGCATCGGACGCACCCTGGTGTTGTATCGGCCGCGTCGGGAAGAACCGTCGATCCGGTTGCCGCGCTGATTTCAGCGTCACAGGCCCCGCGGGGCTGCACTCGGAGCGGGGGCGGACGCGTCCGCTGCTCCTGGCCGCCCAGTTGGCGTAGCATGGGCACATGCGGATCCTGTACGGGGTTGTGGGCGAGGGCATGGGGCACGCGACGCGCAGTCGGGTGATCCTGGAGCACCTGGTGAAGCGTGGTCATCAGATCAAGGTCGTGGTCAGCGGACGAGCGCATCGCTTCTTGACGGAGCGCCTCGCGCACCACGAGTCCGTGAGCATCGAGGAGATCCACGGCCTAAGCCTGACCTACGTGGGCAATCGCGTCGACAAGAGCGAGAGCTTGAAGAAGAACCTCAAGCTCGCAGCGAAGGGCATCCGAAAGAACGTCGAGGTCTACCGCAAGGTGGCCGAGGCTGGGTTCCAGCCCGAGCTGGTGATCAGCGACTTCGAGTCCTGGGCGGCATTCTACGCCCTGAACCATTTCCTTCCGGTAATTAGCATCGACAACATGCAGGTGATCAACCGCTGCAAGCACCCGAAGGAAGTCATCGGTAAGCGTTCTCAGGCATACAGTCTGGCCAAGCTGGCGGTGAAGTCCAAGATCCCTGGAGCCTATCACTACCTGGTCTCGAGCTTCTTCTTCCCCAAGGTGCGCAAGAAGCGCACGACGTTGGTGCCTCCCATCTTGCGCAACGAGATCCTCCAAGCCGCGCGTCAGCCCGGTTCCCACGTGCTGGTGTACCAAACCGCGAGCGCGAACGAACAGCTCGTCCCCGTACTGCAGCAGCTTCCCTATGAGTTCCGGCTGTACGGGATGGGGAGAGAGGCGACCGAAGGCAATGTCAGCCTACGCTCGTTTTCGGAGAGCGGCTTCGTCGAGGACCTGCGCACGGCCCGAGCGGTGATCACCGGCGGTGGTTACACCCTGATGAGCGAGGCGGTGCATCTCGGGGTGCCGGTGCACTCGGTCCCGGTCGAGGAGCAGTTCGAACAGATCCTGAACGCGCGCTGGCTGTCTCACCTGGGATACGGCACCTGGTCCCCCACCCTGGAGATCGACAAGATCCGCGACTTCATCGAGAACAGCGCGACCTACGCCAAGGCGCTCGAGAGCTATCCTCGCCAAGACAACTCCATGCTGTTTCGCTTGGTGGACGAGCTGATCGAGCGTCGTGCTCGTGGCGAGAGCCGTCCGGTCCGCCTCGACTCGCCGTCGATGGGCGGCTACCCGGACTGAGGCGCCGGAACGCCCCGGCTTCAGGACACGAGTAGCAGGGTGTTGAAAGACACCTGCCAATCGAGAGCCAGCTAGGCGAAATCCTTCATCGCCATGTGGGCCGCGTTGAAGCCACACATGCCGTGGACACCCGCCCCGGGGTGCGCGTAGCTCGAGCACAGGTAGAGCCCCTTCACAGGCGTTCGGTAGCGGAAGTACGGAAACACCGGGCGCCAGATGAACTGGCGATACCAGGCGTTCGAGCCTCCACCGAGATCACCACCGACCAGGTTCGCGTCCATCGCCTGGAGATCCGGCGGCGCCACGAGCCTGCGAGCCAGGATGCGCTGTCTGAATCCCGGCGCGAGCCCCTCGATGCGAGCCTCCACCGCGTCGGCGAAGCGCTCCTTCTGGCTGTGCCAGCCGGCTTCGACATCGGACGGCACTCGCGAGTACGCCCAGAGCGTCTGCTTGCCGTCCGGGGCTCGAGTGGGATCGGCGATCGACTGCTGTCCGATCACCAGATAGGGGTTGTCCGGGATGTGTCCGTCGCGGACAACCTTGGTGAAGCGGCTCAGATCCTGCAGGCTGTCCCCAGCGTGAACCACGGCGCTCTTGCGCGCCAACGGCTCGCTCCAGGGCACGGGCCCATCCAGCGCCCAGTCGAGCTTGAAGGTGCCCCATCCGTGAGGAAACGAACGCATGCGCTTGAGCACGCGCGACGAGACCTGGTCATCGCGGAGCAGGTCCAGGTAGAGGGACGGAGCCGAGGTGTTGGCGAGGATCATGTGGGAAGCCCGGATCTCCTCACCCCCGACCAATCTGACGGCTGCTGCTCGGCCGTCTTTCGTGATGACCTGCTCCACGCGGGCGTCGAGGCGAAGCTTTCCGCCGTGGGATTCCAGGATGCGGACCAGGGTGTCGGTGATGGCTTGTGCGCCGCCGCGCGGAACCGGGTAGCCGCCGGTGACCGCGGTGAGCCCGAGCATGTAGCCAAGGGCCGCGCCGAAGGCGTCGTCCGGGCCGACGTCCACGTGGAGCGCTAGCCCTGGCAAGACGCGGCGCGCGGCTTCACTGTCGAACAATCGTGAGGAGAGCCCGCGACCGCTCGAGGCGAGGATGCGCGTGAGCTTGAGCAGGTTGAACACTCCCAGCTTGAACAGTGGCCCCAGGGTTGGAAAGGGGCCCAGCAGGAAGCCGAGGATGTGGCGCTCGGCGCTGCGGTGCCAGCGCGCGAGCTTGCGCCAAGTGGCGCCGTCCTCGGGGCTGCCGAAGTGGCTGGCGGTGACATCGTCGTCTCGTGAGATGGCCGCGACGCTACCGTCTGGCGCTGGATGACAGCTCTCCAATTCCGCGTGGCACCAGTTGAGACCGTTGCCCACCAGGTCGAGGTGCTTGAACGCGGGGCTGGTCTTGCCGAATGGAAAGAACGCTGCGCCCACGTCGTGAACGAAACCCGGCAGGGTTCCTGTCTCGGAGCCGAGAGCACCACCTGGGCGCCTGGGGTTCGCCTCCAAGAGCAGCACGCGATATCCGTTTTCGGCGAGGATACACGCGGCGACCAGACCGTTTGGCCCGGACCCGACGACGATTGCTTCTGGATCTCGCGTACTCACTCGTGTCTGCCTCTCCGGGACTGTAGGGGGCAAGACGTGGCCATCGGAAGGGGAAACGCCTTGCGGAACCCTGAGACGGGCGCCTGGAACTTTCGCTTTTCCACGCAGGCTGGTATCGATGGACGGTGCTCGCGATTGGCTTCGACCCTGGAACGCGCAACCTCGGCTGGGGCCTCGTGCGGCGTGAAGGCAACCGCATGACCCACGTCGCCCATGGCGTGCTGCGGATGAATCCGGAAGCGTCCCTGGCAACGCGACTGTGCGTGATCGACGAGGGGATCTCGCAGCTGCTCTCGACCCATGAACCGGACGTCGGGTCCGTCGAGAGCATCTTCTTCAACAAGGACGCGCAGGCGGCGGCCAAGCTTGGTCATGCGCGGGGTGTGATCCTGCTCGGGCTGGCTCGCGCCGGTCTGGACGTGTTCGAGTATCCGCCCGCGCGCGTGAAGCGCACAGTGACCGGGAATGGTCAGGCTGAGAAGCGTCAGGTTGCCCAGATGGTCAAGGCGATGCTCGCTCTGCGAGACGTACCTCCCGCGGACGCCGCGGACGCGCTCGCGATAGCCATCACTCACCTGCGCTTGGGGCCGCTGTCTCGAGGTGACTCGAACGCCGCCGGCGTGCTGGCGGCGCTCGGTAGCGCGCGGGGTCGCAGCCGTCAGAGCCGCGTGGCCTTGGCGAAGCTGGCGCTCAAGCAGCGCGCGGCGCGCTGAGGCTGCGCGCGTCGGGGTCGCTCGAGCGCGAATCGGGGTGTGAGGCGGCTCTGCGGGTTGAGCCGACTTGCCTCGCGTGAGCGTCACGAGTCGGTTCGGAGCGTGCATTGGCTCCACGATCGCCACGAAACAGATCGACGACGGGTCGAACGTAGATGGAAACGAAGCGGGCGGTCGAGCCCAGGAATGCCGCCTCCTGGATTCGTGTTAAGCCTGGACCTTGGGGTGTAAGTATTCGACGACAGAGGTGTTTTTTGGGCGAATGCCAGGCGGGGGAGCCCCGTCTGTCCCCTGAAAGCGCGACCTGGCTTGCCAGGTTGCTGGCTCCCAAGTAGGGGGCCGAGAAGAAACGAGTGAGCATGCAGACCAAGAAGCACTGGATTGCCTACGCGCTGTGCGTCGCCCTTGGCGGGTTGACCCTCTCCAGCGCTCCCAACGTCGAGGCCCAAACCGCAGCGAAGCCGGCGGATTCGAAGGCGAAGAAGGGCCCACGTTCCAAGGAGATCGCGAAGCGCGTTCAGACTTTCTACGACAAGACCAAGACCTTCCAGGCGGGGTTCAAGCAGCGCTACTGGATCAAGAAGTACAACAAGTACAAGAACAGCAACGGTCAGGTGGTGTTCGAGAAGCCCGGCAAGATGAGCTGGCGCTACAAGAACAACGGCAACCGCGTCGTCTCCGACGGCAAGAAGATCAAGGTCTACGAAGCCGAAGAGAAGCAGATGTACGAGCAGGATATCGACAAGAGTCAGTATCCGGCTGCGCTGGCGTTTCTCACCGGCGGAGGCAGTCTTCGCAAGGCCTTCCGCCTGCGCAAGCTCGACAGCAAGCGGATGAAGTTCGAGGGTGGCTACGTGTTGCTGGGCAAGCCCCGCAAGCCGACGCCCGCCTACACGAAGGTGCTCTTCTACATCGACGGCAAGACCAACCAGGTGCGGCGGGTGATGCTCATCGACGCCGAAGGGAACCGGAACACCTTCGACTTCCTTTCCCCGAGCGTGAACAAGAAGACTCCGAAGGGCGAGTTCGACTTCAAGCCACCAGCGGGCACCAAGGTGATCAAGCCCTGAATCATCGCTGCCCCAGAGCAACGAGGCAGCCCAGCTGGGCTGCCTCGGGTCTTTCGTGGTCCTGGAATCGGGACGCTAGGCGCTGCGCAGCCGAACTTTGAAGCGCGTGAAGCGCGCCGGTTCACTCTCCACGGCGATCTCGCCTCCGGCGGCCTTGATGATGCTGTGGCAGATCGACAAGCCCAGGCCGGTGCCCACGCCGACGGGTTTCGTGGTGAAGAATGGGTCGAAAATGCGGCTCATTGATTCCGCAGGGATTCCAGAGCCGTTGTCCTCTACGGTGACCTCGACGAAGTCCCCCTGGGCCTCGGCCCGGACCTGTACGTGGTTGTCGGTCAGGGCCCGGACTGGCAGCGCCTGAGCCGCGTTGACCAGTAGATTGATGAAGACCTGGGAGAGCCGCGACTCGTTGCCCTCGACGCACAGACCAGCGGGTACGTCGACTTCGAGCGTCGCTCGATGCTTCAGCTCGTTGTGGGTCATGTTCAGGGCGCCTCGCAACACCTGGGAGAGATCGACCGCTCCACTCTGATCGTGGTGCTCTCGGGAGAAGGTCTTGAGGTCCCTGACGATGGCTCGCACGCGCTCGGCGCCGGCCTTGGCCTCCCGGGTGGCGTCGGTGAGCTCGGTCAAGACGGTTGGGTTCAGCGCGCCCTCGGGGATGCGCGCCAGCTCCTCCAGTACGTAGTCGAGGTTCGCCGTGATGTACGCGAGGGGGTTGTTGATCTCGTGGGCGACGCCCGCCGCGAGGGTGCCGAGGGAGGCCAACCGGTTGGCGACCTCCAGCTGCATCTGCATCTGCTTGCGCTCGGTGACGTCTTCGATGAGTAGAACGCCCCGCGGTTCGCCTTCTTCCTCGACCCGAGACCCCTGAACCTCGAGCCACACCTTCTCGCCGTCGTTGGTGCTGGCCCGCACGCAGACCGGGTTGCCGGTCTCTGCCGCGTCTTCGAACACCCCCAGCAGCAAGGCGTCGAGATCCGCGCGATGATCGGGGTGGATCTGCTCGGCGAACAGCTCACCGGTGATCTCCCCGCGACTAACCTTCAGGGCACCAGCGAGCGCGTTGTTGTAGCTGAGGATGAACCCCGCGCGGTCCACGATCACGATGCCCAGTCTCGCCTCATCAAAAACCGCGCGGAAACGTGCCTCCGAGGCCGTCAAGGCCATTTGCGCGGCGTGGGCTTCCGTGACGTCCTCTTGCACCACCAGCACGCAGGCCTGACCACCAACCTCGATCATCTGACAAGTCGTGCTGAGGTGGCGGAGCCTGCCACGGCTCGTGAGCCAGGAGACCTGAAGGTTGCTGAGGAACCCACGCTGCCCGAGCTGCTCCGCTTGCTGTGCCGTGAAGCACACCTCGGGGCACAGTCCAACGTCGGCAGGGCGATGTCCGATCAGATCCGCGCGCCTGAACCCGAACAGCTCGAGGAAGGCGTCGTTGGCGTCGAGAAATCGGTGGTCTGCCAGCCGCAGGATGCTCATCGGCATGGGTGACGCGAGGAAGATCTGGACGAAGCCCATCGCCGACTCGCCATGAGTCATGCGCGGAGTCGGGTTGGGCAAGCTCACGATACGGCTGTGCGGCTCCGCGTCGAACGCCGCCGGAGGCGAGGTCGATCGACGGACGCGTGGCGTCGGTGGCTCGGAATTGGCAGCGAAGGATGACATCCCGGAACGAACTCCATGGACGGTCGTTTTCGCGTGGACTTGAGCTACTCCGCGTCGCGTTTCTCGGATGTCTCCTCGGTGCTCGGGGATTCTGCTCCCGGTTCCGTCTGGGCACAGCGAAAACCAGCCATCACCAGTCTCCAGGTGCCAGGGTGGTGGACCCGGTTGGTCACCCGCAGCCCCCGCGTGTGGTAGTTGAACGCGCCTCCGCGTAGCACCCGGTCGCAGCCTTCGGGGATTGGGTTTGTGCCGGTGAAGCCCTGCATACCCTCGCGCCGAAGTGTGTCCTGGGTGGCCCTGATCTGCTCGCAGCTGCCCGGAACGCCGCGATCCGCCGTGTCACGCCGGTAGGCGTAGGGGTCGTAGTAGTCAGCCATCCACTCCCATACGTTACCGGCCATGTCGAGGTTCCCGTACGGGCCAGCGCCTTCCGGGTAGGAACCCACGTTCTCGGTGACCTGACGGCCCCACACGCCGTGCTTCTTACCGTCTGGCTTATCGTTACCCCAAGGAAACGTGCGGTCCTCTGCTCCGCCCCCGGGGCCTGGTCCGCGCGCGGCCTTCTCGAATTCGGCCTCGGTCGGCAGGCGCTTGCCCTTCCACTCGCAGAAGGTCTTCGCATCTTCCCAGCTGACTCCCACCACGGGCTGCTGGTCGCCGCGGAACGCGCGGTCCGCTCCGTAGGTCGCCCAGGGGCCAGCCTTGTAGGGTCGACACGCCTTCGCCGTCATGCATTCGCGGTAGGCGGCGTTGGTCACCTCGGTCTTGTCCAGCCAGTATGCGCCCAGCGTGACGACGTGCGCCGGGTGCTCGTCCTGTTCTCCCCCGCTGTCGGCTCCCATGGTGAATGGACCGGCCGGGATGCGGGTCATGTCCGCCGGGGGTTCCGGCGGCGGCGGTTCGGCGCGAGCAGCTGCCATCGCCTCGCTCGCGTCCGTCGTGGTCGACGGTGCAGGCGTTGCTGCAGACGCGCTCGGTACCCCCGGCGCCTTCGCCGCCTTCGCGGGGGGGGACGGGGGCGCCTTGGCGGTCTCCTGACGTTCGTGCGAGCACGAGCAGCCGAGCCCCAGGAGTAGGACCACCGCGGGAGCGAACCGGCTCAGCCGGCCAGTCTCGGCCAGTCTCGAGCGTTCTCCAACACCATCACGCATGGCGCTGTTCTCGCATTCTCGGGCGGGGCCGGACAAGTCGCCGTGGGATCGACGCTGCTCACGCCCGCCGCGCAGGCAAACATGGGCGGGAGGTCCCCGGATTGGCCTGGCCGTGCTATGGCCGCCTCGGATGATCCACGCCGAAAACCTGACGAAAGACTACGGCACGGTGGTTGCTGTGAAGCGCCTGTCGTTCGAGGTCGGCAAGGGCGAGGTCGTTGGATTTCTCGGGCCGAATGGCGCGGGAAAGAGCACGACGCTGCGCATGCTGGCGGGCTTCCTCGGGCCAACGGAGGGGCGTGTCGAGATCGCTGGCTTCGACATCCAGACCGCCTCCGAGCAGGCGCGCGCCCAGATCGGATACATGCCCGAGTCGTCGCCACTGTACCCAGAGATGCGAGTGGGGGAGTACCTGGGCTTCCGGGCGCATCTCAAGCGCGTGCCCCGCAAGGAACGCAAGGCCGCCGTCGAGCGCGCGATGGAACTCGCGGTGGTGACGGAGATGCGGGACACGTTGATCCAGCACCTCTCGAAGGGCTACCGCCAACGCGTCGGACTGGCCGACGCGCTGGTGAGCAATCCGCCGCTGCTGATCCTGGATGAGCCTACCGCCGGACTCGACCCGAACCAGATCCGTGAGGTGCGGCGGGTGATCAAGAGCCTGGGAGCCGAGCACACCATCCTGCTCTCGACACATATCCTCCCGGAAGTGGAGTCCACGTGTGATCGCGCGCTCGTGATCGATCGGGGGCGGCTGGTCGCACAGGGCAGCATCGAAGAGCTGCGTGCCCTGCGTGCTGCGGACGCCGCTGTGTTGGTGCTGCGTGACCCCGAGCAGAAGGCGCTTCCACTACTCAAGCAGCGCGACGACATCCAGCGGGTGAAGCAACAGGCCGACGCCGACCGGGAGCTGACTCGGATCAGCTTCGAGTTCATCAAGCCCGAGCGTGGCGGCGCGGTGCTCGAGTCGATCGTGAGTGAGCTGGTGGGTTTGGGGATCGGGGTGAGGGAGGCTGCTCCTCGCAAGGCGAGTCTCGAAGACGTCTTCGCTCAGTTGACCGGGGTGGAGGAGGGATGAGCGGCTTCCTCGCAATTTATCGCAGGGAAATGTTGAGCCTGTGGGTGTCACCGCTGGCGTGGATCCTGCTGTTCGTCTTCCTGATGATCCAAGGCGTCAGCTTCTATCTGATGGTCGAGCACTTCGCGAACTTCAGCGGCGCCAGCATCGACTACGGTCCCGTCGCGGCGTACTTCGGGCAGTCTATCTTCATCCCGATCTCGCTGATCATCCTCTGTCCAGCGCTCACCATGCGGCTGTTCGCGGAGGAGCGCCGCTCGGGAACGATCGAGACGCTGCTCACTGCCCCGGTGTCCGCTTGGGGCGTGGTGCTGGGGAAGTACCTGGCGACGCTCACGACCTACGTCTTGATCTGGGTACCGACCCTGCTCTACGTCGTGATCCTGCGCAAGACCGGCACCGTCGACTGGCCCGTGGTCGGCGCGAGTTACCTCGGCATCCTGGGCATCGGCGCCGCCTACCTGTCCGTGGGCATGCTGATGAGCGCGGTCTCCAAGAGCCAGCTCATCTCGCTCATCCTCTCGCTGCTGTTCATCTTCGGGCTCTTCATCCTGGGCATCGGCGAGTACGTGTTCGCCCCAGGCCCGCTGCGCGATGTCTGCAGCCACGTGTCGGTGTTCAGTCAGCTCGTCGACTTCTCCAAGGGTATCGTCGACCTGCGCCGGGTGGTCTTCGACCTGAGCTTGATGGGGCTTCCGCTGTTCCTCACCGCCCGCGTGGTGGACTCCTGGAGGTGGGACTGATGGCTGCCAAGAAGAAGAAGTCGGGGCAGTCGTCCAAGCTGCGAGAGCCGACACGGGACAAGCCCAGCGCAGCCAGGGTGGGGAAGACGGACCAGCCCACGAAGAAGCAGGCGAAGAAGGCCAGGTCGGCGTCGGAGGTCGAGGAGGGGGAGAGCGGCGACCCAGGGCGCAAGTCCAAGCCACCCGGGTCGAGGCTCTCATCACCTCGACGGGGAGCGCGGGTGTTCACTGCGGTGGGCGTGCTCAGCGCGGCGCTGATCGCGGTCAGCCTGAACCTGCTGGTGAGCCGCTTCTACAAGCGCTGGGACTGGACCAGCGCTGGGCTCTACACGCTCAGTCAGCCGACGCTCGATACCTTGCACGACCTGGATCAACCGATCGACGTCATCGTGTTTCTGTCTCGCAGCGACAACATGCGAGTCAGCGTGGAACACATGCTCACCGCGTACAGCGCCGAGACGCGGCAGCTCCGCGTGCGCTACGTCGATCCCGATCAGAACCCTGCAGAGTTCCTCGCCCTGCAGAAGCAGTACGACATCAACGAGATGACCACGGACGAGGGACGGTTGGTGTCCGAGACGGCGCTCGTGGTCGCTCGGGGCAAGAAGCACTGGTACATCACCGCCGATGACATCATCGCCTACGACGAGTCTGGAGCCGTCAAGCCGAAGCTCGAGCAAGCGCTGACCGTTGCCCTGCGGAACGTCATTGGCACTCAGACGACGCGAGTGTGCTTCACCTCGGGCCACAACGAACCAAGTATCGACTCCGGTGCTGGCGACGGAATGGCGGAGCTGAAGTTCCGCATCCAACACGACAACTACGAGACCGAGACATTGGACCTCACCCACGCTGACTGGAGCAAGCAGCTCGTCGACTGCCAGGTGGTCGTGGCGGCGCCTCAGGTACCGGTGGAAGCTGACGAGGTGTCCGCCCTCGAGCGCTGGTTCGTCGCAGGAGGCAACGTGCTGCTGCTCCTGAACCCAGTGCTCTCCGACGACGAGCCTCGCATCTTGCCCAGCGGGCTGCAGTCGCTCACCGAGCGAGCGGGCATCACCCTCGGCAACGACCTCGTGATCGAAGACTCTCCGAAGCTCAAGCTGACGGCCACCGGGGAGGTGTTCTTGGCCGAGGCCTCGCGACACGACATCACGCGTGGCTTGTTCTCCACCAAGGACGACACCACGACTCCGCTGATTTTCAAGATCGCTCAGTCGTTGGGCAAGACGCCCTCGAGCACCGCCGACGTGCTCGCCCGCTCCAGCGTGTCGGCGTTCACCATCAAGGACGTGAAGAGCTTCCTCCAGGCGAGGCAGCCGCCGAGCAAGAGCGACGCCTCGAAGAGCGGTCCGTTCCCCGTAGCGCTCGCTTCCGAGCTGCCGAAGCCGAAGGGCGACGACGCTGGCCATGGTCCGCGCATGGTCGTGGTCGGCACCACGAGCATTGCGCTGAACGACAACTGGCGGACTCCCGCGCTCGCTCCCAACGCCGCCTTCGTCACCAGCGCGCTATCGTGGCTGGCAGCGAGACCGCCCATCGTGGACGTGCCGGAGAAGCAGAGCCACGACGTCGGTCTGAACCTGACCGAAGAGTCGCAGAGCGACGTCGCACAGTACGTCCTCTTGTACATGCCCCTGGCGAGTCTGCTGCTCGGCGGGTTCGTGATGTACCGTCGCCGCAGCACGGAGCGGAAATCCCGGCGCCGCGAGGAGGACGACGCGTGAGCCTGATCAAGCGTCACCTCTCCAACATCGTCCTCGCCGTGATCGCGCTCGGTCTGGTGGTCACTCTCGTCGTCACGCGAGGTAGTGTCACGACCACCGAGCAGAAGGCACGGGAGAACAACGTGCTGAAGGCCTTTCGGGAGCCAGAGGTCACGCGCCTTGAGTTGCTACGTGGAAAAGAGCACGTCGTGCTGGTGCGGAGTCAGCCTGCGGATTCCGGGATCGACCACTGGACCTTCGAGCAGCCCTATCAGGAACGCGCGGACGACGGTGAAGTCGACGACTACGTGAGCACGCTGCAGTTCGCCGAGGTCGCTCGGCGTATCAAGCCGGAGGAGGTCGACCGCGCGGGCTTCGGGCTCGAAGAGCCCAGGCTGACGATTCGCATGCAGATGGGCGCGATCGAGTACGAGCTACTGCTCGGAAAGAGCGCGGTGAGCCCGGCGGACAGCGCGTACCTCGAGGTGCGAGGCAAGGGCGTTCCGGATCCTGGTGTCGTGATCATCGGCAAGGGCTTGGTCGCGCAGCTGGATCAGGACGCTGCCCACTTCCGCACACGAGATCTCGTTCCTTACCTTTCCGTCGCGCTCAAGACGCTGATCCTGGACGGGGTAGGGGGGGAGAGGAGACTCGTGCGTCCGACGGGCGAGCACGCATGGGACGGCTGGCGCTTCGACGGCATGCAGGGCAACCTGCGGGTCGACAAGGCCAACCTCGATCACGTGCTCGGTCAGTTCGCGGATCTCAACGCAGAGAGCTTCCTGGACGTCAAGCAGGCCGAATCGCTGCTGAAGGATGCCGAGACGGTGCGCATTCGCATGGTGCCCAAGAAGGATACCAGCGCCATCGCCACGCTCGAAGTGGGCGGGGAATGTCCCGGCGGAAAAGGCATGGTCGCTCTGCGACGTGATCCGGATCCGCTGGCGGGCTGTGTTCCGAAGAGCCTGATGGAAGGCCTGGCCACGCCTGCCAAGGACCTGGTCGATCGCCATCCGTTCGCTGTGCGCGCTGACGAGGTCGAGAGCTTCCTGATCGAGCAAGGCAAGCGGAAGCTCGAGATCCTGCGCAAGGACAACGGGTTCACGATGCGTTCTCCGCAGAGCGGAGACATCGACGGAGCGCTGGGCAACGAGCGCCTGAAGCAGATCACCGAGCTGCTGGGGGAGCTGGTCCTAGAGCCCGACCTGGAGAAGCTCGGCTTGAAGCCGCCTGCTGGCGAAGTCGTGTTGCGCGTCGTGGCCAAGGATGCTCAGGGGATGGTCGAGCATCGGATCCATGTCAGCAAGCCGGATGCCGAAGGAAACGTCTACGTCCAGCGCGACGCGGATGGCGGCGTGCTCGAGCTCGGGCGTGAAGCAGCCCGCCTGTTGGCGCCGGATTCCACGCTGGTGCGCAAGCGTGAGGTGCTGAACCTCGACCGTCAGGATCTCAAGAGCGTCCACGTCGAGGCGGAGAGCCCCTTTGGTCACATCTCCCAGACCTTGAACCGCGATCTGGACGGCACCTACCATCTGGTGAAGCCACCGAAGTTCGGCCATGACGCAGGGCTCGTCAGTGATCTCGTCGACGGCTTGCTCACGCTGAACGCCGAGCGCTGGGTGGCGGACGACGATGATGGTAGCTTTGGCCTTGCCAAGCCCAGCGCGAGACTCAAGCTCGAAACGTATCCTCAGGGAGACAAGAAGGCGAAGACCTACGAGCTGGTCGTGGGGGCCGAGACGAGCGGGGGGGCATACGCCAGCCTGGCAGGCGATCCTGCGGTCTTCGTTCTGCCGAGGGCCACGCAGCAGGCCATGGAGACCTGGCTCATCGATCGCTCGCTCTTGATGCTGGACCCGAACGAGGTCGAGCGGGTCACGCTGAAGCGCGGGGATCAGACCTGGGTGATCAAGAAGGACGGCGAGCGTTTCGTGCTGGAGTCGGGGGAGCTGGCCGCAGACAAGGTCGCCCAGATCATGGACTCGTTCTCCGTGACGCGCGCCGAGGCAGCGCTCCACATCGGTGGCCCGCGGCCTCAGGAGGGCTTCCGACAGCCTGCTCTCGTGGTCGACGTAGTGCGGCTGCCCGCTCGCGGAGCTCGCTCCGAGCCAGTTCACCTGGAATTCGGTGCCGGCGATGCCTGGCGGGGGACGAGCATCTACTACGCGCGGCGTAGAGGCTTCGATTGCACGTTCGCCGTCGCTCGGGGGCGGCTACAGCCGGTGCTGGACTCGCTCTGAGCGGCTTTCATGCTCAGTTGGGCAAGGACTTCTTACCGCTGCGCCTGTAGATGCGGTCCCAGCCGGTGCGGTAGGTGTCGGTCGCGACCTGGGCGGGTCCGGCGCTGGTGGGGCGTGCGCTCGGGTCGCTACGTTTCGCCTTACCCTGGACCGGGTTCGGGAGCTGCGTCTCGACGTCGAACAACGCTGGTGACTCCGTCCGCGGTTTCAGCTTCACCAGTTCCCCGAGGATTGGCTTGCCCTCCTCCAGAGGGCGCATCGCACCGATCTGCAGGGTGTCGTCCTTGGCGCGCAGCACGTTCATGCCCTTGCCATCGTCGGTCGGTCCAGTCACCAGCACGACGTCCTGACTTGCCGGCTTGGGAGCTGGTACTGCCTCGACGCGCGACGCCTGGACCGCGTCCGTGCTGTTGCTCGTCTCTTGGCGAGGCGTTTTCGCCCGAGGGCTGGAGCCGCTACGACGGGTCATATGCCCGATTTCCTAGCACACGGCGCGGGTGCGGGTGAGGTCGGAGTGAGCCCCTAATCGCCGGTCCGCTGACGCTGAGCGCGTGGCCGCGGGGGCGGGGGATCCTGCTCGCCGAGCAGTCGTATGTTCAACCCCAGGCGGTAGTCGGTGTAGTCGTCGGCGCCCCACTGCCAACGATACTGGATCTGGGAGTCCGCCAGGATCATGACCGGGCCGAAGTCGAAGCCCAGCTTGCCTCGCGCGAACGGGGCGTAGATGCCGAAGCCAAGGTCGTCGTCGCGATCGTCGATCAAGAACTCGAAGCCGAGGTCGATGCCGAAATGGGAGAGCGGGCCGAGGGCGCCGAAGCCCACGGCAATCGGGATACCGCCGCCGGAGCCGCCGGTAGAAGTCCAGTACTCGAAGCCTGCGTCTGCCCCAATGACGCCTCCGAAGAGCCCCTTGCGCTTGCCTGCGAGGGTGGTGAAGTCGAGCCGCCCGTACCATCCCTGGTCGATGCCAGGTGTCGCCACGCTCCCTGCGGCGAGGGAGAGCCCGGCGCGCAAGTCGTCGGGCGGTTTCACGCCGGTCTTGCGCTTCCGGCGCACGGTCAAGACGTCGGTTTCTTTTTTCACACGGTAATGGGCGTCGTGAAGCTCCTGCCCTGCTTGGCCTTTGGCGACGGCGGGCGGCGATTGTTCCTCGCCAGGTCCGGCGACGACCAGCGGGGCCGTCCGCGTGGGCGGATCCGCGGCTGGCCGAGGCGTCGCTCCAGCGTCCTGGGTCTCTTCGGGTCCAGCGCCGGCAGCGGGCGCTTCGCCCTCGCCGGGAGCTGTCGCTTCCTCACCCCCCTGTCCGAGGGACACCCCTGGGTACGCGGCGCATCCGAAGACCGCCGCCAGGCACGCGAGACGCAGGCTGCGTTGGCTCATTCGAAACCTACATGCCGATGGCGTCTTTGTAGACCCAGCCCTCGCTACCCGAAGCGTCGTACTTGATGCGATACCAGTTCTCGCTCTTTCCGGTCACGGTGACGCGCGTACCGCGCAGGATGCTGGCTACGCGGTCGCTGTCCTTGTCGGGCTTCGCGCGGATGACCGCAGCGTTCCACACCACCGTCGCAAGGCCGCTCGCGTCCTTGGCCTCGTCCTCGGGTTTCGTCTCGCTAGGTCTATTCCCGGGTGGAAATAGCTGGGCCTTGTAGAACACGGTGTAGGCTGTGTGCTCGTGGTCGACGCCATCCACGGACGCCGTCTCGAACTCCTTCTCCGCGCAGGCGTAGAGCTTGAGCGCGGGAGCTTCGGAGATGGTCGTGCTCTTGCCGCGCAGGATGCGCTCGATCTTCTTCTTCCCGAAGTCGATCTCGAAGCCGATGGACAGGGTTCCAGCAGCGTCCTCGGTTCCCTCGCAGTTGGCGAGGTTGAGCAGACGCGCCTCGACCGTGCTGGAGAGGTCCAGGGTGTCGCACTTGTCGACCTTGTTGCCGGCCTTGTCGCGACAGCTCAGCACCAGCGGCTTTCCGGGCTGCACCCTCGCGGTCTCGACCTTGTCGTCGGGCGCCTCGGGTTTGGGCGCGTCGACGGGCGCAGCCTTGGCGGCGGGCGGCGGCGCCTCCTCTTCCTCGGCGCTCTCCGCTTCGGCCGCGGTGGGCATCCGGTCCTCCGGAGGCGGCTCGGGCACGAAGCGCTTACCCGTCAGCGCCGGCAGCAGCAGTCCCACGGCGAAACCGGCGGCCGCGATGCCGCCGATGCGCCCGAAATGAGGGCGATCCCGCTTGGCGTCGGGCACGTCGATCTGAAGCTTTTCCCGGCTCTTCGCCATCGATTCTCCTTGGGTCGGGCCTTAGCACGACTCGGTGCGAGTGGGAAAACGCCCGGCAATCCTGGGCCCTTCCCCGCGTCGGAGTCGCTCGACGGGCGTGCTAGACTGGCCCACCAGGGAGGTGGCTTATGGCTTGGTTTCGGCCCTTAGGGGCGGTGAGCGTGACGCTCGGCGTGGCTCTGGCGGCGGGCTGTGGCGGGAGCGAGGACAACTCGCTGTTCAATGGCGCCGGTGCGAGCGCTGGCGCCGGAGGTAGCGCGGGGTCGAGCAGCGGGGCCTCGGGAGGCTCGAGCAACGGCGGCACTGCGAGCGGCGGCACTGCGAGCGGCGGCACTGCGAGCGGCGGCACTGGCAACGGTGGTGGCGCTGCCGGCTCCGGCGGGGGCACGAGCGGTGGATCCGCGGGGAACGCGGGCAGCTCCACCGGCGGAAGCGCAGGGTCCCAAGCCGGAGGCACGAGCGGCAACGGGGCCGGTGGCAGCGCCACGGGGGGCAGCGCAGGGTCGACCGGAGGGAGCGGTGGCGCCTCCGGCTGCAAGATCAACGCTGACTGCAAGGACGCCGCGCTCTACTGCAAGAAGGACCAGTGCGGCGACGCCACCGGGAGCTGCGAGAAACGCAGCGAGGGCTGCACGCAGCAGCGGGACACGGTGTGCGGCTGTGATGGCGTGACCTACTGGAACAGCTGCTTGGCGGGACGCCGCGGGATGAACGTCGCTGCCAAGGGTGAGTGCAGCGGCAGTGAGACGCGCACCTGCCTGGGCATCGCGGGCTTGCAGTGCCCGGCTGGCGCGAAGTGCGCGCAGCTCGGTGACAGCTGCAACGTGACGGATGCTGGTGGCGTGTGCTGGGTGATACCGAGCAATTGTCCTGGCGTCGTCGTGGGCGCGGAGTACCGCGAGTGTGGTCCGAATCCATCGGCTCCGTGCCACTCGCTGTGTGAGGCCATCGCCTCCGAGCGTCCGCACCAGCACGACAACTCCTGCCCCCAGTGACTCCGCCTCCGAGCTGTTCGCTCTCGCCGGCCGACATCGGCGCTGATCCTGCTTGAGCCGGGCGCGGCGCGGGGCGATCCTGACGAGATCACGTCCAGGAGGTCTCATGTCGTTCGGCGGTCAATCAAGGTTCTCTGGTCCCCTCGAGCTGCGACGCGGGGGTCGGGGGGGGGCACTAGCGCTGGTGTTCGTCGCTCTGCTCGCCTGCAAGCAGAGCGACGACCAGACACCAACTCCAGCGGCCGCTCGGCCCGAGCTGCCGTCGAACCCCGCGGAGCCGACTCCAGCTGCCGCGCCCCCAGCCGATGATGCCGACGAGGGCAGTGAGGAGCCAGCGCCGGCCGAGCAGCCACAGTCACGCACCGGGATCCCCACGGAAGGAACCAGCAAGCCTCCGACAATTGCCGAGTGGAACGCGGTGGGCGAAATCACGGTACGCCACTCGACTCCGCTCGGGTGCGAGACGAAGCTGGTGCGCGAGTGGCTTAGAGTGAGCTGCCGTACTCTCGGCGACGGATCGAACCAGATCATGAGTGCCGCGCTCACGGAGGGTAAGAACCCAGGGGGCATCCCCGCCTTCGTGAAGAAGGGTGTCGCGAGTATCGTGATGCCAGTGCGCAAGAACGGCTACGCGGTATGGACGTTCACCTGGTCCGAGTGGGGCTCGCGCAAGCTCACCGTGAGCTGGCCGAACGGTAACCCACGTCCCATCATCGAGTTCGACCGCTCGGTGAACTGAGGCTCGGTCCCGAGCACGCGGGCCTTCCAAGCCCCATCGGAGGCTCTCCGTCACTACATACGAAGAACTTCGTACGACACTTGACCAAACTACGAAGCGTGTCGTATAAGCGTGCCCGTAGTCATGGGTAAGCCGACCGACGCCGAGCTCAGCATCCTCGCGGTGCTGTGGGACCGAGGCCCTCAAACCGTTCGCGCGATACACGAAGCCCTGGGGCACCCCGGGGCCTACACCACCACGCTCAAGCAGCTGCAGATCCTCTTCGAGAAGGGTCTGGTGCGGCGGGACGAGAGCGCCCGCAGCCACGTTTACCGCGCGGCAATCAAGCGCGATCAAGTCCAGCGAACCCTGCTGAAGGACCTGCTAGGGAAGGCGTTTGGCGGCTCCACGAGCGGCATGGTGATGCGCGCGCTGTCGCTGAAGCCGGCGTCGCGGGAAGAGATCGCGGAGATCCGCCAGCTCCTGGATCGGATCGAGGGGGAGAGCGAATGACTCTGGCGCACCTCGAGCGGTTTGCGGCGCTGCTCTGCTACGGCTTGGCCCACGGGCTCTGGCAAGCGACTCTCGTCGCAGCGCTGTACTGGCTCGTGAGCCGAACGTGCGTGCTCGACCCGGTTGGAAGGCATCGCCTGGGCACGCTGGGAATGCTCTCGCTGCCCCTCGGGCTGCTCTTGACCCTCTGGCATCGGGCGCCAGCGGCTACTACGGAGATGCCGTTCGTGGCCCCGGGACGAACGACGGCGTTGGCTGCCGCGCTTCGCGGACCGGGCGGGACGGAGCCTGGCCTCACCCCCAGCCCATGGCTGGGTCGAGGAGAGATCTTCATTGCTTCCGCATGGATGTTAGTGGTGTGCTTCCTGTGCATTCGCGGCCTGGTGCAAATGGCGCGCGAGCGGGAGACGCTGCGTCGCGCCATGCAGCTCGAACCAACCTGGCTCTCGCGCTGCGAAGACCTCGCGACGTCTGCCGGGGCTCCTGCGAGGCTGCGCTTCGTCGCGATGGCTGGCCCGCAAGTCGTACCCTACACGCTCGGCGTGCTACGCCCGGTGGTCGTCCTCCCGCTCGCGATGCTGGCGAACCTGCCCACTGACTGCGTGGAAGCGATCATCCGCCACGAGATCGGGCACGTCGTGCGACGGCACTACTTGCTCAACCTCCTGCAAATCTCTGCGGAAATTGTATTCTTCTTTCACCCCGCCGTCTGGTGGCTGGGGAGAGAGGTGCGCAAGGAGCGTGAACTCTGCTGCGACTTGGACGCGCTCGCTGGGGGTGAGAGCCCAGCCGGCTATGCCCGAGCCTTGTTGAGTCTAGAAGAGCTGCGCGCCCAACCCGTGCCTGGGCTGGGCGCGCTGAGTAGCGGCCTTGGACCGCGTATCGAGAGGATAGTGAGTATGAAGAAAGCAGAAGTAACTGGCAAGATGGTTCCGCGGGGTGCGATGAGCAGCCGTCGGCGCGCGGCGGTTGGCTGGGCGGCGAGCCTCGTCGTCGCCGGTCTGTGTGCTGGGGGCGTGGCGGCTTGCTCCGCGGCCTTGGATGATGCAGGGGAGCAAGCCGAGGCCGAGACGCTTCACTCGCGCCTGGCCATCACTTGGCTGCCACCTGACGTGAAGCGCTACGAGCAGCTGATCAACACAGAAGCGGCGCGAACCGGAGTGGACGCTGACGCGCTCGCGCTGATGGTGCTCGCGGAATCTGGCGGAGATCCCAGGGCAAAGAGCCCGGCAGGTGCCCTCGGCTTGATGCAGCTGATGCCTGCGACCGCGCGGGCCGTGAGTGCCCGGTCCGGGATTCCCCTGGGAAATGATGAGGAGCTCTACGATCCTGCGTTGAACCTGAAGCTCGGCGCGGAGCTGGTGAAGGAGCTGTCCGGGCACTTCGCCGGAAGGCCCATGGCCGAGCGTCGGCGCCTCGTTTGGTCAGCCTACAATGCGGGCTCGGACGCCGTCGCGCGCTACCTCGAGCAGGCAGACGTCGGGCTGCCCGAGGAGACCGAGCGCTACGTAGCGCTTCTGACGGAGCTGTACCTCGACAAGGACTCGGAGACGTCTCCCCGGTATGACGCCTGGCGCCGGCGTGTCCTCGCCCGTCGTCTCGCAGCTTCCGAGGCCCCTGCGGACGGAGCACGACTGCTGGCGGGGTACGCTGGCGGCGGCGCGGCGAGGGTCCACACTGGGGCGGACCTCGTATTGTCGCAGGGAAGTAGCGTGAAGGCGGTGATGCCCGGGACCGTCCTGGAGGCAGGTGATTCGCCCGATGGTTTCGGCAAGCGAATCACCCTGAAGCATCGCTCGGGCCTGACCACGCACTACGGCCACCTGGGGTCGATACGGGTGAAGGTGGGAGATGTCGTGGGGCAAGGCGACGCGTTGGGTGCCGGGGCTGACGCCGGTCCTCACGGTCCTCACTTCCATTTCGAGGTGCGCGACCAAGGGGCGTTCCTGGACCCGGGGCCGTTCTTGCGCCTGACGAAGTAGCGGCTCCCACGCCTTCCCAAGAACGCGAAAAGCGCGCTCGAGCACCGCTCGAACGCGCTTTCGTTTCTGCCTGCGGGCAGGGACTACTCGGCGGCGCGGACCTCGTTCTGGGCCTTGCCGTTCATGCGCAGGCGATCGCCGAGGATGGCGGCCTTCTCCCGCACCCAACGGCTGCGATCGTAGTGATCCAGGTTCTTGTTGAGCACGACCTGGAAGCAGGCCGCGTTGCCTTGCTCGGCGATGATCACGGACCACGCCAGGAACATGTGCCAGATGCGGAACCAACGCTCGCCGTAGGCAGCGATGACCTTGTCCTTGTTGCTCAGCCAGTTGTCGTGCCACTTCTTGATGGTCCACGAGTAGTGCATCGAGACGTTCTCGACGCTGTGGGTCTCCCAGCCTGCCTTCTCCATCGCCTTCAGCATGGCCGAGGGGGGGAGGCTCGCGTCAGCACCGGGGAAGATGTACTTGTTCATGAACAAGCCCCAGATGAGGTCCTCGGGCCGCAGGCCGCGACGCAGACCGGTCCACTGCAGGAGGAAGAGCCCCTCGTCCGTCAGCAGGTCACGCACCTGCTCGTAGAACGGCACCAGGTTCTTCACGCCGACGTGCTCGACCATCTCGAGGCTGACGATCTTGTCGAACTTCTGGTTGGGGATGTCGCGGTAGTCCTTGCACAGGATGCGCGCTTGCTTCTCCAGGCCCCAGTCCTTGATGCGCTTGTTGCCAAACTCCGTCTGCCGCTCGGCGATGGTGACGCCGGTGGAGTCGGTGCCGAAGTACTTAGCAGTGTGGCGCGCCAGCGTGCCCCAGCCGCAACCGATGTCGAGCAGACGCTCACCGGCCTTCAGCTGCAGCTTCTGACCGACCAGGTTCATCTTGTTGTCCTGACCCTGCTCACAGGTCTCCTCGTCCGGGTTCTCGAAGAACGCGCTCGTGTAGACCATGCGCTCACCGAGGAACCACTCGAAGAAGTCGTTTCCGCGATCGTAGTGCTCGCGGACGATGCGCTGGTCCTGGCTCTTCGAGTGAATCACCACCTCGGGAACGAAGTTGGTGACGGCCCACTTCAGGTGCTGCGGCGTGAGCGAGTAGCTCACGAAGAGGTTACGGTCGCGTAGGAACGCGTAGATGTCGCCGGGGATGTCGATGTCGCCGTCGAAGTACGCCTCGTAGAGGGTCGCCATCGGGATGCGCTTGGTCGCGTAGCGCGCCGCCAGCTTCTTGTCGTTGAATACGATGTGGTCAGTCAGACTGCTCATTCTCTGCACCTTGAACCTTGGATGAGGAGGCCCGCACCCGAGCACGAAAAGCCTGGGATTGAAAGTCTTCCAGTGTGAAGGTTTGGGGGAGACGCCCCCTGGGACGCGGCATGTACCAACGAGCAGCCGCTGTACAGACCAAACATCACTAGTTGACGACCCGAGGCTGCACCCATGCCCAGGGTGCGAAGCGAATTGCGCAGCGAAGCGTGGGCTTTTTCGCGGTCTGGACCCCGACCGCCGGCGCGTTCGCTCAGGGATGGATTATTTCCGGGAGGTAACGTATGGCCGCTCCGGTTGCGCCTCCGTCCGGGTCTGGCACACTGCTTCGGCCGCGGGGACGTATGAACGACGAAGCTCGGATTCGGGGCGTGAGCTGGCTGCGCAGAGGGATCGGCTGGTCGGCGCTGCTGGCGGTCCCGCTGGCCATGGCGGCGGCCGCGTACGCGTATCCACGAGCGCCTGAGCTGGGGGTGCTGCCTGGAGTCAAGCTCGCGGGTGCGGCCCTGGAGCCGGGCACGGCCGTCCGTCCCCAGGTCCAGCGGCGTGTCGATGCGCTGAAGGCGAAGCGGGTGCGGTTGCTCGGCCAGGGCGACCAGGTGGTCGAGGTGACGCTGGGGGACCTGGGGCTCGAGGTGGACGTCGAGGAGGCGAGCCGTCGCCTCGAGCGCATCGGCCGTCATGGCAGCTGGCTCCAGCGGCTCGACGAGCAGCGCGCCGCGGGCTTCGGCTTGATCGATGTCCCGCTCCCGCTGCGCTTCGATCGAGTCGTCGTGGCCCGTGTTCTGGCGGAGCTCAAGGAAACCCAAGACCGACCTGGCGTCGACGCACGATTCCAGCTCACAGGGCTTGGCGTGGTCGATCCGGCGCACCCGCTGCCTGGCGATCTGGAGATCGTCCCGGATCGACCAGGCATCTACTTGGACGTCGACGGCAGTGTCGATGCGCTCCTCGAGGCGCTACGCCGGGGCGAGCGCAAGAGCGCCTTGGTCGATGTCAGCATCGCCCCGCAGCTCAGCTCGGATGCGCTCTCCCGGCTCACTGCGCAGCGCGTGGTTGCTCAGTACAGCTCGCGCTTCTCGCGCGGAGGCGACGCGGACAATCGCGCCACCAACATCGAGACTGCGGCCCGCAGGCTCGACGGCGTGGTCCTGCCACCAGGCGAGCTCGTCAGTTTCAACGCGCTGGTCGGGGCGCGGACGCTGGAGAATGGATTCCGTCCTGGCTGGGAGATTTTCCGGGGAGAAATGGTGCGGGGGGTCGGCGGTGGGACGTGTCAGGTGTCGAGCACCTTTCACGCCGCGGCGGTATATGGCGGACTGGACATCGTCGAACGCGCACCGCACTCGCGCCCGTCTGCCTACATGCCGCTGGGGCTCGACTCCACGGTCGCCTGGCCCAGCGTCGATCTCAAGCTGAAGAATCCCTGGCAAGAGCCGCTCGTGGTGCATACGGTGGTCAAGGGCAACGAGCTGATCGTGCAGCTACTAGGGGAGATGAAACCAGCGAGCGTTGATTGGCATACGGAAACGCTCGCCATCCTGCCGTTCAAGCGCAAGGTCACCGAGAGTGGGTGGCTCAGCGAGGGCACCGTGATCAGGAAGCAGAAAGGCATCCGCGGGTACCGCCTCCGCCGTGTTCGTGAGCTGAAGCTGGCGGACGGAAGCTCGCGAGTCGAGGAGACGATCGACGTCTACCCGCCAACGGATGAGCACTACGTGGTGCCACGTGGGGCGGACCTGGGGGAGCTGCTCCCACCGCCCAGCGAAGGCTCGGTCGAGGCGCGGGAACAGGCTGAGCGCCAACGGGCAGAGCGTGAGCAGGCAGGGGTGGTGATCGCCACCCAGGAAGCGTTCGAGCCCTAGCGCTGTCTGTACGTAAGCAACTGAAATTCAATCACTTTATCGGGTTGCCTGGAGCGTTCTGGTGGAGAAGCGCCGCGCTTCCAGCAAGCCTGCTCGCTGGCGCCAGCTCCTGGAGGGCTGACTGCTCGCGTTTCTCGCTGTGTCTCCGCGGCCTCGACCCGAGCACCTGCGCAGGTGGGCAGAGGGGCCAACCGAGCGGCGATTTGTTGCCTCGGACGCGTCCGCTTCTCGAGCCGCCTGGTGTACTCTCCACCGAAGTCTCTGCGCGACCGTGGTCCTTTGGCGACGGCTCGCCCGCCGGCTCTCCCGTCATGAAGCAGTGTCCTGTCTGCAATCTGAAGTATCCGAGTGAGAGCACGACCTGCTTTGTCGACGGCAACCAGCTGGTCGAGATCCAGGATCCGCTGATCGGCAGCACGATCGCCGGCCGCTACCTGATCGAGGACGTGCTGGGTGAGGGGGGCATGGCGACGGTGTACCGCGCGCGGCATCGCCTCGTCGATCGTCCGTGTGCCGTCAAGATCATGAGCGCGGCGCTGGCGGGCAACAAGGTCGTCCGGGAGCGTTTCCGCAGAGAAGCAAAGAGCGCGCAAAAGCTCGCTCACCCGAACATCATCGAGATCTTCGACCAAGGCGAGCTGGAGGATGGGACGCTCTACCTGGTCATGGAGCTGCTGGTCGGCGAGTCTCTGGCCGAGCTGGTGGCTCGCGGCAAAGTGCCTCTCGATCGCGCGTTGCCGCAGTGGATCCAGATCGCGCGCGCGCTGGCACGCGCCCACGACTTCGAGGTGATCCACCGTGATCTCAAGCCTGAGAACATCTTCGTCGCTCGAGGTGAAGACGGCTCCGAGGTGATCAAGCTGCTGGACTTCGGTATCGCGCGCTCGATGCAGGACACGCGGCTCACCGGCGCCGGCGAAGTGTTCGGGACGCCGCAGTACATGGCGCCCGAGCGCATCACGTCCACGGAAGCTGGTCCGGCGGCGGACCTGTATGCCGTGGGCGTGATCATGTACGAGATGCTGACGGGGCTGCTGCCCTTCGACGCGCCCGACGTGGCTACCTTCTTCCTCAAGCACATGAAGGAGGCGCCACCCCATCCCCGGGCCGTGGACGACAGCATCCCGGAGGCGATCGATCAGTTGGTCGTTCAGCTGATGGCCAAGGATCCGAAGGATCGCCCGGTCGACGCTCATCGCCTGCACAACGACTTGGTGGCCATCGCGGGTGCGATCGGTATCCGAGTCCCCGAGGAACCTCACGAGCGCTTCAGCGACGCGGGGCCGGCGCCCACGCTGCCTCCGGTGGCGCTCGATCGATGGGTGCGTCGCACCATCGTGTTCGAGCAGATGCTGAACAAGGTCTATCCCAGCAACCCGCCGCGCGACTTGCTGGACAAGCTATCTGGAGTGAAGCGGCTGGTCCAGGAGATCGGTGAACTGCGCAATCGCGGCATGCAGGACCAGCGCAAGCTGGAGGCGATCGAGAAGCGCGGAAAAGAAGGTCGACAGCGCTTCGGACACGCCATGGATGCGCTCGGCATCGACGCCAGCCGTGGCCGTGACGCAGCCAAGGAGGCGGAGCAGCGTGTTTCGGAGCTGCGAAAGCAGTTCGAGGCTCAGCGCGATACCGTCGTGGGCATTCACAGGAGCGTGATCCTCTGGGAGGGCCGCAGCGGCTTCCAGGAGCCGTACAGCGAGCTCTCACAGGCATACCGCGACGTGGCGGCGAGCATGGACGCCTGGGTCGCCATCAAGGAACAGCTCCGCCAGGCAGAGAAATTCCTGGCGGATAAGCGAACCGAGGTCGACGACCTCGAGTTCCAGGTGAAGAGCCTGCGAGAGAGCATGGCGCGCCACGAAGAGACCATCGAGCAGGAGCGCACCAAGTGTGAGAGCGCTACCAGTCAGGCGGGCAAGCGCGCCGACGATCTGGAGAGCGAGCTGCTCGAGCTCGCGTCGGCCTTCTGCGCGCCCCTGCGTGCGAACCCCGAGCTGCGCCCGCTGTTTCAAGAACTCGAAGCTGACGCTGCCTGAGTCGAGCTACTTGACGCCGCGAGGACGGCGGAACGTGACCAGCAGTTCGCCCACGTTTCCGCGCCCCGAGGCGCGGGAGTTGATGGCACGCGGCATCGATACCTTATCTACGTGGAAAGGTTTGTAGAGTTCCTGGGTGATTGGCGTATCGGAGTTGGAGAGCACCGCGTGGACGTGTCGCCGCCCCAGTTCGTCGAACAGGATTGCCAGACGCTCCTGCTCGCCCAACCCAAACGGCTCGCGATGGTACGCGGTGAAGTTCGAAGTGGGTGAGCGCGGGACGTAGGGCGGGTCGAAGTACACCGCGTCGCCCTTGTCTGCGTCGCGTATGGCTTGCTCGAAGTCGGAGACGAAGATCTCGGCGCCCTGCAGCGCGACGGACGCGGCGCGGAGGCGCGGCGGGTCGCAATACTTGGGGTTCTTGTAGCGCCCGAACGGCACGTTGAACTCCCCGGAACGGTTCACTCGGTAGAGGCCGTTGTAGCCGGTGCGATTGAGGTAGATGGTGCGGGCGGCGCGCCTGACCAAGCTCCGAGGTTTTTGCGCACGGATATGATAGTAGGACTCCTCGCTGTGGTGCATCTGCGAGAGCTCCTCGATCACCGCCTCGACATCCTGCTGCACCGCGCGGTAGACGTCGACGAGCTCCGGGTTCTTATCCGTGAGGATCGCGTGCTCGAAGCGGTTCTCTCGAGCGAGCGCGAAGAAGACCGCGGCGCCGCCGAGGAATGGTTCGTAGTAGGTGGTGATGTGCTCGGGCAGGCGCGCCAGCACGTCGGGCAGGAGGCGCGTCTTCCCGCCGGCCCATTTCAAGATCGGCTTGGGGGGAGGTAACCCATCGCGCCACTCCTCGGAGGTTTCCCGATCCTTGGCAACGTGCCGCGGTTTGCGTGTCGCGACCATCACCGCTCCCGGGCCACGAGCGCACGGGCGTCGCTGAGCGCCGGGGCTCGCTTGGGACAGGGGGCGTCGTGGTGGCTCGGCATCCGAGAGGAGTTAGCGGGCTATCGATCGCGAGTAAAGTTCCTGGCAGAGTCTAGCCATGGATGACGACGCCCCATGGGTTGCATCCGATCCCTTCGGACGGCTGAGGCGAGCCTGGCCCGCCGCCCACGACCGTTTCGTCCGCTCTGTCCTGCCGCTGCTGTATGCTCGCGACGGCGCGCGCGCGGTGCTGCTCGGAGGATCGCTGGTCAACGGAGGCAGTGACTCCTACTCGGACATCGACCTGACCGTGGTGTGCGACCCCGAGGTGCGCGATGAGTGGCTCGAGGGAGAGCGGCTCGCGCGGGAGCTGGGTGCGCTCAGCGCGTTTCGCGGCGATCACCTGCGGGAGCCGCGCCTGCTCATCTGCTTGTTCGAGCCGCCGTTGCTGCACGTCGACCTGAAGCTGGTCACGCCCGTGGAGGCGGGAGAGCGAGTGGAGCCCCGCGCGGTTCTGTTCTGCAAGGACTCGAGTCTCCGCGGCGTCTTCGACGCACCTCAGATCGACTTGCCTGGTACCCAGCGTGACTGGACGGAACCGAGGGTCTGGACCTGGTTGCACTACGGAGGCAGCAAGGCGGCGCGGGGTGAAGTGTTCGAGTGTCTCGATCTCCTGGCGTTCCTGCGCGGCCGAGTGCTGGCTCCAATGGCGCTGATGGCGAGCGGGCACACGGGGCTCGCCGTTCAAGGAACTCGTCGAGTCGAGACTCGCGCGCCCGCGTACCTCGAAGCGTTGACCCGCTGTGTTCCCGAACCAAGCGCCGCTTCCTGCTTCATGGCCCTCGGTGCCGCACGGGAACTCTACGTCATGCTGCGCAGTGACCTTGGCTGGTCTGCCGGTGAACCGCGCCTGGAAGCCGCGGTCAGCCAGTTCCTGACGATGGAGCAAGCCAAGCTCCTGGCTGGCTGAGATCAGCTCCCGGTCGCATCGATCTCCAGCCGCTTGATCATCTTCTGCAGGCCGAATCGAGACACGCCCAACAGCTTCGCGGCGCGGGTCTGATTGCCGCTCGTGCGCTCCAGAGCTTCACCCACCAGGCGTCGCTCGAGCAGTTCGAGGGCGCGCTTCAGGTCGAGTCCTGCCTCCGCCTCGCGCGCTTCACGGCGCAGCTCGGGGCTCAGGTGTTCGGGGCGCAAGCTGCCATCGCAGAGCACTGTGGCCCGACGCAGCTCGTTCTGCAGCTGTCGCACGTTACCCGGCCAGGAATAGTCTTCGAGCACCCGCAGGGCGGCTGCGCTGAGCTTCGGCGCCGTCTCCGCCATCTGGGCGAGGAAGTGGTGGCACAAGAGGCGCACGTCTCCGGGGCGTTCCCGGAGAGCCGGCACCTGCAGTGAGAAGCCGTCCAGGCGGTAGAATAGATCCTCGCGGAAATTTCCTTGCTTGACCAGCTCGGGCAGGTTGCGGTGGGTGGCGGCGATGATGCGGACGTCCACCCGCCTCGTGGTTGCTGCGCCGACGGGCCGGATCTCTCCACGCTCCAGCACGCGCAGTAGCTTGGCCTGCATCGCCAGGCTCATCTCGCCGATCTCGTCGAGGAAGAGGCTGCCACCATCTGCCAACTCGAAGAGCCCGACCCGGTTCTTGTCGGCGCCGGTGAAGGCGCCCTTCACGTGGCCGAACAGCGTGGACTCGAGCAAGCTCTCGGGCACTGCAGCGCAGTTCTCCGCAACGAACCCGCGCTTGCTCCGATCGCTCGCGCGATGCACCGCGCGAGCCACTAGCTCCTTTCCGGTACCGCTCTCGCCGTAGACCAGCACGGGGAGCGACGTCTCGGCGACTTTGTCGATCAGCCGGAGCAGCTCCACCATCTGCGGGCTCTCGCCGACGATCTCCGGGTGCGGTCTTGAATCGAGCTGACGCTTCGCCAGCACCAGCTCTCTGCGCTCGTCCTGCAACGTGGCCTCCAGGCGCCGCTTCGATCGCTCGGCCTGCCTCGCGGCGCGCCGCAGTAGCAGCTGATCGCGCGCCTCGGCGATCGCGATGGACGCCACGCTGCTCAGCAATCGCACCCAGGCCAGCTCAGTCTCACCGAAGGCGCCGCGGCGATCTCGGTCGTCCAGGTAGACCACGCCGAGCACCTCGCCCCGCGCGACGAGGGGCACGGCTAGCACGCTGCGCAGGTTCAGCGCATGAACACTCTCGGTGAGTTCAGGCAGTTCCCCGAGGGCATCTACCGCGACGACTGGTTCCCTCGCGGATACGGCTCGGGTGGCCAAGGTCATCGAGAGCTGGCGCTGATGCGCCGACAGGTCCTCCCGTGAGAGGTTGCGAGCCGCGCGCACTCTGAGCTTGTTCCCGGGTGCCTTGAGCAGGAGCAGGCCGCGCTCCACACCGGTCCAGAGCACCAAGGCATCGAGCACCTGGTTCAGCAGCGCTCGCAGATTTCCCCTCACCCCCAAACCTCTGACCAGCTGCTCCAGCTTGAGTAGCTGGGCGCCGGCCAGCACGTCGTGCCCGGCCAGCTCCAGATCGAAGAGCGACGTCAGGCGCTTCACCCACGGGAGTTCGTCCGTCAGTGGACGATATTCCTCGGGGACCTCTTGTCGCAGCTGGGAAGCAGCGTGCTCCGCGGCGCGCCCCAGCCGCCGCGCGAAGTCCCCGCTGCGCAAGGACGCGGCCAGGGCCGCCCCGGCAGCCAGCGCGGGGCCGCGACTGATCAGCGGCGCGGGCTCTGCGGCCAGGGCGACGAGTTCGCGCAGCACGGCGTCCGGGCGCCCGAAGCGACCAGTCTCTCCGTCCAGCGCCATCAGGGCGCGTGCCTTCCACCACTCGAGTCGCGACGAGACGGGGAGTGTCGTGTCGCGAGCCAGCTGTTCCAGCTCCGGGAGCTCGCTGGCGGTGACCTGACCGTCCGGCAGACTCGCGGCGTGAGCGCGATGGACCTGGTCGGCTTGCAGGCGTAGCGCTCCCAGCAGCAGGCGCTCGGCAGGCGATGCGTCTACGAAGCGCTGGTTGACCTCCGCCACTCTCGCGGCGAGGGCGGGGAGCTGCTCTGGGTTCGAATCCGCGCGGCAAACCGCTAGCTCGATCGAGCTCAGTGTCGCCGCGCGCTGACAGCCATGGTCGCCGCTGCGAGTCGCGAGATCGATCGCGCTGTCGAAGGCATCTGCCGCGGGTGCATACGCGCCGGTCGCCAGCAGCGCCGCTCCGAGATTCAGCTGGGCTCGCGCCGCCCGCGACAGCTCGCAGAAGTGGCCGAACATCAGGCTGGCGCGCTCGGCCGCCTGGATCGCCTGCCCGAGCTTGCCGCAGTCGGTCGCCGTGGCGGCGACGCCCGTCAGATACGTTGCCTCCTCCGTGGGTGCTCCCGCGCGCCTCGAGTGCTCGACCGCGCGCTCGAAGGCTCTCAGTGCACGCTCCACGTTCCCCCGTTGATGTTCGAAGAAGCCGCGGAGTCCCTGAGCGCGGGCCCGCTCCTCGTCGCCGTGAGCGAGCACCTCTGCAAGCTCTAGATCGGTCTCCACTGGCTGGAGTGGGGCCTGTCCGAGCGCAGCCTTGCGGAGCCGGAGTAGAACTCTGGCCTCCAGGGCGTTGATTCCCGGCGGATCGAAGCGAAGGGCTGCCTCCGCCGCATCGACATCGCCGAGCTCGAGGGATGCACGTGCCAACGTACCACGTAGACGATCTGCGATTCGATCCTGATCTGGGGGCGAGGACAGCAGTTGCTTCAGGGTTGCGCGAGCCATGGCGCTTGCGCCCGCCGAGTCTCCCATGCGTCGCAGGGTCTCTGCGTGCTCGGCGCGGCTGTCCAGGTCGGCCTCGGTGTTCAGGATCGAGAGCGCCGTCGCGAACTCACCGCGGCGGCGAAGTGCGCTTGCCAGGGCCACTCGCAGCTCGGGCTCGGCGTCCCCCTCGTGCACCAGCTCCACGCCGGCGAACAGACATGCGAGGCTCGGTTCCCTGCTCAGCGCGAGGCCGAGCGTCTGGAGCGAACGCGGCACTCGTTCTGGGGAGTCCGCGCGGAGCAGCTCTCTCTCTCCAAGCATGATCGCGGGGAAGCTCTGGCAGTGGTCGAGTACACGAGCAGCGAGCTCGGCCTCGCTGACGTCTGGGATGCGCAGATTGGCTGCCTCGGCTCCGACCAACTCGACCAGCCAAGCTCGACGCCCTCGGGGCGATAGCGGGCCAACATGGCGAGCCTCGGCGGGGGACTCGCAGCACTGCGGGGCCAGGGGCACCGCGAGCTCCAGGCAGCGCTCGACCCACTCTCGCGGCGCCCCTTCCAGGTCAATGCGCGTGTCGGGGTGCGCGGCGCCCAGCAGCTCTGCACGTCTCACCCATAGGTAGCTAGATTCCACGCGGAATGGATCTGGGGTGAGAGCGGGGTCGGGCTCTCCAAGCAGATGACAGGCTTCTCGCCACAGCCACCTCGCTGGCGGTCGGTGCTGACTCCGGGGAGCCAGCAAGTTATCGATGACGCTCGCCAGGGCTTGAGCCTCCCGACCCGAGCGAGGCAGCTCGGTGGCGAGTCCCGCCGGAGCGCGGTGGCTCCTGGCGGCGGGCAGTGCGAGCTCGAGCAGCGTGAGGCCAAGTGCGTAGAGATCGCGGTCGCGCCCGCTGCTGCTGCGTCCTTCGACCAGGTTCGGATCGAGGTAGCGCGGAGTGGCCCCCCGGGGGATCCGGGTGCTCAGCGGCGCAACCAGCCCGAGATCCAGCAGCCACGCGCGCTGACTCTCCGTATCCCAGCGCAGGTTGTCCGGTTTCACGTCGCCGTGACAGAGACCCCGTGCATGCAGGGTCGCGAGCGCCCGGCTCACGTCACGCAAGATCTTCAGCAAGGCTGCCTCATGGAGCGCGCACTCTGCTGCGTCAGCACCGGGCAGGTAGCGCCACACGCTGTACACGCCGGCTGCATCAGGCGTGACGTGCCGGGGCGCCGCAGCCTCGGGGAGCTGTCCGAACCCGAGCAGCTCCGGCAGGCTCTCGCAGCGGGTGAACAGCGCGTGCCGGGCTTCGTTGGTCAGTGTTTCCGCGTGGTTTGGCTTGGCGAGCTTGACCAGCTCGGTCCCCGAGGCGCGGAAGAGCCAGGCGCTGCTACCCTCAGCCACGGCCGTGCCGAGCCGCTCCCAGGCCTTCGGAGACGCCAACTGAGTTGGCTTCGTGCGGTCCTCAGCCATCTGCTAATGGTTGGAGGCATCCTGATTGATGTCAACTTCGTTGGCGCGGGGACGCCCGGGGGTCGTGTCTTCCCAGGGGACGAGCAAGGCGGCTCTTCGCGTCTGAAGCGGCGACGGTTCCCCGGCGCCTGAACTGAGCGCGCCTATTTGCACGCGCCGAGGTCGGCGCCACCACGGATCCAGGCTTGGATTGCCCTGAGTTCGCTCAGCTCCAGGGAGAAGCCCTGAGCCGGCATCGCGTCGAGGCGCACGAACCACTCGCGCAGCCGCTCGCGCTCGGCTGCGTCGGCGACCAGTTTTCCGCTCGGCAACGCTACTCGATGAACGCTGGCGCCCGGCGCCGCGCCCTGGATGAAGTTGCTCTCGTTGCGTAGCAGCTTGTACATCATGTAGCTGTTCTCGGGGCGGGCGGGGTCGATGATTGGCATCTGAACGCCAACTCGCTTCGGGTTCTCCAGCGGGGAGTCTGCACGCGGGCCGATCTCCGTCTGGTGTGCGACTTGGTTCAACGCCGTGCGCTCGACCCCGCTCGAGCTGCTCAAGTCCAGACCCTGGCGGGGGACGCCGACGCACTCCCCGGTGCTCGGGTCCGGCGCTTCTTCGGCGGCGCAGCCACCCCGTCCCTCAGGGCTGCTCACATGGCAGTTGCCGCAGCCCGCGCGATCCCCGCGGAACAGGTTCAGGATCTCTTGGCAGCTCGGCACGCTCGGCTCTGCTGGCCTGGACTCGTCGGCAGTACCCGTGAAGAAGTTGAACTTCAAGGGCACCCCGGAGGCTTCGAGGGGAGCGCCGTCGAACGCCCTGAAGCCGTTCGCGCCGTCCTCGGAGGCAACGACGAGCTCGAACGTATAGAGCGTGCTCGGCTCCAGGCGGCCGTCTTCGAACAGGCGGTAGCGGACCACGCGCTCTACGACGTCGTACTCTGGTTCCAGGAAGACAGCGCCATCCGGCGTCGTGCTGTAGAGGAGCACGCTCTGGCGGATCGCGGTGGACGGATCGAGGAAGCGATCGAAGCGCAGCTCGATGTCGGTGTTGAGGGGAACGCCCTCGCAGTCCGGTGCGCTCTGGCAGTCGGTCCCTTGCCCAGGAGTCGGGTAGGTGGCCACCACGTGGAGTGGCGGCCCATGATTCTTGTCGAGCGTGGGCTCGCCTTGATCGCAGCCCAAGAGGGCGAACGAGGCCAGCGCGGTGATGCTCAAGCGACGCGCTGGCGCGAGTAGTCGGTTCAGGCCTCCGCGTAGAGGTTCAGCTGCTCGCGGACCTTGTCCTCGGTCACACCGGTCTCGATGCTCTCCCGCAACACGTCTGCCAGGGCCAGGAGCAGATCGTCGGCGCCCTTCTCTTCGATCAGGCGGCTCAGCAGCTTGCGCGCTTCGCGGCTGTCGTCCTCCCGCAGAAACTCCCGGATCTTCTCGATGGTGATGTCTCCCTGAAAATCCAATTGCAAGTTGTCGAGCAAGTAGCGGACGAGCTCCTTCACGGACGGCCTCCTCTTCCCACGGGTGATTGGCGGAAAACCGCCAATTCGCGGGCCCCAGGCTATAGCCGTGCGCCAAACCGACGAGCAAGGGGTTTGCTGGAGGAATCGTCGGCAGCGGTCCTCCACCTGGGCTGTTGGGGGGGAGAGTGAGCAGCGCTGAGGGGTTCGACGACATCGTCTGCTCAGCGGAGAGGCTATTCGATTCTTGTGTAATTTCAGGAGATTGAGCGGAGCGCCTCACCCCCGAACCCGATCCCAGTCGCGGTCCATCGGACGGCTGGCCGAGTTGTTGTCGCGACATCAACGGCACTCCCGGAGTTGAGGATCCGCAGGATCGTGACAGGTGAGGCAGGAGCGGGCGTTCTTGCGGAGCGCGCGCCCGCAACGGCTGGTGAATCCGCTGGGGTGGGGGTTCACGCCCTGGCCCCGGCTCCCGACACCATCCACTCCACGCCCGCCCACGCTGGCGCTCGAGTGACAGATCAAGCAGTCGCGCTCCTGGTGGCAGCTGACGCACGCGTTGAGGTTGCGCTGGGCCTCCCAGGCGTGGTGGTTCGCCGAGCGTGGCGGATCGGTCCACTCTGCTTTCGGCGGATGAAAGCGACCCCGCCCCGAGAAGTTCGCGTAGGGCCCGCTGAGGGTGACGCCGGCCCGCTGGTGGCAGCCGATACAGAAGCTCTGCTGCTGGTGGCAGCTGGTGCAGCGCGGTGAGTTCTGCCGCGCGGCAATCGGGTGCATGCTGATGAAGTCGTTCGGATGGACGTTGCGCGGGCGCACCCGGCCATCGTGGCAGTCAGTGCAGTACTGTTCCGTGTGGCAACTGGAGCACATCTGGGAGTCAGCGCCGGCGATGCGCTTGTGCCGCGCGAGCCAGTCCGCCCCGTGCCCGGCGTTGTGTAGCCACCGCGGAGGCTTGAGGGTGCCGCTGGCGAATCGAGTACGCATCAGCTGATCGCCGCCCTTGGTCAGGTGGCAAGTCGTGCACTCGCCCTTCGCCTCGCCTCGGACCGGCTCTGGCGCCTGATGACAACGGAAGCAACCCTTCATGCGCGGCAGCTGGTCTCGAGTGGCGAGCTCGATGTTCTGCACCATGCCGTGACACTGCGCGCAGTCGATGTTTCGCTCGAGATGGGCCTGGTGATTGAAGCGTAGGTTCGGCTTCGGGACGTCCATGCGCGCGACTCGGTTGCCGTCGCCCGGCTTGTAGCCGAGATGACAGAATCCGCACTGGCTCATCAGGTCGTCCGGGTCGCCGCTCACGGCGTTCAGATCGCGGTGGTCGGTGCTGTGGCAGCCGTCGCAGCGCACCGGTGATGGCAGCAGCGAGTCGCTGCTCCGCCTGCTGTTCTTCGCGGCGTCGTGACAAGTCGTGCAGCTCATGCCGAGCTCGCCCGCGTGCTTCTTGTGGTTGAACCGGATGGTCAATTTTTGCGCAGGGAAAATTACCGGGCTCGGTCCTCCATCGTCCCTGGTCGCGCCCGGCGGCCGGTCCTTGAGCGGCACCTCGGCGTCGCCAGGCAGGGGCGCCAGGCCATGCACGTGCTCGGCCTGGAGCTGGTCGGGCTTCGGCGCCGCCGACTTCGCCTTGACGGGTGCTGGCGTTGGCTTGGCTTGCGCCCAGCCAGCGGCCAGCGCGCACACGCACAGCGCCACCAGTACGAGCCAGGACACGCGCTGCGCGGTCGTGGGAGGCTGAGGTCGCGGCTTGGCAGTCATCGCAGCAGGCTGAAGTCCAAGGTTGCTACCACGCGGTAACGTTGACCGACGAGGCGATTGGTGAAGTGCTCCCACTCGAGTCCGACGCGCGCGTCGTCGACCAGTCGGTGCCCGAGTCCCAGCACGTAGCCGAAGCTGGTGGCGTCGCGCTGCGGGCGCAAGGCATCGCTCCAGTCGTACAGGCTGAGGTTGAGCATCGCGTCGTAGCGCTGGTTGTCGAAGGCTTGGCGTGTGGTGACGTCGCCTCCGTAGCGGTGCCCTCGCTCACCGGTCTCGAGCATGCTGCGCAGGTTCACCGAGCCCGCTGGCCAGCGGTAAGTGCCGGAGACGTCACCGAAGCGATCGACCAGCGTCTTGATGCTCTCACGATCGGGATCGAGGCTGGACGTCTGGTACGCCCCATAGGTCACGGGGTCGCCGTCGGTCTCGTACAGACGCGCGCCACCCGAGAGCGCCACGTCGAAGCGGGGGCCCAGCTCGAGCTCGCCGCGCCCGGTGAGGGTGGTCTGGCCGTTGTGACTGAACCAGTTCCAGATCGAGTCTCCATCGAAGGTGGGGAGGTAGTAGTCGTAGTCGGCGCCGAGGGTCAGCTGCTGGGTGACGTATGCGTCGACGCCGCCGCCGTACTCGCTGAACACCTGGTTGTAGAGGTCGTAGACCGCCTCACCCTGCAGGCTCCCGAGCTCCGCCGGATTCACCCGCAAGGCGTAGCCGACGCGTTCGCTCGAGACGCGATCCCCCTTGACCACATGAAATCCACCGCTGCCATCGGCGAAGGGGGTGAGGAGCACTTCGTCCCGGTTGATGACCTTGCGGTAGCTGAGGCGACCGTGCATCCAGTGCACGCCCTCGCTCTCGATGGCGACGCCGTAGGCGGGAGCGGGCTTCGTCTCCTCGAGGAAACTGGGCCAGTCGGTGAGTTCGAGGTTCGTACGCGCGCCGCGGTACACGCCCTGGCTCTCGAAGCGGCTGCTGCCGAGCAGCGGGAGGCCGCCGCGCTGTTCGAAGCCTCCGTAGACGTCGACGTGGAAGTAGACCGGGGTCGTGAGGCGGACCGAGCCGCCATCGAAGGACCACCAGCCGAGCGCGTCCGTGACGTACTGCCGTCCCAGCTTGAAGCCGAGCAGGCCGCCTGCGTAGTTGCGACCTTCGACGTAGGCGTACATCAGGTCGATCGGGGCTTGTTCTAGACCGGGTACGTAGCGATCGCCGCGACGCGGATCCCGTTCGGGAGACTCCTGGCCGAAGTCGGCGTCCAGGCGCATCAGGGCGCGGGCGAAGAGCTGCGGCTCACCGGGCGCGTAATCACCCTGGAGGTTGTACAAGGACAGCCCCAGGGTCTGGGTGTAGCGCCGCCGCCGCACGGTCGGATCGCCATACGGCGACTGCAGGGTGTAGAACTGCGCGTCGACACGGGCGGTGACTTCGGTCTCCACTGCCTGTGCCGTCGTCGACCAGCACAACGCGCCAGTCCATGCAGCGCAGCACGCTCCCACACTCAGCACTCGCCAATGAAGGCTGAACCCTTGTGAAGCGCCCACCTAGCTGGAGAATCCCGGAAAGGTACGCGCGTTGTCAATGTCGGCTGCGCTGGGTGTCGGCTGCGCTGTGTGTCGGCTGCGCTGTGTGTCGGCGTGCCCGGCGGCGCAGCGCGGTCAAGTCCACCAGCGCCTGAGCGCGTAGCCTTCGGGCTCGACGTTGGTGGCTGTCTCTCCGAGCGCCTCGAAGAGCTCCTCGAGCTCCTCCCGGCGCTCTCGAGGCACTCCCTCGAGGTCGTCGAGGGTGAGGGTGTCGAGGCTCAAGCGATAGTCGGGGCGCGAAGGCGGGATCAGGTAGCCGCCCGCCTTGAGCTCTGGGTGACGCTGCATCCACTCGAGGAACAGGCTGATCGGCGGCGCCTCGTTCTGAGCCATCTCCGGGTGTGCGAAGCCCTCGTCGAGTAGCGATGCGAGTTGTTTCGCGTCGATGTCCTGGAATCGCATCAGTCCCCCGGAGTAATCTCCCCGCGGAACACCGAGGATGGCCAGGCGCCGGGCTTCGTCCTGGTTGGCGCCCTTTCCCATGCCCATCAACGCGAGCTGGATGGCTTCTTGTTGCTTGGGGGTGAGGTCTACCTGGCTCTCCACGAGCGCCTGCGCTGCCGCGCGACGGAACTCCTCGTGGGGGTGCTTCTCGAACCAGTTCTGGAGCGCGGGCGCCACCTTGTGACCGAGCCGGGCGGCGGCGTGCTCCAGGGCCAAGGCGGCACGCCGCGTCAGCGTCGTGCGCTCCGCGGTGCCTCGCTTGGCGTCGTCCCAGGGCTCCTCCTTGGCGTGTTCTCGGATGCGTGCCAGCACGCGCTCGTCCGCGCTCGGCGCTTCGCTCTTCTCGATTGCTTCCCGGAGGATACCCTGAAGCACCGGGTCGTCGTCCAGGGAGCCCTGGTCCAGCTCGAGCAAGTGCTCGAACGCCACATCGGTGGCGGCATTGCCGAGCGCCATGACGGCGTGACGTCTGACCTGGCGTGAAGGATCCTTCAGCAGCTCCACCGCGTGCTCCGTGGTGGTGTCCGGGTCGAGCAGGCTGAGCAACTCGATGGCCGCTGCGCGCACCGCCGGCGTCGCCGCCTCGATCGCCTTGCTCAGACTCTCTGGGTCTGCGTGGGTCTTGCTGAGCGGCTTGCCTTCGATGTCGGCGACCTCGCCTTCGTGCATCGCGCGGTGCATCTCGGCGGGGTCGATGCCCGCGAGACGTTTCAGCAAGTTCTGGTGCAGCGGCTGCTCCTGGAGGGGCCTCAGACCCAGCCCCCGTCGTTCCGCAAGGAACTGATCGCGGGTCAAGTCGGGATTCGCACCGAGGGCCTTGATGTAGTCCATCACCGAGATGAATGGCAACGCGATCACCTCGACGCCCAGCACCTCGGCGGCTGGCATCCAGGTCGGCGCGTCCAGCCCCGTTCCCTCACCGACCGGTAACACGCAAGCCACTTCCTCTGTGAAAGCCACGAAGGCAACCAGGCCCTGGCCGCCGTGTCGCTCGGCGAGGCGCAGTGCCGTGGCGATGTCCTGGCTCAGGTCCTCGGCCGCGTCGGGAGTGAGAAAGCACCGCAGCCCGTCCGCCGTGAGCTCGAAGAACGCGGGGGCTTCTAGCTCGGGCAAGGCGCCGAGCAAGTCACCCACCGTGTCGAAAGCCCCGGAACTTTCCCCGCGGATCAACGGGGTCTCCTCAGGCCAGTCCTGGTAGCGGTTCGGGTCCAGGGACTCGGCGAGCCAGGCGGCTCGAGCGCTTGCGGGTAGCTCCAGGCCACCCACGACCACGAGGGGGATCATGGGTGCAGGGGAGCAGAGCGCGCTCCCGGCGACAAGCCCAATGGGGCGGCGCCCGGTTTGGTCTCCAAATAGCCGCGAGGCAGGGCTCTAGCCCTGCCTCGCCCGCACGTGTCCGGTCGTTCGCCCCTGGCTACGGGAAGATCTCGCGCTCCTCGTACACCTTCTGTAGCCGCTGCAAGGCCACGCCGTAGCAGGCCAAGCGCATCCCGCAGTCGTGCACGCGTTCGAACTCCTCCACTCGGCGGTAAGCGTCGCGCATCGCACCCTCGAGGCGCGTGTCGACCTCCTCGAGCGTCCACTGCTCGCTGCGCCGGTTCTGCACCCACTCGTAGTAGCTGACGGTGACGCCGCCCGCGTTGGCCAACACGTCCGGGAGCACGTCGATGCCGCGCTCGCGCAGCACCTTCTCACCAGCGACCGAGCAGGGACCGTTGGCGCCCTCGGCCACCAGTCGCACGCCGTTCAGTGCGTTCGCTTCGGCGACGTCCACCTGGTTCTCCAGTGCGGCGGGCACGAAAATATCCGCTTGGATATTGAAGAACTCCTCGCGGCTGACCGCATGACCGTTGGGGTAGCCGGCGATCGAGCCGTTCGCCGCCACGTACTCCTGTAGTCGGTAAACGTTGAAGCCCTCGGGGTTGTACAGGTAGCCCGTGTGATCGCCCACACCCACCGTGGAGACGCCCATGTGACTGAGCAACACCGCGGTATGGGATCCCACGTTGCCGAAGCCCTGAACGATCAGCTTCTTGCCGTGCAGGTCGAAGCGATTGCGATCCGCCCAGAAGCGGATGCAGTGAACCACGCCTTGGCCCGTCGCCTTCACGCGACCGTGTGTACCGCCGCTGGTCACTGGCTTGCCGGTGACGACGCCCATCACCGCTTGCTTGCTCACCATGCCGACCGTGTTCATGTACGTGTCCATGGCCCAGGCCATGGTCTGGCCGCTGGTCCCCATGTCCGGTGCCGGAATGTCGTAGTCTGGGCCGATGTTGCCGCCTAGGGAGTGGAAGAAGCGGCGTGTGATGCGCTGCAGTTCCGCGCGGCTCACCTGATACGGGTTGAACTTGATGCCGCCCTTCGCGCCGCCGAGGGGGAGGTCCATCAGCGCGCATTTCCACGTCATCATCGCGCCAAGCGCCTTGAAGTCATCCAGCGATGCGCCCTCGTGGTAGCGCATCCCGCCCTTGTACGGGCCGAGGATGTTCGAGTGCTGGATGCGGTAGCCCTTGAAGAGGCGGTACTCCCCGTTGTCCATTTGCACGGGGAAATTGACGATGATCTCGTTCTTCGGCTGCCTCAGTATCGTGCGGATATAATCCGGCATCTCGATCAGCTTGGCCGCTTCGTCCAGGTAACCCTGGATCACGCGGAAAAACTGGTGCTTTTCGCTCGGGGGAGCGCTGGGACGGCGAGAGGGGCGCTTGGTGGAAGACGTTTCCGAGGAAGTCGGGGCTTCCGTCACGGCACTTTGAGTCATGTTGGGATTTCTCCTGAGCGCATTGCGGTGTGTTGCTTCGGCGCCAAGGTTGGGCGTGCGTTTGGTGACCAGTCATCCCGGTGAGGGAGTGAATGTATCCGCAATGTTTCGCGCGGCGAATAGCGCGCATAAGCAGACTTTTCGATGAGTTTCCTTCGCTGTGAAGTCGATTTTTAGGCAACGCGTCGCGTTACCTGGAGTTGCGTAGTGGAGCTGTTCAACTTCGCGCCTGCTTTTCCGCGTCACACGCGATCCGCGTTGTTTCTTGCGCACTTCATCTCGCGTTCGCGCGATCGCTGACTGCGCGCTGCGGCATGCAAGGTAGTGCTGCTTCCGTGCGCTCACCGCTTGGTTCGAGGTGTCGAAGCGGCACCGCGCGCCGAGCGCCCGAGCGAGCCGAGTGAAGCGAACGAACGGACGGTCGAGTCGGCTTCAGGACGGAAACGGTTGGGCCCAGAGCAGGTACAGGTACATCAAGGGGCTGACGACGAGCACCGCGTCGAGGCGATCCAAGATGCCGCCATGACCTGGGACCACCCAACCGCTGTCCTTGATGCCGGTGGATCGCTTCAGCAGAGACTCCACCAGGTCACCCATCTGCCCCAGTGCGCCAGCGACCAGCGCGACGATGGCGATTTGCCAGGTGGGAAGTTCCGGGACCAGCAACAGCTGGAACACGACGCCCCCGATCACCGAACCACACAGCGAACCCACGAAGCCTTCGCGAGTCTTCTTTGGGCTGACGGCTGGGTAGAGCTTGGTCTTGCCGAGGAAGCGTCCAGCGAAGTAGCCGCCCGTGTCCCCGAGCCAGGCGATGGCGAGGATGATCACCACGATGCCGGGCCCACCGTGAGCGTGATAGTCGCGCTGGATCAGAGCGATGGTGGTGAGCAGACCCCCGACGTAGAGCGGGCCACCCATGCCGGCCATGATGCGCAGGCCCGCGCTGGGGATCTCGCCCAGGCGCCACAGCGGGACCAACGCCCCCTGGAGTACGATCACGAACACCAGCGTGACCAGCACTCGCGCGTCGCTCCCCCAGAAGTAGAGGGTGACGCTCACGCTCGCGGTTGCCAGGATGCCGATTGCCTGAGCGACCTTGTCGCCCGGATGGGTCATGCCGAAGAGCTCTTGGCCACCGATGGCGCAGGCGAGGCCGACCACGCAGTACCAGACCCAGGTGGGCGCGACGAACATCGCTGCGAGCAACAATGGGACCACCACGACCGAGGTCAGGATGCGGACCAAGAGGTTCTTGTTGGCTGCGCTATCGCCCACGCTGACTCCTGAGTTCTTTTTCTTCTCTGCGCCTTCACGGGCGCCCGGGGTCTCTGGTTCGCGTCCTGGGGGCTGGGCACGCTGCTCGCGCGGCTTGGCGCGTCGCGAGGCTGGCCCGAGGCGGGGGGTTGGTCTTTCGTGCCTCCGAAGGGACGTGGCGGGCTAGCCGGGACCGGTCACAGCCGTCCAACCGCGGGGCGTACCAGCGCCCGGCAGTGTGTACAAGCTTCACGGACTTGCCCGGGCGCCTGCGGATGGGTAGACCCCGGCGGTGGTTTCTTCGCCCGCGGTCCCGATTTCCAGCGCCAAGGCGCGCCCGACAGGTCCGGCGTCGAAGCTCAAGCGCTGGGCGATTTCCCGCGGACCCATCGCGGGGCTGATCGCCCTGGTCGCGATCGTGAACCACGCGCGCGGCTCCGGCCCGCCACCGCGCACCTTGCCAGGGGTCGCCGAGATGCTGGGCGAGCGTGCTGGAGCCGTGGTCGAGCCGAGCGACATCCACTGGGAGCCCAGCCGCGGCATGCTGGGAGATCTGGTGTTCGGTCGGCCGGTGCTGTTTCTCGGGGCGAAGCAGGCGGGGGCGCCCCACGACGTCTATCGCGCCTTCGTGCGGGTGACCCGGGAGGGCCAGCCCATCGGCGTGACCCGCATGCGGAACATCACCGATACCGAGGTGGGTGATGACGTCGGACTCGAGCTGCAGGGTAACCGCGCGGTCTTTGCGACCGTGGCCTTCGGCCAGATCCAGGGCGTCTCGGTGCTCGACACGTCGGGTATCCGTGCGGAAGACAAGCCTGGGAAGGGGTTCGACCGCTTCTTGCTCGGGCTGACCTCCTTTCAAGACACCGGGAGCCTCGCCGGAATCGGACGCGCGGACATCCTGTTCGAGATCCCTGCGCAACGAGCCAGGCTCAGCATGGACGCTTCCCTGCTCTCGATCGATCTGGGGGTTGGGGGGAGGAACCTCACCTACGACCTCGACAAGCACGAGCTGATCGGCGCCGAAGGGGGACAAGCGTACGCTGCGAAGGCCGTCACCCAGCGCCACTTCGAGAAGCCGTTCATCCTGTGGGCGGTGGACACGGTGCGTGCGGAGGTGGGCCCGGGCCCGATCGCTTGGCTCGAAGATCAGGTGTTCGGCGCCAAGGACACCTTCAAGCGCACGACGTACAACCTGTTCGACAAGAACGGCGGACAGTCGGAGCTCAAGGCGGAGGCTCAGAGCGAGGACGAGCAACCCGTCGCCACCATGCTCGACGACTCGAAGCTGGAGGGCGAGAAGAGCAGCTGGCCTCCACCCAGCGTGCCCTCGCTCTGGAAGGAGACCAAGCCAGGAGAAGGCGAGTGGGTGCCAGTCGAGCTGCCCTGGTTGGCCAAGTCGCCTGGCGCGAAGAGCGCGTCGGGAGAACAACCTCCGGCGTACTTCTACAAGACCTTCATCCGTCCGGATCCAAAGCGTCCTTACGCCGAGCTGCAACTGATCGCGATGGACATGCGGCGCCTGGAGATCGGCATGGAAGCCGGCTTCGAGGACCCGAAACCGCTCACGGGTCCCCCCGGATCAGGGCGCCTGCCCCGTGAGCCCGAGGTGCTGAAACGCGTGGTCGGCACGTTCAATGGCGCGTTCAAGACGACCCACGGCAAGTACGGGATGATGGTGCGCAAGCGAGTGCTCCTCCCCCCCATCCCTGGAGGCGCGACGGTCGTCGTCACCGATGATCACCGCGTGGGCCTGGGCAGCTGGCCCCAGACGACAGATATCCCTGCGGATTTGGAGAGCTTTCGGCAGAACCTGGACCCGTTGGTCGAGGATGGGGTGGCGAACCCCACCGGGCGCTACATCTGGGGCTGGCAGTTGGCGGGCACCAGCGTGATGACCGAGCGCACCGCCCTCTGCGTGACACCGTCCGGGCACCTCTACTACGGCTGGAGCAACGAGATCGACGGACCGACACTCGGCAAGGCCTTGCGCCAGGCCGGCTGTGGCTACGGCATTCACCTCGACATGAACCCTGGGCATTGCGGGTTCGTCTTCACCGATATCGTCGACCTGAAGAAGAAGGAGTTCCAGCTCTCCAAGGCGCACCCCGAGATGGGCATTGCACCTGACAAGTTCGTGCGCTGGTCTGCCAAGGACTTCTTCTACGTGATGCTGCGGGACCCTACGCCAAACGACCCCTCCCAGGTGCGCTGGCAAGTGGCCCCCGGGACTCAACCGATGCCCGCGTGGTGGCCTGGAATTTTCCAGGGGGAAATGTCGCTCGGGTCACTCGCCGTCGAGCTGTTCAGCTTCGAGCCAGGCCGTGTCGCGTGGAGGCTCACGGCGGGATCGAACGAGTACGCCTCCCCCGGCGCTGGCCCGAAGCTCCTCGAGCTGACCGGAGACGACAAGCACCGGGTGGTTGCGTCGGTCAGCCTCGGCAACACGACGAGCGCCACTGCGCTCGGCCTGGCCTTCGACAGCAAGCCGGCAGTGCCCTCGAAGTCGGGCTTCGCCACCCTGGTGGTGGAGGACGGCGCGATCCAGCTGCTGGGCGACGCTCAGGACATCGAGAGCGGTTCGGGGCGCCACCTGGCGCAGCTCCCGTTGCTCGCCGAGGCTGGTGAGCTGCTGCCCGTCGCACGTGAGCGCGGCGCCATGCGCAAGCGCGGCGCGCTCTGCGTCACGGAGCGGGGTCGGGTGGTCGTCGCGATGGCGCGTCACGACAGCAGCGACCCGCTCGCCAGCGTCCTGCTCAGGGTGGGCTGTCGGCGGGTGGCAGAGCTCGACCGCGGCACGCAGCACCCGGCGTTCGTGCATCGCGCTGGAACGGCGACGCCGCCGCTAGGAGGTTACGAAGCGACGGCGCTCTACGCGCTCGGCATGCCGATGCGGCCCTATGCGTTCCGCTGGAAGGCGGAGGGCGCGACGCCCTCGACCAAGCCCTCCAGCTACGACTACCCGCCGCCCAAGGGCAAGTAGCGCGCGGCGCGCTCAGGCGGCCTCGGCGAGCAGCTCTCGCAGGCGGGCCACGGCTCGCGCGTGTAGCTGGCTGATGCGAGGCTCGCTGACCCCGAGCTGGGTGCCCAGGTCCTTGAATTTTACCCCGCGGAAATAATGCTGGGTCATGATTTGCTGTTCGCGTTCAGGTAGCTGCGCGATCGCGCGCCGCAGGGTCTTGCTCTCGTCCGCCTTGAGCAGGGCTAGCTCGGCGCTGAAGCGCTCGGGCGTCGCCAGGCAGCGGTTCTGTTCCGAGTCGCTCACCTCGTCGAAGCGGATCACGTTCGGTGCGCCGCGTCCTGTCGGGTGGCGCTCCGCGGCGGCTCGCGCGCGGCGCGGGAGCCAGTCCTGAGCGCGTAGCTCGTCGAGTATTGCCCCGCGGATCCGGACTCGCACGTACCACTCGAAGTTGCCTTCGGTCTGGTCGCCGTGCTTGCGGATGGCGTCCCAGAGACCCGCCATGGCGGCGCCGAGCAGATCGTCTCGCAGCACGTTGCGAGGCAACCGCCGCTGGAAGCCACCGACGATCTGACGCGCCAGGGGCAGCAGTTGATCGAACAGCGCCTGTTGCGAGGCGGTGGGCCGCGTCGCCACGACGCTGGAATGACGGCTGGGTGTCAGCGCGCTCGCGTTGCGCAGACTGGGCTGGGCCTCTCGCACCGAGCTGGAAGGGCTGTTGCCGCGCGGTTTGCGATGGCTGCGTACGGGCGCCGTGCGCGCCTTGCGGCTGCTTTCCCGCGGCTCCGCGCTCTGGGCCTTGGCTTTGGTCTTGGTGGCGGTTCGACTCGGTCGAGTCGTCTCGTTCGGCTGCATGTTGATACCTCCCGAGGGAGCCTTGAGCACGCCGCGTGCCAGCTCGGGAGCTGCCGCTGTTCGACAGCCAAAGCGCGAACCAAGGCTTAATCCCGCTGGGGCTTCGCCGTTACGTCAGGTATCGAGCAGGCGAGGAGTCAACGCCTTGACGCTGGCGCCAGCGCACCGGCGCCACGTCCATCCGCGGGGATCGGATCCTGGGGCGAGGGAGCTCCCTCAGCGTGCCGAGCCTGCACAGGGGGGCTAGCCGTCGCTGCGCGCGACCTTCGCCTCGCCGGACTTCTGGGCTTCGGGCTTCTCGGGGTCCGACTTCTGGGTGTCTGCTTTTGAGGCCTCGGGCTCTGACGGCGGAGTCGGCTCCTGCTTCTCCGGCTGCTCGTCGGCCTTCCCTTTGCGACCCGTGTAGCCCTGGTGCGCATAGCGCGGACGCTCACCGGGGCCCGAGTAGTCGATCCAGTAGGTTCGGTACTCCCGCGCATCGAGGTGAATGAAGCTCGAGTTGGGGTAGTAGCCGACGCCCGCCTTGGAGAACTTGCGGGCGTAGTCTCGCAGCTCCTCGTTGGACACGCCCTGGATGTGGAAGTCCATCGCCTGGCCGAAGTTGTGGCGCGAGTGAGGGGTGAACTGGGTCTTGCGCACCGGACGGTAGCCGCTCACCACCAGGATCTGCTTGCCGCCGAAGTGATCGCTGACGTCGGCTACCATGTGGATCAGCCTCGGTTCGATGTCAGACGCTGCTCCGGTGCGCCAGGAGCGGAGCACTTTCCGGAACCCACGCTTCGCCGCGCTGGTGACATTGCCCTTGCGATCGATGGCGTAGCCCTCCCAGGAGCCCATCAGGCCCTTGATTCGCACGTACCCGCTTCGCTTGCCGTGGTGGCGAGTCGACTTGCCACGAGTTGCCTTGGCTCGGGAGGAGCTGCTTGCCCGGGAGCGCTGCGTCTTTCCGCTTCGCCGATCCTTGCGGGCCAGCTTGCTGCGGCGTTGCTTCGCCCGCTCTGCCTTCTTGGCTCGCTGTGCCTTCGCGCGCTCTGCGTTCTTGGCTCGCTGTGCCTTTGCGCGCTCCGCCTTCTTGGCTCGCTGTGCCTTTGCGCGCTCCGCCTTCTTGGCTCGCTGTGCCTTTGCGCGCTCCGCCTTCTCCGCCTGCTCGAGCTCATCGAGCAGCTTCGGCCGCGTTTCATCATCGAGGAAACCTCGCCGGCGAAGCTTCGCTGCCTGCTTTCCGTCCTGATCGTCCCGAGCGGGCACGATGAGTTCCTGCCCTGGGTGGATGGGGCGCTTGCGACTGATGCCGTTCGCCGTGCACAGGCCGGAGACCGGGATGTGCCAGCGGTGGCTGATCATGCCCAGCGTCTGCCCAGCCTGAACGCGGTGGACGATGGGATGCTTCGAGTTGCTCTCGGCGTGCGCCGTGCCTGTCGCGAGACAGAGCAGACAGACGCTGAGAAACCAGGCGAAAACAGCTGCGAACAGGGGACGGCTCGAGACGCGCATGCGACCTCTTGGGCCTTAGCGTCCATCGTCATCGTTGGACCAATTTTGGTGAGGACGCGAACATCGCGTCGGCGTCGGTGATGACTCGAAGCAAGGCACCTCACCCCCCAGGCCCCTAGCTCGAGCGGGCACGGAACTTAGTGAAGCGGGTCATCCGCCGTTGCTTAGCGAAGTCGCGAGCAACTGCGCGCTGGCAAACGGCGCTTTCTTGGCGGTCGATCCACGGCGATGCCACACTTTCACTGCAGCTTCCCGCGGTGTGTTGCGAGTGAGGAAAGATGGCTGAAGGAAAGAACCTGGTCGGGGTCGATATTGGAACGAGTTCGATCAAGGTCTGCCAGATCAAGGAGAGCCGAAGAGGCTACGGGCTGGTGCGCCTTGGGTACACCCCGCTGCCTCCCCAGACCATCGTCGATGGTCAGGTGATGGATGCGGGCAACGTGATCGAAGCTCTCCAACGCATCTTCACGGACAACAAGATCCGCCAGAAAGAGTGCGCGCTCAGCGTCTCGGGGCAGAACGTGATCATCCGCAAGATCACCGTGCCGATGATGACCGCTGCAGAGCTAGAGGAGCAAATCCACTGGGAGGCGGAGCAGCACATCCCCTTCGATATCAAGGACGTCCAGGTCGACTATCAGGTCTTGCGACGGCGTCCGGAGGCAAGCCAGATGGACTTGCTCCTCGTGGCCGCGAAGCGCGAGCAGATCCTGGACTATGCCCAGCTCGCCCGCGACGCGAAGTTGAAGCCCGTCGTGTGCGATATCGACGCGTTCAGCGTTCAGAACCTGTTCGAGGTGTCGCGCGGCTTGCCAGGTGATCAGACCATCGCCTTGATCAACGTCGGGGCGAGCCTGTCGTCCTTGAACATCATCGCGGGAGGTGTCTCGGCGTTCACCCGTGAGATCGCCAACGGCGGTAACGTGATCACCGAAGAGATCCAGAAGCAGATGGGCGTGCCCTTCGATCAGGCAGAAGCCTACAAGTGCGGTGGCGTCGACGGGACCGCGACACCGGACGGCGGAATCCTGCCGCAGCAAGTGGTGGGGGTGATCGAAGCCGTCAGCGACACCATCGCGGCGGAGATCCAGCGCTCGCTGGACTTCTTCATGGCGACGAGCGGTGAAGGGGAGATCAGCCGCATCTTCGTCACCGGCGGCACGGCCAACCTGGCGGCGCTGGGGCAAGCCATCGAGAACCGGTCGCGGGTGCCGGTCGAGGTCTGGTCGCCCCTCGAGCGAGTGTCGATCGAAGATCGGACCATCAACGGGAACATGCTGCAGGCGCGCGCCGCGCAACTTGCAGTGGCCCTCGGCCTGACCCTTCGCAAGGAGAAGGAGAGCCGTCCGTCATGATTCGCATCAACCTGTTACCCCAGAAGCGCCGCGCGGAGCAGCGCGAGGGGAGCCAGCTGTGGTTGGTTGCTGGTCTGCTCTTGGTGGTGATCGAAGCCGTGAGCTTGTTCGTGTTCCACAGCTTCAAGAACCAGGAGCTGGAGGCCAAGGAGCGCCAGAACCGAGAGCTTCAGACACAGATCGACGCGTCGGTCGCAAAGGTCGCGAACCACAACAACGTCAAGACCCAGCTCGCTACGCTGCGTGCGCGCGAGGACGCCATCTCGAAGCTCCAGAGCGCCCGCTCGGGCCCGACAGCGATGCTGCTGGAGCTGGCGCGCATCCTGACTCCCGGGCGCGGTCCCAGCGTCGATCCTGACAAGCTGAACCAGCTGCGACGCACGAATCCCCTCGCGGTCTACAACCCGGGCTGGGACGCGCGGCGCCTGTGGTTGACCAAGTTCGTCGAGGAGCAACGCAACGTGCGCCTCGAGGGCTACGCCCGTGACGGCGAAGACGTCTCCGAGCTGGCGAAGCGCATGAACCTGTCGAGCTACTTCTACGACGTGAAGCTGTTGCCCGCGAAGAAGCAGATCGACTCCACGACCAAGCTAGAGCTGGTGCAGTTCCAGCTCGAAGCCAAGGTGAGGTACTGACATGGCTCGCGGTGAATCGGCACTGTCCCGCCTCTCGATGGCCGCCAAGGTCATCATCGTCACCGTGGTCATGCTCGCGGTGGCCGCGGTCTACTTCGCCCTGTTCCACACCGAGGTGAACAGCCGCATCCAGGCCGCCGGAAACCGGGAGCAGAAGCTGCTCGATGAGCTAAAAACTGCACGGAAAAACGAGTTCGCCTACCAGAAGGATCTCCAGGAACTCACGGAACGTCAGCAGCGTCAGCGTGAGCTGAACAAGGTGTTGCCCCAGACGACGGAGTATCCCTCCTTCCTGAGCGCGCTGCAGAGCGTCGCCAATGTCTCTGGTGTCTCGCTGACCGCCTGGAGCCCGGAACCCGAGGTGCCTGAGCAGTTCTATGCTCGGGTGCCGATGAAGATCGAAATCAGCGGTCGCTACCACCAGCTGGCGAAGTTCTTCTACCAAGTTGGCCAGCTCGACCGGATCATCAATATTGAGAACATCTCGGTGACGGACCCCAAGAAGGATGGCGACGAGTTCCAGATCAAGGTCGTCGCCCTCGCGACCGCCTTCAAGGCTGCGGAGAATCCCACCGCCGCCGCAGCGGGCACGCCAGGTGGTCGTCCCAAGAAAGGCACTCCGTGATGGCTCCCAAGTCTGGTTCTGGATCGCCGCGGCGGCGCTCCGGTCGAGTGCTGCTGGCCCTGGGCCTCGTGACCAGTGGTCTGGCTGGGGTGGCCTGCGAGGAGAAGGTGGTGCAGTCGACGTACAAGCCGCCACCGCCGAGCAGCGCCGGCTCTGCAATGGCGGGTGCCGCCGAGGACGCTGGACCGCCGAAGGTGGAGTTCCAGGAGTCTGATTTCGCAGAGACCGAGCGCTCTCGAGATCCGTTCCGCTCGTTCGCGGGGATGTTCGCCGAAGAAGCCAAGACCACCGTGCGTTCTCAGCGCGAGGTGTTGCTGGATCAGTTCTCGGTCGACGAGCTGAAGCTCATCGGTCTCGTGACGCGAATCAACCCGGCCAAGGCGATGCTGGTGGATCCCACGGGGAAGGGCCATGTGGTTCAGCGCGGGCAATTCATCGGTCGCGCCGAGCGCGTCCAGGCTGGCACCTCGGGCGCCGAGTACGAGATCAACTGGCGCGTCGACCGCATCCGCGATGAGGACATCGTGCTCGTGCGCGAAGATCCAACGCACCCAGACGTGCCGAGCGCGACTCGGGTGATCCCGTTGCGTCCCGACAACATCCAGACCTCCGATTGAGCCTCGGACCACGATCTCACGACTCGCGTCCATGAGGCTCGCGAGTCGTCGACGCGTGGGCGGTGTGGAGCGGGGATGTGTAGTCGGGTGTTGGGGTCCATGCCCCCCGGGATGCGGCGATCACGGGCGTCAACCAGCGCCAGAACCACAATCTGCAGGAATGTTCCCCCGGTAATTTGTTCGGTCGAGCGTCAGCAAGTTACGGTTTCCAGCGATAACCCGGCTTCACCCTGGAGTCGGATGATTCGACCGGAGCGAATCTGATGAGGCTCAAGTCACCGAGCAACCACCACACGAAAACGCCGCAGGGCGCTTCCGCGAGGTTCATGCACCAGCTGGTGCGGGTCTCCGGCTTGTGCGCGCTTGGAGCGACCTTGCTCCTGGCAAGTCCCGACGCCTCGGCGGCCGGACTCAAGCATGCGACCAGCGTTCGCGTTACGGGCTCCAAAGCCAAGGGGGAGGCCCAGGTGGTGGTCGCCTTCGATCGCGAACCGACCTACTCGGCGAGGCTGTCTTCGGGCGGGAAGCGCCTGATAGTCGACATCCCGGGGGCTGACGTCCGCGGAGCGCCTGGGGCGCTCACCCAGCGGCATGGCGTCGTTGGCGGGGTGATGACGCAGAGCTTCGGCAAGGGCCAGGACAAGGTCGTCCGGGTGCTGGTCACGCTGCTCGAGGAGGCAAAGTACTCCGTTCGGGTCGAGGGCAAGCGCCTGGTGATGAGCTTCGCGCCGGGCAAGAGCGGTGTGCTCGAGCGTGCCCCGGCGGAGCGAGAGACGCGCAAGGCGACGCCCGAGCTGGCGCAGGTGAGAGACATCCGCTTCCGCCACGAGTCGCTGCGAGACGAGGTGGTGATCCGCGTCTCTGGTGACGCCGAGTTCCAGCAGTCGAGCTCCAAGGGGGGCAAGAGCACCCTGGTCATCAAGGGAGCGAAGCTCCCCGATGGCCTGCAGCGGCGCCTGGATACCTCCGCCTTCAACGGTCTCGTCTCGTCCGTTGCGAGCTACGCCTCGGGCAAGGACAAGCACACCATCATCCTGGAGGTCGAGAGCGACCCGAAGGCGCAGGGCAACGTCACTCGCCGCGGCGACTCCATCGTGTGGAGCTTCTACGAGCCGGGCAAGCTGCCCTCGAGCATGACCGGAGTGGCCCGTGACGGCGGCGCCGCGAGGAAGTCCCGTACGCTCCACGTCGACACTCTGACCGAAGGCTTGCCGCGCATCGGCACGGACTTCGACGAGCTAGCTGACGAGGATGACACCGCAGCGGTCGAGCACGCCGAGGATGCGGATCAGGCCGGCGCCTTCTCGCCGGCTATCGCTGGGCAGGAGCGCCGCACGGCGTTCCGAGGTCGCCGCATCGATCTCGACTTGAAGGACGCGGACGTGCACGACGCGCTCCGACTGCTGGCCGACGTGGGTCGAGTCAACGTGGTGGTCGCGGACAACGTCAGCGGCACCGTGACCATCCGCATGAGGAACGTGCCCTGGGATCAGGCGATGAGCGTGGTCCTCCAGGCAAAGAGTCTCGGGATGGTGCGCCAGGGCAACATGATCCGCGTCGCGCCGCTCGCCGATCTGGAGAAAGAGCGCGACATGGAGATCCAGCGTCGCATCCAGATGGCGAAGCTGGAGCCGCTCGAGACGCGACTGATCCCCGTGAGCTACGCCCAGGCGGGAGAGCTCCAGGCACGTGCTCGAGAGCTGCTCTCGGAGCGTGGGAGCATCGCCGTCGACGAGCGCACCAACGTGATGATCGTGCGTGACGTGGCGGGGAACCTGAACCAGATCGAGGAGCTCACTCGCTCTCTCGATACTCAGACACCTCAGGTGCTGGTCGAGGCCCGCATCGTGGAAGCCACGAGTCGATACCTGCGAGACGTTGGTATCCAGTGGGGCGGTGATGGGTCGTTCTCCGCGGCGACGGGCAACCCCACCGGGCTCGCCTTCCCGAACCGCGTGGGTGTCGTTGGTGGTGCAAGTGACACCGATACACCCACCGCTGGTCTGTCGCCCTTCCAGCGCAACGTTCAGAACCCGAACTTCGCGGTCAACCTGCCAGCCACGGTCGGTACCGGGACCGGCGGCGCGCTTGGCCTGACCTTCGGCTCCATCGACAACACCATCAACCTCGCCGTGCGTCTGTCCGCCGCAGAGTCGAGCGGCATGCTGCGAATCCTCTCGAGTCCGCGCATCTTGACCCTGGACAACCGCGAGGCGCGCATCAGCCAGGGTACGTTGATCCCGTTCTCGCAGATCAGCGCGCAGGGTGTGCAGACGACGTTCCAGGAAGCGAAGCTCCAGCTGCTGGTGAAGCCTCACGTCACGGCCGACGGCAGCGTCAGCATGCACGTGAAGATCAACCGCGATGAGCCGGACTTCAACCAGACCTCGCCTCGCGGCGACCCGACCATCCTGAAGCGTGAGGCCGAGACCGACCTGCTGGTCATGGACGGCCACACGGCGGTGATCGGCGGCATCTTCACCCGCAACACCGGCCGCAACCTCGATCAGGTCCCGTTCTTCGGTGACATCCCGCTCATCGGCTTGCTCTTCCAGCGGCGTCGAGCGAGCGATACTCGAGGCGAGCTGGTCATCTTCCTGACCCCGCGCATCGTGAACCGCGCGGAAGCTCTCGGTCGCTGAACGCCGAGCCCCAGGAGTCACGCGCCGCGTGGGCAATTCGCTCCCGCGGCGCGTGGCGTTTCATCGTTCGACCAACGTGTCGCCCGGTGGTGCAGTTGTATGTCGAGCGAGCGACGTGTGGCGGGTACACACACATCCGCGCGCCTCTCCCACATCGTTTCCGCGATGGTTCTCCGACCGGGGATTCGGGGGTGAGGGGAGTCAGCTTTCCACCATGGAAACGCGACCCGCCTCGTTCTGCACCTGAACACCTGACCCAGCTTGCGATCGGTCGTCCGGCCCGTCAGAATCATGACAGTATGGCGCACGCTCGGAACCCCACCGTCCGCGTTCGCGCTGTGGTGATTCCACAAGCGGCGCGTCGCAGCGATCCCCCTCCCGCCCCGACTCAGAGCACTCAGCGCATGGCCGCGGTGACTCAGGAAGAAGCGGACGCCTACCGGATTCTGCTGGAGTCGGAGCGTCGCCTGAAGGTGGAGCGGGAGTTCGAGGCGCTGGCTGACGGTTGGATGGACGAGTAGCAGCCCTCCGTGGGCCCGACGACTCGCCGCCCGCGATGATCCTACCGAGGGGAGTCGCCTGCGCCGTTGCCGCGCGGTAAATTGTGGGTCGACCCCGGCCCGGTGAGCTGGGGCGATGCCTCGCTGGCTCCGTACCGCCTCAGGCGCCCTCTTTCCCGAGGAGTTCCTGCGCGGCTCGCCGGCGAGGGCACGCGGAGCAGCAGCGAGCGCGGGATGACGGTTTGCGGCTTGTGGTTTGGATGCACCGCACCCATGCTCTGGCCAGTCGTCATGCAGCCCCACGAATCCCTGCGCAGCGAGCGCTACATCAACGTAGAGACCTTCAAGCGCGATGGGAACGGGGTGAAGACGCCGGTCTGGTTCGTCAACGTGGGGGACAAGCTGGGAGTCTTCACCAACGGCAAGAGCTACAAGGTCAAGCGCCTGCGGCGAAATCCCAAGGTGCGAGTGGCCGCGTGTGACGCGCGAGGCGGCGTTGGGAAATCGCCGACATGGTACGAGGGTCGTGGGGAGATCGTGAGCGACTCCAAGCGGGTGGACGCGGTCTACGATGCGCTCAAGGCGAAGTACGGCGTGCAGATGTGGTTCGTCACTCTGGGCGCCAGGCTGTCGGGACGGCTCAAGGACTGGACCGTGATCGAGCTGGATCTCGGCTCCGCGGACTGACTCCGCCGCCCGGCGCAGGTGCTCGCTTTCCGTGCTCGCCCGATCCGCGGGACGAGCGTGCGCGTACTACGTCTCTGGGGGCGCGGCCTTCCTCACGGGGCCGAAGTGAGCCGCATTTCGCCTTCAGGGGCACTCACTCGGTCGTGGACCACCTCGAGACGCCCAGGAGGCGAGGAACAAACCGCAATCGGCTGAAAGCCTCCGCGAGGCTCATGCGTTTGAAGGCATCATGAACGAGGCGCGCGACTCACAGGCCAACCTCTCCACGCGACGTTGGGTGGACATCGCTCCGGACACGCTGAGCGACGGCGGGTGCGAGTCCGGTGTTCAGCGATGTGCCGACGCGGCGCCCGAGGCGTTGCTGGAGCCCGCGGTGGGAAACGACGTCGAGAGCTGGGGCGAGCCGGACGAGATCACGCTGGTTTCCATCTACGACCAAACCGGTCTGCAGATGCCCGAGCGAACGCCGTTGGTGCAGATCGTGGAAGAGCCTCCCTCGGCCGTGCGAAGCAAGGGCGACTTCGACGACCTCGACGGAGCGCTGTGGAGCGCGATCGAGCTCGGCTAGTGCGGCTTATTCCCATAAGGAAACGGCTGGGCCGCGCTACTTCTTCACGCGCTTGCGCTTGAGCTCTTCGTCGGGTTCGACACGAGCGATCTTGTTCGTCTCGAGATCCCGGTAGCGGGCTTGGCGCACCAGGCGCTGTCCCTTGAAGGTTCCGCCCTGGGTCAGCAGCACGCGAACCTCGCGGAAAAGGCCCTCGGCCTCGGCGCGCCTCGCCTGGTCGCTCTGGGTGTCGCGCACCCACTCCCCGATGTCCTGGGGCAGATCCTCGTACTCGCCCAGGCGCTCTTCGACCGCTCCTGGAACCTCACGGAACACGAGGAACAGGTAGCCCCCAATCGCGACTGCGGCGATGCTGAACAGGATGATGACGTAGGCCACGGAAGCGCTAGCTTCTAGCACCCGCGCTGGGGAATGTCTGCGCTGGTTGGTGCGGCATTCCAGCGCGCTCGGTGGGGATGGTTCCGCCCTGTCCGGGAGACGCTACGGCATCAGCCGGACGCTGAATCACTCCGCGCAGGCGGTGGCTGGGGGGCGAAGTCTTCGCGTCGCGTCAGGGCGTCTTCGATCACCGTCGGCACCTCCTGCGGCGCAAGCCCGCGCCAGTACACGGTCCACTCGGGGAGGCGCACGAGTCCGTCGCAGTTGTCGGCGTACCAGCCGGCGATCGGATTGCCTGGCTTGGCGCGCCAGTAGAAGCGGGGCTGATCTCGCTTCAGCGCCTCCCAGAGGTCGCGTCCCATGCCTTCGCCCTGTGCGACTGGGCCGACCACGAACTTCGTGAGAAAGGCAGCGCCTGCGCCAGGCTCGACGATCGCGGCGCCTCGGTAGTTTGCTTCGAGAAACACCGCCAGGGGGGCGCGCTCGAAGAAGCTCGGGAGCAAGCACTTGTTGAAGGCGGCTTCCAGCAAGCCGTTCAGGCGCTGGCGATCGAGGTCGTCGTAGCCCGCGAAGCGCTGGATCTGCGACCCGCGCTTCACCAACGTGCCGGCGCCACGCACCGTGAACAGCTCCTTCAGCAAGCCGAGCGGCGAGGCGACGCTGATCTGCACGCGTCGGTTGGCCTCGGCGAGCGGCGCCAAGCGCGTCAGCAGCTGGGGTTCCCCGGGGAGCAGCAAATCGGAGGCGAGCAACAAGGCCAGATCGGTCTGCAGGTTGATCACGCTGAGACCCCCATCGTGAGCAGGCAGCACGTGGTCGGGCGTCAAGGCCACGCGCCGCTGCCCATGCGGGCCGAGGCCTCCGCGGTTCCTCAGCACCACCAGCTTCCGGCTCTCGAGCGATGCCAGGAGCGCCGCGAGCGCCGCGAAGCGATCGTCCTCGCTGGAGTCGGGGGAGAAGCTCACGACAGGCAGCCTCCCCGCCTCCAGATCACGGCGTAGCTCGTTCCCGGAGGAAACAGCCATCGGCGCGTGCTCGCTCACCTCGAGCCCCGCCTCGCGCAAGCTGCCGATCAACGCTGCGCTGGACCCGGCGGCGCGTTCAGGATCGAACAGACCGAGCAGCAGCGGGGCGACCAGCCCGAGCTGGGTCAGAAAGCCAAGCTGCTCCACCAGGCTGCGTCGCGCGTGGCGCGTGACGGTGGCTTCGGCGGCGATCACCGCGAAGCTCGCCTTGGGGAGCTTGCGGAACAGCTCGAGGTAGAGTTCGGCCTCGCTGCGTCGGCCGACGCTCTCCAGAAACGTCAGGACAACCTCCGAGGCTTCGAGCGAGGTCACCCTCGCGCCTGTAGTCCTGGTCGCTCGGCGATGCAAACAGAGCGGAGTCCAGGCAGGCGCGCGCGACCGCCCCCTGGGTCAAGCTGCGGATCAGGCGCCGTCCCGCGCGCTTCCGGGCCAATTTCCGGGTGTTGCGTCTCAACGGGGGCGCGTCGCGCAGACACTCCCGTGACGTCTTGGACCATTTCGCCCGAGGCCTCTAACATCGGTGGCCATGCGTGTAGGGCTCGTGACACCGCCTGGTCTCCTCGGCGAGTTCGTGGGGCAAGTCGTGCGGCCCGCAGGGCACGAGCTGTTCGTCGCTCCGCACTTGGACGCATTGTTCGAGCAGACGGGGGAGGCGCCGGACGTCGTCCTGTTCGCGCCCCACGTGGATGGCGAGCCCGCCCACGAGGTGCTGCAGCGTGCTCGCCAGGCAGGGCTCGAGATCCCCCACGCGATCTACCTTGGCCTGGAGCTGGAGAGCTGCGATTCCGCCCGGGATCAGGGCTTTTCTCGTGGCCTGCAGCTACCCTTCCAGGCTCAGGAACTGAAGGCAGCGCTGGAGCGTAGCGTGCGCGGCAAGCTCTGCGTCCTGCTGGCGGACGACAGCGAGCTCATCCACAAGCACACGGTGCCCATCCTCAGCGGTGCCGGATACGAGGTCCGGGAAGCCTTCGATGGAGAGGAGGCGTTCCAGCTGCTGGAGCAGGATCCTCCGGATCTCCTGCTGACCGACGTCGAGATGCCGAAGCTCGGCGGTTACGACCTGTGTCGCAAGGTCAAGCAGGACGAGCGATTCCGCGAGGTGCCGGTCGTGATCTGCTCCTCGCTGGGTGAGGCTGCGGACTTGGAGCGCGGCTTCGACGCCGGTGCCGATGACTATCTGGTCAAACCCGTCGTTCCGGAGGAGCTGGTAACGCGCTTGCACTCCTTGCTCGCGACGCGGATGATCAGCGCGCGTGAGCATGTCCTGGTCGTCGACGACTCGGCAGCCATTCGTCACCTGGTGGCTGACTGCTTGAGGCGCCAGGGTTTTCGCGTGGAAACGGCAGTCGACGGCGCAGATGGTCTCGAGAAGGCCAAGGCCAGCGTGCCGGACTTGGTGTTGACCGACTACGATATGCCACGCATGACAGGCTTCGAGCTGGTTCATGCCTTGCGCCACACCCTGGAGACACGTGACGTTCCACTGGTGATGCTCACCGCGCGTGAGTCCAAGCGAGATCAGGCTCAGATGCGCGCGGCGGGGCTGACGAGCTACTTGGTCAAGCCTTTCACCACGGACAAGTGCATCGCGATCGTCGAGCGCGTGCTCGCGGAGGCGCGCCTCGCTCGCTACAAGGAGGCGTCGCGCCTGTACATCAGCGAAGGCGCGGTCCAGGCCGCCGAGGAGCTGTCGGTCAGCGGTGAGCCTTATGCGATTCGCGCGAAGGAGGTCGACGCGACCTTGCTTTTCAGCGACATCAGCGGCTTCACCTCGATGAGCTCCCGGATGACTCCAGCGGAGGTGGTTGCGATCCTGAACGAGGCCTTCGACGCCCTTTGCGTCGTGATCAAGGAGCAGGGGGGCGACATCGACAAGTTCATCGGTGATGCGATCATGGCAGTCTTCGAGGAGCGGCCGGATTTCGACGAACCGCACCCGCTGCGCGCCACGCGCGCCGCGTGGGGCATGCAGCAAGCGCTGACTCGCTTCAACGCCGATCGAGAGCCACCGCTGGTGATGCGGATCGGGCTGAACTCCGGGCCGATCGTGCGTGGTGACATCGGCTCGCGGTTCGTGCGTCGGGACTACACCTGCATCGGCGACGCGGTGAACCGCGCGCAGCGACATGAGTCGAAGGCGCCGCTTGGCGGCGTGCTGCTGAGTCAAGACACGTACTCCCGGGTGCGCGAGCTGGTGATCACCGAGGAGATGCCGGGCATTCAGCTCAAGGGCATCAGCGAACCCGTGAGCGGGTACATCCTGAAGGGCTTCGTCTGAGACCAGCGCTCCTCACCCCCGAACCGGGACGGGGGTACGCGCGGCCAAAACACGGGCTGGACGTTTGGGAGTTTGTGTAGTTCACCTCCGGTATGTTCGGTCGATGCGGTGAACTCGAGTCAAACACCTCCCGCTCCAGCAACCGCTCCAAGTCCTTCAAGGTCGCGTTGATCAGCTCGTTGGTCACGGCGCTCCTGAGCGGCGGCGTCGCGCTGGCGGATACCAAGCTGGCGAATCGCTATCCGTATGATCCGGCGTGTGCCTGGGGCCGCGTCGCCGATGGGAAGGGCATGATCGTCCGCTGCCTCTCCAAGCGCGAAGCAGGGGAGGTGCTCGAGGCCGCAAAGCGCGCCCGAGAAGCCAAACAACAACCGAAGCCCGAGGAGAAGCCGCCAGCGAAACCCAAGCAAGAGCCCGGAGAGAAGCCCGAAGAAAAGCCTCAGGGAAAGGCGGATCCCGTGGAGCTCGAGTTCGGAGAGCTCAAGGCCGATGAGGGCACGCTGGCCGAGGCGCCGGCGATCAAGAGCCTGTCCAAGGGGCGCAAGAAGATGGAAGCCTGTGTTCGAGAACACGGCGGACTCACACGCGACGCAGGGGAACTTCGAGTACGCTTCCTCGTACGAGAGCGCGGGATTGCTGAGGGGGTCGAGGTGGAGCGGCGCAGAGGCATGAGCGAAGAAGCGGGGAAGTGCGTGGCTGAGGTCATCGACCGCCGACGGGTGGGGCATCCCTCGGTGCCGATCACTGGCGTGACGCTCGAGCTCACCTTCACTCGAGCCGCGAAGTGAGCCCACGCCGCGTCCTGGTCGTCGACGACTCGGCGTTCATGCGCGGCGCCGTGGCGCGCCTGATCGATTCGGATCCGCGCTTCGAGGTGGTCGGGCAGGCGCGTGACGGTGAAGAGGCCGTGCGTCTCGCGAGGGAGCTCGCCCCCGACGTGATCAGCATGGACTTCAACATGCCGCGGCTGAACGGTGCGCAGGCGACGCGGGCGATCATCGCCGAGCGCCCCGTGGGCATCGTGATGCTCAGCGCCCACACCAAGGAAGGCGCGGAGGAGACGCTGGACGCGCTGGCCGCCGGTGCCGTCGATTTCGTACCCAAGCCCGGCGGTGAGGTGAGCACGAACCTGGCCGAGATCAGGGACGTACTACTGGGCAAGCTGGCGGCGGCGGGCGGGGCGAACCTCAAGGCGCTCGGGGCGCTCAGGAATAACCATGCGGAATCGATCGACGCGCCGCCGGCCTCGACACGCAGCCTTCCCCCCGGAGGCTCGCGACGACCCGAAGCCACGCGTCCCATGCCGAGCGGTCTCAGGGTGATTGCGATCGCTAGCTCCACGGGAGGGCCCGCCGCGCTCTCCCGCGTGGTCCCACGCCTTGATTTGCGCGCCTCTGCGTTGCTGATCGTGCAGCACATGCCCGAAGGCTTCACCCGGGCGCTGGCCGATCAGCTGACGCAGCTCTCCGCCTTTCCAGTTCGCGAGGCAACGGGAGGCGAGCAGCTTCGTGAAGGCGTCGCGCTGGTCGCGCCCGGTGGTTTTCACCTGCAAGTGGAGCGGGGGGGCATCGTCAGGCTGACCTCGGCGCCGCCGGTTCACGGAGTGCGCCCGGCGGCGGACGTCACCTTGAAGAGCGTGGGTGAGGCGTACGGCCCACGCGCGGTTGGTGTGGTGCTCACCGGAATGGGGCGAGATGGAGCGCTTGGTCTGGCCTCCCTCAAGGCGGCCGGGGGGCGTACCCTGGCTCAGGATCAGGCGTCCAGCGTCGTGTACGGCATGCCGAAGGCGGCGGCGGAGCTCGGGGTGGTGGACGAAGTGGTGCCGCTCGAGCGCGTCGCCTCGACGATCGCCCGCGTCGTGGCGACCTAGCTTCCAAGCTCATGCTGGCTTCTCCAGAGGTTTCGTCTAGCTTCTCGGCGTGGCGATTCATCCGGAGTCCGAAGCGCGCGCTCAGAGTTACGCCGAGCGCGCCGCAAAATTCGCCCTGGAGGCCGAGCGGCTGGATTCGCGATCCGGGCTGGTGTCCAACCTCCGCGGCTTGAGCTTCAGCGTCTTCGCGTTTGGCCTGGGGTTTGCCCTGCTGAGCAGCTACGCCATCGTCGCCGCGCCCGTGAGCGCCGTCGCCCTGGTTGCGTTCGTGGTGCTGATCGTCGCCCACTCTCGCGTGCTCGAGGCGCGGGACTCCGCCGCGCGCTGGCAGCTGGTCAACGAGCGAGGCGCCAAGCGTTGCCGGGGGGAATGGCGCGCGCTGATCGAGACCGGGGCCGAGCTCCGTGAAGGCAAGCCCCCTCACGCGTACGCCGAGGATCTCGATGTGTTCGGGGAAGGCTCGCTATTCCAGCGTATCAACGTCGCACACACCCGCTTCGGACAGGACTGCCTCGAACGATACCTTGCGGAGATGCCATCGCTGGAGGTGGCGAGGGAGCGGCAACAGGCGGTCCGCCTGCTGGTCGCCCAGCAAGACTTTCGCCAGCAGCTGGAAGCGCTTTCGCTGGCCCTGGTTCCGGAGCGCTCTCTGGGCGCGAACCTCTCCGGCAGCTCGCGGCACAAGGCGACGTCGCAGCCCCCGGATCCGGAACCCCTCCTGCGCTGGGCGGAGTCGGAACCTCGACTGAGCAAGAGCGGAGCGCTGAAGGCGCTGGCCTGGTTGCTGCCGGTGGTGAACCTGGCGACGTTGGCGCTGGTGGCATGGGGACCGCTACCTGGGTTTGCGCTGCTACCGGCGTTTCTGGTTTCACTCATCGTCGTGCTGCGAACCGGCGGCGAGGCAGGGCGCGTCTTCACGGCGGTGAGCGCCACCGAGGGGGCGTTTCTCCGCTACGCACCCATGTTGCAGCTCCTCGAGGAAATGACGCTCGAAGCAGAGCTGGTGGCGCGGCTTCGCGAGCGCATTCTCTCGGGGGAGAGGAAGCCCTCGCTGGCGATGACGGAGTTTCAGCGCGGCGTGGGCTGGTTCGATCTGCGCCACAACGGGCTTCTGCATCCCGTGCTCAATGTTGCGCTCCTCTGGGATCTGCACTGCGTGCTGCGGCTGGAGCGCTGGCAGGCGCGCGCGGGCAAGGCCGTTCGCGGGTGGTTCCACGCGCTGGGAGAGCTGGAAGCGCTCTCCTCGTTCGCGGGCTATGCAGCGGACGAACCTCACTGCTGTTGGCCAGAGCTCGATGACGCTGGTGTGTTCGTCGCGCAGCAGCTGGGGCACCCGCTGATCGAACCCGGCTCGCGCGTGAACAACGACGTCAGCTTGGAGCAGCGGGGCACGGCGCTGCTGGTCACTGGTTCCAACATGTCGGGCAAGAGCACCCTGATGCGCTCGATGGGGCTCGCCATCCTGATGGCCCGCGCTGGAGGGCCGGTCTGCGCTTCCGCCATCCGGCTGGGGGAGCTGACGCTGCGCACGAGTATTCGCGTCAGTGATTCCCTGGGGAGCGGTGTGAGTCACTTCTACGCGGAAGTCCGCAAGCTCAAGTCGGTGCTCGACGCGACCGAGCAGGTCGAGTCTGGCTGTGTGTTCTTCTTGCTCGACGAGGTGCTGCACGGCACCAACAGCCGAGAGCGCCAGGTTGGGGCGCGCTGGGTGCTGGCGGAGCTGCTTCGACGAGGTGCGGCGGGAGCCGTCTCGACCCACGACATGGGGCTGTGTGAGCTCACCCCCGAGCTGATGCAACGCGTGCGGCAGGTGCACCTTCGCGAGAGCGTGGAGGGTCAGAAGATGACCTTCGACTATCGGTTGCGTGAGGGGCCAGTGACGTCGGGCAACGCGCTGCGGTTGATGCAGCTGGTCGGGATCCCGGTTCCCCTGGACGACTAGCGAGCCTCGCTCGTCACGCGGACGTGCGTAGCCGGGACGCCTCGTCGCAGCTCCATCCGCGCACCGTGGGGTGCGCAGTGGGCCTATGTGTCACCACCCCCCATGGAACTCGGCTCCAACTGCTAGAAACAGCACATCGGGAGCTGGCTTCTGCTAGAAAGCGCAGAGCAAGGGAGGGGCTGAAGTGGTAGCGGCATGCGCGACGACGCGCCCGCCGCGGGCAATTCTCCGGTGAGCTCAGGCCGCGCCAAGAGACGATAGACCTGGTGTTTCTCGCTCGATGCGAAAGCCTTGATCCGAGCGCCCGACCGAGTCGTCAATCCATGTGGCCCGCTTCGCTCCTCCCACAGCCACTCAGAACCACCCGATCATCCATCGAGGCCACCCGATCATCCTTCGAGCTCGCTCAAACATCCGTCGCCAGCGTTCCCCCCGTGCCGTCGCTCGAGGCGGCGGTCGAACGCCCCTAGCCCCTCACGCAGCGAGCGCCAGGAGCTCCAAGGGTCGTGTGTGTTATCCAACACTTGCCGGACTGTGCGAGGTCCGCCAGGTCGGCTAGACTGTAACTTCGATCGAGTCCAATCAGGGCCCAGCATAAGTGACCGACTACGAGGAAAAGACCCGCGTCACCCAGGTCGTCCAGCGACCCCTGGAAGAGCCTGATGGGCCTGGAAACGACTGCCTGGTCGTGATCTACAGCAAGGAACCGACTCTGCTGGGGAAACGCTTCGTGCTCGAACACAACCCGATGCGCGTGGGACGCGGAGCGGACAACCACATCGTGCTCGAGGGTGACTCGGTCTCCCGACGCCACTGCCACTTCGAGAAGCGTACGGGGCGCTGGATCGTGGTCGACGATGGGTCCACCAACGGCACCTACCTGAACGAAGAGCAGATCGTGCGCGAAGCGCCGCTCCAGAACAGCGATCGCATCAAGGTCGGTCCAACCATCCTCAAGTATTTGAGCGGCGCGGACGCCGAAGCCAAATACCACGAGGAAATTTACAAGATGACCATCATCGATGGTCTGACCCAGATCCACAACAAGCGTTACCTGTACGAGGCGCTGGAGCGCGAGCTGATCCGAGCGCGTCGTCACGAGCGGGCGCTCTCTCTTTCGATCTTCGACATCGACTACTTCAAGCGCATCAATGACCAGTACGGGCACCTGGCCGGCGACCACGTCCTGCGAGAGCTCGCGCGTTTGGTGCAGAACCGCATCCGGCGCGACGAGGTGTTCGCGCGCTACGGTGGCGAGGAGTTCGTGATCGTGTTGCCCGAGACCCCCCTCGATGGCGCTTCTTCCCTGGCCGAGAACATCCGCGCCCGGGTCGCCGAGCACCGCTTCGTGTTCCAGGGCGAGCGCATCCCCACCACGATCAGCATTGGTTGCGCCCAGCTCGAACCTGGCGATCAGAGCGCCAACGAGCTGATCCAGCGCGCTGACGAGAAGCTCTACGAGGCCAAGCGTGGGGGCCGCAATCGCGTCTGCTACTGAGGTGTATGGGCTTCAGTGAAATCCCGCTCCCGCCGGAGGAGATCCCCGGCTGCGATCTGCCTGCGATTCAGGCGCGTCCGCCGGGCCCTCAGTCGCGCACCTGGCTCCTTCGCAACTCGGTGAACGTCGCACCCATGGGGCCCAGGCAGAGCTTGTCTCCGCGTGGAAAAGAAAAGCCGACAGGCATCGTGTACTCCACGGCCAAGGGGTCCAACGTGCTGGATGTGGACGGCAACCGCTACGTGGACCTCGCTGCGGGATTCGGAGCGCTGCTCCTGGGGCACGCCCACCCCCGCATCCTCAAGGTGCTGGAGCTGCAGGCCGAGCGCCTGATGCAGGCCCTGGGCGACGTCTACACCTCGGAGCCACGCATCGCGCTCTGCGAGCGGCTCGCTCGACTCTACCCCGAGCGGGCTCAGGTCATCTTGGGGCAGAGCGGAGCCGATGCGGTCAGCGCCGCGCTCAAGACGGCGGTCCTTGCTACGGGCAAGTCCGGTGTGGTCGCCTTCGAGGGCAGCTACCACGGTCTCTCGTATGGCCCGCTGGCTGCCACCAGTCTGCGCGAGAGCTACCGGCAACCCTTCGCGGAGCAGCTGAACCCCGCCGTGCGTTTCGTGCCCTATCCCGCCAGCGTCGGCCTGCTCGACCTGGCGCTGGAGCGCGTGCGCTTCGAGCTGGTGCGGGGCGATGTCGGCGCAGTGCTCGTGGAGCCAATCCTGGGGCGCGGTGGTGTCATCGTCCCTCCGCAAGGATTCCTCGAGGAACTGAAGGAGCTGACCCAGCAACATGGTGCGCTGCTGATCGCCGACGAGATCTGGACCGCGCTCGGCCGCGCGGGGGACATGCTGGTCAGCGTGGCTCGGGGCGTCACACCGGACCTGATCTGTCTGGGTAAGGGGCTCGGCGGAGGACTCCCGATCAGCGCTTGCATCGGGAGCGTCGAGACCATGGCTGCGTGGCGGCGGGAGCACGAGGTGGTGCACACCGCCACCTTCGCCGGTGCGCCCCTCGCCTGCGCGACGGCTATCGCCACGCTGGACGTGCTGCGCCGGGACCGCCTCGTCGAACGTGCCCACGAGGTTGGGCAGGCGTTCGGTGCGCGGCTCCGCGCCGCCGTGGAGGGCGCGGCTCCCGACTGCACCGTGCGCGGTCAGGGCTTGATGTGGGGCGTCGAGCTGCCCCAGCGCGGAAATGGGGGCGCTGCCGTCCGGCTGATGCGCGCGCTGCTCGAGGCGGGCTACATCGTATCGACTGGTGGAGGCACGCGGGACGTGATGGTGCTCACGCCGAGCTTGGTGATCGGGGAGAACCAGCTGGAAGCATTCGTTGCGGAGTTGCCTCTCGCGCTCCAAGCTTGCGGCCCGTGAGCCCCGACGAAGCGAGAACGGCGCGAGAGCCGGACGACCTCTTGAGTGAGTCGGAGGCGCTGCACGAGCGCGTACGTGGCTTCGCCCGGGCGAGTCTCGGCGGGACGCAGGGCGACGAACGCTTCGAGGACCTAGCGCTGGAGATCGCGCAGTACCAGGCGAGACGCATCCCCGGCTACGCGCGGCTGGTCGAGTCACGGGGCGTGTTGCTCGAGCGCTTCGACAGCATCGTCGCCGTGCCAACGGACGTCTTCCGGCTGACCCGAGTGGCAGCGCACGCCGGGGAGCACGACGTCGCCAGCTTTCACACCAGTGGCACCACCGCTGCCCTGAGCGGAAAGCATCATTTCCGTACGCTAAAAACCTACGAAGAGCTGTCGTTGGCGTTCGGTCGACGCGCGCTGACCTCGGTGTTCGGCGGCCAGCGGGTGGTCGTGGCGCTCGCCCCGCCGCCCAGTCAAGCTCCGCACTCGTCTCTGGGCCACATGCTGAGCTTGTTCATGAACCGCTGGGACGGTCGCGCGTTGAGCGTCGCGCCTCGGGGCGCGGTCTACGATCCGGAGTCGAGCGGTCGCTGGTTGGGAGGCTCCGGGGGAATCGACCTCGAGGGGCTGCGGCGCGCGGCGCTGGTGGCTCTGGAACGCCAGGAGCCGCTGCTCGTGCTGGCGACGTCGTTCGCGCTGGTGGCCATGCTGGACGGTTTGGCCGGCGCTCTGGTACCTGCGCCGAAGCGCACGATCGTGATGTATACCGGCGGCTTCAAGGGCAGGAGCCGTGAGGTGAAGCCCGAGGAGCTGCGGTGTGAGATCGCGCGTGTGTTCCGTATCCCCGAGGTGCAAGTGATGGGTGAATACGGAATGACCGAGCTGACGAGCCAGCTCTACGAGGCGACCCTGCCCGGCGGCGACCTCTCGGCGCCGAAGGGCGTGTATCTGGAGCCGCCATGGCTACGGGTGATCCCCGTCGATCCGGTCAGCCTCAAGCCGGTACGCTTCGGGGAGGTGGGGTTGGCGAAGATTGTCGACCTGGGCAACGTGGACTCCGCGGTGGCCATCCTCACTCAAGACCTGGTTCGCAGGGTGGCGATCGGTCAGATCGAGCCGGGGGACGAGGAGCCAGGTCGTAGCCTGGAGAGCGGCGTAGAACTGCTCGGGCGCCGCAAGGGCAGTCCAGTGCGCGGTTGCTCGCTGTCCTTCGAGTCGTGGATCGTGGGAGCGCGGGAGGGAGTTGCGTGAGCCGCCCGGAGACGCGCGTGCGTCAGCTCTTGATCGCCGCGAAGAAGCTTGCTGATCCACGGCACCCACTCGGTGAGCGCCTGCGTCGCGAGCTGCCGGCGCTCACCGGCCTGAGCGCGGAGGGGGTCGAGTACGCGCTGCAACACAGCTTCGAGGTGAACGCCAGCAGCGCGGAGGTGCTCGAGCTCTGTCAGTCGGTGCCTCAGATCGACAGGGCTCACGTGCTGCTGAGCGCCAACGTCTTCGTGGCTGGTCTGCGCGCGGTGGCCCTGGGCCTGGCGGCGTCTCCGAAGGTCTTCGTCAGATCCTCTCGGCGCGAGCCTCTGGTCGTGCGCCTGCTCGAAGAGGCGAGCAAGGGCGCGTTTCGCGTCGTCGATGAGCTCGTTCCCTTGCCAGGCGACCACCTCTGGGCATACGGGAGCGACGACACCCTGAAGAGCCTGCGGGGTGAGCTGCCTGCGGGGGTCGTTTTACATCCGCACGGATCCGGATTCGGTGTCGCCGTGTACCAGGTAGATGCGGCGCGTCTCTCCCCCCAGGCCGCCGCGGAAGCTCTGGCGCGCGACGTGGGGGTGTTCGATCAGCGTGGCTGCCTCAGCCCTCGATTGCTCGTGGTGCAGGGCCCTGTGGAGCTCGCGAGCGAGCTCGCCCGGCGCCTGGCACGGGAGCTCTCCGCCTTCGAGGCGCGTATCCCCCGAGGCGCGCTCAGCGCGCTGGAGGCCGCCGACGTGACGGTCTATCGCGACACCATGGCCTACGCCGGAGAGCTCCACTTCGCCGGAAAGGGTTGTGTTGGGCTGGACACACGCGGCGAGCGCCTGATGCTCGCGCCGGTCGGTCGCCACATGCACGTCGTGCACACCGCGAACGCGCCGGAGCTCTTGCGGGGGCTGGAGAAGGACATTGCAGCGCTCGGTGTCGACGTCTCCGAGGAGCTCCAGCGGCGTCTGGTGCAGGTGCTGCCGAAGGCCCGCGTCAGCGGGTTCGGTCAGATGCAGCGCCCGCGCTTCGACGGTCCCGTCGATCGTCGACCAGCGCGTGATGGTGTCCCGCTCTAGCGGGCTGAGCTTGCGCGGGAACGTGGTTGTTGACTTGGCGGGGCGTTCTCGACTCCCCGCAAGGTTCACCGGGAGCGCCTGGCCGCGGAACGCCGCCTGACTGCCGGGCGTTGTCATGGGAGAATGCGCGGCGTGACGGTCTGTTGGGGGGGAGGAGCACTGGCTCGTGCGCTGCCGGCGCTGCTGCTCGGCCTGCTCGGCTGTGGTCGCACGGAGGCCCCCGCCCCGGCTCGCGGCGCGACGCCTGCCCCAAGCGAAGAGGCCGTGCTCGACGCTCCGCGAGTGGCTTGCCAGCAGCGCAAGGCAAGCCTGCTGGACACGAGCGTCGCGAGTGGCTCGCCGTTGAACCATGAGCTGCGGAGCCAAGTCCTGGGCCGCGCCCGAGGCGAGCCAGGCGTTTGGCTCAGACAACCCCAGCGCGCGCCGCTCGGCGACTTGCCGGAGTCGCTGCGCAAGGCGCTCGGCAAGGCCGGGGAGGCCGAGCCTGACGACCCGAAGGTCTGGACTCGACGTCGCATCTCGAGCCTGCTGCGAGCATTTCCACAAGAGAAAAAAGGGCTGCGCAGGTTGCTCTTGCGTGAGGGGTACTTGTACAGCGCCAGTCCGCTGGTGGCGCTGGCGCTGACCTACGAGCTCAAGCTGGAGTCGCTGTTCGACGAGGAGAGCCTGATCCTGCGTCGCGGCGCCGAGCGCTACATCGTCGAGAGCAAGGGGAGCGGGCGCGCTCGTCACTACGAGTATCGATCGGGGACGCTTGGTGGGCAGCGCGCCGAGTTGCTGTTCGGGGACTGGGTGGGGGTGAACGAGCCTCCGGCGTCCCTCGTCCTGGACTTCAAGCCGCTCGGCGACGAGTACGGAGCCGACCGGGTGAAGCTCGAGCGCCTGACGGCAGATGGGACGCTGGCCAGGCTGCGCGTCGCAGGGGAGTGGTTCGAGGCCGTGCTGGATCACGACACCGCGGGCCGCGTGAGCGTGCGCTGTCTGGACGAAGACCCGGAGCGACGAGAGGAGGCGGCGCGCCTGCGCGAGCGCGGTGCCTGGCGCCGAAGCGCGCTGACCCACCTGAGAGAAGCCGTGGATGCCATGCTGAGTGACGGGCTGCGCTTCGATCGTCCGCGTGGTGTAGAGGGACCGGATCGAGACGGCGAGCTGCGCCCGGTCTGGTACTCGGCGTATCGCTTCGGTCAGTCCTATTTCCGTGTGGATGAAGCGAGCTATCCGGTGTTCGACCCCGACGGAACTCCGACTCCTCCGCAGGTCTGCGTCGACTTCGTGCTCGAGAGCTTCGAGCGCGCGTCGGGTACCTGGTTCTCCCCGCGCGGCTCCACACGGGAGCGCAAGGCAGGCGGCCTCGATTTCAATCAGTACGGCATCAAGAACCGACGGGGCGTCCTCGCGCTGGAGGACTTCGGCTTCGCACACCCGGAGCTCTTCGACGGCGTGCGCTTCAAGGACGAGGAGCGCGTCCCCTTTGCAAAGCGACAGGAGTTCTTCGGCTACTTGGAGGCGCACGCCGACGATTTCGCGCCCGGAGACATCCTCGCGATTCGGGGAGTGAAGGCGGATGGGCGCGTGCACCAGCACGCGATCTTGCTGGAGCGCACGGATCCTCTGAGCGGCTTCCCCTACGGGCTCGCGGATCAGATGAGTCGCCCGCGTCGCCGCACCTTCGAGGGCATCATGGCCGAGGCTCCACGCCGATCTCTGTATTTTCGCCTGCGCCTGAGGCCCGAGGTGCTGGCGAAGCTCACCGTCTCCGACCCCACCACACGGACTGCCAGCGCGGCTCCGTAGGCGATTACCGTGCGGAGGCGCTGATGCGCACCCCGCCAGCGCTCACGGGGCGTTCCAGCGCCCGGCTAGTCGCGTCCTCGGCCTGGCGAAAGGCCCGGCGCCCGCGCTCGAGTCGGAACGGGTTGACGCGCTGCAGGTCCTCGATCACCAGCGCACACAAGCCGTCTCGCTGGGGCACCTGGAGCGCCTCGCTTCCGTGGCGCCTCCAGGGCGATTTCGACGCCAGATGGTGATAGAGCAGCCGCTGGTGTTCCATTCCAGCGAGCCCTGGACGATCGAGGATGCCGCCGTCGAGCAACGGCCGGCCGCGATGCCACATCGGCTGGAAGAGGACCGGCAGGGTGCAAGACGCGCGGATCGCTGGCGCGAGGTCACCTTCGCGCATCACCCGGGTCTGCCGGGAGAGGACGTCGAACACGCTGATCGCGGCCGGCACTCGACACTCCTCGAAACGCGTCACGGGCAGCAGCTCTTCGAGCTTCTCCCCGAAGCGCTTGCCGCGCAGCAGACCGAGGCCCGGGCTGGGATCCCAGAAGTGATCGCGCTCGAGGCGCATCAGCTCTTCCTCGATGGCTTCCGCGCCGAGGCCCGCGGCCCACAGGCCCGTGACCAGCGCGCCGGCGCTCGAGCCGCTCACGGCGCTGGGAGCTAGCTCCGCCCGCTCCAGCGCTCGCAGCACTCCCGCGTGGGCGAAGAATCCGAAGAAGCCCGACGACATCGTGAGTGCGAAGGGCTCGCGTCGTAGCCAGTCTCCCAGGCGCTCAGGTGCCAAGATCGAAGCCTCCGCTACGCAGACGCTCGCGCGCGCTGGCTCCGATCAGCGCGTCCTTGCGAGCGAGAAAGCTGAGCAGACAAGCGACGCAGCACGCCAAGCTGCTGAGGGGCGCAAGCAGGCTGAACACCAAGCCCATCAATGACGTCAGCCCCCAAGCGACGGAAACCAGCGCGGTCAGCGTGGAGGCGGCGGGCGCAGCCGTGGCAGCCCAGCGGACCAGACGTCGCAGCTGGAGTCCCACGATGAAGTTTGCGACGCCCAGCAGAAGCAGGCTGTAGAGGATCGTCGCTGGGATCCCGCGGATGCGAAAGTTGAGCAACATCTGCGCGACCAACAGCGCGCTGAGGACGCCCGAGCCGCACAGCGCGAGCGTCGCCGCGTTCACCACGGGCCTGGGCCGGGCTAGCTCGATGTCGTCTGCTCCCGCGGGTACGCGGAGGCTCAGGCGTTCGTCTTGGGGCGGTTGGTAGGGCTGCACGCTTCCTCTGGGCGTCTTCGCTGATTTCCGCGAGGAGACGTCGTATGGTCAGTTGACCACGACGAGGTCGATGGACAGCGTCAGATCTTGAGGGTTCGGGCGGCCCAGGCCACGCACCAGCCGGACCTTCACCTTCTCGCCGGGCTTCCTCCCGTCGAGGGCGTTGTAGAGATCGTCGTAGCTCTCCACCGCCTTGTCGCCGATGCCGATGATCACGTCCCCCAGCTGGAAGGTGTTCTGCGCTTGAGAGACGCCTTGCACTCCGGCGCGGTCCGCCGGTCCGCCCGGCGACGCCTTCAGCACGAGCACTCCTCGAATCCCGAAGCGGCGCTCGATGCGCCCCAGAGGGTCGATCTCGATGCCGATCCCGACCTGTTCGACCTTGCCGAACTGGACCAGCTGGGGCACCACTCGGCGGATCGTATCGACGGGCACGGCGAAGCCAATGCCTGCGCTGGCACCCGTGCGCGAGTAGATCATCGTGTTCATGCCAATCAATTTCCCTGAGGAATTGAGCAGCGGTCCGCCGGAGTTCCCTGGATTGATCGCCGCGTCGGTCTGGATCATGTCCTTGATGGTGACGCCGCCCGCGCCTCCGACGTCGCGACCGAGCGCGGAGATGACGCCGGTCGTCAGCGTGTGATCGAGGCCGAAGGGATTGCCGATGGCGATGGTCTTCTGACCGACGACGAGCTCGTACTTCTCCGGCGGCAGGCCGAGAGGGATCAGGCTCTTCTCCGGGGCGTTGATGCGCAGGACGGCGATGTCCTTTGGCGGCTCCACGCCGATCACGACCGCGTCATAGCTGGTCTGATCGAAGAGCCGCACGCTGAGCAGGCGCGCGCCGCGGATCACGTGGAAGTTGGTGACGATGTGCCCCTGCTTGTCCCACACGAAGCCGGTCCCTGAGCCCGTTGGCACGTCGGTCGTGCGCATGGTCGACGGGTCGACGACGGTGCGGCTCTGGGTGACGAAGACGGTGGAGGGGGCCGCCTTGCGGAACACGTTGATGGTGTTGCGCTCGTCTTCGATGCCCGCAGCCGGAGAGAGCTCCAGGGGATTGGCCTCCAGTCCGACTGGAGTCGGGTTCGGCGCGGCGCTGCTCGACGCCAATGGGGCAGGCGCCGCGTTGCTGGTCTTGGCTGGGGGAGGGGAGCCGCAGGCTGCCGCGAGGAAAAGCGCGGCCGCGGGCAGTAGCGTCGCGAGGTAGTTCCGTGCGACGCCGGGTCGCGTCTGAGGGGGATCAGGCGGCGTTTGCGTCGTCATCCTCGTCGTCATCCTCGAGGGCGGCGCCGTGGCACTTCTTGAACTTCTTGCCCGAGCCGCAGGGACAGGGGTCGTTGCGACCGATCTTTGGCGCAGATGCCTGAGGTGGTGGTGCTGGAGCCTGCTCCACGGGGCCCTCGCTGCCATCGGTCGGCGCCTCGCCGAGATGCTTCGCGACCGCAGCTTCCAGTTCCGCCTGGTGACGCGCCTCGGCCTCTGCCTCCATCGCCTCGAGCTGCTCGCGGCGCTGGATGTGGGCGTCGAAGACACGCGCGATGACGTTGCTCGATACGCGCGCCATCATGTTGACGAAGAGGTTGTAGCCCTCCTTCTTGTACTCGTTCTTCGGGTCGCGCTGGCCATAGCCGCGCAGGCCGATGCCGTCGCGCAGGTGTTCCATGTTCGACAGATGGTCGACCCAAGCGCGATCGATTTCCTCGAGGTAAACATGGCGCAAGAGGCGCAGCATGTTCTCCACACCGATCTCATCTTCGCGCTGGAGGTAAAGGGCTTCGGCTCGCTCGTAGATGGTGCAGACGAGGGTTTCGAGCTCGCCCATGTCGTCCACGTCCTTCTCGAGCGGCTCCTTGAAGTGCTCGTTGAAGCCTTGATGGATGCTCTTCCAGTCCCAGTCCTCGGGCTGGCGGTTGGGCGGGCAGCTCTCCTCCACGATAGCGCTGACGACCCGATCGATCAGATCCAGGAAGCGCTCTCGCTGTTCGCTCAGCCCCATCGCGACCAAGTCGACCAGCTCGTCGTACGTTTCGAGCGGCGTGCGCTTCCGTGCGGCGCTGCCCTCGAGCTCCAGCTTGACGCCCCACATCTGGTAGACCTCGTGCTGGAGCGACTCGACCTCGACGAGCTTCTTGACCTTCTTCAATTCCTTGCGGTTCGGCGGGCGCGGCACGTCGTTCTTGTCGAGGGTTTGCAGCGGCTCCTCGGCGAACATGTTGACCAGCTGAGCGATCACCGGAGCGACCTTCTCCTTGATGCCTTCATCCGTGGGGATCTTGCGGGCCTTGTCCGTGACCTTGCCGGTCTCGTCGATCTCCTCCGGCTCGTAGCGGCCGACGAGCAACGACTGGCGCAGCGCGTAGACGGTCTTGCGCTGCGCGTTCATCACGTCGTCGTACTCGAGCAGGTTCTTGCGGATGTCGAAGTTGCGCTCCTCGACCTTGCGCTGGGCGTTCTCGACGCTCTTCGTGACCCAGGGGTGCTCGATTGGCTCGTCGTCGGGCATGCCCATGCGATCCATCAGCGTCTTCACGCGGTCGCCCGCGAAGATACGCATCAGGTCGTCTTCGAGGGACAGGTAGAAGCGGCTGGAGCCAGGATCGCCCTGACGACCCGCGCGGCCGCGCAGCTGGTTGTCGATGCGGCGAGACTCGTGGCGCTCGGTGCCGATGATGTGCAACCCGCCGGCCGCGATCACTTCGTCGTGCTCCTCCTTGCACTGCTTCTCGTACTTCTTCACCAGCGCGGCGAACTCCTCGGGCTCGGCCTCGGGCAGGCGGTTGGACTCCTTGAAATCGAGCCGCGCGATCATCTCGGCGTTCCCACCGAGCAAGATGTCCGTGCCGCGGCCGGCCATGTTGGTGGAGACCGTGATGGCCCCCTTACGTCCGGCCTGAGCGACGATGTACGCCTCGTTCTCGTGCTGCTTGGCGTTGAGCACGCTGTGCGCGATCTTCTTCTTCTTGAGGATGCGGCTGATCGCAGCGCTCTTCTCGACGCTGGTCGTGCCGACCAGCACCGGGCGACCCGCTTCCGAGTACTCCATGATCTCGTTGATCACGGCCGTGAACTTCTCACGCTCCGTCTTGTAGACGACGTCCTCGTCGTCTTGACGGATCACCGGCTTGTTGGTTGGGATGGCGACTGCGTCGAGCTCGTACGTCGAGTGGAACTCGGCTGCTTCGGTCTGCGCCGTACCCGTCATGCCGGCAAGCTTGTTGTAGAGCCGAAACAGGTTCTGGAAGGTGATGGTCGCCATGGTGCGACTCTCTTCCTGGATCGGCACGTTCTCCTTGGCCTCGACCGCCTGATGCAAGCCGTCGCTCCAGCGACGCCCGGCGAGCACGCGACCAGTGAACTCGTCGATGATCATCACCTTGCCGTCGCGGCTGACCATGTAGTGCTGGTCGCGCTTGTACAGCGTATGGGCACGCAACAGCTGGTTCAGGATGTGCAGCGTCTCGAGGTTCTTCGGATCGTAGAGGTTGTCGATCCCGATCAGCTCTTGAGCCAGCTCCACACCGTCGTCGGTGAGGGTCACGCTCCAGCCCTTCTCGTCGACCATGTAGTGCTCGTCGAGGCGCAGCCCGGGCATGATCTCGTTGAGGTGCCGATACTTGTCGCTCGCGCTCTCCTGGGCTCCGCTGATGATGAGCGGGGTGCGCGCCTCGTCGATCAGGATGGAGTCGACCTCATCGACGATGGCGAAGTTGAGCTTGCGCTGGGCGTAATCCAGCGCGGAGAACTTCATGTTGTCGCGCAGGTAGTCGAACCCGAACTCGTTGTTCTGGCCGTAGCAGATGTCGCGCTTGTAGGCGTCGCGCTTCTCGCGGTCGCTCTGGTTGTTGACGATGGTGCCGATCGACAGCCCAAGGAAGTTGTAGAGCCGCCCCATCCACTCGGCGTCACGAGTCGCCAGGTAGTCGTTCACCGTGATCAGGTGCACGCCCTTGCCCTCGAGGGCGTTGAGGTAGACGGGCAGCGTCGCCACCAGCGTCTTTCCTTCGCCGGTCTTCATTTCGGCGATGGACCCGTTGTGCAGCACCATGCCGCCCATCAACTGGACGTCGTAGTGCCGCATGTTGAGCACTCGCCGCCCGCCCTCGCGACACACCGCGAACGCTTCGACCAGGAGGTCGTCGAGGCTGGCCCCGTTGTCGAGCTTCTCCTTGAACTCGGCGGTCTTGGCCTTCAGCTCGGCGTCGCTCAGCTTCTTGAGCGCCGGCTCCATGGCGTTGATGAGGTCCACCTTGGGACGACTCTTCTTGATGGCACGGTCGTTGGCCGTGCCGAACAACTTCTTGGCTACCCAGGTCAGCATCGCGTTCTCTCTGTTTGGTCGCTCTCTAATCGCCGAAGCGCTCGAGACCAAGCGGCTTGCTCGGTCGAGTGCTCTTGACGCAGAAGCGGAGCGGGGTGTGGGCTCGCTCTCGCTTCGTGGTGGCCAATCCGACTTCGGCCATTTAAGGCGCTCAAGCTAGTACCAGCGGCCGAGCCATGCCAGGGGCGGGAGCCCGCCGCATGCGGTTTCTGAGCACCCTGGCGGAGCACTCGGGTGATGGCTGCGCTGCTCCTCACCCCCAAACCCGGAAAAAGATACGGATTCGTTGGACTTAGCCAGATCGGAGGCGAGCCCGCCCACGGCCGCGGGAGCATCTTCCCACGGCGCGGATGGGTTCTTCGGGGGCGAGAGAGCACTGCCAACCTCGCCGGGCGACGGGATGGAACTAAGGGCCGCGACAGCCGAGCGCTCGGGTAGGCTATCCGTCCGCTCGCACCGCTGCGGTCGTGCCGCGCCCCACCCAAGCGAGCGAAGGAGTCCCTGATGAGTGTGTCCCCCGCCGATCTGCGCAGCATCCCTCTGTTCGCTGACATGACCGAGGCTCACCTGGGTGAGCTGATCGGTGCGCTCAGCGAGCGGCGGCTGCAACCCGGAGAGGTGGCATTCCGCGCTGGCAAGGTGTCGGAGCGCTTCGACCTGTTGGTCGAGGGTCGCGTCTCGTTGCTCGACGGCGAGGCGGAGGTCTTCGTGCTCGAGCCGGTGGCGCCCCTCGGAGAGCTCGGAGCAGTGACCCAGACCAAGCGCAGCATGACCGCGGTGGCGAAGACGGAGGTCACCCTGCTCGGCGCGAGCTTCGACAAGCTGATGCAGTTCTTCGAAGCGCACGGCGACATCGCGTTCCCGTTTCACCACAACCTGCTGCGAGTGGTGGCGTCGAAGGTGCGCCGCGACCAGCGTAGGTTGGAGGAGATGCGCTCCAACCTGATTACCACGCAGAAAGCCATGAAGCGGATGCGTGAGGCATTGCTCGAGAGCGACGACACGCCACTGCACGATCAGCTCTTCGAGGAGCTGGACGCGTTGATCGAGCAGAACAAGAAGGGGCACTACGTGGTCGAGCCGAGCAACGCCCTCGAGACCCGCGTCCGCCTCGACGACGGCAGTCTGCGCAAGGTCAAGGCGATCAGCAACGAGCGACTGATCCTGAGCTGCACGGAGAACCAGCTCGACTCCGGCGACTCGTGGACGGGGGTGCTGGTGGCTTCTGGGGTCGAGCTGCCCCTGAGCGGTACCGTCGACACCGCCAACCAGACCGAGGTCACCGTCGATCTGGACCCGCTGATCGACGACTACGCGACTGCCCTGGAGCGCCACCTGACCAAGCTGCAGATGCTCGACGTCGTGCTCTGAAGGCGTTGAATCCTTGCTGCAGAGACTGGCGGAGAAGCCTCTCGAGCTGGAAGTGGGTGACTGAGCCCCGCTACTTCTTCTCTTCTCCGCCCGGATAGAAGTCGCGCTTCTCGAGCTTGACTCCCTCGGTGTCCTTCAACGCTGTCTCGAGCTTGGAGAGATCGCTGCCCCGATAGTGGTAGGGGATGATGATCTTTGGCTTGAACACCTTGATGCACTCAGCGGCTTCTTCCGGCGGCATGGTGTACGGCAGGTTCATGCACACGAACGCCAGGTCGATGTCTTTCAGCGCCTTCATCTCGTCGGTGCACGCCGTGTCGCCGGAGAGGTAGACGCGCTTGTCCCCGAAGCTGAGGATGTAGCCGTTGCCGCGCCCCTTGTCGTGGTAGAGCTTGCCCTCGGCGGGTCCACGCTTGAGGTTGTACATCGGTACCGCGCGGATTCCGATGCCCAGCGCTTTCGTCTCCTCGCCGTTGGCGAGGGTCTTGGCGCCTTCGAGCTTGTCCGTCACGACCTTGGGAGCGACGAAGATCGTGCCGTCCTGCTTCACCTCCTCGATGGCCTTCGGGTCGTAGTGGTCGGGATGGATGTCGGTGATCAGCACGAGATCTGCCTTCGGTAGCCAGCCCTTCGGCGCAGAGGAGTAGGGGTCGACGACGATCGTCTTGCCCTGGAAGCCGATGGCAAGCGTGCCGTGGTAGATGGGCGTGAAGGTGACCTTGCCCGCTGACGTCTCCAGCGTGTCGGTCACCTTTGGACCTGCGGCCGGCATCGGCGCGTCTGCGGTGGCCGACGCGCTGGGTTCCGGGCTCGCGCTCGCGGTGGTCCTCGTCTCGGCGCTGGGCTGAGTGCTGGGCGGCGTCGTGTTGTTGCAGGCGCCCAGGGCGGCGGAGGCCGAGAGACAGAGGACCAGAGACAGCTTTGGGAACGACATGGGGCGCAGGATATCAGGAACCCCAGCGCACCGAAGCCGTCTCGCGAAGTGCTTTCCGTGTGGATCTTGGGGGGGAGGCGCAGCGTCTGGTCGCCCGGGCGTCCAGTGGGGCGTTTCGTAGCGTTTCACGCTCTCGAGGTCCGTGTTGCAACTCGTCGCAAACCCTCCACGTTCGCGCCATTTGTACGGGATTTTCCCCTGGTATGCAGGTTGCACTCTGCGGAGATATGTCGCACTCCCCAACCCGCGTACGGTGGCGCCAGCTGGTTGCGCTGGGAGCGCTCGCCTCGCTGGTGGCCCTGGTGGTGGGCCGTGCTCACGCCGAGGAAGACCGACTCGCGCTCGGCAAGAAGCTGGCGAACGAGGGGAACAAGAGAGGTGCAGTCGCCTGCAAGACCTGCCACGGGGAGGACGGCGCGGGTATGGCGGGTAGCAACTTCCCGCGCCTTGCGGGTCAGGACGCCGCCTACCTGGAGACGCAGATCAAGCACTTCCAGGGCAAGCTGCGAAGGAACGACCTGATGTCACCGGTGGCCGCTGCCCTCACCCCCGAAGAACGTGCGGCGGTGAGCGAGTACTACTCGGCATTGAGAGCAAAGAACAACGCCGTGGCGAACGCCAGCTTGATTGCGCGCGGAAAGGAACTCGCGGAGCACGGCGCGTGGGATCGCGAGATCCCGCCCTGCGAGAGCTGTCATGGGCCCGCGGGGGTCGGCGTGGCGCCCAGCTTTCCCCCGCTGGCCGGGCAACACCCGCGCTACGTCGAAGAACAACTCCAGAAGTGGAAGAGCGGTGAGCGTAGCGGTGAACCCCTGGAGCTGATGAGCGGGATCGCGGCGCAGATGACCCAGGCCGAGATGCAAGCCGCAGCCGCCTACTTCGCCTCGCTTCCGGTCGAGGAGACACGATGAAGCGCAGCGCTGCCTTGCTCTCCGCGCTCACGTTCGCCTGCAGTCCGGCGGCTCGGGACACCGCGACCAGCAGCGAACCCGCGAACACGTCCAGCTCGAGCGCGCCGGAGTCCAAGTACTTCTCTTCGCCGCCTCGCAGCGCCGTGCCGAGCGGTCCCCAGGGTGAATCCGTGAGGCGCGGCGAAGCCATCTTTCGCGAGACGCCCAGGTTCGCGAGCGACTTCGTCGGTAACGGGCTCAGCTGTCGCAACTGTCACCTGGACGATGGGCGCAAGGCCAACTCGGGACCGCTCTGGGCGGCTTGGGGCATGTACCCGGCGTACCGCAAGAAGAACGGCCACGTGAACACGATGGATGAGCGCCTGCGCGGCTGCTTCACCTACTCGATGAACGCGTCAGCGAGCAAACAGGGACACGCTCCCCCGCCCAACGATCCGATCCTCGTGGATCTGCAGGCGTACATGGCTTGGCTCTCCAAGGGGATCTCCCAAGGTGCTGACTATCCGGGGCGTGGCTACCCGACGTTGCCCAAACCGGCGCAGAAGCCCAGCCGCGAGCGCGGCAAGGCGCTCTACGCGACGAGCTGCGCGCTGTGCCACGGGGCTGATGGACAGGGCACCAAGCTGGGTAGCGGCGACTACGTGTTTCCGCCGCTCTGGGGCCCTGACTCCTACAACTGGGGCGCCGGCATGCACCGCATCAACACCGCCGCAGGCTTCATCAAGGCGAACATGCCCTACGGCAAGGGCGGGACCCTGACCAATCAAGAGGCCTGGGACGTAGCGCTCTTCATCAACAGCCACGAGCGCCCGAAAGATCCTCGCGGCAAGGGAAACCTGGCGGATACAGACGCCAAGTACCACGACGAGAACTGTACCTTTGGCGACGAAGTCGACGGCCGTGCACTCGGGCAGGGTTTGCCCGCGAAGAGGTCGCTCGCCAAGCGCTGAACTTGTCGAGTCTGTTGGCGACTCGTGCTCTCTCCCCCACCCGAGAAGACCCCATGAATCAGAGACAAGAGCCCTGCGCCAGCGAGAGGCGTTCGCCGCGGCGCGGGCGCTGGAAGATCGCGTTCGGAGCCTCCCTGGTGCTCTACGTGCTGCTAGCGCCCGAGCAAGCGCACGCGACCGACTGGATGATGCTCCACGGCACCGAGGTCACCGCAAGAGAAGAGGAGCCCATCCGCCCGGTGTTCTTCGTCCAGCCGCTGTATCAGGTCGTGCTGTTTCCCGACGAAGTGACTGGTCTTCAGAGCCCTGCACTACGACCCTACGAAGGGCGCCACGCGGCGTTCAACGTACTCTCCGGTGACGACACCCAGAGCAGCTTCAGCGTGCGACGCCTGCGCCTTGGAATTCGCGGCACGCTGCCCAAGACCGAAGGCGCGGTGACCTACCTGGCGACGGTCGACGCCGGACAGAATGCCTCGACCGTCGATGGTCCCGTGGTGATGGACGCTTCGGTGACCTACAGCTCGCCCTGGGGTCCTCGTTTCCGTGCGGGACAATTCAAGCTGGCGACGATGGATGAGACCCTCGAGGCCTTCCACATCACGACGGACACCATCGACTTTTCCATCGTCGCGGCGCGCTTGCTCCAGGAGCGCGCCATCGAGCAAGGCACGCAGACCGGCGCGGCGTACTCGTTTCGGGACATCGGAGTGATGCTGTTCGACACCGTCGCCCTGGGGAAACTCAGACTCAGCTACGCTGCGACGCTCACAAACGGAAGGGCGCGCGCCATCGATGAAGACGACGCCAAGGACGTCGGCGGCCGACTCCAGCTGGCCTGGCTGCCGAAGCCTCAACAGGAGTTCAAGCCCGACCGCGACGAGCTCGCGCTGTTCGGCTGGGGGCTCTTCGGCAGTCGGCACTACGCGGAGCGAGAGCGAGTGGACCGCCTTCGCGCTGGCGGTGGCGCCCAGCTCCAGTTGGGCTGGCTCAGGCTGCGGAGCGAGCTCGTGTTCGCGAAAGGCGCGTTGCCAACCGGCGCCGCGCCCCCGTTTCCGGGGAACCCGGTGGCGGTGGCTCCGGACGCCAAGGCCTGGGGCGCGACCTTCCTGTTTGGTGCCCGGGTCTTCGAGCCCCTCGAGCTCGACCTGGCTCTCAACCGCCTCGACCAGCAGTACGACGAAACCGCGCCACGCCGTATCTTCACGGAAGCGGTCTTCGGTGCCCAGTACTTCATCGACGCCAAGGCGAAGCTCGCCATCAACTACGCCTGGCGGGACATCAGCGCCCCCGACGCAAGCGCCGACGGGAAGCGCATCGTGGATACCGTCGCACCAAAGCTCAGCGTGCAGGCGACGGTGAGGTACTAGTCGAACTGGATCTCGTCGACCACTAGACGCCGGGCGGACGCGACTCTCAACGTCACCCGATCGACGGCCGACAGTGACACACCGAGCCCGATGTACTTGAGCTGACCATCGATATAGACGTCCGCGAGCCGCTTCACCCAATCCACGTAGCGGATCTCGAAATGGTGCCACGCTTCGGCTGCGAGAGTCGTGTTGCTGGGGTACGAAGCCAAGGTGATCCGATTGCCGTACGTCTCGAGACGAATCGGGGGGTCCGTGGTGTAGGCCGAGGCAAACTCGACGCTGCCACCCGTGTTCGAGTCGAGGTACTGCCACCAGGAGATACTTCGCGGGCGAGCTGCGGCGAAGGTCCTGGTTGCGCTACCATTGAGGCTCTGGGACTCGGCGGTGAGCGCATAGGAAGTGCCATTCGCGGCGTTACCGGCCACGCTGAGGATCACCGCGTCCGCGGACCAATCCGACGCATCGCCATCTTCGAAATCATCGGAGAAGAGCGAACTCACACAAGCGCCGCCCGCGCATTTCTCTGGGCAGCTGGTGCCTCCGCTCAGGAACCCGGACCCGTCCTGGTTGCATGTGGTGGCGCGCTGTCCATCACAGCTCGGCTGTCCGGCGGGGCACACGTTTGCGACGCAGGTGACGTCGCTGTCCCGGCAGTGCGTTCCACTGCTGCAAGACTGCTTGAGCTTCAGCGCACCCCCGCTATCGACGCACTCGTAGACGTGGTCGTTCTTGCACTGCTGCGGCGAGGTACAGATGACCGGGACGCACTGTCCACCGCTGCACGTCATCCCTGGGCTACTCGCGCAGTCGTGGCCATCTGAGACGTATCCCGAACCATCCGCCGCGCACGTGGCGAGCTGGGTGCCGAGGCACCCGGGCGAGTTGGCTTGGCAGAGATCCGACTTGCAGGAATTCGTCACGGAATCGCAGAACTGATTGTAGGCGCAAGTCGTTTGCTTCGTGAGGTCCGTTCCCGTCGGGTTACATCGGTGTGGATCCCCGAGGTAGCAGATGATCTCGTTGGGTACGCAGAGAGGCAACACGCAAGCCCCGTCGGAGCATGCGAGGCCCTGAGTCGAACAGTCGACTCCGCCCGGTTCGTAGCCGTCCCCGGCCGCGTTACACTGAGTCGCGAGCTGCCCGAAGCACACGGCCTGACCCGCTTCGCAGATGCGTGGGATGCAGTCGACGTAGCCGTCGACGCAGTGGTTACGGGGAGGCAGGCAGGTGCTGCGTGTCCTGTATCCGCTGCCGTCGATGTTGCAGAGCGCCACGTTGCCTGCGGAGTTGCAGAAGACTTCGTTGGGCTCACAGATCGGCGCCGTGCAGGAGCCACCGAGGCAAACCTGCTGCGTGCTTCTGCAGTCGACGGTCGACGCGTAGGCGGTGCCGTCAGAGTTGCACGTGGCGCTCAAGGCGCCGTCGCATCGTACTTCCCCGGGGGTACAGAACTGGTCGCGACACGTGTCTTCCCCCGGTACACAGTACTTGGTGCCGCAGTCAGCGATCTCGGTCCGGGTCGTTCCCGTACCGTTGCATGAGAAGATCTTGTTCCCCTCGCAGGTGTAGGCGTCGGGCACGCAGACGATTGGCTCACACGCGCCGCTGCGGCAGACCTGGTTGCTGCCGCAAGCCTCGACGCTCGCGTATCCGCTGCCGTCGCCGCGGCACACGCTCACGGAGTTCCCGACGCAAACTGCTTCATTCGGAGTGCACTGGTTTGTCGCGCATGCGAGGGTATTCGGGTCACACTGGTTGGCCGTCGGGCAGGTTTCGACCAGTTGAAACCCCAACCCAGCGCTGTCGCATTCCATGACGTCGCCGTGCTCGCACTGTCGCGCTCCCGGTGTGCAGTCGGGGCTCTGGCAGTGCGCGATACCCTCGCTCGTCACGCACAGGTCGCTCGCGTCAGCGCAGTCGGCAACCACGGACCAATTGGTGCCGGACCCCGCGCACTCCACGACCCGCTTGCCCGCGCAGATGCGTTGACCCGGGGTGCAGTGCCGTGGCTCACACCATGCCTGCCCTTGCTGCTCCTTGCAGACCGCATCTGGGTCACAGGGAACCGGCGCGTTCCAGCCCGAGCCTGTCGGTCGGCACGTTTCGATTCCCCCGTCTGTACACCGGGAATCCGCGCTCGGACACACGTCGGGGCGACACAGGAACGCCGATCCATCGCAGTACTCCGAGCTTGCGCAGTCTCCGTTCCCCAAGCACTGGACGCACTGCTGGCTGTCGCCTTCGCAGCGTGTTCCTTCGGGACACCCGACTTCACACGGAGTGAGGTCGACGCAAGCTCCTTCCCTGCAGGTTTGATTGAAGGAGCAGTCATCGGGAACGAGGCACCTGTCACAGGATCCCGCCTCGCAGGCACACTCGCTGCCGTCACACGGATCACATGAGCCACCGTCGCAAGCACACTCCCCGCCATCGCACTCCTCGGGGGAGCCGCTTGCGGACGGATCTTCGGCACACGCGACGCCGATCAAGGCGATGAAAACTGCGAACAATTGCTTCATGGTGTGAACTCGATCTGATCAAATCGACACGAGGCGACCGCCGAGCCGCACTCCAGCGAGATTCGTGACACACCATACCCGACGGGTTCGAGGCGAAGCTGACTGCGCAGCACCCCGTCCACGTAGAAGTCGAACCAGCGCGTGCTCCAGTCGATGTTGCGGAGCTCGAAATGGTACCACCTATCCGCGAGGTAATTGTCCGAGGTGGCCATCGAACCGTAGTTGCGGCGGATGCCCATCGCCGCGGCGAAGAATCCGTGAGTGACCGTGGGCTCGGTTTGTTGATCTGAGTAGAATCGGATCGTCGAGGCGTCGCTACCCGTGCGATCGACCATCGCCCACCACGAGATCGCTTGGGGCCTCTCCTCGGGGAACTCGACGCTGATCGCCGTCCCGGACATGCTTCCAGTGCGGGTCAGCAGCAGACTCTGTGCACTCGACTCGGTCGCAGTGGTCCCATCGAGCGATGCTTGAACGTCGGCATTCACGCTGCTCCACCCAGTCAGCGAGGTGTCGAAGTCCTCGGAGAAGAATTCGTTCACGCAGGCGCCACCGGCGCAATATTGCCCGCAGACTGTGCCGCCTGCCTCGAAGAGCCCATTCGGGCTGCAGTTCGTTGCGCGGGTTCCATCGCAGGCTGGGCGCCCCGGATCACACTCGTTCTCGACGCAGTAGTAGGAGCCGTCTTCGCAGTGGTATGACCCGGAGCAAGTATCGACGAAGAACCCCGCGCGACCGGTGTAATCGCATTGATAGATATCGCCGTACTCGCAGTAGATTGTACTTGGTTCACATAGGCGGTCTCGACACTCGCCGGCGACGCACGTCTGACCGCTCGCAGCGCAATCGACCCCCCCAGGCTCCCACCCGGTGCCATCTGCCTTGCAGGTCGCGCGTTTCGTCCCTTGGCATCCGACTTGGCCCTTCTCGCAGTTGTCGAGATTGCAGGTGCCCGAGCTGCAGTGCTCGTCGCCATCGCAAGGTGCGGCGTCCCACCCGCTGCCATCTGCCCTGCATGTCTCCGTGTGTTCGTAGTCCAAACAACGCTTGGAGAGCGGGGTGCAGACGACCGTTTCGCAGTGATCCTGCAGACAGATCTCGCCCGTCGCTGCACAAGAGACGCTCGTCGAGCCAGAGCCTTCCGCGTTGCACGTGCGCAGGTAGTTGCCCGAGCAAGACACGCTCCCTGGCGTGCAGGTGTCGGGATAACATGAGTAGTCGCCATTTCGGCAATACTCCTCTGGTGCACACAGATCCTGCAGGATGGAAGCGCTACCATCGGCGCTGCAGGCGTAGACGTTACCGTCCTTGCAGAACCGCTCACCTGGAGTACAGATGACGGGGACGCACTCCGTTCCCACGCAAGCCTCCCCAGCTCCACAGTACTCACTTTGCACGTAGCTGGTCCCGGCTGAGTTGCACTTCCGCCTGTAGTTGACGTAGCAGTACCAAGCGTCGGGTTGACAGTACTGATACGGAGGCGGTTGACACGTCGTCTCCCCGTCCACACAGCTGCCGCCAGGCTCGCAGTAGTCGGCGAGGTTCCAGGTCAGGCCGTCCACGCTGCAACGCTGAACGTTGCCGCCGTCGCAGAAGTAGGCGTCTGGCGAGCAAGCATGAGTCTCGCAGACTCCATTCACGCACTCCGCAGCAGAGCCGCAGGGCGTCCCCCCGTCGTATCCGGATCCGTCGCTATCGCAGACGTGGAGCGTGTTGCCGACGCAAGTCGATTCCCCCGGCGTACACACGTTGAGCAAGCACCCACCAGCGTCATCGCAGTGCTGGTTGCTCGAGCAGCTCTGGATTGGATCGGAGGACGCCCCATCCAGGCGACACGAACGAAACTCCTCACCCAAGCAAAACGTCTCGCCAGGCGTGCAGGTCACCGGCACACAGGCCGCCGCGTCACACGCCTGGCCGTTGGCGACACAGTCCTCGGCCACTTCCAGCTTCAGCCCGTCGTCGCTGCATTTCACGACGCGCTCCTGTTCGCAGCTGACCTCCCCTGGGGTGCAGCGCTGCACGTCGCAGTAGGCGTGTCCAGCCTCCTCCACACACGTCTGCTTCTCGCCGCACGCGATGGGATCCACCCACACGCTGCCCGTGCCGTTGCAGTGCCGCACGGCATTGCCCTCGCATTGGCTTGCGCTCGGTGTGCAGACCTGCGGCTCACAGCGCTCCGCTTGGCAGTACTGGCCGCTCGGGCAGTCGCTCGGACCCAGGCAGGCGACGCACGAGCCGACCAGGGTGTCGCAGACACCGATGCCTCCGCAGTCCGCCGTGGACTCGCAGTGCTCGACGCAGTGCTGATCGCGACACACCTCGCCCGCTTCGCAGTCGTCGCTGGAGAGGCACTCGACGCAGCGTTCTGTCGTCGGGTCGCACACTCCACTCGCGCAGCCGGCGCCACACGGCGGCCCCGCGACGCAAGCGCCTTCGGTGCACTGCTGGTCCGCGGCACAATCCAGGCTGCCTCGACACTCGAGGCACGCCCCCGTGTTGCAGAAGGGCATTGCGGCGGGGCAATCGGTGTCCACTTCACAGGCTTGCTGCGGCTTGGGCTCTGCCGTGGGGTCCGATGAGCTGCAGCCGCTCCACAAGAGGGCAGTCAGCGCCAGGCCCACCCAGGCTCGCACGGTGCGACGCCGACTCCGCGCGTTCACCCCTGGGGGTGAAGCAGGGGTGAGCCCGTGCCGGAATGGATCCGCGAGGTCTTGACCTGCGTCTGTCGAAGGGGAGCGCATGGGAGCCTCCCGGCTGCATGCGTGTTCGCCGAACGCGATGGAATGCCGTGTGACGCAGGCGTGTCGACGGACCTCGAGCTAGCCGCGCGCGGGTGCCTCATGGAACCGTCGACCGCTCGCATTTCCCCGCGTCGGGACTGCTCAGGTCGTGCTCAGCTGGAGCCGGTCGCACCCACCGTGGATGTGGATGTCGTAGAAGGGTTGAGCCTCGTCGAGTCCGGGTGTCTCCCAGCGCAGCTCACCGCCGACCGCGTCCAGCTTGAGTGTATCGAGCTCCACGTGGGTTGCGCCTCCACCGACTCGGAGGCGGAGCGGCGCCGTGCCGGGGCGCGCGATGCTCAGGCGCTGGGCACCACCCGCTATCTCGATCGGGACCCGTGCGCTTGGTGCGCCCAAGCCCAAGCGAAAACGCTCCGCGCCCCCTCGCAGCTTGAAGCCTGCGAGCCGAACCTCCGCAAGCTCGCACTCCACGTCGGATACGCCTCCGTTGACGTGGACATCCCACGGTACCGCGGGGCAAAGCCTGAGCTCACCTCGCCTGGCCTTGCTCTTGAGCAGCGCGAGCAGTGAGCGCGGATAGCGCAGGCGGACTCGCTCGCCCGAGTGCTCCAGCTTCGGCCCATCACCCTCGAAGCTCGCTCGTACCAGCTCGGTGTCGCTCCCACGCGAGACGTTCAAGCGACTCGTCCCGTTGGTGAACTCGAGCAAGCCGCGCTGCGCGTCTCCTCGCGGAGCCACCCAATCGGAGTCTGAGATGCTCTGGGGTTGCGCGCTCGGGCTGATCCCTTTGAGGCGCGCCACCTCCCTCTCAACAAGCTCGAACGTTCGTTGAAAGTAGTCGTAGATCAAGGCTTGCTCGGTGGGCGAGTACTCTTTCCAGAGCGCTTCCGATGCTTCGCCGATTGGCGCGAAGGCTGCTTCGAGGTCGGGGATGCGATCCGGAAGGAAACGGATGATGACCGAGCGTCGGTCTTTGGGGTCCCGCTCGCGGCGAATGAAGCGGCCCTTCTCCAGTCGATCGAGCACGCCCGTGATGGCGCCGCTGCTGAGGCCCGTGATGTCTGCTAGGCGTCCCGCCGTCAGCGGCGGCTCGGGGCCCGCGGTGTGCATGAAGTCGAGGACCTTGTGGTCGGTCGGGTTCAGCTTGAGGTGCTCTGCGATGAGCTGATGCAGCAGCAGCGTGTAGGTCGACGCCTTGCGGTGCATCTGGTTTGCCAGCTCGGGATCGATGGGGCCGTCCAGGCGCTTTCTGCTCATCGTACGAGAACTTTAGTCACCGAGATATCTCCGGTCTAGCGCCGCATGGGACAGACGTCGTCTGGCCCTGACCTCGGAGCCGGTACAGATCTTCGGAGATTTCCAGGACTTGGGTAGTGGTGCGAAATATTATTTTGACAGCTAAGATAAATCATTTAGAAGCTAAGATATCTTGGTTGGTGAGAGGTTGGCGGTGGCAGTCGAGAATTCAGAGCTCAGGCAGCGGCTCGCGGGGCTGAGGATCGAGCGCTCGGAGGCTGCGGCGGCGCCCACGGCGCGTCGGCGCAGGACCTGGGTCGCCCTGAGCCTGGCCTTGGGCGTCTCGGTGGCGGGTCTGGGGGTGAGGAGCTTCATCACCGGGCGGCGCTCGCACGAGTCACCACCCCCTGCTTCCGTGGCAGAGGCTGCGGCGCCGCAGCCAGCCGGGCGACGCGCCTGGGTGGCGGTAGGGCGCGTCGAAGCGACTCGGGAGGCCAAGCTGACCGCGCGCGTCACGGCGCCCATCGCCAAGGTGCACGTCCGGGAGGGCCAGCGAGTCAAGCAGGGTGATGTGCTGGTGGAGCTGGACGCGAGCTGGCTCGAGCAGGACATCCACGTGGCGCGGGCCGAGGCCCGAGCATCTCGCGCCAAGCTTGCCGTGCGTCGCGCCGAGCAGGTCGAGGTCGAGCGCCTGCTCGCCCACGAGCAGCGCCTGGTGGACGAATCCGTGTTGAGCCTCGAGACGCTGCGCAGACGTCGGGCGGAGCACACCCAGCTGGCGAAGAATATCCGAGCAGAAAAATTCGAGGTGCGCTCGAGCGAAGCTCGCGCGAAGCGAGTGGGGTTGGAGCGGGATGCGTACCTGTTGCGTGCGCCGTTCGATGCCGTCGTCGCTGCTCCGCCGGCCGGTGATGGACAGCTCGCGGGCCCACTGCAGCCGTCGCTGATCGAGCTGTACGATGCCCACTCGCTGCGGGTCGTCGCGGATGTCGCAGAAGCCAAGCTTGGCTCGGTGCGCAGCGGTCAACGCTGCGCGGTGAGCCTGGACGCCCGTCCGGAGCAGCCACTGATCGCTGAAGTGGAGCGGCTCGCGCCGCGCCTCGATCGAGCGAAGGCGACGCTCGCCGTCTACCTGCGAGTGGAAGGCTCGCAGAGCGAGCTGCGCCCGGCCATGGCGGCCCGGGTGGAGTGCAACGAAGGAGCTTCGAGATGATTCAAGCAGAGCTACTCACCCCCAAAACCAGCGGCGCACCCGTGGACTCGTCCAGCGTCGAGGCCTTGGTAAAAATCCGTGGGGTAACGAAGGAGTACGTGCGCGGCGCTGAAGTCGTGAAGGTGCTGAGCGGGATCGACTTGGACATCGTTGGCGGCGCGTTCGAGGCGCTGATGGGCCCTTCGGGATCTGGCAAGTCCACGCTGCTCAACTTGGTCGCTGGCCTGGATCGCCCAACTCATGGCAGCGTCGAGGTTGCGGGCACGGCGCTGGAGGGCTTGGGGGACGCGGCGCTGGCGAAATGGCGCGCGCGGGAGCTGGGTATCGTGTTCCAGACCTACAACCTGCTTCCCGTGTTGAGCGCCGTGGAGAACGTGGAGCTCCCGCTACTGCTCACCTCGCTTCCACGCAAGGAGCGGCGGCTGCGGGCGGAGCTTGCGCTGGAGGTCGTAGGCTTGAGCGACCGGGCGCGGCACCTGCCGAGCGAGCTCTCCGGTGGCCAGCAGCAGCGGGTGGCCATCGCTCGCGCGATCGTCCATGACCCGCGGCTGATCGTCGCCGACGAGCCGACAGGCGACCTGGATCGCAAGAGCGCAGACGAGATCCTGGCGCTGTTTCAGACGCTGAACGAAGAGCTGGGCAAGACCATCGTGATGGTGACCCACGACCCCGCAGCGGCGGAGTGCGCGGGCGTGGTCCGTCGCCTGGACAAGGGAGTCCTGGCGTGATCGGAGGAACGGGCATCAGCCTGGGACGCATCGCGCTGCGCAATGTGACGCGCAACAAGGCGCGCTTCGTGATGACGCTGCTGGCGGTCGCTGTTTCCGTGCTGATCTACATGACGCTGGATTCGGCGAAGCGATCCTGGGACGGTGCCAAAGAGGTCTCGCGCCAGGACCGCCTGGTGACGCGTCACAAGATCACGTTCGTGCTGTCGCTGCCCAAGCGCTACGTCGCACGGCTCGCCAACGCCAAGCGGGCCGACGGGAGCCCCCTTGTGGAGAGCGTGACCTACGCGGTGTGGTTTGGCGGCAGAGAGCCGAATCATGAGCATGAGTTCTTTCAGTCGCTCGCGGTGGACGCAGACACCTACTTCGACGTGTACGACGAGGTGACGTTGAGCGAACAGGCGCTGAGCGATTTTCAGAGCAACCTCGACGCGGCGATCATCGGTCAAGGGCTCGCGCGCAAGCTTGGGCTGAAGGTTGGCGATAGGGTGACGCTGGAGAGTCCAATCTACCCTAGCTCGAGCGCGTCCGGAGGGGAGCCCTGGTCTTTCCGCGTGGCAGGCATCTACGGTTCTCGCTCCCGCGCGGTGGACACCCAGAGTTTTCTGTTTCGCTATGAGCGCCTGAACGAAGCGCTCGCGGGCACGAGCCGCGACCAAGTGGGGTGGCTGGTGAGCCGTACGCCTCCCGGAGCAGACCCGCAAGAGACTGCGCGAGCCGTGGACGCGCTGTACGCCGATGCGGACGTCCAAACGCTCACCCAGGACGAGCGCGCCTTCGTGTCGGGGTTCTTGGGGATGGTCTCCACGGTGCTCGACGTCGTGACGCTGCTCTCGCTGGCCATCTTGGTGATCGTGCTCCTGGTGCTCGCCAACGCCATGGGGCTTTCCGTGCGAGAACGCGCGAGGGAGTATGCGAGCTTGAAAGCGCTGGGTTTTGGCGCCAGGGACGTGATGCGCTTGATCCTGCTCGAGGGCGTGTTCTTGTCGCTGATCGGCGTGGCGATCGGGGCGGCTCTCTCGATGTGCGTGATAGACCTCGGGGTTGGTCGCTTCTTCGAGGAGAACCTCACGCAGTTCTTCCCCGTGTTCGAAGTGCGCCCGGAGACGCTGGCGGGCTGCGCCGTGCTGTCGCTGCTGCTCGGTGTCTTGGCCGCAGCGGCTCCAGCGTGGAGCGCTGCAAGGGCTGGGGTCGGGGTCGCATTGAAGCGCGTTGCATGAAACCGTGCGGAATTGAGATGGGGGACATGTGATGCTTGCGATCAAATACAACTTGCGAAGCTTGTTCGTGCGTCGGCTTACCGCCTTTGCGACGCTAGGCGGTGTTGCGCTCGTGACATTCGTCCTGGCGGGCGCGTTGATGCTCGCGGCAGGAGCCGAGCGGGCGATGGCGAGCGGCGGGCGAGAAGACGTCGCCGTCGTGCTCCGCTCCGGGAGTGACTCTGAGCTGGCCTCGAGCATCGACGTGCAGGCGCTCGGGACACTGCGCGCCGCGCCGGGCGTCGCGGCGCCTGGCGGCGAGCCGAGCGTCAGCCCCGAGCTGGTGAGCGTCGTGGCGCTGCCGAAGTCCGATGGGAGCGGTCTGAGCAACCTGACCGTTCGCGGCGTCGCTGAGCGAGCCTTCGCGCTGCGCCCGAACCTCAGCATTGTTTCCGGGAGGTTACCCGCGCCTGGAACGAACGAAGCCATCGTTGGGCGGAAGATCGTTGGCAACTTCCATGGGCTCGAAGTCGCCTCCGACGGCTCGGGGGGTGAGGTGCTCCTGGGCAAGAATCGACCGGTGCGAGTCGTTGGAGTGTTTCAAGCTCCGGGAGACTCTGCGGAGTCCGAGCTGTGGGTCGATCTGGATGCCGCCCGCTCGGCGCTCGGGCGCTCGGGCCTCGCGTCGTCGGTGCGCGTCGGGCTCGCGTCTGGAGCAGATCTAGCTGAGTTTCGCGACGCGGTGGAGGGCGACAAGCGCCTCGGGCTCGACGTGCAATCCGAGGCAGATTTCCTGGAGAGCCAGGCCAGCGGCCTCGCCAGCTTCATCCGCGTCTTGGGCAGCCTGGTGTCGGTGATGTTCGCGCTGGCTGCGATGCTCGGTGCTGCCATCACGATGCATGGGGCAGTGGCTTCCCGCGCGCGAGAGATAGGCACGCTGCGCGCACTTGGATTTTCGCGGGGAAAGATACTCTCAGGCTTCTTGCTGGAGTCCTGCGCGCTCACCCTGGGCGGCGCGCTGCTCGGCGTGGGGCTGGCGTTGCCTCTGGGTTGGGTGGAAATTTCCATGATGAACCAGGCCAGCTGGTCGGAGGTGGTGTTCGGTTTCGAGCCCTCACTCCGCGTGCTGCTGAGTGCGTTGGGGCTCGGTGCGGCAATGGGGCTGGCTGGAGGCGTTGCACCCGCCGTTCGCGCAGCCTGGCTCCGACCTCTCGAAGCGCTCCGGGCCTAGCGACCGACGCGCAACGATCGACATGACGTACCGGATCCTGGAGATTCAGACCTGCTCGGATGCGCGGAAGATCAAGCAGCGCAAACAATCCACGCCATGGATCCTCCCGCTGCCGTGTCCGTATAACCTAGGCTGCGGGAGGGTCTGGAGATGCGACTGGCGGGATTGGCAGGGTGGTCGGTGGTAGGCGCGCTGGCTACCAGCGTGTGCACTTGGCTGTGGGCACCCGTGGACGCGACCGCGAGTGCAGCGGTGACGACTGCCGAAACGAGCGAGGCCTTCATCGCGCCACCGGAGATGGTGGAGACCGAGGGACCCCTTCGAGTGCAGGCGCGCTTCGGCCAGCGGGTGCTGCCCGCAGGGCAGTCCTCGACGACCCAGCTGCTGATCGAAGTGAGCCCCGAAGATCGCGCAGGAGCAGACGCGTCGTTGCCCCTCGACGTCGCGCTGGTCATCGACCGTTCGGGGTCGATGAAGGGCAAGCGCATCTCCCAAGCGCTCGTGGCCGCGCGGCGTCTGGTGAGTGAGCTGCGGGAAGGCGATCGCCTCACGGTGATCGCTTACGACGTCGTGGCGGAGCAAATGCTCGCGCCGACGCGCATCGACGTCGCTGGGCGACGCCTGGCCGAGACGGCGCTCTCACGCATCCAGACCCACGGCGACACTTGCATTTCATGCGGGCTGGAGAGCGCGCTCACGCTGCTGAAGTCCAGCGTGGGCAGCGTGCCCCATGTGCTCCTGCTCAGTGACGGTGAGGCGAACCGCGGGCTGACGAAGCTCGCAGACCTGCGCCAGCTGGGAGTGCGGGCGAAGCTCGACAACGTCTCGATCAGCAGCATCGGCGTAGACGTCGACTACGACGAGCGCGTGCTGTCGGAGCTGGCAGCGGCCTCTGATGGGCGTCACCACTTCGTACGTGACGCGACCGAGCTGCCCTCCGTGTTCCAGAAGGAGTTTGCGGAGCTGGTGACGGCCCGCGCCGTGGAGAGCGAACTGGTGGTGAAGCTGCCGGACGGTGTGAAGGTGACGCAGGTTTACGACCGGGCCGTGCAGCAGCAGGGGCAGACGCTGAGGGTGCCCCTGGGCACGTTCACGGCTGGCGACCGCAAGACCTTGCTGCTGGAATTGGCGTTGGACGGTTCCGAGAGCGGACAAATGAGCCAGATTGGTATCGATCTGAGCGCAAAAATTCCTCAGGGAAAAACGAGAGTGCCGCTGAATTCGCACCTGGACGTGGGCGTGAAGTTCACCGATCAGGAGGCCCAGCTGTCCAAGATGGATCCGCTCGTGAACGAGCGCCTGCAGCGAAGCCACACGCTGGGCGCGCTGCGTGGTGCGGGTGAAGCCTACAAGGACGGCAACCTCGGAGAAGCGGAGAAGCAGCTCGACTCCGCACTGGCTGCAGTGGCGTCCGCAGCCGCAGCGCCCGACGCCGACCCCGAGGCGAGGAATCGCCTGGAGAAGCAGGCCAAGGACCTGAAGAAGACGAAGACCGGACTGAGAAGCGCTCGCGCGCAGTCCTGCGGCTGCTCTCCGTCGGACTTGATGTGTGCGATGCGTTGCACTTCGAAGCCGAAGCCCGCCGAGAAGGCAGCTGCGAAGCGCATGGAGGAAGTGGCCAATCCATACAGCCGCTGAGCTCGACGCCACATCGCGCGAGCTCGACGCTGCATCACGCGAGACTCAGCGCTGCATCACGCGGGCCAGAGCCAGGGCCTGGCCGACGGCTTGGCGGCTCAACCCGCTGTGCTCGGCGATACGCTGGACGTTGGGGTTCGCCACGCCGTCTGCCTTCAACGCGCGGGCAGCGACCAGTACAGCGCGCAGGTGAATGACCGCGCTCCCGGTCTCTCGCGTGTCGACTCTGCGCCCGGCGCTCTCCAGCGCGTCGATCAGATCTTCGATCTCCGTATGAGTGATGCTCATCGCGCCCACGGCCTCGCCGATCGTATCCAGCGCGACGAAGCCCTCGCTGTTGCTGTTGGCGAGCAGCTTGTCGAGGACGGCTTGGAGCTCGGAGCGCATCCCCCAAGGCTAGCCAGGAACTCGCCTTGGACCATGCCGCTTCCAACCGTTCGAACTATTCGCATGATGCGTTCCGATCATTCAGATGGTCGTCAGCTCGCGATTGATGAAAGGTGGGACCATCGGAGGGCTCATGGCGAACTCGAAGCGGGATCTGGAGTTGGGTGAGTGGGCGTTTGCGCGCAGCGGGCGGCTGCAGGGACGGTGCCTGGCTGCGCTGGTCGCAGCTGGCCTGGTGGGCTGCGGCGGCGAGGCGATGGGCGATCTGGGCGCGGGAGGCACCGCAGCTAGCGGCGGCACCGCGGGCGGTGCCGGAACGGCGTCCGTTGGAGGTGCGAGCTCTCAGGGAGGCAGTTCTCAGGGAGGCACGGCGCAAGGTGGCCAGGGAGGCAGCTCTCAGGGAGGCATGGCGCAAGGTGGCCAGGGAGGCAGCTCTCAGGGAGGCATGGCGCAAGGTGGCCAGGGCGGGAGTGCCGGGGTCGGTGGGGTCGCAGGGACGGGCGGTGTGCCCGCTTTCAGTGTGGAGGGTGAAGTGGTCTGCGACTTCTGCGCCATGTGGACCACGTGCTTCGATCCGACGACGGTTCCGGGAGGAGAAGGCTCCGAAGTGGATGAAAACGGCTGTCCGCTGTGGCTCGACCCCGATCGGACGCCCAATTTCTGCGGGGATGGCTTCGTCGATTACTGGCTCGACGGCTCTCCGTTCAACGGCAGCTGTTGCTACCAGTCCATGTACGCGTGCGGTGGCGGGCGTCCGTTCATGGTCGGTGACGAAGCTCGTGTGGCGGCAGTGGTTCCGCGTGGCGACTGGTTCGGGCACGGCGAACTGCTTCCGGTGGATGTCTCACCCTCCGTCTCGGCTCCGCTGGTCGATGCCTGGCTGGAGGACGCCCAGATGGAGCACGCTTCTGTCGCGGCGTTCGCGCGCCTGACGCTGGAGTTGCTCGCTCTCGGAGCCCCCGCAGACCTGGTAAGGGACTCACAGCAGGCCGGCATGGATGAACAGCGTCACGCCGCGACTTGTTTCCGCATGGCATCTAGATTCTCGGGGATAGGGCTTGGCCCTGGGCCCTTGTCGATGGACGGCGCCCTGAGGTCCCGTAGCCTGGTGGACTTCGCTTGGTGCACCTTCGTGGAAGGGTGCTTGGGGGAGAGCATGGCGGCGCTCGTCGCCGAAGCTGGCGCGGAGCTGGCGAGCGACATCGAGATTCGCGCCGCGTTGACCGGGATCGCCGCGGACGAGGCGCGCCACGCGGAGCTGGCCTGGAGGGTCCTTGGTTGGTCCCTCGGAAGACTGGACACCGCTGCTCGTGGAGAGCTCCTCTACCGCATGCGGGACGAGGCCGTGGGACAACTACTCCGGCTTCGAGGCAGCACCGATCACGCGGAGCGCGTGCAGCGTGGCTCGCCGACAGACCAGTTGGCCGCCTACGGCCGCGTTTCCCCGACCGAGCAGGTCGCGCTCAAGTGCGCAGCCGTCGAGGGGGCGGTGCTCCCGTGCATCGAGGCCTTGCTCGCGGAAACTCAGCGCTGCGCGGCTTGAGCCCCACATGTGCCGGAGTGTGTGTGTTGACCTGTTCAGCGAACACGGAGACAGCACACTGGACTAAAGCTCCGTCGCACTTCGTCGTACTCGCGGTTTGAATGATCCGCGTTGCGATAGTGCATCTCATGGAGTGAAGTGAGCTTCGTGGGGATTTCTCGACGGCGAGTGCTGAGCCAAGGCGCGGTGGTCTGCCTCGCGCTGTGTGCTCCCCGTCTGGTCTGGGCGCAGTCGATCCGTGTTCCGGTCGACCTGCAGGTGAAGTTGCTCGGCAAGGTCGCGCCCTACGATCGGCATTTCAAGGCACGCGTTGCCGACCGTGTGGAGATCCTCGTGGTTCGTCGTTCGGGGGATCCTCTGTCGAAGCGCACGAGCGGTGAGATGGTGCGCGAGCTCGGCAAGCTCGATGACATCGGGGGTAAGCCGCTTCGCGTCCGCGTTCACGACTACGAGAAACCAGCGGCGCTGCGCTCGGTGGTCGCGGATGACGGCATCGCGATCCTCTACTTCACTCCGGGCTTTCATGACTCCGTGCAGGACATCGCTTCGGAGTTGGATGGGAGCGACGTACTATCGGTAGCGAGTGTGGCGTCCGATGTTCCAGGATTGGTGCTTGGCTTCGACCTGGTGTCGAGCAAGCCCAAGATGCTGCTGGATCTGCAGCAGGCCAAGCGCCAGAACATCGCCTTTCGTTCGAAGGTCCTCAAGCTGATGAAGGTGTATCGATGACGATGCGCCGCTCGTTCCAGCTCGGCAAGCTCCTGGGCTTCAGCGCTCTGATGGGACCGCTGACGGGGGTCTCCACCGCGCGCGCGGAGGAATTCACCGAACTCGAAGGCCTGCTCGAGGAGAAGGTGGTGACCAGCGCGTCTCAGTCTTCGCAGACCGCGCGGGCGGCTCCCGCCACCAGCATCACGATCACCGCGGAGCAGCTCCAGCGCTACGGCATTCGCAGCATCGATGAGGCGATTCGTTTCCTCGCGGTCGGAGCCACGACCAACGAGACGCTTCGCCAACCAGACTTCGGCTCTCGGGGCGTCTTGATTCACTCCGATCGCAACAACCACGTGCTCATCCTGGTGGATGGCCACACCACCAACGATCAGGTCTCCGGGGCAGGACAGCTCGATCGCGCCATCGGCGTACCCATCGAGTTGGTCGATCACGTCGAGGTGATCCTGGGGCCGGGTTCTGTGCTCTACGGCAGCAGTGCGATGCTGGCGGTGATCAACGTCGTCACGAAGCGCGCGGAGGATCATGACGGCGTCTGGGTCGGGGCGGAGACCGAGCCTTTCTCGTTCTACCGTGCGAACGCCGGGTTGGGGCGCAGGCTGGAGCTGTTCGGCGACGAGGCGGGGCTGACGCTGCACCTCGAGGGCTACCGCTCCAACGATGCCGTCGACCTGCCGCGGGTGAACGCTGGACTGGATGCGGTCAACGGCCGTCCGATCCTGTGGGGAGGCACTACCGAGCACAACCAGATCAGCGGCGCGAGCGCCTACGGACGGCTGGTCGTTGGTCGCCTCCGGCTCACGCTCCGGAGTGGACTGGCGGATCGCAACAACCCCTTGATCCTCAACGACTTCGACAACCCCGACCAGGGCGATCGCGATCGCTGGCTGTCCCTCGATGCGAGCTACCGTCACGCGGTGAGCAGTCGCGTGGAGCTGGGGTTGCGCCTCTACGGTGACTCCACCGACGAACAGCTGGACCAGCGCAGCAGCTTCCCTCAGTACTGCCTTCCCGGCCAGACATCGGGCTGTGACACCTCGATCAAGGGACGAGCCATTTCCGCAGGGACAGAGCTTCAGGCACGCTTCGACTGGCTCGGGGACGGCAGCCTGAAGACACTGCTCGGAGCCGACGTGCGCGCTCGCCAGATCGGCTTCAGCGTGGACACCGTGGACCACGACACGCAGTTCAATCCCGGCACGCTCGCCTACTACGACGAGTTCGAGCAGACGCTTGGCGTCTACGGCCAGCACGAGGTCGAGCTCGGAGATGCCTGGTCGGTGAACGGTGGAGCGCGCTTCGACACCGCGCCGAACTTCGACCCGGCGGTCTCTCCACGGTTCGCAGTGGCCTTCGCCAGCTGGCCCGGCGCCACACTCAAGGCGGTGTACAGCCGTGCCTTCAGAGGGCCCAACGCGTCGGAGCGCGCCTTCGAGCATCCACTCTTCGCCATCCGCGCCCGCGACCTGGAGGCAGAGACCGTGACCAGCGTAGAGGCCAGCTACGAGCAGCGCTTCGGAACTCAGCGGCTGCTTCTGAATGTTTTCCGCTCGGAATGGGAGAACTTCGTGCGCCTGAGCCCCCTGAGCGCGAGCGAAGAAGCTGCGGCGAAGGCGGACGGCCGCTTGCTGCCGTTCGCGCCTCAGGCCTTCCAGTATCGAAACGACGCAGAGATACAGAGCTACGGCCTGGTTGCGGCCTTCGATGGTTCCCTGGCGTCCGGCGCACTGCGCTACGGAGCGAGCGCGACGGTGGCGCGTGCCAGGCAGAAGACCGGCGCCGGGAGCGGAGCGGATTCGCTTCCTGCGTCCCCCGAGGCTTTCGGCAACGCAAACGTCAGCTATGCCTTCGGGGACGACCTGCCGACGCTGGGTCTCGCGGGACACTACGTCGCTCCGTCGCCGGTGTTCGGAGTGGTGGACGAAAGCTATCCTGAACGCCCGGAAGGACCGTCGCGCTGGGTTGGTCGTTTGACCCTGAGCGGTGTGGTGCCGGTCATCCAGGGCCTGCGATACCGAGCCTACGTTCAGGGAGCGGTTGGGGACGAAGCGCCGATCGCGGTGGGCCCAGTGAACGAGCGCACCGTGGAGTTCCCCAATCCCAATCTGCTACCCCTCGAGACGTTCCGTAGTGGGGTTGGCCTCGACTACAACCTGCCGTGGTGATGGGATGAGAGCGTCTACCATAGCCTGTTTCGCGTTCAGTTCGCTGGTCTTCGGCGCCTGTCTGCAGATCGAGCGCGTTCCCGATGCGGAGAATACCTCCGGTGGTTCCGCGGGGCAGGGCAATGATGGAGGCCTGGGAGGCGATGCCGCGGCCTACGATGCGGGCGCTTGTCCCAATGCTTGCATGGGAGAACACCCCAGCGCCCGCCCGCTGTTTCAAGCGCTGAGCGCATGCATTGGTCTCGGAACCGATGACCAGTGCGCGGCTGCCTGTGCGGAGGGAGCGGCTGGGAGCGAAACCCCCAGCTGCTCGACGCTGGGGGTGGTGGATCCGCGTCCGACCTGCAATGCATGCGTGAAGGACCTGTGTTGCGATCGACTCGCGGCATGTCTCGAGGACACCGAGTGCTTCAAGATCTCGCTCTGCGCGGCAGCGTGCGAGTAGCTCCGGCACGCCTGGTAACTCGCGGCTCGCGCGACGTTGCCGCGGGGTAACGTACGTCGCGCCTCACCCCCAGGCCCGGTCCCCGCATCGAATCGTTGGGCGCATGCGACCGCGCCGGGTCCGCTGCCGCGCGCTAGGCCTCGCGGCGCTTGCGACGCTCGAGACGCTCTTGCTGACGCTGCTTGCCGGCCTCCCAGCGGGCCTTGTCCGCCTCTGTCTCCAGGAGCAGCGGTGGCACTTCCGTGGGCTTGCCGTCGTCATCGATGGCGACGTAGACGAGGTGCGCGGTGTTGGTGTGCGTCACCTCCCCAGCGATCGGGTCCTCGGCGTTGACGTTCACTGTTACCTCGATGGCGGAGCGACTGATGAAGTTGATGTAGGCCTCGCAGCACAGCACCTCACCCACCTCGACCGCGCTCTGAAAGGTCATCGAGTCGATCGCCACGGTCACGCACGGGCGCTGTGCGTGGCGCATCGCGCAGATCCCGCCGGACTCGTCGACCAGCTTCATGATCAGGCCGCCATGGACCTTACCCCAGGCGTTTGCGTGCTCGGGGAGCATCAGCTGGTGCACGCTGACCTGAGAAACTCGCGGGCTTTTTCCGGGTTTGTCGCTCATCTGCCAGGGAACGTATGCGGGATTTGGGTTTGCCACCAGCCGCCCTGTGCTACGCGTGCCGCGCGCGAGGCATGGATCTCGTTTATCTCATCGTCCTGGTCAGTCCGCTGATCTTCGTGCACGAGCTGGGGCACTTCCTGTTTGCGAAGGCCTTCGGGGTGAAGGTGATCACCTTCAGTCTCGGCTTCGGCCCGAAGATCCTCCGCATTCGCGGACGCGAGACCGAATACTGCATCGGATTGATTCCGCTGGGCGGCTACGTCCGCATGCTCGAGGCGACGAAGAACGACATCGTGCTGCCTGAGGACCGCAAGCGCACCTTCGAGTCCCTCGCGCTGTACAAGCGCATCCTGGTGGTGCTCGCCGGCCCGGTGATGAACCTGGTGTTTCCGGTCCTGCTCTACTTCTCGGTCTACGTGAGCAGCGGACCGTTCCTGCCACCGACCGTCGGCGTCGTGCTGCCCGGTCACGCCGCCGAGGGCAAGCTGTTGCCTGGCGATCGCATCATGGCGATCAACGGTGAGGAGGTGGGCACGTTCGACGAGATCAAGCGCATCATCCACGATAGTCCGGGTCAGCCCCTGCGCTTCAAGGTGTTCCGGGACAACAAGCACACGGAGGTCGAGGTCACCGCAGAGGAGACGCTCGAGCGTCGGGAGCTCGACATGGTCGAGCGCTACGGTACCGTGGGGATTGGGCCCAGCGCTCCCGCCGCCGTGATCGGGGTCCCGGAGCCGGGTTCGCCCGCCCATCGAGCGGGACTCCGGACTTTCGATCTCGTGACCCACGTTGCGGGCAAGCCGGTGCGCCGCTACACGGACCTGGAGGTTGCGCTCAGCGAGACGCGGGAGCAGACGGTACCGATCACGTACATGCGTCCAATCAGCGTGCCTGACGCGCTTGGGGGCCTGGCGGACATGGCCATATTCGAAGCCGGCGTGGTCGCGCTCACCCCAGATCCGAACGGAACCGACGTGCTCAGCCGCACGGGGATCGAAACCGCTGACCTCTACGCCGCCTACGTTCCCGAAGATAGCTATCTGCACAAGGCGGGGCTGCGACCAGGGGACAAGATCGTGCGCCTCGACGGCGAGGTCGTCCCCGCCTGGTCGAGCTTCCGGGAGCGTGTCCTGGCGGCTCCAGATCGCCCGCACCGCATCGAGTACCTCTCGGCGCGGGATGGACGAACGGCGTCGGGCACCTTCCAGATGCGCCGCGAGGACTTCACCGACGAGCACGGGCAGACGTTTGCTCGCTACGTGCTGCGGGTGAAACACTGGACGCCGTACTCCACGGAAGACCGCGTGGAGCACCCGCGCCCCATCCAGTATGCGTTCAGCAAGGCGGTGGACGAGACGGTGAAGGTCGCCCGCTTCACCGTGGTGGCCATGGTGCGCCTCGTGCAGGGGCGCATCAGCTTCAAGAGCCTGTCGGGGCCGATCACGATCTACGAGGTTGCGGGCCAGGAGCGTCGCAAGGGGACCGACTACTTCATCTGGGTGATGGCGTTCCTGAGCATCAACCTGGGACTGATCAACCTGCTGCCCATCCCGGTGCTCGACGGCGGGCACCTGCTGTTCTTCACGCTCGAGGGCATCATGCGTCGACCGGTTCCGCTGCGAGTGCGTGAGGTTGCGCACATCTTCGGCATGGCGGTGCTGCTGCTGCTGCTGGCGGTCGCGTTCAAGAACGACGTCGAGAAGCGCTGGGACGTTATCGCGGGTCATGTGAAAGAGCTGGTAGGTTAGCTTTGACCAAGTCAGGCAAATCCGTGTCTCGAAGAGAATTGCCGCGAGGAAACGATGGGCGCGGGGGTAGGCCTCCTGGGAAGCTGCCTTCGGCCAGAGACGTCGCGGCGCGCGTCATCGAGCGCGTGCTCAAGGACTCCGCGTTTGCCTCGGCGGCGCTGGACGCGGAGCTGGCGCGGGCCGTGGAACTCGGCTCGCGGGACCGCGCGCTGGCGACGGAGCTGGTCTATGGTTCGCTCCGCACCCGGGCGGCTCTGGAGGCGCGCATCGCGCGACTGGCGAAGAAGCTCGACCCCAAGGACTACGTGCTGAAGAGTCAGCTGCTGCTGGCCGGCTACCAGCTGCTCCTGCTGGATCGGGTGCCAGCTCACGCCGTCGTCGATCATGCGGTGGAGGCGATCAAGCGCGCCCGCGGTCCGCGCGTGGCGGGTTTCGTGAACGCCGTGCTGCGCCGCCTCAGCTCCGAAGGCAAGCTCGATGCGGGTGACGCGGCGCTCGCCTCGCTCCCGGCTTGGTTGAAGACCGAGCTCGACGCCGCTCTGCCCGAGGTCGAGGTGCGCGCGCTCGTCGCGCCGAGCACCGCCGACGGCGCGGGGCCGCTGGGGATCCGCGTGCGCGTCGGGGTCGACGATGGAGACTTGCCGAGCTGGCTTCGAGAGGCGCCGCGCGGAAAGTGGTCGAGCCTGGCGCGCCGACCAGGCAGCGTGGGCGATCCAAGGCGGCTCCAGGGCTACGGCGACGGGGTGTTCGTGGTCCAGGAAGAGGGCGCGCAGGTGATCGCGCTGGCCGTCGGCGCGAAGCCGGGCATGCGTGTGCTGGATGCCTGCGCCGGCCGCGGCCAGAAGACCACGCTACTGGCGGATCAGCTCATCGCAGATCCCAGCTCAGAGCTCGTTGCGTGTGATCTCCACGGCAGCAAGCTGAAGGCACTCAAGCAGGAACTCAAGCGCCTCAAGTTGCCGGACATCGAGACGCACGCGGTCGACTTCAGCTTGGGCACTGGAGACTTGATGGGCGGCTTCGATCGCGTCCTGGTCGACGCGCCGTGCACCGGGACCGGGACCCTGCGTCGGCGCCCGGAGATCGCCTTGCGGCTGACCGCGGAGGACCCGGCGCGCATGGCCGAGCTCCAGGCGAGCATCTTGCGCCACGCGGCGACCCTGCTCGGCGCCGAGGGACGGCTCGTCTACGCGGTGTGCAGCGTGCTGCCGGAAGAGTGCGAAGGCGTGATCGAGCGCGTCGCGGACTTGCTCGAGCCGGTGCCCTTCGAGGCGCCAGACCTGCCGTGGCTGGACGCGGGGTGTTGCAGCCTGCGGATGCTCCCGGGCGAGCATGGCACCGATGGCTACTTCCTCGCGTGTTTGCGCAAGCGAGCGTGAGGCTTTCTTGCCTTATGACGCTGAACGGGGGAAACGATGGCCATGGCACAGCTGAAGCTGGAGGGGACGTTCACCGCGCTGGTCACACCGTTTTCAGCCGATGGGGCCGAGGTGGACTTCGAAGCGTACGAGCGCCAGGTCGAGCATCAGGTTCGTTCGGGGGTGAGGGGGCTCGTGCCCTGCGCGACCACGAGCGAGACTCCCACCCTGACCGAAGAGGAGCAGGTCGAGCTGATTCGCCGCACTGCCAAAGTTGCCGCAGGGAAAGTGCCGGTGCTGGCAGGGACGGGATCCAGCTCGACCAAGAAGACACTGAAGGACTCACTGGCGGCGCTCGAAGCGGGCGCCGACGCGGTGATGATCGTGATGCCCTACTACAACAAGCCCTCGCAGGCCGGGATGGTGCATCATGTCGAAACGCTCGCGAGAGAGCTGCCGTGCCCCATCGTGCTCTACAACGTGCCCGGGCGAACGGGCGTCGAGCTCAGCGTGCCGAGCATGCTGGCGATCCTGGATCGCTGCCCCAACGTCGTCGGCATGAAGGACGCGACTGGCAACGTGCTCTGGTGCCAGAGTGTGCTCTCCAAGGCTGGTGACCGACTCAGCGTGCTCTGCGGAGACGACGCGCTCAGTGTCCCCTGCATCAGCGTCGGGGCGAAGGGGCTCATCAGCGTCAGCTCCAACGCCATCCCCGAGCTGGTCGTTTCTGCGGTGGAGCACGCCCTGGCTGGGCGCTCTGAAGAAGCGCGCGCGGAGCACCATCGGCTGCTCGACTTTCATGCCCTGATGTTCGAAGAACCGAACCCCGCGCCCGTGAAGCTTGCGATGGAGCTGCTCGGGCTCGGGAGCTCGATGACGCGGTCACCGATGCTGCCAGCAGGATCAGCGGTGCGTGATCAGCTGGTTGGGGTGCTGAGCGACCTCGGACTCTCTGTAAAGTAGTCGGGGCAGGGGCAAGGGCTGCGTCCGGGGCTGGGGGCGCGTCCTGTGCGAGCGCCTGAGTGCGCGCCGATCATGGACAAGCTGGACCACTTGCTCGCAGTGCTTTGGAAGTTGACTCGCGGCTAGCCAGGCCAGCGTCGACGCGCGGCTCCGTCTTGGCTATGGAAGCGCCATGAAGCTCGCACTGCATGGCGCTTCCGGGCGCATGGGGCTCACGATCGCGAAGATCGTGGCCGAGGCCGATGACATCCAGCTCGTGGGCGCGGTGTGTGGCGCTGACGACAAGTCCCTAGGGAAGGACATCGGGGAGCTGGCCGGGGTGGGGACGCTCGGGGTCGAGTGCAGCGCGGACGCCGGCTCCGCTCTGCTCGGGGCGGATGTGGTCATCGACTTCTCGGTGGCTGGCGCCGTAGGTCCTTTGGTGAATATTGCCGCGCGGCAAAAAGTTGCGGTGGTGTGCGGCACGACCAATCTGGACGACAAGGGGAAGCAAGCGCTGGACGCCGCGGCCAAGGCCGTTCCCGTTCTCTGGGCCCCCAACATGAGCCTTGGCGTGCAGGTTCTGGCGGAGCTGCTCGAGCAGGCTCTGCAGCGCCTGGGGCCCAGCTTCGACGCGGAGATCGTCGAGATCCATCATCGCCGCAAGGTCGACTCGCCGAGCGGCACGGCCACACGCCTCGGCGACGTCGTGCGGAAGGTGCGCCCGGAGACTCGCGAGCTGCGTGGCCGCGATGGTGACGTGGGCGCCCGCACCGATGAAGAGATGGCGATCTTCGGTGTCCGCGGCGGGGACGTGATCGGCGACCATACCGTCTACTTGCTGGGCCCCAGCGAGCGTATCGAGCTCACCCACCGCGCGACGGATCGCGGCCTGTTTGCTCAGGGCGCCGTGCGCGCAGCGCGCTTCCTCGCAGGCAAGGCTGCGGGGTCATACACGATTTCTGACGTCGTGAATGGCTGATGACCTGATGAGTCCGCTCTCGGGGCGGGGCGTCCCCTGGCGGTCGAGACTTGGGCGCGCAGGTGCCGCGGTCAGTTCGAGCGCTTGGCCGAAACGCGCCGGTCGGGTGCTGGAGCGCGCGCTAGCTCCGAGTGGCCGAGGTCCACTCAGCCTTGTCCAGCTGGAAATGCTCTAGTTCGATTCCGCTGTAGTAGCGCTTGGTCTGGCCGTCGTGGATCAAGCCGATGGCTCTGGCGACGTTCAGTGACCGCGTATTGGGGGGCTCGACCACCGCGTGGAGGCGGTCCAGACCGAGCGTCTCGAAGCCGTAGCGGAGCAGCCCCCGCCCGCCTTCGCTGGCAAAGCCTCTCCCCCAGTGACTCTGGCGCAGGTGCCAGCCAATCTCGATGTCGAAGGTGAGGCTTCCGCTGACACCGGGCAGCGGCTTGAGCAGCAGGTTACCGACCAGCTCCCCGGTCTCCCGCTCGAAGGTGGCGAAGCCGCCCATGCCGCGCGGAAACATTTCGTTGCGCTGTTGGATGCGCCTCAGCATGTCGAGCATCCCGTCCAAACCGAGGACCGGCTCCATGCCGATGAAGCGCACGACCTCTGGATCACTGTATAGCTCGAGGCCCGCCTCGGCGTACTCGAGACGCCAGGGCCGGGCCACGAGGCGCGGCGTCTCGAAGACAGGTTCGGTGAGGTTGGAGTTCATGGCTGACCGGGCGCGGGCCGTCCGAGGCTACTTCTTGCGGTCGTCTTGTTCGTCTTCGTCGTCTTGTTCGTCTTCGTCGTCTTGTTCGTCGTTCGTCTCTGCAGGCTTGGCAGACTTCGAGCGGCCCGATTCGGGTTCGTCTTCGTCTTCGTCTTCGTCTTCGTCGTCTTCTTCCGAGCTGGGCTTGGGAGCGGCCGGCTCGACCTGCTTCCTGGCCTTCTTCTTGCTCTTCTTCCTGATCTTCTTCTTTCCCGTCCGCTTCCGGGCCTTCTTTCTGGGAGGCGGCTCGTCTTCTTCGTCATCGAGAGCGTCGTCGTCGAAGTCGTCTAGCTCGTCGTCATCGAGGTCTTCGTCGTCGAGGTCGTCTTCCAGGTACTCCTCGCGCGGCTTCCAACCAACGGGCAGGTGGCGATTGATCGCCCAGTAGATGCCGTAGAAGCCGAGCAACATGCCAGGAATGCTCAGGTACTGCCCCATGGTCAGGCCGGCCTCCCTGAGCGTGCCGGTGTCTCCCTTGGTCTGGTACTCCTTCCAGAATTCCACGAGGAAACGCCCGGGGAAGTAGAGGGCGAAGAAGATGGAGATCAAGAGGCCGCGCGGCCGCTTCTCCTTGCCGAACTTGCGATCTGCCAGGTAGAGCACCAGCAGGATCAGCAGGCCCAGCGCTACCTCGAAGAGCTGCGTTGGATAGCGGAAGGGAACCTCCTTCCCGTCAGCCACCAGCTGGGCGTCGTAGCGTGGGAACTGCACACCCCAGGTCTGTCCTGGCACCACGCGTCCGACGATCTCGGAGTTCAGGAAGTTGCCGACGCGCACCAAGGTGGCGCCGAGGGCGGCGCTGAACGCGAAGCGGTCGGCGCCTTCGAGAAACGCGATGCCGCGTCTCTTCGTGAAGATGAACATGGCCAGGATCAGACCCGCGACGGCGCCGTGGCTCGCGAGACCGCCGGTCCAGATCTCCAGCACCCACATCGGGTCCTGCATCGCCTTGTCCAGGTCATAGAACAGCACATGACCCATGCGCGAGCCGATCAGCACGCCCAGGACGCCGTAGACGATGAAGTCCCCGGCGTCGTCAGGATCGCCGCCGCCCCGCACGATCTGCCACTTCAGCAGTGCGTATCCGCCGAGAAACACGCCGACGAACAGCAGGCTGTACCAGCGGATGGGGATGTCAGGTTGCAGGTCACCCCAGCGCAATGCCGCGTAGCCAGCGACACCGGCCACTACCAGGCCGAAGATGGGGGACATCTTCTCGCGGATCGAGATGAAGGCCGAGATGAGCCCCAGCGCGACCACGACGAAGAGCACGTACTTCAGGTCGAAGGGCAGGTGGATATGGATGGCGATGGGATCGTGGTCCCACTTGAAGCTAGGCACTTGGACTCACTTGTGGTTCTTGGGGCTTGGTTGTCCGCTCGGGGCGTTTCCGCCGGCGCTCTTCCGGACGGCTTCGGCCAGGGTCTTCGCATGGATGCGCGTCGTGGGGGAGACAAAGCTCGCCAGGGCCCGGAGCGGGCCCGACGCGGCGCTAGGATACCTGAATGAGGGCACCGGAGAAGTCGATGAATCGCCTGGAATTTCAGCGGGTTAGTCGTTGTGTCCGTTCCCGGACGGCGACCGATCGAGCGACCGCTGGCGCCGACTCCGCCCCCGAATGGGGGCACCGTCGCGGTGCAAGCGTTGCTCCTGGGCTCCCCAGGCCGACGCACGCCCGGTGACGCCGACACGCGTCAGCGCGACCGGACGCTGACCCCGGACGGCGTCTTCAGGCCGAATTAATTCCGGAAGGAAATAGAGCTAGTAGACGCGGAAGGTCTGCACCACTCGCATCATCTCGTCGTCGATCGCCTTGAGCGATTTGCCCTGGTAGACCACCTGGACGAGCAAGATGCGATGATCGCTGCGGACCAGGTACTCTCTGGTGTTGCTCATCAGCGGCTCCTTGGGCGCGTCGACGGGGCGCTGCACGTTGTAGGCGCGGCCCTGGGCGTTGTAGGTCGACATGCCGACGGCTTCTCCGAGCAACTTGCCGCCCTTCTTCTTCACGTCCTCTTCGTAGTGCCCCATGATCACGCGCCAGGGATCCCACGGTGACTCCAGGCGCTCGTAGATCGCGAACATGTACTGTTCGGGGCTCATGTACTCGATGAAGCGCGCCTGGGGACGATTGCTGGCGGAGCGGATCTGCCAGTTCTTCGGTCGCGAGAAGCGCACTTTGGAGCCGAGCACGCCCACGCCGATGAACCCGGGCTGCTTCGACTCGAGGTCCAGCGGTGGGTAGCGCACCTCGAAGCGACTGAGGTCGCTGTCCGAGAGCTGGTCGTAGGCGTAGAAGACCTCGTTCTGGAACGCGATCGGCTCGGGCCCAGATGCGCAGCCGGTGCCGACTCCAACGAGTAGCAGGCTGGAAGAGGCGAGTGCCCAACGGGTCAGGAGCCGACGCACGCTCATGACTGAAGCGTAGTCAGAGGAGCAAAGGCAGGCCAAATTGTTGCTCTCCCCCCCAACCCGAACCTGAGGTGGAGCCGCAGGAACGCTGGGAGGCCAATCAGATTCGCCGCTTTCTTCTGTCGGAGCGTCGGCTCTTGGTAGCCTTGCTACGTGCGTTTCTCAGTGCGTGTCTGGTCGCGTTTGGTGCTGCTCGCTGGCCTCGGCTCCACGCTGTATGGCTGTGGTGGTTCGAGCCAGGCGGTTTATCTCACCGAGACCAACCGCGACTACGCGCGGGACAACACCGAGGGCTTCGACGAGGACTCGGGCAGCATGAAGCCGGGCAGCATCCGGTTGAACCAGAAGGCCTGCGAGGGCTACGACCTGGCGCCCGACTACCAGCGGCTCGGCTATCAGGAGCTCGTGCAGTTCCTCAGGCAGCGCGGCTTCAAGGTGAAGGTTACCCAGCGCCGAAGCGACCTGGTCTACCTGGACCTGACCGGCAAGGGCGACAGCGTCGTGCGGCTGCGCGTCGCGATCCTGGGCGATCCTCAGGAGGCGGGACGGGACCTGCACGAAGCCATCCTGGAGCACGGGCCCGGGACCTGGGGCGTGCATCGCTCGAACCTGGCGGTGCTGGGCCCCATCGGGAACACCGAGAAGGTCGTCTACTTCGCGGTGCGCTCGAAGCTCGCGTGCTGGGGGGAGCTGATGATCGCCGGCCGGGACGACCTGTTCGTCATTCCCGGCGGATATCAGGAACTCTGAGCGCGCCTACTGCTCGCCGCCGCCCATGGTGCGTTCTGCCGCCCGCTTGGCGCGGCGCCGGATGTCGATCAGCAGGGACTCGTCCTGATTGATTGCGGTGAACGCTGCTCGGGCTTCAATCTTCTTGCCGCTGCCAGCGTAGGCTTCGGCCTCGCCCCAGCGTAGCTGCCAGGAGCGCTGGTTGATGTCCTCGACACCCTCGGCGTCCTCGAGGATCTGGTCCCACTTCTGCAGCCGACCGAGCTCGCTCCAGAACTCGCTGCGCAGGTCATCGTCCTCTGGCGCAAGCGAGATTGCCTTGCGGAAAACATCGAGGGCCTCGTCGTCCTTGCCCAGACGGAGCATGGCGCGTCCGACGCTGCGCCAGGTCCCGGCGCACTCGGCGTGGGCCTCGGCGAAGGCCTTCAGGTCCGGTAGCGCTGCGAGCAGCGGCTGCAGCTCGTCGCCGCTGTCAGGCCAGAAGCGCAACGTCAGCGCGATCTGATCCCCCGGGTCCAGCTCGAGCGCCTTGTCGAGCAGCGCCTTGCCCTCGTCGCTCCGCGCCCCGACACACTGAGCCAGCTCGACCAGCATCGGCACCGACTCCGGGTGAGTCTCGAGGAACTTCCTGGCTTCGTCCGCTGCGTCGTCTCGCTTCAGCGAGCGCATGGCCGAGACCCGCGCTGCGGCCGCGCGTTCGTCATTGGCGTCCAGCGCCAGAGCGCGGTCGGCCGCGGCGACCACCACGTCCCAGCGCCGCTCCAGCTCGTGATAGGCGATCTGCTCCAGGTAGTAGGCGACGTCGCGCTCGGCGCTGCCCCAGACGTCCTCGTAGTAGTCCAGCAAGGAGTCCCGGCGCACGTAGGTCAGGCTGGAGGCGTCCTTCGGATCCTCGTAGACGCGCATCAGCACGCCGAGGCTGACGAGCCCATCCATCGCGGGCTTGCAGTCGGGCTTGGCCTCCAGCGCGTCGGCGAAGTCGTTGATCGCGTCGTCCGGTTGCTGGAGGGCGATCTCCACGTTGCCCTTCGCCACGTGGTAGTCGGGGTCACCCTTGGCGACGTCCTCGATGGCCTTGAAGGCCTCCAGCGCCTCGGGATATTGCCCCGAGGAAGCAAGAGCCATGGCCAGGTTCATGCGCGCGGCGGCGTCGTCCTTGTCGACGCGCGTGATCATCTTGAGCGCCTTGATCGCGGCTTCGCTGTCGCCCTTCTGGAAGGCCTTCTGAGCCTTGTCCCAGTGCATGCCCTTGGCGAGGAAAGCGTCGTAGCGCGAAGCGAGCTCGTTGTTCTGCTGACGCCACGAGCCCGGCACCTCGGCCATGAACTTGCCGATCCACTCGCGGACCTTCGCGCCGTCGAGGCCCTTCTCTGCCAGGCCTTCGAACTCCTCTTTCGGCACCGGTACTTGCATCGGCATGCCATTGAGTTTCGCGACCTTCTCTTCCAGCTTCACGTATGCCCACTCAGCCATGGGCGCGAGCGTAACGCGGAGTGACCAGCGGTGGGGCGTGGAATGCACCTGACCGCTCCACCTGCCTATTTGTCGTGGAAAGCGGGGTCGGGGGTGAGGGCGCACCCGGGCTACGGCGCGTCGCGACGGAAAGGCCAGTCCGTGCTGCTCCCCTGGGAACGACCGCTCACTCGCCCCGTCACGGGTCGTCGCCTGCGCACTCGACGAACGCGCGGCGCTTCACACGCAGAGGTCATCGTCGCCGATCGCGATGTCGAGGAGGTCACCGCCCAGCGTGAGTGGGAGCCGCCGTCGTTCGCCTTCGTACCACGCAGCTCTTTTGCGAGTGCCCCGCTTCGTAGTGGAGCGCGGGGATGGCGCGGCCCGGCTGCGTCGATCCGCGAAGCGACCCGCGGGAGGTGTGCAGGCAGCTCTGGAAGGACCCATGGTCATCGAGAGCCAGCAGCGGCATGCCGTTCCGGCCCTTGGAGCCCTCTCCGATCGAGGTGTTCGCATGGCTACCGTGCGGTTCGAGCAACCAGCGGCGGGAGAGGCTCCGCGCTCGCTGGACCGTGCGGTCGCGTCGAGGTCGCTTGGTCGGTTGCCGCGAGGTCGCCGCTTTGCGCGTCATTGTGAGTGGACTGTCGTCGGGCGCGCGGCTAGCGTGTTCGCGGCGGTTCATTCCGCGGTGCGTCGTCGTGTCGACGCACTGTCTGTCGACTCCGAATTTCCGGGGCCAATATTGCCGTGGGGAAATATATGCAACACACGAGTCAACATGCACCAACTGGATTCTTTGCCTGGCTCAAGTCGCTGTTCGGTGGCACTTCAGCTCCCGTGGTGAGTCCGCCTCCTGCGAATGTGCTCTCAGACGCTGAACGAGCTGCGATCTTCCAGCAGCAAGTACAAGGTGCGGACGACATCCAGGGCATCGAGCACCTCAAGGTGCACGGCACTGGTGTCGGCGCGAGAGTTCTGCGCAGCTCTGACGGGGCCGACCTGGTGGAGGACGACGGCGACGTTGGTTGGGTGGACAGGCACGAGAGCCGGGTCCCCCCGGAACAGTGGCGCGACGACTGGGGGCCGCTCCTGAACAGGTCCCCGCAAGAACAGGTGGAGGAGCTGGTGTTCCACGAGATGACGCTGGACACGCTGAAGGGTGACGCCGAGAAGATCGAACAGCGACTCCTGAGCTTCGGCTATGGGAGCGTCGGTCAGTGGTATCGGGTCCGCAGTACGGTGCTGAAGTACTACGGAGAGAGGACGGGACCACTGGTCGCGAACTGCGTCTTTGGTGGGGACGCGTTCGCTGCCGCTGCATGGAAGGCGTCACGTCGCCTGGAGACCGAACGCGGCGAAGCCGCACTGCAGGCGAATCCCGGGCTCATGGAGCCCATCGCGGGGGTGAGCTTCGAGCTGTATGCCCAGTTGACCGCGAAGGTGGCGAGCGTGAGTGAGTCCGAGTTCGTGCAGCTCTTGGCGACTCACGGGCTAGACATGCCGACCTGGCTTCAAGCCAACTCCCAGTGGACCGCGCGTATGCAGAACGACAGCTCTGGAACACTGGGACGCCTGTTCGGCGAGGCCTACATGGCCCAGGGCGTCGGTGCACACGGTGCCGCGGGGCAGGCGGCAGTGGCGACGGACTTCAACGGCACCGGGGCAGGTGGCGAGGAGCCCATGTCATTCGAGCGCTACTGTGAACTCGCCGGGGCGATGGCAGCGTGGGGGGAGATGGGAGTCGACATGAGTGCCGAAGTGGAGCGTCGGTTCGGGGTCTCCATCATGGACTATGGCAACATCGCGAGCTGGTGGATGACCCGCATGATGGAGGATATGTCCCTCCAGAGCGCCTACTCCGAGAAGCTGGAGTTCTACCAGCGCCAGTATGCAGCGGGTCAGCCCAACGTGGCTCAAGGAATCAGCTTCTGAGACCCTCTCGGAACTGAGCCATGCGGCTCTCGATCAGGGCAGTTTCCGGCGGGCGCCCGAGGAAACTGCCCTTCGCTGCCGCGTAAGTCTCCCAGTACTTGCGCTCGAGGGCTTCTCGCTGCTGGCGGCTCTCGAGCGTTTCCTTCTGTCCGGATTCGCGCAGCTCGCGATCCATCAACCGCTCCGCGCGCTCGATCTCCACGCGAACCGGGTGAGCCGCTGCCGCGGGGAAAATTTCTTGGCCGAACAGAAAGTAGTTTCTGACGAGCGCTTCCGGCATCAGCTGGTTGATGACGCCACAGCTCGAGCAGCTCAGTGACTCCGCTTCGTAGGGCACAGCCAGCCGAAGGGGCGCGCCACAGTTCGTGCAGGGCCGAGCCTGCGAGATGGCGACCTGGACTGCCGGATACATGGCACCAAGACAGCGCGACTCCTGCTCCAGCCGGAAGCGGGTCACTGCCTGTTCGATATCCTGGCGAGCTTCCTCCTTGCGGTGTTCGCCAGCTGTCAGGAATCGTTCACCGTGAGGGCGAAACATCGGCTCGATGCGTTGATCCCAGGTGTCTTGCAGGGTCCTTGTTAGCTGCTTCGCGAGGGCTTCAACGCCGGAGAGCGCGTTGCGGATCGGAACCAGCTCTCCTGGACGCTGATGCATCAACGCGTCGATGCCCGCGGTGGCTTCGGCGAAGATCGCCTGGAGCCGCTGCTGGAGTTGCGCGACGAATCCGTCGAGGCGCGCGACCAACGCGAGCTGCTCGGGCGTCACTCATCACCTCCCGCGATTGAACCGTGGCAGTATCCGCAGAGAAAATTCAGCGCGCGCTCTTGATATGCGCCACAGTGGGGGCAGCGCAACGTCAGCTGGCAGGACCCACCCTCGCTTGACTCCCAGTTCTTGCCCGCGGCGGCGTTCGCAAAGATGCCTCCGAGCAGCCCACCCACGCCCGGGGCCGGAGCGCTGGTACTACCGAGCGACTGTAGCCGGCTCCGGAGCGCCGCAGCGTCGGCGCCGTGTTGCTCGACCGAGGTCAGACTGGACAGCTGTTGCTCCGCACGGCGGCGCAGCGCGAGAAGGACCTCGGAGAGTTCACTCGCTGGGATCGGAGTACCGGCATCGAGTGGCGAAGAGGTGAGCCCATAGCTCTGCCGCACTGAGTTCCATGCGTCATCGATGCGTCCACTCGCCGCATGCGTCGCGTCACGTTCCGCGGCGTCGATCTGATTTCGCAGCCACTCGACCCTACTCATGACCCTCCACTGCTTCGCCGTGTCGCTGGCAAGTGCCCAGGCGAAGAGCTCTTGAAGTATGGCATCTCGGATGCCTTGTCGAGATAACATGACTGGGACCGCGCGGTCCCGGCGGGCGCCTCGGCCGGACATGCGGCCACCCGGCGGTTCTCGGTGTTTCTGCTCCTGGCTCGGGCGTCGCGGGGACACCTCCCGGCGCCGCTCCAGATTCGTTGTGACTTGCCCCGCCGATGGAGCGGCTTGGATCCGCGCGGTCGCAGTAGTGGGTCTGTCGGGTCCTCGAGCTCGGTTGCGTGCGGAAGCCGGAACGCGACTGCTACTGAGCGAGAGGCGCCGCCAGCGTCACTTCCTGCAGGGTGATGCCCGCGAAGCGACGGGGCCGTACGGTGACCTCGAGCAAGCCGTCCTTGACCTTGGCGTCGATTTCCGGACCAACCGGCGGGGGGTTCTTGAAGAAGTCGTCCAGGGCGATGCGCGCGACGTCGGCCGCGGCGTTTGGCGCCGCGTGCGTCGGGATGGCTGCGGCCACCATCTCCACGGCGTGGGAGAAGCGCCCCACGAACAGCTGATCGGCAAGCGACGAACTGGCGTTGGCTGCGTCCCCGCCGGTCTTGCTCGGCTCCCGGTAGAACATCGTGGCGTGGCTCAGGATCGCCATGTCGCGGTTCCGCGCGCAACCGAGGCTCGTGATGCCGGCGCGTGCCAGCTCCGCCTGGGCCTCGCTGGAGATGAACACCTCGACGGGGATGGCGGCGTGCTCGCCCCGATCCTCGATCTCGTGCACGGGCAAGCCGCTGAGCAGGCCATCGCTACCACCAGTCATCGCCGTGCCGAGGCCGGTGCGCACGTAGCTGTCTGCACAGCGACTGGCGATCACCCAGTAAGCGCCAGCGAAGACATGACCCTTGCCCTTCGGATCCTGTCCGAAGGGGATCTCCTTCGAGCGCGACGTCTCGTTGGTGTACGCCGCGCGCACCAGCACCCGATTGAGCGCGACGCAGGCCCAGCGCGCGGAGTCCCGGCCAGCCACGGCGCGCGCCGCGACCGCCCGTGGGTCCGTGGAGTTCGTGTGGCGGCGCTCGGTGTAGGCGAGATCCTCCAGCTGGTCGACGCCGACCAGCTCATGGGTGCCGCCAGTCACCAGCGGCGCCCGCAGCACTTCGGCGACCACGCTCCAGGCTTCCAGCGCCTTGAGTTCCGCCTGGGAGCTGCCGACCTGAGCGTCGATCACGACCAGATCCACTGGCGCGCGCTCGGCCTCGTGGATGCCTTCGCGGCGGGCCAGGATGGTCAGCGCCTCGGTGATCTTGTCCGCGCCTTCACACACTGGCAGCAGGTCGATCTCGACGCCGGCGCCGGTGTTGGCGTTCTCCAGCAGGAGCCACAGGCCTCGCCAGGTCGACTCCAGGCGCTGGGTCTCCGGGTGGCAGAGGATGGCGTCCAGGAGGTCGCTGAAGGTGGTCTCGATACGGGAAATCGCGCGATCCAGGCTATTGCCGACGACCGCACCCTTGGTGCCGCTCGCGCTCTTCGCCACCGCCGCGATCAGCGAGGAGGCGGCGCCTGGAGCGACCTCCTCCAGGCGTTGTTGGGGCGTCGCGATGTCGACCTGGTCCAGCAGCGCGTCCAGGCCACCGCCGCCTTGCGCCGGCTTGCTGGTCGCGGCGGGCGCCGCCGCGGGTGCGGGAGCCGCCGCCGTCGTCGCGGCCCCCTCCGTGGCCAGATCGCGGCACAGGTCGTCGTTGAAGCGACCGGCTGGCAACACCCGCGAGAGCTGAATCCGCGCGGCATCGCGATCGATACGGCGCTCGACCAGGTTTTGCAGCACCCGCCGGGCGTCGATCAACGCGCGCAGCGCCGGCACTTGATCGATGACGCTCTGAGGCTTGAGCGACTTCATGCGCTCCCAGCGCAGATCGACGCGCAGCGGCTTGTCGGTGAGCGCCGTCTGCACCTCGATGGAGAAGCTCGGCGCGAGCTCGCTCATCACGCGATCGAAGTCAGAGCGACTCAGGCGCTTGATGTTGGGCACCGGGTCGGCACCCGTGGAGTACTGGGAGCCGGCGGTGACCTGACTCACGACGACGATCCGGAAGGGGCCGCCAAGGGCGCTCTCTTCACCGGCGGCATCTCCCACCGTGGCTTTCGGGTTGCCCCCGGTGCCGAACTGAATGCCAAACCCCGCGATGCCCCCGCCTGTCTTCTCGTCGCTCATGGGGCAAGAGTCATAGCGAAGCTAGGCTGGGGATTCCATGGACTCACGGCGCCTCGGACACTGGCTGCAGCGCACATAGTTGGCCCGGCGCAGTCGTTTCGGGCATGGCCTGAACATGGCAAAGCGTGCGGGATTGGCGCTGGGCGTGGTGGTGATGGGCTCGCTCCTGGGCGCCTCTGGGTGCGGTCCTGGCGCCACGGAGTGGATGGCGGAGCCGCTCGTGGCGCCTCACGAGGAGTGGCGGAACACGCCTGCTTACCTGGCCGCGCACGGCGAAGCCCGGAGCGCTGCCGCCTCGAAGCAAGCGAAGAGCGCCCCCGCGGGCGGACCGAAGCCAGTCCAGGCGCCGCTGCCCGACGGCGCGGTGGTAGGTCCCGGGCGAGGGGAGGGGGAACGCTCCGTGGCCCCAGCGGACCTCACCCCCAAAGATCCCGGAGCGAGCGGAGCCGACGAGGCAGCTCGATCCCGTCCTCTGCCCAGCGGGAGCGCCGGGGGCCACGTCGTCGGGCGCTTCAAGAACACCTACTACGACTTTCCCGCGGAGTCCGAGCTGCGGGAAGGGCGATCGGTGTCGCTGTTCAACGCCAGCTGTGAACCGGTCGCCGAAGTGCCGCGGCAGTTCTTCGAGCGGCTATGCGTCCAGGGCAGCGGCATGCTCTCGAGCGGCGACACGCTGAGCTTCGCCAAGCGTGACTGCAGCTGCGCGGCAACCTGCAGCCGCACCGGGCAGCGCCTGTGCTTCGATCGGTTGAACGCCGAAAAGTTTCCGTGGGGAAGGGGAGCCACGGGGCGCCCGATCACGGCGCTGCGCACGTTGGCGGTCGACCCGAAGGTCGTGCCGCTCGGTAGCCTGGTGTACGTGCCCGAGTTCGATGGCTTGTCGCTGCCCGGCGGCGCTACCCACGATGGCTGCTTCGTGGCGCAGGATCGCGGGATCTGGGTCAAGGGACCCCACGTCGATGTGTTCGCTGGCACCGCGGAGATGCGTATGCAGCTCGAGAAGCAGCTACCCACCGGGCGCGGTGTTCACGTGGTGCTGGACAGCCCGCGCTGTCAGAGCGCAGCGATCTCGCGCTAGTGACTTCCGGGCCACCACTGAGTCAGCCAGGGCGGCCTGGCAGGGCGAAGTGAAGCCTGCGACTTCCGACTCGCGTTCGGCGGCCAGGGCCGACGGTATCTCGGTCAGCGCTCGCGGCTTCGTCGAGTTCTTCGGGGGTGAGGGCTCAGTTGCTGCCCGCGCTACCACCCGTGGTCCCAGCGGTTCCGCCCGTGCCGGCGCCGCCGCTCCCGCCGCTCGCGCTGGTACCACCGCTCGAGGTCGTCCCCGCGGAACCGCCGGTGGCTGACGTGCCGCCGCTGGACGAGGTGCCGCCGGAAGACGTGCTGCCTCCCGTCGATGAGGTGCCAGCGGTGCCTCCCGATCCGCCGCTGCCCGCGCTGCCACCTGCGCCCGCCGCGCCATCCACGCCCGCGTCAGCCGAAGCGTCCGCGGTGGCGTCAGCGCCAGCGTCGGAGATCGCCCAGTCGTCGCAGGTGTCCGCAGCGAAGGCAGCGGCGCGGACGTTGTCAGGGCAGCTCTCGAAGATGCTGCCATTCAGCGTGACCCAGTACTCTTCGCTGGCAGAGGCGAGCTTGTACACGGTGAGGTCCTTCGGATCCTTCACGCGCACGCAGCCAGGCTCGCTGCTCTTGGAGCTGTCTCGACCCTTGCACGAGATCACGACGTCGGACTGCAGGCAAGTGCCAGCGCCCTCGTGGACCATGCCGTAGATCGGTGGGCAGTTGCCGGGGCACGTCTCTGCCTGCTCTGGACAGCTCTGCTCGCAGCCACCCGCCGCGGACAGCACGCCAACCAACACCGTTCCCGCCAGCGCCCCGCTAAGTTTCCTCAAGCCCATGACTCTCCTAAGCCTAGCACCAGTCGTGTGCTGCCCGCGCCGGCCAGCTCGCTTACCAGCAAACCATCGCGCCGCTGTACCCGCACTCCGGGCGAGCCATCAGCGCGTAGGTCATGCCGGTCAGGAAGCCTGCGCCGAGACCCATGCCGCCGCCAATCAGGATCTGATCGGCGGAGTTGAAGTCCCCCGCGCCTCGCCCAATTGCGGTGATCACGCTGAACACCGCGGGCACGACGACGTGACCGGCGAAGCTGCCCCCATTGAAGCGACCGTTGCTCCACTTGGTGGTGTCGAAGAGGAACACCGCGGCGCCGTGGCCAAGGCCCGAGAACGCCGCGAACGAGTGGCTGGAGGGCGAGCCGAACGACTGGCAGTTCGGTCCACCCTGGTTCGACTCGTCGCAGCCCGGTCGATAGGCTTCGAAGCCGTCCTTCAGGGCGAACTCGTTGAACAGGGTGAGCGAGGTGAGGGTGAGCACCGGCGCTAGCGCGGAGACGTGCCAGCGCGCCTTCCAGCCCACCGTGACCTCGGGATCCGAGTAGAAGATCCGCGGCATCACCGCCTCGGTCGCCAACGCGCCGACCGCGGTGATGGTGGAGACCGTGCCCCACGTGTCGTCCCGTGAGGGGGGCGGCGTTACCTGAGCTGACGCCGAGCCCGCCGTCAGGCTGACCGCGGCGGCGAGACCGAGTGCAAGGCGCTTTCGCATCCCCCGCATGATCCGAATTCCTGGGGCTGCTGGCCAAGAAAGTGAGACGCCTGGCTCCCGCTCCGGTGGAAACACTCGCGGCGTGTTTCCGTCCGGCGTTCAGAACGCGATCAACTCGACGCGCCGAAGGGCCCGCCGGTCGGGTTGTTCACGGCGCTGATGTGGCGAGTGGTCATGCGATTGGTCCCGCTCTGCTGATAGCGGCCGTAGGCCTGGGCGAAGGCGTCGCCGAAGAGCAGCGAGAACACGTGCTTCTCCTCGCTGGTGAGGTCGCCGTAGCGCTGTTCGTAGAGTTTCCACAGCGATTTGAAGCGAAACGGGCCGAAGGTGCTGCCTTCGGGTTTGCGCGTGTTCGGGTCGTCGAGCATCTGCTCGATCATCTGCGGGCTGAGCTCGTTCAGCAGCGATTTGACGCCTTGCATGACGCCGTTGATCATCGCCACGTGGTGGGTCATCAAGTCCGCGAGAGTGCCCTCGATGGCTCGTGGGGCGTCGTTGACCGGTGACTTCCAGTCCAGCAACCCCGTCGCGAGCTCTTCCGGGCTCTTGGCGCGGGTGACGATCTGAGACGCGCCGGTGACGTCGATGGCGCCGGTGATTTCCATGTCCGAGCGGAACTGACGATAGCCGTCTCGGAGGGGCACGAAGGTCTGCAAGAAGATGGTCAACACCTCGCGCAGCTTGGTCAGAAACAGCACCAGATCGTCGACGCTCTCCGGCGTACCACGACTGGGCACCAGCTCGCTTGCCAGCTCCTTCAGGCCCTGTAGCGCCACCGCCTCTTCCCGAGTGGTGGTCCGTGGTGCGTGCGGTATCGGCGACCCCAGCGAGGCTGCGAGCCTCTGAAAATCAGGCTCTTGCAGCAGCGCTGGCATCTCCCGCGCCATCGCCTGGAGCGCGGCGACGCGCTGCTCTGGCGGATAGCGTCCGATGTTCTCGTTGATGTTCGTCATCAACTCGGTCCAGCCCTTGCGATAGGCGGCGTAGGCCTGGAGGTGAGCCGTGGCAGCCGGCGGAGGCGCTGGGCGGGCAGACTCGAGCACCTGGGGCGATGCGTAGCTCGCCACGCCGAAGCGGCGAGCGCTCGTCGGCTCCGGCTCGACCTGGGTCGAGTAGACGGTGATCACCACACTCACGATCGCGAACTCGTAGTTGTGTTCGCGCAGGCTGATCACCTGGTTGGGCTGCAAGCGTCCTGTGGAGCGCAGCATCGTGCCGTTGGTGCTGCCGAGGTCACGCAGCATGATCTCGCCGTTCTGGGTCTCGATCACCGCGTGGAAGTCGGAGACGAACGGAAGATCGAGCCGGAGGTCGTTCAACGCGTTGCGGCCGATGCGGATCGGCAGCTTGGCGAAGGTGCGCTCCAAACTCGAGCCAGTCTTGGTGTTGGTGACGCGCACGCCATAGCCGGCTGACACGAGGAGGAGTCTATCAGTCCGTTTTCACAACGGCTAGCAAGTGCCCTTGCACTTCGCGGGGGACGATCGCGGGCGAATTCGGCGCTGCGCCTCGACTCGAGCCTGCCGTCGGGCCGGCACCCCGCCTGCTCCAAGCTCGATCTGGAACCGGCCCAGCGATTTCTTTTCGTTGGTTTTTTCTACTGGTGAGACCGGGTGTGCGAAGTTCCGCCCATGCAGCGTCAAACGGTGGCCAAGGCATGCGCCGTGGTGGCCGGATTGGTAGTCGGCGGCGGCTTGGCGGTAGCTCGGCCGGCTGCAGCGCCGCCAATGCCGATCGCCAAGCTCGAGCCGCGTCCCACGAAGGTGGTCAAGCCGCGAGTCTCTTCGGCGAGCAAGCCGTCGACCGAAGGGCTGACGGGGATCGCGCGCCTTCAGGCGCTGGAGGCGAAGCTCCAGGCCGAACCCGTGGCGCCCGACGTCGACGACGGTGAGTCGGGGCTCACTCCAGAGGAGCGCGCCGTTCTCGCCAACGGTCACCCCGACTGGACGAAGGACTACACGCTTCCAGACCTACCGGTGGACTACAACCCGGTCGTCCAGCAGCGCGTCGCGAGCCTCACCAGCGATCCGAGGATGCGCAAGCGGGTCGAGGCCGCGGTGCGCGCGAGCGGGCGCTACTCCCACCTCGTCTTGCAGATCCTGAGAGAGAACGCCCTCCCCGAGGATCTCGTCTCGGTCGTGTTTGCCTCCAGCGGTTTCCAGGTCGACGCTGTCTCGGCACGGGGTGACGCGGGGCTGTGGCAGCTCTCGCCCACGGAGGCCGTGCTGTATGGCTTGATGGTCAAGCCGAACTACGACGAGCGGCGTGACGTCGAGCTGGCAACGCGCGCCGTCGCCAAGCGCCTGGCAGAGCTGCACGAGAAGTACGGCACCTGGGAGCTTGCCCTCGCGGCGTTCCATTCTGGTGACGCGACCATCTCACGCGTGCCAGAAGTGGGTGAGAAGAGCTTCTGGGAGTTGCTGTCCAGTGATGGCGAGCTCCCGAAGTCCGCGGCGGAGTACGTCCCCCTGGTGCTGGCGACGGCCTTGGTGCTGAAGAACCGAGACGCGTTCCAGCTCGACGCCAAGCCGGATGCGCCCATCTATCCCGCGCGGATTCAAGTCCCCGCAGGCATGGACCTCTCGTTGGTGGCGCGTGCTTCTGGCACCAGCCTCGATCAAGTCCGCCTGCTGAACCCTGCCATACTGAGCGAGTTCGTACCGAGCGTCACCCGCGACTTGACGATCCAAGTACCAGCGGGCAGCGCGGGTCGCGCGCGAATGCTCCTCGCACAGGTGATGAGCGGCTACGGCGCCGATGACCTGCACCGCCACGTGCCGTCGAGCTTCGACTGGGGGCGCGACGAGCTTCCGGCGGCGCCCACCGAGTTCTCGCCGCTCGCGGCGTCCAAGCCAAGCACGGCGCGCGACAAGGACCCATGGCTGTTGCCCGCGCTCGTTGCACCACCACGCGACTCCAAGGTAGCGGATTCACCCACCCCAGAGGCGAAACCCGAGGCGAAGCAGTCGGGCTCTGCCAAGCCAGCCGCCACACCCAAGCACAAGTCCTCGAGCGACTGGGCCGCGGTCGCAGCGGGAAAGAGCGGCGCTCAGGGCGGCGGGAAGACTCAATGACCGCAGTCTGTCGTGGGGGCTGTGGGTTCGCACTCCCTTCGGCTATCGTGGGCGGCCCTCGAGGACGGGCCTCGAGGAGAGCCGACAAAGAGCAGGGGAGAACATGCTGATCGCCGACCCGCGTACACTGCTGCGGAAGCTGAACACGACTTGCACGAAGGCATTCGAGGCTGCGGCTTCGAGCTGCGTTTCGCATCGTCACTACGAGGTAACCGTCGAGCACGTCTTGATGGCGCTACTCGAGGACCCACAGAGCGACGTCACGTCTGCCCTGGCACACTACAACGTCAACGCCGAGGTGCTGCATGCCACCCTCGGTCGCTACATCGGGGAAATGAAGTCGGGGAACCCCGGCAAGCCCACGTTCAGCACGTTGCTGCTCGAGTGGATCCAGGACGCGTGGATCTACGCTTCCACCGAGCTGGGTGACACGCTGCTCCGCTCCGGCGCTCTGCTGGTGCGCCTGGTGCAGGCGCCCAATCGCTACCTCCCCATCGAGTTCCCGGCGCTCGAGCAGATCCCGCGCGACGAGCTGCGCAAGGACCTGCCGGTGATCTCGGCCATGAGCGGCGAGGCCGCGCAGCAAGCCGCTGCTACCCAGAGCGGCGCGACCTCGGCGGGCCCAGGTGGCGCGGCTGGCGCTCCGGGTGACGGCCCCCTTCAGCGCTTCACCTCGGACCTCACGGCGCGTTTCCGCAACGGTGAGCTGGATCCGATCTTCGGCCGCGAGCGCGAGATCCGGCAGATGATCGAGATCCTGGTTCGGCGCCGCAAGAACAACCCGATCATCGTCGGTGAGGCGGGCGTGGGCAAGACCGCGCTGGTCGAGGGCCTGGCCCAACGCATCGTCGAGGGCACGGTGCCTGACCAGTTGAAGAACGTGAAGGTGCTCTCCCTCGATCTCGGGGCGCTGCAAGCCGGCGCGGGCGTGAAGGGCGAGTTCGAGAATCGGCTCAAGGGGGTCGTGGAGGCGGTGAAGTCCTCCCCCACGCCGATCGTTCTGTTCATCGACGAGGCGCACACCATCATCGGGGCGGGCGGCTCCGCCGGTGGTGGCGACGCCGCCAACCTGCTCAAGCCTGCGCTGGCGCGCGGCGAGCTGAGAACCGTCGCCGCGACCACCTACGCCGAGTACAAGAAGTACTTCGAGAAGGACGCGGCCCTCGAGCGCCGCTTCCAGCCCGTGCATTGCGGCGAGCCGTCGGTCGACGTCGCCACCATCATGCTGCGTGGCGTTGCACCGAAGTTCGAGGAGTCCCACGGCGTGGTGATCCGCGACGAGGCGGTGGTGGCGGCGGTTTCGCTCAGCAGTCGCTACATCAGCGGTCGTCAGTTGCCTGACAAGGCGGTCGATCTGCTCGACACCAGCGCCGCCTACGTGAACCTGGTGCGTAACGCGCCGCCGGCGATCCTCGAGGATACGAAGGCCGAGCTCGCCGCAGTCGAGCGCGAGCTAGAGGCGATGGACCGCGATGAGAGCGCCGGAGTGATACCGCTCGCCGAGCTCCGGAAGGAGACCGAGGAGAAGAAGGAAGCGCTCCTGGCCACGGTCGCCGAGCTTGAAGAGAAGGTTGCCGAGCAGCGCAAGATCGTCGATCGCATCGACGAGCTCAGAGCGCAGCTGAAGGCCGCAACGGCGCCAGCAGAAGAAGCCGCGTCAGCGGATGACGCGGAGAAGAAGACGCAAGGGGACAAGGCAGCCGAGGCCCCAGCGGAGAAGGTCGACGTCGAGGCGGCGCGCGCTGCCCTGCGCGAAGAGCTGGAGAAGCTGCGCAACATCAAGGCGGAAGACCGCCTGGTCGCCGCGGACGTGGACGAGTCTGCGGTGTCGTCCATCGTGGCCGACTGGACCGGAATTCCGGTCGGAAAAATGGTCAAGGATGACGTCGACGCCATCGTGAACCTGGAAGAGCGCATGCGCGCGCGGGTTCGCGGCCAGGACATGGCGCTCGCTGCCATCGCGCGCGAGGTACGGGCGGCGCGTTCGGGCCTCAAGCCGCCGAACACCCCGCTCGGCGTCTTCTTGCTGGTTGGCCCCAGCGGTGTGGGTAAGACGGAGACCGCCCTGACCCTCGCCGATCTGATGTTCGGTGGTGAGCGCTTCGTGGTCACCATCAACATGAGCGAGTTTCAGGAGCGACACACGGTGTCCCGCCTGATCGGCTCACCACCTGGCTACGTCGGCTACGGCGAGGGCGGCGTGCTCACCGAAGCCGTGCGGCACCGACCCTACTCGGTGGTTCTGCTCGACGAGGTAGAGAAGGCGGACAAGGAAGTCCTGAACCTGTTCTACCAGGTGTTCGACAAGGGCATGCTGAGCGACGGTGAGGGTCGCGTGGTGGATTTCAAGAACACCATCGTGATCCTGACCAGCAACCTGGCGACCGACCTGATCACCACCACGGCGGCGCCCGACGAAGAGCTGCCGGACTACGACGAACTGACGAGCATCATCAAGCCAACGCTCAGCGCCCATTTCAAGCCAGCGCTGCTGGCGCGCATGACGGTGGTCCCCTACGTGCCGATCCGTCCCGACGCGCTGAAGGGCATCGCGCGCATGAAGATGGGCGGAATCGTCAGTCGCGCCAAGGCAGCCCACGGCATGGACCTGCAGATCACCGACAAGGTGATCGACGCCATCGCCGACCGTTGCCAGGAGGTGGAGAGCGGCGCGCGCAACGTCGATCACATCCTGCGCGGAACCGTGATGCCACTCGTCTCGAGCGAGATCCTCAAGAGCATCGCGGCGGGCGAGGAGCTCGACAAGATGCAGCTCGATCTCGACGAGGCCGGAGAGATCATCTGCGTGAAGGGATAGCGGAGGATGAAGCGAGGCTTAGCGTTCGTGGCTGGAACACTTGGACTGGTGGGGCTCTTGCTCTCACCCCCGGCCTGTTCCCCCACGGTGTTACCGGTCAAGGAACCCGATGACTGCAAGTTCCAGGAAGTGACGGTCGACGTCATTTCCTCACCGGATATCAACCGCGCCGAGAGCGGTGAGCCTCGCCCAGTCCAACTCCGGATCTACCAGCTCAAGAACGACGTCAGTCTTCAGAACGCCTCGTTCAACGACGTGTGGAAGAAGGACACTGAGGTCCTCGGAGAGGACATCGTCAAGAGCGAGGAATTTCCCGTCTACCCGAACACGCGCACCGCCCTGAAGTTCGAGCGTGACGACTCGGCTCAGTACGTGGGCGCGGTGGCGCTGTTCCGCAATCCCAAGGGGCGGAGCTGGTACACGGTCTTCGACCTCCCCCCCGCCCCCAGCGAGGGTGCCTGCGGACAGGAAAAGTGTGAGGGCGAGGACTGCGAGGAGGACGCAGGGCCCCCGCCAATGCCGCATTTCTACGTGTGGATCGACGAGTCGCGAGTGGAAGACGGCATCGAGCACGCAGAGGACGTTCCTGACGGACGGGTTCAGGAAGTAAAGTCCCAGGCCAAGGCGCCTTCCGGAGGGGAGGGCGCGCCTGGGGCGCCTGCCGAGGGAGCCCCGACTCAGGGAGAATAGATTGTGAGCATTCGCAAGCCCGTCTGGACCGAGGGCCTGTTCATCACTCAGCACCACTTCCAGCAGCTCGACGGCTACCACGAGCGGCTGCTGGACCGACGCTTGTCCGCCTCGGTCCCCTACGCCTGGGGTGTCACCGAGATCCAGCTGGACGAGCGGGCGCTCGCTGCGGGCCAGCTCAAGCTCTCGCAGTTCTCGGCGATCCTGCCCGATGGGACGCCCATCTCCTGTGGCGATCGCTCGAACGACGCGCCCCTGCGGGACATCGGCGAGGTCTTCACGCCGCAGATGCAGTCCCTGGACGTGTTCGTCGCGTTGCCGCAGGAAACCGACACCGCAGCCAACGTCGATCTGGAGGACAAGCCAGGTGCCCTGACCCGCTTCACGCAGGAGTCGGCGCGGGTCTATGACTCCAACACCGGCTCCAACGAGCAGAACTTCGGCTGGGCGCGACCAAACGTGCGGATCCTCTTCGGCGAGGAGCGTCGGGAGTCGTTCGACTCGATCAAAGTCGCGGTGCTGATGCGTAGCAATACCGGCGCGATCATCGCCAAGCGCACCTACGTGCCACCGGTGTTGCGCATCGGGGCGGCGCCATTCCTGACCACTGGACTGCGTCACGTCCTGGAGAACATGACGGCTCGTCAACGCAGCCTGGCCGCCTCACGGCGTCAGCGCTCCGAGGCCGCCATCGATTTTCAGGCCAGCGACGCCGCGAAGTTCTGGTTGCTCAGCACCCTCAACAACTTCATCCCGGTGATCGCCCACTACGTCGATCAGGGACGCTCGCATCCCGAACAGGTCTACATCACCATGGCTCAGCTGATCGGTCAGCTGTGCACGTTCGCGGTGAAGGCGGACCCCACGGAAATACCCAAGTTCAACTACCTGGAGCTGGGAGACACCTTCGAGAAGCTGTTCGCTCGCGTGCTGGCGCTCCTCGACGCGGTGATCGCCGAGCGCTACGTCGAGGTGCCGATGCAGCGCCGCGAGGACGGGATGTACCTCGGCAAGATCGAGGACGGCTCGCTGTTGCGCTACGAGTTCTTCTTGGCGGCGAAGGGCTCACTCCCGGAAGGCCAGCTCCGCGACCGACTCCCGAAGCTCTCGAAGATCGCGAGCTGGTCTCAGGTCGGATCCATCCTCAACTCCGCGATCAATGGCGCGCGGCTCGAGCTGGAGTACCAGCCGCCCGGCGCGTTGCCGCTTCGCCCCGGCGTCGTGTTCTTCCGCGTGCACAAAACCCCCGAATACTGGACCGATATCCAAGGAACTGGAACCATCGCGATCTATCAACCGCTGGAGCCGCGGGCCGTCGAGCTCTCTCTCTATGCGGTCGACCCGGAAAACCTGTGATCGCCGGATCTTCGTGCGGCAATCGCCCCTCACACCACGGTGTCTCGGGTGGGTTTTTCGGGGGTGAGGCGCAGCCTTGAGTCGCGGCGCCAGCTGTGGAGTCGTTGGTTTGGAGCTTTCTGAGATGTGGCTGTCTAGCGCAGAGGTGATGTCGTGATCGAACAGATGTACTGGGCCTGTTCCGATGCGCTCACGTTGGCGACCCAGCTCGGGACCGCGCGGGATCTGCCGCCGCCCGACGTGTTGAGCCAGCGCATCTCCGGCGTCTTCGATCAAATGGCCGAGCGCGCCCGCGCCTCCCGCATCCCCGACGACGACGTGATGGAGGCGAAGTACGCGCTCTGCGCGTTCATCGATGAACAGATCCTGCGCTCGGAGTGGCCAGGCCGGCAGCAGTGGATGAGCCGCCCCTTGCAGCTCATCTATTTCAACGAGAATACCGCGGGTGAAGGCTTTTTTTCGCGTCTCGAGCAACTCGAGGCGCAGCCGCAGCGCGCGCACGTGCTGCAGATCTACTACCTGTGTCTGTGCCTTGGATTCCAGGGCCAGTACGCCGTGCGTGGTGGCGAGGGCGTCGGTGCCATCGTCGAACGCGTGGGTGCTCGACTCGCCCGCAACCTGCCTCGCAGCGATCAGCTCAGCCCCCATGGCGAGCTCGCGGGGGGCATGCGGTCTGCCGTAAGACGAGAGGCTCCAATCGTGGCGGCCAGCATCGCGCTGATCGGAATCGCCGTGCTCGTCTTCGTGGTTTTGCGCGTAGTTGTGAGCTCGAGCGCGGATAGCGCAGCAAAGAACATGCAGAACTTTGCCCAGACCGGCGCAAAGTAATGAAATAGCGTCTGAGACGCTATGTGGCTTTGGATCTTCGCTATTCTGCTACTCGCCCTCATCTGGGTGGGTGGGTGGCTTCTAAGGAGTTTGGGCGTACCCATTCCGTTGTCGGCGCAGATCGGCTTGACCGCCGGCGTCGTCACGACGGTGTTGGGGATTCTGGCGTATCGTCGCTGGCGAGCCGGAGCCGCCGCGCGTGCGCTCGAGCGCGAGATCATGAAGCAGACAGAGCAGCAAGCTGCGATGTCTGCGCCGGATCGTCGCGCCGAGATCATCGAGCTCAAGGCTCAGGTCGAGCGCGGTATCCAGGCCCTGAAGCAGAGCAAGCTGGGGGATCGCGGCAAGAACGCGCTCTACACCTTGCCCTGGTTCATGATCGTCGGCCCGCCCGGTGCTGGTAAGACCACCGCCATCCGGCACTCCGGCCTGAACTTCCCGCTGCTGGATGCGACGGGCGGCGCCGTGAAGGGCGTCGGCGGCACGCGCAACTGCGACTGGTGGTTCACCAACGAAGCCATCCTGCTCGACACGGCGGGTCGCTACGCCACTCAGGACGACGACCAGCCCGAGTGGTTCTCCTTCCTCGACCTGCTGCGGAAGTTCCGCTCCAAGCGCCCCATCAACGGTGTCATCCTGGCGGTCAGCGCCAGCGACATCCTGGAGCAGACCGAGGAGCAAACGACGCAGATGGCGCGCACGCTGCGTGCCCGTATCGACGAGCTCCAGAACCGCCTCGACATGGTGGTGCCCGTCTACGTGATGTTCACCAAGGTCGACCTGGTGGCTGGCTTCGTCGAGTTCTTCAACGACCTGAAGAAGAGCGATCGTGATCGCGTCTTCGGTGCGACGTTCCCCATGGACATGGCGACGGAGCGCAAGGCCGAGGATCTGTTCGAGGAGGAGTTCGCGCTCATCATCTCCCAGATCCACTCGCGCGCCGTGAAGCGCGTCGCGCGTGAGAAGAAGGAGATGCGGGACCGGGTGATCCAGTTCCCGCTCGAGTTCCAGGCGCTGCGGACCAGCCTCACGGACTTCCTCCAGGCGCTGTTCGAGGACAACACGCGAGACGACAAGCCGATCTTCCGTGGCTTCTACTTCTCCAGCGGTACCCAGGAGGGCAACCCCGTGGACCGCGTGCTCGGCGGCCTGGCGCGAGCCTTCGGCCTCGCGCCGCGCATGGACACCGACGCCCAGCTCGAGCCCAAGTCCTACTTCGTCACGGACCTCTTCCGGCGCGTGGTGTTCCCGGACCAAGACGTTGCCGCGCGGACACGGAGGGAGATGCGGCGGCAGTGGCTGTATCGCTTCGCGCTCGGCGCGACCGCGCTCTTCGCTGCGCTGATGCTGCTCGTGCCCAGTTCGTGCACGTACAAGCGCAACCAGGACCTGGTGCGCAACGTCGAGGCGACCGCAGCGGGCGCCGCCAAGGTGGACTGGGCGGGGAAGGAGTCAGTGGGTGACAAGGCGTCTGACCTCACGACGATCCGCGCCTTGCTCAAGCAGCTCGACTACTGGCGTGCCAATGACCCCCCATCTGGCATGCGCTTCGGCATGTACGTTGGCAACGATCTCTACGAGCCCCTGCGCGGCGTGTACACGACCGCCATCGAGCGCGGGCTCAAGGAGCCGACCAAGAAGGATCTGGAGACCAAGCTCTCGGCCTTCGGCGCGGTCTCGACCAAGAACGGCAAGGAGTACAACGAGCGCTACGATCTGTTGAAGCTCTACCTGATGCTGACCTGGCCGGAAAAGCTTGATCCCGAGTGGGCCGCGCGTCCCCTGGCCAACGCTTGGGCGAAGGCGCTGAGATCACCCGATCCCGTCGGCGACGCGGAGCACCTGGTGCCTCACACTCGCTACTACCTGGACTTGATGAAGCGCGGCGAGGTGAAGCCCTGGGATCGCAACGATCCTGCGGTGACTCGCGCTCGCAGCGCGTTGCTCCGCGCGCCCCGCCTCGATCGCATGTACGAGGCGCTGGTTCGTGAAGCGAACGCCGACATCAAGGCGATCAAGCACAGCGACATCTTCTACGGATCGGTCTCGCCGTTCATCACCTACAAGCAAGACCTGCAGGTCCAAGGCGCCTACACCCGAGACGGCTGGGGCCGCGTGCGCGAACTCCTGGGCAGCCAGAAGTCCCAGCTGAGCGCCGAGCGCTGGGTGCTCGGAGAGGAAGAAGCCCGTCAGGAAGAAGACGTCGAGAAGCAGATCGTCAAGCTGAAGAACCTGTACTTCGAGCGCTACAAGATCGCCTGGCGCGACTTCATCCTCGACGTGGAGGTCCACGAACCCGAGAACGCGGAGACGTCGCTGGCAGAGCTGACCGCGCTCAGTGAGCCCGAGTGGCCCTACAAGCGTCTGATCACGACGTTGCACGAGAACGTCACCCTGGACATTTCCGAAGGGGAGCTGGCTGGCCTCGCGGAGAGCGCGCTGCAGCACGCCAAGCGCGAACTGCAGCGGAAGCTGCAGCTCCAGCAAGACGCACCGGAGAAGAAGGTGCGCCCGATGTCACCAGTGGAGATCGCGTTCAAGCCGCTCACCGACTTCGCGGTGCCCAAGGAGGGGAAGGACCCAGAGAAGGAAGCGGACTCCACGGGCCTTGCCGAGTATCAGGGCACCATCTCCAAGCTGGTGGGCGTGTTGACCGATCTGCGGGATGCGGACGCCGCTCCCGACCCCACCGCTGTGATGGGCGAGTTCCAGGGTGCCTTTCGCGGCACGAGCGGGCTGCTGATGACCCAGAGCGGTTTCACTCGCCCGATGCTGTCGCCGCTGCTGATGCGTCCGATAACCTTCGCCTGGGCGGGAGTGGTGAACGACGCGGGTGGCGCTGCGACCGGTCTCTGGGAGACGAACGTCTGGAGTGTGTGGCGCGATACCCTCGCCAACCGCTATCCGTTCAAGAAGACTCAGCGCGACGCCTCGCTGGCGGATTTCACCGAGTTCTTCAAGCCCAACAGCGGGTTGCTGTGGACTTTCTATACGGAAAATCTAAAGGGCACGTTGAAACGCAACGGGGACGCCTTCACGCCGACTCGACGCTTCAACAGCAGCGTCGGCTACAAGCCGGACTTCCTCTCCACCTGCCTCACTCGAGGGGCGGAGATCAGCTCCGCGGTGTTTCCGAGCGGCGGGGAGGAACCCAAGATCAAGTTCGAGGTCAACCTCCACTCCGTCAGTCCGGACGTCAGCGAGGTCTCGATCGAGATCGATGGCGTGTCCCACGTCTACAAGAACCACCCCGAGCAGTGGCTTGCGGCCGAGTGGCCCAACACCAAGGCGGAGACTCCGGGCGCCCGCGTGCGGATTCGGGGCTACAACGGCCTCGACGAGGAGATCAATCGGCCCGGTGACTTCGGCATCTACCGCTTGATCGACGCTGCACAGAGCGTGGAGTCGGGCACTGCCGGCGGCAGCCCTCAAGGCGTCCCCACCGTCGTCGTCACGTGGTACCTGCGATCGCGCGACGCTCACATCAAGCTCGACTTCAAGCCGTCGAAGCGTGACCGCGGGCTATCCCCGGCGCTCTTCCTTGGCTACGATTGCCCTCGCGTTATCGCGCAATAGCACTCGCCCGCTTGGCCATAGTGGTTCGCGCGGGCATCGACCCGAAGACGAGGAAAGCGTGATCGTCGGCTACTTCGGCAAGCTCCCCAAGGCAGGAGACTTCTTGCGCGGCGGCGTGGCGGGGGAGCCGGCGAGCGGGTTCGAGCGCTGGATCGAGCAGGGAATGGTCTATGGCTCGACGCGCCGCAGCGACTGGCAACAAGCGTTCGACGGCGGTGCGCTACACGGCTTCATCTATCGGGCGCCTCCGAGCATCGGCGCGGTTTCCGTGCTCGTTGGCGTGATCCGCCCGAGTCGCGACACGGTCGGTAGGCGGTTCCCGCTGGTGGTGTTTTCGCAGGTTCCCGAGCCGGTGCTCGCGGGAGCTCCCCACATCGCACCGCTGATGCTCGGCGACTTCTTCGAGCTGGCGAGTGAGATCCTCCTCGACGCACACGGTATGTCTACGGATGACTTCCGAGCGGCGGTGTCGGGCATACCCGCGCCACGCATCGACCAGCTCACCAGCTACGTCGCGGAGTACGACGAGTGGGTTTCAGCGACCCCGCTCGCGACGCCGCTGAGCGTCACCTACGGCGAGCCTGAAGGCGCAGCCGCTCCTCACGCGATCGACACGCTGATCCAGTGCGTCGCTCCGTTCATCGGACAAGAACCGATGAGCACGCCGTTGTCGGCGCGGCTGCCTCTGGGGGCAGGTGGCGTTGCTTCGGCGGCGTTCTGGATCGACGTGGCGCGACGAGTGGCTCGCTGGCGGCGCACGGTGCCAAGTGCGTTTTGGTCCGCGAGTGAAGAGGACGGAACACTGCTGCTGCAGCTAGGTGCGACGCCTCACTCGTCCCTCGCCGAGCTCTGGGCACCCGATCCCGACAGCGATCACGTGTGCGACCTCACGCGCGCGCCCCGCATCAGCCGCGAGTCCATTTTGGGGCGCCTTCCGCCTGCTGTCGGACACGCGCTGAGCGCGCCAGAGCACCCCGTCGGGTATTTCCTGCAGTCGCTGAGCGGCTGAGCGCTCGCCCGTTATGGAAGTGACCCGCCGCGGCAACACGCTGCGGCAACATCCAGGCTCGTGGCGACCGCGAGGACCAGGCTATTGGCGGGCGCTCTCTGGCCAGTGCCGAGCCCGAATCGAAAACCGTTTGTGGGCTAGAATTTCGCCAGGTGCACGGGTAGCGTCTGAACCCAATGGCGGAGCTGAGGGAGACGCTGGCCGAGAAGGTTGCACCGCTGAAAGCGGCAATCCCAGGCGGCGAACCACAAGGTATCGATGCCTCCTACGAACCCGAGTTCGAGGAAGTCAAAGGCGAGATCGACAAGCTGGGCTCGCTGGAAGGGCAAACGCCACAGTGGGATCGCGTCGCGAGCGGTTCCCAGGAGCTGCTCAAGTCGAAGACGAAGGACTTCAGGCTCCTGGTCTGGCTAGCCGCAGCACTGATGATCGAGAAGGGGCCGGCCGGACTCGCCGAAGGCCTCCTTGGTATCCTCGAGGTAACGAAAGAGCACTTCGAGGCGATGTATCCGCCCGCGAAGCGGGCTCGAGCTCGCGGCAACCTCGCTTCGTGGCTCTCGGATCAGGCCGAGGGCACCCTGGGCGAGTACTCCGTGAAGGCCAGCGACCGCGAAGCGCTGGCTCTTTGCGAAGCGCTCTACGGTGAAGTCGACGACCTCCTCACGGAGAAGCTCGGCGAGAACTACCCGGGCATGGGTGGCCTGCGCGGTGTGCTGCGCAACAAGTCTCGCGAACTCCCTGCGGAAGCGCCAGCGGCTCCTCCCAAGGCTGCCGCCCCCGCTGCCGCCCCCGCTGCGGCGCCAGCTGCGGCTGCCCCCGCGGCGCCGGCGGTGGCTGCTCCGCCCGCCATGAGCTCGCCCCAGGACGCTCAGAAGGCGCTCAAACCCACGTGCCTCGAGCTGCGCAAGATCTCCACCTTGATGCGCAAGGGCGATCCCGCCGCCGCCGTGCCCTATCGAGTGTTCCGTTTTTCGCTCTGGGTCGAGATCGCCGCAGCCCCGCCCGCGGAGGGGAACCAGACACGTCTGCCGCCGCCCACTCCAGACAAGCGTCAACGCATGGAGACCCTGATCAGCGCCAGCAACTGGACGGAGCTGATCGAGGCGGCCGAGGGCTTTGCGGCTCAGCATTTGTTCTGGCTCGACGCGCATCGCTACACGGCGCTTGGCCTGGATCGTCTTGGCGCGCTGGCGGTCGGCGCCAGGGAGGTCGTGGGACGCGAGGTCGTGGCGTTCGTCGAGCGGTTCCCGACGCTCCTCAACCTGAAGTTCAGCGATGGGACCGATTTTGCTGACGCAGCGACGAAGAGCTGGCTCGAGGAAGAACAAGCCAAGTACGCCGGGGGCGGCGGGGGACCCGGAGCTGCCGCGAGCGCTGCCAGCGAGGAGGATCAACTCCTGGCGGAGCGCTTCGAGAAGGCGAAAGAGCTGGTGACGAGTGGCCAGGTGAGCGACGGTCTGGGTGTGGCACTGCAGCTCGCGAACCGTGGTGCAGATGCTCGAACCCGGTTTCGCGCCCGCCTCTCGGTGGCGCGCCTCGCGATTCAGGGCGGCCAAATGACGATCGCGCGCCCGATTCTGGAGGCGCTCGTGCGTGAGGTCGACGCGCACTCACTGGAGATCTGGGAGCCGGAGCTCACTGCCAAGGTGTATGTGAGCCTGCTCACTTGTCTGGCGGATGTGAAGGACCGCCAGACGCCTGCTCCCGGTCCGCCGGGGGCAAAGGTGGAGCCGCGACCGGAAGTCGCGAAATTCGCCGAGCTATTTGATAAGCTTTGCCGGCTCGACCCGGCCGCAGCGATGGGGCTAGCGGGCTGAGTTCGGCGTCGGGCGTGGCGCGTCTCTCGGGGCGCTTCGCGCAGTACACCTTTCCGAGGTCCAACACGGAGTAATCATGGGGAAAGAAGGTTCGGTAGCGCCTCAAGAGCGCGTGAACATCACGTATAAACCGGCGACTGGAGACGCTCAGGAAGAGGTCGAGCTACCGCTCAAGATGCTCTTCATGGGTGACTATACCGGACGCCCCGACTCGCGACCGCTCGAGGAGCGCAAGCCAGTCAACGTAGACAAGGACAACTTCGAACAGGTCCTGGCGAGTCAGAACCTGAGCCTGACGATGTCCGTGCCGGATCGCCTTTCCGGTGATGAAGGGGCGAACCTCAACGTCAACCTGAAGTTCAAGAAGCTGGCTGACTTCGGACCCGACTCGATCGTCAACCAGGTCCCGGAGCTCCGCAAGCTGATGGACCTGCGCGGCGCGCTGACCGCACTCAAGGGACCACTCGGAAACGTGCCCGCGTTCCGCAAGAAGATCCAGGGCTTGCTTGAGGACGGGGAGTCTCGCGACAAGCTGCTTGCTGAGCTCGGCCTCAGCGGTGGAGAGGAAGGCTGAGCATGAGTGAAGAACAAGCCGCCGGAGGAGAGGGCGCAGCAGCGGAAACGACCGAAGGCAGCCTCCTCGATTCTATCCTAGCGGAAACGAAGATCACGCCGTCGGACGACGGCTACGCCGTCGCCAAGGCTGGTGTACAGGCACTGATCAGCGAGCTGATCACGCCCAAGTACAAGAACGAGAAGATTGACAAGGCCCTGGTCGACGCGCTGATCGCCGAGATCGACGCCAAGCTGTCTTCCCAGGTCGACGAGATCATCCACAACGAGGCCTTCCAGAAGCTCGAGAGCGCCTGGCGTGGTTTGAAGTTCACCGTCGATCGCACGAACTTCCGCGAGAACATCAAGATCGAGATGTTGAACTGCTCGAAGGCCGACCTGATGGAGGACTTCGAGGACGCTCCGGAGATCGTCAAGAGTGGTCTCTATCGCATCGCGTACACGGCGGAGTACGGCCAGTTCGGCGGTAAGCCCTACGGGGCGATCTTCGCGAACTACGAGATCAACCCGGGGCCGCAGGACATGGCGCTGCTCGCAAACTGCGCCGCCATCTCCACGATGTCCCACGCTCCCTTCTTCGCGGCTGCCGGTCCGAAGTTCTTTGGCGAGGATAGCTACACGGAGCTCCCCAAGCTGAAGGATCTCAAGTCGATCTTCGAGGGCCCGCAGTACACCAAGTGGCAGTCCTTCCGTGAGTCGGAAGACGCCCGCTCGGTGGGGCTCTTGATGCCGCGCTTCCTGCTCCGCTTGCCCTACGGCGACGACACGGTGCCGGCGAAGGAGTTCAACTACAACGAGAGCGTCATCGGGCAGCACGAGAAGTACCTCTGGGGTAACGCGGTCCACGCGATGGCGACTCGCATCGCGGACAGCTTTGCGAAGTTCCGCTGGTGTCCGAACATCATCGGTCCGGCCTCCGGCGGCACCGTCGAGGATCTCCCGCTCCATCAGTACGAGGCGATGGGCGAGATCCAGACCAAGTGCCCGACGGAGACGCTCATCTCGGAGCGCCGTGAGTTCGAGCTCAGCGAGGAAGGGTTCATCGCAATGTGCTTCCGCAAGGATAGCGACAACGCGTGCTTCTTCTCCGCCAACTCTTGCCAGAAGCCGAAGAACTTCGGTCAGTCTGCAGAAGGCAAGGAAGCCGAACTCAACTACCGCTTGGGTACTCAGCTACCGTACCTGTTCGTCACTTGCCGCATCGCCCACTACCTCAAGGTGATGCAGCGCGAGCAGATTGGTAGCTGGAAGGAGCGCGTCGATCTCGAGCGCGAGCTGAACAAGTGGATCAACCAGTACGTCGCCGATCAGGACGGTGTCTCCGCCGCCGTGCGCGGCCGTCGTCCGCTGCGCAAGGCCAAGATCACCGTCGAGGATGTGCCTGGCAACGCGGGTTGGTACAAGGTCGGGATGCAGGTTCGCCCCCACTTCAAGTACATGGGTGCGTTCTTCACGCTCAGTCTCGTCGGCAAGCTCGACAAGACATGAGCTGAAGCGCTCGGTCAGCACATGGGAGCCGCTTCGAGAGAGGCGGCTCCAGTGTTTTTGTCACCGGCGGTTGCCGACGACGCTGCCAGGCGGAAGCAGCGTCTCCCCGGTGCGGACGGCACTGACACCAGCGCGAGCGAGGCGCTCAGTCGTCGTCCGCCACCAGTTGGGGTACGACGCTCTTGGTATCCTCGGCGAGCACCACTCGCATCCGCATGGGCTTCTCGCGTTTGGTGACCAGTTGCGTGGTGGTGCCGAGCATCGCACCGCGGGGGTTGCCCAGCTGGAAGCGTGGCGACTGATCCGTGGCGAGCGTCACCTCGAGCTCGGGTTCCAGCACTCCGCGGGTGAACTGATGCACGACCTGACGCAGCAGCGGGTAGTTCTCTCCCCCCGGCATCAAGGCCTCGAAGTCCTCGTAGTCGACCGGTCCGACCTTGACGCGAAAGCGCCCGGCGCGATCGAGGACGCGCTCTCCGATGGTGAAGTCGGTGTCGAGCGTCGAGTTCTTCACGCCCAGCTTCACGCGCTGATCCACAGGGATGCGTACTTGACGCTCGACGAAGGGTTCGACGCCGACCGTGACGCCGGGTAGCAGTCGGCGAAGGGCGATCTCGAGGGTGCGCGAAGAGCGGGTGCGCTGCGCAAGGATAGGGGCGAGGGTCAGCAGCAGGCGTGGTGGAAGCGCGTCCGCGCCGAGCGGTGCACCGGGGTCGACCCCAACGAAGGCGAGCGCGCGTCGCGTAAATGGATCGCTCCCGTCCGTGCGGAAACCAGCAGAGAGTCGATACTTCTTCCAAGCTCGAAAGAACAGCGACAGCAGGCGGTGATGGAAGATGTCGTAGAAACCGCGGAGGGTGAAGTTGTCGTTGAGCTCCTCCTCGATGACCTCTTCGGTGTAGTGGTAGCAGAGCGGCGATGACGCACCGACCAGGCCCAGGAAGTTCGCTGTGAGGTCGAACTGACGGTTCTGGGCGCCCTCCTTCGGGGGGGCGATCGACTCGATGTCACCCGCCGAGAACTTCAGATCCGGATTGACGTGGAAGCGCAGCACTTCCTTGTCCGGCGGCCCAACGTCCCCGACCGCCTTCAGGTTCGGGGAAATGCGATGCAGTAGCTGCACCGCCTGGAAGAACGAGAAGCCTGGGCCTTCAGCGACCAGACGCTCGATCAGAGAATCGTCAGGTTGCCGCTGCGCGCCGGCCATTCGAACTTCACCTTGGATTGGACACCATGCACCGTGGTGGTGGTGAACGAGTTGAGGGACACATAGGTAGCGAACAGGCGATCGAGGATTGCGCCGAACAAGAACATGTCGCCGTCGCCGGTGAAGCCGCTCTCCTCCAGGAAGATCTCGATCGCCAGGCCTCGCACTGGCGCTCCGCGATACAGCCGCTCTGCGGGCCTCACCTGGATATCGTGGATGGCCTGGATTCGCAGGTCGTTGGCGCGGGCTGCCTGTCGGTCAACCAAGCCGTGCAGGTTGTACACACCGAGCATGGCGCGGAGCGCGTTCTTTTCCGCGAGGGAACGCAGGTTCATCGCCGCATGAGCGGTCACGCGCCACTGCAGGTCGCGCCCCAGGGGAGGTGGCACGTGAGTGGTTACCGGGCCGATGTTCTTGAACTTCGCGAACGCCGGAGAGCTGGGGGTCGGCACCCGGATCTCTCCGGGGCGCAGGGCGCTCGCCAGTCGCTGGTTGGTACCCAGTAGATCGATCGACACGACGTCGGCCTGAGGGAGCACACCGCTGTTCTCCGCGGTGCCGAACGAAATCGTCATGTCGACCCCGGTCCCGATCACTGCGGGGCGCAGGTGGGTCGAGTAATAGACCTGGTTGCTCGCCGACGTTCCGCCAATCCGCGTGAACTCGAAGAAGCTCGGGATGTTCACGCGATCGCTCGCGCCTCGCGTGATCGCCTGGACGTCGAGGATCTGATAGACCTCGCCGTGACCTGGCTGGAGCCCCGCCGGGCGCACCAGGAACTGCTCCCGTGTCTGGCTGAGCCGGATGGGTTCTGCTGTGGTCTTGAACAGGTTGATCACTGGGACGCAGTGGAGCTTGACCGAGTCCCTGGTGACCTGGGGTGCGTTCGTCAGCGGAGCGTCGAAGCGAATGGCTATGGCGAAGTCCTGGAGCTCCTCCTTCAGCTCACCGAACCGAACCGTGTTCGCGATGTCGACGTAGGCGAACTTCTGAGGGAGCACGTAGTACTCCTCCAGCAGGCGGAAACCAGGAAACGCCAGGTCTCCGTACGGAAGCAGTGCCTCGCTGTCGTCGAAACCGACCGGGCTGAGGGAGCGCTTGCCGATGGATATCTCTTGCTCACGTCCGCCGAGCTTGTTGGTCTCGATCAGCACCACGTCACGGGTGTGCTCGTGGATCCAGTGCAGGAGCCCGAGCGCAGTGCGTGGATCTCCGGTCAGGTGGAGACGGAGATGTTCGGGGGCGACTGCGGCGATCTGAATGCCTGCCGCGCAACGGAAGTCGATGCGCAGCTGCTGGGTCCCGTCGGGGAGGGGCTCGAGACGCGCTTCCGTGATCTGCCAGGGGACGACCTCACAGTCGGCGCAGGAAGTGAAACGGCAGGGAGTTCCGTCGACCTGAATGCTCGAGAATTCAGATCCTTGCGGAACTATCTTGCGCTCTCGCAACACGTTCGGCAGTAGCTCGAGCTCGAGGATCGCCGCACCCGGAAGTGGACGCGTCAGGTGAGGGAAGAGCAGGCCCGCGATGGCCAGCATCAGCTCAGGGAGCTCGTCGTCGAGCTTCTGCCTGATGCGTCCGGTCAGGAACGCGACGCCCTCGAGTAGCCGCTCGACGTCGGGATCGGCGCCGCGGTCCGCGAGCATGGGGCCGAGCGCGGGGTAGGCTTCGGAGAACTCCTTGCCCAGCTGCCGCAAATAGGCCAGTTCGTCTTGGTAGTACTTGTTGAACACCCCGCGCCGAGCTTAGTCCAAAGCCAGGGAATTCGGCGCCATTTCGCGCGAGCCGCCAGACTCGGCGCGCCACGAGCCGCTCGTCCGAAGCCGTCGGACGACTCAGCGCACCTTGAGTTCGCGGGCGGCGTTCAAGCTCGTCTCGAAGGAGACCGGGACCTTGCCATCCTCGCGCAGGACCTGGGCGCTGACCTCGAAACGAAGCACGAGATCCGGGCTTTCATCGGGTACGAAGCGGACTCGCACGTTCTGCAGTCTGGGCTCGTAGGTCTCGATGCTGTGGCGGATGGTCCTGGCGAGGAGGGTGTTCGCATCGGGAAACCCGTGCACCAGATCGCTCGGGTCCATCACGCCGAAATCCGGACAGGTCAGCATCGAGCCGAGCCGGGTTCCACACATCGTCTGCAGGTGTTCGAGGATGCTATTGCGGATTTCGTGATCGCTGTAGCTACGGCGGGCAACGGCGAGCTCTGGATTCTTGATCCGCTTCAGCAGGCTATTTCCGCGCATCGGCTGCTAGCTTAGCCGCGCTGCTCGTGAGGTGTCGAGGCGCGGTGCCGTTCTCACCCCCAAAAAAGCACGCACAAAACCAAACGGCCCACACCGAAGTGTGAGCCGCAATGGATGTCGGAGCGACCTCTCTCAGTCCTTCCAGGAGTCCTGGGCGGCGAGCGGCGGGTCGACCTTGTGGTCGATCTTGATGGTTTCGAACACCAGGTCGACGTACTCGAGCTCCTTGAGGTCCCACTGCGAGTGACCACGGCTGGTCTGCAGGTTGCCGGTGCCCTCGAAGCCGGTGGTGTACTTGATGTGGGCGATGGCCGCGTTCTCCAGCGCGATCTCCATGTAGATCTCCGGAACGCCTTCCACGCTGGTCTGCCAGAACTCGAAGGTCATGCCGGTGAGGAACTCGTTCGTCGTGCAGGCGGTGAAGAGCATGGGCGTCGTCGCGTCCAGGTTCTTGCAGATGCGGATCGGCTTGTGCTGACGACGGCCGGTGGCCTGGGGACCACGCTGCGGGTCCTTGGGAGCAAACAGCTCGTACTCGAAGCTGATGATCTCGATCTTGTCGGTGTGCTCGTTGCGGATCGAGGTTCCGGGGAAAGCGCCCTGGGTTGCACCGGTGAGTTCGCGACACAGTACGTCAAATGCCATGGTGGTTGTCTCCTGTTCCTGCTGTTCGTGCTCGCGCTGACCGCGAGTTCCAATGGTTGAGAAGAGCTGATCCGTTCGTATCCGTACGGATACACTTGGCCTCGCCCGCACTCGTGCCGACCGGCGTCGCGAGTGACACGGCGGGTTGGTCTGCCTCCCCGTTCGTGACCAACCCCTAAGCACTCTCCGTGCCACCCCCCAAGGTCGCTGGAAGCCGTCGTTTCGGGTCCGCTTCGGCGGCGCACTGCAAGCCATTGCAGGAAGGCCGGTGCAGCGATCTGCACAGGTGCAAAAGCTTGCACGTGTGGGAGCGGGGCTTACGTCTGGATGGCTTTCTTGGCCGTCTCGCGTGGCTATTGGCAAAGTTGTCGCAGCATGGAAGCCAGGCGAAGACTGCGGCGATTTCTGGGACTTGGCGTAGCGCTGGGTTCACTTGGGGGGGGCCAGGCGTGCACCGACACCATCCCGAAATCGTTGGATGGTGACCTGACCCGACGGGTCGCACCGGTTCCGGCCTGCGTCATGCGTCTGCCTCCGAAGGGCAAGAGCTCCAGCTTCTCCCGCTCCCTGAGGGAGGACCAGTACTGGAAGCTGGTCTTTCCAGCCTTCAACGAGCGCCGCCAGGAGCTGCCGAAGGACTCCAGGGACTGTGCGGGCCACGATGTCTACGGCCGCGAGGAACTGCAGGGCGGTCGGCCGCTACGGGGCTGGCCGTTTCGCATCAAGGAGGGCGACGTCGTCTTCGGGGCAGGCGGCAGCCACCTGCGCCTGGTCTGGTTGAGGACTCACGCCTATCCGGATGGCACCGCGGGCGGGGCGCTGGCACTGGTGCGAACGCTCAACGACCAGGCGGAAGCCTACGGCGTTGGAGTCTATCGGGGACCGCCGGAGCAGTCGAAGCTGCGCATCGAACGCATGGGCTCCGAGGTGATCCCCACGGTCCAGTCGGAGGGGTGCCTCCAGCCCAAGAGTCAGACGCCGTGCGAGACGACGTTGAAGGTCTTCCTGCCTCGCCGGGGAGAGCTGCGCTTCGCCGCGGAGGTTCCGCTGGAGCGCGTGGGCATCGCGCGCAACGCCGAGCCCGGGATGGGTGGACCCATCGTCTATCGCCTCACGTCCTCTCCCACGTTCGAGGAGGGGCGAATCAAGGTCATCGAGCAAGTTTCCGCGGAGGATTCTCTGGGACGCCAGCTTCGGAAGGCGGAGCTCGAGCGGGTGTACACGCTGACCGAGGGGCACTTGGTCGAGAGCGAGCCCTCGCTGTGGACCCGCATTTTCGAGACCGATAACCCGCCGGAGGGTTCTACGCCCGCCGAGGGCGGAGAGACTCCAGAGGGTGGATGAGCATGCAGACTCCCGTCCAGGTGCGCCTTGGGCTCGCCTGCCAGAGAGTCCGGGCTTCAGGCAAGAAGCCCGCCTTTGTTGTCGAATTGGTTCCGCGCCGAGAATCCTCGACTAGGGTCTCGTTTCGGGTCCCGTTGCTCCTGAGATCGCGATGAGCTTGCTGCGCCGCTTCTTACCGCTTGCCCTCGGCATCACGCTGTCGATACCAGTGTGCGCGCTCACGACGAGCGAGGCCCTCGCGCAGAGCGTGTTGGATCAGAAGTACTCCGAGGGGTTCGCTCTGCAGACGCTGGAGCCCGCACCCGCCGGAGATTGGTTCTTCGCAGCGCCAGACGCCAACGTTGGCGACACGCAGCTGTACGCAATGGCCTTCGGCAGCTGGGCCTTCTCCGCCCCACTGATTCGTCAGGATCCCGTTACCGCGGAGAAACGCCGGGTCAACAAGTACCAGCTGTACACTCACGCCGACCTCAGCCTGGCGATCGAAGACGTCCTGCTGCTGAACGTCGACCTGCCCTTCGTCCCCTACCAGGACGGGCAGGTTGGAGCGCCCAACGAGCCCGGCGGTGGTGTGTTCGCGGATCCCCGGGTCGGTGCGCGCCTGAGTCTCCTCGGGACCCGGATCGATCCCATCGCGATCGCGCTTGGGGTCGACACCTGGATCCCCATCGGCAGCGAGAGTGAGCTGGCCAGCGATGGCTCCTTTCGCGCGAACCCCAAGCTCCTGCTCAGCGGGCGTCTGGGTGATCTGATCTACTCCGCGTCGGGGGGCTACCTGGCAAGAAAGAACTACTTCTCCGGCTCACTCGAGACTGGCCCATCGCTGACGTTCTCCGCTGGGCTTGGGTTGATGTTCCTGCAGGACGCGCTGCAGGCGAGCGCTGAGGTGTACGGCTACAGCACCTTCGACTCCCAGTTCGGTTCCCTGTTCTCGAAGCGCACGACGCCGGGCGGCGCCTTGTTCGGCTTGAAGTACCGCGCGGGCGACGTGGTGATCGGCGCGGCGGCAGGCCCTGGGCTGACTGCATCCCCCGGCGCAGCCACGCGAGGTGTGCTGAGCGTCGCGTACTCGCCGGCCCCCGACCGGCAGGCCTCTCTCGACGACGGTCCTGGAGATACCGACGGGGACAAGATCCGCAACGCCATCGATGCTTGCCCTGAGGAAGCAGGTCCTGCGCGCCCCGAGAAGGACAAAGCGCGGTTCGGCTGTCCAAAGCACTACTTCGACTACGACAAGGACGGGCTGGATGACTGGCAAGATGATTGCCCGACCGTTGCAGGGTTCGCCCGGAGTGGGGGTCACACCCAGAATGGCTGTCCCGAGCCTGAGCTGGACACGGACCAGGACAAGATCCCCGACGAGTACGACGCCTGTCCCGACGATGTCGGTGCTGCCGAGTATGGTGGATGTCCTGCGCACAAGGCGCTCGGCGCCGACGAGAAGTTCCAGATCATCGTCACCTCGGCCGAGGTCGAACGCGTCGACGACGACATCGAGCGCGTCGTCGTGCGGCTCAACGCTCCGGTGGAGCTGTCGTCCACGAGCGGCGGTACGGTGGTGCGCTATCAGCTGACGGGCGCGAAGCTCACCGAGGCCACGAAGAACCTGTTCAAGCAGCACCAGGACGACAAGGACTCCGCGCTGTCCGGCGTCAAGCTCGAGCAACTCGAGGGACGAGTGATCCTCACGGTAACGATCCGTGGGGGCGGGTTCGAGCCCAAGATGCGTTACAAGACGGACCTCGAGGGCGGCGCGATCCTGTACGTCGACTTCCCCAGACGCTGGCAGAAGTAGGTGGCGCATCCTCGCTTCGTGGGGTCTTGCGCGAGCGAGGGTGCTCAATCCGCGCGGATCAGCACGCAGGCTGCTGGAGAAGCAGGTCTTCAGCAGCCTGCAGGTGCAGTCTGTTCGGCTGTTCTCTTGGGGGTGAGCAAGCGCCGCGCTTGCTACGAGGCCGGCGTCAGGGCAATCGGTTCCAGCTCACCCGGAAGCCATAGTCGAGCTCCTTGAGCCAGGTGGCGTACTCGGGGTCGGTCTCCTCGAAGTTCTTCACCGCGATTGGCCCGATCGTGACTCGATCTGCCTCCTGAGGTGTCGGCGATCGCGAGCCCTTGGTGCATTGCTCCATGAAGTCGAGCTGCTTCTTGATCAGCCGAGGCAGGTCCCACTGCGGGGCCTCCTTGATCATGTCGTCCGTGCGCTTCTGGGCGTCCTGGAGCATGAAGCGCCAGGTCAGCTTGCTCTGAATGATGTTGGGCTTGACCATGTGAGTGCTGGGCAGGGAGCGCTAGTTTCGCGTGATTCCGCCCTGGTTTCCGTTGTCGCGTTGAATGAACGTTTGCTGTCCGCCGCCAGGAGTGTCGACTGGGTTCTGGCTGTCGGACCAGGTATCCGTGACGGGCGCCGCCGTGCTCTGCAGACCACTTGCCGGCTGATCTGCGGAGGCGGTGTAGGAGCGCGGCTCGCGGGGTACGACCCCGTCGTCGGTGCGCACGTTCTCGTTGATGCCGAGCGCCGCAGGCGGCGTGTTCGGATCGGTGGCGAAATACTGACCGTCGCCGCCGCCCGGCCAGGCGTGCTGGTAGAGCTGGTCGCCGTTCGGTCCGCCACCGCTAGGGGGAATGGTGACCGCCTGCACGGGCTGGTTCAGATCGATGCCGCGTACGTTCGACGCGATGTCAGCCTGGCTCATGTTGGGGCAGTTCTCTGCGTAGTAGGCCTCCGCAAGCTTTTGCCGTGCGGCAACCTGCTCTGGGCTGTTGCCCGGCGCAGCGGCCAACGCTGCTTCTTCGCGACTGACACCTGCCGGGGGCGGTGCCGCTGCCGCGTTGCTGCCTCCTCCGCCGCTTCCGCCGCCACCCGAGGGGCCCTGGTTGCTCGGGCCTCCGGGACCGCCAGCGCTCCCGCCGCCGCCACCACCACCACCGGCGCCACCGCCAGCGCCGCTCGCCGAGCCGCCAGCGCCCACGGTGATGCCCTTGTTCATCTGGCCCGGACTGCCAGTGATGCCGGCCATCCCAAGCTCGATGAGCACGGTGGGCGCGCCCATGATGGGGAACGTCGGGCCGCTGGTGTTGAGGCTGAGGGTCTCCTTCAGCGTGCCCGGCTCGTTGCCGTGGCATTTGCTCATGACGGAGCCTACCGTCATCACGTCCGCACCTTCGATCTTGGTGCGCATCGCCTGGTCGGTGATGCCCTCGGAGACCATGCCCGTGGTCGGGTAGGGCAGGGGTAGCGGGCTCGGCGCCGCCGGGGTCGTACACACGCTCACGGCGCAGCCGACGCAGTTGTGGTTCGACTTCTTCGTGACGCAGTCGGTCTTGCAGGCTGTTACCTTGCCCATGGCCTCCCCCAGAAGGTACCAAGGATCGCCGTGCTCGGTAGCCCTGTTGGGCGCGCCTTGGATATAGTTCCCGCCGTGTCGAGTGTGCTGTCGCTTGAGAAATTCGCCGCCGTGTCAGCGCGGCTCGATGCCGGCATGCCTAGAGACGCCGTGCTGAAGGACGCAGGTCTCAGCCAGCAGCAGTGGGAAGAAGAACTCGTCACGTGGCTGTCTCATCTCTCCGAGCAGATTCAGCGCCAGAACTATGAACTCTATCAGCGGTATACGCAGTGGTTCCTGCAAAACCGCCTTGAAGCCGAGCGCCAGCTCGGTTTGCAGTCCGCTCCACAGGTCGCGGCGCCCCGCGAGGCACGGCGCAACGAGGCCGGGGACTGGGAATATCTGCGCTGGCAACAGCAACAGAGTCCTGCTCAGGTTCAGCCGAGTGCGCCCGCGCCGCCAGCGCTGGTGCAGCCCCCGCCCGTCGTGAGTTCCTCCGGCGAGGTGCCCCCGCTGCCGGCGGTGGCTTCCGGCATTCCTCCCATGCCGTCCTATGCGCCGGCCGTGCCACCGATGCCGACGATTTCTGGCGTTCCGCCGATGCCAAACGCTGCGGCGCCAGCATCCGCTCCTGCTCCAGCGCCTGCGCCGAGCGTCGAGAGCGTGCCTCCCTTGCCGTCGGGCGTCGCGCCACCGCCACTGATCTCACCGGTACCTGCCTCGGGTCCAGCCGTCGAGCCGCCGATGATTGGAGGCGTTTCCGCGCCCGGAATTGCCGCGCCGCCCGCTGTGCCGAGCTCGGGCGGCTTCTTCGTCTCTCAACCCCCTTCGGTTTCTCCAGCCGCGCCTCCTTCCACCGCTCCGGCGCCAAGCAGCGTTCCGCAGCTCTCGCTGGGTGATTACGCCATGCTCGCTGCGGAGATCGTGGTGATGCCAGAACAAGTGGAGCGCGCGCTGGCGAAGTACGGGATCGGCGACCTCCAGGTCTGGCAGGCCATCCAGCAGAGCTGGGAGCAGCGTCTGAGGTCGGATGGCTACGAGATGGAGAACTACCAGGAGCGCTTCGAGTCGGCGAAGCGCCACTGGCGAAGCGTCTACAAGCGCTGAGCACCCTCAGTCTTGTGCGCTGCGACGCCGCGAGCTTCGCGGCTCGTTCAGCTTGGCTTGGAGTTCTTCCCGCACTTCGTCGCTCTCGAGGGAGCGTCGAGTCCAGTGAGCGTGTGCCTTGAGGTAGTCGTTGAGCGCGACGCGTTCCTCGGCCAGCACCTTGTGCAGCTCGCGCCCGCTCTGCACCTGGCGGAGGATCTCAACGTAGCGGTCGAGCGCGAGCTCCACGCCTGCCAGCTGCAGCTGTGTCTCGGTGAAGATCTGGGAGAAACGTGCCATCAGGGGACTGACCTGCTCTTCGTCCTCGGGGTCCTCGCCCAACCGGTCCTGCCAGTACTCATCCACTTCCTCCCACTCGTCCTCGGAGAGCGCGTGCGTCTGCAGCAGAGACTCGCGCATCGAGTTGTCGGTCGCGAACTTGGCGAGCAGCCGGGCGTACGTGTCGAGGTCCAGCTTGGGCTCCATGCTGGGCCGAGTCTGCCAGCGTCACGGGAGCTGACAAGGCGAAGCGCGGAGGGGAGGTGAGTCGCGACCGAGCACTCGTGGGGTCGGGGATGCCAAGGGCCCGCGAACGGGGCAGTCGATCGATGATCGCGGTCGAGGGCGATTGAAATCCCCGTTCGCGGGCCCTAGACAGGGGCTGATGCGAGTCGGGATGGCCACGGCAGTCGAGCCCATCGAGGTCTGGCAACAGGAGCTGGACGCTGCGCTGGAGGTGCTGCGAACGCACGCTCGATTGATCGAGACCGGCGCCCAGCCAGGACCTGACTTCGAAGCCTTGCGGGTGGACCTGGAAGCCACCCATCGTCACCTGCTGACCGCCTACGACCGGGAGGCAGATCCGGTGACCGAGCTCGTGGCCGCCAGAGGCTTCCTCGATCGTGCAACCGCCTCGTTGGTGGACCCGGCCCAGAGCGATCCCGTCCTGGCGGGGGTCATTGATGGTTTCCGCAAGGCAAGCGTGCACCTCCAGCGCGCGGAAGAGCGCGTGCGCAGCCAGATCCACGTACCTCCGCCAGCGCCAGGAGACCAGCGAGCGAGCGTTCGCACGCCGCGACTGAATCGCCTGGCGCGCCAGCGCATCACGCCGCACTGGCGCTTCCCTCCCGCTCCGCCACCCGAGGTGACGGAGGCCCCCGCGGAGCCGCTGCCTCCGCCGAGGTCGTTCGAGGAGCTGGAGGCGAACCTCAGCACGCTTAAAGACCGCGCGGCAGCGCGCGCCGAGGCAGCGAAGGAACGAGCGAGCAAGCCCAAGAAGGAGCCCGTCGAGGCGCTGGAGCCGCCGGAGCCGCCGCCAGGCTTCGCGCGGGATCCTCTCCCCAGGCTGTCCAGCGCCGAGTTCGCTCAGCAGAACGCGCGGCTGTGTTTCGAAGAAGTGGCCATGGTCGGCATGGCGCGGCTCCCGATGTTGAACGAGCCGTGGCGCACGATGGAGACGTTCGACCAGCGCATGCTCAACTCCATCGACGCCATCATCGCTCTCGGGCCGAGCGCTCTCGAGCAACTCGAGGGGTGGGTCGTCGACTCGCCAGCGCCGGACGCGTTTCGCGTCTGGGCGATCACCATGATTCTCGGCTGCGTGGACGGGCGTGATGCCCTGGCCGCGGCTGAGCGCGCCTTCCACCGTGTCGCTCTCGCGGACGACCAAGCCATCACCCAGTTCGGCCGCGCGCTGCAGCTGGTCCCTCATCGCGGTGTGGTACCGCTGGCGCGCAAGCTGTTGCGAAGTCCACAGCCAGCGAATCGCGGCTTGGGTGTGGAGGTGCTGGTCGCCCTGAACGCGATCACGCCGGAGGAGCTGGAGTGGGCTGCGTTCGCCGAACCTGAGCTGGTGACGCCAGCTCTCTTGCCCCTCGCACTGGCGGGGCATCCGCGCGTTCGAGACGCGGTGAACCACGCCTACGCACTGCCTGGCCCGGCGGTGCGACACGCGGTCTGGGAGGCCATGGCCGCCTCGCAGGACCCACGCTTCACCTACACGCTCCACCAGGAGCTCGGGGGCGAGCTGCATGACGATGCCGTGCTGATGCTCGGCGCGCTGGGGGGGCAGCAGGAGGTCGAGCAGCTGTTCAAGTCGTTTAGCAGCCAGCCTCAACCCATCGTTGCGTCGGCGCTCGGCTGGGCAGGCGACGCAGCGCACATCGAGCCGCTGATGCAGACGCTCAAGGGCAAGGACGCGGAGCTGGCGCTCGCGGCGGCGTTCGCGCTGGAGCGAATCACCGCGGCCGGGCTGTTCGAGGAGGTCGAGGTGCCACCAGAGGAGCTGGAGGAGCCTGATGCTCCGGAGCCGATCACGGGGGACGAGCCAGAGCCGCTGGCCAAGCTGATCAGCGACCCGCGCGACATGCCGGAGCCCGGCTCGCCAGACCTGATGAACTTCCCAACGGTGGAGTTCAACCGCTGGTACCGTTGGTGGAAGGAGAACGCCCAGCGGTTCGTGCCCGGTCAGCGTTTCCGCAGGGGAGTGCCGTACACACCTCTGGTCTCCTGGAACGAACTCGACGCAGCGCCATGCACGCCTGGGGAACGGCGCATGCTTCAGCGCGAGCTGATCTATCGCACCGGCAGCTTCGTGCCCTTCAGCGTGGAGTGGTTCGTGCCGCGTCAGGACGAGGCGCTGATCGCCTGGGAGTCACCCGCCCGGAGCGCCAGCACGCGCCCTGGGGCCTGGACCGTGCCGTCGCGGCGCTCGTGATCGAGGCCGTCCGGCGACTGCGCTAGCCAAGGTTGCCAGCTCTCGCGCGGCGGACCGCTTCCTCGACCCGCTGGCGCAGCGCCCAGAGGTCGGCGCGAAGCCGTGGTGGTGTTCCGGGCAGGCTCGACCACAGGCAAGTCAGCGGATGCAGGAGACAGCTGAAGCTACCGTCTCGAGGAATGCGCTCCTGGAGCCCTTCGAACAGCGGGCGCAGCGTCTCGGTGTGTTCAGGCTCGTGGCGGGCGATGGCGGCGACGGCCACGAGCGCTGCGTTGGTGCTCCAGTCCACCGGGCCGTTCAACAGCGACTCGAGCGCCGCTTGCCTGACGGAGCCTTGCCAGCCGCCATCGAGGTTCGCGATCAACAGACAGCTGGCGATCTGGACGCGCTGCACCCAGTCCATGGGCTGCAACACGAGCGCATACTCCTCGGAGTCCGGTGGCTTTGGCAGGGGGATGTGCACCAGGCTGGCGAGCAGATCGCCAACCTGGGTTGGCGCCAGCGAGCGCGCCTGTTCCTTGGCCAGCTCCCACCACGCCGAGAGCCGATACTCGCTGTAGGCGATGGCCTCGATCAGGGGCTGGACCTCGCTGGCGGGCTGCGGCAAGGCTGCGACCGCGGTCGTGCCCTCGTAGTGCCAGACACTGAACAGAGGGTTGCCACGTGGAATTCTTGGGTCGGGCTCCGGCACGCGCTGGATGCCGAGGGAGAGCTTCGCGCGATGTCCCAGGAGCTGGACGCCGACGATGAACCCGAGCTGAAGGCTCGGAGCCCCCAGCTGGGACAGGTTCAGGCGGATGTGCGCGGGTTGCTCCCGAGTGTCCTCCGGAGCGTGCTGCTTCAACGTCTCGATCGCGGCGCTCAGCGCAGCCGTTTCAGGGTCCAGAGGCGGTGGCAAGTGACCTACCCAGGCGGGAGTCTCCAGTCGGGAGAGCAGTTCACGCGCGCGTGCGTCGCCGCCGGAAGCCACGGCCCGCAGCGCCTCCAGGTGGCCAGGCTCCTCTTCCAAGAAGTAGCGGCAGAAGAGCAAGCTCGAGCTCGCCCACGTCTTCGACGGCGTGAGCTCCACGGCGCGCTCGTAGGCGAGCGATGCCGCCCGGAAGTCGCCGACGTCGAGCTGGATATCGCCCAGGTCCAGGTACGTCGAGGGTTCCCGTGGTTCCAGCTCGGTGGCGTGAATCAGAAGCTCAACCGCTTCTGGCAGATGGCAGCGCTCGCGCTCCGCGGCTGCCAGCGCCACCAGCGTGCGCCAGCTGCGCTCCAGTGCGACCAGCTGACGGGCGATCTGGGCCGCCCGCTGGGGGCGCTTCGTACGCCTCAGCAAGGTGACCACGAACAGCCCGAACTCGACGTCGCGAGGAGCCTTGCGCAGCACGGCTTCGGCGATGGTCAGCACCGGCGCCACCCCATCGTCGCCCAGCTGCGCCTGACCGGTTCGAGCCGCGAGGGTGAGCTTTTGACTCAGGGCGCCCAGGGCGGCGCGATCGATGCCGCGTTCCAGAGCCTCCAGCCAGCGCGCGATCCACACCCAGGTTGGGATGCCTGGCACCGCCGCGAGCACATCGAGCATCAGGCCGCTGGCGTCCACCGCCTGGCCCATTTCCCCGAGGATAAATGCATGGCGCACGGCGACGTTCAGGTCCAGGGGGTTGCTGAGGGGCGCCAGGCTCAGCGGGTCGTCGACGCTGGACAGCAGCCTGCGCATCAAGGTCTGGTAGGCCGGGTTCGAAGGCTCGGCGAGCAGCAATTGAGTGAGGTGCTCGGCGGCCGTCTGGTGTTCCCCTGCGGCGAGGGAACGTTGCGCCTCGGCCAGCGCGTGCTCCAGGATCTCGTCGCGGCGTGTCTGTTCTCCTGCCACGCTCATTCAGGGAGGACCCTAGCTCGACCAAGCCAGGCGGAGAAGAACTTGAGCTCAGCCTGCTGACGTCGTCAGGGACTCGGACCTGAGCAGGCCCTCGAGCGCGGTCAGCGGCGAGCGGCGTGCCGCGTCGTCAGCGCTGCGGTCCGGACACCGCGAGAGCATGGCGCGCGCCAGCAGCAGGCGGGCGCAGCGTTGCTGGACGGCGTGGGACAGCGCTTCGTCGCCCTGGGCGAACTGATAGCCGAACAGCTGACAGCGCACGTAGGCCCACTCCGCGCGGCGCTGACGCTGGCGGAGGCTCCGCTCCGGCTCGAGATCGCTCCCGGACACCCAGGCCACCGACAGCAGACCCCGAACGGTTTCGGCGTCGCTGAGCGTCTCACTCGCCGTCAGCATCCACTCCACCAGGCGGCGTGTCCGGTCCGTTGGTGCACGCCACGCGGCGGACTCCACCCGACCCTTGGCGTAGCTCTGCAGCCGCTGGATCCAGTTCGCCAGCGCGTAGATCGGCGGCGCCGAGATCTCGAAATCGGGGTCGCCGGCCGCGTCACCCCAGCTCCACATCCAGTGCACGGGGTCGACGTCGCGGGGCTCCTCTGGCATGCTTCGAGGCGCTGTCCACCCAGTCGCGCAGCTGCGCAGAGGGACGGGCGTCGCTCCGCGTCGAGGGCGTCCGAACGGAGCCGAGTGACCGGGCGCTCGTGAGCGAGTCCTGCTTCGTTCTCCAGGGAGTTCGGGTGGCGCTGTCGCTATTTCTCCGAGGAAACTGCGTTCGACGCAGGGACACTCGAAGACGGGGACAGCGGCCAGGTGCCGTCGTCATCGATCAAGGTGAGGGTAGTCTCTGCAGCCTCGAGGCTTGGCGCCGTGGGCATGCAACGCGCAGCTCGAGTCTCTGTCCCGGGAATACGCGCCGTCCCGAGTCGCCACGGCCTGGATCGCGGGGTCCGCTCGAACGCGAGCAAGAACACGCGCGTGCCCAGCGTGGTCAGCCCTGGGCCAGAGCTCCGAGCGGCGCTGGCTTCAGCGGCGTCGAACAGCATCGACGAGTAGGTGCGACAGCAGCTGCCGTTGCCGTCACACCCCAGGGTGAGTCCCGGGAGCGCGCGGATCGGTCGCTCCTCGAAGCGCTCGGCTTTTTGTTCCCCGGGGATACCACCGGCGAGCTCGCCTCGCTCATGCAGCTCTCGCAACAACGCGTGCAGCTGGGAACGCTTGCGCAGCCGACCGCGGCGACTCAGCTCGAGAACCAGTCCCTCCTCGTCCCGCGTCCCGTCGGCGAGCTCCAGCCACTCGAACTGCTCGGGCTCGAGCTCCAGCGCATCCCCACGTGCGTTGTCGTGCAGCAGCAGGTGCGCGCAGTCAGCCATCACGTGGAGCCGAGGGAGCACATGGTCTGCCAGGCGCGGTCGGTGGGGGGGAGGGGGTCCTTCGGCGGCTCCCTCCGCCGTTGCTGCGTCTTCTGCGCGAGCCGTTTCCGCGGGCTCGGGCCGAGTCCCTGGCGGATGGCAGGCGAGCAGCGCTCGGACCCGCTCCAGGTTCTCCTCTTGACGAGGCCCTTCCGCCTGGAACCAACGCTGGGCGAAGCGTGCGTCGTCGACCAGATACAGCCATCCGCCTTCGAAGACGCTGTACAGCAGCTGCCGCGGATGCCGGGCGTCGCCAGGGATGATGTTCGTCAGCTGCCAGCCCGCGTAGCGAGCGGCGTCATCGATGGCGTCGCCATCGACTTCTCGCGCGAGGACGACTCGCTTCGGGGCTTCGTCAGCGGACACGACCAGCGGGCCCGGAGCTCTGCGGATACGCCGGGTTCGCGCCGGAGGCGGGGCGCATGCTCTGGGGCGCATCCTCGCCCAGCGCGCGGGTCGAGTCCGAGGTTTGGCCAGCGATCAGCACCGTCCGGGCGCCGGCGTCGCTTCCGGCATAGAGCATCACTCGCTGGTGAGGCGCGTAGCCACGTCGATAGGCCTCGAACACCAGGACCAGCATCAACGGCAACGCCGTGGCCCCCATGTGTCCCAGGCGGTGGGCGGGGAAATCGCCTTGTTGAGGTAGCTCGAAGGCGCGCTGGCTACGCACCGTCAGCGCCTGCCACTCGTAGATCTCCCGCATCTCGTAGGTCGCGTCTCCCAGCAGCCAGCCGCACTTGAGCTGGTTCGCCAGTAGTGGCTCCATCGCTTTCCGTGCGGCAACGGTCAGGCCGGCGGCCTCGTAGGCGGACTCGTCGTTGTCGGGGGTGGCTCGCTCGTAGGCGACGCCGACGCTGTGCAGCGCCACGTGGGCAGTCAGGTCCAGCTTGCGCGCCAACCGTTCACTGCACAGCAGCAGGAACGCCGCGCCCTCACCCCCGATCATGCCATCGAGGTGATCCGAGGAGAACAGACGGCCGCGCTCCTCGAGCGTCCGGATCACGACCGGGTCGTAGTCGGAGTGGACAGCGCCGACGATGATCACATCGGCTTGTCCCATGGTGATCAGGCTGGCTGCCTGTTCGAGGAACAAGCCAGGCGCCGCCGGGCCCTCGATACGCGTCTCGATGGTGACGTTCTCGTGTGCGAGCTTTCGCGCCCGGAACAAAAGGCTGCTCGCCACCCGCTGAGCTGCCGAGAGGCCGCTCGCGTCGGGGGCCCCGAGCCACTCGTCGACACACAGATAGAGCTTGATGCGCAGCGTCCTCGCGTGCTCGCCGAGGTTCAGCATGACCTCTTCGAGCGCAGGCAGCGCGAGCTGGATCAGTCGCGCGTCCCCGCTCAGCCAGGGGTCGAGCGTGGGGACCGAGCACAGGGTCACCTTGTTGTCGATGGAGTCGAGGATCGCCGACTCCCGCATGCCGATGTGCCCCGTACGATAGACGAAGGCGGTCTCTGGCGCGGTGGCGCCCAGGCTAGTCTGGGCTCCGACGCCCGCGATGACGCATAGCGAGTTCATGGGTGCTCCGCTCACGGGACGACGGCGACTTCCGAGACGATCGTGTTCGAGTCCTTCATCCGCCGCGGCGCCTTCGTCGACGCGCGCCAAACCATCTCGACGGCGATGGGCTTCTCCGGACCGATCCCCAGCACGTCGATCAGGACGGTGTCCAGCTGGGGTTTGACCACGAGGGGTTCGCGTCCCTCGACCTCGAACTCGACCTGTACGCCGACCAGCGGCAGGTTGAACTGCAACACACCTCCGCCCGGGATCAGGTTCAGCAGCTGCACCGCCTCGCCGCCACGAAACGGGAGCTCGGACCACAGGCCGGGAGACGCGCTCACGTTGTAGCGATCGTCGAAGTCCTTGGGCAGCAACGGTGCCCGAAGCTCTTGCCAGGCCGTGTCGTAGGTCCCGGCGTACCTGCGCCGCGGCAGGTAGCTCCTGCCCGTGGCTCCGATGTTCGCGGGCGGTGGCGCGGTCTTGTAGTTGACGATGGGATGCGCTGGGTCTTCGAGGTGCGGCGCTGGTTGATGGGTCAGCACGCTGGGATCGCGCACGCAGCCCATGCCGACCGGGTTGCGCCCCTCCTCGACGATGTCCTCCTCGTCGCTGTCGTCGAAGCCTCCCCAGGCGTAGTCGTAGCGCATCTCGAGCTGTGAGATGGGCCGCGCCTCACTGATGCCGGTGCCGTTCTTTTCCCACACGCGAAGTCCGTGGACCTTCACCGCCTTCTGCAGCTGGCCGGCCCGCACCAGTACATCGAAGCTCGGCACCGGCTTGCCCTCCGGGGCGTGGGCGGTGCCGACGACGACCACGTCGGTGCCAGGCTTGCGCAAGCAGAGGTCCCCTGGGTAGGCGATGCTCGGGATCTCGGGCTCTCCCCAGGGCACGTCCGCGAACCAGAGCGGGCGCATGCGGTGCTCGGGTGCCAGCTCGAGGGGGCCGGAGCGATCGTGGGGCATCTCCCAGGTGGCCTTGATGACCACGGCGAGCTTCTCCCCGTCCTTGTCGAGCAACAGCTGAGGATGGGCGAAGAAATCCGTCTGGTTGTCCAGGGGCGGTTGATCCACGGGGGCAGTGTAGACGCATCCGACGGCCGAGTGGCCAAGAACCCGTTGACGCCTCGGCGCTCGGGCGCGGGGACCCGAGGGGGCGTCATATCCGCGCGGTTTGGGGCCGATTGGCAGCCGCACACAATGTGGCTGGGAGGCGATCTATTGCCTATGGTTGCCCGATGAGATTGGCTTTCGTGGGGGTGGACGCGCTCGGCTGCCTGGTCGGATGTGGGGGGCGCGACGGGGGCGGCGGGACCGGAGGCGACGGTGGGAGTGGCAGTGGAGGCAGTGGCGGCGCGGGAGGTTCCGGAGGCAGCGCGTCACAGCAGCCCGTGTCATTGGCCGCCGGCGCCCAGCACGTGTGTGCGCTGTTCGACGACGGTGGCGTGCGCTGTTGGGGCAACAACAGCGACGGCCAGCTCGGGATCGGATCGACGGAGTCGATCGGGGACGACGAGCAGGTGTCCGAGGGGCAGCCCGTGCCCCTCGAGGAGCCAGCGATCGCCCTGGACGCGGGACGCGCTCATACGTGCGTTCTGCTCGAGAGTCATCGCATCCAGTGCTGGGGCAACAACACCGTCGGTCAGCTCGGGATCGGATCGAAGGAGACCATTGGTGACGACGAACCAGTCAGCGATGGTGGCTTTGCCCAGGTCGGGGGTGAGGTGGCGCAAATGAGTGCCGGCGCGAGCCACGTTTGCGCGCTGCTGACCAACGGGAGCCTTCGCTGCTGGGGTCTCTCCATGGCTGGAGAGCTGGGCTACGGAAACCTCGACACGATCGGCGACGACGAAGCGCCATCGATGGCTGGGGACGTGCCCGTTGGCTTCAACCCCCAGCATATCTGGGCCGGCTTCTTCCGTACCTGCGCCTGGGACGCTCAGCAGGTCGCCTGCTGGGGCATCAACAACGTGGGCCAGCTCGGGCGAGGCAACACCGACAACGTGGGCGACGATGAGCCGGCCAGCGCAGGGAGTGTCTCCCCCGGGTTCGGGCTGGAAGCCGTCGGCGGCGGCATCGCTCATACCTGCTTCGTTGGCACTGGCGGCGAGCTCAAGTGCGTGGGCGCAGGGATGGATGGCCAGCTGGGCTCCGGCGGCACGGACGACCTCGGCGACGACGAGCCGCTGTCGTCGGTGTCCGCATTGATGGTCGGGGAAGTGATCAAGGTGACCGGCGGTCAGCGTCACACCTGTGCGCTCAAGGCGGATGGCACGATCCGGTGCTGGGGGGCGGGGGACGCTGGGCAGCTGGGCAAAGGCGACACCCTGAGCGTGGACGCGGCGGACGCGACCTCGGACCTGGACCTCCCGAAGGCGACCGACCTGGCGTGCACGATGATGTCGTGCTGTGCGCTGACCGGTGAGGGAGTGCGCTGCTGGGGGAGCGGAGACAACGGCGTGCTCGGAACGGGAAGCACCGACGCGATCGGCGACGACGAACCTGCGCGATCCGGACAGGCCGTGCGTTTTGCCCCGTAAGCTTCGTCCGCAAGTCCAAGATCGAGTACATTTGCCTGGGGTACTTTGCGGATGAGGCGATTCTTACTTTTGTTGCTCTTGGCTGGCCTGGTTGCGGGCTGTTCCTCTGGGGACATCTCGGAGCCTGCCGAGCCAATCGGACAGACCACGGGCGCGGCGACGGCGAACCTCGTTGCGACCGAAGACGACATGCAGTCCAACGTCTTCGGGCTGAACGGCAACGCTGTCTACATGTGCATCGGCCGGGTGGGCCCCACGAGCACCACGCCAGCCAATCGCCACCGCGAAGGCGTGGTGAAGTTCAATCTCTCCAGCATTCCGGCCGGCGCCACCGTGACCTCGGCGACGCTCACGCTGACCACCCTGGCGTGCACGGCCTGCTCAGACGGAACGATGCACGTGCGCCCCGTGTCCACCTCGGGGAGCTGGAGTGAGAGTGGGGGCTCGGTCGGCAGCAGCGGGTTCTGCCTGGGTGGCGCTGGCTCCGGCAGCCCCGTGGGGATCAACAACAGCCTGGCTGACGTGAGCAACTCGTTCACCGTTGGAAACACCGTCGCGTTCAACGTGACGGCTCACGTCGCGGCCTTCGTGAGCGGGACGACCAACAACGGGTGGCGGATCACCATCGACACCACCGGTGATTCTCAGCTGGCGCGCGTCGCGTCCTCCGAGGCGACCAGCGGCAAGCCGGCGCTCCAGGTGAACTACACCGTCGCCAACGGAACCAGCTGCTCCCCCGATGGCGCGTCGTCCGAGTGTACTTCGGGTCAGTGCTGGGATGGCGTGTGCTGCAACCAGGCGTGTGGCGGTCCATGTCGCGCCTGCAACGGCTCGGGCTCTTGCTCCCTCTCCTCGAGCACGCCCTCACCCTCGACCGGGTGCTCCAACTTCACCTGCAACAGCGGAAACTGCCGCACGAGCTGCAGCAGCGACACCCACTGCATCAGCGGTTTCTACTGCTCTGGCGGCTCGTGCGTCGCCAAGAAGGCCGTGGGCTCGACCTGCGGCGGGAACAACGAGTGCTCCAACGGGCAATGCGTCGATCAGCGTTGCTGCTCCACCGCGAGCTGCCCGACCTGCCAGGCGTGCCGAGGCAACATCACCACCGGCTCCGATGGCACGTGCGCCAACATCAACCCGTTCACGGATCCCAAGGACGAGTGCGATCCTGGTAGCTGCAACGCCGGTTCTTGCACCACCAGCTGCACGAACGACAGCCAGTGCGATGCGGATCACTACTGCAGCGCTTCATCCGGCGGCACCTGTCAGCCCGACAAGGCTGCGGGCGCCGTGTGCTCTGGCGACAGCATCGATCCCACTGGCGCTCACCAGTGCGGCACCGGGAACTGCGTCGATGGGCGCTGCTGCACGTCGGCGTGCACGACCGCGTGCCGTTCTTGCGCCAATCCGAGCGGCACCTGCACGACGCTGGTGACGAACCAGGACGATCCGGGCAGCTGCTCCGGTTCGGTCACCTGCGACGGCAGCGGTCAGTGTCTACCCACCAACGGCTCGACCTGCTCTCAGGACTCCGAGTGCTCCAGCGGACAGTGCGAGGACGGTTTCTGCTGCAACGTCGATTGCGGCAACTCCAACCCCACCGACTGCCGAGCATGCGACGTCGGTGGGTCGCAGGGTACCTGCACGGCGGTGCCTGCGGGCAGCGTGACGTGCCGACCCAGCGCGGGCGCATGCGACATCGCCGAGACCTGCAACGGCTCGTCGATGAACTGCCCGGCCAACGTGTTCGACTCGACGACTCAGTGTCGCGCGGCGAGCTGCACGTCTGGCACGGAGACCCTCGCGGCCACCTGCGACGGCAGCGGCGCCAGCTGTCCCGCGGTGCAGACGAACGTCTGCAATCCATACATCTGTGGGGCGACCGCCTGCCAGAACACCTGCAGCAGCGACGCTCAGTGCACGTCGTCCAACTGGTGCAATCCCTCGAACCAGTGTGTTGCGAAGTTCCCGAACGGAAACGCCTGCACCGAGGCTCGACAGTGCAGCAGCAACCAGTGCGTCGATGGGGTGTGCTGCAACGCAGCCTGCAACGGACAGTGCGAGGCGTGCGACGTCCCGGGCAACGTCGGGACGTGTTCGGCAGTCACCGGCGCCCCTCACGGCGCTCGCACGGCGTGCGTTGGTGACGGCTCCGCCTGCAATGGTCAGTGTGATGGTGCGAATCGCACGGCTTGCGTGTTCGCCGGCGGCACGACGCAGTGCCGTGCGCCCCAGTGCAACAACGGTCAGTCGGTGGTCGAGGCGTTCTGCAATGGCTCCGGGAGTTGCCCCGCGCAGCAGCAGCAGTCGTGTGATCCCTACCGTTGCAGCGCGACGGTGTGCTTGACCACCTGCACCACCGATACCCAGTGCCAGACCGGGTTCCGGTGCGACGCGGGCGCCTGCGTACCGGCCAAGACCGATGGCGAGACCTGCACGGCGAACACCGAGTGTGGGAGCGGGTTCTGCGTCGATGGTTTCTGCTGCAACTCGCAGTGCAACGGCCAGTGCGAGGCGTGCAGCGTCTCCGGCTCCGAAGGTACCTGTACCGAGGTGACCGGCGCACCGGTGGGCTCGCGCCCGTCCTGCGCCGACGACGGCACGACGTGCGGCGGCACCTGCAACGGCGTCCAGCGTGCTGCGTGCGCGTATCCCGGAGGATCCGTGGAGTGCCGGGCGGCCGACTGCATGAGCGGGCAGGCGACGCTCTCTGCGACCTGTGACGGCGCAGGCAGCTGTCCAGCGGTCCAGACCTTGGCGTGCCCCACGGGCAACTGCGCCGGCACGCTGTGCGAAGGCAACTGCGGGGTCGACGGCGACTGCAGCGCGGGGGCGGAGTACTGCGCTGCAGGTGTCTGTGCGCCCACCAAGGGCAACGGTGAACAGTGTTCGCGCGACAGCATGTGCATCAGCGGCCGCTGCGTAGACGGATACTGCTGCAACAGCGCCTGCGACGGCCAGTGCGAGGCCTGCAACGTGACTGGCTCCGAGGGGACCTGCAGCGCCGTGAGCGGAGCGCCTCGAGGCGCTCGTCCGGCTTGCTCGACCGACGGCACCAGCTGCGCAGGAAGCTGTGATGGCGTCACCACCGCCGCCTGCAGCTACCCGGGCAGCGCTACGGTGTGTCGAAGCGCTGCATGCAGTGCGGGTGTCGCCACGCTGGAGGGCCACTGCACCGGTGGCGGCAGCTGCTCGCCCATCCAGCAACAGACCTGCGCACCGTTCATCTGTCACCCGACGGATCCGCGCTGTGACGGCGATTGCAGCGTGGACACCGACTGCAGCGGCGGTCAGTACTGTGCTGGTGGCATCTGCGTCGATCCGCAGCCCAACGGCGCGGCGTGCGGCGGCACCACGCAGTGCGCGTCTGGCAACTGCGTCGACGGCGTGTGCTGTGACACCGCCTGCAACGGCCAGTGTGAAGCCTGCAACGAGCCCGGGTCGGTGGGCACCTGCTCCACGATCACCGGTACGCCGCGCAACGGAAGAGCGAGCTGTGGAGGCACGGGCGTGTGCGCTGGTTCCTGTGATGGCACCAGCGGCACGTGTGCGTATCCCGGAGGAAGCACGCAATGCGGAACCGGCTCTTGCAGCAACGGCATCGCGACGCCTGCCGCGGCCTGCAACGGCAACGGGAGCTGCCTCAACGGCCTGCAGACGAGCTGCGCGCCCTATCTGTGCAGTGGCACCACCTGCGCCGGGACGTGTACGGATCCTGCGGACTGCGTGAGCGGCTTCGACTGCGTGGCCGGCTCCTGTGAGGCCATCGGCGTTGGCGGTGCAGGCGGCATGTCGGGCGCTGGCGGCATGGCGGGCGTCGGCGGCATGGCGGGAGCAGGGGGCGCGACCGGCGGCGTTGGCGGCGCGAGTGGCGGGACGGCTGGAGCCGGTCTCCCCGACGCGGGGGTCAACGGTGGCAGCGCCGGGACCTCGAACCTGATCGACGGTGTCGATGAGGGTTCGACCTGCCGGGTCGCTGCTCCGGGCAGTGACTCCCGTTCCTCCAACCTGCCGTGGCTGCTCATCGCCTCGGGAATCGCACTGGTCGGCGCGCGTCGCCGTCGAGGTGTCCGGAGCGAACGTCGGCGGTAGTTCCAGGCGGAAAAGAAGCGCCGCGAGATCGAGGGCCGGACCACGCTGGCCCTCGGGGGGTTCCGTGCTAGAAGCGGACCAGTATGGTTCTGGAGGATCGGGGGGTGAGGTACGCCAGGTGCCACTTGTGCCTGCTGGCCACCATCGCGGCGCTCGTCGCGTGTCACAACAGCGGCTCCAGCAACCAGACCGTACGCGACGCCTCGGACGACGGTCAGGCGGCGGGCAACGGAGGCAGCGACGACACTGGCGCGGGAGCGGGTGGTGGCGGCGCTCAGAGCGGCGCTGGTGCTGGCGGACTCCCGCAGGGTGGCGTGATCGCCTTCATGCATCCTGACGGCTATGCCGCCTTCGTCGAGGCCAAGGAAGCTGGCCAGGTCACCAACGTGAGCACTGCCCTGAACGCAGTGTCTTCCGGGGCGGACAAGAGCGTGGCGATTGCCTTGGATGGGAGCGCCGCGGCGCTCACCACGACCCGCTTCGGTTGTGGTGACTGGGAGTGCCTCGCCCTCGTCAGTCGAGACCTGAAGCAAGGCGCACGTGTCCAGGCCGGGGGCGAGGACGTGCATCCCGATCCCGCCCTTGCGGTGGGGCCCAAGAGCGGCTGGATCGTCTACTCGGCGGATGGCGGATCCCACAGCCGGGACCTGTTCATCACGCGAAAATCAGGAAGCAGCTGGAGCGCCAAACAGCTCCTGACCGCCAGCTCGAAGTTCGCCTACAACACTCAGCCGGCGCCCACCCCCGACGGCAAGCGTGTGGTATTCGACTGTGGAAACGCGCCGTACGGTGGGGACGGCAACGCGGTGTGCTCCGTTGGGATCGACGGCAGCGGCTTACGGGTCGAGGCGGCTCCTGGCTCGGGTTTCGCGGCGCAGGCGGTCGCTTTGCACCATCCCGCGATGGCCGCGGACGGAACGCTGGTGTTCGAGATGAACAAGCCTGACACTGGCGAGCGGATCTGGGCGTTGCGAGAGGGACAGGCAACCCGGCTGGGTGACTTCTCCAATGACAACTCGCCTTGCGTGTTGCCGTCAGGGGCGGTGGCGTCGTTGGTGCTGAGCCGTGAGGGCAACCGCTCGGGTGCTCACGAGATCAAGCTGATGTCCGCATCTGGCGACGAGTCGGTGATGGTGCTGGTCAACGTGGACGTGGTCGACGTTCAGCTGAGCTGCGGACGCTGAGAGTGAATCGGCGCAGGTTTCCCCACATGGGTTGCAGCGCTACGGGAATCGCGCCGACGACTGGTGGTACCGGTGACGCCCGCGACCAAGCACCAGCGCCTCCAGGCTGGATCCGAGCCTGGTTGACTCCGCTGCCGCGCGGCTCTCGATGGGTTGTTCGGGCTCGACGAGATCGACTAGACTGCGATCGCTGGGGGTACCGGGTGCAGCCCGCCGCCATGAGGTGAATGTGAGAGTCAGCGAGGCAGGGATCGGGTGAACACTCGCTCCGCCAACGGACATCAGGACGGCGTGAACGCAGTAACAACCAACAAGGACCGCGCGAGCGAGAAACAAGACCAGGTCGACAGCGGTTCCAGGCTGGTCCGCTACGCGGCCCAGCTCCGAAGCCGTAGCGAGGCGGTGCGGGCTGATCTGCTCGAGATCGCGCGTATGCCGGTGCTCACCATCAACCTGATGTTGAAGCGCAGCGTCGACAACGACCCGTTCTATGCCGAGTGCACCCGCAACTGGTTTGCGGACGCGACTCGTCGCCACCCCAAGCTCCCGTTGATCCGCAGCAAGACGATGGGGTGTGCGGTGTGCGTCCTGCCCCGCACCCGCGACGACTATTTCATGTACATCGAGGCGTCGGCTCGCCGGAACTACAAGAAGGCCGTCAAGGCGGGCTACCGCTTCGCCCCCCTCGACTTCAACGCGAATCTGGACGCGGTCGCAGAGATCCGCCAGTCGACCCCCGAGCGTCAAGGCGCGATGCCCGAGAGCTACCTCCGAGGCGAGGTTCAGGCGCACAGCAACCCGAAGTCGCGCAACGCCTACCACGACTACCCCTACTTTGGGGTTTTCCTTGGGGAAAAATTGGTCGCCTATTCGTCCTGCTTCGTCAGCGGGGAGCTCTGCTCTCTTCAGCACATCCTCGGCCATGCGGACTTCCAGTCCGACGGCATCGTGCCGATGATGCTGGTGGGGATCGCCGGAGAGATCTACGAGCGCTATCCTGCGGTGCGCTACTTCATGTACGGGACCTACTTCGGCGCTGGGCCTGCCATGCGTCGGTTCAAGAAGAAGTTCCGCTTCTATCCCCATCGCGTGATCTGGCGGCTGGACGCGCGGGAGACGTTGTAGTCAGCTTCCAGTCCACTCGCTTGGCGCGGTCGGGACGCCGGGTCGGAAGACCTTCGGGGAGCAGGACGTAGGAGGCAGCGTATGGTCAGAACCAAAGCGTGGCGAAGTGCTACCCGACGAGGCGCGTGGAGTCTGCTGGTGCTCGGCGCGCTGGCAGCTGGCTGCGGGTCGAGCAATGGCGCTGGACTGGGCGGTGACGCCGGCGTGGACGGCGGCGGGAGCTCGGCCGGGGGCGCCGGCGGCGGTGGCGCCGGCGGAAGCGCTGGCGCTGGCGGCTCAGGGCCGGTCACCTGCGACTCCGACAAGGACTGCACGCCCCTGGGCCTGCTCTGCAACAAGACCCTGGGCGAGTGCGTGAGCTGCCTGTCCAACGTCGACTGCGGCGACACGGCGGAGTGCTTGGCGGGCAGCTGCCATGCGATCACCACCTGCGCGAACTCGCTGGACTGCCCCTCCGGGGAGGTCTGTGATCCGTCGACTCTTCACTGCTACGAGTGCCTCGAGCGGACCGACTGCGGTCCCGGTAGGCTCTGTGTCGAGAAGACCTGTCGCTCGGACGGCAGCGGGGGAGCCGGTGGAGAGGGTGGCAGCGGAGCGAGCGGCGGCAACGGCGGCAGCGGAGCGAGCGGCGGCAACGGTGGCAGCGGAGCGAGCGGTGGCAACGGTGGCAGCGGAGCGAGCGGTGGCAGCGGAGCGAGCGGTGGCAACGGTGGTAGCGGGGGAGGTGCCAGCTGCGGCGATCTGTACGTATTGCTCGACCGTTCGGCGTCGATGATGGACTCCCAGAAGTGGCAGGACGCGACCGGGGCGGTGTCCGCCTTCCTTCAGGACTCGTCCACGGCGAAGCTGCGCATGGGGTTCGGACGCTTTCCGGTCGAGCCGGCGGTGGACCCCATGCTGCCCGCGACCTGTACGATGGACTCGGACTGCGGCGCGTACGGACCGTGTATGCCCGTTTTCAACCAGTGCAATGGCGCGCTTGGGACGGTCGTCGACTCGTGCGAATCCAGCGACTATGCGCACCCCATCGTGGCCATGGCTTCTTTCCCCGGGGTATCTCCCCAGATCCAGACCGCGCTGGGCGCGGCGAGTGCAGACGGCGGCTCGACTCCGATGACACCGGCGCTGGCGGGGGCGCTGCAGTACGCCAGGTCTTCCGCTCAGGTGGGCCGGCGCTCGGCCGTGGCCCTGCTCACCGACGGCGAGCCTACCGGATGCACGCTGAACACGGTCGAGAGCGTTGCCGGAGTGGCCGACACCGCCTTCAAGGGATCGCCCTCGGTGCGGACCTACGTGATCTCCATCGGCAGCATCCCGGAGATCGATCAGGTAGCGAAGGCGGGGGGAACGAACACCGCCTTTCAGGTGCCCGTTGGCAACGCTCAGGCCGCGCTACTCGATGCGCTGCGACAGATCCGCAGCGCCGAGGGGTGCATCTGATCACCCAGTCGTCTTGGTTTTTCGCGGACTGACTCGGAGCGGCCGAGCTAGGCTGAGCCAATGGTGCGCCGTGACGCGAAAGACTTGGAAACCTGTTCGCAGGATGCTGGGTGTTTCGCTAGCTGCGTTTCTCCAGCGGGTGAGAGTCCCGTCCCGGTAAGCGTCGGTGCGCCGGGTAGCAGGCCCCAGGTAGTGGAGAGAGATCTCCCTGCCCGAGCGGGGTGTCAAAAGCTCGTGAAGCAGCGAGAGCTGCGTAGCGGGGAAGCAAGCACGCGGGCCGCAACATGGAAGTGAAACCTGCAGCCTCGACGAAACAATCGGAGGCCGAGCCGCTCATTTCACGGCGAAGGCAACATCGACACCGAGAGCACCGAGCGCGCCGCCGGCTCCGGCGGGGTACCGGGGGGCAGCACGTGTGCAAGGAGAGCGCGGAACTCAGGAGGCCTGTGTGCGGCCCAAGTCAGGGCGAGGTGTCGTATGAGCCAAGGGCAATCGGCCACTGCACAGCGGGAGTCCAGGGGATCATGTACCGAAGACCGCTGGGCAACCAGCAGGAACGAATACCGTGCGGCAAGCGGCAGGAGGGGAAGGGTCACGGTAGTCGTGTTGGAAGCGTAGGTAAGCGTGAGGGAATGGCCCGGCCAAGTCCGGACCTAACGACCCGGTAGGCGTAAGCCGCAGGAAAAGCGCAACAACTACAACGCCAGCTATATGCGGCAGCCAAGCGGGCACCGGACAGGCGCTTTCGCCTTTACGACCACATCTGGCGGGGTGACATCCTCGGGAGGCGTGGAAGCGAGTCAGACAGAACAAGAGGAGCCGCGGGCGTGGATCGCCAGTCGATCTGCGACGTGGAGGAGTACGGGGCTCAGCGATTCCTCGAGGAGTTACAAGCTGAGCTGAAAGCGGGGGAAGTATCGACCGCAGGTGGTGCGGCGGCAGTATCCCGAAAGCCGATGGTAGAAGCGGCCACTAGGCATCCCGACGGTGCGCGATCGGGTGGTGCAGATGGCGGCGAAGCTGATTGAGCCTATTTTCGAGGCGGATTTTCTGCCCTTGCTCATATGGGTTTCGTCCCCGGCGCAGCGCGGTGATGGCGCTTCGGGCTGCTGAGGAAGCTCGGCGCAAAGGCCTACCACTTGCTGGATACTGCCGACATCACGACTACTTCAGACATCGACCACTTTCAAGCTGATGAAGCTGGTGGGGAGACGCATCTCGGATCGTCGGGTGCTGAAAATTGCTGCGGCAGTGGCTCGAAGCAGGAGTGATGGAGGACGGCGTCGTGAAGGCGTCGGTGCGCGGCACGCCGCAAGGGAGTGATCTCCCCTCTGCTGTCCAACATCTACTTGCGTGCTCGACGTCCTGTGGACCCGCCACAGCGCTCCGCATGGGACGCTGGTGCGCTACGCGGACGACTTCGTGGTGATCTGCCGCACAAGAAGGACTGCGAGCTGGCCGAGGCTGGGTCCGAGTGATCCTGCAGCACCTCGGTCTCGAGCATCGGAGAAAACCGGGCGAGTCGAGCTCTACGATGGCTTGGGGCTTTGACTTTCTTGGCTGTCATCTGCACAAGCGGCTGAGCGGCAAGGTGCTGGAAGGTCGGGCGAGCGGCTCTGCCCTCCATCGCTGGCCGTCGCAGCGCGCGATGCAGCGGATCCGGAGCCGTGTGAAGCAGCTCACCCCCGCTCGAGATGCCACGCGGATATCCGCGATGTCATCGAACAGCTGAACCCGTACTGCAGGGCTGGAAATTCTTCCGCACGGAAGATGCCGCGAAGCGATTCAATCAGCTCGACACATATGTTTGGAAGCAGCTCAAAGGGCTGCTGGTGGCCCGCAAGGGTCGCCACCTGAAACCCAAACAAGTCGACCGCTGGGATCGCGACTACTTCTACCGTCTGGGCCTGTACCAACTCCGTGGGACTGTCCGCTATCCGGAGCAATCCATCCTGATGGAGGCCGCGTAATGCTGTGCGCTGAGTGGCTACTGGTAAGCCGTGTGCGGGAGTTCGCGCCGCTCGCGGTGCGAACCAAGCGAGACAGCCGCATGCACGGTTTGTACGGGGGTCTTGACTTTGACCATCGCCCGCCCGGCGAGAAGGAGTAAGGATCTACCAATGGTGGACGGAGAAGCGAACAAGGGGCAGGCACTGCTATCCGAGCTCGAGTCCGAGCTGACCCCCGAGGTCGCAGGGGCCGAAGCCGAGCCGAGCCACCTCGAGGATTTCCTGGGGGGGAGAAGCGCCGAAGCTGCCGTCGAGGAAGAGAGAGCTCTGGCCGCGCCGGCTCCGAGCCCGGGCTTGCGCAGCGCACAGCTGGTCTCGGTGGCTGGACGAGCCGCAAGGGTACGCTTCCGGGGGAGCAAGGAGGCGTTCGAGGCGCGCGTCGCCCCCGAGGTCGAGCCACGTCTGGTGGACCTTGCCATGCGGAACCGTGACTCAGTGCTGGTCGAGGGGGCCGCAGACGAGCTCTGGGTGGTCGGCGTCTTGCAGGTGCGGGTCCCCGAGAGACTGGAGCTCCGCGCGCGAGAGATCCTCATCGAGGGCGAGCGAGAGGTGAGTCTGCGCGCTGGTCGGGCCGGGGCACGCCTGCGCAAAGACGGCGACGTGGAGCTCGTGGGTTCGCGCATCAGCGCGGCCTCTCGCGGCCTCTTCCGCATCGTGGGGCGCATCCTGCGCCTCAACTAATGCCCTGTCTCCGCAGTTCGCTGAAAAACTCGCCCGCCCCCTGAGGGTGTGGGCGAGCGAGTTTTTCGCCATTGGCAGGGTGTTTCTCAACACCCTGCTAGCGCACGACCCGCGCAGCGGGGCGGGAAGTGCGGCGCTCCGGATTGGTGCGAGCCGCGACGTGTGTAGTCAGCCGCAGGTTGCGGTCCCCGGCCTGACGAGCGGACCTCCGCTCAGGAGTCGGAGACCTTCTTGGGTAGGTGGTGCTTGGGCAGCGTACAGGTGAAGATGGGAGCGGTGATGGTGATGCCGCCGCCGTCGAGCACGACTTCGCTCCCGCCACACTTGAACGTGATGCTGCCTTTCGCATCCATCTTGTGGAGCGCTCCGATCAAGGTGGCTGGCGCGCCGGCTTCGACCGAGTAGTCGCCCTTGATGGACTGCAGGACCGCGCCGCCGACCGTGGTGTTCTTGGCGCCGCCTACATGTTCGGTCTCGTCACCCTTGCTCAGCACGATGAGCCCGATCGAGGTCTCGCTCTTCATGCCCTCGACCGATTCGGCGCGATCACCCAGGATCAGCTCCAAGTAGGCTGCTCCGACCGTCTGGGTCGCGCTCGCACCAACGTTGGTGTTGATCCCGTTCACGGCCGCCATCACCCGCAACGCCGCTGAAGTTTCCGTATGGGAAGCTCCGACCTTGTTGATCTGGTGACCGGGGCCCTTGGTGTTCTTGGCCTCGTCGACCCCGTCGACGCTGCCTTCGGGGCCAGCGGCGTTCGCACCGCTCTGACCGCCACCGTCACCACCGCCCGTGCCCAGGGCGTTGTTCACTGCGTCCATGGCGCCGCTGGCGCCTTGTTGAATCATCCCCGTGGCCGCCGCACGCAGCGCGTTCACTCCGGCGATGTCGCCCGCGCTCTGCCCTGCGGCAGGGGTCATCGCGGCGGGTGGCCCCGCGATCGCTGACGCCATCGCACCGGCGCCCGGCAACCCCGAGGCGCCAGCCACGAGCCCGGCAGCCGTTCCCAGATCGCCATTGGCCAACGCGTTCATGTTTCCGGTGATGCCATCGACCTGGGCGCACAGGTCGTCCACCGGCCCGAGCACTTGATCCACCGCGCCCTGCACGGCGGCCGTGACCTGTCCGACCGCGTTGGCGGCTGCCGCCGCAGCCATCTCCGCAGCGCGCTCTGCCGCGATCGCGAGCAGCGCCTCCAGGGGATTGCCGGTCATCTCGAACTGGTTGCCGCCCACGGTGACCGTCGTGTCGCCCCCGCTGGTCAGGCCATACACGGCGTTGATCTCGCGCTTGCGGTTGCCTCCGACACTCACGGACTGGTCGGCGCCGATGTCGTTCTGGCTGCCCTTGGTGATCTTGGTGTCTGAGTTTCCGGAGACTCCGCTCTCGGAGTTGTTCTTGACGTGGAGAGACTCGTTGTTGCCGACGTTCTTCTTCTTGTTGTTCGCAGTGACCATCTGCGTGTCGTACTGCGAGTGGATCATGATCTCTTCGGCACCCGCCTTGTCCTCGAAGCGGATCTCGTTGCTCCCGCCACCGCTCGGATGGCTGTTCGTGCGCATTGCCGTGCGAGTCTTTCCCTCGGGAAGCGCGTAGGGCGGCATGAACATCCCGTTGTAGAGTCGGCCGGTGACGACTGGGCGGTCGGGGTTCCCCTCCATGTACTCGACGATCACTTCCCAGTGCACCCTGGGGATGATCATGGAACCGGACGTCTGCAGCTGCTGCACACGCATCCAGCAGGTCGCGTCGGCGTACGCGTTCGCGGCGCGATCCCAGTGAAACTTCACCTGCACGCGGCCATGCTCGTCGGTGTGGATCTCCTCCGATTCCGAGCCCTCCGGGGCGACGATCCTGGCGGTCTGGGGACCGTGAATCACGGGCTTGGCCGTGACCTGAGGTGAGCGGTACTTGGACGCGATCGGGAGCAGCTCGATTTCGCATCGGTAGCTGTCGATCTCGACGGAACTCCCGTCGTCCTGCTTCTGCATCATGATCGCGAAGTGGTAGCTACACGCGAAGATGAAGTACTCGCCATCGACGTCCTCTGAGTCGGACACCTTCACTTTGTGAGCGATGGTCAGCCGAGGACAGTTCGAGACCGCTGCGACCGTGTGGACTCCAACCTGCTCCGCCTCGAGCCGGACCTGGTTGAGGCGCTCCAAGGTGGTGGACTTGATCTCTCCGACCGTCGACCCATCGGCGAGCTCCAGATAACACGTCGGGTAGTCGTAGACTTCGAAGTCCGTGTGCGCCGAGGCTTCCGCGGTCTTCGTCAGGTCGTTGGTCGTGACGTCGAGCTGCGGGGTCATGAAGTTGAAGTCTCTGGAGACGAACTTCCCAGAGCGAACGCGATGCGCGGGGTGCAGCTCGCTCAGCGTGTCTTCGGTGGTGGCGCCATGGCTGCCAGGGCGGTAAGGCAGCTCCAGGCCGTCTGGGATGTCTTTTGCCGAACTCGAGTCATCTCTGAAGTAGAGCTTCTCCGCCTCCTCGCCGTCGGCGACATAGGAGTAGAAGTAGATCCCCTCTTCCTCGCAGAGCCGGGAGATGAACGCCAGAGCGCTCTCCTGATACTGGACGCAGTACTCTCGCTTGGGGTAGGTCGCGTCCAGCGTGAAGTCGTACTCCTCCGGGGCGATACCATGCTGCTCGAAGATCTGTTTGATGATCTCTTCGGTGGTCAGATTCTGAAAGATCTGGGAGTCGACGCTGCGATCCAGCAGCCCGATGGTCGCGATGACTTTGAGCCGATAGGTCCAGGAGGGTGCGCCGTCGGAGCCACCCTGCCCGGCGAGCACGGTCGCGGTGTCGATGCGCCCCCAGAATGAGTGCCTCGTCTCGTCAGCGTAGCCGTGTGCGACCTCCGCACGTGTGCCCACGAGCTCCTCGATGGATACGTAGTCCACCGCGACCGCTTCGATGACCGCGTAGGCGGGAAGACCAGCTCGATGGTACTCATCGAGCCGAGTGACCTTGTCGCTGACGAACGTTTCGTTGCGGATATAGACGTCGAGAGTTCGGGTCACGCTGTCCTCAGTTGTCCATGGTGATGGCGGTATCCACGACGTCGCCGTCGAACTTGCAGCTGGCGCCCAGCACGGAGACGGATGCTGGTGTGATGAGCAGCACGGACGCGCCCATGGCAACCGTGATCATGCCATCCGCCTCGTACACGATGTCATTGGCCTTGGTGACCTGCGCGGCGCCCACGATCTCGGTGTAGGTGGCGCCAGCGGCGTCCGAACGGCTGCCCTTGATGCTGGTGATGATGGCTCCACCAACGGTCTGGTTGAACACACCGCTGACGTCCACGCCTCGTCCGCCCTTGGTCGCGATGATCTTCGCCGCGCCCGTGTTCTCGGTGCGCATACCGCCGACGATCACGCTCCGATCGGCGGTCGTCAGTTCGACCAGTGCCGCGCTCACGTCCTGCTTGTGATTGGCGAGCGTGCTGTTGACGATGGCGCCGACGACCAGGTCGATGTGCATGCCGTTGACGGTGAGTTCGCTGCTCGCCGTCACGTCTCGCTTGTGGTCGCCGCCGATCATCATCGTGCGATTCCCGCCCACGTCCAGCGAGTGAGAGGCGCCCACGTCGTCGACCATGTACGTCTCGACCGCGATGTCCTGGTTTCCACCGACATCGACGGTCTGGTTCGAGCCCACCTTCTGCGAGACGCTGTCAGTGACGTTGACCGCTTGATTGCCGCCGACCTTGCGCTTCATGTCGTTTCCGACGCTGTGGGTGGTGTTGTTCAGCACGTCGATGGTCATGTCGTAGCTGGCGTTGAAGAACATCAGCTCGGCTCCACCCGCGTCGCCCATTCGGAACTCGTTGCTCGAGCCGCCGCCTGGTGTCGTGGCGGTCTGGACGGAGCTCTTCGACTTCTCGTCTGGCAGCTTGTAGGGCGGTGGAGTCTGAGGGTTGTAGAGCCTCCCCATGACGACGGGCTTGTCGGCGTCGCCTTCGTTGTGCGCGATCGTGACCTCCCAGTTCATGCGCGGCAGGAGCATGGAACCGCCCAGGGCGAGCTGGCTGCTGCGCATCCACTGGCTACACGTGTCGTCGAGTGGGTTGAGACGGTCCCAGTGATAGTGGGCCTTCACCTGACCGCTGTCATCCACGTGGATTTCCTCACCCCCAGGCCCCGTGGTCCAGCCGCTCTGGAGCCCCGGGATCACCACCATGCGCTCGCGCCGCGGAGGGCGATACTGCACTCGAGCGGGGGGAACCGCGGAGAACCTGCCATGGAAGGCCGTCTTCTCTTCACCGTCGACCTCCGCGTGGCCGAGCCCCCGACCGGCGAACTCCACGCGGACGATCAGGTATTCCTGGTTGAGGGGCTGATAGGGATGGTCCTCGACGCTGAAGGTTTCTCCAGGACGCATGACGATCACGCCGGTGCTGCCGTCGACGATCTCTCGATCGGCCTGGAGCTGCTCCAGCAGGACTTGAGTGTAGTGGTCGCAGACGCCTTGCTCCGTGAAGCGCCCTGGATACTCATAGACCTCCAGGGAATGCGCCCCGTCGTCTGTTCCTTCGACCTCTTTCTCCAGCTGGACGCTGGGCTTCGTGGGGTCGTAGTCCCGGAGGAAGGCCTTATCCGAGCGGATTTGTTGTGTGTGAATCAGATCGCTGACGTGGCTCTGAGCCGTCTGCGAGCTGAACTCCGCCAGGTACCCCAGGGTGGACTCGGGCGCCGAGATCGGGTCGAGCCCGGCGGGGTCGTCGCTCAGTACCAAGAGGTCCTTCTCGTTGGTCATCAGGATCGAGAACCAGATGCCTTCCTCGGCGAGCAGGCGGCGAATGAACTCGAAGTCGGTTTCCCGGTACTGCGTGCATGACACCCGAGGCTCGTAGCTGCCGCTGACACGCCACTCGTGGCGACTGCCATCGAGACCAGCTCCGGTGAGCACTTCGGTGACGATGTCGACCACCGACTTCTCCTGGAAGATGCGGCAGTCCGCTCGCTTGGTTGCGTTCCACAGCGTGGGGACGATGGTCAGGTGCGTCGCCAGCGTGCGGTCGTTGCGCGGCGAGCGCACGGCTTCGATGACGAAGCCGTGAAAGAAGCGCTCCTGGGATCCATCCTCCCGGGCGAAACGAAAGGTCGCGGGCTTGTCGATCAGGGCGGCCGGATCGGCGTGTTCGCCGGAGTCGCCGTACTTCGTGCAGCGAAGCTCCAGCGAGCTGATTTCGTTCAGCTGCTCGACCAGGTCGAAATCGAGGACGTTGAGCGACGTCCCGTCGACGTCGAGGGTGAACTCGAGGCGGTTCTTTACGTCGCTCATCTCAACCTTCCTTCAGCGAGGCGCCCATCTTGATGCTCAGCGCGCTCTTGATCACGATCTTCTTGCCCTTCATCACCACAGGACCTCCGCCGAGCTTCATGCTGCTCTTGCCTCCCTTGAGGTCTCCGGTGGCGCCGACCAGGGTGATCATCGGAGCCTTGACGGTGTAGGCGCCTGTTACCTTGCGGTAATGCAGGCCGCCGATCAGCACCGTGGTCGCGGCGTCGCAGCTCGCGGCGTGGTTTGCGCCATTGATGTGGATCTCGGCAGCTGTGGAGGTCTGGTTCTTCAAGCCACCGACGGTCTCGCCATGGGTACCGTTGACGAGGTGGACTCGCACGGCACCCACGGTCGAGCTGCTCGTCGCGGTGATGTTGTCGGAGATCGAAGCGATGCTGCCCACCACCTCGACCGCCCCGACGGAGACGTTGTAGTCGCCCGTGATGTTCTGTGTGATGCCGTTGCAGATGGTGATCTGGTTACCGCTGACCGTGTAGCTCCGGGAGCCGCCGACGGTCTCCTGAGTGTCAGCGGTCGAGTTGCTGTCGTCGTTGCCGCCGATCGAAATGGACTGGCTGCCGCCGACCTTCGAGGACAGGTTCGCGCCCACGTTCAGCGACTGGTTTCCGCCGACCGACGCGCTGTCGTTCACGCCAGTTTCACTCGAGACGTTCTTGGTGACGTTGTGCTCCTCGTCTACCCCGACCTCCTCGATGAAGTCGTGCTCGGTGGTGATGTTGAGGTCCTTCTGGGCATGGATGTTGAAGCCCTGACTGCCGCCGGTGTCGCAGGCGCCGAGCAGGTTGTGTCCAGCGCCAGCGGGTGAGGACATGCTCTTCAACGAACCCGACGCCTTGGCCGCCGGGAGTCCCTCCGGGGGCTGGTTCTCGGCGTTGTAGACCTTGCCCAGCATCAACGGACGATCCGGGTCACCGTCCAGGAACGCGATGGACACTTCCCAGTTGACGCGAGGCAAGATCATCGAGCCGCCCAGCGGAGCCTGGTTGGTGCGTATCCAGCAGCTCGAGTTCTCGTCTTGCTGGCCCACCCGATCCCAGTAGAACCGAACCTTGATGCGGCCATACTCGTCCACGCAGATCGTCTGGTCCTGGTCGTCGTGACCCGTGACGATGGCCGTCTGGATGCCGTGGATCCGCACTCGCTTGGCGCGTCGCGGCGCTGCGAAGGGCGCCCCCTCCGGAATGGCTCGGAACTCGTTCTTGCAGGCGACGTCCTCGCTGCCGTCCTTCGCCTTCTGGTAGCCCCAGGACACCAGGCGAGTGGGCACGAAGGTTCCATTGAGGTCCCCCTCTTCGGCGCCGTCCACCACGAACGGCGCGCCGACCCGCAGATCGATCGCCTCCGAGGTGCCACTCAGGACATCCGCGTCATGCCGCAACTCCCGCATCCGCGCGGCGGCGAGCAAGGAGCCCTCGGAGCCTTCGGTGAATCCGCCGGGATATTCGAAGAACGGCATGCGCCAAGCTTCGATCTGAGGCAGTCCGGCGTCTGGCAAGGCAGCAGGAGCCTTGAAGTCATAGTCGAGCAGCTGGATCGAGCCGACCCGCAAACTGCGCGTTCGCGTCAACCCTTGAGCCGTGACCGCCGTTTCCGCGCCCGCCGCCATCACCGCGATCTCGACCTGGGGGGCGTCTAGCAGCACGAACCCTTCCGGATTGTCGGAGACGATCAGCCTGTGCTGGTCTTCAGCATGCTCGAAGAAGTAGAACAGACCAGCTTGTTCGAAGAGCCGCGAAACGAAGTTCAGCTCCGACTCGCGATACTGGACGATGAACTCCTTCGCGGGGTAGGTGCCAGTGACGTCCCACTGCACTCGATCCCCGAAGCCGGCTTCGCCGAAGATCGTGGTGACGACGTCGACGATGCTCTCGTCCTGGAAGATGCGACAGTTCTCGCGGTGAGCGAGCGACTGCAGGGAAGGCATCAGCCGGATCTCGAAGATGAAGTTCTCGGCTTGCATGCGGATGAAGCGCGCTCGCTCGACGATGCCGTGATAGAACCGGGTCTGCCCCTGTTCGTTGATCACCGTCAGGACAGCGGAGCTGCGCAGGGTCGACAAGACGTCGAAGCTGTCGTCCTTGGTCACGAAGCTGACGTCGACCAGGTAGGGGGTCGAGATCTCCTCGATGGCTCGGTAGCTCAGCGTGTCGATGTCCGCGGGCAGGGCAGAGCCCCGCAACACGAACTGCCCTCGCATGTGTCGCTCTTCCACTGCCGGTATCGTACTCGACCTCGGGCCCAGATTTGCCCGCCAAGAACGCAAGTTTTCTGGCGATTGCGTCCGAGCAAGTCTCGGATCTTGGCACGCGAGCCTCCCGAGACGGACAGTTGCCGCGGATATCCGGCGCCCCGTGTTCCCGCGAGCTGGGCCCTGCGCCGCCGAGCGGGCCTGTGAGGTATCCAGAAACGCAACACGAGCCGCTTGAAATCCCGAGCTTGCTCGGGTCATCGTTCGTCGCTCGAGAGCTTGAACAGCGCCTGCTTGGGCCTCCCGGACCGCGTTTCGGCCGGGCACCAGAGGTGTGAGGTCGTGTTCGCTGCCAAGCCGGTGCAGCAAACGGGGAGCATGAGGGAAAGACTAGCGCCCGGGATGATCGTTGGAGGCCGCTTTCAGGTTGAGAGCGTCATCGGACGAGGCGACGTGGGAGAGGTCTACCGGGTCAAGGACCCCAAGACGGGGTTGAGCTACGTGCTCAAGCTGTTCACCTCTCCCGCCATGCAGGACACGAGCGCCTCGGGGGCATTCGATCGCGCTTCGCGTCAGTCTGGTCAGGTCGCCCAGGAGTTCGTGGCGATCCAGGAGCTGGGGATGGATCCCAATGGTCCGTTTGCCCTGCTCCCCGCGGTGAGCACCCGCTCGCTGGATCGCTACATCGAGAAGAAGGGGCCCATGAGCCCCAGCGAGATGGCCGAGTTCATCGGTTGCCTGGCGTCGCCACTCGATCGCGCCCACGGAGCTGGCCTGGTGCACGGCGACCTGAAGCCGCAGAACGTGTTCTTCGGGACCGGGCTCAAGGGCCCTGTCGTGCGGGTGACCGATTTCGGGGTTGCTTTCTTGCGCATGGCGGCGCCCGCGCCTTGGCCGTGTGCTTACGGCTGGGGCGCCCCAGAGCAAGTCGGTGGGAGTCCGCTGATGGCGACCACGGACGTGTACGCCTGCGCGCTGCTGGCGTTCTACGCGATGGTAGGGCGCCCCATCTTCTTCGCCCTCAAGCTGCCGACGCCGGAGCCGCAACGCCTCTGGGAAGAGATGCATACCCTGCCCGCCGCGAGCGATCGCGCCGCTGAGCTCGGGGGAGTCGTTCCGCCGGTGTTCGACGAAGCGTTTCGACGCGCCCTCGCACCCGACCCGGCGGGGCGCTTCCAGAGCGTCGGGGAGCTCGCGCAGGAGCTGGGCCGGGCGGCGCGCGCGTCTCAGCAGCAGATACCTGCCGTGGCCGCGCCCGCGGCGAACCGCGGCCCGGTGGTTCCGCCCGCCATGGTCTCGGGCTCCCATCGTGGCGCCATGCACGGAACTCAGGTCCTGAGCGACGACGCGGTCGCCAATGCGCGCGCCGAGATAGATGCTCTGCTGGCGGCGAAGCGCGCCGAGGCGTCGGCAGCCCCTGCCTCGGTCCCCATGCCGGCGCCCGCGGTCGCCGCGCCGGTGGCCGGCGTCGCTCCTCCCCCAGTCATTTCCGCGGGGATTGCTGCTCCGCCCATGGTGTCGGGAGGGATCGCCCCGCCGCCCGTCGTCTCGGGTGCGGTCGCACCCCCGCCCATCGGAGACATCGCGCCTCCGCCCGCGGTGGCCCCGCCGCCGGTGGTCTCTGACCCTGGGTTCGACGCGCTGGGCGCGACGAACCCCGACGCAGGCGGTGGAGGAGGAAACAAGCGCAAGATTCACGGCACGATGGTGGCGGACGCTTCCGAGGCATTCGCCATGCTCGAGTCCATGGGAATAGCCCAGGCTGGAGCTCCGCCGCCCGCGTCTCCGGCGCCGCCGCCGGGGCCGCCACCCGCGGTACCCCAGGGAAATACTGGGAGCGTCTTCGGGGGCGGAGGACCGGTGCAACCCGCGATGGTCACGGGGGGCGCCGTGGCCCTCGGCGCGACGACGGCGGCCGCCAAGCAGGCGCCAGAGGTCGCATCGCGGCCAGAGCCGAACCCGCTGGGGATGAGCCAGCTGGGCATGCCTCTGCCCGAGGCTCGCCGAGATGCCACCATCGTCTACAACCCGCCCTCGGGGAAGAACACCAAGATGATCGTGCTCGTAGTGGTCGTCATGGTGGTGGTCTTCGCTCTGGGCGCCGTGCTGATCGGCTGGCTGCTCAGTATGGACAGCGGGCCCCCGCCCCCAGAGTCCTCTCGTCAGGGTCCGGAAGCAGCACGCCTCGCAGCCGCCCACGCGCTGGTCCCAGCGGAGAAGGCGGATGTCTGACTCGTTCGCCCGTCTGCGGCAGAAGCTCGCCTGGGAGGAGGCCACGGAGCGCTGGTACGTTCCTCGCGATGAAAATTTCCTTGAGGAAATAATTGCAGAGCTCGGCGCGGGCCGAAGGAGCGGGGTGCTCTGGGTCACCGGGCCGAGCGGAGGAGGGCTCTCCACGCAGCTCGCGCGCCTGAGTGAAGAGCTCACGAATCGCGGCTGGAGACCGCTCCGTGTGAGTCTCCTGGGGCGCGCCGAGCCGGGACGCTCGGTTGGCCCCACGGGGATGCTGATGTTGACCTTGTTCTGGCTGATGCGGGCGTTGCCCGAGGGATCGCATCGCCTGACGCCGGCCGCTGACCGCACGGCTCATCGGCTGATCGAGGCGCTGCGAGCGTTGTGCATGGTGCCTGCCCCACGCGGCCAGACCGACTGGACCAACTCGCTGGGGCACGCGCTCTACCTCGCGATACAGCGGCTCAAGGACCCGGGCTTTCGCGAGGAGATCGAGACCGACTCCAACCTGCCGATCGCCGACTTCGCCGAGCTGGTTGGCTGCGTCGCAAAGCTGCAGGAGTCCCAGGGCGAGGTCGTGATGATCGTCGATGACGCGAACGAGCTCGACCAGGGCAACAACGCCGACCGCCTGATGCCGCGCTGTGCTTCGCTCTGGCAGAGCCTCCCCGTGCGGGTAGTGATGACCCATCCGCGCAGGCTGGAGTACTCGGAGGATTTCGCCTTCGCGGCCGCTGGGGACCCACGCATCGTTCTGCGGCCCCTTCCACACGAGGGACGAGTCGAATTCCATCAGCGCGTGCTCGAGCGCCGTCTGCCCGCGGTCCAGCTCGAGTCGGCCTGGGTGGAGCTGGCGGACGAGTCGACTCACGGGAACACCGCTGAGTTCCTCGACCTCGTGGCGCGCGCGCTGTGTCTGGCGCAAGCCAGGGGGGAGCAGCCCACCCGCGAGCACCTGGTCGTCGCGGGAAAACGACGAGGTGGAGAGCTGCGGCGCCTGCTCGCCGGAGCCGGAGCCCTGCGTGAGCTCTTGCGGCGAGATCGAGCCGGCTCGCTCGACGAGGTCGCGAAGCGTTGGTTGGGCCTGCGCGCTCTGCTCGAGGTTGGAGACGACGCAACGCTGAGAGTTCACCCAGGGCTCATCGCGGCTTGCGAGGGCTGGGCGATGGAGGACCAGGGCTAACCTATGTGGGTTTGGTTTTTCGGTGTGATCGCCCTCGCGGTGATCTGGCTTGGGAGCTGGGTCGCGAGCTGGTTCGACGTCAACATCGGCGTCGGCTGGCGCATCCTCGCCAGTTTCCTTGTGGCTTTGTTCGTGGCCGGAGTGATTGGACTCCGCAGGCTCAAGGCGCGCCGGGCGGCGAAGGCCTTCGAAGCCGAGATCCTCAAGCAAAGCGAGCAGCAGGCTGCCTATGCGCGCCCTGACCGGCGCGCAGAGATCCTCGAGCTTCGTCAGCAGATGGAGCAGGGGATTGGTTCCCTGAAGAGCAGCCGCCTCGGGGGTGGCAAGGGAACCCAGGCGCTCTACGCGTTGCCCTGGTACATGATCATCGGGCCGCCGGGCTCGGGTAAGACCACCGCGCTCAAGAAGTCGGGTCTGAACTTCGCGTTCAACCCGGAAGAGGGCGGCCTGCGTGGCGTCGGCGGTACTCGAAACTGCGACTGGTGGTTCACCAACGACGCGATCCTGCTGGACACGGCGGGGCGGTACGCGACGGAGACGGATGATCGCGACGAGTGGCTGGCCTTCCTGGGGCTGCTCAAGCGCTTCCGCAGCCAGAAGCCCATCAACGGCGTGCTGGTTGCGGTCAGTGTCACTGACCTGATGGATGCCCGCGACGACCAGATCGCCGACATGGCCCGACAGCTTCGGACGCGCATCGACGAGCTGATGTCACGGCTCGAGATGGTCGTCCCCGTGTACCTGATGTTCACCAAGGCGGACCTGATCGGGGGCTTCGTCGAGAGCTTCGGGGACATGCGCAAGAGTGAGCGCGATCAGATCCTGGGAGCGACGTTCGCGCTCAAGGGGGACGAGCGTGACGCCTCCACCGAGTTCGTTCGTGAGTTCGACCAGATGGTGCACGTGCTCCACGCCAACGCCCTGCGCCGAATCAAGCAGCACCGGAGCTTTCAGGGGCGGCAGAAGGTGTTGGAGTTCCCCGTGGAATTTCAGTCGTTGCGAGACAACCTGAGCAGCCTGGTCGGACAGCTCTTCCAGCCCAACCGCTTTCAGGGAACGCCGATCTTCCGAGGCTTCTACTTCACCAGTGGAACCCAGGAAGGCAACCCGGTCTCGCGCATGATCGGGCGCATGGCGCAGGCATTCGGACTGCCCCCGGACCCAGGAGCGCAGATGTCCCAGGTCGAGACGAAGAGCTACTTCGTCACCGATCTGTTCCAGCGCGTGGTGTTTCCGGACCAGAACGTCGCCGCGCACACCGAGGCGCAGCGACGCCGCCGGACGCTGATGCGCATCGTGTTCGCGGCGAGCTGTCTGTTCGTTTCACTGGCGATCATCATCCCGTCGACGATCACCTTCGGTCGCAATCAGAGTCTCGTGAGCCGTGTCGAAGCGGTGAGTCGGTCGGCGAGCAGCATCAACTGGAACGACTCCTCTCCGCTGCCGGAGAAGCTCGCGAAGCTGGACAACCTGCGCTCTCTCTACCTGCAGCTCAAGGGCTGGGACGACGACGGGCCGCCAACGGGGATGCGCTGGGGCATGTACACTGGCGGCAACCTCCTGGAGCCCGTGCGCAGCATCTACATCGAGCAGATGCACAAGGGATTCACGGTCTCCACTCGCCCCGAGCTCGAGGCGCAGCTGCGGGCCTTCAAGGTGGCCGACGCCGAGGGCGACACCTTCAGCAAGCAGTATGACCAGCTCAAGCTGTACCTGATGCTCGGTGACACCGAGCGCCTGGATGTCGAGTTCGCCGCCAAGCAAGTCGCGCGCTACTGGGCGAAGGCGCTGCGCTCGAGCAAGCCCGAGGAAGACGCCAAGCTCTTGCTCCCCCACGCCAAGCTCTACCTGCGGATGATGAAGGAGGGCGAAGCCCGACCCTGGGACCACGACAAGCAGCTGATCGACCACTCCCGGCAGACCATGTTGAAGGCGCCTCGCGTCGATCGCCTGTACACGATGCTGGTGCGCGACGCGAACAGCGATGTCGCGCCGATCCGCATGAGCGACTTCTTCTACGGAGAGTCGGCGAAGTGGGTCACGCCAAGGAAGAACGTCCAGGTCCAGGGTGCCTACACCAAGGAAGGCTACCTGCAGATCAAGAAGGTCTTGAACTCCCAGAAGGTGCAGCTGGAGACGGAGACCTGGGTGCTCGCCGAGAGCGTGAAGGACAGCGAGACTCAGACGGAAGAGGTGATGGAGAAGCTGCGCGATCGCTACTTCACGACCTACGAGAAGCAGTGGCGCGAGCTGTTCCTCGACATCGAGGTGAAGAAGCCGGCGACCGACGCCGAGGCGATCAAGATGTATGGCGCCTTGTCGGAGCCCGAGTGGCCCTACCTCCGCCTCATTCGTTCCCTTGCGGAAAATGCGCGGATCCACGTCAGCGAGAGCGAGCTGTCGAAGGCGGGGCGGCAGCTCTGGCAGCGCAAGAAGAGTCAGTACGAAACGCGCGTGCGGAACCTGCTCAGGCTGCACGGCTCGGCGAGCAGCGGTAGCGAGAAAGAGGTGCAGCCGCTCTCTCCGATGGAGAGCGCGTTCTTGCCTTTGCTCGAGTTCGGGGCGCCTCCGCGAGACTCGGACGGCACCGGCACGCCCAAGCAGCTCACCGACTACATCAACTTCATGACCGCGCTCCAGGGTAAGCTGACGGATCAGCGTGACTCACCCATGGCGAGGCCGAAGGACATGGCTCCAGACTACGAGATCGCCCTACGTGGCGCGCTCAAGCTGCTCGAAGAGCAGGATCCGTACACCCGCCCGATGCTCGAGCCGTTGCTGCTGAACCCGTTCTTGAGAGACGGTGTGAAGCGGCCCCGGCGTTTCTAGCCGCTCCGCGCGGATAGGCACGCAAGCTGCTGGAAGACGCGGTCTTTCAGCCAGAACGCGCGAGTTTGTTCGGGGGTGAGGGAGCGTCGACCGCGGCGTCTGCCCGGCACGGGGAGCGCTCTCCGCTTTTTTGGGCCAATCGACGCTTCTTGGCTAAGGCTGCAGACGCCGTGTCGTCTCAGGTCGTACCCCCGGATCCCAGTTCCCCTGCCTTCCTGCGCTTGAATCGCTTCCTCGCGATGACGGCATCGGATCGAGGACCTCTCGCCGACTTCTTGCATCTGGCGGGCATCGTCGCGTTGGTCGGCAGCGCGTTGAGCCTGGCGGTCGCGGTGATCTGGTTCAGTGTGCGGTCGCCTGCCGCAGATCCGCCCCGGCTCCCGCCTTCCCAGTTTCAGTCGAGCCTCGATCCCCACGATCCCGTGCCGAAGATCGAGCTTCCCGCTGCCGCCGCGGTCAGCGCGGCACCCGAGCAGAGCGACTCACCCCCAACCCCGGACGAGCCGGAGTCCAAGCGCGAGCCAGCAGAAGAACCCACGCCGGCGGTGGCGGACAGGAAGGCGCCCTCGCTTCCGCCCGGGTTCTTCCAGGCCCCGCGGGCGATGGTGCACGAGGTCTTCGGTACTGCGACGGACAAGGAGCCGTACCTCGCCCTGCGCTCACGGCCAGCACGCGAAGCCAACTTGCTCGGCAAGTTGCCTGATGGCACGCAGCTCAAGGTGATCAATCGCTTCGGTAAGTGGCAGTTCGTTCAGGTACTGGACGGCAAATTGAAAGGCACCGAAGGCTTCGTGTACGGCAAGTACGTGCGGCCCTTCGGGAGCGATTTCAGGTGATCCCGCAACCCCAGCGTCGTGGTGCACTGCGTCAGGTGCTGTGGGTGCTGGGTGCGTGGACGTTGATCGGCTGCGGTGGTGGCAACGAGGGGTTGGTGCGGGAGTCGGCTGCGACCGAGTTCAACTGCGACGAGCGAGCGATCCGCGTGACCTACATGGGGAACGAGCACTACGAGGCCGTGGGTTGCGGCCAGCGCGAACGCTACGCGTTTCACGATCGTGACCACTGCCCCAACGGTCGCTGCCCGTTTCAGCACTGAACGACCGCGCGAGCGCGGCCGAGCAAAATCCGATTGTTCCTCGGCGAAGAACCCCCAAGCCGCTGGTCAAGTCGGCTAGGCTGCTTTGCCCGGGGACGATGAGCGAACAACTCGAGGAGACGCTGGATCGACTCAAGACGCAGCTCTTGCTGCATCCCAACGATCCTTGGAAGCGGTTCCATCTGGGCCGCACACTGGTACGCATGGGACGCCCCGCGGAGGCGGCCGACGCGTTCCGACGTTCGATCAAGCACAAGCCCGACAACTCCGAGGCGCACTACCAGCTCGGGCTGGTCGCCCGTGAGCTCGGCAACAGCGAGGAGGCGGTCAACGCCTTTGGCGAGTCCACCAAGCACCAGCCGGACTTCTTCGACGGCTACGTGATGCTCGCCGAGACGGCGGCGGCGCGCGGTGAGAACGAGCGCGCCGTGGAAGCCTACGACAAGGCCATCCGCCTGAATCCTCAGAGAAACGACTTGCTGATTGCTGCCGCGCGCCTGCGCGCGACGCTCGAGCAGCACGAGCTCGCAGTCCTGGCCTACGAAGGTGCGCTGAACACCCAGCCCGAGCTCGAGCTGATGCTGGAGCTCGGCCGCTCCCTGGCCGCCCTCGAGCGCCACGAGGAGCTGCATGCCTTGATGCAGCGGGCTCTGGGGTCGAAGCACGACTGCCTGGAGGCTTGGGAACAGAGCGGACGTGCGCTGCGCAAGCTCTCCCGCCCGGAACAGGCGCTCGAGGCGTTCGAGCGGGTGCTGCGCCTGGAGCCAGCCCACGTGGAGGCCGCGAACGAATCCGCACGGATATGCCGCGAGCTCGGACGAGACGATCAGGCGAAGACTGCCTACGAACGCGCGCGGCAGCTCAGCCCGAAGGATCCCGACCTCGCCGTGGAGCACGGTCAGGTGTTGTTGCGGCTACGCGAGGCAGAAGCCGCGGTGCAAGCCTTCGAGCAGGCCCAGAAGCAGAGCGAGAACCCGAACGGGCTGGCTCATGCCGGGCTCGGCGCGGCCTACAACTCCCTGGCCAAGTACATCGAAGCGGCTGCAGAGCTCGAGCAGGCCACCTCCATCGACCCGCGTTCCGGTTACGCCTGGGCGAACCTTGGCGTCTCGTACTCCAAGCTGAATCGCCGTGAGGAAGCGACCAAAGCGCTGGAGCGCGCGGTGGAGATCAACCCGTCGGATCCCGACGTGCTCGACACCTTTGCCAATCACCAGCAGGCAGAGGGCAACCTCGACAAGGCCCTGGATGCGTATCGGCGCTCGGTGAAGGTGCGACCCGAGAACCCGGATGCTCATCTGCAGATTGGCGGCATCCTCCAGGGCTTCGCGCGGTTCGAGGAGGCGCTCGAACCGCTGCAGCGCGCCTGCGAGCTGCGCCCGGAGCTCGCGCTCGCCCATCAGCGGCTGGGGGAGGTGTACCGCTCGCTGGATCGACACCGTGAGGCGATTCGCTCCCTCGAGGCGGCGGCTCAGCTCCAGCCCACGAACTTCGAAGTGCGCGTGGCGCTCGGCCTCTCGTACCAGAAGCTCGGCGAACACACCGTCGCCGTGGGGCACTTTCAGCGCGCGCTCGAGAGCCGGCCGGAGGATCTGGACGTGCTCGGCTACCTCGGGACGTCTCAGCGTGTGCTGGGTGAGACGAATCAGGCGATCGATACGCTGAAGAAGACTGCGTCTCAACGGCCGCAGGACGTGACGACCATCGCCCAGCTCGCCTTGGCGCAGGTCTCTGCTGGCGACACCGATGGAGCCGAGTTGACCTTGCGTCGTGGCCTGAAGGTCGACCCGAACAACCCGGAGCTGCTCCTGGCCCTCGGGCAAGTGCACGCGGGTGGTGGTCGCCACGCCGAGGCGGTCGAGTGCTTCGAGAAGGTGCAGTGGGTCCAGCCCGACAACGCCGAGGTGGCGAGACATCTCGGCGGCTCGCTCAAGGAGCTTGGACGGACCCGAGAAGCCATCGAGACGCTCTCGGCGGTCCTGCAGCAGCACCCGAACGAGGTGGGGATCCGCTTCGACCTGGGCAAGCTCTTGCGGATCTCGGGCAACGCCGCCGACGCCGCGGCGAACCTCGCTCAGGTCGTCGCCCAGAGGTCAGACGACGGTCAGGCGCAGTTCGAGCTGGGGTCCGCGTTGATGACCCTGGGGCGTACCCAGGACGCCGCAAATCATTTCCGTCAGGCAACGCGTCTGATCCCGGATTTTGCGGATGCGTTCCGTCAAGCAGCAGCCTGCTTCGAGCAGCTCGGCGACCACCGCAGCGCGATGCAGGCGCGCAAACAGCTGCTCGGGATCGCGCCCGACGACGTGAAGTCACGACAGGGCCTGGCGCGCAACTACATGGCGCTCGAGCGTATGGAAGAGGCGATCGCGGAGCTGACCCGGGCGACCCAGGCCGCGCCCGAGGAGTATGCGATGTTCGGCGAGCTCGGTGGCTTGCTGATCCGCGCCCAGCGCTTCGAGGAGGCGATCCTCCCGTTGCGGACGGCGCTCAAGGGAGAGCCGGAGAGCCGGGTGCTGCGGGCACAGCTGTCATCGGCGTACGAGCGGACCGGGCGCAAGGACGAGCACATCGAGCAGCTCGAAGAGCTCGTACGCTTGGCACCGGCGGTCGCACCACTGCGTCTACAACTCGCTGAGGCGCGGCTCGACGCGCAGCGGACGGCCGGAGCCATCGAGGCCTACGAGTCGGCGTTCGGCGTGGATCCGACGCTGCCTGGGGTCCCCGCGAAGATCGCTGACTTGCTCGTATCCGAGGGAAGACAACAGCAAGCTGCCGCCTGGCTCGAGCGCGTCGCTGCCGCGGAGCCGAGCAACGCCCGCGCCCACGTCAAGCTGGCCCGCTGCTACAAGGAGCTCGAGCGCTTCGAGGACGTGGGCAACGAGGCGCGCACGGCGCTGAACCTGAACCCGGCGGACATCGAGGCTCAAGAGCTGCTCGCGGAGGCGAGTGAGCGCACCGGTAGACTCGATCAGGCCATCTCGACCTATCAACAGCTGGTGGAGCGCAGCTCGCAGGACCCGAAGATGGTCTACGCGCTCGGCCGCTGCTTGCTCAAGGCGGGGCGCAACCCAGAGGCCAAGATCAGACTCGACCAGGCGAGCCAGCTCGATCAGAGCAACGCCGCGGTCCTCTTCGACCTCGCTCGCGCCCAGACCGCGCTCGGGGATCCCGCGGCAGCGCTGGCCAGCGTGGACAAGGCCTGCGCGCTGGCTCCGGAGAACGGCGACTACGTCCGGCAGCGGGCAGCGCTGCTCAGCGCCCAAGGTCGTCACTCCGAGGCCATCGAAAGTTTCCGCAAGGCACTGAGCATGGACCCCAGCCTGGTGGCGGCGCGCACTGGACTCGGCCTGGCTCTCACCCACCTCGGACGCGATGTCGAAGCTACGAAGGAGCTCGAGGCTGCGGTGGAAGCGAGCCCGAGCGACGGAGTCCTGCGGGCAGCGCTGGCCTTCGTCTACATGCGGGTCGGGCGCCTAGACGAGGCCTTGGGAGCGTATCGCTCGACGCTCGAACTCGGCCTCGAGGACCCTGACATCTACGCCAACACGAGCCGCATCTTGCTGCAGCTGGGGCGCCTGGACGAGGCGGTGGCCGCGCTGCGCCAGGTCGCGTTGCTACGCCCCAACGACCTGCAGGCGCAGCTCAAGCTCGCGAGCACGCTGGCACGTCTCGGTAGCTACGCGGAGGCGGTCGCTCCCTACCAGCACGCGCTGCGTCTCTCTCCGCGAAATCCCGACGTCCTGTTCGAGCTCGCGCTGTGCTTCGCCCGCGCCGGCAACATGCCCGCCGCGCAGCAGCAACAGTACACCCTGAGCGGTATCGACCCCGGGCGCGCCGCAGAGCTCGAGCGCGCCCTGGCGCAGCCCCTGTGAGCGGCGCCGCCGAGCGGTGGCCCGGTTCGAACCTTGCCAGTGCGCGCCGACGCGCTGGGCCTGCTAGACTCAGAAGGTTTCCGTGTGGCAAATTGCGGTGTTGTCTCCGAACTGGGAGGCCACGGCGTTTGAAGGGCGGAGCGCTTCCACCCGGCGCGCCCACTCGTCTGGTAGCTCGAAGCGGTGCTCGCACACCAGGAGGGTCAGCTTCGAGAGACTCGCCGTCTTCAGCTGGACCCGGAGCGGCTGACGAGAGCTCCCCAGGTAGAGCCAGCGCTGCCAGCCACTCGGCGCGGATTGGGCTGCGCCCAGGGACCCTCGCACCAGTCTTGGTTCGGCGACTCGACTCTCCCCGCTGCTGAGCTCGAAGCTGAGCTCGACCGAGCTGCCCTGGGGCAGGTTGAGGCTCACGGCCTCGGTCCACACCTGGCGTCGCAGGTCGAACTCGTAGCGAACACCATCAGGAAATGCCTCGCGCCTCACCAGGCGTAGGCCGGAGCGGATCGGGCTGTGCCAGTCGCTCGGGCCGCTCGCCGTCTGGTCGAGCCAGCCGCCGAGCCAGGGGAAGCTCGGCTCGCCCCAGCGATCGATCTCGAGCAGCTTCGCCAGTTTCTCGGGCACGGGCCCGTGGCTGGTGTCGACCAGAACGCGGCCGCGCCTGCTGGTGACGTCGTAGGTGACGCCAACCGACGCGCGCTGCGGGACCTCGGGGGAGTAGGGCGTCTGGAGCAGTGTAACGCCGACACACACCACGAGAATGGCCAGGGTCCAGGGCAGCAGTCGCCGGCTCTGGGCGGGCATGAGCGCGAGCCAGCTGAGGCCCCAGAACAACCAGAGCGCGCCGAATGCAGGCAGGGCGATCAACCCCAGCGCAGCGTACAGCTGGATCAGTACCGGAAGCCAGAGTATTGCCACGCAGAAATTCAGGAACGCACCCAGCCCCCAGACCATCCACTGTAGGCCGTGGTGGCTCCTTCGCTGCTGCGTACGTTCGAGGAGCGCGCTCGCCAGGCTGAGAAGCGCTAGACCCAGGCTGGGGAGGTAGGCGAGGTAGGCGGCTCCGGGCAGCAGGCCGAGCAACGTCACGGCGAGCAAGCCGAAGCAGATCCCGCTCGAGATGCTCTGCTCCAGGTTCGTGAGGCCGGGTGAGCCGCGATTCACGCCAGCTTGCCAGAGCAGCCAAGTCAGGCCCAGCCCAGCACCGGTCACCAAGATCCAGTCCGCGTGAGCGACCCACGGCGCAGGGACCCGGCCCGTGTAGTGGAGCAAGGACTGCAGGCCCACACAGCACGCGGTGCTGACCAGCAGTCCGACGGCGACGTAGCCGAGCGTCGCGAAGAGGCTGCGCCATCGCACGCGCCTACGTTGCCACGCGGCAATGAGGCAGGGACCGAGCAGGCCGAAGAGCGTCGCCCAGTAGCCAAGCCAACGGGGCAAGAAGACGACGGGGCCGCCCAGAAGATCGAAATAGTTGGGCTCTGCGGCGATCGGCCCAGCCTCCGGGGAGCCAGCCACGGCGTCGATCCCAGCCAGCGCGGCGTCCAGGTTGTCGAGGCCATGCTGCAGCGTTCCTCGATCGAGGTGTTCGAGGTCGTCGTGGCTGGTGTGATAGTGCTCGACGCCTTCGATGCACGCGAAGTTCAGCCCGCGCCGTCGCTCCCGCAGCGCTACGCTGAAGTCGGTGTCGTTGGGCAGCCTGCGGTAGATGCTCTGGAACAGTGAGCTGGTCAGGGGGTGCCGCGCGTGTCCTGCGTAGGCCGCGACCAGCGGTGCGTCGCCTGTCCCCGTCTCGAACAGCAGCATTGGGCCGCGGTTGCCCCGCGCCTCGAGGTTCACCACGTAGCGCACGTCACGAAAGTCCTCATGGCGCGTGAACGCTCGCATCCCCAGCAGACCCGCTTCTTCTCCGTCGCTGAACAGCAGCACCAGGCGCTGCCTGGTCGGCGCTCGGTGGCGGAGAGCGCGGGCCAGTTCCAGCAGACTCGCGCTACCCATGCCGTCGTCCGCGGCGCCCTGTGCGGCGGGCACCGAGTCGTAGTGCGACGCCAGCAGGATGGAACCGCCGCTTGGATCGCTACCCGGGATGATGACGAAGAGATTGTCGACCTCGGCGCAGACCCCAGGCCGGCAGCTCAGGGCATGTTGCTGCCTGGGCGCGTACCCAAGTCTTCTCAGTTCCCGGAGGATCCGATCTCGGACCTCCCGGTTGCGATCGCTGCTCACCGGGTGAGGACCGACACCAAGGACCAGATCCAACGTCTCCGCGGCGCGCTCCGCGGACAGCTGCTCCGGCGCGGCATCGCGAGTCAGCGGAGCCGGAGGCTCGGTCGCCCTGAAGCTGAGCCCCAGCGCGAGCAGGCAAAGAGCCACGATCACGCAGAGGCGCAACGCTGCTTGCCAGGTCCAGGCGCAGCCAGGAGCTTCGCGGGTGGAGCGCACCGCCAGAAACTACGCCAGAACCGGAGAGATTGGCGAATCGCCTACCGCTGCACGTCACGTCGCGTTACATTGCTCGCCGTTGCTCGGGGCGCAGCCCCAGCGAGGCGAAAACGCCCCGCGAAGGCTGCTGAGAAGGACCCGTCGAACCTGATCCGGTTTGCACCGGCGTAGGGAAGCGACAGTTCTCCTCTCTTTCTCCGCGACGGCGATTGTCCGCGAGCAGCACTGCGCAGACACGAGCGCGGTGAGTGAAAGCCAAAGAGGAAGAACCAGATGACCGATCACAGCCTGCCGTTGCGCGGCGCCCACAATCCGTCCAGCACCGCCGAGGGGACCACTCCCGGCTCATTCGCGAACCGCGCTGACATCGGAGGCCCCCGCACCTTCTCGTCGCCGGACACCCCCGGCATGCCGGCGCCTTCGGACAAGACGGCGTGGGACTTCATGCCCGGCGGCTGGTCCAAGCAAGACGACACCTGGGTCGCACCCGCTGGCTTCTCTGCGGTCACGCAGCTCGAGCACGCACGCCTCGGCACCATAACCCCCGAGATGAAGCGCGTTTCCGCGCGGGAGCCACACTTGACGCCAGAGCAGGTGCGAGTCGAGGTCGCCGCCGGGCGGCTGATCCTCCCCGCCAACAAGGTCCATCTTGGCTACCAGCTCGACCCGATGAGCATCGGTCGCGCGTCGAAGACCAAGGTGAACGCCAACATGGGCGCGTCGCCGATTTCCTCGGGCACCGAGCAAGAGGTGGAGAAGCTGCGCTGGGCGGAACGCTGGGGCGCGGACACGGTGATGGATCTCTCGACCGGCGGCGATCTCGACGCTTGCCGCGACGCGATCATCAGGAACGCGCGCGTGCCGATCGGCACGGTGCCGATCTACTCGATGATCCTTGGCCGCAAGATCGAAGATCTGACCGAGAAGATCATCATGGAGACGCTGCTGCATCAGGCCAAGCAGGGCGTCGACTACTTCACGATTCACGCGGGCGTGATGCGCGCGCACCTGCCCCTGGTGCAGAAGCGCGTGATCGGCATCGTGAGTCGCGGCGGTTCCCTGCTCGCGAAGTGGATGCTGGTGCACGGGAAGGAGAACCCGATGTACACGCACTTCGACGAGATCTGCGACATCATGCGCGAGTACGACGTCTCGTTCTCCCTGGGCGATGGCCTGCGCCCCGGCGGCCTGGCAGACGCGACGGATGAAGCGCAGCTCGCGGAGCTCGCGACCCTGGGTGAGCTGACCGAGAAGGCCTGGCGCAAGGGATGTCAGGTGATGGTCGAGGGACCAGGTCACGTCCCCTTCGACCAGATCGAGTACAACATGAAGCTCCAGCGTCGCCTGTGTCACGGCGCGCCCTTCTACGTGCTCGGACCGCTGGTGACCGACGTGTTTCCAGGCTACGACCACATCACGAGCTGCATCGGCGCCACGGCGGCAGGCTACCACGGCGCCGCGATGCTCTGCTACGTGACGCCGAAGGAGCACCTGGGCCTGCCCAAGAAGGACGACGTCAAGCAGGGCTGCATCGCCTACAAGATCGCCGCTCACGCCGCAGACGTTGCCCTGGGGATACCCGCCAGCCGAGACTGGGACGACGATCTCACCAAGGCGCGCGCCGCGCTGAACTGGGAGAAGCACTTTGATCTCGCATTCGACTCCGACACCGCGCGTGCGTTCCACGACGAGGATCTCGACGTGGACACGGACTTCTGCGCGATGTGCGGCCACGACTGGTGCTCCGTGCGCATCAGCAAGGAGATCGCCGAGTTCGCGTCGGGCAAGGCCGATGGCTACCAGCGGGAGCGGGTGCTGAAGTCTGCCGCGCTCACCGCGGATCAGAAGGAGATCCTGGAGAAGCGCGGCGTGCTGAGCCCCGACGAGATCCACAAGCTGGCCTCCAAGACCAAGCGCGCCGTGGGCGCGGAGGAAGCGAAGGCCTCGTGTCACTCCGATTACGTGGACCCGAACTCTGCGCAACAAATCCAAGAGGAAAAGCTGGTTCAGCTGCGCACCAAGCAACCCGACGCCCGCGCGTAGCGCGCGCCAGCCAGGAGTTGCTATAGGATCCACCAATGCGCGTCTCCCGTCTCTCACTCGCCGCGGCCTTCACGGTGTTCTCCACAGTGTTTTCCGCAGGCGCCATCGTTGGCTGCTCCTCCGACGAGTCCAGCGGGGGCTCAGGCGGGAGCAACGCCACTGGCGGCAGCGCCGGTTCAGGTAACGCCGGATCCGGCGCAGCTGGGGGTGAGGGGGGCGCGGCGACCGGCGGTACTGCCAATGGCGGCGCCGCGAGCGGTGGCACTGCAAGCGGAGGCAGTGCGAACGGCGGGAGCTCGAGCGGCGGGAGCTCGAGCGGCGGGAGCGGGGCCGCCTTGAGCTGCCCCACGTTTGCCGATGGTGTGACCGTGGGCAACGTGGCGAACTCGCAAGTGACGGAAGCCTCGGGCCTCGTCGCCAGTCGCAAGCAGAGCGACGTGTTCTGGTTGCACAACGACTCAGGCGACTCCGCCCGGGTCTTCGCGTTGAAGAGCGATGGCAGCGACCTCGGCGTCTTCAACCTGACCGACGCCAGCGCCACGGACTGGGAAGACATCGCTCTCGGCCCCGGTCCCGACGCGGGAAGCGACTACCTGTACCTCGCGGATATTGGTGACAACAGCGCGCAGCGCAGCTTCGTCACGCTGTATCGCGTCGTCGAGCCGACCATCGGCGGCGGCACGCAGGACTTGAGCGGCGCCGAGGCGCTGGAGTTCGAGTACCCGGATGGCGCTCACAACGCGGAGACGTTGCTCAGCGATCCGCTGACGGGCGACCTGATCATCGTCACCAAGGGCCTCGTCTCTTCGGGGATCTATCGCGCAGCTGCGCCGCACGCGGTGGGCCACACCACGCTGGCCTATGAAGGCGACGCAAGCGGCGTGATGACCCAGCTGGTGACCGGCGGCGACATCAGCCCCGACGGACGCTACATCGCCCTCCGCACCTACGGTGCGGTGCACCTCTACCTGCGCAATTCAGGGGTCAGCGTCGCCGATGCTTTGAAAGCCTCGCCGTGCGAGGTGCCGCAAGCCGCCGAGGGCCAAGGCGAAGCCGTCGCCTTCGCTGCCGATGGCAAAGCGTACTACACGGTGAGTGAAGGTAGCGCTCAGCCGATCTGGCGGTTCGCGAAGCAGTAGCCGCTGCGTCGCTTCCGCAATGAAACGTCGACGAGCGTCGTGGGCCCTGCCGTCGCCGCTGATGTGAGTCAGCGACCCACCCCCGCTTGAATCACATGGAAAAGCGCCCCGGACGCGGGGGAAGTGTCGCGCCTCGCGGCGCAAGGGTTGCGGCGCCGTTGCCGCGGTCTGGGGGGATCACTGGACAACGGGGCGAGAAGCGGGGCGAATCGCCCACAGTTTCGCCCAAAGGACGCCGGATCCGAGCAGCTTGAGAACCTGTCGGCTACCGAGGGCGGGCGCCGTCGGTGTAAGCTTCGAGGGTGATTGGTCGCGCCTGGGTTGGTGTCATGGGATTGGCTTTGGTGGGAGCGCTGTTCGTCGCCTGTACGGGGGACGTCGGTGGCGGATCGTCGCCCGGTGACAACGCCGGCAACGGCGGCATCCCGAGTGGGGGCAGCAACTCCGGTGAGAGCTGTCTTGGCTACTTCTGTACCGACTGCGCGACGGGCGAGACGGTGCCCGCCATCTGTGAGACCGGCAAGTTCTGTCCAGACGGCTACGAGCGCAGCTGCGGTGCTGGGGGGAACGCCGGCAGTGGTGCCAATGGAGGCAGCGGCGGCTCCGGGAACGGTGGTAACGGCGGCGACGGAGGCACTGGCGGCGGCTCCGGAGGCATGGCTGCGGGAGGCACGTCGGCTGGCGGGGCGACCGGCGGCACCGGCACTGGTGGTTCGAGCGCGGGTGGCAACGGAACAGGCGGTAGCGGTACGGGCGGCACGGCCACGGGAGGTAGCGGCATCGGCGGATCCGGCACCGCAGGCAGCGGGACCGCGGGCACAGGAACGGGCGGAGCCTCGACCGGCGGTACGGGGAACTGAACATGGACCGGCGCCCGTCGCGCGGTGCGGCATGGTGGGCGCTCATCTTTGCATCGATTGCGGTTCCGTGGGGATGTAGTGCCCAGAGCGAACCCCTGTCCGTGGAGCCGTCGGCGGATGCTGGAGCGGACGCGAGCGTGGCTCCGGCCTGGACGCTCGAGCTGGAAGCAGACGTCGCGCCGGGTGACGAGGAGACGGTGTGTCGCTACTTCGTCGTGCCCCAGGCTGGGCTCTCCGTGGCTCGGTTCGCGCACTCACTCAGCGACCGGACGCATCACCTGCTGCTCTTCCCGACGTACCTCACCCCCGATCAGATCCCGGTCCCCGGAATCATCCACGACTGCGAGGGGGACTCTCCCGACAAACTCGTCGCTCCCGGGATCCTCTATGGGGGTCAGCCGGGAGGGGCCAGCGTTGCGTTCCCCGAGGGTTCCGCGTTGAAACTCCAGGGTGGCGCTGTCGTCTTGATGGAACAACACGTCGTGAACACTGGCACTGACGCCGTACACGCTCACGCCAGGCTCGACGTCTTCGAGGCTGCCCCGGACTCCAAGCGGGAGGCGGGTATGCTGCATTTCTACGACTGGGCGATCTACGTTCCTGCGCGGGGGGAGGGGCGCGCCGAGATGCAATGCGATATCCCGGCGGATATTGAGCTATCATTCGGTCACGGTCACATGCACCAGCGAGGTACGAACTTTCAGGCGTGGATCATCGACCCTGACGGCTCACGGCGCGACTTGCTGGAGACTCAGGACTGGGACTCAGCCACGCAGAGCTTCGCGCCCAACGTGAAGATCCCAGGTGGTAGCCGCGTGCGCTTCGCCTGCGACTACCGGAATGACGAGGACCGCGCCTACTACCAAGGTCTGTCCGCCGTGGAGAACGAGATGTGTTCGCTGACCCTCGGCTACGCGGGCGTAGACGGGAAGCGCCTTCCTTCCCCCTATGAGTGGTGCGGTTCGCCGACGTCTGGTGTGGTCGGGGCAGGAGGCTTCGGCTGTCAGAGCATCGAGCAGTGCATCAGCAGTGCGTGGGCCGATGGACCTGCGAACTTCGGGCCGGCGCTTCAAGGTTGCTGGAATCAGGGCTGTGAGCTCGCCCCGGTCGCCTATCGCGATTTCGCGCTGTGCCGCGCGACCCATTGCGAGTCCGCGTGTGAAGTGGCGCCGGGGCTTGCGGGAGTGGTGGCGCTGGCGAGCACCAGCCTCGGCTGCTTGGAGTGCGTGGCAGCAAACTGCCCCGAGCAGCAACGAGCCTGCACGGCTCAACCCGACTGCAACTGAAGCGAGCGTCGCCAAGGCGATTGAATTCCGCGTTCGAGGGCCCTAAGACCCCGCCGTGGCGAAGCGCAAAGCACGACTCGGTAACTTGGCGAACCGCGATCCGGTGATCGCCGGCGTGGCGATCGAGCACCTGGTCGGTGAAGTCGACGCGGGCGCGGGCGCGGTGCTGGTGGTCGATGACGACACGGACCTGGTAGCCGAGGCGCTGGCCGAGGAGGGTGTCGAGCTGCGGCGCTGGAACCGCCGCGCCCTGGATGGGAGGCGTGCGCTGCCGTGGCCGGAAGAAGGCGAGGTCGCTGCGGCGGTCGTGCGCCTGGGGCGCGACTGGCCGAGTTTCGACTTCGCGCTGCAGGCCGTTGCCTCGCGGATCAAGCCTGGAGGCAAGCTGTGGGTCTACGGCGCCAACGACGAAGGGATCCGCTCGGCGCCGCGACGCATGGCGGAGGCGTTCTTCACCGAGCCGGAGACGGTCCACCTCAAGCGCCGCGCGCGGGTGCTGGAGTGCGTGCGGAACGAGGTCGAGGAGGGCCTGAAGCGGTCCTTCGTGGACTTCCGCGTGAACTCCGAGGTCGCGCTGCCCCTTGGTGGTTCGTCCTTCAACGTCAGCCTCGCGAGCTACCCCGGGGCGTTTGCTCGGGGCCGACTCGACTCCGGGACCGAGATCTTGCTGCGTGGCCTCGAAGAGCTGAAGCCGCGCAAGCAGGTGCTCGACTTCTGCGCCGGTGTGGGCGTGGTCGGCGTGTGGGCCAGGCGGCGCTGGCCGGAGGCGGAGCTATCATTGCTCGAGGTGGATGCTCCGAGCCTCGAGGCAGCCAAGCAGAACCTGCCAGAGGCGAAGAGCTACCTGAGCGACGCCTGGAAGAACCTGCCGAAAGGCGAACGCTACGACGCCATCGTGAGCAACCCGCCGATTCACCGCGGAACAGAGGAAGACATGGGCGTGCTCCACGAGCTCGTGCAGGGTGCTTCGGCTCACCTCACGGTGAGCGGCGTCCTGGCTTGCGTGGTCCAGAAGAGCGTTGGGGCGGGCGCCCTGTTCAACGACACCTTCAAGAACAGCCGAGTGCTGCTCGAGACCAACGCGTTTCAGGTGTGGTGCGGTTCCAAGCGCTGAGCCTCACCCCCGTCGCGGGGGAAGACCAGGCCTGGGGCGGCGACTCGAAGCCCTGGACGCCACCTGGAGGCGAACCAGTATGCATTGCCTCAAGGAATAGCGAGGTCGCCCGTGCCGGTTGGCTGGGCATCGAACGCTCGCACGCGCTGTGCGCCGATCTCGTATCGAGTGCGAGAGCCCAGGCCCAGCTCGCCCTGAGCGTTCGCGCCCCAGCACCAAACCGCACCGCTCGCGCTGCGCGCACAGGTGTGGTTGTAGCCCGCGACGATGTCCACCAGCGGTTCAGCGGTGTGGACCGGGGTCGGCGAGCTGCTGCGATTGCCCTCGCGACCGAGCTGAGCGACGCCGTTGGCTCCCCAGCACCGCGCGACCCCTGCATCGAGCGCGCACGCGTGCTCGAGTCCGATCGCGATCGCGGTGAAGGCTTGGGGAGTGTTCCCGAAGTCTCCGGCGTCCTCGCGGTGTCGAACGCTTCCAGAGCAACGAATCAGGCCGCTTCGTTCGAGCAGGCAGGTGTTGCCACCCTCGGACACGCTGCGGGGCGCGCTGATGTCCCAGGGCAGTCTTGACCAGCCCATGTCGATGTAGCCGTGCTGGAGGCCGAGCGCCACGAGTCGCAGCGGGGGCCTCTCGACGGTGGGCACCAGGTCGGTCGTGCGGTGCTTGGCGGTCCAACACCAAGCTTCGCCTGTCTTCGAGAGAGCGCACGCGCGACCCGTGGTTGCGCTGATCGACTCGACATCGTGGGGGCCCTGCAAGACGGTCGGCGCTTCCGCTCCTGCCAGCTCGGGTGCTTCGACCACACCGACTAGCGTGCCCCAGCAGCTGACGTGCCCGTCGTTCAACAGCGCGCAGACAAAAGTTTCCCCATGGTAAATGTCCATGGCGCCACCCGCGAGCACGTCCCGGTAGGGTTCGTGGAGCTTGGCGCACGACACCGAGCCGTCGTGCATGAGCGCGCAGTCCACGCCGGCGTGGCTCTGCATGGGGGCGAATGCCTTGACATGGCTCAGACCTGGAACGCGTCGGGGCCGGCTGCAGACGAACTCGAAATAGCCATCGCGCGGAGCGCCATGACAGTTCTCGCCCCAGCAGTAGACCTCCCCAGCTTCGGTCACGACGCACGTGTCTCGCAGCCCGGCGGAGAGCTGCTGGGGGATACGCGGTAGCCGTGGGGGAGCGGGAGTCTCGGGAGCGCGGGGGAGGCAAGCCTCCAGGCCAAGCAGCGCGAGCGCCGCGAGCCTGGTTCCAACTTCTGGCAGAGCGAGCTTCATCCTCGTCTGCCAAGGATAGCGCCGCCCACGGACTCAGGCGGCGCCAGAGCGTGGCTGTTTCACGCAGCGCGATCGTCGTCGCGCTTCGGGCGACGGTTGCAGGCGAGGATGCGCTTGCGCACGCGCACGGCGACGGGCGTGATCTCCACCAGCTCGTCGCGGTCGACCCACTCGAGTGCCTCCTCGATGCCCATCACGCGAGGCGGCGCGAGGATCACGTTCTCATCGCGGCCGGAGGCGCGGATGTTCGTCAGCTTCTTCTCTCGCGTGACGTTGACGTCGAGGTCGTTGTTGCGATTGTGCTCCCCGATGATCATGCCCTCGTACACCTCGGTGCCGGGAGGCACGAAGAGGATGCCGCGGGGGTCGAGGTGGAACAGCGCGTAGGGCGTCGCCGTGCCGGCTCGGTCCGAGACGATGGCACCACACGGGCGACGCAGCATCGGGCCGGAGTAGGGCTCCCAGCCGTCGAACAGCGTGTTCAAGAGCCCGGTGCCTCGGGTTTCCGTAAGGAACGAAGAGCGGAAGCCAATCAAGCCGCGGGAAGGGATGCGGTACTCGATGCGCGCGCGGCCATGCCCCAAGTTGTTCATCTTGGTCATGATGCCCTTGCGCTCGCCGAGCCGTGTCGTGACCGCGCCGACGTACTCCTCGGGCACGTCCACCACGACGCGCTCCATCGGCTCGGACTTCACGCCATCGATCTCGCGCACGACGACCTCGGGCATGCCCATGCAGAACTCGAAGCCTTCTCGGCGCATGGTCTCTGCCAGCACCGCGAGCATCAGCTCTCCACGGCCGTAGACCGTGAAGACGTCCGGCTCGGCCGTGGGCTCCATGCGCAGCGCGATGTTGCGCTTGGTCTCCTTCAGCAGGCGCTCGCGGATGTGACGGGAGGTGACCCACTTGCCGACCTTGCCCGCGAAGGGTGAGGTGCTGACGCAGAACGTGATCTTGATCGTCGGCTCCTCGACTCGGATGCGGGGGAGCGGGTCGACCTTGGTCGGATCGCAGAGGGTGTCGCCGATCTGCACCTCGTCGAAGCCTGCGACCGCCACGATGTCACCGGCGCCCGCTTCATCGATCTTCACGCGCTGCAGGCCCTCGAAGCCGAACAGAGTGCCGACCTTCTCTTCCTCGGTGGTGGACTCTCCGACGCACTTGAGGCGTTGCCCCACCGCGAGCTTACCGCGTTCGATGCGGCCGAGCGCCAGGCGCCCGACGTACTCGTCGTGCACGATGTTGTTCACCAGGATGCGCACCGGCTCCTCCACGTCGCCCTTCGGCGAAGGCACCACGTCGAGGATGGTCTTGAACAGCGGCTCCAGGTCGACGAGCTCGTCGTCGAGCTCCTTCTTCGCCACGCCGTCCTTGCCGATGGCGTAGAGCACTGGGAAGGCAGCCTGGTCGTCGCTGGCGTCGAGATCGCAGAACAGGTCGAAGGCCTCGTCCAGCACGGTCTCGGGTCGCGCGTCCTGGCGATCGATCTTGTTGATCACCAGGATGATCGGCATGCCGAGCTCGATCGCCTTGCCGAGCACGAAGCGTGTCTGTGGCAGCGGTCCTTCTGCGGCGTCCACCAGCAGCAGGGCGCCATCCGCGAGGCGCAGCGTGCGCTCCACTTCGCCACCGAAGTCGGCGTGGCCGGGGGTGTCGATGATGTTGATCTTGTAGTCGCCGTAACGAACGCTGGCGTTCTTCGCCAGGATCGTGATCCCGCGTTCGCGTTCGAGGTCGTTCGAGTCCATGACGCGGTCGGTGACCGCCTCGTTGACGCGGAAGACGCCCGTCTGTCGCAGCATGGCGTCGACCAGCGTGGTCTTGCCGTGATCGACGTGGGCGATGATGGCGATGTTTCGGAGCTTTTCGCGGGGATGAAGGGGCATGACGTTCCTCGAGGGCGACGCGCTATGCCATGCCCCACCTGGGTCACGCCAGGAGAAAGCCGGATTGTTGCCGCTGCGTGCCAAGCACGGATTTCTGGGGGAGAGGCTCGCTGCTTCGAGGCAGCACGATCTCGACGGCGAAGTTATTGTTTGACAGAAACTAGTTATTGTAAAACAATAATCTGAGGCAGCGACGCGACGGTGCGCCGTCTTCCACTCTCACCCAAAACCGAGGTCGCTCTGGATCTCACCGGACCGCGACGTAGGCCGACGTGCGCGTGCACCAAGGATGTGCTGGCCGCGCGTTGGTTGCATCGCGGAAACGCACGGGCGCTCTCGTTCACCAAGGGAAACCCATGTCTCGCGCTCGATTCCTTCTGATTGGACTCCTTCTCAGCGGCGCTGCGTGCGCATCGACGCCAACTCTCCCGACACCGGTCGCCGCGAGTCGGCTGGGCGCAGAAGGTGAGGTGAAGCTCCCGTTGCTCTTGGTGTTCGAGGCGGGCGAGAGTGTACCCCTCGACGTCACCACTCACGGCGATGTGGTCGCCCTGAAGAGCGACGGCGGAGCGAAGCTCGTGGCGAAACGCAAGCTCTGGCTCTTGATCACGGAGGACTCCCCGCCAAGACTCAGCCTCGACGGGGAGCACTTCGATCAAGTCCACGGCGCGTTCTCATTTGGCTTTGGCGTCACCAAGCAACGCGGCTCGTTCGCGACCATGGACTTGAAGCTCGCTTCTCAGAAACCGTGAGCCAACCGATGACTGACACGACAAGCCTTGCCCCGGGTCTGCCTCCCAAGTTTCGTCGCTGGAGCCGCGTGGGCAGCGTGTGCTCTTGGCTCGTGGGTGCGGCGCTGCTGCTCGGCACGCTGGCTACGCGGATCAAGACTCGCGCGGGTCTGGCGCGAGAGTTTGGTTTCCACACCGGGGCCTACATCGAGTCGTGGCAGGAACTTTCGACGTTGGTGTTGATGCTGGCGCCCGGTGTGCTGCTGACCCTCGCGCTCTTCCAGCTGGCCAAGGCGCTGTCTGCCTTTGCACGCGGCGAGTACTTTCAGGAGTCCACGGTTGCGCGCCTGCGGCGCTTCTCCGGCCTGATGTTGGCCTCTGCGCTGGCGGGCTTGGTGTTGCCGTCGGTTTGCTCCCTGCTGCTGAGCTACGGCGTTCCCCCGGGCGAAGGACGGTTCTCAGTGGGGATCGGCTCGGGTCAGGTGTTGGGCGTGTTGTGCGCTGGGGGCACCTGGCTGTTCGCCGCGCTGCTAGCGGAGACCAGACGCCTGAGCCAAGAGAACTCCGAGTTCGTGTAATCTCCCGCTGTGCCCATCCGCGTCAAGCTGGCTGAAGTGATGGCCAAACGCGGCGTACTGTCGAAGGACCTGGCTGCCCACGTCGGCATCACCGAGGCCAACATGAGCTTGCTCCGCCAGGGCAAGGTCAAAGGCGTGCGCTTCGAGACGCTGACGAAGATCTGCGAGTTTTTGCAGTGTCAGCCGGGAGATCTCCTGGAATATTGCCCCGAGGAATCGAGCGACTAGGCATCGAACGACAGGCATCAAACGACAGGCATCAAACGACAGGCATCAAACGACAGAGCATCGAGGGACAGAGCACCGAGGGACAGAGCATCGAGCGACAGGCTTCGAGTCCAGTGGCGGCCCTGGCGCCGCGCGTGTAAAGACGCCTGCATGCGCTGGTGGGGGATTCCGTTCCTGGTATGCATCTGCGGCTGTGAGCCGTCGGCCGTCGCTCCGCCACCGGCAGCTCCGGCCACGGCGGCGCCAACGGCTAGCGCGCTCCCCGATTGTCCGGCGGTCGATGAAGACCCGCGCATCGCGCGAAGGAACCAGCTCGCGCTGGAACTCGCGGAGCTGCGGGCGTCCCAGGCGCTCCTGCCATCTGAGGCCACGGAGATGGCCCCTGGGAGCTTTCGTTCGAAGCTCCAGTTGGCTCTGGTGGCGCTCAAGACGCCAAGCGCCGAGAGCGAGCCTTCGATGCTGGCAGCGCTGCGACGTAAGCTCGCCGTCTTCGACTCCAAGCTGGAAGCGGAACGCGCCGCGGGAAAGGGCGAACGCCACCCCGACGTGACCGCTCTGACTGCTGCGCAAGATCGAGTCCGCGAGGAAATAGAGAAGCAGCGCGCGACCGAGCAGCACGAGACCCAAAAGCTGCTCTCCAAGCTCACCTCGGACGAGCCGCGAGTCGCGATCGATGCGCTCGTCGGCCGCTACGACGACTCGGGGTTCACGCTGGACCGCGTGGCGAGCTTCGACCCGATCGCGCTCCGCCTAGATGCGCTCCAGGCCATGCACCTCGACATCGACCGCGCAGAGCTTGGCGCGCGCGGCTATGGCCCCAGCCATCCGCGGTTCGTGGCTCTGGATGCGAGCCGGAGAGCGTTGGAGCGGCAGTTCAACGGGGACCGCGCAGCCTACCGAGCCCATGCCCAGTTGCTCAAGGTGCTGCTTTCCCACGGAGATCAGAAGGTGGCAGGGGAGGTCAACGCCTTCTCCAGCCGAGGTGATCGTCGCGCTGATCGCGCTCGTGAAGTGGCAGACGAGATCGCATTACTGTCGGTGCAGCTGGTTCAGAGCCCGGTACAGCACGCGCCAGTCGGCAGCTGTGTGCAGCGTGAAACGAAACCGCGCGCCTACTAAGCACCACGGAGGTGTTTAGCTGAGCCGCTCCACGTAGCCTGGCGGCGCTACCGCGCGGTACAAGCGCTCCACCGTATCGCGGATGTTCTCGGGGGCGATGTCTATCGATCCTAACCCCCGAACCCCCAGGCGATGGCCGCCCTGGTCGTCGTAGAAGAAGCCGCCGTAGGTCTCGAGGTAGCCAATCTGGTAGCCGTGGAGGCCCAGTCGAAACAGAAAGCGCGCGAGCCAGTAGCGCGGCACCTCGCTCGAGCGCTCGCCGATGGAGACGCGAGCAAACTGGTCGTCGACGGCGTCGACCTTCAGCTCTCCTTGGACGAAGGGGAGCGAGCCAGGCTCCGCTTCTTCGAACGGCAGGAAGTCTGGCTCCGGGAGCTGTTCCCATACCTGCGTTGGAGGCTCTGCTTCGTGCTCCGCGTCGCTGAACCACAGCGCTCGCTCGATGCCGCTGGCGTCGAATGTGGTTCCGGGAGGCAAGAAGAGCAGATCGCACTCGGCGTGGACCTCGCCGCTGGCGGTCACCACGCACAGGTAGCCGCCCCGGGGGGCGACGACCTCTCTCGGTTGCACCAACAGCTCGAGGCTGCTGGTGTCCACCCGGCCGAGCAGCTGGGCATCGTCCTGCTTCAGCCCGACGAGGTGAAAGGGGGGTGCCTTGGGGCCGTAGCTCTTCGCCGCGTCTTCGCGCCCCGGACTGACGCTCAGGGGTCGCTCGGGGTGGGGGGGGTGAGAGCGATAGCCGCAATAGACCAGCGAGAGGCCGGTGCGACGTTCGTCACCGGGGAAACGCGGAGGCGTGAACGGTGGGCGGAGCCTCCCGGGCCAGTGCAGGTAGCCGTGGGGATGCAAGACGAGGTCCCAGGAGCGGTGGTTGATGCGTCCCAGATCCTCGCCGCTCTGTCGGTCGGCGAAGAAGGTGCGGAACGGCACGGAGTCGAACAGCGCGTCCCCGCTGTTCATCGAGATCGCGTACTCGTCGCTGATGTTTCCGTGGGAAAAATACAGCGGCTCGCTCGCGGTCGCCAGCTCGAGCTGGGCGTCACCGGCTCGTCCGAGCACCACGAGGTGATGCTCGAAGCGCCGTGGCCTCGCGGCGAGCTCCCTGAGGTTCAGTCTGCGTACGCCCGGGGGGAGCGCTGGGCGAGCGCTCGGAGGAAAGCGCCAGTGACGGGTCGTGGGGTGGCGCTGGGTCGAGTGGGAAGCGTGGTGCATCGGAAGGAGAGTTTAACGTGGCGGTGAACAAGGCGGGGGACCGGCTGCTGGCGTGGCAGGAACCGTGCGGATTCAATTACAGGGTGAAGGCGACGTCGCGCCCGAGCGGGCGGGGGTCAACGGGCCGAGGACGCTCGCGAATGCTTGCGGTGCGCGCTGGCCAGCGCCCCTGCACTGGATGTGTGGGGATGTGGGTGCTTCTCGTGCCCCACGGTCCTGATCGATCGCGCTTGCCCTGTGGCGGGAGCCGACGATGGAGCATCTCATGGCTACACGGGGTTTGGCTTGCGCGTTGGTGGTATTCGTCGCGTCTACGTGGGGTTGTCCCGATGACTCGAGCGGAGGCGGTGAAGCGGGTGCTGGGCGCCGGCGCCGCTGGCGGTAGCGGCGGCTCGAGCGCCGCGGGGGCGGCCGGAGCCGGTGCTGCTGGCGGCACAGGAGGAACGGCGGGCACGGGGGGCGCCGCAGGAGGAGTCGGAGGCTCGTCCGCCGGCGCGGGCGGCGGAGCGGGGACCGGAGGCAGCGGCGGAACTGCTGGAGTGGGAGGCGGAGGTGCGGGGGGCGCGGGCGGCGGCGTGTCCACGTCCTACCCCTGGCTGATGGTGACTTCTGGCAACACGCTCACGTTGCTGGGGATCGAAGACCTGACAGCGGTGAAGTCCGCCAAGCTGAAGACCAGCAGCAGCTACCACACTTGGTCTCCCGACGGAAACGCGTTGCTGCTTCATGATTCGGGTAACGTCATCGCCCAGCGGGTGGACGAGACAGGAGCCTCGGATCGCTTCACGGTCACCTCGACGAGCGGCGGCTCCTACCCGCAGACCGCGTGGTCGAGGGACGGCCAGATCATCAGCGCGGTCAGCGCGAGCCGGGAACTCCGGCTCCTGCCGGCATACCAGGACCTTCCAACGAGCACCGTCCTCACGTATCAGGCCATCGCGCTCGAGTGGTCTCCCAGTCGCAACGAGTTCTTGCTGCTCAACGGGTACCCGGGAAGCGATCAGCTGTATATCGGCCTGCCAGATGGTTCCCTGCGGCAAATCGCGAAGGCGGGAGCGACGGTCTCCGAGATGTCCTGGTCAGACGACGGCGACTATGTCCTGTACAAGACCTCCGAGGGACGGTTCCTGGTGGAGCGGAGCGCTAGCGGCACCGATCCCGGGACCGCCTTGCCCGACGCGAAGCAGTGGTCCTGGCTCCCCGGAGGCCATCTGTTCGTGACCTACGGCAACGCGCCACTGCGCCTGTTCGACGCGTCGAACCCCTCGTCGCCCACGGACCTCACGACGGAGGACGTGAGCGGCGTCGGGGTGTCCCCGACCGGCGATCAGCTCGTGTGGTCGAACGGAACCATGGGGGGCCTGGTGGAACCGGGGACCCAGGCGGCCACGGCCCTCACCGGCAACCCCTTCCACTATTCCACCGAGTGGAACCCGAGCGGGTCGCGCCTCATCTACCGGAACGAGACCGCCACGCAGCTCGTCTACCTCGACGTCAACCCCCTCGAGGAGGTGCTCCTCGTCTCGGGCAGCGCTCCGGTCTACCTCTCCCCCACCGCACAGACAGCGTTCTACGCGATCGGTGAAACGGCGTATCTGCGAGATACTTCTGCGAACCCACCAGGGACCAGCTTGCCGGTCTATTCGACGGGCTCGTCGTTCGTGCGTCTCACAGGAGTGGGTTGGTCGCCGCAGGGCGACCGTGCCTTGTTCGACGCGACGATGAACGGATCACCGACGGCGCTCCAGGCGCTAAAGGTCGACGGGCTGGCGGTCTCGGCTCCCGTGCAGATCTACAGCGGTGGGGGTACGTACGAGTGGCAACCTCGCTAGCGCGCGCCAGCGTCTGGATGCGAGGCGCGTGCGAGCGCGCGGCCCGTTGGCCGCGCGCTGTTCCCCGAAGCGCCGAGTGGAATCACTTGACGGTCACGTAGCCGTCCACGTCGCCACCGCTTGGAGCCTCCTCGATGCGCGCGCCCGCCAGGGCCTGATTCGCCGTGGTGAGGTCGGTCGTCGTGAAGAGCTCGTCGCTGCCATTGGTGAGTAGATCGCCGAGCGCGACTACGCGCTTGCCGTTGGCGGAGAAGCCAAAGTCGACGTAGGTGAGGTTCGAGGCGGCCTGTTCCTCGAACAGCCGTATGCCGCCCATGCCCGTCGTGGGCAACAGGTACAAGGAGTAGAACTTGTCCGTGCTTCCGAGCCAGTTCGAGACCACCAGGAGACGATCTCCGCCCTGGCTCCACCTCATTGGTAGGAAGAAGGTCGGCCCTCGGGTGCCCGCGCCAGGGGCTGTCGTGAGAACATTCGATACCCGCTCGGCAGCGCTGCCACCCGCGAGCGAGAGCACGTAGACGTCGTAGACGCCAGCATTGGGCGCCTCGGACGAGAACGCGAGCTTCGTCCCATCGGGGCTGATGGCGATGGGGCCGATCCCCGCCTCGCCGTTGGCGTTGGTCAGGGACGTGCCCGGTACCTGCTCACGATTCTGTCCGTCCACATCCGCGCGGTAAGCACGGTAGAGTCCGTCCACTTCCCAGTCGCCGGTGAAGTAGAGCTTGCTCCCGCTCGCCCAGTACAGGCTCTCGTTGACGGAGCCGCCGCTCGCGATCTCGCCCGCGCTCACGACGGGTGTGGGCGTGGGTGCGGTGGCGCGCGCGTCCACGGTGAACAGCTCGTCGACGTCATTGGTCGTGGCGTCCGCCGTGAACGCCAGATAAGCGGGGCCGGTTCCCGTGGTCGACGGGTCCCAGGCCATGGCGTGCACGTCGTTGTCCTTGTTCGTCAGCTCGGTGTGCATGCGCACGGCCGCTCCGCCGGCAGCCGGGATCACGTAGAGGTTGTTCGCTCCGTTCGTGGTTTCGACGTCCCCAATGAAGGCGATCAGGCTGCCGTCCGGAGAGAACTCGAGGTCCTCGATCTCCGAATCGTCTCGGTTCCCGGTGAAGATGGTCGATGGCGAGGTTCCGTCGGCGTTCATGACCACGAGGATCCCGTTGCCGCTCGAGTTCGTTCCGGCGAGGGCCACCTTCGTTCCGTCGGGGGAGACAGCGCCCGGGCCGATCTTCTGCGCCGTATCGAAGTCGCCGGGAACGGTGAGGTCGGTGCGAGTCGCCGAAGGCAGCCCCATGCTGGCAATGGCGCTTGTCTTGTCGGTGTCGAAGTCACCAAAGTACAGCAGCGTCGTATCATCGCCAGCCACGCCGCCCGTGCCCCCGGTTCCCGCGGTGCCCCCGGCTCCCGCCGTGCCCCCAGCTCCCGCGGTGCCCCCCGTTCCCGCGGCGCCAGCGCTTCCGCCTGTTGCGCCCGTTCCTCCGGTGCCGGCTGTTCCAGCGCTGCCTCCGGCTGCTCCGGCTCCCGCGGAACCCGCGTTGCCCGCGGAGCCACCGTTCCCTGCGGAACCACCAATCCCGGCGGAACCGCCGTTGCCCGCTGAGCCCCCATTGCCCGCTGTGCCGCCGTTGCCGGCCGTCCCCGCGCTGCCAGCGCTTCCGCCGCCGTCGTCATCGCTGCCGCACGCGGTGATCACGCTCGAGCCACCAAGGGCCAGCACCAGCGCCAGGGCGCCGTGGGGGGAAGTCTTCAACAAGTTCCGCATTCCGTTCTCCTCGTGATTCCCCGCCTACTGGTCGGGGAGTTCGTAAGTGGCGCTCTCCGTGCAGGAGATCACCGGCACCGGATCCCTCCGCAGCAGCGCGTCGGCACGGAGACGGCATTGTGTCGTTCTGGTGAATCCGAGCGGTGGGCCGAGCGCTCACGTTGCAGGACCCCGAGCAGCCTGATACCCGCCTGCCGAATGCCGCTGGGTTCTCGTCTGCGTCGCTGGTGCGCGCGCTCCGTCGCTTGCTTGCCGCTGCTGGCCGGCGCTTGCGGGTCGTCGCCGGCGCACAGCCAGCGCGAGGCCGAGATCGCGTCGGTGATGGCTCGCGCCGATCAGTCGCTGATCGAGAATCGACCGCGGCTGGTGGCGGGGAAGTACGCCCGCATGTCGACGGGTGTGTACGACTACTACCGCGGTAGTGTGCCGGTCTTCGAGCACGACTGGCGCGAGGCGTCCCAGGGGATCGCGCGCTCCGACTTCGCTCTCGCCGCTCCGCTGGTGCTCAGCACCAGCGACGCGCATCCGGAGAACTTCGGGCTGCTTCTCGGATCGGACGGGCGGCTCGCCCTCGAGCCCAACGATTTCGATGGCGCGGACCTGGTGCCCTACCTCTGGGATCTACGGCGCCTCGCCGTAGGCATGCTGATCGGAGCGCAGCAGTCGAACCCCACGGATGCGGACGCGCGCGCGGCGGTGCGCGCGCGGCAGGACGACGTGGTGCGCGCCGTGGCCCGGGGATACCTCGATGGGATCCGCGCGCAAGCCAGGCAGCGCCAGCGCACGCGGATCACCGACGGGCTCGCCAACCCGATCCTGGTCGACTTATTTCGGCGTGGGAACAAAGACCTCGCGTCGCGAGACGAGCTGGACCAGCTGACCGAGCTCGAAGCGAGCGGCCGGCGGCGCTTGCTTCGCGGCCCGCCCGACAGCAGCGACCCTCAGGAGGTGCTCGCAGACTTGCCGCGCTGGGCCTACGATGCGCTGCCAGCAGTGCTCTCGGAGTATCGACTGGGCCGACTGATCGATCCTCCCAGCGCCGACGCGCTCCAGCTCCTGGATGCCGCGCGGCTGTTTGGCAAGGGCGTGGCCAGCTGGCCCCGGCTGAAGATCTTGCTCTTGCTCCGGGGCGACACCGACGCGCCGGACGACGACCTCATCTTGGAACTCAAGGAGCTTGGAGACGCCGGCGTCAGCGGCTGGCGCCCGCCCGGGGTCTACTTCAACGACGTGCAAGAGCGCATCCGCATGACCACCTGGAGGCTCTGGTCGCGCAAGGACGCTGAGCCGCTGTGGGGCACCGCGAGCTACTTCGGCTTCCCCGTGCAGCTGCGTCGCGAGTCCGAGGCTCAGAAGACGCTGCGCACGGATCGCTTCGAGGATGCCGAGGGCACTCCGGAGGCGATCATCGGCCTCGCACGGATCCTCGGTGGCCTGCTCGCGGAGCTCCACGCGACCCCGAGCGATGTCTCCGCGGCGCCAGCCAAGGCGATCGCCGGGCGCATCGGTACTCGCGACGAAGCCTTCATCGACGAGCAACTCCAGGTCGCGCTGGCCTACGCCGATCAGGTGACCCGCGACCTGACTGACTTCCGTCGGGCACTGGCCGATCTCGGCCTCGACCTCGGACTCCCCCAGCGCCCCGGCGCGCCCCGCGCCAAGCCGGATCTCGAGGCGCTGCTTGGTGCTCCGCCCTCACCCCCAAACCCCGTGGCTCCCTAGGTTCCTCATGCGACGCTTCGTGCTCTCTCTCGGGCTGCTGCCCAGCTTGCTCCCCGCCGTCGCTCTGGCTCAGAGCGAGCCGCTCCCGGCGGACCCGAATGCGGCCCCCACCTACGAGGGACGCGCGGCGCCTCCGACCGCGAGCGGCCGCAAGCTCGAAGGCGTGACCCTCACTCCGGGCTTGGAGGTGTTCGCTCAGTACGCCTATCGCCGCACGGAAACGCAAGACGCTGGAGGAGCCGACTCCAGCGAGTGGTTCCACGAGTTCGACGTACCTCGCATCCACCTTTCGTTGACCGCCGAGACGGATCAGGTGATGGGGCGTGTGCTCTTCGAGGCGGTGCGTTCGGCTGAAGACGGCGCGCTCGTCGGCGTCTCCGGGGACAGCCTGGTGGCTCGGGTGAGGGAAGGCTACGGCGGCTATCGAGGGATCTCCTGGCTGGAGGTGAACGCGGGCCTGGTGCCTACGCTGACCCTCGCCGAGCTCGAGGGGACCTGGATGCTGCGTGCGATCGGTGCTCCGCCTCAGGAAGAGGCGGGTCTGCTGTCTCCAGCAGACATCGGCGGGAGCGCACGCGTGCTGCTGCCAGGCAGCGGTCCCGAAGAGGACTCGAGTCACGGCTGGATCGGCGTCGCGGCGTACAACGGTGAGGGCTACACGAACCGAGAGCTGAATCGAGGCAAGAACTTCGAGCTGGCAGCGAGCATTCATCCAATTTCCGTGGGGATTATGCGTGCGCTCGAGGTCTTCGCGGGGTACACCAAGGGTTCCACCGGGACCGGGCTCTCGCGTTCGGATCGGGCGACGGGCGCCCTGCTCTGGCAGGGCACGTTCTTGCGCGCTGGAGCTGGGTTCACCTACGCCTGGGGGCTGGCCGATAGCGGCGCGGCGCGTTCGTGGATGGTGGACGGGTTCGCCAACCTGAAGCCTTGGAGGGGCCTGATCGCGGCGCTGCGAGCGAGCAGCTGGCGCCGCAGCACGAAGAGCGACGACTCGGTGCTGAGCCTGACCGGCGCCGTGGGTTGGGAGTTCGCTCCGGCGCAACAAACTTTCCTCGCGGTAACGCGGTCCTTGCCGAGCGACGAGGCGCAGACGGCGTTGCCAGACAGTGACTACTTGGAGGCTCGTGCAGTGGTACGGGTCGCTTTCTAGAGAATCGAGGAGATCGAGGATGTTGTACCGAATTGCTTTGGGATTGCTGGCCGGGACGTTGGTGCTGAGCGGAGCAGCGTGCTCCGAGAGCACTGAGGACGACGGCAGCGGAGGTAGCGGCGCACAGGGGGGCAGCGGCGCTGACGGGGGATCCGCCGGGAGCGCGCAGGGGGGCAGCGGAGCTGAAGGTGGCAGCGGCGCTCAGGGTGGCAGCGGCGGCCAGGGAGGCAGCGGTGGCTCCGGTCAGGGCGGCAGCGGCGGTGGTCAAGGCGGTAGCGGAGGCGGCTCCGGCGGCGTGGATTTCCCGATGGCCACCGAGTGCGGCTTGACCAACGCCGCGAGCGTTTCCGTGGTGATCAACGAGATGTCCGCGGACGACGAGTGGATCGAGCTCTACAACCCCGGCAGCGTGACCGTCTCACTGAGCGGGCTCACCGTGGCGGACCTGGGGGACGATGGTTGTCCAGACTCGAGCGAGGGCATCACGTTCGGTTCCGGGGCGGAGATCCCACCAGGCGGCTTCCTGCTCTTGCTCGGCGATCAGACGCCTTCGCCCGATCTCCAGACGACGTGCATCGGCGACGTCACCTCCTGCTACCACGTCGGCTTCAAGCTCAGCGCATCCAAGGGCGATGCGGGCTTCATGCTGAACGGCACCGAGGTCATCGCCTACACGGGCTTTGGCGCCGATGAGATCCCGGACGGGGACACGTATGGGCGCGTCCCCGATGGCACCGGCGCCTTCACCCTCACTCAGCCAACTCCTGGCGAAGCGAACGTCGCCGCTCAGTAGTTGTAGGCCGGGGGCGACACGTCGGCGGGCTTGCCGCGCTCGGAGTTGACCTTCAGCGCGCCTGCCTCTTCCAAGACATTTCGCGCGCGCTGGGTCTCGTCCGAGGTGCGCGTGTCCACCGCGACGACGACACCGCCGCCTCGGATCGTTGCCTCGTAGAGCTTCGCCTCATGCTCGGAGAGCCCGAGCCCGATCAGTCCACCGAGCAGCCCACCGGTAGCCGCTCCTGCGCTGAGACCTGCCAGCACGGCGACGAGGGGACCCGCAGCCAGGAGACCGATACCCGGCACGGCCACCGTCACCACCGCGGTCAGACCGGCGGCGATCGCGCCGATGATGCCGCCCGCTACGCCTCCAACAGCCGCCCCTTCGGGCCCCTTGGTGTTCTTCTGTACCGTGGCGAAATGCTGCCGTGCGGATTCAGTCATCAGGACGCTGATGTCCCGGTGCAGGAAGCCGTGGCTCTCCAGGGTGTGGACGGCGCTCTGAGCGCCGGCGGGGGTCTTGAACGCGCCGAAAACGACCTTGTGTGTGGTCATGGTGTGCTCCTTCGTGATGCACGCGAGCGCAGGTGTGATCGCGCTCGTGCTGATCGAGCGTGTTGCAGGTGACGTGCCGTTCCGCGCTGGGCTCAGCGATCGCTGGGAGGCGCGGGCGAAGTCAGTCGGCGCTCGCACCAGTGGGGGGGGAGGGAGCGAGGCGTGCTGCCCCGAACGGTGCATGTGCGTGTACACGGTCAGCAGCGTCTGACCTTTCCCTGCGGACGCACCAGGGCTGCCTGGCGTGAGCTGAGCCGGTTCGGCCGCATTCCCTCCCGGTGCTTCGGGGCGGCACGAGTCTTGAACTCAGTGCGCTCAGAACCCAACCACGGGAGGACCCATGTCGAACACCGAAGCGAGCACTGAAACGAACACCAAGGCGAATCAACAGGTCGAGGGCGAGGGGAGCTACAGCGCGACTCACCGCTACCAGAAGGACCTGAAGCAGTACCAGGAGCAGGGCGATCCCGAGCGCGCCGCGCAGCGGGCCAAGCAGGCTGTCGAGGGCGAAGAAGGCAAGCAGCTCCAGCAAGCCGAAGACGAAGCCAAGCGCCGCGGTCAGCAGATCTCGCAGAAGTAGGCTCGTCAGCGCCGGGGCGAGCTGCTGCTCGGCGACTCGGCTACCCTCACGGCTTTACGACCGAGTTCACTGAGTGAGGCCACAGGGGCCGCACGTCGCGTCGACCACGCCGGTGCGCAGAAAGTCGTTCAGCGTATCCCCGGCAGAGGGAACCTCGCGGATACGCGGGTGGGGATCTTGCCCCTCACGCATCGGCTCGTTCGTGATCGGCTCCGGGGGTAGACCGAAATCATATTCGATCATTCCGGAGCCGCTGAACGGGCCGGTCGCCTCTTCCAGGCCGAACACGCTGCGATTCACGGGCGCGAGGTTCTTCGCGCCCATCGCGCGAGCCATGATGTGCGCGCCCAGCGTCGTCACCTGATGATCCCCGATGCTCACCAGCAATAGTGTCTGATGCTCTGGCGTGCCCGGCAGCGGGTTCGTCGTCGCGCGATGGGAGTAACCATTGGGTTCGGCGCGATCCCACTCCATCTGGACCAGTGCCAGCGCCATCTGGATGTCGAGCTGACTGGGGTACGTGACGCGCATCAGCCCGATGAAGCTGTCGAAGTTCACGCTGCGCTGGAGCAGCAGGTTGTAGGACTGCCCTGGCACCGCAAGGACACCGCGGGTGACGTCGGTGCTGAGCGCCATGTAAACAGCGCCGAAGATCCCCCCCTGGCTGCCCCCGAAGTACACCTTCTCGTCACTCTTGATCAGGCTCTTGCCGTCCTGGACGACCAGCGGATCCTTGGAGAAACGATTGCCAACCATCCGGGTGGCCAGCAGTGCGTTCAAGAAGCCCTGCTGCAGGCGATCCGGTACCGAGCGGAACTGACCCATGTCGCCGCCGGTGATGATACCGACGATGTTGTCGACATCGTCCGAGGCCATTCCGGACCAATCCGTCGCGACGATGGCGTAGTTGTACTGGTTCGCCAGATCCGCGAACGACTCCGCCTCGTAGCGCTCCCCAAGCAGACCGTGGCCGTACCACATCACCGTCGCTGGATCGTCCACCGTCGCGCTCCTGGGCACTATCAAGACGAACGGATACTCGGCGCTCCCGGTCTTCTGCGGCAGGCCACTCGAGTCCAGCTGCATGACACCGCCGGCGTCGGGCTTGTCGAGGAAGAGCGGCACCTGAATCTTGCCCTCGACTCGCAGGGCGACGTTCTCGTCCACGTCGGTCTGTGAGTCGTCGATGGTGTAGGTCGGCCCCTGAGCGCCGACCTCCGCGAGCGCCTGGTCGCGCATGTGCAGCATGCGGGAGGTGTTGTTCTCGACGCTCGCCGTGGTGAAGTCCCAGGCGAGCTGCAGGTCGCTCCGTTCCACGCCCGCGTCCTGGAGGCGCTGGAAGATGTCGCCGTAGAGCTCGCGTCGTAGTTCGACGCTGGCTTCTTCGCTGCTCTCGTCATCCCGCAGCGCCTTGAACGCCGGGCTGGGCGCGATGGCCTGGCCGTTGCTGTCCAGCACGTTGCGAATCGCAACCAGGTAGCGGGCGCCGTCCTTGAGGCGCACGGCTGGTCGGATCATGAATGCTTGATCCTCGGGGAACTTCGCACCGACGTCGAGCTCGGAGAAGTGCGGCACCAGCTCGCCGCTCTCTGCGTCGATCAACAAGGTAGGGCTGTCGAGGGTGATTGAGCGCGGGATGTCCAGCGGTGTTGGCAGTCCAGCCGTCGTGGCTCCCGGAAGGTAGGCCATCAGGGCCGTGCCTGCCGAGAAGCCGTCCGAGCGGTTCAGGCTGTCCACGCTGGTCTCCGTTCCGCTGCGGCTCTTGGGTAGACTCGCAGGCTTGAAGTTCACGCGCTTGCCGGTCGGGGAGCCCGCGTCGTCCTTCAGCCAGACGTTCGAGGGGAAGGGGAAGCTGCAGTACTCGGGCACCAGCGGATCGCAGTCGCCGTCCAGCAAGGCGCCGCTGCCAGAACTGCCACTGCTCCCTCCACTGCCTCCGGCACCAGCGCTGCCTCCGGTACCAGCGCTGCCCGCGGCTCCACCCACGGCTCCGCTGCCACCAGTACCGGAGCTCGAGTCATCGCTGCTGCAGCCCACGACGCACGCGCTCAGGCACAGCCCCAGCGCACCCACCAGCCACTTCACGCGCATTCCGGGATCATGCCCGAGCCCGACATAATTGCCAAACGGTCGTTTGGTGAGGTCCCTATGGGGAGAGAAAGTGCTCGGAAACGTTGGATTATTCGTCGCTGGTGTGGGCGGCCTGATAGTCGCAGCCCGCGTCGGGGTGCTCACCCAGGTAGCGCTTGAAGTCCCGGAGCAGCGCGATCGCGAAGCGCTTGCCCATCAGCCGTCCGCCCGGCTCGGTGAGGTGGATGAAGTCCGTCCAGGCCATCTTGTGCTGAGCGAAGTTGACGATCGACTGCTCGCCGCCCATTGCCTCACGGAAATCCCAGAACAGGGTCTTGAGCTCCTTGGCGGTCTTCAGCTTCGCCTTCGCGACCTGATTGATGCGCACGCTCTTGGTGGGTGCCTTCAGAGAGCCTCCAGCTAGGTCAGGCGGGCTCATGAGGATGAAGGGGACGCCGGGGCGCGCCTCACGGTGACGGGCGACGACCTCCTTCATGGCCTCGGCGTGCTTCGGTGAGTCGGGTTCGATGGCGCCAGTGAGCAACACGAACAGCTCGTGCTTGCGCATCTTCAGGGTTTGCATCACCAGGTCGCGATCGGCTCGCGCCAGGAGCTCACTGTTCACTCCGCCGACGCCGATCGAGTCCACGACGACACCCGGTTGCTTGCGCTCCAGGATGGCCCCGAGCAGTCGTACCAGCTTCGGACCGGTGACGATGTCGATGCGATGGGGCCCTTCCGGCAGCTCGAAGACCAGCCTCCCGGCTTCGACTTTCGGCCCTGCGGTATCGACATCGGCGAAATGCTGTTTGTCGACCAGCACCTCGAAGGTCCCGTGCCTCGGCTTCTTCAGATAGTAGATCTCGACGTGGTCGATCCTGGTGCCGACCGGAGAGCCTTCCTTCGCGGTGGAGACCCAGGTGCGTGCCTTCGACTGGATGTTCTGCGGGGCGATGCCGCCGAAGCCGTAGTAGCGGTCGGCGACCTGAATCGTCGCCATGTTGAACGCTTTCCACGCGGTTTTGTCGAAGTTGTGCTGCACGTCCATGTGCAGATACCAGCTCCACGGCTTGGCGAGCCCGATGTAGCCATGCCCGCTGTCCCCGAAGATCCTCTGTAGCTCTCGACGCAGCTGACCCGTGATGAAGTCCCGGGTCATGTTCGAGTCACCGTAGAAGCCGATGCGCAGCGGCTCCTTCCGCTTGCCGCGAGCGATGGCTGCGAGGGACTCGTAGAAGGGCGCGAGCTGATCGTCGCCGAAATCTTGCACGGGAGGCACGGCCGCCTTGACCACGCTCGTGTCCGGCTCGGGTACCTTGAAATCGATGGGCTTGCACTCGGACCCCGGTGCCGCTCGCGAGCTCGAGCTCTCCGTCGCGGGGGGGGGCGATGGCGTTTCCGTGGGGCTAGCAGTCTGGGGGCTCGCCGGCTGGGTCAGCCCTGGCTCTGCTGGCGCTTGTGCGCCACCGCAGCTCATCACCATCGCCAAGCTCGCCCCCCATCCCCATCGCCAGGTCTGATTCACGGCTTCCGAGCCTGCCACAACCCCCAAGCTCCACATACACCAACCTTCCACTGGCTCCCGGCGAGCCCTCGCTGCGACGGCTCACCGCTTGGCAGCGAACCCTGGACGGCGGTAAGCCATGCCATGGAGTCGTCCGAAATCGATCCGCTGATGCAGCACTTTCAGCGCTATCTCGGCCAGATCTCGACCTCGGAGAAGGCAACAGCCTGCAAACGAGCATTCCAGCGTGAGCTGCTGGCGCTGAACGCCGAGCCCGATTTCGGTCGCCTGGATCACGAGGTCAGCCTGGAGCTCGTGGAGGCGAACATCGACCGCACGGCGCATACGCTGGTCACGCGAGGCATGAGCCGTCGCCCGATGAACGTCCCGCCCCAGGTGCAGCTGGGCGTACCGGACAACTTTCGCTTTGCCGAGCTCGCGCTGGCGCTGCCCTTTGCCTGGCCCCTCGACGAAGCGTCCCTCGCCGAGCCCGAGCATGTCTGGCCCCTGGCCCTGCTCGCTCGTCTCGCGCAGTTTCCTTTCGCCAAGGGCACCTGGCTCGGCGTCGGGCACACCGTTCCGAACCAGGAGCCGCCGGTTGCCTATCACACGAGCACGGCGCAGTGCTGCGCCCTGATCGCGCCGCTGGTCGAGATAGACGAAGGCTTCAAGCAGCTACGGGTGAGCGCTGGCCGACGTGGCGCCGATGGAGCGTATCAGCCCGGCAAGCTGGTCAGCTTTTACGGCGTGGTTCCGATCTACCAGGACGAGCTGAGCTTCTTGCTCGACAAGGGCCCCTCGGACCTGCTCGATCGCTTGGAGACCGATCGCGTGAGTGAAGAGATCGCCCCGGCCCGCAAGAGTGCCGTCAGGAAGCGCAAGTTCTGGTTCTTCTGAGGCCTGGTCAGCGCTGGCGGAAGCCCTGTGGGGTGAGCCCCGTCCAGCGCTTGAAGGCGCGAGTGAAGTTCGCGGTGTCGGAGTAGCCGACCCGGTCGGCGACCTCCTGTACGCTCAGCTCCGCGTCTTCGAGCAGCAGCATCGAGCGTTGGAGACGCAGGTGATCCAGGAGCTCGCTATAGCTCGTGCCCTGGTCGGCGAGCTTGCGCTTGAGTGTCCGCGGGGAAACGGCCAGGGCTTCGGCGAGCTGCTCTGCGGAGAGGAAGCCGTGCGCCTCGGCCTTCATCAGCTGACGGGCGCGGCTGACGAACGGATCCTGCCGAACCTCCATGGAGACGCTCTGGAGCTCCCGCTCGCATTGCTCCCGCGCGAGGCGTGTCGCGACGGGGTCGGCCGTCACCAACGGTAGATCCAGGATCGCGCTGGAGAACACCAGGCGACTCTGAGGTCGATCGAAGCGCACGACGCCCGGCAGCAGGTGCCCGAAGCGCTCGAAGTAGTCGGGCTCCGGAAAGGCGACGTCGGCCATGCCGGTCAGCGGCTCCCCGGTCAGGTCTTGGCCGATGCGCACGAGTCCGACGAAGAGCGCCAGGGTCACGAACTCACGCAGCGGATCGAGGGGCACGTGCTCCACCAGGAGCAAGCTCGCGCTGCCGCCCTCCTCGTGCGCCTCGAGGCCAAACGCCGTGGTGCGCGTTCCACCGAACTTCTCCGCGAGCTCCAGCGCCTCACGCACGCTGCCCGCGGTCATCGCCGCGAAGCCGAGGAAGCCGTGCCAGGACAAGCGCATCTGCATTCCCATGTGAAAACCCAGCGCGGGCTCTCCCGTCATGCGCATCGCACGGCTCACCAGCCTGCGCATCTTGAGCAGGTCCACACGCGTGGTGGGGCTCCTCAGGTCTCCCAGCTCCAGGCCCTTCATCAGTTCTTCGGGGGCCACGTTCCAGCGCCCAACCAGCTCGACCAGCTGTAGAGCGTAGGCACCGGGGAGGTCGAACATCGGCTGGCATGTGACAGCGGCTGGCCCGAGATGACAAGACTTCGGCCCCTGCTGACCTGCCGAAAGTCTCCGCGCTGCGTAATGCTGACTCTAGCAGGTTCTTTGGAGCCGCCCGAGGAGGAGACACCATGTCACGCAGAGATGCCGTCAGTACGGAGAAGCGGGAGATCTTGCGCCGCCGGCTAGACTTCGAGTTCGAGGCCGATGCGGTACCCCGGGCCTGGTATGCGGGGGACCTGCACTTGACGTTGTTCTGGGATGGCCTCTCGTTGCTGTTCCCGAAGGGCGAACAGTTCTTCGTCAACTCCGTGAAGCACTACAGCAAACCGAAGCGTGGTCAGTCGCGGATCACCGATCGCGAACTGCTGGACCAGATCGCTGGCTTCATCGGTCAGGAGTCGATGCACGGCAAGGAGCACCGCGCCTTCAACGAGATGCTCCTCGAGCACGGTCTGGACAACGCGCCGACCCTCGAGGCGGAGGTTGCCGCGTTGCTCAATCGCGCGCAGCGCAAGCTCCCGCCCATCGTGCAGCTCGCGGTCACCTGCGCGCTCGAGCACTTCACGGCGATCCTCGCGGAACAGCTGCTGGATACTGATCGGCATCGAGCTGCGATCCACGAGAGCGTGCGAGATCTGTGGGTCTGGCACGCGCTCGAGGAGAGCGAGCACAAGAGCGTCGCCTTCGACACCTTTCGCGCCGTGGGTGGCAGCTATCCGATTCGGGTGGGGACGATGCTGATCACGAGCCTGGTCTTCGTCGTGGTGGCGAGCGAGGTGCACATACGCCTCTCTTACCACGCGGGCGAAGTACTCAAGCCGCGGCGCTGGCTGTCGAACCTCAACTTCTTCTGGGGCAAGCCGGGGCTGTTCCGCAAATTGCTCTTGCCCTATCTCGACTACTTCCGCCCGGGCTTCCATCCGAGCGATCGCGACACCGATCACCTGCTCGAGCAGTGGGAGGAGAAGCTCTTCGGACAGCAGGGGACGCTGCTCGGTGTGCTGAAGGGTGCCTACGACGCCGAAGGGCGCCAGGTCGCGCCAGCCGCCTGACGCTCACTTGAAGTAGGCGCCGATGCAAGAGAGCAAGACGGCGCCGAAGACCACCCAGCGAATGGCCGACTGAGGGATCCGTACGGCAATACGAACGCCAATGATCGAGCCGGCGACGCTGGCCGCGGCCAGGATCAACCCAGGCACCCAAACCACCTGACCCGCCTGGATGAAGACGACCAGCGCCACCGCTCCGAAGATCGCCGTGCACGTGAGCTTCAGCGCGTTGGCGCGCACCAGATCGTAGCGCAGGATCCCACCGAACACGCTGAGCAGGATGAAGCCGACTCCAGCCTGAATGAAGCCTCCGTAGAGCCCAGCGACGAACAGCCCGACGAAGCCGCCCGTGGACAGCGCGCTCCTGGCCTCGGCGTCGTCTGGCGCGGAGATCGCCTTCGGGCGCAGGGCGAGCAGCGCTGCCATCGCGATCATGGTCCCCAGCAGGATGGGCTTGAGCAGCGTCTCCGGGAGCCGCGACGCCAGGAGCGATCCACCCAACGCACCGAGAGACGTGGGGAGCAGAACTGGTAAGATCGCCTTACTATCTAGCTTGCCGCTCCTCTGGAAGGCGTAGACGCCGCTGATCGACTGCATCAACACGGCCACCCGGTTCGTGCCGTTGGCCACGGACGCCGGCAGACCCAGCAGGATCAGCACCGGCAACGTGAACATCGATCCGCCGCCTGCCATCACGTTGAGCACGCCCGCCGCAATTCCTGCGGTAATCATCGCGGCGACGTTGAAGGGGGTGAGGGAGTACACGGCAGCGGGGGCGGAGAGTGCTCGCCTTTTACCACGCCTCACTCAGTGGCCTGGGTGGCGCTCGAAGTTTGGCGGCTATAGTCCCGGTCATGAAGCGGCTCTTGGCCCACCTGAAGCGCGTCTACCTCGAGGCGGATCCGCGTTCCATGGGGCTGTTCCGCGTCTTCCTGGGCATCCTGCTGTGCTACGACGTCGCCCGACGCTGGCCCAACGTCGAGGAATTCTACAGCAACGCCGGCTGGCTGCCGAATCACTTCGCGCTGTTCCGGCCCATGAGCGCGCACCTGTTCTCGGTGTATCACGCCTTCAGCTCGCCTGGTGAGGTGAAGGCGCTCCTGGCGATCCACTTCTGCGTCGCGCTCGCCCTGCTCGTCGGCTGGCACACACGGGTCATGCACTTGCTCGTGCTGGTGCTCACCACCAGCTTGAACTCCCGCAACATCGCGCTGGAGAACGGTGGCTGGGTGATGGTCAACCTGATCACCCTGTGGTCGGTGTTCCTGCCTCTTGGACGGCGCTTCAGTATCGATGCCGTGAGGAAAAAGCTCCAGCGGCGCGACCCCGGGAGGGACCTCGAGCCGCCGCCTTCGGCCGGTGAATCCGCTGGCTTCGATCGCGCGCCCTACTACTCGCTGGCGTTCTTGGCTGTGCTGCTGCAGTGGGCAATCGTCTACTACTTCAACGCCGTCCACAAGAGCGGCCCCAGCTGGAGCGACGGCAACGCGATCTACTACTTCATCCATCAGGATCGACTGACGCACAGTCTGGGCATCTGGGTTCGCGACTGGCTCCCGCTCTCCGCGAGCCGCGGCATGACTCACCTGGCGCTCGTGATCGAGTACGCCATAGCACCCTTGCTGCTATTGCCCGTGTTCCACCGACCGGCGCGCGTCCTCGCCTGGGGTATCGCCTGGGGGCTCCACCTGGGGATCGCGACGTTCGCCAGCCTGGGGCCGTTCGTCTGGGTGATGATGGTGCCGTATCCGCTCTTCGTCGCCAGCGAGTACTGGGACGAACTGGAGGCCTGGGCAAGGCGCAGGAAGCCTGCCGTGGTCCTGCGCATAAGAGCGGTTCCAGGCGGATACAGCGTTGCGCGGCTATGCCTCGCGCTGGACACGCTGGCGCTTTGCCAGGTCGAGCTCGATGGTGAGGTGGAGCCGCCGTTTCAGGCGCGGCGCGCAGCGGGAGACGACGAGTGGCTGAGCGGCGGTACTGCCGTGGCCTTGCTCGGGCGCTCTTGGTTCATCCCGCGTCCGTTGACTGCCTGGCTAGGTCTTCCGGGGGTGAGCAGCGTCGTCGGCTGGTGCGTGCGTCGCCTGGTGGTCGGAGGTCAGCTGGAGCGGGATGTGCCGCGTCTGCCGGCGAGCGAGCAGCGGCTGCGGGTCGAGCGCGGTCTCTTCTGGGTTGCCCAGGCCATGGTCGTCGTGTTGATGCTGGCGACGGGCAGTCAGGTCCTGGTGGAGAACCGTGGCGTGCCGGCCTCGATGAAGCTCCCTCAACCGGAGTGGGCGAAGGCCATCGTGGTGTACCCCCGGCTCTTTCAGGGTTGGAGCATGTTCGCACCCGACCCGCCTCACGAGGACGGTCGGGTGATCGTCGATGGGCGCACCGCCGATGGCCGCAAGCTCGACCCGCTGACCGGGATGGAGCCCAGCTGGAGCGTCCCCCGAGATCCTCGCGTCTGGAATGACGGTGACTGGGCAGCTTTCCATACGAGAATTCCTGAGCCGCGCTTTTCAGCGAACTATCCAGCCCTGCGCCAGATGCTGCTGAGGCATCACGAGTTCACCGGACATCCAGAGGATCGCTTGATCTCCTTCGAGGTCTGGTATGGCACTCAGGGGATCCCGCCCCCCGGTCAACCGACGCCGCGTCCCCGCTTCCGGCGCCTGCTGTCCTTCGGACGGGTGCGCGATCCCGGCGTGCCGCGGGAGTTCGTGGGCAACTGACCTCGGCCGCGGCGCTCGACGTCACTGGCAGGGTCGCAGGTCGCTCGGCAGGACCGGCGGGGGCTGAACTCGATGAGGATCTCGATAGCCCCAGTACACCGCCCATGGCGCTCGCTCCGCCCAGGCGAGCTCGTCGTGGGCCATTCCGATCCCTTCCAGGCACCACAGGTCATCACCCGTGGTGAAGTCGAGGGTCTCGAGCCTGGAGTTCAACTCGCGCACTTGCTCCAGTCCGTCGCTCGAGGTGCCCGCGTCGAGGTATATCCGCGCGGGATCAACCAGGAAGTGGGTACCGAGGAGCGTGCGGAGGGCCCACTCGTCATCCCACCACAGGCTCGGAGACATCACGAAACAGCGCTCGAACGCGTCACCTCGAGTCCAGCACGCTTGGAGCGCGAGCAGGCCCCCGAGCGAAGAGCCGCCGAAGCCCAGGCGCGCTCCGTCCGCTCGGTACCGGCTCCTCAGCTCGGGCGCGACGACGTCGGTGACGAAATCCAAGTAGTCGCTCGCGCCGCCACCGCAGGTCTCCAGCTGGGCGTCGCACAGACCGTCCACCGAGGCGTTGGTTGGTGTGTACTCGTAGACCCGTCCCGCTCCGGCGTTGAACACTCCGGCGACGATCACCTCCTCGGCGGAGCCGCCCTCCCAGCTGACCTGCCCGTTGCTCGGACTCAGCACCTGGCCGGCGCCGAGCAAAGCGTCGAGACTGCCTCGCAGCCGCCAGCCGCCGAAGAACGCGCTCTCGTCGAACAGGTTCTGTCCGTCTTGCAGGATCAGGACTGGGTAGCGCTTGTCGGATGCACCTGGCTCATCGTAGCTGGGCGGGAGATACACCACGACGTCCCGCGGGCCGTCCGGGTGCGCCACCTGAAACGTCTCGAGGCGGCCCTGTTCCGTGAAGAAGAATGGGAAGATGTCCAGGCTCTCGCCAGGTTCGAGCAGCCAGTTGGAGAAGCTCGCGCCCTTGGGCCACGCCACCTCCCCGCCGTTGCTCTCGAGCACCGGCTTGAACTGCAGTCCGCTCGTCAGGCCCTGGAAACGGTGCTCCCAGATCCCGCTCTGGATCTGCGTCGTCGGGGTCGACGTATCCCAGTCGAGGTTCGGTCCTTGCCCCCGCAATGCGATGCGAAAGTTTGAATCCGTGTGGTAATGTATGCGGAGTACGCTCTCGCCCCCGCTCCCGCCGATCCCGGCGGCGCCCCCGCTCTCGCCATGACCCGCCGAGCCCCCGCTGCTCTCTCCTGCAGTCCCGCTCGCCGAGGTTCCCCCGCTCGCTGCGCCGCCACCCGCGAGCCCTGCACCACCTCCGGGCCCGGCGCCGGCGCCGCTGTCCCGGGGGGAGCTGCTCGAGCCGCAACCCACGATCGCGAGCACAGTGGAGATCCCCGCGAGCACCGTCCTGCGTACCACCCCCGCTGCATAGCGCAGCTCGTCAGCGTGTCGAGGCGAATCCGGCTGTCCTCGGAACGGAGTATGTTTCAGGCGGCGCTGCTCGGCCAGCGCTCCCGGAGCCAGGGCAAGAAGATCTGCTCCGCGCAGCGCTGCCGCGGGTCACCGAGCCGCCGACCCTCGTCTCCGTGAGGATTCAGGTAGTGATCCGCGAAAGGCAGCTCGGAGCGCGTCTTGTCCTCGCTTCGGGCCAGCTCGAACATCGTGCTCGCTTCGCCGGGGTAGATGTCCATGTCCGCGAGGGCGTTGCATAGGTGGAAGGGGCAGGTGACGCTGGGGAGCGTCTTGTCCAGGCTCGCGCGTGAACTCAGGCCAGACCAGGTCGAGAGCCAACCCCGCGCGCTCATCGAGCGAGCGAGCCCTTCGCCGTAGTTGCCCGCTATGGGATCACGTCCAAAGCTGAAGATGCTGCCCATCGGACGCTGGCTTGGGTCGAGGCTCGGATCCAGATAGCGTGGATCCGCGAGGGTGCGATAGATCAGCATGTAGCGACGCACGAGGCTGTGGCGCACGACTCGCAGCTTTTCGCCCGGAGGGAGAGCAGCGAAGCGCTCGGCGTCTCGCACCATCTGACGATGGGCCCGCGCCTCCTCGATCCAGGCTCGGGCACGGGCGTCCAGTCGCTCGCAGCGTGCGACCTGTGCCGCGCGGAACTCGGCCAGGAAGTCCGCAGAGTACCTCGACGGTCCGAGGTGCATCGGCACGTAGCCGTTCCTGGGATCATACATGTCGAGCTTGGGATTCGCGCTCACCGGGTCCGCCTCGTCTACGACCGACGGATCGAGGCGCTCGAGCAGGAACGCTCCCTCTCCGGGATGCGCAGCGAGAGCGAAGAAGCCGGCCACGTCTGGCAGCTCGAAGTCCCCGAGCGGAACCCGATCCCCGCTGGGCGCCTCCCCATGGCGCAGCTCCGGCGGGCTGGAGGCCTGATCCAGGTAGTAGCTGAAGAGTGAGCAACCGCCAGAGTTGCCCATCAGCACCACGCGCGTGAACCCACGATCGTACAGCCACTGAACGCTCCCGGCGACGTCGAGCAGGAGTCGCTCATGGAGCGCGTCGGCGTCATTGTGGAGGTAGCGGGAGGTCGCTCCGAAGAACGCGAAGCCTCCGAGCGCCGTGTACGGCGCGAGGTAGTGCCGGCTGAAGTCGCCGCGAGGGTGCATGGCCAGCACAGCCAGGTCGGAATCTCCTCGCGGTGGTGAATAGAGCACGCCGGACAGTGGATAGCCGTCGCTCGCGTGGTGGTAGATAATTTCCCGGCGGATACTTGGATCGATGGCGGTGAACTGGAAGGGGAGACGACCAGGGATGGCAGGACGTGTCGTTTTGGCAGCGCCGGCTTCAGGCATGGCCAGAGTGTCGCCAATGCGGAGAGCAGTGGGAAGCGAACGTCCTTCCAGCGGGCAAAGTCGCGTCTTCGCCGGGTCCCTCACCCCCGAATCCCTAGCCCGCGGCGCCATGCAGGCAGCCTGCGGTCTGCAGGCAGCAGTGAGGCTTGGAGTCCGCGTGAGTCGAGGCATCACCTCCAGCGCGCATGTGGGCGGTCGCGGATGGTTGCGCGCGTAACCGTGGGATCTTTCTTGGATGGTTCCCCGGCCCGAGGACGGCACGCATCTTGAACCCGTCCCGGCCATGCTCCGCACCGCTGGTCTGATTTCGATGATAGGTCTCGTGCTCGGACTGGGCACCGCTGCCGGATCCTCCTCGGAGATCTCCCCTGAACAGCGGCCGGCGGGACCGCTCCACCTCGTGGTGGCGAGCGCCAAGCCTACCGCGGCGGTCGAGGCGAGTATTTGCCCTGCGGATATGGTGTTGGTGGAGGGTGAGTACTGCCCTGAGGTGGAGCAGACCTGCCTGCGGTACCTGGACGGACCAGGGCGCTACGAGCAATTTCGGTGCGCTGAGTATCGGCAGCCAGCGGTGTGCAAGTCCAACTACCGCGTGACCATGCGCTTCTGCATGGACCGCGACGAGTACGCGGAGCCAGGAGAGGCGAAACCAGCCAACTTCAAGAGCTTCAGCGACGCGAAGAAGACCTGCGCGGCGCAGGGCAAGCGGGTCTGCAGCGAGAGCGAATGGAACTTCGCCTGCGAAGGCGAGGAGCTACGACCATATCCGTACGGGTTCAAACGGGACCCTGAAGCGTGCAACGCAGATCGCCAGGACATCGTGGACATCCAGAAGGGCAAGCTCTACGACCTGCGCGCGGAGCGCGGCAGCCACCCAGGCTGCACGAGTCCCTTCGGTGTGCGAGACATGAGCGGCAACCTCGAGGAGTTCGTCGCCATCGACGGCACCGCGAACACGCGACCCGCGATGAAGGGCGCGTACTGGCAGCCCGGGAGAAACTTCTGCCGTGCGGCGCAGACCGCTCATGATAGCTACTACAACGGCACCGAGACAGGGTTCCGTTGCTGCGCCGAAGCCGAGTGAGTCGAACTCACTGAGTGGTGCAGATGAGCCCGAGGTTCTCCACCCGGTCGCAGTCGTAGCCCACGCCACACAGCGCGCTTGCACACTGACAGCCGAGGGGGCCGCTGCACGAGGTCTGTGTGCAGTACTGCTCCTGGGCCATTCCGTCCTTGACCTTGGTCACGCAGACTTGACCCAGCATGCACATTTGATTTCCGCACGGACCCGGGCAAGGGCGCGCCTGGACCGACCAGGTCCCCTGGTTGGTGCAAGACGCTTCGACGGACACCGCGTTCTGACCACAGCCGTAGCTGCACTGCTTGCTGTCCTGGCAGCTGCAGTCGTCGCCGTGAAGCGGCGGCGTATCGGGGCAGTTGATCTGAGGGCAAGGCGCTACGACCCAGACCCCGTCCCTGCAGGTGGCCTGATCCTGGCAGCACTTCGGATCCCCGTAGGCGCATTCGAGGTCGGGAACGTCGCACGGTCCGCTGGGGCGTTCTGGCGGGCACTGGCGACCCCCTCCCGTCCCCCCGCTACCGCCATTGCCCGCGCCGCCAGCCGAGCTGCCCGCGCTTCCCCCGCTGGCAGTGCCCCCACTGCCGCTGGTCGCTCCGGAACCCCCGCTCGCCCCGGAACCCCCGCTGGCCGCGCTCCCACCGGCACCGTCGTCGGAGACGAACGCATCGCCACCGCACGCCGAGACCAGCAGGCAAGCTGTCGCTGAAACCGCGATCCACGAAGCGCTCCGAACCCGCATGATGCGAACGAAGTTACCTCATCCCGGCTGTGTTAGGGAGCCCCATGTCCCTGGTTCGAGTCAGTCGCAAGCTGAGCCGCGGCGTCGACGCGCTGTCCTTCTCGCCTCCGGTCACCCACGTCTACAACCCGCTCGACTACGCGCGGGAGCCCCACGAGCGCTACCTCGAGCGCTGGGGACAGGGTACGCGCGAGGTGCTGTTTCTGGGCATGAACCCGGGCCCCTTCGGCATGGCGCAGACTGGCGTACCGTTCGGCGATATCGCGATGGTGCGAGACTTCCTCGGTATCACGGGCGACGTGAAGGTCCCGAGCCAGCAGCACCCGAAGCGCTTGATCCAGGGCTTCGAGTGTCCGCGCTCGGAGGTCAGCGGGACGCGGCTGTGGGGCTGGGCGAGGGAGCGCTACCAGACGCCTGCCAGGTTTTTCGCACGGAATTTCATCCTGAACTACTGTCCGCTGGTGTTCATGGAGGAGAGCGGAAAGAACTTCACCCCTGACAAGCTTCCGATGGCTGAACGCGAACAGCTGTTCGAGCTGTGTGACGGGGCGCTGCGCGACTGCGTGAAGCTGCTCCAGCCGAGGTGGATCGTCGGTGTGGGAGCCTTCGCCAAGAAGCGCGCCGAGGTCGCCCTGGCGAGCGAGCTCGAAGCGGGTCGACTCCAGGTGGGGACGATCCTGCACCCCAGCCCAGCGTCGCCCAGGGCCAACCGTGGCTGGAGCCAGGCGGCGGATGAGGACCTGAAGAAGCTCGGGCTCGGCTGAGTCGCCTCGCCAACCTGGCGCCAGCGACGAGATCCACACAGCCCCGCTCGGAGCGAGTCCGAGGCGGGGCCAGCTTGGTCTTCTCGTGGATCGGGAGCGAGGGAGCGCGTGCGGTGCGCGGCCCGCGCCTCAAACCGTCGCGAACGCGGCGTCGGGAATGTCCAGCGGGCTGCGATCTCCCAGCTTGATGGTCTCCGCGGACGCGACCACTTCGGGCAATACGTTGAGCGCGAAGTAGCGCGCCGCGTGCTTCTTGCCTTCGTAGAAGGCCCAGTCGGGATGATCGTGCTCGACCTCCGCCTGGCGAGCGCTCGCGATGACCGCGGCGTCCAGCAGCAGCCAGCCGATCACCAGCTCGCTCATCATCTTCAGGAAGCGATTGGCGACCAACGGGACACGCTCCATCTCGCCCGCCTGGAACCAGGTCATGAACTGCATCGCCGTGGACGCGACGGCGCCGTGGGCCTCCTCGAGCTTCTCCACGCTGCGGCCGAACACCGTGTCACCCTTGAGCTTGGCGATGAACTTGCCGATGTCCTGCAAGAGCGCCATGGCGTACTGACCGCCACCCATGTTGAGCTTCCGCGCGACGAGGTCCAGCGCCTGGATGTGGTTCGTGCCCTCGTAGATGCTGAAGATCTTCGAGTCGCGGCAGTATTGTTCCACAGGGAAATCACGGGTGTAGCCCATTCCACCGTGGACCTGGATGGCGGTCTCGCAGATGCGGAACGCTTGATCCGACGAATACGCCTTGATCAGGGGGGTCATCAGCTCGAGCTGTCCCTCGTGATAGGTGATCTCCTCCTCCTTGCCGCCCGTGGCCTTCAGCGAGCTGGCGCGATCCATGTGACTCGCGCCCTTGGCGATCAGCGCGCGGATGCCCTCGACGCGTGCCTTCATGTCGAGCAGCATGCGGCGCACGTCCGGGTGCTCGATGATGCTCACCCGGGGCGCCTCGGGGTCCTTGAAGTTGCGCACGCTCGGACCCTGCTTGCGGTCCTTCGCGTACTCGAGCGCGTTCAGGTACGCCGTGGAGGCCACCGCGAGTCCCTGGAGGCCCACGCCGACGCGGGCGTAGTTCATCATCTGGAACATCTGGCGCATGCCCTTCATCTCGGTGTCGCCGAGCAGGTAGCCGACGCACTCATCGTTGTCGCCGAAGGACAGCTGACACGTGGAGGAGCCGTTGATGCCCATCTTGTGCTCGATGGCGGGAACTGCGACGTCGTTGGAGCCCAAGACGTTGCCTTCGGCGTCCACCTTGAGCTTCGGTACGATGAACAGCGAGAGACCCTTCGTGCCCTTGGGAGCGCCCTCGGTGCGAGCGAGCACCATGTGGATGATGTTCTCCGTCAGGTCTTGGTCGCCGCCGCTGATGAAGATCTTACCGCCCTTGATCGCGTAGGAGCCGTCAGGGTTCTTCTTGGCGAACGTCTTGGCCTCACCGACGTCGCTGCCAGCATGTGCTTCCGTGAGGCACATGGTGCCGCCCCAGGTGCCGTTGAACATGCGCTCGCAGTACAGCGCTCTCTGCTCCTCGGTGCCGAACGCCTCGATCAGCTCTGCGGCGCCAATCGTGAGACCAGGGTACATCTCGAATGCGGTGTTCGGGCCGCTGGACAGCTCCGTGGCGAGCGCTGACAGTGCCGTTGGCGCGCCTTGACCACCGAACTCAGGTGAGATGCTGAGGCTCTTGAACCCCGCTTCGTACATCTTCTTCCAGGCGTCCTTGAACCCCGTGGGCGTGTACACCTGACCATTTTCCAGGCGGCAACCTTCCTGGTCTCCGATCGCGTTCAGGGGGCCCAGGATCTCGGTGCCGAATCGATGCACCTCTTCCAGTACGGCCTTGGCGACGTCCTCGCTCCAGTCTTCGTAAGGCGGCTTGCCGAAGATCTCCTGGAGCTTGAACTGCTCGAAGAGCACGAAGTGGAAATCACGAATGTCGGCCTTGTAACGATTGATTGCGTGGGCCACGGGGGACCTCCTGTCGTTCTGGTGCTCCGTCTAGGCGCGCCGAGTTGGTTGATTGGTTGAGTCTCCGGACCCGGAGCGCCGTGACTGAGTTGCTGTTGGCTGCTTCGGGTTTTCGTTGGGTCGATTGGCTTCGCGAGCGGCGTGTCGCTGGGGCGCAGGGTTTCCCGACCAGAACTAGACGTAAACCCCAGCCTGGAGGTGAGCAGGGGGCGCAGGGGGGGAGAGTGCAGCTCTCTACGTCAAGGGCTCGGCGCTCACGCAAATATTTAGCAATTCCATGCGTTAAGCCATGCACTACGGAGCACAGCTACGTGACTAGTAACTATAGAAGCGGCGCTGCGACGATGCAAGTCAGCCGCCCTCTGCGGGAGCGTTTCGGTGCGGCAGCCGTCCACTGCGCCCTGGCCCAACCAAGAAGCCGCTCGAGCGAGGCGGTCTGGTCTGGTCTGGTCTCGAGAACGGACTTGGCGATCGTGGGTCGCAGGCAGGCATGTCACGCGGGTGCTTGCTGGATCCGGTGGTCGGGCGCGTCAGACTTCGGCACCATCGATCTTGCGCCCATGTCATCGACGGAAGACTCCGGAAAGCCTCAGCAGACGTTGACGTCCCCTGAGGACCTGCATGTGACGCTCTCGACCAAGCATGAGGGCGCGTTGCGCGGTGGGACCGTGGCGGCGACCAAGCACAGTCCCGAGACCCCGGCGATGCAGTCGCCCATCTCGCAGGTGGCTTCCCTGAACGGCGCGGAGCGCTTCGTCGACGAGGGGGAGGTCGGGCGCGGAGGCATGGGGACCGTGCGGCGCGTGCTGGATCGCATCATCTTGCGAGACGCCGCGATGAAGGTCATCGACGAGAGCTTCGCCTCGAGTGAGATGGGAGGGCGTTTTCTCGAGGAAGCCCAGATCACGGGGCAGCTGGATCACCCGAACATCGTCCCTGTCTACGACATCGGGTTGGGCGAGGACGGGACCCCGCGCTTCTTCACCATGAAGCTGGTGCGAGGGCACACGCTGACCGATCTCCTGAACGAGGGCAGCAGCCTGGAGCGAACGCGCCTCGAGCGGGTGGTGAGCGTGCTCTTGAAGGTCTGCGACGCCGTCGCCTTCGCACACAGCCGGGGCGTCGTCCACCGCGATCTCAAGCCCGACAACATCATGGTTGGGTCCTACGGACAGGTCTACGTCATGGACTGGGGAATCGCGAAGATCAGCCGCAGCGCGGGCAGTCTGGACGATCACGATACGCGACCGGTAGTTGTTGCCGGGAGGAAGAAGGAGGAGCTGGAGGACGAAGACGGCCGTGTGATCGGAACCATCGCGTACATGTCGCCGGAGCAGGCGCGCGGGGACGTTCACGAGGTGGACGCTCGCAGCGACGTGTTCGGCCTCGGGGCGATCCTCTATCAGGTGCTCACCGGTGGGCCGCCGTATCGAGGCGAGCGATCGTTCCAGGTGCTGATCAAGGCGCGCGAGGGTCAGGTCCCGCCCCTCGAGGAGGTGGCTGGCGAACGGGAGGTGCCGCCTCAGCTCGCTGCAATCACCATGCGTGCTCTCGCAAGACGCCCGGAGGATCGCTACCAGACCGTGGAAGCGCTGAAGCTGGAGCTGGAGGACTTCCTGCGCGGTGGCGGCTGGTTCCCCGTCCAGGCTTTCGAAGCTGGAGACATGATCGTCGCCGAGGGAGATGCTGCGGACGCCGCCTACATCATCGTCGAGGGCACCTGTGAGGTGTTCAAGGAGGACGACGGCGAGTGGGTGACGCTGCGGGAGATGGGACCGGGCGAGGTCTTCGGTGAGACCGCCGTATTCACCCAGATGCCCCGCACCGCGAGCGTGCGAGCGCTCACCCGCGTCGTGACCAAGGTCGTGACGCGGGAATCTCTCGAGCGGGAGCTGGGCCGGAATACCTGGATGGCCGCGTTCGTGAAGGCCCTAGCGGAGCGGTTCGTCGACGTCGACAGCCGCTACACCAAGAAGCTCACCGAAGAGTCTCGATCGTCGAAGCCGGGGAGTTCCCGTCTCGCGGTGGGTAGCTCTCACGGCAACGACGACGACTGAGGTCACTGAAAGCCGAGCTCCTCGAGGTAGATCTTCTCGAGCTTCGACGTGCTGCGGGCGAACTGGCTGCGACCGTACAGGGCGAGGCCGCTGGCGATCGCCAGTTGCCGCCTGGCAAAACCGGGGCGCTCCTGGGGAACGATACCCAGCGCCATTCCCTGCTCGAACACGCGCTGGCGAACGAACTCGAGGAAAGGCTCCAGGTGCTCCAGCACCGGGTGTCCCTGAGTACGCTGCTTGAAGGCACGGGTGATGAACGGTACCACGGCCATCTGGAACTCCAGCAAGCCGTAGAACGGCGTGCGGAGATAGGGCTTTTCCTCGAGGAGACGCTTGGTCTCCTTTTCACCCCACGCCACGTGCTCCTGCTCCTCGCGACACACGATGCGGAGCTTCTTCTTGATCAGCGGCACCCGGGGATCCGAATCCGGCAACGTCTGCAGCAGCAGGTCCTTGAAGATGTCGAGCACCATGCCCTCGCCGAGCGCGTGCTCCATCATCACCTTGAGCGGGTAGTAGTTGTTGTGGGACGACAGCAGCTTCACCACCCAGTGTGCCGGCTCCGGGGTGAGCTCCAGGATGCGGAAGATCTCGGCGAAGGTGCCGAGGTGATTCAGCTCTTGCTTGGCCTGGCGCAGATAGAAGCGCGCGGCCTCCAGGGAGCCCGCGGCATACAGCGACTTGCCGCAGTAGACGCCGGTGGCCTCGCCGTACAGCGCCTGAGAGAGGATGAAGCGAACGATCTGGCGGTCCTCCTCCCGCTCGAGGTCGAAGGTCGCGCCCTGGAAGTCGTAGCCGGGTTCGGCTAGCGGCGGCAGGCGGTGGTCGTCGCGCATCACGCTCTCGAGGCTCCCCATAGCGCGCATTCTTCGCCCAGAATCCCGTCGCGGCAAACGCTTTGTGTGACCTCTCGGTCAGCGTTGCCCCGCAGCTTGGCGTGCGCGATTCGCTCAGGGGGTACCGACACTGGTGTCCAGCGGCGCCTGACTGGACTCCTCTCGCGCCTTCTCGTCGGCGTCGTCCAGGACATGACAGCACTCCTCGAGCGCCTCTCGCATCTCGAACGCAGTCTCGGCCTTGCGCAAGCGGTCGAGCAGATCCGTCTTCAGTGTCAGGGCCGCGATCTCTCGCAGCAGTTCGAGGTGCGTGCTGCGGTCGCTCGGGGGACATAGCGTCACGAAGAACACGTCTACGGGATTCCCGTCGGGGCCGGCGTAGTCCAAGGGGGCCTTCGTGGTGAACACGCCGAGGTACGAGGGGATGTCCGCAACCGTGGCGTGGGGCAGGGCAACGCCTCTCCCTACGGAAGTGTTCTGTGTCTTCTCTCGCTCCCACAGCGCATCCTGAATCACCCGGGCGTTCACGCGTCCGAGGAGGATGGCCTCGAAGACCTGGGCCACGTGCGCAAACAGGTCTTCCTTCCTGTGTACCCGCACGCGAGCCTGGAGCGCGCCCGGAGCGACGAATGGCATCAAGCGACTCTGGCTCTCCTCCGCGCTGGCGTGCCGCCGGAGTGCGGCGTGAGTCTGTACTCGCGGCGTCTTCAGGCTGAGCACGCTGCAGGCCGAGCCCTTGATGATGCGCGCGTGGGCCGTGCCGCGCAGCGTCGCGAACAAGGAGGCGTCGGCCTGCCCCATCACGAGCAGGTCGAACGCCGCAGTCTCGGAGTTCAGGCTGGTGACGAGGTTCTTTCCGCGCAGAACATGCTGCTTGATCGGCTCCTCGACGAGCAGCTCCAGCTGCTCGAGATAGGATTGCTCGGCCTCGACCTGATCCTCGCCAGCGTCGTCGGGAACGAAGCGCACCAGGGTCACGTGGGCTCCCCAGTTCTGGGCGAGGTGCGCGGCGGTGCGCACGACCAGCGCGTCGTGGGGACCTGGCTCCGGGTAGACGAGGATCTCTCGAACGTAGCGGATCCCCACGTCGCGCACCAACGCCAGGTTGGTGTCGAGGTGGTTGATCAGCCAACCGATGGGGTTGTATGGCAGCAAGCTCTTGCGGCTCGGTCCCTGCCACTCCATCACCAGCCAGTGGCATTCCGTGCGGCTAGTCACGCTGTGGACCGTCCCCACCAGGTCACGCGCCACGATGGCGTGGAAGTCCAGGTGCGCGCCCTGCTGATCGGCGGCCGCGTGGGAGCGTCGCCGCAGCGACCGTAGGGTCACGTCTTCCTCGAGCACGACGTCCAGCGCCATCTGCTCCGGGACCTCGGTCAAGTGCGCGACCTGTACGGTGCCGCTCTCCGCCAGGGCGCCTCCCACCTCCACCAGCATCTCGGGTGACCGCTCGCCACCGAACAGCGCCACCACCGCCTCCGCCTGGCTGAGCGCGTCTTCGGTGTCTACCGGGCGCGCCGTCTGCAGCAGATCCGCGCGCTTCGTGCGCTGCCCCACCACCCCGCGTCGGCGGGCTCGAGCCCGGCCATAGAACAGGTACGTGAGCAATCCTGGGACCGTGACCAGACCGACGGCGAGCAGCACCGTCGGGCCGATCATGAACAGCAACACCACCCCGCTCAGAGCGCCCAGCGCTGGTACCCAGGGGTAGAGCGGCGCCTCGAAGGTCGGCTTGTACCAGTTGACGCGGCTCTCCCGGAAGACCACCACCGCCAGGTTCTCCGAGACGTAGAGCAGGATCACGATCGAGCTCGCGAGCTTCGCCAGCTTGGCTACCTCGAAGAAGGAGATGGCGATCGCCATCGCCGCGGCGGTGATCAGGATCGCGATGATCGGCGTCTGATAGCGTCGGTGGACGCTCGCCAGGCTCGCAGGTAGCAGCTGCTCGCGCGCCATCGCGAAGGGGAAGCGCGACGCGGCGAGCAAGCCAGCGTTTGCCATCGACACCATCGTCACGACGCCGAGCACCGCCGCGACCTTGCCCGCGACGCTACCTCCTACGTGGTGTGCGAGAGTGTGGATCGGCTTGAGATCGCTGCCGAGCTCGCTCATGGGCACGTTGCCCACCAGTGTGAACGTGACCAAGCCGTATACGATCATGATCCCGCCCAGCGAGAGCAGGATGCCGAGCGGCAGGTTTCGCTGAGGGTTCTTCACCTCTTCGGCGACGGCCGCGACCTTGGTGACGCCGTTGTACGAGACGAAGACGAAACCCGTCGCCGCGAGCAGGCCGGTGACTCCGTGAGGAAATGAATGCTCCAGGTTCCTCGGGTCGACCTTCGGCAGACCGAACGCCACCAGGAGCCCTAGCCCTAGCAAGGATAGACCGACGATCACGACCTGGGCCTTGCCGACCTTCCGCACACCGACCACGTTCAGCAGCGAAATGGCCACCAGCAGCACCAGCGCGGTGGGGCGCAGAGGGAGCTCCGCCATCACGAGCAGGTAGGTGCCAAATCCGAGCAAGGCGAACGCGCTCTTGAGCAGCATGGATGCCCAGAGCGCCACGCCCGCGACGCTGCCGACGAGCGGGCCGAAGATGCGCTCGAGGTACACGTAGGTGCCCCCGGAAGTCGGCATCGCCGTCGCCAGCTCGGCCTTGCAGGTGGCCGCTGGGAGCACGCACAGACCGGCCAGCAAGTACGAGAGCCAAACGCTCGGGCCCGCCTGCGCCGCAGCCAGCCCCGGCAACACGAAGATGCCACTGCCCAGCATCGCGCTCACGCTGATCGCGATCACTGCGGGCAGCCCGAGGCTGCGTTCAAGCTCCTTCACTCGGGCATTGGACCCCGGGTGGCTGGATCCGGCAAGCCTTTGGGTCCCGGTCGAGCCGACTCATGGCTTGAGCAATCTGCTCAGAGTATTCCGGCTGATCCCAAGGGCTCTGGCCGTGTCGGTCTTGTTTCCTCCGTGGAGCGCCAGCACGCGCTCTGCGTAGCGGCGGCTCGCCTCGTTGAGCTGTAGATCCAGCGGAAGCTCCAGCCAGGCGTCGGCCGACGTCGTGGATTCCCGGCGCGAGGCCTGGGTCGAGTCGTTCAGCAGGTCGGAGTGGAGCAGGCCCTCGCTGGACAGCACCGTGGCGCTCTCGACCCAGTGTTCCAGCTCGCGCACATTTCCTGGCCAAGGTCGGGCGACGAGGGTCGCGAGCGTCCGCGCGTCGAGGCGTAGCGCTGGTCGGCCGTGGCGCTCACTGGCGCGTTCGATGAAGTGCCTGAGCAGGATCTCGATCTCGCTCGCGCCGCGCTCCTGCAGGCTTGGCACCTGGACCTCGACGACTCTCAGTCGATAGTAGAGATCCTCGCGGAATTGACCTTTTGCCAGCATGTGCTCCAGGTCTCGGTGCGTTGCTGCCAGCACCCGGACGTCGGCCTGCAGCGTCTCTCGACCGCCGACGCGCTCGTAGCACCGATCCTGCAGCAGACGCAGGAGCTTGCCCTGACTCTCCAGGGGGAGGTCGCCGACCTCGTCGAGCAACAGGCTGCCGCCGCGGGCCAGCTCGACCTTGCCGGGCACTCGCCGGTCCGCGCCAGTGAACGCGCCGCGCTCGTGTCCGAAGAGCTCGCTCTCCACCAGCTGAGAGGGCAGGGTGGTGCAGTCGACCACCACGAACGGCCCAGTCTGGCGTGCGGAGTTGACGTGCACGGCTCGAGCAAGCAGCGTCTTGCCCGTTCCGGTTGCTCCGCGGAAAATTACCGAAGCGTCCGTGCCCGCGGCGCGTCCGATGCGCTCGTAGACTCGCTTCATCGGTTCGCTGAGCCCGACGATGTGGTTGAACGGCCCGCGCAGCGTGAGCCCAGGGTCGCTGCGCTTCTCGGGTCGCAGCGTGGTCAACTCGAGGGCGCGTCCCAGCTGTGTCGCCAGCGCGTGGAGGTAGCGCTCGTCCTCTGCGTCGAAGCGGCCGTTCGCTTTGTTCAGGAGCTGCACCACGCCTCGCACGGGCAGCTCGGGAGCGCGGCGTATGGGGACCACCAGCATGTTTCGGGTGCTGTAGCCGGTCTCGCGATCGGCGCTGGGGTCGAAGCGTGGGTCGTTTGGCGCGTCGTCGACCCGCACGACCTCTCCCGTCTCGGCGACGTAGCCGGCGAGCCCCTTGCCCAGCGCCTGACGCAGCTGCGGAACCTCTGGCAGCAGCGCGACCCGCGTCACCAGGTCGCCGCGCTCCGCGTCCACCAGCCAGATCGAGGCTCGATCGGCCCCCAAGGCCTCCGCGACTCGTTCGCAGGCGGCGCTCAGCAGCGCGTCCAGGTCGACCTCGCGCGTCAGCAGCGCGGCGAGGTCGACGAGGAGCGAGAGGCGAGACATGGCGCGAGTCGAAGCTACAGCATAGCAGTCCATCCCCGCCGTTGGCCGCGTTTGAGGCTGGTTCACGCCGCGCAGGCATCCAGCGGCAGGTCCAAGACCTGTCCCTCGCGCGCCGCGACGCTGTTCGGGAACAGCTGACGCGCTCGCGATTCCAGCTCGACCACCGCCCAGTCATCGCGACAGGGGTCGTGATGAAAGAGCACCAAGCGGCGGACCCCTGCCTTCAGCGCCACCTCGGCGGCGGCCTCGAAGGTGCTGTGTCCCCAGCCCACCTTCGACATGCCCGTTTCCCCGCGATACTCTTCGGGGAGGTACATGGCGTCGTAGATCAGCACGTCTGCGTGCTGCGCCAGCCTGACCAGCGCAGGGTCTGCGCATGCGTAGTGCTCGGTGTCGGTCGCGTACACCACGCTGCGCCCCGCGTGCTCGACCCGGTAGCCAAAGACGCCGCCCGGGTGGTTCAGCCTTGCGGTGGTCACGCGAGCACAGCCGACTTCCAGAGACTGACCCGAAGCCAGATCGCGCGCACGCACTCGAGAGGCGAGCTCAGAATATTCCACGGGGAATACAGGTGCCTGCATCTGCGCTCGCAGGACACCCTCGACGCCGCCGCCGAAGTTCGGTCCAAAGACGTCGAGCTCGGTGCCCGGCAGGTACAGCGGGGCGAACAGCGGTAGCCCCTGGATGTGATCCCAGTGGTAGTGGCTGAAGAGCAGGCTCAGCTTCACCCGTGGCGGCCTTTCCGGAGTCGCCTGGCGCGCGGCCTCCGCGAGCAGGCTGTCTCCGAATCCACGTAGCCCCGTGCCAGCGTCCAGCGCGATCCGGGTCACCTCACCCCCCGACCCCTCGCACGCGACCTCCACGCAGCTGGTGTTGCCGCCGACCTTCGCCGTGTCGGCGCCCGGTGACGCGATGGTGCCGCGGACACCCCAGAATCGAATCATCATGGACCGCTCCCTTCCTGAGGCCGCGACCATCTCCTCCGGGAATCAATTCCCGAGCGAGGGGCGGCTTCTTGCGCTCCTGTTACAAGCCGCGTGCCAGGGTCGGCCGCTGGACGATTCTCAGGGGGTTCTCGGGGTGAGGCGCGCTCGACGTGCTCCTGGAACCGCCCGTCGACGCGTCACTTCTGAGCAGCCTGCTCAGCAAACGAGCGCCGCACGCTCAGGGGCAAACCGGACGCCGCTCTGCGCGCTGGATCCGCAGCCGCTTGGGGTCGAAGAGCTTGCTCGGGTCGAGCCGGCCGTTGCTCAGGGCCGGGGCCTTGCCGCCTTTGCCCCAGGCGCTGAGGGCGTCCGCCATGGCGTCGCGGAGCATCACGTCCGGGGAAATCTCCACCGCGTCCTTCGCGAGTTGGACGCCCTTGAACAGGCCGTCACCGCCGGTGGCGAGGTAGTCGCTCAGCGCCAGCCAGAGCACGTCTTCGTCGCGCACGAGCTTGCCCCCGGGGCGCCGTAGCTGGACCTCGGGTGTATCCCCATGGCAAGAGATGCTGACGTCCACGCCCGCTACGGAGAGGATACCGCCGCCCGAGCGTTGCATGTGGGACGCGATCACTTGCGCGAGCTGAGCGCCGGTCAGGCGCACTCGGGCGATCAGGTTGTCGAACGGCATCGCGTTGAACAGCGAGCCGTAGGTCAGCGGTCCAGCCGGCAGATTCGCGCGCAGGCCGCCGCCGTTGGCCACGGCGACGTCGGCGCCTTCCGGCCTGCCGCTGGCGAACACCTGGCGCGCGCCGAGCAGGGTGAGGTCGGCGAAGAGGTTCCCGAGGGCTGACGGCTTGTCATAGCCACGGGTCACCTCCGCCCGCACCTCGATACCCAGGGGCTGCTCGCGCTTCGACTTGGCTCGAGCGAGTGCGGGCTGGATCATGGCCTGGACGTCGCTCGCAGGGGTCACGCGTCGTCCCGCGTACTCGTCGGCCTTGCAGCTCTCGAGCAGTCCGCTGGCGTCGTCGCACATGCGCTGAGGAGGCAGGATCTGCCGATCGAGCAGCCTCGCCGGTTCCCCGTTTCCGGGTGGTTGCAGCGTCAGGTCCACCCGGGAGAAGGCCTCTAGCTTCGAGAAGCTCTCCACCAGCGCGACGCCGTTGACCTCGTGCGCGACGGCCTTGTGAGTGTGGCCACCGATGAACACGTCGACCAGGCCGGGTTCGAGCTTCTGCAGTAGCTCCATCGCCTCCTGACTCATGTCACAGCTCGATAGATCCTGTGCGTGCTCGAACCGAGTGCAGCTGCCGCCGATGTGCGCGGTGACGATCACGACGTCCGCACCCTGGCCCCTCAGCCGCGCGGCTTGCTCGGTGACGATCGGCAGTGGGTCCTGGAAATCGAGCCCCTCCAGATACGCTGGCAACACGATGTTCGGCGTCTCTGGCGTGGACAGGCCGACCAGGCCGATCTTCACGCCATGCACCTCGATCAGCGTGCTCGCCTCGAGATTCTTCCACTCGGGCAGCTGGCGCGTACCCTTGCTGAACAGGTTCGCCGCCAGGAACGGGAAGTCAGCCTCGGCGATTCGCGCGCGGAGCGCTCCCTGAGGATCCCCGGTTCGAGCCTCTCCCACAGGGCCGAAGTCGAACTCGTGGTTCCCTACTGCTGCCGCGCGGTAGCCCAAGCGATTCATCGCCTGGATCATGACGTCGCCTTCACCGAGGTTCGACTCGAGGCTGCCCTGGAAGATGTCGCCAGCGTCCAGCAGCAGCAGCTCGCGGTTCCCGCGCTCCTGCTCGCGCAGGCTGTCGACGTAGCCTGCAAAGAGCGGCAAGCGCTCGACGGCGCCGTGCATGTCGTTGGTCCCGATGACACTGAGCTGAAACGGGGCCGGAGGCGTGGGCGCGACGTTGCTCGGCGCCTTCGAGTCGAGCACGCGCTTGGGCAGCGCTTGCCCGCCGCCGCAGCCCGAGACGGCGGTGAGCGCCAGACCCACGCTGCACCCTAACCCCCAAACCCAAAACGCACGGCGCATTCTCAAGGACCTTTCGCGATGTCGGATCAGTTCTCGGCGAGCATGCCGCGCAGGCGCTCGGGAGCTACTTTGTATTCCGTGCGGCAGTAGTCGCACTGGATCTCGAGGACTTCGCCATCCTTCACCAGATCTTCGATGTCGGGGTGGGGAAGGCTGGCCAGCGCGCCCATCATCGAGGCTTCACTGCACCAGCAGTTGAAGCGGACCTCGCTCTCCTCGAGGCGCGTGAAGGGCATGCCGTAGAGCAACTCGCTCAGCAGCTGATCCGGCGTGAAGTCGGGCTGAGCGATCTGTGCGGCGATGCTGCGGAAATCCTCGAGACGTTCGGTCATCACCGCGAGCGGGGCGCGACCCACTTCCGGGAGGAGCTGCACCATGTAGCCACCGGCGGCGACCACCTGGTTGTCGTCCAGGATCGTGTCGAGGGCGATCATGCTCACGACTTGCTCCGAGTTCTGCATGTAGGCCATGTAGGCCGTCGAGATCCCGCCGTCGGACGACGCATCCACGACGCCTTGCTGGAGCTTGCCGCTGGAGAGCGAGCGCATGACCTGGATGCGCGCGCCGTCTCCCAGGGCGAGCTCCGTCTTGGCCTTACCCAGCTGGACCAGGCCCCGCGTATCTCCCGACGGATGTGAGTCTGCGACAATCCGTCCTGTCGATCCGCTCCCGCTGAGGATCGCTTGAACCCTCAATGAAGGGGCCATCGTCTCCCGGAACAGGACCGCGCCGGTGAGCATGTCGCTCAGGTACTCAGTGGTTCTACCAGTGGTCCCCTGCGCGACGCAGGCACCCCGCACGGTGTGGGTGGTGGAAGCGGTAATCACTCGGAAAGAGCCGTCGTCGGTGATGGCGCGGACCACACTGTCAGCGGCACTGTGGGTGGGTGCGACAGGCTTTGGACCGGAGGGGGAGTCGGACATTTCCGTCGAGCCTACGCCCTGGCACTCTTGCAGTCGAGGCAACCAGGTGAAACAACTCGCCCCCGGCTTGGTCCCGATACGGACCTGGTCGAGAGCGATCCAGCTGTGAGGCGGGTGGCCAAGCCACTGGCGGCTCGCCGACCCGAGAGGAGGGCCTCTTGCCCAACGCGTACATTTCCGGAACCGGTTTCTATGTCCCACCGCGAGTGGTCACCAACAACGACCTGCGGGAACAGTACGGCATCGACACCACGCACGAGTGGATCGTCGAGCGCACCGGCATCGAAGAGCGACGGTTCGCAGCCGATGGCGTAGGCACGGGCGAGATGGCCGAGCACGCGGCGCGGCAGGCGATCGAGGCTGCGGGACTCGAGCCGAAGGACATCGGGATGATCGTCCTGGCCACGCTCTCTCCCGACTTCGCGTTTCCGGGCTCCGGTGTGCTGCTGGGTCAGCGCCTCGGGCTCTGCGACGGTGACGGGGCGACGTTCGTGCCGGCCCTCGACGTTCGCAACCAGTGTTCGGGCTTCCTGTACAGCCTCGGGACCGCCGCTTCGATGGTGCAGTCGGGCAACCTGAATCACGTCCTGGTCGTCGGATCCGAGACGCACTCGGCGGCGCTGGACCTCACCACTCGCGGTCGCACCGTCTCCTGCCTGTTCGGAGACGGCGCGGGCGCGTGCATCGTCAGCGCGACCGATGAGGATCGAGGCGTGCGCAAGTGGCACCTGGGAGCCGATGGTCGCTACGCGGAAGCGCTGTGTCAGAAGGTCTGGGACATGCGGAACAAACCCTTCATCCCCCAGGACGCGGACGGCAATGGTATCGTGAGCCCGGAGCTGATGTGGGCTCACATGGAAGGGCGAAAGGTGTTCAAGAACGCCGTCCAGCGCATGGCGGAGAGCCTGATGCGCGTCTTCGCCGCCGAGAACCTGACCCGGGACGACGTCGACCTGTTCGTGTTCCACCAGGCGAACCTGCGCATCAACCAGTACCTCGCGAAGGAAGTGCTGGGTATCCCCGAGGAAAAGCTGGTGAACAACATCATGCGCTACGGCAACACCACCGCGGCGACCATCCCGATCCTGCTCGCCGAGTCCGAGCGCAACGGGAAGCTCAAGAAGGGCATGAAGGTCGCGATGGCGGCGTTCGGCTCGGGCTTCACCTGGGGCGCCGCGGTCGTCGACTGGTAGTTGGCGACGCGTGGGCTTGGACGCCGTCCGGTCACTCGACGGGGCGGCGTCGACGCGTCGGTTCCTCAGTTGAGCAGCTCTTCGTCCATCAGCTCCGGGTTCGCTGGCGTCGAGACCCGGTAGCGCTCGTCGAGCCAGTTGCCGAGGTCGATGAGCTTGCAGCGGGAGCAGCAGAAGGGGCGCGTCGGGAAGTCCGGCGGGACGTCTTCGAGCACCGTCTGGCAGGTGGGACATTCGATGCGCATGAGGTCGTTTTGAGGCACCTGTCTGCGTGAGGCAAGGGGGGCTTGGGTGAGGGCAGCGGCTGGGCTATGACGCAAGGCCACCAGCGCCCCAGCTCTCGGAGCGTCGGTCGAGGTTCCATGACACGAGACTTGCTACTGGAAATTGGCGTCGAAGAGCTTCCCTCGTCCTTCGTCGCCGGCGCGCTGAAGGCCCTGCCGAAGCTGGTGAAGGACGAGCTGAAGGGCCTGCGGCTGGAGCACGGCGGCCTCTGGGTCGGTGGTACGGCGCGCCGACTGGCGTTGATCGTGAGCGACGTGGCGGAGGCGCAACCCGATCTGGATGAAGAGGTGCTCGGACCACCTGCGCGGGTTGCCTTCGACGCCGATGGCAAGCCGACGCGAGCCGCCGAAGCGTTCGCGAGCAAGCTGGGGGTCGAGCTCTCGGCGCTGGGGCGCAAGGATACGGCCAAGGGCGAGTACCTGATCGCGCGCAAGCAGGAGCAGGGCGCGAGCGCGAAGAGCCTGCTGCCGGAGGCGCTGACGAGGGTGTGTGGCGCGATCCCGTTCCGCAAGAGCATGCGCTGGTCCGACGGCGACGTCGCGTTTGGGCGACCCGTGCGCTGGTTGGTCGCGCTGTTCGGTGACGAGTGTTTGCCCATGGAATTTGCCGGGGTGAGCGCCGCTCGGATGACGCAGGGACATCGCTTCCTGGGCAAGCAGTTCGACGTGGCCGCGCCGGCCGGCTACGTGGGTGGGCTGCGGGAGCAACACGTGCTGGTGGATTCGGCGGAGCGCGCCCAGAACATGCTGCAGAAGCTCCGGGCGGCCGCTGAGGCGATCGGGGGTGAGCTGATCGAGGATCAGTTCCTGGTGGGGGAGAACCTGTCTCTGGTCGAAGAACCGCACATCGTCGCCGGCGGCTTCGACGCCGGCTTCCTGGCTCTGCCCGAGCGAGTCGTGCTCGACGTGGCGAAGGACCATCAGCGCTACTTCGGGGTACGCGGCGCTGACGGGAAGCTGTTGCCGCGCTACCTCGCGGTAGTGAACACCGCCGAGCATCCGGACAACGTTCGCCGGGGCAACGACCGTGTGATGCGCGCCCGCCTCGCCGACGCCAAGTTCTTCTACGACGAGGATCTCAAGCAGCCGCTCGAGCAGCGCAGGCAGCAGCTGGACGCGGTGGTCTTCCACAAGCGTCTGGGCAGCGTGGGTGACAAGGTGCGGCGCGTCGAGGCGCTGGTGCCGAAGCTGGCCCAGCAGGTCGGGCTCGCGGGGGTGAGCGAGGTCGCCGTGGCCGGCGCTGGTCTGGCGAAGTGCGATCTCGTGACCTTGATGGTCGGTGAGTTCCCCGAGCTTCAGGGGGAAATGGGTATGGCCTATGCGCTCGAGCAAGGAAAACCTCGAGAGGTCGCCGCCGTGATCGCCGAGCACTACCTGCCGCGAGGGGCGGATGACGCAACGGCACCCAGCGACGCCGGGGCACTGGTGGCGCTGGCGGATCGCCTGGACACCCTCGCCGGCTGTTTCGCCGTCGGGCTCATTCCGACGGGTGCCGCAGATCCACTTGCCTTGCGTCGCGCGACCATCGGCAGCCTGCGGACGCTGCTCGAGAAGCGCTGGTCGTTGAACCTCCTCGAGGCGTTCGCGGCTGCCCGCGCCGGCTACGCTGCGGTCGAGCTCGACCAGTCCCAGGCGGAAACGTCGAGCAAGCTAGCGGACTTCTTCCGCGACCGCCTGCGCGGCCTGCTCGCTGATCGTTTCCCCCAGGATGTCGTAGACGCGACCCTGGCCGCGGGAGCGACCGATCCTCATGACGCGGAGCTGCGCTGTGCGGCGCTGGCGACGATGGATGCGTCGCTTCGAGCGACGGCGGGCGAGGTGTTCAAGCGCGCCGCCAACATCGCCAAGGACGCGACCCCGGGGGAAATCGCTCCACCAGCGTCGCTCCAGAAGGACGTGCCGGTCGAGGAGCAGGCGCTCTTCGACGCGTTCAACGTCCTGAAGAATGGCCTCGAAGCGGCGGGCAGCGACTACCAGCGCGCCATCGCTGCCATCGCTGCCTTCGCGCCCACCCTGGCGGCCTTCTTCGAGGCCGTCTTCGTGATGACCGACGACCTTCCCCTGCGGGCAAACCGACTGCGCCTGATGCGGGAGATCGAGGCTCGCTGCTCTGCCATCGCCAACTTCAACTTGCTGGCCAAGAAGGCGAGCTAGGGTCCAACGCGCGCGAGCGCCGGCTGGCGCGTTGCGGCGTACGCTGGCGGATGCTGGGTGTTTAGCGCCTGGAAAAGCGCCCAGCGGACCTCCCTTCGGGCAAATCCCGGCGGCTTTTGGCCTGCCTTGCGCGGATCTCCGAGGCTGCCTCGATCGGCGTATCTGGCTACCCTTGGTCTCCGGGCGGGTATGGCCTCCTGGGGGGATCTCCCACCTCTCGCCGGCATTCGCACGATCGGCCGGACAGACTCTCGCTCGAAACAACAGAGTGATGTAGACTCCTAGTCGTGCCGCCGAAGCAGAATGGACCAGGGAATTTGCCTTCGTTCACCAAGAGTGCGCGAGGCATGCTTAGTAAGTCTGAAGATGCCGTCATCGAGAAGGCCAAGACCAGCTGTGACGAGGACGTGCTGGGGGACGATCTGGGAGGCGTGATCCCTGCCCAGCACTGTTCTCACGGCAGTCACGGCAGCCATGGCAGTCACGGCTCCCACGGGAGTCACGGCAGTCACGGCTCGCACGGTTCCCATGGCAGCCACGGCTCTCACGGCAGCCATGGCTCTCACGGCAGCCACGGCTCTCACGGCTCTCACGGTTCCTGGTAGAGCCCCAGCGTCAGCGCGCTCACGGCGGCTCGAGGGCTCACACCCAGGCCAGCCGCCGCCAGTTCGGCCCCGCGCCTCCTCCCGAGGTTGCGGGGCTTTCCTCGTCTAGAGCTTTGCCAGGCCTCGCCGCGCGGCGACGATCGTGCGATCGACGTCCGCCTCGTCGTGCGCTGCGGAGACGAACGCTGCCTCGAACTGGGACGGGGGCCAGAGCACGCCCTCCGCGACCATCACCTGATGCCATGCGGAAAATTGCTCCTTGTCGCACTGGCTCGCTTGCTCCCAGCTGGTCACCGGACCGTCGTGGAAGAACAGCGTCAACATCGCGCCGACGCGCTGGACCGTGGCGCTGATCTTCGTCTCGCTGAGCACCTGCTTGAGTCCAGCCTCGAGGCGCGCCGAGGTCGCCTCGAGCTTCGCGTACACTTCCGGGGTCAGGGCGGCCAACGTGGCGAGACCGGCGCTGACTGCGATGGGATTTCCGCTGAGTGTACCCGCCTGATAGACAGGGCCGCTCGGTGCGACGCACTCCATGATCTCCTTGCGTCCGCCATAGACCGCGAGCGGCATGCCGCCGCCGATCACCTTGCCGAGACAGGTCATGTCCGGCTTCAGCTTGTAGCGCTCCTGGGCGCCGCCCGGAGCGAGGCGGCAGCCGGTCATCACCTCGTCGAAGATCGAGACGGCACCGGCGTCGGTGCACAGCGACACCAGCCCTTCCAGGAAGCCGGGCTCTGGAGGGACGCATCCCATGTTTCCGGAGACGGGCTCCACGATCACCGCCGCGATCTCCTGCGCGCGTTCGTCGAACAGGCCCTCGAGCGCGCTCAGGTCGTTGTAGGGCATGCTCAGCGTGTTCTGGACCATCGCCTTGGGCACGCCTGCGGAGTCTGGGTTGCCGAACGTCGCTGCGCCGCTGCCCGCCTGCACCAGCAAGCAATCTGCGTGGCCATGGTAGGCACCGTTGAACTTCACGATCACGTCTCGCCCCGTGAAGCCTCGGGCCACTCGCAGCGCGCTCATCGTGGCTTCAGTGCCACTGCTCACACAGCGCATCATCTGGATGCTCGGATACAGCTCCATGACGCGCTCGGCGAAGCGGAGCTCGAGCTCCGTGGGCGCGCCGTAGGACAGACCGCGATCCGCCGCCGCCTTCACGGCATCGATGGTGGGCCCATGGGCGTGCCCCAGCAGCGCGGGGCCCCACGATCCGATGTAGTCGATGTACTCCCGCCCGTCGGCGCTGGTGATCCTCGAGCCCTTGGCGCTGGCGACGAAGATCGGGTGCCCGCCCACGGCACGAAATGCGCGCACGGGGCTGTTCACCCCGCCTGGCATGCGAAGGGCGGATTCCTTGAAGAGTTGTTCCGAGCTGCTCATCGTCGAAAGGTGTCATCCGCCCCATCGGCGGTGTCAACACCTTCAGTCGACGTGACGACGCGCGCGGTCGACGAGCTGCGCTCGCCACGCTTCGATGCGGCCGAGCACATGCGGGGGCCAGCGCAGACGAGAGATGCGACCCAGCAAGTGTGGTGTGTGGTCGCCACCCCGGGAGCGCTCACCGAACACCTCGCTGGCTGACTCGACCGACTCCTCGGCTGCGTCGAGGTCGCCCAGTTCGAGCTGCAGCCAAGCGCGAGTCAGCAAGAAATGCTGTCGTGGTTCGGCTTCTTCCACATGGATTTGTTCGGCCTCCAGGAGCAGGCGCTGGGCGAGCTCCCGGTCGTGACGCGCCAGCGCCACCTGGCAAGACAGGAGCTTCGACTCCAGGTGCCCCCAGGGGTCGCTCATCTTGGTGAACAGGGTCTCTGCTAAATCCGCGTGGATTTCGGCCATGTCGAGGTCGTCGGTGTCTATGCCGATCATCGCGAGCAAGCGCTCGCAAGCTGCCTGCCCCCGCACGTTGCCCAATGCCTCGAAAGCGCTCAGCGCGTCCACCGCTCCGACCTCAGAGGAATAGAAATTCATCAGGCGGTGCTCGAGGTGCGCGAGTGACGCATCTGCTTGAGCGATGCCCAGGCGGTAGCCTGCGCGCTCGAACTCGTTCCTCGCCTCCAATGTGAGACGCCGGGAGCGCTCGGTGTGCCCTTCGGAGTGGTCCACCCAGCTGAGCAGAAGCAGGCACTGCCCGCGGCCCAGTGGCTGGTCGACGGAATGAAAGTGGCTCTCACCCTGTGAGACGACTTCTCGGGCGCGTTCGTAGTTGCCGAGCAGGTACTCGATCTCGCCGATCACTGCCTCGCACTGCGCCTGACCGAGCAAGCTGCCATGGCGCTGGAACAGCTCCCTCGCGAGCTGCACCAGGAGCAAGCCCTCGGCGCTCTGCCCTCGTTCGCTGGCCAGGTGCCCCAGGAGGCGCAGGCAGTGCGCCATGTTGATCTCGTCGCCGGCTTCCTCGAAGCTGGTGCGCGCGATTTCCGCGTGGATGCTCGCCTCTTCGGTCTGCCCGACGTGGCGCAGCGCCTCGGCCCGCCAGCGATGCTTGAGTGCCAGGGAGCGCCCGGTCACGTTCTTCAGCAGGTCGAGGTCCGCGAGCGTAGCCTTGGGCTCACGCGCGCCGTTCCAGGCGCGGCCCAGGAACTCGAAGAGCAGATTCGCCGCGGAGTCTGGCTGGCTGGCCTCGAGCAAGTTGTGTACGCGCAGACGCACGATGCGCCGGGTACCCGCCTGGGGGTGGTGGCCGAGCGCGCGGGCCGCGGTCTCGAACACGATGCGCGCATCGCCGCGCTCCCGCAGCCGCGTCAGCAGGTGTTCTTGCAGCAGCGCGTGAGGCCAGCTGTACCGACCGGCTCCGCGCGGAAGAATCACCTCGGCGTTCTGCATGCTGGTCAGCGCCGGAGCAGCAGGTACACCGAGGTCACTCAGCAAGGGGAACATGATGTCCCTGCGCAAGTCGCTGCCCAGCGTGGCGACCGCGAGCGCGCCCAGCCGGTGCTCCTCGGGCAGCGCGTAGAGGCGCTGATCCCACAGCTCTGCGGTGGTCTTGGGGCGCAGCGCCAGGACCTGCTCCGACACGCGGTAGCCACCGCTCGTGAACTCCATCTCTCCGCCCAGCGCCCAGGCGTGGAGTTGCTGCAGCGCGAACAGCGGGTTGCCCCGGCTGCGCTTGGCGGCCTCCGCGACCGCGGCGTCGTCCAGGGGCAGTGCCGCACGCAAGAGTGACTGAGTGGTGTCGGGGTCCATCGCGTTGACCTCGATCACCTCGCCATCCATCGCCTCGCGAAGCTGCCGAATGCGCTCTGCGGCAGGTGCACCGATCTGCACGTCCTCGCTGCGAACCGTGGCGACCATCACGATACGCTGATCGGGTTCTTCCGCGTGGATCTTGTGGAAGCCATCGAAGGTGGCCTCGCTGGCCTGGTGCAAGTCATCCAGCCAGAACAAGAGCGGGCGTTTGCGCGCGATCCGCCGCAGCGTGTAGCGAATGACGAGGCGCCGGACCTCGAGAGTGTCCAGGGTGAAGCGCACACCGCTGGGGCCCAGGGGGCGCTCGGTGTCTGCGGGAGTTGGGCGGATCCACTCGGCGGCGCCGGCGACCCAAGCGCGTCCGTTCTTGTCCGACTTGCCGACCTTCCAGCGGCTGAGGAGCGAGCGCTCGATGGTGTCGCGATCCGTGCGCTCGAAGTTGAAGTGGGTGATCGTCGCACCGAGCATGCCGTCCAGTGGACCGCGCACCGTGCGGTAGCGCGCCTTGAGCGGCACCATGCTCCCCTCTTCGTGCACCGCCTCGCACAGCCACTCCGCGATCCGGCTCTTGCCGACGCCAGCGGAGCCCACCAGGATGACCAGCCGATGTGGCGGTCCCTGACCGTCCACCACCTGATCGCAGATTTCTCGCAGGTGGCTGCGGATCTCCTCGCGGCCGACGATCGGGCTCGGCCGGATGCTGAGCAGACCAGGGGCACGCTCCGGCGCTCGACCGAGCTCGCGCGTCGGGCCTCTCCCCCCCGAACGCCGAGTGGTGATCGGCTTGCCGCTCGTGGTGCGCAGCTCGGGGAAGCGCCACATTTCCGCAGGGATGTCGATGCTGGGTCGCCACTGCGACCACACGATCCGCGCCTCGTTGGCGAACTCGTAGCGGTCCCAGGGTCGCTTGGCGAGCAGCCGCGTCACGAAATCGGCGACGTCCTTCGGAGCGTCGATGATCAGCTTCGGATCCGGCGGCGGCTCGAAGGCGTGCTTCTTGAGCAGCTCCTTGGACGTCCCGCGGAAGGGCGAGCGTCCACACAGCATCTTGTAGAGGATACAGCCCAAGCTGTAGAGATCCGTGGCGCCGCAGACGTGGTGCATCTCGTGCTGGATCTGCTCGGGCGCCATGTATCCCGGCGTGCCCGCGCCGGCGTGAGGCGCGAACTCCATCGCCTTCTCACCATCGAGGCGCTCGTCGTGAGGGTCCTGCTTGAGCCACGCGAGCCCGAAGTCGAGGATGTGCACCATGGGAGGTGCCGAGTCGATCTCCTCGACGAGCACGTTCGACGGCTTGAGATCGCCGTGGACGATGCCTCGCGCGTGGGCGTGCGCCAGCGCGCCCAGCACCTGATCGACGATGGTCCAGATGATGGGGAAGGTCAGCCGCACCTGGCTCAGGTCGTGGAGCGAGGCACCCGCCACCAGCTCCATCCCGAGGTAGGGCGAGCCGTCCACCAGCTGACCAAAGTCGCGGGCACGTACGATCGCTGGGTGGTTCAGCGCCGCCAGCGCCCGCGCTTCCTTGTAGAACCACGCGATGTACTCGTCGGCGAGCTTGCCCTCGGGCGGGATCACGCGCTTGATCGCGACGTCTTCTCCCGTTGCCTGATCGCGGCAGCGGTAGACGATGCCCATGCCGCCTTCACCGAGGACGTTCAGCACCTCGTAGCGCTGGGCGATCACATGCCCAGGCAGGACCGCGAGCTTGTTGTCCTTCTTGGACGGCTCCGGTCGCGAGCGATCGCTGAGCACTGCCGCAGAGGGAATGCTCGGGGGCGCTTCATCGGAGAGCGGCTCGGCATCGATCGTCTGCGGCGCCTCCGCGCTGCTGCCTTCGGAGTTGGTGGGCACGGGTGCGCCTGCCGGTTCTCCAGCGGATCGCTCCGCGGATCCCTCGGTCGCGTCACCCTTCGACTGGGCTCGCTCTTCGCCCCCTTCGGCCATAACGGCGCGAGAGTGTAGTCAGCCGCAGCGCGTCGTCGATAAGAACTCGCCCGAGGTGGCGTGAGTTCTTCCGTCGCTCGAACGTCGCTGCTCCCGAGCGCCAATCGACGCCCGAACCCTCCGTTCTGACGACGCCAGATCTCCTGTGCTGACTGGGCACGCTGGCGTATCCAGCACCAGCTTGCTCGCGTTCTTCCGGGGGTGAGGGCGCGCTGTAATTCGCCTTAAATCGCTGTCTCCTGCGGCGTTCCGACCTGTTCGGTTGGCTCTTGGAAGCGAAGGCGCTATGGGGTCCCCATGGTTAGGCGCAAGTTGAACGATCCCCCGCTCACCCAAGCTGATCCCGAGATCGCCGCGTTGATCGCGGCAGAAGAGCGCAGGGAAGTCGACAAGCTGAGGCTCATCGCGAGCGAGAACTACGTATCCCGCGCGGTGCTCGATGCTACCGGCAGCATCCTCACCAACAAGTACTCCGAGGGCTACGCGGGCAAGCGCTACTACGAGGGCCAGCAGCTGATCGACCAGATCGAGGAGCTGGCCATCTCGCGCGTCAAGCAGCTCTTCGGCGCCGAGCACGTGAACGTTCAGCCGTACAGCGGGAGCCCGGCAAACCTCGCGGTCTATCTGGCCTTCTGCAAGCCTGGAGATCCGGTGCTGGGCTTGGGGTTGCCGGCTGGTGGTCACCTGACCCACGGCTGGAGCGTTTCCATCACGGGCAAGTACTTCTCCAGTCACGGCTACGGCGTGAAGAAGGACGATCAGCGCATCGACTTCGACGAAGTCGTGAAGCTGGCCCGCGAGCACAAGCCGAAGATCCTCTGGTGTGGCACCACGGCCTATCCGCGAACCCTCGACTTCGCTCGCTTCCGAGAGATCGCCGACGAGGTCGGCGCGATTCTGTGCGCGGACATCGCCCACATCTCCGGCTTGGTGGCGGGGGGCGCCCATCCGTCGCCGGTCGGCATCGCCGACGTGGTGACCACCACCACGCACAAGACGCTACGCGGCCCACGGGGTGGCATGATCCTGTGCAAGGCAGAACACGCGAAGGCCATCGATCGTGCGGTGTTCCCAGGCCTGCAAGGTGGACCCCACAACCACACCACCGCGGGTATCGCGGTTGCCGCGGGGGAGGCGCTGCGTCCGGAGTTCAAGGACTACGCCCAGGCGGTGGTTTCGAACGCCAGGGCGCTGGCCGAAGGTCTCAAGAGTCGCGGCTTCGATCTCGTGACCGGCGGGACGGACAACCACCTGATCTTGGCCGATCTGACGAGCAAGCAGGTTCCCGGCAAGGTCGCGGCCCAGGCCCTGGACCGGGCGGGCATCGTGGCGAACTACAACTCGGTGCCGTTCGATCCCCGCAAGCCCTTCGATCCTTCCGGTCTGCGCATGGGGACGCCATCGATCACCACGCGTGGCATGGGCAACGACGAGATGGTGAAGCTCGCGGAGTGGATGGATCGCGTCGTCTCCGCGCCCGAGGACGGCGGGGTGATCGAGCGTGTCGCCGCGGAGGTCAAGGAACTCTGTGCGGACTTCCCGCCTCCAGGGATCCCCGTCAACTAGCGTGAGCCAGGCCGAGCTGTTGTACTTCGCCTTCGGGGCGAACATGGCGAGTCGCGTGGTGCGCACGCGACGCCGCGTGAATCCTGCGCGAGCCGAGGCAGCCCGCTTGCCTGGCTATCGGTTGGTCTTCGAGGACCGAGGGATCCCGCTGCTGGAGCCCGCCTTCGCGAGTATCCGCGAGGATGCGGGAGCCGAGGTGTGGGGGGTGCTGTACCACCTCAACGCCGACGAGTTCGCCTGTCTCGATCGCTTCGAAGGGCCCAACTACAGACTGATTGAGGTCGCGGTCGAGGGTCGGGACACGGGCAAGCACAGCGCCTTCGCCTATGTCACCTGCCGGCCCGTCTCTGGCAGGCGACCTTCTCGCCGTTACCTCAGGCTGCTCCGCGAGGGCGCCGTCGAACACGAGTTGCCCGGAAGCTACCTGGACGAGCTGGACTCCCACCGCGCCGCCTGGGCGCCTCCTGGCGCGAGCATCGCGCTCAGCTTGCTGGTGAACTCGGTGGAGTGGGTGAGGAGCTACTCCCCCGCCAGTCAGGAAGCGCGCCGCGGTCGCCGCCGCGGCTTTCCCGGTCAGGACGAGTGACCTGGCCTGAGCTGACTCACCTGCCCTGGGTGATCACCAGGTAGATCGCCAGCCACATCAGGGCTGCGGTGCCCACCAGCAGGCCCACCACCAGCGGCGCCGGTAGACCAAAGCCTCGGGGGCGATCCACCTCCGCTCTCTCGGGTTCCGCGGGGGCGGTGGTGTCGTCGCTGGGTTCGATTTCGTTCTCCATCAGAGCCTCCAGAGCCTCGCCGGCGTCCGCGAAACGGGCGCTGGGGTCGCGATTCACGCAGCGGACGAACCAGCGGTCGAATCCAGCTCCCAGGGGGTTACCCCCGAGTTCTGCAGAGCGCATGCTCGCCGCTTGAATTTCTGAGCGGATAAGTTCGAGGGCAACACCAGCCGCCGACTCCCGGCGCGCGACGCTCCGCCAGTAGACCTTACCGCTCAGGACGTAGAACACCAGCAGCCCCAGCGCCCAGACGTCGTCCCGCTTGGTCGGTACGTAGCCTTCGGAGCCCTGCTCCGGCGCGGTCCACATCGGCGTCCCCAGGCCTGCTTCGGTGTGGCTGGCCACGAGAGCGATGCTCTTCGAGATGCCAAAGTCCAAGATCCGCAACGTGGCCTGTGCGCCGTCGCCGGCGACGCGGATGTTGTCCGGCTTGAGGTCACGATGGACCACGCCTGCGCCGTGAGCTGCCGCTGCCGCCGAGAGCAGCTGGACACACAAGTCCAGACGTTGAGCGTTCTCGAGCTGCGGGTGCTGATCCAGCCACGCGGTCAGGTCGTCTCCCGGCGCGAACTCCATCAGCAGGTAGCGACCTCCGTCTGGCAGCTCACCCGACTCGAGCGCGGCGACGATGTTGGGATGTTGCAGTGTCTTCCCGAGCTCTGCCTCGCGTTCGAAGCGCTGGCGCGCGCGCGGGTCCTCGAGGGCCCGCGTGTTCATCAGCTTGATCACGCGGCCCGCGCCGGCCTGCAGGTCGTCCACGCGATAGACCACGCCCATCGCGCCCCTTCCCAGGGTCTCGATCACGCGAAAGCGCTCGAGCAGGACTTCACCGGGAGCCAAGCCTTTCACGCGGCGAAGTCTAGTGATCGCTCACCACGAGAAAAGCCTGACGAGGGGTTTGTGGGCTGAGGTGCGGCAACTCACCGCCACGCTCAGTGCCGCTGCTCGCGGCGCCCCTCCAGCACCGCTCCGTCCACCGTCATCGCGACCAACTGCCCTTCGTGCGCGAGCAAGCTCACGAAGGGCGTCTGCAGGGTGTCGTCGGACCAAGCGCGCGCCCAGGTCGCGCCCGGCGTGTGCGAGCGGTACCACAGTGCCCCGCGGGACGCGGTCCAGGCGCCACCGACGGAGTCCAAGGCCGTCACCGACAGATCGGCGCTCTCGTCCAGCGTCTCTGACTCGATCACCTCGCCCCGGAGCGTGACCGCGGTCCCCGCCGCTCCGACCGCCAGTCCCAGGCCGAGCACCGAGTGACCCGCGGCGCCGAGGTAGGCGCGCACCTTCGGACACGGGATCCGTGCGGATTCCCAGAGCAGCGGGCGGTAGCGCGCGACGAAGCCTTCGCCTTGCAGATCCCTTCCCGTCACCAACCACTCCTCGTCGGCGATGCGGGCCAGCGCGGTGATGTTGCCGGCCTTTGGCAGTGCTGCAGGCTTCAACCAGCGGCCAGCGATCACGCAGAACAGCAACGCGGGGCTGTCGTCCCGAGAGCCTGCGACCACGGCGATGTCCGAAGGATCGCCCTGAGCACGGTCGAACACCGTCTTGCGGCTCTGCTCCCCGAAGCGCCGGACGCCGCTCGCGTCGTAGGTGCAGAGCAGGCCCTCCTCTCCCCCGATCAACCAGCGTCCGGCAGCCTGCCGACTGACGAAGCGCAGGCGGGACGCGTCGAGGCCGTGGGTCGGCGCCATCTGCCACTCGCTGCCCGTCCAGAACCAGAGGCCGCTGGTGGTCAGAGCAAGACAGCGGCCGTCGCCGTCCCACGACACCTCACGTGCTATGAAGCCACTCTGCGGCCGTTGCCGCAGGGTCCAGGTCCAGGTGGGAGCCTCAGCCTGCCGAGAGAGCAGCATCAGCGACTGGAAGCGGCGGCCGCCGGCGTGCGACATCGGCGCCTCCTCCAGGTGGGGCGCGATCAGCGCCGCGAGCTCTCTGGCGCTGTGCGGGCGCGCGTGGACCTCCACGTCGGTGGCGCGGGCCAGGAGCTGATCGATGGCGTTGCACGCATCGGGCTGCGCCTTGAGCTCGGGGCACAGGCCCGCGGAGTCCAGCAGCCTGCGTCGCGCCGGTTCCCGACTCGCGATGATCGCCTCCACGGGACCGTCCACCTGGAAATAGTCCTCTCCGGTCAGCGCCAGGTAGATCAGGCAAGCGAAGCTGAAGACATCCGTCCAGGGCCCGATCTGGGATTCCCCGGGGAACAGCTGCTCCGGCGCCGCATAGCCCGGTGTGCCGAGCGCGGCGTTCTCGCCAAAGGTCTGGCCAAGCCCGATCGGGCGGGCGATGCCGAAGTCCGCGATCTTGAATACTTCGTTGGCGTCGGCGCCGCAGCACAGCACATTCCCTGGGGAGATGTCGCGGTGCACGACCTCCACCGCGTGGATGGCCTCCAGGCCCTCGGATACACAGTGCACGAAGTGCGCAGCACGCTTGAGGTCGAACGCACAGCCGGACACCTGGAGCGTGCTCTCCACGCGCTCGTGCAGCGCTGTGCCCTCCACTCCGCCGTGGACGTACTCGACCGCGTTCCACGGTACGTCGGTGGTCCCTCGTCGCGTCGGTACCGGGACGCTGCCGCTGTCGAGGAGTCGCACCACGAAGGGCGTCGTCGGGACGCGTTCGTTCAGGCGACCCAGCGCGACGGCTTCCTTGCGGATCATCATCATGGCTGCCTCGCCCATGCGAGAGAGGAAGGAAGGGCGTGTCACCTTCAGCACGACAGGCGTCTCCCCCGCAGGTCCGAGACGCGTGCCGAAGAAGGCGACGCTCGCCGTACCTTCGCCGATCACGTACTCCAGGCGGTAGTTGACCCCGGGCTGGGTCTGCGAGGGCACCAGGCTGCCGCCAAAGGCGCCGAGCTCGATGCTGTCGGGACTCAGGTGGCTACTCGGGGGAGGGTTGCTCTGGGTCACTTCGGCTCTCGTACTGCCGGCGGGTGCGCTGGCAGAACTCTCGGGGTTCCAGCCTCGACCGCCCATCGGCGTCTCGGTCCCGGCTCCCAGCACACATCAGAACACAAACAGCTGCAAGGTAGTTCCAGCTCCACGCGTGCGCCCTCACCCTCGAGCGGATACCAGGCGCCGCAAGGCGCCTCCGAGCTACCCGGTCGCTCGCCAGCATGCCATATTCGGGCGGTCGTTCGATGAGTGATCCCGCCTACTCCAGCTCAGGTTCGGCGGCCCCCAGGGCCGCCACACGTCTCAGTTCCTGCATCGCGTCGCGTCTTTCCGCGGGCAATCGTCTGCTGCTCGCGCTGCCTTGCCTCCTCGCGTTGCCCTGCCTGCTCGCGCTCAGCGCTTGCGGCGAGAGCTCGACGGAGAGCGTTGGTGGCGCCGGAGGCAGTGGGGGTAGCTCTGGGGCCGCTGGCTCTGGAGGTACGGGAGGCGTCGCCGAGGTGCTCTCCACCACCGAGGCGAGCATCGGTCCGGTCGCGGCGGACATCGGTGAGGAAGACACGGTCTGCATCTTCAAGCGCATGAGCAACCCTGCGGGCTTCGTGCGCAACATCCGCGGGCACCTCACCGACGGCTCCCATCACATGATCGTGTACCTCTCGGGCGAGACCGAGGAGCAGCTGGAGCCTCAGCACTGCGGAGGCTTCAGCGGGATCTTCAACCTCGACGGAGGAATACCTGGCCTCGACTCGGTGGACATCCCGGTGTTCATCGCGCAACAGCACGAGGCTCAGGTGAATCTGCCAAGTGACCCCGAGACAGGGAAGCCGCTGGGTTTCCGTGTGGAAGAGAATCAGATGGTGCGCATCGAGCTCCACTGGTTCAACACCACTCCCAAGTCGCAACAGGTCACGGGCACCGTGGAGTTCGATATCGCGGGCCAGGAGCAAGACGTGATCGAGTCGTCTTTCGCCTTCTGGGGCACGACCGCCATCGACATCGCGCCTCACTCCCAGTTCACCACGCCGGTCCTGTTCCAGCGCGCCCTGACGGACACCAAGGGCTTCGCGGTGACGACTCACCAGCACCAGCTGGGCACCAACATGAAGATCTGGAAGGCTGACGGGACCACGGTCAGCGACGACAAGCTGCTCGTGGAGTCGACGGACTGGGCGGAGCCGCCGCTCAAGATCCTCGACCCGCCGGAGTTCTTCGACGTGGGTGAGGGGCTCGCCTACCAGTGCAGCTGGGACAACACCAGCGATCAGAACGTCGGCTTCGGCGAAGGCTTCGGGGACGAGATGTGCTTCCTCTGGATGTACTACTACCCGAGCAATGGCTTCGATCTCTGCATGCACTTCAACAAGGGCGCACAGAACGGCGTCTGCAATCACCTCACGCGCTAGCTCTCGTTGGGGGGCTTCGACTAGAGGCAGGCGCTCGGCCTCTTGCCAGGCGCTCGGCCTCTTGCCAGGCGCTCGGCCTCTTGCCAGGCGCTCAGCCTCTTGCCAGGCGCTCCAGCACACGTTCGGCGTTCCAGCGTCGCCTCGGATCGCTCTGCATCAGACCGCGGCAGATCGCGTCGAGATCATCCGGGATTCGAGGCAAGAGCAGCGAGGGGCTCGGTGCGCCCACGGTGCGCTTGCGCACGAAGACCTCGTGGGCCGATCCCACGAAGGGCAGCGCGCCACACAGCGCCTCGAAGAGCACGACGCCCATCGAGTACCAGTCGACGGCTGGTGAGAGTTCGCGTTCGTCCCATTGCTCCGGCGCCATGTACGCCGCGGTCCCCACCAGGCCGCCTGCGCTCTCCGGCGCACGTTCCTCGCCCTCGAGGTCGCCTTGGGGGGGGCTCTCCGCGGCGAGCCCGTAGTCCATCACAACCAGTCTGCCATCGGAATCCACGCGGATATTGCCACGGGTGATGTCGCGGTGGATGAAGCCCTGAGCGTGAGCGTACGCCAGCCCAGCGCAGAGCTGCCTCAGCGCGCTGCGCGCTCGATCCATGCCGCCCGGCTCGGGTGGGGTGAACACGGAGCGATTGGCGGCCCGGCTCTTCTCGCCGAGCAACAGGTTCCCCTCCAGGTCGTCTTCCTCTTCGATGCCCAGAGTCTCGATACCCGAGGGAGCTTCCTCCCGGATGTACCGCACGACGTCGACGCCCGGCACCAGCTGCATGGTGTAGAAGGGCGGTTCCCAGGTCGAGTACATGTCATAGAGTTCGACGAGGTTCTCGTGCTTGAGTCGGGAGAGCGCGGCGAAGCGGCGCTCGAACTCCTCCGGTGTGCGACGCCGCGTCAGCTGCTTCAGTGCGACGTCGCGTCGCTCGACGCGATCGAGCGCCAGATACACGCGGCCCCCAGCGCCCTCACCAAGCTGCTTCTGCAGCTCGTAGCGCTGGTCAGGGCCGAAGGGTTTTGGGTAGTCCGTCACGGCTTCTGAAAATCATAGACCGAACCCAGCTCGAGTAGCTGAGTAAGCTCGTCGAGGGCCGTCTCGACTTCCCGCAAGAACGCCACGTCGAGCAAATCCGCGAAGCTCAGGCGGTCGCGATAGTGCCGCTCCACCCAGGCCTGGAGATCGGAGTATAGCGCATCGTCGAGCACCACGCGCGCGCCAAGCTTCGTCAGCTCGGAGTCGCTGAGCGGAACCCGCAACCTGAGGCAGGCGGGACCGCCGCCGTTCTTCATCGACTGGTTGACGTCGAGGTAGTGCACCGCTTCGACGCGGTTGTCCTCCGCCACCACGCGCTGCAGGTAGCGGTTCGCCTGCGCGTTGGCTTCAGCCTCCCGGGGAGCCACGATCACCAGCTCACCGCCGGGCAGCTCGAGCAGCTGGGAGTTGAACGGGTAGGCCGCGACGGCGTCCGCTGCCGGCAGCTCGCCCTGCTTGGCCAGGCAGACCTGGAACTCGTCTCCAAGTCGCCGCCGCAGCTCCCCGAGCAACTGCTCGGTGTCCACGAACGCGAGCTCGTGCAGCAACAACAGGTTCGCCGTGCCGACGGCGAGCACGTCGGTGTGGAAGGCGCCCTCATCGATTCCGCGCGGAGCTTGCTGCCAGAGCAGCGCTCGCGCCCCCAGCTGGTGCAAGCGCGCGACGGCGCGCGACGCCTCGTAGGTTTGGCGGGCTGGGAAGCGGCTCGGCTCCTGGTAGTCGTCTCCGGCGCTGCCCGTGTTGTAGGCGCGACGTCCCCAGCCGAACAGGTGCGCGCTGCCTCGTGTCGTGGCCAAGCGGGTGTGGTTTGCTGCGCCCTCGTCCGCGAAGTGGCTCACGCTGGGTAGCGCGTCGTGCACCACGAAGTGCCCCTCGTCGGCGAAGATGCGCCGCAGGATCCGCGTCGTGGTGTCTGCCTCCAGGCTGCGGTGGAACATCGCCCCGAGGTTGGCGGGCGTGAGGTGACAGCGCCCGTCCGCGGTGTCGCAGCCCGGAGCGACCGTGGCGGCGTTGGCCGTCCACATCGCGGACGCGCTCGAGCACAGCCGCATCAGCTGTTCGTCTTCTTGTGCTGCCGCGCGGATGACAGCCTGATCCTCGCCAGTGAAGCCCAAGCGGCGCAGGGCGCCAACCGCAGGCCGCGGTTGAGGTGGGAGGACGCCCTGTACGATGCCCAGGCTCTGCACGAAGCGCATCTTCTCGAGCCCCTGAAGCGCCGCCCCGCGTGGATTCGAGACATGCCCGGCGTGCTCGGTCGAAGCGATGTTGCCAGGGCTCAGACCCGCAAAGTTGTGGCTCGGGCCTGGCAGGCCGTCGAGGTTCAGCTCTCGCGTTGCTTGCTTGCTCACGCTGCCGGTCTCGCACAGGCTCACCGGGTCTCTCAAGGCTAGCGTGGGACGCCGTCGATTCCGTTGCGCGTCGCAGGCCTTGCGCGGGGCGTCAGGCCAGGTGATCGAGCGCCGAGCAGCGAGGCTTCCGCCTTGCGCGACGTCTCTGCTGGCCGCCGTGCGCCGAACCTCACCCCCCGCCGTTCCAAGCACTCGGGCCGTTGGCCTAGCGCTGGATGCGGGACGTGAGCCGCTTGCCAGCGCGCAGGGCGCGGCCGAGGTAATGGTAGAGCGGGGTCTTGCTCTGGTCGTCCTTGGTCGGGAAGCGCTCGGTGAGGTACGGGAAGTAGAGCGTGCGTCGCAGGCTGCGCAGGCCGGTGTGAGGTGACTGCTCGACTCGGTGCCACGTGCGGCCGTCGTGCAACGTCAAGTCGCCTGGTTGCGTCTCGATGGCGATCTCGTGTGCGTCCTCGCCATGGGACAGAAAGTAAACCTTGCGGAAAAGAAAGCCGAGCGGTCCTTGCTTGTGGCTGCCAGGAATGACCCGGAGACCTCCGTCTTCACGTCGAACGCGGTCCAGGTGCAGACCGACGTTCAGCATGCGCTTGGGCATCCGTAGATAGAAGAGGTCGCGCAGGCCGTCGGTGTGCCAGCCAAGGCGCGGGTAGGCGCTGCCCGGCACGTTCAGGTTGCGATTCGCCACCAGGCCGTCCATCTCGTGATCCCCGACGTGGGTGTGCTCGCCGATCATGCGCCGCACGGGGTCGAAGCGCGGGTCCCGCAAGAAGTCGTGGAGGTATGCGCTGAAGCACGAGGTGAAGGGGAGGCGCTGCAAGAACGGCTGACCATCGACACCCTGTCCCTTGAAGATCGGGATCCCGTAGACCTCCTTTCGGCCCTCGGCCAGCCACCGAGCTTCGACCTGGTTCAGCTCCTCTGCGATGCGCTCGACCTCTTCGGGCTTCGCGACCTGAGAGAAGATGATGAAGCCGTAATGATCGAGGAAGGCGTGCTGCTCTGGCGTGATCTCGTCGCCGAGCTCGAAGCGCGTGGTGATGGGCAGCAGCTCGGCTGGAGGCGACCCGCTCGCGGTAGGCTGGGTCGCTGCGGTGTGGTTGGAGGTCTGTGTCTGCATAGTCGTTCTCCGCGAGCCATGGCTCGATCAGTCCAGCGCCTGCTCGCTGATTCGCGGCAGGTCGAGCAAGCTCAGCGCCGCGCCGGCCAGGTGCGACTCCACCTCGGCGAGCACGGCCTTGAAGCTGCCCTTGTGCATGCCGGTCAGCACTCGTAGCTCGTGGTCACTGCTCAGCGCGTAGCGAGAGACCAAGAAGGTGACGCTCTGGGTCGCCAGACGCAGCTCGGTGATGCTGCGCCCCGTGGCGTCGCCCAGCGCGCCGGATATTTCCTCGAGGAAGGGAAGCTGGAGAGCTCGTTGCTGAACTGGTCCCAGTTCGCCGTGTTCGACGACCGTCCGCATCAGGAGGCGTATGCTCGTCTGGTGCTCACGAGCGAAATGAAACGACACCCGCACGGCGTCGTCGATCAGCTCGCTCACCGAGTCGGCTCCCTTCAGGCGTGACAGCAGCTCGGCGCGCATGCCGTGGAGCTCTTCGTACATCGAATCCACGCAGGCCTGATAGAGCTCGTCCTTGCTCCCGAAGTAGTGGTGAACCATGCCGAGGCTCACCCCGGCTCCTCGGGCGATGTCCCTCACGGAGACGCCCCCCAGGCCGAGCTGCGCGAAGTGGGTGCTCGCGCTGTCGAGGATCCTGGAGCGCGTCAGCTCGGCATTGGCGCCAGCGGGTCGGGCCATCTCGGGAACAATAATTAATCAAACGTTCGATTACAAGAGCGGCTCGCCTCGTGAAGACGAACGGCCACGATTTTCAGCTTCCCGGTCCTCTCGATTCGGGGGTGAGGGGAGCACCCGAGCGCCGGCGCGTCCACTCAGCCCGCCGGGGACGGTGGGATCGTGAGCCAGGTGTGAGGATTGGACCGCACCCATGCCGGCGAGTGTGGTGCCGTGAACTCACTCGCGTCCACGTCGACGCTCCCAGCGCTTCGGCCAGGGCCGGTCTCCGCGCGCCAGCGGCCGCTCCGGCGCTCGCGTTTCGAGGCCGCTCGAGCGCGAGTGGGTAGCGGATCTTCCGTGCCTCTTGCTTGATTTCGCGCGGAACCAGCGAGCCAGGTGCCGAGGCACCTGCGCCGCGCCGCGGACGTGGCATGAGGGTTGCTGAAGGGGAGGGAAGGCGCGCCGCATCGAGCCTGGTGTCCTGTCTTCGGGAACGAGCAGGCAAACGAAGCTCGAGCAGCGCACCGCTCAACCCTTTCAGGAGAACGACATGAACAAAGCAATGCTTGGTATGGTTGGTCTGGCGCTGATGTCCACGGTGGCCTGCAGTTCGGGGCGCGACGTCGAGCTGACCGGCGATGTCTCTGCAGCTTCCTCGGCGGCGATCGAGGGAGACATACTGCTTTCCTTCTACGAGATCGACTCGGCCGACGATACCTCGCGGATTCATATCGATGACCAGACGCTCGCCGGTCTCGGGACGTTCTCTCAGACTATCTCCGTCGAGGGTTCCAAGGTCGTGATCGTGGCCATCAACGACCGCGATGGAGACGGGGCTTGCTCGACGGGCGAAGCGTGGGGTGAGGTCCTGGCGGAGGTCCAGGACGACGACACGATCGAGCCGGTCTCGATCGTGCTCCAGGACTCGCCCTGTCCCGAGCCAGTCGACTGAGCCCGAGGAGTGGGGTTGGGCGGCGCTGGGACGCCCAACCCAGGGGCTCCGTCGCCTCGTCTGGTCGCGGCGTTCAGCGTGGTGGATGTCTGCTATGACTGCGTCATGCGCCTGGAGCAGACCGATTCCTATCTGAAGGCCTTCGACGCTCGGGTCGTCGAGCTCGGCGAGTTCGCGGGTCGGCCCAGCCTGCTGCTGGAGGCCAGCGCGTTCTACCCCGAGAGCGGTGGTCAGCTAGCAGACACTGGAAGCATCGGCGGGGCGCGCATCGTCGACGTCCAGCAAGACGATGCGGGGCGCGTGCATCACATCTTCGAGGGGCCGAGCCTGGAGCCTGGTCAAAGTTACCCCGCGGAAATTGACTGGGGGCGACGCCGAGAGCACATGGCGCTCCACACGGGCCAGCATATGCTGAGCCGCGCGCTGCTCGACGTCGCCAGGGCGGAGACGCTCTCCTCTCGCCTCGGCGCCAGCGACTGTACGCTCGACGTCAGCCGCGCGGATCTGGGTCAGCGTGACCTCGCTGGGGCCCAGGAGCAGGTCAACCGGGTGATCGATGAGGCGCGCCCGGTGCGCGCCTGGTTGCCCACGCCGAGCGAGCTCGACGGCTTGAGCCTGCGTCGAGCTCCGAAGGTGAGCGAGGGCATCCGGGTGGTGAGTATCGAGGGCTTTGACGACACTCCGTGCGGCGGCACCCACGTCGCGAACACCTCGGAGGTTGGCCTGCTCTGGATCAGCGGAAGCGAGCGCTACAAGGGCGGGACTCGCGTGCATTTCAGCGCTGGGCCGCGCGCGCGGGGTGAGCTGTTCCAGCGAGCGGCGCTACTCGGCGACATGGCCAGCGCACGCAGCGTGGGCGTCAGTGACTTGCCTGCGGCCTTCGAACGGATCGAGCAGAGCTTCAAGCAGGCCAGGCAAGAGGCGGGCGCTTTGCGTGTTCGCCTTGCAGAGGCGCTCGTGTCTGGCGTGGCGTGGCAGGGGCGCCGGGCGGTCGTGTGGATGGACGTGGACCTCGAGCTGGGGCGCGCGCTCGGCGAGCGCTTGCTCGGTCAGCGAGCCGACGCCGAGGTGTTCCTTGCGGTACCGGTGTCGGAGGCAGGGGCTGTTCAACTGATCATCGCGCGTGGCCCCGAGAGCTCGCTCGACGCAGGCGCGACCCTCAGGGCCCTGGCGGCGGCGTTTGCCGGGCGTGGAGGCGGGAAGCCCGAACGCGCCGAAGGTCGACTCGGGGGCGACTTCAGCTGGAGCGCGGCTCGAGAGCGCTGTCCCGCGGTCTTCTCCGACTAGTGTCCTGTCTCCGTAGTACTAGCGGAGCGGGTCCGTCGACGCTGGACTCTCGACGCTAGCCGCGCTTTTCCACACGGACCCAGCGTTCGTCCTGCAAGCGCTCATGCGGTAGGTACTCGGCCTTGTAGCGCATCGCCGCGCAGCCCTCGACGAACAGCCCGAGGTACAGGTAGTCGAGGCCCCAGTGACGGCACAGCGAGAGCTGCGTCAAGATCGAGAACACGCCGGGGCTCAGCCTCGAGTAGTCCGGATCGAAGAAGGTGTAGACAGCGCTGAGTCCGTCGGTGCCGCGGTCCGTTACCGCGACGCCGATCAATGAATCTCCGTGGAAATATCGGATCTCGAAGCTCTCGCAGCAGGTGTGGACCAGGAACTCGCGGTAGTCGTCCTCGGTGCTCGGTCCGTGGGTTTCCAGGCCTCGCTGAGACTTGTGACGGTTGTACAGCTCGACCCGGCGAGCGTCCGCCATCAATGGGCCGAGCTCGACTCGCAGCGTTTGGTCGCCTCGCTTGAGCACGCGCTGCTGAGTGCGGTTCAGCTCGTACTCGGAGACGTTCAAGCGGATGGGCACGCACGCGCTACAGGTCGGACAGTTCGGTCGATACAAGAACAACCCCTGACGACGATCTCCACGTTCCAGGCGGGCGTGGAACTCACTGCGCCGCAGGCTCCGAGTCGGTAACCGCATGGGCATGCGCGCCACCTGGTCGGGCAAATAGGGACAGCGGGAGGGTTGATCGTAGACGACCACCTCCGCGGGGTGCCCAGGGATGATCCGCGGAACGCTCACAGAATCCACAAAGGATACCTCAAAGGGGGGCAGCGCAAACCCTCGCCTGGTTTCGGGGCTCGTTTTGCGGGGTCCGCGCGGAGCCCTGCGGGTGTTCTGGCAGGCTGCTCGAAGACGCCCTTCAATCAGAACCCGTGTCCGAGCAGTGTCGTGGCAGCCTGCGGGATGGAACGCTGCTTGCCGCCTCGCCACTAGGCGCTCGAAGGGCCCCTGGGCACCCGGTCAACCGAGCACGATGTCGAATCGACAGAGCCAGAACGCCGACATGTCCGGTGGCGCCACTCGATTGAGGCGTTTGATCAGCGACTTGCGTACGTAGGGGTCCGTGTCGTTGTACTGCTCTCCTTCGAAATAGAGCTGGGTCGTCAGCGCCGCACCGTCAGGGTGGCTGACTTTATAGTGGATGTGCCGCGGGCGAGTGTCGTAGTTCCCGGGCAAGATGGTGTCGAAACGGTAGCGCCCGCAGGCCTCGGTTCGCATGCGCGCTCGCAGGGTGAAGCCGGTATTGTCGTAGACGCCGCTGGAGTTGGCTTGCCAGACGTCGACGACCGCGCCTGCCAGGGGGGTGAGGCAGTCCGCGCCGTAGACCACGCCCACGACCTGCAGCAGATCGCCCTCGACCCCGCTGCGCAGGTTGGCGACTGCGCCTGGCGACATCGGCGCGCCGGTCTTGTAGAACGGGCCCTCGATGTTGTCTGCGGTGACCGCGCAGGCGTCCGGCGTCTCACACTCTCCCCCCTGACCCCCGATCCCTCCGCTGCCTGCTGCGCCGAAGCCAGCGCTCCCGCCTGCTCCGCCGCCGCCTGCTCCGCTGCCGCCTGCTCCGCCGCCGCCAGCGCCTGCCACGCCGTTCGAGCCTCCGCTCCCACCGGCGCCGCCCCCAGCGCTTCCCGTCGAGCCGCTACAGGCGACCAGAGGCAGGCCGAGGGCGAGGCCAAGGACATCACGGCGGCTGACTGCTTGCTTCCCCATGCGATGAATCTAGCGTGCAGATCCCTGACAGCCATTAGAAGGATCTGCACGGATCATGAAAAACAATCGAACGACTGCAGCCTGCTAGGTCTTTCGCCGTCGGCGCGCCGGCGCGCGCGCAATGCGCTCGCGCAGCTTGTCGATCAGCGCCTGGGTCACTCCCTGGTTTCGATCCTCCTCACGGCATGCAGCGTAGACTCGCGTGTTCGGGATCAGGTCCGGCGCGAGGCGCCAGAGCCTGCCTGCCTCCGCTTGTGGGGTAGCGACAGCGTCAGGGAGCACGGTGACGAAGCTACCCGAGAGGCTGACCTGGAGGTTCGTCGAGAGCATCAGGATCTGAAACCCGACCTTGCGCGTGAGATCCACGGGCCAGCTGTCCATCGGAGTCCCGCGGTCGCCGATGGCCGCGACGCTGAACGAATGCTGGAGCAGCTCCTGGGTCTCGACCCGCCGCTTGCCGAACAGCGGGTGGCCCTGGCCGCAGTAGATGGAGTTCGTGAGCTCACCCAGGCTCTCGCAACGAATGCCAGGGAGCGAGGTGGGGTCGTAGTAGAAGGCCACCTCGAGCAGTCCGCTGATCAGCGCCTGGTTGGCTTCGCTCGCCAGCCGCGTGGTCATGTGCGGCACGAGACCGGCGTACTCGGCCTGTAGCTCCAACAGGCTCGGCAGGACGAAGCCATCTGTCAGCACGCCAAGGCTACTGACTCGGTAAGGCCCGGAGAAGCTCTGGTCAAAGACCTCGCGGAGGCCCTGCTCCAGGCTATTCGTCGAGCGTCGTGTTGCCGTGAGGAGACGCTCTCCGGCGGCATTCAGGATCAGTCGGCGGGAGCTGCGGACGAACAGGTCCTGTCCCAGAGCCTCTTCGATCAAGCGGATGGTGCGCGAGATCGCGCTGGCAGAGACGTGGAGTTGCTTCGCCGCCGTCGGCAGGTGCTGCGTCTCTGCAACGACCTTGAACACGGGCAGCCACTGCCAGACTTCGCTGGCCTTCTTGCTCGGGTCCACGACTGGTGGATACCACGCGCGACCCGTTCAGAGCGTCTCGGATTTGCGCAGGTTGCCAATCGCGCGGTCGAGCGCGCTCGGGCTGAAGCCCTTGAACAGCCGCCCCCCGAGATCGATGACGGGAATCGACCCAGCACCCAGGCCCGCCTTCGCGAGCTTCTGCTGCATTTCCCGGGCCGCGCCGGGGTCGCGCTCGATGTCCTTGTGCACCACCTTCACGCCCCGGCTCTTCAAGTAAGCCTCGGCCTGGTGACATGGCTTGCACCACTCGGCGCCGTAGATGATGGCGGACAGCGCTCCCTCTGGCGCGCTGGGGGCAGCGCTAGGCAGCGGTGGAAACTCGGGTCGAGCGCTGGGCGCGAGCGCCTCGAGACGCTTGCGACGACGGCTGGCTCCGAGCTCGTCCCACTGCGACCGGGACATTGTTTCCACGTGGTAAGAACCCGCGGGATCCTTCTTGGTCAGGTCCGCCACGTACAGCAGGTCGCCGGCGCCATCGCTGGAGGTGGTCTGAACCACTCGCACGTGACCCCGAGCGTTCTCCGGGACGTCCGCGATCTTCTGGACCACGTGGAACTCGCCCTTCTCGTCGAGCCAGGTCAGCAGCAGGTTCGGCGTGTCGTCCTTCAGTTCGAGCGGCGGCAGCTCATTGCCCTTGGGTGCTGTGCTGCGGTGGGGATCGGTAGAGTCCTTGTCGCAGCCCGCGCTGCCGAACGCGCTGGTGACCCCAAGCACGATCACCAGCAGCCGGGCGCCGACGCTTCGACGACCAGAGCATGCGCCTGCGGGCTCCCGTCGTGCTCGCCGATGCGCCGCGGAACGACGGCAGGTTGCGGCTGTAAGCGGTGAACTCGGATTCATTGGCCAGTCAGCGGAGGAGGGTCGCTGGAAGCAGCGCTCTCGTGCCACGCGAGACGCTCCTGAAGTCTGAGGCCTACTCTGCAGGCGGCAAGGTGTCCATCTCGGCGCGCTCTCGAGCGCGCTTCACCTTGCCAGGAATCGAGCGGATCCACTCCAGGATGCCTATGGCGATGTACACCGAGAGCAACCAGACCAGGACGAATGGCGGTTCGAACTGCTGCCAGACCACCGCGCTCGAGCCGATGATGAACAACACGAAGAGCACGGTGCCCGTGTTGAGCTTCAGGTCCTTGAAGGATCGGAACTGGACGTTGCTCACCATCAGCAGGCTGAGCACCACGGTGACTGCCATGATCAGCAGGCTGTACTGGGCGTTGCCGAGGGCGCCGCTGACCGCGTGATTGGCGACCACCAGCGTGATCAGCACACCGCTGGCAGGCGGGATCGGCAAGCCCGTCACGTACTTTCCTGGCTTGATCGGCGTTCCCGAGGAATCGGAGCTCAGCACGTTGAAGCGGGCCAGTCTGATGGCGCCGCAGGCCGCGAACATGAACGCGGCGAGCACTCCAGCCGTGGGGAAACGGTAGAGCGACCACTTGTAGACCAGGACGCTCGGCGCGACGCCGAAGCTCACGATGTCTGCAAGGGAGTCGATCTGCAGGCCGAAAGCGCTCTGGGTCTTCGTCATGCGCGCGACCCGGCCATCCAGCAGGTCGAAGAACATGGCGAAGATGAGCAGCATGGCGGCCTTGTAGAAGTCCGCGCCGCTCGGCGAGCCGGTCGAGACGATCAGGATCGCGTTGAAGCCGCAGAAGATGCTGCCCAGCGTGATCGCGTTGGGCAGGACGAAGAGCGTCTTCTTGAGATCCAGACGACGTCGTCGACGTCGGCGGCCAGGTTGTTTGCGGCGTAGCCCCACGGCTTTTGAAACTAGCTTTGCGCGGCGCGGCAGTCCAGTCGCGCCTGCGTGTGGCAGTGCGTTCTCCAGGTCTGCCTCGGTTTTCCCAAGTTCTCGTTATGCTTGGTGAACCGCGTGCGGGATCGGGAGAGGTCGGGGGTCGGGCCCGCCCTGGGTTGGGGCGTGAAACCTCAGGGCACCGGGCCTGGAGCCTCGACGTTCGGGTCGCCCGCGGCTCGAAGCCTGGGATTGCTCACACGAGCTCGGGGTGAGGTCAGCCGCAGGAAAGTGGGCCCGTCGTCCCGGCCAACTCTAGGATGGGAGTGCCATGTGGACTTCACTCGACCTGCGCACTCACCTCCTCGCTTCCAGCCGCGCCGCGCGGCGTGCTCGACGCTGGCTGCTGCGCATCCCGGCGCTCGGTTTGGCGCTCGGAGCGATGGCGTGTGGCGGGAACTCCGACGCCATGAAGAAGGAAGTGAGCGAGCTTCGGGAGCAGGTCACTCAGCTCCAGGGCAGCCAGGATCACCTCGAGGAGCGCCTGATGGCGATCGAAGCGCAGCGCCACGAGAAGGCGGTGGCCGCCGAGGTGGCTGCGGAGCCCGAGGCGGATGAGCGTCCACGCCTGAAGACGGTGCGCCTGGTGCCCGAGGCGCCCGCGCCGCCGGTCGACGAGAGCGGCTTTGGCGGGCAGGCGGATGCCAGCGCCGTGGGGCAGACTGAAGGACAGCGCTAGATGAAGGGGCGTGCTGCTCGCGGGAGTGCGCCGGTGGAGATCGAGAAACTCACCATGGGAAGACGATACATGAGCCAACCCGGACGAGGCTCCGTGCGAATCGTTCACTTCGCCAGCGTGCTCTTGCTCGGGGGCGCGGGATCGTCCCTGTACGCCGTCGATGCGGCGGCACAGGACGAAGGGGGCGAGGCCGCAGGTGGGGGGGAGACGACCACCATCACGGTGACGCCTCCTTCGTCGACCACCACGACCAGCACGACGCTACCACCACCGGGGTATCCCGCGCCAGGGACCGACCTCGAGGGACACCTGCCCTCGAGCAGTCACGCTTCGAGTGACATCTCGCGCTCGAGCGATGGCTTCGATTTGCTGCCTGGCGGTGGCGGGGGCGGCGTAGTCCGCGGAAGCAAAGGCGCGGAAGCAATTACGGGCAATCGCGCGATGTCGGTCCCCCAGATCCACGTGGTCAAGCGCGGCGACACCCTCTGGGACCTGAGCTCGCACTACTATCGCAACCCGTACATGTGGCCGAAGCTGTGGAGCTACAATCCGCAGATCCAGAACCCTCACTGGATCTACCCGGGAGACCAGCTGCGCATGCGCCTGGACGCGGGGCCGGTGCCGATCAGCGCCGACGGCACCTTCATCGATCGCCGACCGCAGGTTCCCCGCGACACCATCTTCCTGCGCGACCAGGGCTACATCGACGATCCGAAGCGCGACGTCTGGGGTCAGCTGGTCGGCGCACGCGAGGATCAGATGCTGCTGGCGGAGGGCAACCACGTCTACATGGTCATGCGTCCCGGGGTGGAGCTTCGCCTCGGCCAGCTGCTGACCCTGTTCACCGAGGTTCGTCAGCCCCGCAAAGTCGCTGGCGCGCGCAAGCCCAAGGGTTCGATCGTCGCCATCAAGGGCAGCGTCAAGATCGAGCAGTGGGATCCGAAGAGCCGCGTTGCTCGCGGAAAGATCGTGGAGTCCCTCGACGTGATCGAACGCGGCATGAAGGTCGGTCCGGTCGGGAGGCGCTTCGATGTCGTCCCGCCCAAGCGCAACGACGCCGACGTCTGGGCGCGCATCCTGACCAGCGTTTACCCGCACGTCTTCATGGCGCAGAACCAGGTCGTGTTCATCGACAAGGGGTCCAAGGACGGCCTCGAAGCCGGCAACCGGCTGTTCGTCGTGCGGCGGGGCGACAGCTGGCGCCGTTCGCTGAAGACCGCGACCAAGATGGCTCGTGACCGAGTCCGTCAGGACGTGCCGGACGAAGTCGAGATCGAGCGCACACCGCTCGAGGGCGACGAGCAAAAATTCCCAGAGGAAATCATCGGCGAGCTGCGGATCCTGCGTACACGCGAGGACAGCTCCGTCGCTCTGGTGACGGTTTCCCATCGCGAGATGGTCCCTGGTGATCGCGCCGTCGCTCGCAAGGGCTTCTGAATACGAGGTGACTCACGCTGGGCGCAGGGCGTCCGGGCGATACGCGTAGCCCACCTTCACTCGACTCAGGGTCTGCCAGCTGTGTTCCATCTTCAGCAGGGCTTCGGCGACTTGGCGACTGCTCAGGCAGAGCTCGCGAGCTCTCGCCAGCGTGGCGCGGATTGGAGCCAGCGCGTCTGCTGGATGGAAAGTCACGCCTGGCAGGATGATGCAGCCGGTCTCCTGGACCACGAGGTGACACTGGGCCACCGGCGAATCGGGGAGCTGCAGCTGGACATCACGCCCGACGTCATCCTGGGGTGCGATCCACCAGCAAGCGCCGGTCCACAGATCGTCGGCGACCAGCAGTCCGTCCACGTCCCGGAACACCAGGATCCCGGGCAGCGCCGCGGCGATGCGCGCTGCCTCACCGCGCTCCCCAGGGTCCTCGAGACTGGTGGCTATCGCCTGAGCAGCCCGCCGGCGAGCAGGGCGAACTCGATGGAGGCCGCATCCCGGGAGGCTGCGGCCGGATGATCTCGCTCGAAGCGCCCGCAGCGCTCGCCCAGCTCGCCGCGCAAGGCCGAGTCTCCGCCTCCAGGCGCCGCTCGCCGCTCGCGCGACCAGCTCGTCGTAGACTGCGCGTAGCCCGGGAGTCATGTGCGCAGGGGTGTGCCCGAGCCACGGCTCCCATGCAATAGCCCTCTGTCCGCCGGCAAGCAGCGGCGCCCGCCGTGAGGTCGTGCAGGCCGTGGCGGTCTCGTCGGCCTAACCTGCTAGAGATCGCCCTGTGGGCGCGGGAGCGTTATCCTCGGCGTCCGGCTTCCATGGGCTACAATCGCGTCTTCTTTCCCCAAGCTGCCCTCGACGAGTGGATCGCCGAGGACCGGGTGGATTTCAACGGGCGTGAACTGGTGATCAAGGCCGAGGGACGGCGCTACGACATCAGTGAAGGCGTCCGCGTGCTCGGCGAGGTCACCGGCTCGTCCGACCGACACAACCTCGTGGGGAAGGTGAAGGAGCGCTTCGCCCTCGAGTCGGCGGGCGGCGAGCTGTTCGAGACATCACTCATCCTCGGCGAGAACGCCTACGAGGTCGTGCCGGGCTGGCTCGGCCTGCCGATCGGCAGCTTCGTGGCCCACCTGACTGGCAGAGAGCGACGGCGAGCGCTAGCTGACGCAGAAGCGCACTCGGGCGGAGTCCCACCGGGTGCCCAGCCGGCGAGCGATGAAGACCTGCTGGCAAGCCTCTGGATGCAGACCTCGAGTGAACCCACAGCTGGATTGCCAGCATCTCCTTCTACGTAGGCGTCGTCCTATACTCCGTTGCGGCGACGCTGTTCCTGGTCGACCTCGGTCGAGCGGAGCCGGCGCCGAGCACCAGGGGAGCGCCCGGCGTGCTGGCGCTGGCCAGCGTGGCCCACGCTGCACACATCGTTGGCGCGAGCCTGCTGACCAATGTTTGCCCTGTGGAATCCCTGCAGTTCGCGCTGAGCGCCTCGGCGCTGATCGCGTGCTGGGTCTACCTGGGGTTGCGCATGCGCTTGCGCATCAACGCCATCGGAGCCGTGATCGCACCGCTGGGGCTGTCCTTCATGGTCGGGGCGCAGTTCGTTCGCGCCGGGAGCCCCGCCGAGGAGGTGCCGCGCTCGCTCCTGGCCTTGCACGTGACGGCGAATCTGCTCGGGTTCGGCTTCTTTCTGATGGCCGGCGCTGCGGCCGCCTTCTACCTGATGCAGCAGCGGCGCCTGAAGGACAAGCGCCGCCTGGGCAGCGTGGGACGCATGCCCGCGCTGGACACGCTGGACACGACCGAGCATCGCTTGCTGGTGGCGGGCTTCCTCCTGCTCACGCTGGGCATCGTGAGCGGCGCAGCGTTTGCCACCTCCCTCTCCGCGGAGTCCTCGACCCAGGTGCTTCGCGCCGGGTTGGCTTATGTCACCTGGATCGTGGTCGCTGGGGTACTCGTGATGCGCGCGGTGGCGGGCTGGAGAGGCAAGCGAGCGGCCTACGGCACCCTGGTGGGAGTCGGCGGCTTGGTGCTGGTGATCGTGCTCTACGTGGTGAGCGCCGCGCGAGGTGCACTGTGATCGTGGTCGTGGGGATCTCCCATCGCACGGCCCCGATCGAGGTGCGGGAGAAGCTCGCCGTAGCCAAGACGGAGGTGCCCGAGGTGCTCGAGGCGCTCTGCGCGTCACCGGTGCTTGGCGAGGCGATGATCGTCTCCACCTGCAATCGCCTGGAGGTCGTCGCCGCGGTCGCGCGAGGCGCCGACGGTGAGGCGGCCGCGCGCTCGATCCAGACGCTGCTGGGTGGTCGCTCGAGCGGTATCGAACCGCATCTCTACTCCTTCCTCGGCGGTGATGCCGTACGTCACTTGTTTCGCGTCGCGTCCTCTCTCGATTCGCTGGTGCTCGGCGAGCCGCAAATCCTTGGACAGGTCAAGGAAGCCTTCGAGATCGCCCAGTCGGCCGGCACCGTGGGAGTGCACCTGCGGCAGGCCCTCCCGAGGGCGCTTCGGGCTGCGAAGAGAGTCCGTACGGAAACGAACATCGGTGGTGGCCTGGTCAGCGTGCCGAGCGTCGCGGTCGATCTGACCAAGCAGATCTTCGGCGACCTATCCAAGCGCACGGTGACCCTGATTGGCTCTGGCGAGATGGCCGAGACGGTGGCGAAGCTCCTGCGTCAGTGCGGTTCACGTGTGCTCGTCGTTGGGCGTACCCCCGAGCGCGTTCGGGATCTCTGCGATCGGGTTGGGGGTGAGGGGCGCAGCTGGGAGCAGCTGTCCGAGGCGTTGATCGACGCGGACGTCGTGATCTCGAGCACCAGCGCGCCCGACTACGTCGTGAGCCGCGACCTCGTGAAGTCGATTCGCCGGCCGCGCAGAGGCCGTAGTCTGTTCTTCATCGATCTCGCGGTTCCGCGCGATATCGACCCCGAGTGCGAGTCGGTGGACAACGTCTTCGTGTACAACGTCGACGACTTCTCGCGCGTCGTCGCCGAGACGCAGAGCGCGCGACTGAAGGAGGCCGAGCGCGCCGAGGAGATCATCAGGGACGCGGTGCGTGGCTACGACCGCTGGGCGGAGGCCGCGCAGGTCACCCCGCTGATCGTGGCCATGCGGGCGGCCTTTGGCGGCGTGTTGAACCAGGAGCTCGAGCGCTCGTTCAAGGGCAAGCTGAAGCACCTGGGGGAGGACGAGCGCAAGGCCATCGAACGCATGCTGGATTCCGCGCTGAACAAGCTGCTCCATACCCCGACCCAGCGTCTGCGCGAGGCCGCGACCGCAGGCGACGACGGCTCACGTCTCGAGGAGCTGGTGGTCGGAGCCAGGGAGCTGTTCGACCTCGGGGATGCGCTGGACGCCGGAGAGTCGTTGCAGGCTTCCGACAGCCGTGCGACTGAAGGCGAATGAGTCGGACCCTGATCGTCGCCACCCGGAAGAGCCAGCTGGCTCTGGCCCAGTCGCGGGCGTGGATGCGTGCGTTGGAGGCCGCGCGGCCTGATGTGAAGTGCGAAGAGCTCCACGTGACGACTACCGGCGACCGCATTCAAGATCGGGCGCTCAGCCAGATCGGAGGCAAGGGGCTGTTCATCAAGGAGATCGAGGAGGCGATCCTGGCGGGTCAAGCGCAGCTCGCGGTGCACTCGATGAAGGATGTCCCCGCGGAGTTGGCTCCTGGGCTCGAGATCGGCTGTGTCCCGCTGCGGGAGGACCCTCGAGACGTCGCGGTGACGCGCAGCGGAAAGCCCCTCGCCGAGCTGCCGAGCGGCGCCAAGGTGGGCACCTCTTCGCTGCGTCGAGCTGTTCAGATTTCCGCGTGGAGACAGGACTTGGTCATCGTTCCGCTCCGGGGCAACGTCGATACCCGACTGCGCAAGTGCCAGGAGGGTGAAGTCGACGCGATCCTCCTTGCCCGGGCTGGGCTCGCAAGGCTCGGGCTGCTCGATCGCGTCACCGAGACGCTGGAGCCGGAGCTGGTCTTGCCAGCGGTGGGTCAAGGCGCGCTGGCCATCGAGCTGGCCTCCGGGGACGACGGATCCCGAACGCAGGTCGCCGCGCTGGATGACCCGGACACCCACGTCGCCGTCGCTGCCGAGCGCGGTCTGATGCTCGCGGTCGACGGCAACTGCCAGGTGCCCGTGGCCGCTTTCGCTCAACGCATCGACGACGAGATGCGCCTGCGAGGCATGCTGGCCAACCCCGACGGCAGCCAGCTCAGGCGCAGGGAGGTGGTGGTCGCCTGGCCAGGCTCCAGCGACGAAGCTCACCGTATCGGTCTCGAGCTGGGGCGCGAGCTGGCTGGCGCCGCGGTGGGCTGAGGCGGTGT
>JAWKRF010000008.1:0-349600 GCA_041389745.1 Polyangiaceae bacterium
CGATCTCGCCGTGATCACCTTGGCCGACCCCGCGGTGATCACCCACCCCGGCCTATGACAGGAAGGCCTACCACGACACCAAGTTCGAACCGGTCACTGCCACGCGGGTGAACGAGGTCGTCGTGATTCAAGGCATGCTGGAGACGGACGACGGAACATCAGCTGGTGCGGGCGCTGGCTTGCTGACGGACCTCGGCACGGTTCCGAGCGGAATGGAACCCGACGAGACGCGGTACTTCGCGGTCGCCGGCTACTCGGGCAATGACCGAGCCTCGATCGTCCGGGTCTCCTCCAACGGCACGGTCGGAGTCGTGGGAGGTCCGTCGCCGACCTACCCCTACGTGATGCTCAGCGGGATCGCCTACGCGCAGGGCGCGCGCAAGACCTTCACCCTGGCGTCGGGCTACGCCGCCTACGCAGGCTCGCTGATCGGCTACCGCATCCGCGATGGCATGGTGTACCTCCACGGGCGCATTCAGCTCCCGTCGGGCACCAGCGCCATCGGCACCGCCGCGACGCTACCCAGCGAAGCGCAGCCACCGTTCGACGTGGTGACCGAAGCGGCCGCTGGAGGCGAACACGTTCGCGTGGACGTGAAGACCAACGGCGAGATCTACTGGCAGCAATACAGCAACCCGAGCGGCGAACGCTGGATCAGCCTGGACGGTATCCACTATCCGGCGAAGTAGCGCTTGCTCGCCCGTCCGTCCCGCGGACGTTGATGAGTCGACCAGAGGTTCATCGCATTAGCCGGCGACGCCTCAGCCCGGGTGCGAAGCAGCCAGCTCACGAAACGCCGAGTGCGCCGCCTCGCTGCCAATCACGGCGACCAGATCGCCGGCGGAGAGCTCGAAGTCTGGCTCCGGGCTCGGAAGCAGCTGACCACCGCGCATCACGCCGACGATCGACGCACCCGTGCGCGTACGCACGCCGGACGCGGCGATGCTGCTCCCGGCGAGGCCGCTCTCTGGCTCGAGCTGGGTCCAGCTGAGCTCGAAGGCGCGCTCGGCCATCCGCAGTTGACTCAGCTGCTGGTAGCTCGATGGGCGATTCTCTGGCAACGGCATGGCCTCCGCTCGGAGCGTTTCCGTGCGGCGCTGCACCTCGGTGGCCGGCAGCCCCAGGTGCAGCAGCGCCTGGCGGGTCATCTCGAGGCTCGCTTCCAGCTCGGGAGACACGATCTCGGTGACCGCCAGCTCACGCAAGCGCTCCACCAGCTCTTGCTCCGAGCTGCGTACCACGACCCGCAGCTCGTGATTCGCGCGGCGCGCATGCTCGACGACCGCCTCCGTGGTGACGATGCCCGGCGTCGTCACCACGAGCAAGCAGGCGTGATGCACCGCCGCCGCCTCGAGCACCAATGCATGGCTCGCGTCACCATAGACGGTCGGGAAGCGCTCCGCCTGCAGCTGCTCCAGGCGACGCTGATCCAGCTCGACCACGACGAACGGCTGCTCGAGCTCCTGCAGCGTCCTTGCGATGAGCCTGCCGACGCGCCCGGCGCCGACGACGATCACGTGGTCCTTCAGGCCTTCCTGCGGCAGGTTCACCGTCTCGAGGGCTTCGTGCTTGAACAGCCGCTTGCGCAAGGCGTAGAGCCGCGCCGTCTGGCCGCTCACGAGGGGCGTCAGCACCATCGTCACGACCGCGGCGCTGAGCACCAGGGAGAACATGTCCTCGTCGATCGATCCCGAGGACACGCCGACTCGCGCCAGCACGAAGGCGAACTCGCCGATCTGGAACATACCGAGCCCCACCGCCAGGGGCACCACGTTTCCGTAGCGAAAGACTCGCGCGAGACCAGCAAAGATCAGCCCCTTCCCCACGCTCACCGCGAAGACCAGCAGCGTCACCTGCTTCCAGTGCTCGATCAGGAAGCGCGGGTCGAGCAGCATGCCGACGGAGGCGAAGAACAGCAGGCCGAACAGATCCCGGAGCGGAACGATGTCCGACAGCGCCTGGTGTCCGTAGTCGGACTCGCTCAGCACCATGCCTGCGACGAAGGCGCCAAACGCGAAGGACAGCCCGACGACGTGAGTCGCGTAACCGACGCCGAGGCCAATCGCGGTGATCGCCAGCAGGAACAGCTCCCGCGAACCCACTCGCGCGATGTAGCCGAGGAGCTTCGGCAGCAGGCGCGTGCCCAGCAAGATCATCGCCGCCAGGAAGACCACCGCCTTCACGCCGGCGACGCCGAGCGCCGGTAGCCCGACCGCTGGATCGTTGAGCTGTGGCAGGATCACCATCAAGGGCACCACGGCCAAGTCCTGCACGATCAGCATGCCGATCATCACCCGACTCGAGAGCGTGCCGAGCCAGCCCTGGCTCATCAGCGTCTTGAGGATCACCATGGTGCTGGACAGGGAGATCAGCGCACCCAGCCACACGCTGGTCTTCCAGTCCCAGCCGAACGCTTTCCCCAGGGCAAAGCCCAGCGCCAGCGTCAAGACGATCTGCAGCGGCGTGCCGATCAGGGCCACGTGCTTCACCGGCTTGAGGTCCTTGAGCGAGAACTCGAGCCCCAGCGCAAACAGCAAGAGCGCCACGCCGATCTCCGCGAGCAGCTCGATCTGGTGCGTGTCGGAGACCGTCAGACCGCCGGTGTGCGGCCCCAGCAAGACGCCAGCGGCGATGTAGCCCAGCACCAGCGGCTGACCGAGTCGCTGCATCAGCAGACCGCCGAAGAACGCGGCCACCACCAGCAGGATGATGTCGGTCGCAATACCCATGACCGCCTCATGTTGTGCGGATCCGCATCGAGGGCAAGAGGAAGCGGCGAGTATCGCCACGGCTCTGTTGTGCGTGCCGTCGCTGGAGCTAGGCTGAGGCGATGTACCTCGCTCAAGCTGCTCCAGCAGACCTGGCGCCTTGGGTCGACTGCGTCTGGTCGCTGAGCCTGGTTTCGGGTCCGGGTTGGGGAGAGGTCGCACCGGCAGATCTGCATGGCGATCTGGTGCTGAGCCTTGGTGGGCCCTTCGGAGTGGGAGACTCGGGTGCCAGCGCGGGAAGCTGTTGGTTGGGTCCACGGAGCGCGCCGCTGCGCTTTCGACATTCCGCAGGGAACCAGCTCTTCGGCATCCGCTTCAAGCCCGGCGGAGCCGCCGCATTCTTCGGCATGGACGCCCGAGCGCTCGTGGGCTGGCAAACCACCGGATCCGCGACGCCGTGGACCAAGCTGCTCGACGTGATGGCGCAGCAGCTAGATGCTGGCCGACCGGAGCTACGGGGCGTCTGGGGAGCGCTGCGCTCGGTTGATCCCTCTCGCTGCGTGAGCGAGCAACGATTGCTCGGCGCGCTCGAACACCAGCTGCCCGGCTTCCGTGTCGCAGCCTTCGCCAGGCAGCTCGGCCTGACCGAACGCACGCTCCAGCGCCGCTGTCTGTCCAGCTTCGGCGTGGGACCGAAGTTGCTCCATCGCATCCGGCGAGCCCAGGCCGCGCGTGACCTCCTGGACCGCGACCGACCAGGCGCCGAGATTGCTCACCGGCTCGGCTTCGTCGACCAAGCGCACCTGTGCAACGAGCTCCGCGCGCTCCAGGGCACGACGCCCACTGCCCCCAGAGTCGACCCGGTGGTTTGTCGGATTTCTCCAAGCCGCCGGTGAGGGCGAGGACCATACTCCTGCCATGCAAAGCCAATGCGTGCGAGTGCCACTGAAGCCCGGCGCGACTCAGCAGTTCGTCGACTGGCTCGGCTCCGTCCGTCATCGCGAAGCCGAGATGCTCCACGCGATGCAGCAGGAAGGCGTGCACTTCGAACTGATGGCGCTCCAGCGCGGCGAAACCGAAGACACGCTGCTGTTCTTCATGCAAGCGCGTGACCTCGCAGCGGCCCAGAATGCGTTCGCGAGTTCTCAGCTCCCCATCGACGTCGAGACGCGAAACGTGATCGAGTCGTGCTGGGACACGGCGCGCGCCTCGGTGCTGGAGGTGCTGCTCACCCTTGGCCCCGTCGACGCCTAATCGCCACGCAGCACGCGCCCGCGCTTTCGGGCTACACTCGCGGCGTGGGGATACCGGAGTTCGACGAGTCGGAGTGGCCGATCTTGCGGGTGATCTTCGACGTATCCCTCACCCCCGAGGAGGTCGACGAGTACCTCGCTCGCTGCGCCGAGATGCTCGCGCGACGAGAGCGCATGGCGCTGCTGATCGACGCGCGGAAGGCGGAGATCCCCGATGCGAAGACGCGAGCTCGCTTCGTCGACTTCTTCGAAACCCAGCGCCCGCGGACGCGGCGCTACATCGCGGGTATGGCGGTCGTGCTGCAGACGGCGATGGGGCGAGGCGTGGTCACGGCGATCACCTGGATCGAGAGCCCGACCTTCCCGGTGAAGAGCTTCGAGCACGCCTCCGAAGCGCGGATGTGGTTGAAGGACCTGCTCGGCGCGCACTGAGCACGCAGCCCGCTCAGGGATCCGGGACCTGGCGTTGCCAGGATCGGCCGGCGTAGGAGCATGCTCGGCCTGTGGACAACTCCTCGCACACCTCACGGAAGCGACGCCCGAGCGTCACCTGGGGTCTCTAATTCCCTTCGCGAACAGACAGCAAGACCACCAAGGAGTCGCGGAGCGCGACTCGATGCGGTCCAGACCGGCACTGGCGCGACCGCAGAGACGGAGCGAGTCATGGAAATCGCCGTCATTTCGGACCTACACCTGGGGCAACGCGACGAGGCCGATAGCTTCGAGCACGATGACGCCCGATTCGAGCAGTTCCTGCGCTTCCTGGAGCGCAACTTCGAGCGCATCGTGCTGCTCGGTGACATCTGGGAAACACTGACACCGCGTATCCCCGGGGATCATGAAGACGCCCTGCGCCGCGCGAAGGAAGCCCACCCCCGCATCGCGCGGCGCTTCGAGAGCGCGAAGTACTGGTACGTGCACGGCAACCACGACTGGGTAGCGGGCAAGGTGGACGGGGCTCCAGATGAGCTGACCATCGAACGGGGCGGCCTGCGCGTGCTGTTCACCCACGGCCACGATCACGACGCGTTCGTGGGCCACCCACGGTGGCTCTCCGAGGCTGGGGTCTGGCTGGGAGGCTGGCTCAAGCGCCTCGGCCTCGGGCACGTGTACCGGCTGTTCGAGCGCCTGGAGGCGTTGCAGAGCCAGCGCATTGGTCCGGGCTCCCTCGAGGACTGGGCGAGTCACCTGGGACTTCAGCGGCGTGCGGACGTCGTGGTGACCGGGCACTCCCACGTCCCGAAGCGCACCGACTTCCCGGGGGTCACCTTCGTGAACTCGGGAACTTGCTCCGGCGGGCGCCTCGAGTTCGCCGCCCTCGACCTGGGCCGCGGGCGCTTCGACATCCATCAGAGCCTCTGAGCACGCTTCCCGACGGTAATGGCGTGCGGCAGGATGCCGCGCCACCGCTTCGAGCCTGCAGCAGGCCCGCGAACCCGCGGGGTACGGCGAGCGTGCGTGAAACGCGCCCTGGGGCTGCGCGTACTGCCAGTCACCCGCCGGCGTGACCGCTGATGCGCACACCCGTGAGCGTGGGCGGGCACATTTCTGGCAATATTTGCGAAGAACTGCGGGTTGACTGGTCGCCGCGGGCTCCCGGCACTACGTTTCATGGAACCCGCGGCGCTTCCCCACCCGCCCTCCGCAAGACGATGGAACTGCTCTACTACGCTGGCTTGGCCTTCCTCGGAGGCCTGATCTTGAACGTCATGCCCTGCGTGCTGCCGGTGCTGACGCTCAAGCTGTTTCACCTGGTCGACCACTCAGAGAACGACGCGCGCACCAACCGCATGCACGGTCTGGCCTACACCGCCGGAGTGGTCCTCACCTTCCTGGCCCTCGCCGGCGTGCTGATCGGCCTCAAGGCAGCCGGACACGCGGTCTTCTACGGCAAGCAGTTCCAGAACACGACCTTCCTGGCGGTGATGGTCACGGTGCTCACGGCGTTCGCGCTGAACTGCTTCGGCGTGTTCGAGATCACCGTGGGGATCGCGGGGGGAGAGGGTCGCGAAGGCTACGGCGGGTCGTTCGTGAACGGCATCCTGGCGACCATCCTCTCGACGCCTTGCTCTGCCCCCATCTTCGGGCCCGCGGTGGCGTACGCGCTGCTCAAGGCGCCTCCCGCGCATACCCTGGTGATCTTCGGGGTCTCGGGCGTGGGTCTGGCGCTGCCCTTCTTGCTGGTCACCCACATCCCGGCCTTGAAGCGCTTCTTGCCGAGGCCTGGCGCCTGGATGGACACGTTCAAGCACGTGCTCGGGTTCACGCTGCTCGCCACCGCGGCGTGGCTGCTGGGCATCTTGATGAACAAGTTGCCCGAGAGTTCGAACACCAACTTCCTCTACTTCCTGCTGGCGCTGTGCGTGGCGCTGTGGGCAGTCGGCCGCTTCGGCAACCTGATGCACAGCCTGCCTCGGCGCATCGGTACGCGAGTCGGCGGCACGGTGATCGTTGCCCTGATTGGCTTTGGGCTCCTCGACATGACGCCCAAGAGCGTGATCGAGGCTCAGGCGGCGCAAGCCGGCCTCGCCCCAGGGGAGCCCACGGCGGGTCTCACCCCCAACCCCACTTCCGGCAGTCAAGGCAACGGCAACGTTCCTGCCAAGGACCCGCCGGTGGTCAAGAACGGCCACATCAACTGGGTCACCTACGACAAGCAGCGCATCGCGGCCGAGCACAAGCGCAAGCGTCCCGTGTTCGCGGATTTCACCGCCGAGTGGTGCGTGAGCTGCAAGGCCAACGAGAAGGCCGTGATCGAAACCGACGGCACCCGCTCCCTCCTCACGGAAACGAACATCCTGCCGATGAAGGCGGACATGACCGACGAGAACCCGGTGCTCGAGAAGGAGATGCAGCGCCTCGGCCGCAGCGGGATCCCGATCTACGTGATCTACTTCCCCGATGGCACCCACAAGCTGCTGCCGGAGATCATCACCGCGGAGATCCTCCACGGCGCCCTCAAGGAGGCCTCGGAGCGCTACCCGAAGGAGCAGTACACGCCTCGAGGCTGAGCGTCGCGCCTCAGCCTTCGTCCAGGTCCTCGGCGATGTAGCTGAGGATCACGTCGTCCAGGCTCTGCTCACTGATCCCGCCACCGAAGATCGACCCCTCATCGGGCCTCGACTCGAAGATCGCCGCGGGTCGCGAAGCCGCATAGCGACCTGCCTCGTCGGCCTTCGGCTCCGCCGCGACGGGCGTACCGTGAACCGGCGTGTTCTTGACCTGAGGCTCTGGGCGCTTGAGGTGAGAGTCGACGTCGATGTCCAGCTCGCGCTGAGCAACCTGTCGAGCCAGCGCGCGGGCCTGCTCCGGATCGACGCGCTGCAGGTTGGGGTTCGACAGGCGCTTCGGACGCTCCTTCGAGGGCGGCGCGGCTTCTGGACTCGAGGGCGGCGGCTCCACGGCCTTGGGCGTCGGAGCAGGCAGCGGATGCGGTCCGCAGATCCCCTCGATCAGCTCGTCGAACTCGCCACCACGCAGGGCGATGAACATCGCCTTGTGCTGATCCTTCATCAGGCGACGCACCACCTGAGGCGTGTCCTCGCGCCCGACGTGCTCGGTGTACGTGGTCTTCTTGCTCTTGACGATGCGCCCGCCGTCCGCGAACAGATGGGTGATCACGTGCGGGCGCTTCACGCCGGAGTCTTCCGTTTGGATGTGGAAAACCCTGCCGCGATGCTTGACGTTGTTGTTGAATCCGAGCAGCGGAGGCGGCGTCTTCGGCACTGGACGGCTCGACAAGAGGCTTGGGGTAACACAGCCACGCTAACACCCAGGGGCGCTACGTAGCGACTTTGTTCGCGATTCGCGGGTTTGCAGATGGCTTCTTTGCGGATGCCCTCACGATCCTGCGCCGACGTGGCGAGGGAAGCCCAGGCGGCCCGCACGATCGAGAAGCCAGCGGTCCGAACGCGTCGGTCCGTCCCGAAACACTACCATGCGCTCGAGCGTCCGCGCCCCTCGAGAGCGTCGTGGGCAAGCGGATCGGTGGTTTTGCCGCCAAACGGCTGTTCTTCCACCAACGCGACGGGAGGCGACGCGGCGCCGCCGAAGGCTCCGCTCCCGCTGGACCTAGGCCGCGCCTTCGTCCAGCCGGCGCATGCCTTCGAGCAGCAAGGCCTCCGGGCTGGCGTTGATCACCTGGGAGGAAGCGACGAAGTTCGGGTCCAGCACGAAGTCTCCCTCGGTCAGACCGAGCATCGCGTAGAACGCCTCCTCCCCGCGCAAGCGTCCCCACATCGCGTTGTGGATGTTGCCCTTCACGAAGTGGATCTCGCCCGTTTCCCCCTTGGCGCGGATCTTCAGAGACCCCGTCTTGCGACCGTGCCAGAGCACCTGGACCATGTCGGGCAAGCCCATTTCGACGAGTGAACCAGAGACGCCGCGCGTCCCTCGACCACTCGCGTGCCGCTCCAGGATCTGCTTGAGCTTGGCGACCAGCAGATCCGCGGCCACCGGCTTGGACATGTAGTCCGCGGCGCCCATCTCGAACGCCCGCTGGGCGTCCGCCCGCCCAGAGCGCCCGGTGAGGATGATCCAGGGTAGCTCCCGTCCCCAGTCGTGCTTGCGGGCCTCTGCGAGCAACGCAAACCCATCGGCTTTGCCCAGATCCAGCTCGCTGACGACCACCTCGACGTCGCCCTTCTCGAGCATCTTCAGCGCCTGCTCACCGGTGCGCGCGACCTTCACCTCGAACCCTTGCTCCACCATGCGCAGCTCGAGCACCGTGGTCTCCTCTGGATCGGAATCGACCACCAGTGCGAGGTGCCGATCGGCCAGCAAGCGCGCCTTGAGGTCGTCTCCCGTCACCGTGTGCCGGAAGAGGTCGACCAGGTTCGGGTCGAAGACCTTCTCCTTGTACCGCGCGAGCACCTCGCACGCCTGCACCGGGCGGAGTGTCCGGCGGTAGGGATTCCGCGGGTTCTGAGTCAGGTCCGCATAGGTGTCGGCGATCGCGAGCAGACGAGCCCCGAGTGAGATCTCCTTTGCTCGCTCCCCACTTGGTAGGCCGCCGCCGTCGAAGCGTTCGTACATCTGCTCGATCGCGCGAGCGGCCTCGCGGGGTAGCTCGACCGCCTCGAGCAAGCGGAGCGGTGCCTTGTAGAGCTTCTTCGCCGCGACCCGATGTCCCTCGTACTCGGCGACGTTCAGCGCGGTGAGGTGGTAGGCGCTCATCTTCCCGAGGTCGTGGATGTAGCCGGCGAGCATCATCGCTGCGCGATCCTGCTCGCTCAGCCCGATGCGCTCCGAGATCTTCTTCATCAGCCGCGCCACCTGCGCCGAGTGGCCGCGCAAATCGGGACGTGAGTTCTCGATCAGGCTGATCAGGACGTTGAGCGTCTCGAGGTACGAGTCGCTGGTGACCCCGCCCCGTCCAGCACTTGTGGCCGAGCGCTGCTCCTTCAGGTCGCGCTCGTCGAACATCTGCACACGACCGCGCTCGTCCGCCAGGGAGAGCGACATGCTCTCCTCGCTGACGAGGTTGCGCTCGTAGACGTTCAGCATCGTGGTGAACTGCTCGTGTGCCGAACGATCGAGCACCGCGAACGCGTGGATGTCGCCGTTGTAGGCCTTGTTGATTGCGGCCTTCACCGAAGCCGGGCGTGCCACGAACGCGTGCACGTCCTTCAAGCTGGCTGCCAGCTTGATCTCCTGGATCGCAGCGACGTTGTCTGGGTCCGCCATGACCACGCTGAGCGCCTGCTTCTCGTGATCGTAGAGCACCGGAAAGATCGTCTCCTTCTCGGCGATCTGCTTCGGCACCTTGTCGAGGGTGAAGCGATCGATGTCCGCCTTGGCCAATTTCTCTGTGGAAACGAAGCGAGTCTTGTGGAACGCCGCGAGGAACTTGAGCAGCTGAACTTCGTCGAGGGCGTTGGTCTCGATGATCGCCTCCTCGATTCGCCCGCCCATGCGTTGGTGATAGGCGATGACTGCCTCTTGCTGCTCGGGGGTGATCAACCCCTTGGCCGCAAGACGCTCCACCATGCGAACGTTCCCCGTCGGATGCATAACTCGGACTTCTTCTCGACCCTCTGCGCCTGCGTTCGCCCCTCCACCTCTGGAGCGGAGTACGGACACCCACGCTACCTGCCCCGATGCGGAGCACAATCTCAGTTCGACATCAGCGTCGCTTCATGATCCACCAACCGTGGTCGCTGCTTTGGTTCTACAACACCTCACCCCCCACACGCTCCCCTCAATCCTCCCACAGCCCGCTGCGGATGTCGGATGGGAGTTCGAACGCGAAGGACTCCAGAAAGGGCGGCGAAAGGGCTGGTCCCAGCGCCAGCAGCGGCTCACCGCCCTGAAACCCGCAGCTGCGGCGCTCTCGTGATGCTGCTAGCGCTCGCTGGGCATGCGCGGCGTGTGGCAATCCTGAGCTGGGGATGGGGGAGAGGAGCGCTCTTTCGCAGAGTGCCGCGCTTGACTCAGTGGGGTCTGGCGGCTAGAAGATGCGCCCTTCATTCGCCAGGCGGGAGAACTCCACACCGGATACTCCTCCTCTGGGCGCCTGAAGCCCCTGCAAACACCTTGTTTGTCGCACCAGCGGGGTGCGAACTCCAGCTTCGCTCCCTCGGGGGCGAGCCTCAGGGCTCGAGGGTCGGTCGCGGCCCCGAGTCGCTGGCTCCGGTCCACACGGCCAAGCGGCGGTGGGGCCCGGGAGCAGAAGAGCAGAATCGTCAACCAAGCGTGGCCCAGCCCGCGCCTTTCACTGGAAATCCAGTAGTCGGATAGAACATGCGTACGTTCGTGGCCAAGCCGGCCGAGGCCCAAGCTACTCGCAAGTGGTGGGTCGTCGACGCCAAAAACAAGTCCCTCGGTCGTGTGGCGAGCGAGGTTGCAAAGGTCCTGCGTGGCAAGCACAAGGTGACCTTCACCCCCCACGTCGACACCGGTGACTTCGTGATCGTGATCAACGCCGAGCAGGTGAAGGTCACGGGCCGCAAGTTCGACGACAAGAAGTACTACCGCCACAGCGGCTTCCCGGGCGGCATGACCACCCGTAGCTTTGGCGAGCTCATCGCCCTCAAGCCTTCGGCTCCGATCGAGCTGGCGGTGAAGGGCATGCTGCCGAAGAACGCCCTTGGCCGGAAGATGATCAAGAAGCTGAAGGTGTACGCCGGCGCGGAGCACCCTCACTCAGCCCAGGCTCCCGCGGAGCTTTCGATCTGAGCTGTACCGAGAAGAGAGTCTAGAAGATGAGCGAAGCGGCAGAACAAGTCAGCACCCCCAAGGCGGCGCCTCCGGCCCCCTGGTACGCCACCGGCAAGCGCAAGCGCGCCGTGGCTCGCGTGTGGTTGCGTCCGGGCAGCGGCGAGATCGTCGTCAACGGCGAGCCCCTCGACAACTACTTCGAGCGTCCCACCTCACGCATGATCGCGCGCCAGGGTCTCGAGCTCCTCGAGATCGGCGACAAGTACGACGTGCTGGCGACGGTGGCTGGCGGTGGCCATAGCGCCCAGGCCGAGGCCATGCGGCACGGCATCTCGCGCGCCCTGCTGGTGGAGGACGCGGAGCGTCGTCGCACGCTGAAGCGCGCAGGCTACCTGACTCGCGACGCGCGCGAGAAGGAGCGCAAGAAGCCCGGCCAGCCCGGCGCCCGCAAGCGCTTCCAGTACTCCAAGCGCTAGAGCACTTCAGCGCTCAGAGACTGCCAACGCGGCGCCCGGGATCCCGAGCGCCGCGTTGCTGCATTTGACGCTACCCTGCACACAGAAGAGCGTCGGCGATCGGCCGCGTAACCAATCCAGGCGGAAATCGAAGCTGGAACCTCCAGCCTTCGTGAATCGAAGTTGGGAGTCAGTCAGCATGAGTCAAGACACGCTGCGAGTCGGCATCGTTGGAGCCGCGGGCTACACGGGCGCAGAGCTCATCCGGTTGATCCACCGCCATCCCCGCCTCGAGCTGACCTGGGTGGCAGGGAACAGCAACGCGGGACGCAAGCTGTCAGAGGTGCTGCCGGGAACCCTGGGGGTGTCCGGCATCGGTCAGCTGGAGATCGAGCGTTTCGAGCCTGCAGACGCGACCCGACTGGCGCAACGGCTGGACGTGGTCTTCTGCTGCTTGCCTCACGCGAAGAGCGCCGAGGTCGTCGCCAGCCTGTACTCGACGGGCCTGCGCGTGGTCGATCTCTCTGCGGATTTCCGGCTGCGGAACGTGGATGACTATCGAACCTGGTACGGCGAGCATCCAGCGCCGGCGCTCCTCGACCAGGCCGTGTACGGGCTGCCGGAGATTTACCGCAAGGAGCTGGTCGGCGCTCGGCTGATCGCTGCGCCGGGCTGCTACCCAACCAGCGCGCTGCTACCCATCGTGCCGCTGTTGAAGCAGGACTTGCTGGATCTCTCGGGACCGATCATCGTGGACGCCAAGAGCGGCGTGAGCGGGGCCGGGCGCACCCCCGGCGCTGGCACGCACTTCAGCGAGACCAGCGAAGGGATCCGCGCCTACAAGGTCGCAGGGGCTCACCGCCACACGGGTGAGATCGAGCAAGAGCTGAGCCTTGCCGCAGGGCAACGGGTTCAGGTCGTCTTCACACCGCACCTGGTCCCCATGACTCGCGGCATCCTGAGCGTGAGCTATCTGCGCCCGAGGGGCGGCGTCGACGCCCAGCGCTGCCGGGACGCCGCTCGGGGTCACTACGCAGAGGGCCTGGTGAGCGTCATGCAGGACGAATTGCCGGACACGCTCTGGGTCCGTGGTTCCGTGCGGGCCCACGTCGCGTATCGGCTCGACCCGCGCACCGGGACCTTGCTCGCGTTCGGTGCAATCGACAACCTGACCCGCGGTGCGTCGGGGCAAGCCCTGCACGCCTTGAACGTTTCGCTGGACTGGGACGAAGCGCTTGGACTGCCAGAGCTCGGGCAGTTCCCCTGAGACAGACGCGGCGCCAGACAGTCAGTCGCTCGTCCTGCTCGCTCTTCCAGGGCGCCCACCGTGGCGGCACCGCGGGAGCGAAGCATTGTTCAATGAAGCCAACCGCTTAGACGCTTGCCGCCGGCTGAGCGCCGCATTGGAGAAGAGCCTGCAGGCCACACTCCTGCCAGCGCTGCGTCAGCAGGAACCAGCGCGACCTGGACGCAGCAACGCCGGGCGAGGCTATGCTGTGAGCCTCGCGTCCAGACCGCGATTCGGAGCGTCCTGCGCTGGCATTCTTGGTGCTTCGAGGGCGACGGAGGCGACAGGCACTCATGAGTTCACCGTTCAAGCTACGCAGCGACTTCACTCCTCGAGGCGACCAACCACAGGCCATCGAGAAGCTCGTCAAGGGCATCGAGCAGGGGCACCGCTGCCAGACGCTGCTGGGTATCACGGGAAGTGGCAAGACCTTCACCGTCGCCAACGTGATCCAGAAGATGGGTCGCCCGACGTTGATCATCGCGCCCAACAAGACGCTCGCCGCGCAGCTGTATGGCGAGATGAAGGATCTGTTCCCGGACAACGCGGTCGCCTACTTCGTCAGCTACTACGACTACTACCAGCCGGAAGCGTACATCCCTTCCTCGGACACCTTCATCGAGAAGGACGCGATCATCAACGATCAGATCGATCGCATGCGTCACGCAGCGACGCAGGCGCTGCTCTCGCGCCCAGACGTGATCATCGTGGCCTCGGTCAGCTGCATCTACGGCATTGGCTCCGCGGAGAGCTATCAAGGGCTGCTGATTCAGATCGAGCGCGGACAGGAGATGCGGCGAGACGAGTTGCTGCGGCGACTGGTGGACATCCAGTACGAGCGCAACGACATCGATTTCCATCGCGGTTGCTTCCGAGTGCGCGGCGACATCGTGGAGATCTTCCCGGTCTACGAGGAAGCCTTGGCTATCCGCGTGGAATTCTTCGGTGACGAGGTGGAGGCCATCAGCGAGGTCGACCCGCTGCGCGGTCGCGTGCTAGGGAGCCTGGACAGGTACGCCGTGTTCCCGGGCTCCCACTACGTGACGCCCCAGCAGCACATGCGCCGCGCGATCGAAGCCATTCGCGCCGAGCTGCGCGAGCGCCTCGAGTTCCTGGACAAGGAGGTGCGCTTCCTCGAGAAGCAGCGCCTCGAGCAGCGCACGCAGTACGATCTCGAGATGCTCGAGACCATGGGCTTCGTTCAGGGCATCGAGAACTACTCACGGCACCTGTCCGGCCGCTCTGCTGGCGACCCACCGCCGACGCTGATCGACTACTTCCCGGACGATTTCTTGCTGGTGATCGACGAGAGTCACCAGACCATCCCCCAGATCGGCGCGATGTACCGCGGCGATCGTTCCCGCAAGGAAACATTGGTGGACTTCGGATTCCGACTACCCAGCGCGCTCGACAACCGGCCGCTGAAGTTCGACGAGTTCGAAGGTCACATGAAGACGGTGCTCTTCGTGTCCGCGACTCCGGGAGACTACGAGCTGGAGCACAGCGATGGTCAGCCGGTCGAGCAGCTGATCCGTCCGACGGGCTTGATAGACCCGGAGATCGAGCTGCGCCCCGTCTCGGGTCAAGTCGACGACCTGCTCGAGGAGATCCGCTTGCGTGTCGAGGCCGACGAGCGGGTCCTGGTCACCACGCTGACCAAGCGTATGGCCGAGGACCTCACGGAGTACTACGCCGAGCTGAACATCCGTGTGCGCTACCTGCACTCGGACGTCGAGACCCTCGAGCGCATCGAGCTGCTTCGTAGCCTGCGCGCTGGTGAGTACGACGTGCTGGTCGGGATCAACCTCTTGCGCGAGGGCCTGGACCTGCCCGAGGTGAGCCTGGTCGCTATTCTGGACGCCGACAAGGAAGGCTTCCTGCGCTCCGCTCGCTCGCTCATCCAGACCATCGGGCGCGCTGCGCGCAACTCCCGGGGCAAGGTCTTGATGTATGCCGACAAGATCACCCCCTCGATGAAGTTCGCGATGGACGAGACCAATCGTCGCCGCGCGATTCAGCAGGCCTACAACGCCGAGCACGGGATCACACCAGAGACGGTGCGCCGAGCGATCCTCGAGGTGAGCCCCAGCGCCGGCACCAGCGACTACTACGCAGTGCCCAAGGGGCCGAGCAAGAACAAGGACGGCAAGGGCGGCACTCCGGCAGACGAGGCGGCGCTGGCGGAGCGGCTCGAGGAGCTGCGCCAGGAGATGTTCAGCGCCGCCGAGAACCTGGACTTCGAGAAGGCTGCGCGCTGCCGTGACGACATCAAGCGCCTCACGGGTGGTGCTTCCCCCGCGGAAGCGCCCGCCAGCGGTCCGCGCTCTCGCGCGCCACAGTCGTCGGCAGCTTCCAGCCGCTCGCGAGGCAAGCTGGGGAAGGCTGGTCCCGCCTCCTCCAAGCCGAGCTCCAAGGGCACGCGGCGCGGCGCGCCTTCCAGCCGCGGACGCAAGCGCCGCTAGTCTGGGCTTCGGAGCGGCCACTGCGGGTGCCAGGGGCGCGCACGCTGAAAGGCCTGCGCGGCTTCGAGCACCAGCTCGTCGCGCTGCAGCGGCCCGACGATCTGCAACCCCACGGGCAGCCCGGCGTCGGAGAGCCCGGCCCGCACGCTGGCGGCGGGGTTCCAGGACAGGTTGAAAGGGATGGTGAAGGAGGCGACGCTGGCCACACGCTGCAAGCGCCCTTCAGTTTCCGCTGGGAAAGGCCCCTTGGCTGGCGGCGGGTCATAGGGCACGGTCGGGGTCAGCAGCAGGTCGTACTCGCCGAACACCTCCGCCACCCACCTCGACAGCTGCGCGCGACGCCGAGACGCCTCACCCCACCACTCGAGGTCGAGCCCGGTCTCGGCCATGCGAATCGTGCGCAGCACCGACCGCTGCAAGAGCTCGGCGTGACGCTGGAGCTGCGGAGCCAGGTGAGACCCCAGCTCGAAGGCGCCGATCAGACCCCAGTCGGCGCCGAGCTCCGGTGGGCCACCTTCGATCTGCTCGACGCTGTGGCCCTGGGCCTCGAAGACCCGCACCGCCTCCGCGACGACGCGCGCCACGTCGGACTGCACGACCGCGTAGCCGAGATCCGGGCTGTAGGCGATGCGCCACTTCCGCTCTCGGGCCTGCTCGAGGTGATCGAAGTAGCTGAAGCCCGGGTGCGGCAAGCTCATGGGATCCAGCGGGTGATGGCCGACGACCTGGTCGAGGAACAGCGCGGCGTCTTCCACCGTCTTCGTCAATGGACCCCACACCGAGGTGCGCCCCGAGTCCCAAAACTCGAAGGGACCTCGAGCCACCCTCCCCATGCTCGGCTTGAACCCGAAGGCGCCGACGAAGCTCGCCGGGATGCGGATCGAGCCACCGCCATCGCTCGAGGTGTTGAGAGGCAGGGCTTCCGCGGCGAGCAACGCCGCGCTCCCACCACTCGAACCGCCCGGCGTGCGCTCGACGTCCCAGGGCGAGGTGGTCGTGCCGTACACCAGGTTCTTCGTGATTGCGGTGGTACCGAACTCCGGCGCGTTGGTCTTCCCGATGACGATCGCTCCGGCCGCCTTGAGGCGCTCCACCTGGATCGAATCGCGCGTGGCAACCTGCTCCTTGAAGAGCAACGAGCCCTGGGAGTTGATCAGCCCGGCGGCGTCCTCGAGATCCTTCACGCCGAGGGCGAGGCCCTCGAAGATGCGTCCCTCACCCGCCATCAAGCGTGCCTCCGCCGCCTTCGCCTCCTGCATCAAGACGTCGGGATCTCGCGGGCAAACCAGGGCGTTGAGCTGCGGGTTGACCTGATCGATGCGCTCGAGCGTCTCCCGCATCAGCTCGACTGGGGACACCTTCCGGCTCTTCAGCAGCACCGTGAGCTCGACCAGCGTGTTCGACAACAGGCTCATGCGTCCAATCATACGAGCCGGGCGCGCCGCTGTCTGCGTCCGTCCCCACCCCGGTTCGAGCACTGAGTCGAACCCCTAGGGTTGGGGGTGAGTCGCGCTCGACAGCACCTCAGACCAGCTTGTCGCGCTTGGCCGCCTTGAGTCGATCCACGACTGCCCGCACGTCCTGGGCGCGCTCGCGAGGGATCACGAGCAACGCGTCGTCGGTCTGGATCACGCACAGATCCTCGACCCCGACCAGCGCGACCACGCGATTCCCAGCTCTGGGGCGAGCGTCCCAAATCAGGTTCCGCTTGGCGTCGACCAGCACCGCCGACTCGGGCGCGACGTTGTCATCGGCGTCGCGCTCACCCAGCTCCCAGCTGGACTCCCAGCTGCCGAGATCACTCCAGCCAAAGCTCGCTGGCACGACGTTGAGGCGCTTGGCGCGCTCCATCACTCCGTAGTCGATGCTGATGCTCTGCGTCTGCGCAAAGAGCTTGCGGGTCGCGGTGGCCTCGGCGGCCGGGGACTTCGCCGCCGCCTGATCGATGCTCTGCAGCCCGGCGTGGAGCTCTGGCAGATGCGTCTCGAGCGCCTCCAGCATATCTGCCGCGCGGAAAATGAACATTCCGGCGTTCCACACGTAGCGCCCCGACTTGACGTACTGGCGCGCGGTCTTGGCGTCCGGTTTCTCGACGAAGCGCTTGACCGCGTGCACGCCGCTGATGTCCGTCGACTTGCCCAGCTCGATGTAGCCGTAGCCAGTCTCGGGTCGCGTCGGCTGGACCCCAACCGTGGTGATCACGCCGCTCTTGGCCGAACGAATCGCGAGCTTCACCGCGGCGCGGAAGGCGGGTTCCTTCGCCACGTACTGATCGCTTGGAACGACCACGATGATCGCCTTCGGGTTTCTCCGTGCGGCAATCAAGGTGGCCCAGCCGATGCAGGGAGCCGTGTTCTTGGCGACGGGCTCACCCAGAAAGTTCTGCCTGGGGACGCCGGGCAGCTGACGCTGTGTCGGAGCGAGCAGGTGCTTTCCCGTCGCGATCAAGATGTTCTCCGGGCTGGTGATGCGCGCCATGCGGCGAACCGTGCCGGCGATGAGCGACTCGTCGCTGCCAGGAGCGATGCTGAGCAGCTGCTTCGGAGTGAGACGCCGTGAGGCGGGCCAGAATCGCGTGCCGCTGCCCCCAGCCATGATCACCGCATACACGTCGGACATGCGCACCGGCTTATCGCCTGCCCCTGAACGCCGCAACCCAGTAGACCGCAAGGGCGGAACGGCGCGCCTCACCCCCGAGAAATTCGCAGGCGCTGTCAGCGCCGCGGCAGCAGCTCAGGCCTTGACGAAGAGCAAGGTGTAGATGCCGAGGGGAAGCACCCAGAGCGCGAACCAGGCGAAGCCGTTGCGGATCACCACCCGTCGCAGGAGCACCAGCGCGAGCACGCCGAACACGAACGCGACCGCAGCCCCGATCAGCGCTGGCGTGAGGCCGTGGAGGGATTCGAGGTGACGGGACTCGAGCAGTACCGCGCCCAGCACGGCGGGCAGGCTCATCAACATCGACAGCTCGAACGCGCGCGCTGGCTTCACGCCTAGCCACAGGAGGACGGCGATGGTGGATCCGCTGCGGCTCACCCCCGGGAGCACGGCGACGCCTTGAGCGATGCCCACCAGCAGCGCTCCGATCCAGGTCGGCGCGTCGGCTTCTCCCGAGCGCGCCTTGAGCGTGGATACGAGCAGCGCCGCAGTGCCGAGGAAGCCAAGCCCGATCGCGATGGGAGACTGCGTGTACTTCTCGACAGGCCCCCGCATCAGCAGACCGATGACCGCGGTGGGGAGGCTCGCCAGCACCACGACCAGCACGTCCCGCCCGCCCAGCGTCTCCACGAAGCGCTTGGGTTCGGCGAGGCCCCTCACCCCCTCACGCACGGCGCCCACCAGACGCTCCCGCACCAACAGCGCGGTCGCCAGCAGCGTACCCGCGTGCATCACCACGCTGAGGGTCAAGCTCGGCTCGCCCATGCGCATCAGGATCTGCCCCAGCGCGAGGTGACCGGAGCTCGACACGGGCAAGAACTCCGTGAGGCCCTGGAGTACCCCCAGCACGATGGCTTCGACGATCGGCGACATGAGGCCGCGGTGTACCGACGAACGCCGCGAGTGCCACCGGGAAAAAGACACCCGGAGGAAAAGATTCGACGCGGAGCGAGCCTCCTGGAGCAGCGCGACGTGAGCGAGGGCTCCCGCCAAGCCCGGGGAGCGACGCTCAGTACTGAACCGTCAAGCTGAAGTCGCCGGTCTTCCCGGCGTAGCCGTCGACGAACACCCAGTAGTCGGTGCCCTGGGTCGTGGAGAGGTTGATGACCTCGTTGCCCCCGGGCGTACCCTTGTCGACGCAGGCCAGCTCGCTGCCAGTGCAAGACCCGCTTCGCACGTAGAGCACGGGATCGTAGGTGCTGCCCGTGGGGTTGACGGTGATCTGCGCCGAGCCTGACTGCGGCGCCACGAAGTGGAAGACCGCGTCTCCAGCGTAGCCTCCACCGCCATTGCCGCAGCTCCCGGTGTAGTTGTTGGTTGCAGCGCCCGCGGTGCTGCCGTTCACCGTCGCGGTGTTGCCGCTGAACGTCAGATCCTCTCCTGGGCAGGTGTCATACGCCGGGGCCTCCTCGAGGGACGCGTTGACGGAATAGCTCCCCTCGCTGTCCGAGTAGTAACCGTCGACGACCAGGTAGTAGGTGGTGCCGCTCGTCACCGGTACGTCGATGTGCTCGGTGCCCCCGGAGCTCGCGCCGTCCTTGCACACCAGGTCGGAGCTGCCGCAACTCGCCGAGAGGTAGATCTCTGCGTCGAAGCTGCTGGTGACGTCCACCGAGAGCAAACCCGTCGCCGGCGCCGTCATGGCAAACACGACGTCTCGCGCGCTGCTTCCGCAGCTGCTCCCGCCGTGATCGTCGGCTCGAACGGAGGTGTCGCCACTGGCCGACCACGTATAGGGTCCAGTCCCCGTCCACGCCATTGTTTCCCCGGGGCAAGCATCGCGTTCCACCTCGGGCGCCAGCGACGCGTCGAGAGTGAACGCGCCGGAGTCGCCCAGGTAGCCATCCACGACGGCGTAGTAGGTCGTGCCAGCCGTCGCCCAGATCTCCACCGTCTCGACGCCACCGGCGCTAGGGCCATCCTGGCACTCGATCTCGTTGGACGCGCAGGTGCTCTCGCGCACGTAGAGCACGGCGTCGAAGGAGTCCTCCGGGTCCACCGAGATCAGCAAGCGACCATCGACGTCGGCGGTGAATGCGTACACCACGTCCCTGGCAGAGCCCGTGCTACCACAGCTTCCGGTGAGATCTGCGGTCGCCCCGGCGGTGGTACCGGTGAGGCTCGCCGTACGGATACTGCTACCCGATCCGGTCCAACTCACGGACTGACCAGGGCAAGAGTCGTTGGAACCGCCGCTGCCGCCGCTCCCCGAGGAACCGCCGCTGCCGCCGCTCCCCGAGGAACCGCCGCTGCCGCTGCTCCCCGAGGAACCGCCGCTGCCACTGCTCCCCGAGGAACCGCCGCTGCCGCTGCTCCCCGAGGAACCACCGCTGCCCGCGCTGCCTCCAGCGCCGGCGTTGCCGCTGCCACCGCTCGCGCCGCTGCCACCGCTCGCGCCGCTGCCACCGCTCGCGCCGCTGCCACCGCTCGCGCCGCTGCCACCGCTCGCGCCGCTGCCTCCTGACGCCGCGCTGCCTCCGCTGCCGCCACTGGTGTTCCCGCTGCCTGCAGCGCCTCCGCCGCCAGAACCATCATCTCCACAGGCAACCAAGAGCAACGCCCCGAGTGCGCTCGAAGCGACCCTGGCGAGCTGGGTGTGTCGTCGCATCGCAACCTCCGAAACCAAGGGTACGCGATCCGGACCGGATCGGGAGGTCAAAAGCCTGACCAGAGCGTCGCAGAATCGGTGGAGATCCCAAGATTCCAGCGTAGTTGATCTCGCTTGCGATACGGCCGGCCGGTCGAGCGGAGCTCGGGTCCGGCAGCTTCACGGGCAGATCTAGCGCCGGCGAAGCCCGGAGCGTTCCCGTGAGGAAACGCGTCAGGGCAGCTCTGCGCGGCTGATCGGGAGGCAGGCACGGCGGGTGCCAGGGAAACGCGTTGTGGAAGCGAGCCCTCCCAGGCATGGTGCGTGGCTCGTAACTCCCAGTGATCGGATACTCGATGCAGACACCCCATAGCGTGACGTCCCTTGCCTTGATGCGTGTGCTCGCAGCAGGTTTCTGCCTGAGCATCGCTTCGCCAGCAGGCGCTCAGGTGGTGACCGTGAGTGATCTGAGCTTGGCGCGCAGCGTGAGCCTCGCGTCGGATAGCTACCTCGGGGGGCTGGACGTGGCTGACGACGGCACGGTCTACGCCTACGGCAACCTGGGTGAGATGATCTTTCGGGTCGGGAACGACGACAGCGTGAGCCGGATCACGACCGGCGTGTACCACGTTGACCAGTTCCGTGGGGATTTGCGTATTGGACGCGACGGGCTGATCTACGAGGTCCCGACCAGCGAACCGTCCTTCCCAGTTCGACGCTTCGCCGTGGACGGCACTCGCCAGGCGGATCTGGCGCGGATCGAGGATGGGACGAGCTTGCTCGGGACTGGGCTGGACTTCGATTGTCAGAACAATGCCTTCGTCGCCGTTCGGGTCCCGACCCTATATCGGGTCACACCCAGCGGCGTCGTGTCCCCTTTCCAGAGCAGCTACGCCTTCGACCACGTCGACGAGGTGGAAGCGAGCCTGGACAACGTCATGTACCTCGCCGAGGCCCCCGGCGGAACCGACGCGCTCATGCGCATGACGCCCGATGGCGCGGTGGCGCCCTACGCTGCGATCAACGGGGTCAACCTGCGCGCGGCTGCGGTCGATTTCAGCAACGGCGACGTCTACGCGGCCACGGCCACGGCCGTCTACCGCTTGCGCGACGCGAACGGCAACCAGCAGATCGACGACGCCTCGGAGTGGGAGATCGTGGTGACGGGCAGCGACTTCCACGACGTGGGGTACGGGCCATCGGCGGCTGGCGGGGGCTACTCGCTGTACGTTCAGACCAGCACGACGCTCCACGAGGTCCGCGGGCTCGTGGTGCCAAGTGGCGACTGCGGGCCGCACATCGACGACGACGGAGATGGCGCCTGCGAGCTGGGCCTCGACGGGAACGCCGACGGCGATTGCCTCGACTCCGGAGAGGCGACCGCAGCTGCGGACTGCGCCGACGACGACCCGACACGGTTCCCTGGGGCAATCGAGTCGTGCGACGGCATCGACAACGACTGCGATGGATCCCCGGACGAGGACTTCGTCACGCTTGGTGATGTCTGCTCGGCCGGTGTCGGAGCCTGCGCGAGCGCGGGCTTCATCGTGTGCAGCGTCGATCAGCTAGGCGTCGAGTGCGACGCCGTCGCCGGGACCCCCCAGCCCGAGATCTGTGGCAACGGCATCGACGAGGACTGCGATGGCGCGGATGCGCCCTGCAGCAGCGGAGGCACAGGCGGCGTCGGAGGCACTGCTGGCGCAGGCACTGCTGGCGGAGGCACAGGCGGCGTCGAGGACGCAGGGGTCGCCGGGACCGGTGGGCAGCCACAGTACGAGGGAGACGGCTCCACCGCGAATCCCAGCCACGCGAGCAAGAAGATCGACGACGGCGACTGCAACTGCCGGCTCCAGGCGCCTTCGGGCAAGCGCCCGTGGGTTTGGGGGTTAGGCGCGCTGTTGCTGACGGGGCTCTACCGGCGTCGTCGGGTACGGCGCAGGCGCTAGGTTCTCAGACCCCACGGCGGCCGCCCCAGCGCTCGACGTGCAGACGAGTACAGGCAGACACATCTTGCCGTGCGGCAAGATCGCGAATCACAGGTAGGCGCGCCCTCAGGCTCTCGCGATCGGTGGCCTGGGGCATCAACAGGACGCGCGCGCGGGGCCACGCGGTGCGCTCGAGGAGAGCCTCGACCTCGGGCCAGTCCGCGTCAGCTTCGATGACCAGCTTGAGCCAGGCGCGCCCTGTGTCGCGCAGCGCGAGCAAGGCGTCGGGGACCAGGCGGCGCTTCTCCGGATCACCGCCATGGCTGAGCTTGGGCGAGACGTTCCACTGGTTCACGCGCGAGGCCAGCTCCGCCGGGGGCGCGAAGGTGCCGTTGGTCTCCACCTCGACGACCAGGGCGTCACCCAGCTGACCGAGCAGCGAGACCAGGGCCTTGCTCTGGATCAGCGGCTCGCCCCCGGTGATCACGAGGCGCGGCGGGTGTGTCGCGCCGTCGGTGGAGCGCGGGAGCTTCGCGGTGCACCTCTCCCCCTCCTGATCCGCGAGGAGACGCGTGATCTCCGCGCGCACCTCGCCCAGCGGGCGCTCCGTCACCTCGTCGGCGTAGCGATACTGGGACCAGTCCCAGGTGTACTTGGTGTCACACCAGGCGCAGCGCAGGTTGCACAGCGCGAGGCGCAAGAATACGCAGGGCGCTCCGAGGCTCGCCCCCTCGCCCTGGACGCTGGCGAAGATCTCGCTGACCCGCAGGATGTCGGGGGGGAGGGTGCGCTCGAGGTCCACGGGAGCCATGTATCGCGCGCCGAGCGGCGAGGCCAGTCACTCGCCGGCGAAGACCTTGGCCATCGAGCGGTCGTGCAGCTTGCCCAGCAGCGGCAGCGCGACCATGGCGCCGACCTGGGCGAGGAACATGTCCCACTGAGCGTCCCACACGTCGCCCTGGGTGCCGAGAAACGCGGTGCCCTTGTCCGAGGCCACGATCAGCGTGACCCACCACTCGAGCAGCTCCCAGAAGGCGGCGATGGCGAGCACGATGGAGACCACGATGAAGTACAGCCAGCCGCCGCGCCGGAGCGGCGTCAGTCGCAGCAAGACTTCCTTGATGATGAAGCAGGGGAAGACGCCGAGGGCGACGTGGCCGATGCGGTCGTAGTGATTGCGCGCGAGGTGGAAGGTGTCCTTCGCCCAGTTCCCGAGTGGCGTTTCCGCGTAGGTGTAGATCCCGCCGTAGTTCAGGATCAGGACGTGAATGAAGACGCTCACGTAGATCCAGTGGGAGAGCGGAAGCTTCTTGTAGGTCGCGATCATCACCGCGACGCCGAGCAAGCCGGGCACCACCTCGAGCGACCAGCTGAAGCGTCCCGCTGGTGGATTGATCAGGCTCAGCCCGAGGATGAGCGCGCCAGCTGCCAGCAGCATCAGCGGCAGACGTTGGTGTCCCGGGCGCGGCGCGCGCTGCGCTGTCGAGACGGCGCCGGACGAGGGCTCTGAGACATTCGACTGCGACGCCATGACGTTGCATGGTAAGGCAGGCGCCATGGCTCGTGACAAGCGTGGTGGACGGGATCTGCGAGAGCCGCGTCCCGTGGAGGTTCAGACCGGTTTTCACACCCTGGCGGAGGGCTCGGCGCTGTATCGCTGCGGGGGAACGCGGGTGCTCGTCACCGCCTCCGTCGACGAGAGCGTGCCGCCCTTCCTCGAGGGCACCGGCAAGGGCTGGATCACGGCCGAGTATCAGATGCATCCCCGCGCGAACCCGCGTCGGCGCGAGCGCCGAGACGGACGTGAGCGCCCGCTGGGTGGTCGCGCCCGGGAGATCGAGCGACTGATCGGGCGCTCCCTGCGCGCTGCGGTCGCCCTCGAGAAGCTCGGGGAGCGCAGCATCCACATCGACTGCGACGTGCTGGAGGCGGACGGCGGCACACGCACGGCGTCGATCACCGCGGGCTTCATTGCCTTGGCGCAGGCGCTCTACAAGCTGCGTCAGAGTCGCCTCCTGGAGATCCCGGTGCTGCGCGACCAGGTGGCTGCCATTTCCGTGGGGCACGTCGACGGGGAGTACGCTCTCGACCTCTGCTACGCAGAGGACAGCACCGCTCGCGTCGACCTGAACGTCGTCGGCACGGCCAACGGTGGCATCGTCGAGATCCAGGGCACCGCCGAGGGCGAAGCCGTGCCCCGCGCCGACGTCGACGCCATGATCGACCTCGGGATGGCAGGCATCGGCAAGCTCTGCACCATCCAGAGCGACGCCCTGGCGGCCGCTGGCGTGGAGCTAGAGAAGCTCTTGATGCGCCGGTAGAACGCTTCGGCTCAGGCGATGCGGATCGGAAGCCTGCGGCGCCCCCACTTGCCTGCGCGCTGGCTGAAGCGCCCCGGGATCGCCGTCCCGCAATGAGCGCAAGCGCCGGAGTGAGCGTCACCGTGCTTCACCGCGTACTCGCCGAGGGCATACCAGTCGCGCTCGATGAGCAGCGCGTTGCAGCCGGGGCAGTACGTCGACTGGCTCTCGGGGTGATGGACATTACCGCAGTACACGTGGCGCAGCCCGATCGCCTTGGCCTGAGAGCGGGCGCGTAGCACCGTTTCCGTAGGGGTACGCTCTGGACCCGTCAGCTTGAAATCGGGGTGAAACGCGGAGAAGTGCAGCGGCACGTCGGGGCCGAGGTTCTCGTACATCCAGCCGGCGAGTCGCTCGACCTCGGCCTCGGAGTCGTTCTCTCCGGGGATCAACAGCGTGGTCACCTCGAGCCAGCAGTCGGTCTCGTGCTTGATGTAGCGCAGGGTGTCGAGCACCGGCGCCAGCTCGGCGAAGCACAGCTTCTTGTAGAAGCGCTCGGTGAAGGCCTTGAGGTCGATGTTCGCCGCGTCCATCGCGCCGAAGAACGCCTCGCGCGCCCTCTCGCCGATGTAGCCGGCGCTGACTGCGACGCTGTTCAGGCCCAGCTCGTGACAGGCCTCGGCGGTGTCGATGGCGTACTCGGCGAAGATCACCGGATCGTTGTAGGTGAAGGCCACGCTCTGGCAGCCGGCGCGCTCGGCGGCCTCCGCGACCTGTCGCGGCGTGGCGCGCTCCGAGAGCCGCTCGACGTCCCGCGCCTTGCTGATGTCCCAGTTCTGGCAGAAGCGGCAGCCCAGGTTGCAGCCAGCAGTGCCGAACGAGAGCACGCTGGAGCCCGGGAAGAAGTGGTTGAGCGGCTTCTTCTCGATGGGGTCGATGCAGAAGCCGGTGGCGAGGCCGTAGCTCGTGAGCACGATCTCGTCGCCTTGACGCTGCCGTACGAAGCAGAAGGCGCGTTGCCCCTCCTTCAGCTGGCAATGCCGCGGACACAGGTCGCACTGCAGGCGCTCGCCCTCGAAATGGTGCCAGCGACCGGGCACCACGTGCACGTTGGCTGACATGGTTTCCTCTCCCCCGAACCCCGAGCACGCCGCCGCGAATCAGGCGGGCGCGTCGGCGAACAGGTACCGGAATATCATGCTGCCCAGGGCTTCGCGCAAGGCCTCGGATCGCGCCTGGGACTTCACGCCCCGCCCGCCGACGGTGAAGACGGCGATCTCCTGAGCTGCGATCTGGATGATCTCCGCGGCGGCGACGGGATCCGGCACGTGGCTCTGGGGCACGACCTCCCGGATCAGCGCGGCGATCACCGTCCGTCCTCGAGACTCAAATTCCGCGCGGATACGAGCAACGTCGATGTCTCGCAGAGACATGCCGAGGAATACGCGGTGCAGCTCCGGGTGCTCGGCGGTGTGCTCGAAGAGCACGTCCAGGACGTGGTCGACCGCCGCCTGGCGATCGCGCTCCGCGGCGAAGACTTCAGGGCTCAGGTTGGCCAGGATGCGCTCGTAGGCGTCCTCGAGGTGCTCGGTGATCATCTCGATGAACGCCTGGCGCTTGTCGGCGAAGTAGCGATAGAAGGTGCCGACGCTGACCCCCGCCTCCTGGGCGATGTCCGTGGTCTGCGCGCTATCGAAGCCCATGCGCGCGAAGACCACCGCTGCCGCGCGGATGAGCGAGGTGTAGGTGTCGTGAGCGCGCTGCTGGGAGAAGGAGCGGCGGTGACGAGTTGGGGGAGGGACGCTCTTGCCTCGACTGTGGATGGGCACCACGCGGCCACTATCCGGCGCGGCGTCCGACCCGCCTGGCTCGAGATCGAGCAGCTCGGCCGGACTCTCGGACGGGGCCTTCGGCTTCGACATGAGGTGTATTTAGCTGAATTCTGCCAAAAGTGAAGTCGGCTTCGCTTTTTGTTGGACGGAAGGTGAAGCTCACTTCATCTTTTGTGGGCGAGGTCGGAGCCACCCGTGCCTGCGCAGATCAACGTCAGAGGGGCCCCGGGAGGAAGAGTCATGAGCGAAGCCGCGCCGCAGATCGACATCGAGCACATCATGGCCGAGCTGGATGTCACGTTCAATTGGACGTACCAGGAGACGCGCAAGGACCTCCGGGACCTTTACCGCAAGGCAAAGAAGCTGCAGTGGGACGCCGAGACGCGCCTCGACTGGACTCAGGAGGTGGACATCGAGCGCCAGGCCGTGCCCGACTTCATGCATCCGCTCTTCGGCTCGGAGATCTACAACAAGATGACCGAAGCCGAGCATGTTGCCATGCGGAAAGAAATGGCGGCGTGGACGCAGTCGCAGTTTCTGCACGGCGAGCAGGGCGCGCTCCTGGCTGCCGCGCAGCTGGTGAACTCCGTGCCGGATTTCGACTCCAAGCTGTATGCCGGCACGCAGGTCGTGGACGAGGCACGCCACGTCGAGGTCTTCGACCGCTATCTACACACGAAGATCGGCTTCTCCTACCCGGTCAGCCCGTACCTGAAGAAGCTCCTGGATCTGATCCTGACGGACTCGCGCTGGGACATGAAGCTCCTGGGTATGCAGATCATGGTCGAGGGGCTGGCGCTCGCGGCGTTCGGGGTGACCGCCAAGACGGTGGAGGAGCCCCTGCTCCGGGACATGACGACCTACGTGATCCAGGACGAGGCGCGCCACGTGGCGTACGGCGTGCTCAGCCTGCGTGACTACTACGACGACGTCTCCGAGAAGGAGCGCCAGGAGCGCGAGGACTTCATCTACGAAGCGGCGGTGCTGATGCGCGACCGCTTCCTGTTCCAGCAGATGTGGGAGAAGCTCGGCTACCCCGTGGAGGAGTGCTGTGAGATCGCGAAGAACAACGAGGGCCAGAAGCAGTTCCGGCAGATCCTGTTCTCGAAGATCGTGCCCGCGGTGAAGCGCATTGGCCTGCTGTCCGATCGCCAGCGCGAGCGCTTCGCGGCCCTCGACATCCTGCAGTACGAGAACTGGGAGGATCCCTTCGAGAGCTTGAAGCGCGCCGAAGAGGAGCAGGCCGAGGAAGGCCTCGCTGGCGCCGCTGCGGAGTGAACGTGCAGGTACAACGAGGCAAGTAGCCTCTGTTGGGCGAGGCGCACGTCGTGATCTATAGGGATCGCCGTGCGCCTTTCGCTGTTCGTCGCCTGTGTCTGTGTCAGCCTGCTGGGTTCGTGGGTGACGCCCGCGAGTGCTCAGGTCGACACCGAAGCGCTGCGCCGCAAGGTGGGGAGCCTGCAGGGCGACCTCGAGGGCGAGCGGTCTCGGGCGTTCGCCGCAAAGCTGGACGGCTCGCTCAAGGCCTACGGCGGCAACACGGAGGGAGTCGTCTGGGGCGCATCGCTCCAGCTCGCGGGTCGGAGCGGACGGCACCTCGGCTTCCTGGCTGCGAGCGGGGACTACAGCCACCTGGACCACGAGACACAGGTGCGCCGCGCCTTCGCCCACGCGCGCTACGACTACGAGATCACCGACGGGGTCTGGGGCGAGGTCTTCGGTCAGCTGGAGAGCAACAAGTTCATTGCCGTACGGTTACGCGAGCTGGTAGGCGCCGGACCGCGGGTCAGGCTCTTCGACGCCGACTCGCTGCAGGCGTTCATCGCCACCGCGTACATGCTGGAGCACACCCAGCTCGCCGACGATGCCAGTCCACCGGGTCGTCCAGCGACGGTGCACCGCTCCAGCAACTACCTCACCTTGAGCTGGCTGGTGGACGAGCGGGTCAGCCTGGTGTCGACCACCTACTACCAACCTCGCTTCGACGAGCCGAGCGACTACCGCCTGTTCAGTCAGCTCAGCGCAGACTTCGGCGTGACGAAGGTGCTGAAGGCCGGCATGAGCTTGATGCTGCGCTACGACAGCTTGCCTCCGGGCGGTGTGAGGTCCACGGATTGGTCCGTGGTGAACACCCTCGGCCTGGAGCTGTGACGTGATGAGCGAAGAGGGCGCGCGCTGCCCGTACTGTTTCGAGCTGGTGGATAGCTACCCGGATCCTGGGGGGGGTGAGGTGCAGCAGTACGTCGAGGACTGCGCCGTCTGCTGTCGGCCGCTCTTGATCACCGCCACCTACGACGACGAGCGGGGTGACTATCGGCTCAGCGTCGTGGGGGACCTGTGAAGCTTCGCTGGTCTGCGGTCCGGGAGCTGGATGTGCCAGGCGCCGTCGCTCGCGCCCGCGCCATCGCCCGCGCAGTGGAGGAGTCCGGTGAGCCCTGGGTCGCCACGACGCTGGTGAGCGGGCAGGCCTTGGTGCTGGGTGCCCTGCAGCGGGAGAGACAGGTACGCCAGCGCCACGCCGACCTGCGGATGTACCGGGCGGAAACGCGCTCCACTACGGGAGTCAGTCTGCTGGTCTCGGAGGGCGCGGTTCAGCAGCTGATCGTCGTGCCGCGGGTCAACGGGCTCTTCGGCGACGCGAGCGCCGGTAACTTCATCAATCGCACGGTTCGAGGCTTCCTGCGCGCGTACAACGGCTGCGGCGCGAAGGCGCACTACTTCGGTCGCGAGCACTTCACGCTGTCGCGACGTCCCGCGGGGGTGTTGGGCCTGGACGTGACGTCCGGCGGCGTCTGGATCCTCGAGGCGTGGGTCGGGCTCGAGGCTGCGACGGCGCTGGATGAGTTCAACGGCCACTCGCCGATCGGCTTGCGCGAGGCGCTGCGCCAGGCTCGATCCAAGCGGGCCGAGGACTCCGCGGGCGTGCTGGTCGAGCGACTTCACGAGCGGCTGCGAGGTGCCTTCGAGGTGCCCGCCGAGGCCGCGCCAAGCGAGGAGCCCGAACGCATCGAGGATGACCCGTCGGGGCCGGAAGGCATTCAGGATTCTGACGTCCACTTCGCGCAGCGCGAGGTCCCGATCGGTGTCCTGGAGCTGGGGTGCAAGGTAGCGGAGCCGAGCGGCTCGTTCGATGTTCGGTGCCGCGGGGATGTGTTGACGAGCGTGGCGGCCGTTCGAGACCTCGAGCGACGACTGCAGGGTGGCGCGAGGGCAGAAGCCCTGGAGGCTCTGGCTGGTGTGCCCTGGGAAGGGGCGCGGCCAGGCGACCTCGAGGCGCTGATCGAAGGCTTGCCCCTGATCAGCTAGAGGCGTCGCCCTCGTCGTCGGTCGCCCCCGGCAGCTCCACCCGCGTGCGCGGCAGGTACTTCCCGCCCTCGAGGCCCTGCAAGTAGTCGATCAGCTGCTCTCGAATGGCGCAGCCCAGGTCGAAGGCCTTTCCTGCGTCCTCGGCGCTCGCGGTGGCACGCAGCTGGATCGTCTGCTGGGTCGCGTCGTAGACGACCAGGCGCACGGCTTCTCGGTCCCATTCCTGGCGGCTCTCGACGATCGCTTCGAGCTTCTGTCGTACCTTCTCCACAGGCACGCGATAGTCCGTGTGGATCATCACGATGGTGGTCTTCTGCGTGTCGTTCTTGGTCCAGTTCTCGAACTGGTTCTCCAGGAAGAAGGTGATGGGAAACACCCGGCGGCGCCCGTCCCAGGTCTTCATGGTGACGTAGCTCAGCGTGATCTCCTCCACCCAGCCGACGTCCCCGGAGATGTTGACGCGGTCACCGATGCGGATGGGCTGGGCGACCGTGATCTGGATACCCGCCAGCAGGTTCGCGACCGATTTCTGTGCGGCAAAACCGATGACGACGGTCAGAACACCAGCGGACGCCAGCAGCGAGACACCGACCTTCTTGACCACCTCGAACTGGGTCAGCGCCAACGAAAGCCCGATGAAGAAGACCACGCCGTTGATCGCCTGCCGGGCCACCTTCACGCGCATCTGCTGGCCGTGTCGCACCAGCTCCTGGTCCGCCTCCTCGGCGATGGTCATCGAGGACAGCACGGTGTCCGCGATCACGTGGACGACGCGCATGGTCAGCCACACGAAACCAGCGATCAGCAGGGTTCCGACGAGACGCCCGATGGTGCCCTCCGCGGGGATGGAGGGCTTGGTGAACTCCATCAGCACCGAGAGCAACCACGTGCTGAGGAGCAGACGCAGCGGACCTCGCAGTCGCCCCACCAGGGCGTCGTCGAACTTGTTCGCCGTGCGCGCAGCTAGCTTGTTCGCAAACTTCAGCACGAAGCGCGTGGCGATCAGCGCGACGAGCAGGCTCACGACGCTCGCGAGCAGCAGAGCGAACCACTGCCAGACGGCCAGCTGCAGGAAGCTGATGCGGTGCGCCCAGCCAGGCAGGTAGCGGCCGATCTCCCCGGGGCCGTGCTCCGCGTACAGATCGGGGATCGCCGCAACGGTTCCGCGAGAGAACACCCAGACGGCTCCGCCTCCAGCCACGGGGACGCGTTGCAGGCGGATGCTGACCTGGGAGGAGTTCAGGGGGATCTTGCCGAGGGTCTCGTTGAGGGCGCCGTCTTCCGGGCGACCCTGCTCGTCGTCGCTCACCTCCGACAGGTCGAGCTGCAGCGCTCGATCCAGCACGTATCTGAGCTCGCGCGCCAGCTCCGCGCCTCGCTTGGCCTCCTGGGTCGCCGGGATGCTGCGCAGATCCAGCGCGTAGGCCGCGTTGTCGAAGTTGCCTTCGCGGGTGGCGGTGAGAAAGAAGTCGACGGTGCGCTGGGGCGTCGAGCGATCGAGGCCCGGCGGGGGCTTCGAGAGACCCGGTTGGGGGTTGGCGCTGGCTGGGCCTGCGAGCACACATGCCAAGCCGAAGAGCAGCAAGCTGAGGAGCCTTCGCAGGCGTTGGGCCGACGGCGGAGCCATGGAGCCAGGCGTAGCAGCGGCTGAGAGCAGCGTCGATTGTCTACACGCCCGCGCGTATCCGTGCGCCACGCACGCCAAACAGCGTCGCCTGATCCGGCGGTAGAACCGGGCCGAGGCCGCACGCCGCGAGCGTGGCGCAGAGGAGCCAGGTCAACGGCGACTCCAAGGGGCCATCCGACGCGACCCGCCACACCCAGGGGCAGCGCTCCGCGAGCTGCGCCATCCCGTGCGCGTTGCCGCGCTTCTCGGCCTCGCGCGCCAGGCCTCGGTTCAGATCGTCGTTCGCGTGCTGATCCAGCCCGTAGCGGGCTGTGGCGTCACGGTGGCTGACATCGACCGACAGCCGCGCGGAAATGAGCCGCGGGTGCCCGGTCGGGGCGCCAAGAGCCGCGGTCTCCTCGAAGCCCGCGACGTCCAGGTCGAGCGGAGCGGGCAGGCTCCGGCTCACTTGGTTGGCCGCACGGAGCAGGCTGGCAGGTTCTAGGGGTACCTGGGAGAAGACGATGAGCGACACGGCGACCTACCCGAGCGTCTAGTTTGTACCCACACCGTTCAGCGCGTCCACCACCCGGAACAGGTCACCGCTCGCGTAGTGGTTGACGGCGATGAAGTTGGGGAACTTGCCGCTCTCGGTGTGGCATTGCTCCGCACGCCCGAGCAACACCTCGAACTGATTCGCCTTCGCGCTCTCCGTCTGATTCGGTAGTGGGTTCTCCACCCAGTGATTCAGCAAAAATAGCGCGTTGTCCCGAGAGCCGCGGTTCGCCGCGCAGCTGAACTCGTCGACGTTCTCGAAGGAGTAGGGCGTGTCCCAGGCCTCGTCCCAGAGGTGTAGGTACCAGGCGGGTGGGGGTGCGCCTTCCTGCGCCATCACCACCAAGCGCTGTCCCATGTCGATCATCTGCCCCAGAGTGGGCCAGGGCGCGTCGTCCGGGTGGGCGTAGACGAACGAGCTCAGACCCGTGGCGTCGAAGACCTTGGCCGTGTCACTCGGGGACACGTAGTCCTCGATGAGGAAGGCCAGCACCTCGCTGGGGTGGGCCTGGAGAAAGGCGACGATCGCGCTCAGTGCGTCTGCCAGCTCTCGTTTCCCCAGGGAACAAGCCGAGTGGCAGAGGTAGGGCACGCCGTCCAGGTCGTGGGTGTCGAGCAGCATGCCCCGGATGCCGTCAGCGAGCTGCCGTTCGAGACCGTGCTCCTGGTTGGGGGCGAGCCAGCCCTCGTCCGCGTTCGACATCGAGTTGTGGGTCGTGGCGAAGGCGACCTGATCGAAGGGCCGGTCGCACAGGGCTGCGTGGCCGTTGCAGCGCCGGGGGCCGGCACCTGAGGTGCCGCCGGTCGCCGCACCGCCGTTGCTCGCGCCGCCGGCGGTCGTCCCGGCGCTTCCAGCGACCGACGTGCCCGCCTCACCCCCCGATCCGGATCCAGCGCTCCCGGAGGCGTCGTCGGAGCCGCCGCAGGCTGCAAGGAGCAGCGTAGCGATTCCGGCCAGCGCGCTCTGTTGCAGAGTCATCACCAAAGCGTAACACAGGCGATTCAGTGCGGAACGCCCGGTGCTCTTCCTTCCCGCGCCAGGGCCAGGCCGCTAGATCTCGACCTCCCACCTGGGCTGCACTACTTCCATCTTGATGGGTGCCCCGTCCAAGCCGCCGATGGGGCCAGAGCCCAGCAGCTTGGGGCGTCGTGCGCGGCGGCTTGGTCTGGACCGAGCGACGCTGGTCGTGATCGTGGGCTTGATCGCCACTGCGGGGGCGTACTGGTACGCCCGGATCCTCGACCAGCAGCGCGAGGTGGCAGCGTTTCGCCATCACGCCCGCTTGCTCGCTGCGGTGCTCCAGAAGCGACTGGATCGCTCGTTCGAGATGATGAACACGGTGCCAGCGCTGATCGCCGTGAAGCCGGAGCTGAGCGCCGGGGACTTCTCGCGCTTCGTGCGTCAGGCTGGCTCGGAGCACGCTGCGCTGCAGTGGGCGCCGCGGGTGAGGGAAGCCGAGCGGAAGGACTTCGAGGCGCGCGCCAGGCGCGAGGTGGCGAGAAACTACGAGATCCGTGAGGCAAAAGGTGCGGGGCTGCTGGTGCACGCCGACGTGCGCGCGATGTACGTGCCGATCCTCTACGTGGAGCCACCGAACCCCGACATCCTGGGCTTCGATCTGTTCAGCGAGGACTCGCGAAGGGGCTATGTCTCCCAGGCGCGGGACAGCGGCAAGGCGGTGGTCTCCGCGCGCTTCGAGCTGATCGAGGAACAGCAGCCCACCCCAGCCCTGGCAGTCTACATCCCGGTGTATCAACCGGGACAGCCCATCGCGAGCGAGACACAGCGCCGCGACGCTTTCATGGGCATCGTGGCCGGCGTGTTGAGACCGTCTGCCCTGGTGCCGAGCGGGCTCTCGGGTCTGGACGTGTCCACGCTGGACGTCGCGCTCACGGACCCGAGCGCGAAGAGTGACGACGCCGGGCTGCTGTACGAGAGCTCCCTCGGGGCGGAGGTCGGTGTCGAAGCGGCGCCAGAAGGGGCGAGCTTTCCGGTGCGGATCGGCGATCGCGAGCTGACGGCATCCTTCGCACCGGGGATTGGGTTTCAGCGTCTCTCACCGCGCTATCGTTTCCACGTGGCACTAGGCGGAGTCGCGCTGACGGTATTTCTCGCGCTGGGCCTCGCCGTTCTGCGTACGCGTCGAGTGGTCCAGGCCGCCTCACGCGCTGCCGAGCAGCTCGGGCAGTACGAGGTGCTGGAGGAGATCGGGCGCGGGGGCATGGGCGTCGTCTACAAGGCGCGCCACTCGACGCTCCGTCGCGCCACGGCGATTAAGCTGCTGACGCGGCCCAGTGAGAGCTTGCGCACCCGCTTCGAGCGCGAGGCACGCGTCACTTCACGCCTGCGCCACCCGAACACCGTGCAGATCTACGACTACGGGCGCACCCCCGAGGGCGCGCTCTACTACGCCATGGAGTTCGTGACGGGGATCAGCCTGTCGGAGCTGGTCAAGAGCGAGGGGGCGCAGTCGCCGAGTCGAGTGGTGCACCTTCTGGAGCAGATCGTGGGCTCCCTCGCCGAGGCGCACTCCGAGGGCCTGGTGCACCGAGACATCAAGCCAGCGAACATCATGGTGCAGTGCAAGGGCGGTGTGCCGGACTTCGTCACCGTCCTCGACTTCGGTCTGGTGCGCGATCTCTCGATGCAAGAGACGCTCACCGGGCGTAACGTGCCCATCGGGACGCCAGCGTACATGTCCCCGGAGCAGATTCGAGACGAGACCGTGAGTGAGAGCGCCGACCTCTACGCCGTGGGAGGAGTCGCCTACTATCTCCTCACGGCAACGCCTCCCTTTCAAGCGGCGACCGCGGTGGAGGTCTGCATGGGACACCTGAACCAGCAACCCGAGCCGCCTTCGCAGCGCCTGGGCCGAGCCCTGCCGGCGGAGCTGGAGGCGCTGGTGCTCCAGCTCCTGGAGAAGGACATCGCGAACCGTCCGAGTTCGGCGCTGGAGGTGCTGCGCCGTCTGGAGCAGCTGTCCGACGTCGCGCCCTGGGATCACGAGGCTGCCCGGCGCTGGTGGAGCCGCAGGGACAACCCCGAGGTCGAGGTGCTGGAGGGGCCCGTGTCGGGCAACCGCCGCACCATCACCGTCGACTTCAGTTCGCGCTCCTGAGGCGCTGCGTCGCTGCGGCCGTCGCCAGCCCGCAGTGGGTTAGCGGTCGGGCGCCCGGCGTGGATGCTGCGCGCTGATCCTGTGTAGCAGGCTCCACGCTGGACCAGCGCTGGGTGCGCCGGCGCACCCGACTCGAACCGTCGCCTGCGTCGGTGGATCAGAGCGCCGGCGGGAAGAGCGTGTCGTTGATCAGTGGCATGGTGGAGGCGTCGCCCACCAGCGTCCACGGACCGCTGCCGAAGCGAACCTCCACGTCGATCTGCTTCGTGATGGCGTCGTTGCAGCGCAGCACCATCGCCTCGAAGTCGAGATCGCCAGCGGCGAACGTGCCCGAGGGCTCGTCGGCGGTGATGTCGGCGCCGGCCAGGCTGTGCACCTCCAGGAACAGGTCGTTGGTGTTGTTGCTGCCAACGCCGTTGCCCAGCCAAGCCCAGAGCGCGTCCTGTACCTGATCGTTCTTCTCGCGCATGGACAGCGTGCCGCCGGGATGACTGAGCGTACCCCAGTAGGTGACGATGAAGTTGAACTGATCGGTCAGCTCGGTGCCCCCCAGGCGATCGAAGCCCGGGACGTTGCGCACGGCGAACTGATTGTTTCCGCTCGGATCACTCCAGGTGTCCAAGGGCACTCCCGCGACGATGTCCGAGCCCAGCTCCTGCTCCAGGGAGTTGTCTCGGGCAAAGTCCCAGATCGGGGCGCGGTCCGGCTGCAGCTCGAGACTCCCCTTTCCGCAGAACGAATCATAGACGGTGCCGCTCGACGGGAAGACGCGAACGAACGCCGTCAGCCCCGATTGAGGCTCGGGGTACGGCCCCTCGTCGTAGGTCTCCGTCTCCCCGTTGCGCTCGACGATCAGCTGCCTTGGTGATCCGTCGACGACCGTGACGCTGTAGTCCTTCTTCTCGCCGTTGTTCTGGGGCACCGGCCACCCCTGGGGTGTGATCACCGTCGTCGAAACGCTCTGGCCATCGCTGTCGACGCTGAACACACGCATCTCGCGCTTCCGCGCGGGACCAAACGGGTTCTGGACCTCCGCCCACAGCGTCTGCTCCGCATCGAAAGACACCTCGTAGGCGCGCTCCACGCCGTTGCGCGTCTGGAGACCGTGCCAGACCGACTGGCCGAGCGCCCCGAGCAGCTCGCCAGCGAGGTTGCCACCGCTGCCGCCGCTGCCTCCCACTCCCGCGCTGCCTCCCACCCCCGCGCTGCCTCCCACTCCCGCGCTGCCTGCGTCGCCGCCCATGGCGCCTGCGCCGGCGCTACCGGCGCCTCCGCCGACGCCTGCGCTGCCGCTCGTGCCGCCGAAGGCGCCAGCGCCAGCGTTCCCGCCGCCACCACCACCGCCGTCATCGCTGCCACAAGCCACTACCAGGCCGAGCCCGAGGCTCAGCCCAACCAAGGTCAAACGGGAAACCGTGTTCGTGTTCATCTGAGTTCTCGCAGGGGCCGCGGCACGGCGGCGATCAAGGCGTTGGGGTTGCAGGTGCAGCGGGGACGTTCAGCGTCGTCGACGGCGTAGGAGGGCAGCGAGGCCGGCGCCCAGCAGGAGCGCCAGGGACCCGGGTGAGGAGTCGGTGCCGCCTTGGGTGCGGCACCCGCAGCCTCCAGAGTCGTCGCCAGATCCGCTCGCTGACGAATTCCCCGAGGAACCACCGCTGGCGCCTGCTCCGGCGCTGCCACCGTTCGCGGTTCCGGCATCGCCCCCTGCGCCGGCGCTGCCCCCGGCGCCACCGCTCGGGTTCGCCGGGGGATCTGGCAGGCCGGGGACGTCGAGGTTCAGGCAGTTCGCCGGCTCGTCCGAGAGGCTCGGTGGGAAGGCGCGGCTCACCGAGCCCTGATGCGCGGGGTCGAGGATCAGACCGTCCACGTCCACCAGGCTGCAGTCCGCGGTCGAGGCACTCTGAGCGAAGCTCGACAGGCTCCCCGAGTGACACTCGACGGGCGCGTCATCGGTCAGCTGTGCCGGATAGTCGGTGCCTTCCTTGCGAACGCTGAGCAGAGCCTTCGTGTCGACGCCGAGCGGAAACACCGCGGGCCGCAAGTAGTCGCAGACGCCCGGCTGCATCCAGGACGGGGTGTGGCTGGCGTCGAAGGAGGCAGGACCTCGATCGGCGCTCGCGGGTACCACCATGCGGTGGTCAGCGAAGGTCACCGCGGCGATGTTGAAGGAGTGCGCGTAGAGCCCGGAGTCGAAGAAGTCGTCGAGCGCGGTGCCGCCGAGGTCTGGATCCGCCGCTGCTGCGAGCCGCGAGTCGTACTCGGCCAGCACCGCGTCCTCCTTCGCCTCGAGCTCGTCGATCAGCGTCCCCACGTACTCTTCCGCGAGGTCGATGGCCTTGTCCTTCAGAGTGTCCTTGATGGGTTGTACGACCGGGTCGAAGACCGCGCGGATGATGTCCGCCGGGGGAATGTTGATGCCCAGCGTCTCGAGGGCGCTCTGCAGATCGAGGTACCACTGCGGCAGCACCGCCTGCGCCACCGTCTCGTAGTCGAGGGTGGTGATGCCGTTCGCCCAGTCCTTCATCGGCTGCATCAGCTCGCCCAGGCGGGTCTTGCTCAGGCTGAACTGCTTCGAGCCAGGGCTGAGCGGGCTGTTCAGCTCCGTGGAGAGCCCCGCCACCGTCTGCGCATAGGCGGGCATGAAGCCGTAGAGATCGTCGTGCAGCTTCTCGCTGAGCTTGTCGAAGGCGCTGGGCAAGGGCTGATTGTTGGCGTCGAAGCGCGGGGTCAGCAGGGCGACGTAGGTCTTGTAGGTGGAATAGAGCACGGGGCAGCCGACGGCACAGTCGGTCTGGTCGTCTGCCGTGCCAAGCTGTCCATCGCCGCCGGCCGTCACGCCGAGCTGGAAGCCATCGCTGGTGTTCGGATCCTGCAGCTCGGCGATGCGCGTCTCGATGTCGAGGCGAATGTCCAGTCGCTCGCGGTCGATCTCCTCGATGTAGAACGGCGCCAGCGCCAGGTGGTCCGCTGCAGGGAGGTCCGCCGAGTTGACGATGGTCACGAAGGAGGCACCCGGGTTCGCGTTCTTCGCTGCCTCGAACTTGCCTCTGGCGTGCTCCGTCATAGCGAGCCAGACGGGATTCTGGGTGCCGAAATACGTGCGCAGCACGAATCCCTGGGGAATCGTATGGGCCAGCGTCCCTGCGCCGAAAGAGCTCGGGCTCTGCTGGTAAGCGGCCTTCTGGATCTGGGACTCGGCGACGATGTGGCGAACCACGTTGTCCCAGGAGGACTCCCGGGCGCTGGTGATGGGGGTGAGGGTGAACGTCTCGCCGCTCATGTAGTTCACGTAGTGGTGCGCGATGGCGTCGGTGGAGCCATGCAGGAAGCAGCCGAGCGCGTAGGCGCGCTCGGCGTCGGTCAGCGCTTCATCGTAGAGCAGCTGACACTGCGCGTACGGCTGCTGGTGCAGGGCGTGACTCGGGTCGGTCATGCCGGGGAACACCGTGTTGTCGGGACCGATGGCGCCGGCGCGGAACTCCAGCGGGTTGTCGCGGATCGCCCGCGCGTCCGCCTCGCTGAGGCTGACGTCGTAGCCGCTGAGCTTCAGCGCGATACTGTCTCCACCCCCAGCGATCAATTCCTTGCGGATATCATTCGCGAGCATGATGTGGATGCGCGTGGAGAACGCCTGAGCGTCGCCGGAGCCAACCAAGAGCGCCAGGCCGCTGGCCAGACCCATCCCCAGAGCGCGCCCGCGCCCGTGTTTCGTGCCAAGCATCAGGCCCAGGCTACCGTGAGTATCGTCACCTTGCCGCTGAAATCCTGCAACCTGAGCGGCACGTCATGATTCGGCGCTCCCCTTCGCGCGGGGCGCGGAGTTTGCGGATGGGAACGCTCGGTGGAATGAGCGCTACAGAGACTTTCTTCCACGCAAGAACGCTGGCGGCTGACCGTCGGTGGGGGGCTTCGGCTCGGGGCGCGCCCTCACCCCCAGACCCGGCTCGTGGGCCTGCGGCGGAACGGGACGAGTTCCAGGCGAAGACGCCCGACGGCGGCGCGAAGCGACAGGACTGCGTCTATCATCGAGCGCGATGGACCCCTTGTGGATCGCGGCGCTGGTCAACCCTGCAGTCACTGCCGTCGTGGTGAGCGCGCTGACGCAACATTTCATAGGCCGCCGAACCACGGAGCGTATCAAGCGCCTCGAGAGCGATCTGACGACCGCTCGTTTCGATCACGAGCAAGCGAGCCAGGGCGAGTTGCGTCGCCGCGAACGCGTTCGCGAGGCGGTGGACCGCTGGGGTGACGACGCCTTCGACGCGGTCAAGAGCCTGCGCCGGCGTCTCGACAACATCCTCGATCGGGGAGCGCACGTGGCGCTCGCGCGCGACTGCGAGGAGCACATCGCCCCGAGCTGGTCGATGACTCACAGCTACTACATGAACTCGACGCTGTACCTCTTCGCCAGGCTGTTCTTCATGGACCGAATCCTGCGACTCGAGATCGGCGAGGAGGTGTTCGGCGCGCGGGACGCGAAGGACGAGGTAGTCCAGCAACTCGACACCATGATCCGGGAACTCTCGAGCAACCGCCTGCACTCGGGCGACGGCGACCGTCAGGTCTTTCGGCTGCAGCAGCAGGCGATCGGTGAGGCGGTGTTTCAACCGCAGCTGGCTCCCTTGCGCTGCCTGACCTACGTGGACTTCCTGGCGCTGGTCGACCGGAACGAGGGGATGCTCCCCCAGGTCCTCGAGCCGCTGCGCTCGCTGCTCTGCGATCTGGATCCGGAGTCCGCCCGCGGCGAGCGCTTGCGAGGTTTCAATCACGCGCTGGCGGCTCTGCAGGCCGTGCTCGAGGAGCGCCTCAGCCCCGCGGTCTCCGGGCGGCCAGCCTGAACTCCAAGGGGTAACGCCAGGGCGCTTGGAGCGGGGAGGAAGTGCTATGGTCCCGCGGTGACAGTGAGCCGACCCAGCAATGGCGGGCGATTCGTCGCCCGGCGCAGAGCCCTGTGTGGAGACGAGGTGCGATACGACCTCGAGCTCGCCACTCCCGATCGGGAGTGGCAGGGTCTCGCGCGGCTGCGGCTCGGCAGCGGCGAGGTGAGCTGGGAAGTTTCTTGCCCGGAGGAAACGCCTGGAGCGACGGCCGAGCGGCCGCCGGAGTGGCTCACGACGCACTTGGTGGCGGCGCTGCGCTCCGCCTGGCGAGGTTTGGAGCAGCCGACTCGGGCGCGACTCGAGGATCTGCCGCGACGACTCACGCGCTGGCGGGCTCCTCTCCCGGGACAGGGGTCCACGCCAGCATGAACCAGCGCTCGGGGGTGCTGACCCTGCTGACGGACTTCGGCTTGAGTGACCCCTTCGTCGGCATCATGCACGGGGTCGTGTTGCAGCGGGCCCCTGGCACGCGCATCGTGGACCTGACTCACCACGTTCAACCACAGGACGTGCGCGCGGGTGCCTTCTACCTGAGACACGCGTTTCACTGGTTTCCACGCGGCACCGTCCACGTCGCGGTCGTGGACCCAGGGGTCGGCAGCCAGCGCCGCGCGCTGGTGGTGAGTGTTCAGGGGCATTGCTTCGTCTTGCCGGACAATGGCCTGGTCGGCGAGGTGCTGGCGCTCGCGCGACGCCGCGGTGATCAGGCGGAGGTGCGCGCGATCGACACCGGTTCCCCGGCGCTCGGCCTGGACCTCGCAAGCCACACCTTCCACGGCCGGGATCTGTTCGCGCCCGTGGGCGCACGGCTGGTGGCTGGGCTCGCCCAGGCGGAGGTCGGCCCGGAGGTCCACGAGGTGGTGCCCACTCCCAATCAAGCCGTCCTGAAGCTCGCGAATGGCTTCGAAGCCGAGGTGGTGGTGGTCGACCACTTCGGCAACGGCATCACCAACCTCGAGCTCGCGGAGTATTGCCCCGCGGCACTCAAGGAGCCGAAGCGCTTCCGGGTGCGAGTGCAGCATCTCGATCTACCGCTGGTGCGCACCTACTCCGAGGTTGCAGACGGCGAGCTGTGTGCGCTGGTGAACTCCTTCGGAACGCTGGAGATCGCCGAGCGCAACGGCAGCGCCGCGAGGCAGCTGACACGGCTGCTGCACGGCGATCGCAAGGGCTCCGGGGACCCGGTCTGGGGGGTGAGCAGCCGCGTTCGACTGCTGGAAGTTGCCGCGGCCCCCGACTGAGTTCAGCGGTCGGACGGGAGCTGGCGATAGGCGGTCGCGATGCCCAGCAACGCCACCTTGAGATCTCGCTGTTGCGGATCGTTGCCGATGTCCGCCGTCTCGAGACGCAAGTTCGCCAGCGCGTCGTAGCCGGCGGCGTGGGCCTGGGCCTTGAGGCGAACGAGCGCCTCACGGCGCGCTCGCGCGAGCACCTCGCTGACGCTCTCCAGCTCACCCCCGAAGAGATTGACCAGCGCGGCGAGGAAGGCCTGGAAGCGGTCGATCCCCCAGACGAGCTCGACGCTCACCAGCTGCGGCGCGTGGGTCGGCGCACCCCGGTAGTGCTTGGAGTTGCTCACACGGACGTGCTGCAGCTCGCGCTCTCGGAGGGTCAGCGATTCACGATGCTGGGCGCGCCGACGCGCGCCCCAGTACCAGCCGACGAACAGCAGCGAGCCCACCGACAGCAAGCCGAGCAGGGCTTCCATCAACCCTCCGGGACGATCTGCACTGCCGTGCCGTACGCGTAGAGCTCGGCTGCGCCAGCCGTGACGGCGCTGGTGGAATAGCGAACATTGATCACGGCGTTCGCACCGAGACGCACGGCCTCGTCCAGCATGCGCTGGGTGGCTTGCTGACGCGACTCCGTGAGCAGCTCGGTGTACTCCGAGAGCTCCCCACCCACGATGTTCTTCAAGCCAGCCAGGAAGTCGCGGCCAAAGTTCTTGGCTCGCACGGTGTTACCCTGGACGAGCCCCAGCACCTTCTGAATGCGATACCCGGCCACGCTCTCGGTGTTCACGACGATCATACGTCGCTCGATATTGCACGACCCGGCGCGAGCCGGCGCGCAGATTCGCGCTCGCTGTCCGAGCGGGGCGCGGGCCGGGAATCCGCGCTGGCCTCACCCCCACGGCTCCGACAGTATTCCGGGGTGTTCGAGCGTTTGATGCAGTCGTCCCTCAGCTTCTTGCAGTTCGTGCCCTTGGCGGCTCGGCCCAGTCGTCCTCGGGTCGCCCGCGCGCCGCGCCGCGGTCCCCGCGCGCGGCCTTTGACCTCGCTGCTCCTGCTGTGCAGTGCCCTGGCAGGCTCAACCTGCGCCTGCGCTGGAGCCCATGCCCAGCCAGCCACGCCGAGCAAGACCGCCAAGGCTGCCTCGGCCAAGCCGCCGCGCAACCCCGCCAAGGCGCTCGAGCAGGGCAAGGAGCTGCTGCACAAGAGCAACTATGCCGACGCCGAAGCGAACCTGCGGGCGGCGCTGGTGGGCAAGCACAGAGCCGAGGCGGAGACCCGTCTGGCCGAGCTCCTGGTGCTGACCGGGCGCTATGACGATGCGCTGAAGGCCGCGAAGAGCGCCGCGAAGGACAAGCAGTTCAAGGCCGAGGCGACGACCTACGGCGCGAAGGCCCTGCGCCACGAGGGCAAGCTCGACGAGGCGCTCGCTCTGCTCGAGACGGTCGAGAAGGAACCCGAGGCGCGGGCCGCTCGGCTGCTCCAGGGGGAAATCCTCCTGGAAAAAGGCAAGCGGAGCGAGGCCGAAGCGCCTCTGATGACGCTGATCGAGGACTACAACAGCGACAAGATCACCGAGACCGACGCGGCCGGTCTGGCGATGGTCGGGCGCGCCGCCCACCTGCTGCGAGCGCCCCAGGACGCGAACGACGCCTTCAACCAGGCGGAGCGCGCGAAGACCGGGGACATCCAGACCCTGCTCTGGCGCGCCGAGCTGTTCCTCGAGAAGTACGATCCCGGACACGCCGAGGAGGTCATCAAAGAGGTGCTGCAGCAAGCCCCGAATCACCCCGAGGCGCTGGTCTGGATGGCCCACGTGAAGCTGGCGCAGGCGCTGGACTTCGACGCTGCGGTGCGGCTGGTGAACCAGGCGCTGAAGGTCAATCCGAAGCTCGGCAACGCCCACTTCGTGCTCGCCGGGATCAACCTGCGCGACATGGAGCTGGCCGACGCGGACAAGCACCTGGACGATGGCCTGAAGTTCAACCCCCGGGATCTCGACCTGCTCAGCCTCAAGGCCGCAGTGCGCTTCCTTGCGGATGATGATGCGGGCTTCCAGAAGGCCAAGAGGCGCGTCCTGAAGCTGAACCCGCAGTACTCGCGGATGTATCAGATCATCGGGGAGTACGCGGAGTGGGAGCACCGCTACGACGAGATCGTGGCGATGATGCGCGAGGCCCTGAAGATCGACTCCGAGGACGCCAAGGCCGAGGCCCAGCTGGGGCTGAACTTGATCCGCGCGGGAGACGACGCCGCTGGACTGAAGGCGCTCCAGTCGGCGTTCGACAAGGACGGCTTCAACGTTCGCGTCTACAACACGCTGAACCTCTACGAGAAGACGATCCCGACGCAGTACGTGACGGTGAAGGAAGGGCAGTACACCTTCCGCTATCACAAGGACGAGCGGGCGATACTCGAGCGCTACATTCCAGGTCTGATGCGTGACGCCTGGAAGGCCATGGTGAAGTACTACGGGTTCACCCCGAGTCAGCCGATCGGCGTCGAGCTGTATGCCGATCGGCAGGACTTCGCCATCCGCACCAGCGGACTGCCGGGGACGGCGATTCAGGGCGTTTGCTTCGGCAAGACGCTGGCGAGCATGAGCCCGAAGAACGAGACCTTCAACGTTGGTATGACGGTGTGGCATGAGCTGGCTCATGTTTTCCACATACAAATGAGCAAGAGCCACGTGCCGCGCTGGTTCACCGAGGGCATGGCGGAGTACGAGACCATCGTCGCGCGCCCGGAGTGGCAGCGAGAGCAGGACCAGGACTTGTACTCGGCGCTGCGAGACGATCGCCTGCCAAAGCTAGGCAACATGAACAAGGCGTTCACCCGCGCCGAGGAGCTCAGCGACATCGCGACCGCCTACTACGCGTCGAGCCAGATCCTGGTCATGCTTGGCGAGAAGTACGGGCGCGCCAAGCTCAATCAGATGCTCGAGCTGTGGGGCGAGGGAAAGCGCACGCCGGAGGTGCTCAAGCAGGCGCTGGGCAAGGACAGCACCGAGCTGGATCGAGAGTTCGCGGCGTTCACCTCGAAGCTCCTCGGACGGTACAAGAAGCAGTTCATGCCGATCACGCGCACGGGCCCCTTCGAGGCTGCGGAGGAGGCTGCCACCAAGGACCCGAAGAGCGCGAAGGCTCAGACCACCTACGCCCTGGCTCTGCTGCGCCACGGCAAGGCCAAGCAAGCCGAAGCCACGCTGGCGGCAGCGCTGAAGATCGACCCCAAGTTCCCGGACGCGATCTACATCCAGGCGCGCATCGCCATGGCCAAGCGCGACGCTCGCGGCGCGAAGCGCCTGCTCGAGCAGCTGATCGCGGACGGCAACGACGGCTACAGCGTGCGCATGGCGCTGGCCGATCTCGCCGAGGGGACTGGTGACGTCGCCGGTATGAAGGCGGAGCTCCAGGCAGCCCATCGGCTCGATCCGAGCATGGCGGAGCCGCTGCAGGCGCTGGTCGACCTGGCGAGCAAGCAGAAGGACCACGCCGCGGAGCTCGATGCGCTGAAGAAGCTGGCGAAGCTCGAGCAGCACGACCCGCGCGTCTACCGGCGCTTGATGGAGCGCCTGCTCGAGAAGAAGCAGCTGGCGGAGGCGCGGGCCGCGGGGGAAGCGGCGACCTGGGCGGACGTCGAGGGCATGGATACGCACCGCGTCTTCGGCGAGGTGTTGCTGGCCTCCAAGATGGTGCCTCGGGCTATCTTCGAGGGGCAGTCGGCACTGCTGTGTCCAGGTCGGCCGAAGGATCAGGCGAAGGTCCACGATCTGCTCGCTCGCGCCTATGCCGCGGTGCCGAACCCCAAGCAGGCGGCCAAGCACCGGAAGCTCGCCAAGTCCGTACTGTCCGAGGCGAGCAAGTAGCCTCGAATATTTCCTTGGGGAATTGGCGGACCCCGCGGCTCCACGTCGAACCTCGCTCTCTGCGAGGCATTTCTGCCTAGCCATGTTCACAGTGCAGACTCGCGGCCGAGCGTCTGATACGCTGTCGCCCACATTTCCGAGGAAGGGGCGTCCTGTGAAGATTGCGATGTTGGCTCGAAACGCCGCGCTCTACTCCCACCAGCGCATCAAGGAAGCTGCGGAGGCGCGGGGCCATGAACTCGATATCATCGACACGCTCAAGTGTTACCTGAACATCAAGGCGTCGGGGTCGTCGCTCTTCTACAAGGGCAAGGAGCTCGAGTACTACGACGCGGTGATCCCTCGCATCGGGGCGTCGGTCACCTTCTACGGGCTCGCGGTGCTGCGACAGTTCGAGATGATCGGCACCTATCCGCTCAACGAGTCGGTGGCGATCGGTCGCTCTCGGGACAAGCTGCGCTCGATGCAGCTCCTGGCGCGCAAGGGGATCGGGCTGCCGAACACCACCTTCGCCCATGAGTCTCGCTTCAGCCACGAGATCATCGAGACGGTGGGCGGTGCGCCGGTCGTGATCAAGCTGCTGGAAGGCACTCAGGGCATCGGGGTCGTGCTCGCGGACACTTCGCGCTCGGCGAAGTCCGTCGTCGAGGCGTTCCGCGGAGCAGGCGTGAACATCCTGGTGCAGCAGTTCATCAAGGAGGCCGGAGGCTCCGACGTCCGAGCGTTCGTGATCGGCGAGAAGGTTGTGGCCGCGATGCAGCGCAAGGGCGCGGAGGGGGAGTTCCGCTCCAACCTGCACCGTGGCGGCAGCGCGAACGCGGTCAAATTGACCAGCGTCGAGCGCGCGACGGCGCTCGCCTCGGCGAAGGCCATGGGCCTCAACGTCTGCGGCGTGGACATGCTGCGCTCGAACACGGGTCCCGTGGTGATGGAGGTCAACTCGTCGCCCGGCCTCGAGGGGGTCGAGAAGGCGACCCAGGTCGACGTCGCGACGAAGATCATCGAGTTCATCGAAGCCAACGCCAAGCACAACAAGACGAAGACCAAGGGCAAGGGCTAGCCCGCGCAAGAGCGTCGGCTCCTGCCAGCGCCGTGGCAGGAGCGGAACGCGCGAGTGCTGTCCCGGCTTCGGCGTGGTGATAGCGTCGCGTGATGACTCGCCTGGCAGAGGGTTTGGTGCGGGGAGACGACGGCGTGGTGCGCTGCTGGTGGGGTGCGCAGCCTGAGATCTACCAGCGCTACCACGACACGGAGTGGGGGTTTCCGGTGACCGACGATACGCGGCTCTTCGAGAAGCTCTGCCTGGAGGGTTTTCAGTCAGGGCTAAGCTGGCTGACGATACTCAACAAGCGAGACAATTTCCGCAAGGCTTTCAAAGGGTTCGACTTTGCCAAGGTCGCGCGCTTCGAGCAGCGGGACGTCGAGCGCCTGCTGGGCGACGCGGGCATCGTGCGCCACCGAGGGAAGATCGAGTCGACCATCAACAACGCTCGGCGCACGCTGGAGCTGCTGAAGGAGCACGGTTCGCTGCTCTCGTTCGTGCGAGACCATGCGCCTCACCCCCGAACCCGGCCCAGGCGCTGCACGAAGCGGGCGCTACTCGAGCTCTCGAAGACACCGGAGTCCGTGGCGCTGAGCAAGGCGCTCAAGCAGCGAGGGTTCACCTTCGTGGGGCCCACGACGGTCTACGCGTTCATGCAGGCGATGGGCCTCGTGAACGACCATGTGGAAGGCTGCCCGGCGCGGGCACGGGTCGAGGCAGCGCGAGCCGCCCTGGCCTAGCCTGCGGGCTTGGCCGCGCGGAAGACACGCCGCGCCTCGCCGACGCTGATACGCTGCCATCTGGCATAGGTGCGGATCGCGCGCTCGGTGAGCTGCACGTCGCTGTCGTTCTCGCCCAGGCCCTTGGCGACGGCGTCGATCAGATAGCCTTCCGGGGCCATCAAGGTCTGAGTCGAGACCAGGTTCGTCGAGCCAGCGCGCTCGAGGGAGTCGCTGAAGTAGCGGTCGGAGTAGCAGGCGAGGACGAACGCCGGGTGCGCTGAGGACCTGTGCTCCCGCTTCTTGGGTCCGGGTGTCGGCAGGCGCTTGCCATCCATCAGTCGATTGTGTCCGGCGTAGCCCGCGACCTGCACGGGCACCGTGCGCCGTCGCTCGCCCTCGGGGCGCTGCGGGTCCTCGAAGCTGATCTCGGCGCCCTCGGTGGCGTGCTTCCAGAGGTCGTCGATGGCGCGGTCGATTTTGCTGCCGTGGACTGCCTGCAGGACCACCAGCTGTTCGATCCGGCATGCGCCCGAACTCTGCTCACGGGCGCAGCGCTCGAGGTGCCATTTCTTTGCGGAAACATAGCGACGGTACACCACGCGCTCCAGGTAAACGTCGTCTTGCTTTCTGACCTCCACACGCTCCCAGCCGCTGCGCTTGCCATCGAAGATGCGACGTGCGCCGAAGATGGCCCCCCAGTACAGGTTCGTGGAGAGCCGACCCGGCTGCCCCGCCCAGCTGGCCCCGCAGTCGATCTGGGCGTTCGAGCAGAGCGGGACCGTGACGTGGACGACGAGTGGCTTCCCGGCTTCCAGGTCCCGGCGGACGCTGGGGAAGGCCGCGCTCCAGCCCCTGGGCGGCTCCACCCTCGCCGGCGTCCCGTTCCGCGAGGCCTTGCGTCGGGTCTCCCCGCGCGCGAGCCCGCTCGGAGCCAGTAACCCCAGAGCAATGACGGTGACCAGGACGAGACGGGGCGACGTGCCGACAGACATGGCGGGCTCATCGTCCGTGGGGCCAGGACTGTGACGCGCGGGGGGTTGCTTTTCTGGGAGCCAGGGGCGCGCTACGCTAGCGGCGCGCGGCGCAGCGCCGTGACGTGAGCTCGGGGGTTTCACGCCGTCACCGACGGGGTTTGGGGGGGAGCATGGCGTCCATCGACGTTCGCTACACGGGCGTTCTGTTCATCGACTTTCAGCACGACGTGTGTGCCCGGGGCGGGCGCATGGTCAGTCAGTCGGAGGAGGTCATCGCAGGCTTCGAGGCGGTCCGCGCGCGAGCGGGCTGGCTGCTGGAGCAGCTGCGGGACCTGCCCCAGGGGAAGCCGCACTATGCCTTCGTGGCCCACGGCTTCGAGTCGGGGTACCCCGAGCTGGTGGGTGGGCGGCTGAGCCCCTTCGAGACCTACGTGATTCAGAGCGCAGCCTTCGAGCGCGGGACGGCAGGCACCGCTCAGGTTCCCGAGCTGATCCCCACGGCGGACGAGCACGTGTTCTGGAAGCAGACGCTCTCGCCCTTCGAGAGCAGCAACCTTGGATACTGGCTCAACAAGCGCGGAGTCGACACACTCGCTATCGCCGGTGTGGTCGCTCACTACGCGGTCCTGGCCACCGCGCTCGCCGCCTTCGATCGCGGCTTCCGTGTGCTGGTGGTGGAAGACTGCTGCGCGTCCAGCTCTCGGGAGCGTCACGACATGGCGCTCGAGATCCTGGAGCCGCTGTGCGAGCTGGTAACCGCCGAGGATCTCCAGGCTCGGCTGTACGATGCCTCGGGGAAACATCTCAAGGCGTCGCGATCCGCCAGCGGCGCACCCGGAGCCGTCGGGTTCGGGGGTGAGGGAGCGCCGGGCTCCGCCGCTAGCCGTCGTTGACGCTGCCGCGGCGCCCGCTCAGCGTGAGTTGCCACTCTGCGCCCCCGTCGCTGAGCTCGGCGGTGTAGATCGACTGCGCGCGCAGGCGCCGCGAGAACGCGGCCGAGAGCGCCGTCGCCAGCAGCAACGGCAGCACGATGGCGTAGTCCCCGGACAGCTCGAAGGCCATGACCGCCGCCAGAAGCGGCGCGTGAGTCGTGGCGGCAGTCGCCGCGGCCATGCCCACCAGCGTGTAGCCGCCCACGGCGCTTGGCGGCAACCAGCCCGCGTCCACCAGCCCCGTCGCCACCATGAAGCCGATGGCTCCACCCACCAGAAGGGTTGGCGTGAACACGCCACCTGGGCTGCCCGAAGAGACCGACGACGTGGTCGCCAGCATCTTGCCGATCAGCAACATCAGCACGAAGGTCACCGAGAACTCACCATCGAGCAGTCGATTGAGGGGCTCGTAGCCGTTTCCCGAGACCTCCGGCAGGAACGCGATCACGGCCCCGGCCATCAGCCCTCCCAGTGCCACACGGAAAGGCTTGCTCCACGGGAGTCGCTTGAAGGTGTGCTCGCCCCAGCTGAGCAGGCGCATGAAGCACTGCGCGCCGATGGCCACCACCAGGCCAAGACCAGCGAACGCCAACAGCTCCCAGCGGCTCGTCATGGCGAAGCTGTGCTCTCCGTAGATCGGACCCGGACCTGCCACTGCGCGCGTGATGCTGGTCGCGAGGACGGTCGCGATCAACAAGGGCCAGAACGCCTCCAGCACCACCACGCCGATCACCACCTCCAGCACGAAGAGCACCGCCGCGAACGGCGTGTTGTAGGCCGCGGCGAAGCCCGCCGCCGTGCCTGCTGCGATCAGGATCCGCGTCTGGGTCAGGGGCAGGCGGAGCGCGGTGCCCAGGCGCTGGCCAGCAGCACCACCGAACTGGATCAACGGACCCTCGCGACCGAGGGAGCCGCCACTGGCGATGGCCAGCCAGGAGGCGCTGGACTTCAGGAGCGTGCTGCGCATCGACAGGCGCACACGCCCGAGCACCACCGCCTCCATCACATCTCCCACACCGCCAGAGCTCGTGACCAGCCGCGAGAGGAATCCTCCCAGGAATGCGCCGACGGCGGGCATCAGCGCTCGCTGCCATGGTTTCAGGCTCGAGATCGCCGCCACCACGTCGGAGGCGCCGAACAGCGCGCGGTTCAGCCAGGCCAGCGACGCACGGAACACGATGGCAAACCCAGCCGCCGCCACCGCCACCCCGATCAAGCCGAGCCCATAGCGAAAGCGCGACTGCGGCGTCCCAGAGCGCGGGTCCGACTCCGAGTCGCGCGCAGCGCCCCGCTCCGCGGTCTCCCGGGCAGGCTGAGGCTCACGCCTCTCGGGGAGCGCGCTGGAGTCGGGCATCGGCTGAGTCTGCCCGTACGCTAGCACCTCGCCCCACCCAGAGTGCGCGCAATGTTACCCCGGGTCGTCGGGTGGGACTTTTGGCCGCAGGGCGCTCGCGCGTTCAGGCCTCCGCTCGGTTCGTGTCAGGATATTGCCATGTGGCAATAACTGATCGCTCGCTGGCGTCGGTGTGGCGAGTCAGCGGCCTCGACGCTGCTGAACGCCGGACGCCGGGGAGCATCGTCGTCTCCCCGCGGGAGGAGCGCGCTCGAGTCAAAGCCGCGCGGAATCGGCTCGGCGGCGCGCGGTGCGTCGCGCCGTGCGCGTCGGGTCCAGGGTAGTCCCTTGTGCGAGGGCCTCTCTGGGGTCATGCTTCCGCGGACATGAGCGAGCCAATGAACCTGGAGACTGCGATCCGCACCCGCCTCAGCGAGACGCTGGGTCCCGTTTACTTCAGTGATCTGAAGGCGCACCTGGTGCGCGACGCGGTGTTCGTCGTCGACGCAGACGTCAGCCTGATCGAGTGCGGGGTGTGCGTCGCCATGGACGACGTGGTCCGCGTTCAGGCCCTGATCGAGCGCGGCCATCTGCGCAAACCAAGCCGGCAAGAACGCGCGCGCTGGGCCGACACCTGCGACGCCGCGTGGACGGCCATCGTCGTCCAGCCCTACGTGCTGGTGCAGCTGACTCGCGCCATCGGTGACGTCAGCTAGCGCACCCGCGTCACCTGCTCTTGACAGCGCTCGGGTCATTGCCCCGAGGAATGGGGGTGAGGAACGCAGCTTCGCGCCCGAGCATCCTGCTCGCGGGACGTCCCAGCCTCGGCGAAGGACGCTCAGCGACCGCAAGCAGGGCTCGCCAGCAGGGGTTCCCGACGCGCGCGCTGGGTGGCGCAACCCGGACGTCGCTCCCCTCACCCCCAGAAACCCTGGCCGATCGCGCTGCTTGCCGAGCTGGACTTGGCCGCGCCGCGGAGCCCCAGGAGCCCCCGCCGTGGCCCCTTAAACTACTGAAATTATTCGAGTTAATCGGAGGCTGCGGCGATCGAGGCCGAACCTCTGTGGTGCGCACGGCTGGCGAGCCCGTCCGGACGGCCCTGGGGATGGATACGGGATTGGACTGTCGGCCCAAGATCGATTACGTCCCGGCGCCACGATGCAGGCTTCTTCCTGCCCTTCGGCGGAAACCCGGCTTCGTGAGTATCCACCGCGTGACTCGAGTCGGCGCGCTCCCAAACAACCCACACCAAACGGCAAACCCGAGCCGAGCTGATGAGTCGCTGACTGCGGCGCCAAGGTGCTCAGCCAGTCGAGTCTCCCCAAACAGCCCCTGAACCTGGCGCCTGGTCGGCGCGAAATCGAGAAGCCATGACGGACCTGAGTTTATACCGCAATATCGGGATCTTCGCCCACGTGGACGCGGGCAAGACCACGACCACCGAGCGCATCCTGAAGCTCACCGGCAAGATCCACAAAATCGGTGAGGTGCACGACGGCGCCGCCACGACCGACTTCATGGAGCAGGAGCAGGAGCGCGGCATCACGATTCAGTCCGCCGCCACGACGTGCTTCTGGAAGGGGCACCGCTTCAACATCATCGACACTCCCGGACACGTCGACTTCACGATCGAGGTCTACCGCTCGCTGAAGGTGCTCGACGGCGGCGTGGGTGTCTTCTGCGGATCTGGTGGCGTGGAGCCCCAGTCCGAGACGAACTGGCGCTACGCCAACGACTCGAAGGTCGCGCGCATCATCTACGTGAACAAGCTCGACCGCATGGGCGCCGACTTCTACCGGGTCGTGAAGCAGATCAAGGACGTGCTCGCCGCGCGCCCGCTGGTCATGGTGCTGCCCATCGGCATCGAGGGTGGCTTCAAGGGCATCGTCGATCTGCTCGAGCGCAAGGCGTACGTGTGGGACGACTCCGGTCTGCCGGAGAACTACAAGGTCGAGGACATCCCGGCCGACATGACGGACGACGTCGAAAAATACCGTGCGGAACTGATCGAGAGCGCCGTCGAGATGGACGACGACGTGATGGAGAAGTACCTCGGCGGCGAGGAGCCCGACGTCGACACGATCAAGAAGTGCATTCGCAAGGGCACCATCGAGCTCAAGTTCTTCCCCACCTTCTGCGGCTCGTCGTTCAAGAACAAGGGCGTGCAGCACGTGCTGGACGCAGTCGTCGACTACCTGCCGAACCCCACGGAGGTGCCGCCGCAGCCCGAGGTCGACCTCGAGGGCAACGAGACCGGCGAGTTCGCGATCGTCGACCCAGGCAAGCCTCTGCGTGCCCTGGCGTTCAAGATCATGGACGACCGCTTCGGGGCGCTGACCTTCACCCGCATCTACTCGGGCAAGATCAACAAGGGTGACACCGTGCTGAACACCGCCACGGGCAAGACCGAGCGCATCGGTCGCATGGTGGAGATGCACGCCAACGATCGCACGATGGTGGACTCGGCGCAGGCTGGCGACATCATCGCAATCGTCGGTCTGAAGAACGTTCGCACCGGTCATACGCTGTGCGACGAGAAGCAGCCCGCGACCCTGGAGCCCATGGTGTTCCCGGATCCGGTCATCTCCGTCGCCGTTACGCCCAAGGACAAGGCCAACAGCGAGAAGCTCAGCAACGCCCTGGGCAAGATGGTCGCCGAGGACCCCTCTTTCCACGTGGAAGTGGATCAGGAGTCGGGCGAGACCATCCTCAAGGGCATGGGCGAGCTGCACCTCGACATCAAGGTCGACATCCTCAAGCGCACTCACAAGGTCGAGGCGACCGTCGGCGAGCCCCAGGTTGCCTACCGTGAGACGATCACCAAGGCGACCGACGACAGCTACACCCACAAGAAGCAGACCGGTGGTTCGGGTCAGTTCGCGAAGATCGACTACACCATCGAGCCTCTCGAGCAGGGTGAGGGCTTCGTCTTCGAGTCGAACGTCGTCGGCGGAAACGTCCCGAAGGAGTTCATTCCGTCCGTCGAGAAGGGCTTCAAGATGATGCTCGACAAGGGCCCGCAGTGCGGCTTCCCGGTGGTCGACATCAAGGTGACCCTGCGCGACGGTGGCTTCCATGCCGTCGACTCTTCGCAGATGGCGTTCGAGACGGCCGCCAAGGCCGCATACCGCCAGACCATGCCGAAGTGTGCTCCCGAGCTGCTGGAGCCGATCATGAAGGTCGATGTCTACGTGCCCGATGCGAACGTCGGTGACGTGATCGGTGACCTGAACCGTCGCCGCGGCATGATCAAGAGCCAGGAGCCGGGGGCGACCAATGTGCACATCCGTGCGGAATGCCCGCTCTCGGAGATGTTCGGCTACATCGGCGATCTGCGCTCGATGACGGCTGGTCGTGGCCAGTTCGTGATGGAGTTCAGCCACTACGCCACCTGCCCGCGGCAGATCGTCGAGAAGGTCAAGGAGCAGGTCAAGGAGCGCGAGGCTCGGCTCGCGAAGAAGTGAGGCGCTAGCTGCTCGCGGCGAGGAAGCCCTCGGAGCGTGGCTCCGGGGGCTTTTTCTTGGGCTTTGCTTGGCTGGGCCCGGAGCTACTTCCACTGCAGGAGCAGGCGGCTCTTGGCAAAGCGCCCGGTGATTCCCACCAGCCCAGGCTGCTCGGCGACGGTCTCGAGCACCTTCATGGCCTCCTCGCGCTGCAGCTCGGACTCGCTGCAGCCGACCAACCTGCACGCATGCCGAACGGCCTGCAGCGCAGCGTCCTGGCCCAGGGCGGGCGCGAGCAGCTCCACCAGGCGGATGCCGGTGATGGTTCGAGTCGTCGAGTACGGTTCTCCCATGACTTCAGCGAGGGAACGCCAGCACGACGCTCGTGGTGTTGTGAAAGCCCGAGAGATCGCCTGCGGTCAGAGCGATCTCCCCGTAGGTCTCGAAGCCGGCCAAGGGTGCATCCCCGAGCTCTGCAGAGATCTGGCTCAGAGCCTCCTTGAACGATTCCCCGAGGATCAGGTTGCGGCAGATGCAGTCGAACACCAGCGCTCCTGCCACGCTGTCCTGCAGGTTCTCCCTGGCACGCGCCGCGGCTCGACGCGCGCTGGTGATCTGCGCCTCCGGCCGGCCCTGCATGACATGCAGCTGCGCACCCTGAGCGACGCCGCACGCGAAGTTGAGTGAGCCATCGTCGTTTCGCGACAGGGGCGCGCGGACCTTGAAGTCATTCCCCGTGGCCAGTCCGGCCTCGTACTGCAGCAAGAAGCTCCCCAGCTGCTCGGGCTCGAGGCTTCGCGGATCCATGCCGCGGGTGCGCGCGTCGGCCTGGGTTGCGTCGGCCCAGACCTCGAACGCTGGCTTGCCGTCCAGCTCGTAGATCACGCTGCCCTCGGCACGGGTCACACGGTAGGGGCCGGCCAGTGGTACATGCCCGTGGGCGACGCCGAGGCCCAGAGGCCGCCGGCTGCGTATCCGCGCGATCACGACTGCGTCGCTCAGGGTCCGGCCAGGGAGACCAACGAGGCAGGACGCCATGGCGAGGTCGTCTCCTGCGGCACCACCGGCGAGAGGCACATCCGGACCGAGCAGGCTGGCCGCGAGCAACGTCGCTTCTTCACCGCGACCGGTGAGCGGATCGAGGAGCAGGATGACCGTCTCGCAGGGATGGTCACCGGCCCGCGGCGTGTTGCCCAGCGCCGCTCTCACGGCGGCTTCGGGATCTGCAGAGAGGCCCTCGCCGATCCCGGTCTCGATCTGGAAGTCGCCGGCGAGCGCGAACAGCGAGATGGCGCCCTTCGCCTCCGCTCGTTCGGAGAACTCACCAGCGGATGACGCGCCCATCACACGAGCGCCAGGGAAGCGCTCACCCACCGCCTCCAGCACAGCCGCCAGAGGGTGTGCGGGAGAGGCGAACGCCAGCACCAGCTCGGGTGGCCTTCGTGCGAGTCTCAGCACCAGCGTGTCGAGAGCTGCTTCGATTCGCGGGGCGAGCGCGGTGGCGATGTGGGTCGGCATGCGTACTTCCCCCTGAACAGCCTGTACACCTCGGCTTCGTGGGCCAGCCGAGGCGATGGCTATTCGTTCGTTGGCGTGAGCCACCGTGATTCTCTCACCAGCCACGGAATTGTCGCGCTTCTCTGTCGCGCCGCCGTGGATTCCCTGATGGAAATGGAGCTATTCAGCGTTTGCGCCAGAGGACCAGGTCGTTGAGCCCGTGTCTCTCCACGCGCCGATCCTCGTAGCCCGTCGGTATCACACCCCCGAAGCCGTTGTAGGTGATGAGTCGCGTTCCGCTGGGCGCCCTGCGGAGCAGTCGTTGCACGAGCCCCACGTCCTGGCGAAATCGGGCCTCGCCGAACTCCACGTTGTGATCCAGCTGGCCCTCGAGTCCCAGCAGGTTCTCGCCGAACGGGTTGTACAGGTAGTACGCATCGGCGCTCGGCAACGCGACTTCTCCCAGGGCGGCGTGGAGGAAGCTGACTCTGGTCTCCACGCCGAGCGATTCCGCGAGGGAACGGCTCGCGGCGACCAGGTCGGCGCGGTGCTCGAGTCCGGTGACGCGCAACTCGGTGCGAAGCCCGACGATCGCGCAGAGCTTTCCTGCGCCAGAGCCGATGTCGAGCAGCTCCTGTGCCCCCTCGTCGCGCAGCCACTCGGAAACACGCACCGCCACGGCCACGGGCGTGAAGTAGCGGCGCGAGTGGGCACGCAGCGCTGCAGGGAGTAGCCGGTCGAAGCGATCGTCCTCCACGACTTCCCCTGCAGAAATGCGCGCGGCTAGCTCACTGGGTGTGGTCGGCACCTGTCCATTCTGGCCACCTCGCGTCCGCTCTGCAGCGGACGTGTCGTAGCGTAGCTTTATCTCTACGGACTTCTCTAGCACGGCCGTATCCAGAGGCAGCAGGGTCACGTCGACGCTGCCTCCGGAGAGACTGGTAGTGGAGAACGAGCTACGAATCGACCTCGCCGACTACGTCAGTGTGCTCGAGGGCGGGGCGTGTCCCGTCGGCACGCTCTCGGCGACGCGGTTTCGTGTCCGGGTACTGCTGCCGGCGCTCTCGGAGCACGACCGGGTGGTGCTGGTGCTCGATCGCCCTCTGACGCTTTCGTACGACTATCTGAAGACGATCTTCGATGGACTCGTGCAGGCGGACCGCCGGGTTCGTCAGGTGCTCCGGGTGGAGTCGCCGAGCCGTCCGATGCGTGCGACGCTCGCACGCCGGTTCATGAACCAGTCGAGCGCACGCATACCCAAGGCCGGCTAGCTCACTCTCCGCGCAGGCCCAGGGACTTGGCCTTCTTGTAGAGGTGGGAGCGTTCGAGTCCGAGCCCCCGAGCGGTCGCTGCCATCTGTCCGGAGTGGTGGGCGAGCGCCTCCTCCAGGATCGTGCGCTCCGCCTCCTCGACCAGCACCCGAAAGGGCACGTCGGGTCGATAGAGGCCGGCGGTCTTGGCGTGACCGCCCATGCCCAGGGAGCGATCGACGTCGCCCCCGGTGACGGTGTCGTCGGGGCTCAGGATGACCAGGCGCTCGATCAGGTTCTTCAGCTCGCGCACGTTGCCGGGGTAGGAGTGGCGCGCCAGGCTCTCGACGGCCTCGGGAGACAGCCGCACGCCGGGGCGGTCGTTGTGTTTTGCAGCTGCCGTGAGGAAACGATCTGCGAGCAACGGGATGTCCTCGCGGCGCGCGCGCAGCGGGGGCAGCGCGAGGGGCACGACGTTCAAGCGGTCGTACAGGTCAGGACGGAACTCACCCTCGTTGCAGGCCTCGATCAGGTTGCGATTCGTGGCGGCCACCACCCGAACGTTGACCTTGAACGTCTCGCTGCCTCCGACCCGTTCGACTTCGTGCTCCTGCAGCACGCGCAGCAGCTTGGCCTGCATGTCGAGGGGCATGTCCCCCACCTCGTCCAGGAACAGCGTGCCGCCGCTCGCTCGCTCGAATTTCCCACGACGCAGCTTCGTCGCCCCCGTGAAGGCCCCGGCCTCGTGCCCGAACAACTCGCTCTCGATCAGGTCCTTCGGCACGGCCGCGCAGTTCAGCTTCTCCAGGGGTCCTGAGTTGCGGGGTGAGGCGCGGTGGATTGCGCGCGCCACCAGCTCCTTGCCGGTGCCTCGTTCCCCCGTGATGAGGATGCTGGCTTGAGAGCGGGCTGCGCGCCCGATCTGAGCGCGCAGCTCCTCCATCGCGCGGCTCTCGCCGATCAGCTCGTCGAAGTACCCCGCCTCGGCCTTGAGCTCCTTGGCCTCGGCTTCGGCGCGGATCAGCCGCAGGGTGTTCTCCACCACCAGCAGCAGTCGATCGGTCGACAGCGGCTTCTCGAGGAAGTCGAGAGCACCGAGTCGGGTCGCCTTCACCGCGGCATCGATCGTGGCGTGGCCGCTCATCATGATGGCGGGCGTGTCGTTGCCGTCGTTGCGCAGTCGCTCCAGGAGATCGACGCCGTCGCCGTCGGGCAGCGCGACGTCCAGGATCATCAGGTCGTAGCTGCCCTTGCCCAGACGCTCGGCGGCGAGTCCCACCCCGCCGGCGACATCCACGGAGTATCCCTCCAGGGACAGCGCCTTCTTGAGTGTGCTGAGGATCGCGGCTTCGTCGTCCACCACGAGCAGATGGGCCCGAGACATGGGCGACAGCCTACGCCAAGCCTCGGCCTGGTGCGACGCTGTCGCCCGCCGGGGGCGACGTCCGGCTCTGCGGCGCTGGTGGACCGGCAATCTTCGTGGGGTTCGGCTCTCCGGCAGCTGGCGATTCTCCCGCCTCGCGAAGGATTTCGACCTGCCCCGCAGAACATGCCCACACTCCTCCGACGCTCGCTGTACGCTCTGACGCTCATGAGCGCGCCCCGGCCGATAGCCTCCGGCGTCCTCTCGAAGACGCCGCTCAGCAACCTCCTGGTCTACATCTTGGACCGAGAGCTCAGCGGCACGTTGGTGCTCGAGACCCAGGACGGGGCGAAGAGCGCGCTAGCCTTCGTGCGCGGCGTACCCGCCAAGGCGCGCACCTCCGACCCGGTCATCTACTTGGGTCGGCTGCTGATGGAGCAGGGGCTGATCGACGACAACACGGAGTCGCTGACGCTGTCGCGCGTCGCCTCGGAGAGGAAGCTGTTCGGGCAGCTGTTGATCGAGCAGGGCGCGCTGACCCGTGAGCAGCTGATCAAGTCGCTTCAGGAGCAGGTGAGCCGAAAGGTCGAGTGGATGTGCGGGCTGCCCCCGACCACTGCCTACGGCTTCTATCAGGACGTCGATTTTCTGCAGGGATATGGTGGGGAGCCGACACCAATTCGTCCGCTGGCCGCGCTGTGGCGCGGGGTGCGGCGCTTCGGCCCCGATGCGCTGGTCGAGAGCTCCCTGGAGCGTCTTGGTCAGCGCCCGTTGCGTTTCCACCCCGACGCTGCGATCAAGAAGTTCGGCCTCAACTCTGCCGAGAGTTCGGTGATCGACGTGATCCGCGCCAAGTCCCAGCCGATCTCCGGGTTGCTGCGCGCCGACCTGATCGACACCCAGACACTCAAGCGGCTGGTGTTCGTGCTGTTCATCACCCGACATCTCGACCTCGGTGAAGGCACGGGCGATCCGATTGGAGGGGAGGCCGGCCCCGCTTCGTCCCGGCGTCCCGAGCCCAGCCGCCCGCGAGGCGAAGCGCGGCAGAGCAAGCCCGACTCGACTCCGGCCGAGACCCAAGCCAGCGAGCTCAGCCCAGAAGCCAAGGAGCTACGCCGTGAAGTGATGGAGCGCTTCGCGATCGTGGACAAGCAGAACTACTACGAGATGCTCGGCGTCCCTGAGACCTCGGGCACGACCGACATCCAGGCGGCGTTCTTCCAGCTGGCAAAGCGCTTCCATCCCGACAAGGTCTCCGCTCAGCTCCCGGCGCTGAGGGAGCAGGTGAACAAGGTGTTTGCCCGCATCAGTGAGGCGCACCAGGTGCTCACGGACGACGAGCGGCGCACGGAGTACGAGCGCCTGATGCGTGAGGGCGGGGCGAGCGCGGACGAGCAGGAGAAGGTGCAGCAGGTACTGCGAGCCGCCCAGAGCTTTCAGAAGGCAGAGGTGCTGTTCAAGAAGCGGGACCTCCAGGCTGCCGCGGAGCTCGCCAAGAAGGCCTCCGAGGACGACCCGGAGCAGGCGGACTACCTCGCCTTCTACGCCTGGGTCACGAGCCAGCTGCCGGAGCGGCTCGAGCAGAACGGCTACCAGGACTTGATCCAGCTCCTGGATCGCTGCGTGGCTCAGGAGCCCGACAATCTCCGCTGCCGCTGGTATCGGGGGCAGCTCCACAAGCGAGCAGACAACGTGAAAGCCGCGATCAAGGACTTCCGGTGGGTGCTCGAGAAGAACCCGCGCCATGTCGACGCCCAGCGCGAGGTGCGACTGTATGAGATGCGCCGGCAAACGGGACACTCCGTGAAGCCGCCCGGCGCCGCGCCCAAGGCGTCGAGTCCACCCGGCAAGGGCCTGAACAGCGACATCGGTCAGATCTGGGGCAAGCTCTTCAAGAAAGACAAGTGACTCCGTTGCTCCAGCAGCCTGTTGCTCCAGCAGCCTGTTGCTCCAGCAGCCTGTTGCTCCAGCAGCCTGTTGCTCCAGCAGCCTGTAGCTCCAGCGGCCTGTAGCTCCAGCAGCCTGTCAGGGCGCGCGCACCACCTCCAGGCTGCGCAGTGTGGTCACTCCATCGCCTGCAGCTGCGATGCCGATGCGCACGCGATCCCCCAGGCCGGAGAGCTCGCAGAGCGTCTCCTCGTCACTGGCGGTCAACCTGATCTGCGCACCCTGGCGGACCACCTTGAGCACCCGGCTTTCCGTCGCCACGCTGGGCCAGGCACAGTCTCCGGCACCGAGCAGCCTGGAGCCGCCGCAAGCGTCAGCGGTGCACCGGTGGCTCACGCCTTGGAGGAACACCCGCGGGGGTGCGCCGGCTGCCCGCGTGATCTCTAGATCGAATCCAGCGAAGCTCGCGTCGCTTATCCACACGGAACCAAAACTTCGCAGGCCGAGTCCGGCCGCCGTGAAGCTCAGGGGCGCCTCGGGATCGTCCAGGTTCGGGGGGGAGGTGGGAACGACGCCTGTCTCCAGGGTCGGCTGGGTCAGGAGCTGTGGGCCGATGTCACGGGCGAGTGCCTGGCGTACGTCGCTCCGCACGCCCAGCACTCGGCCCGCCTCGGCCCAGACGAACGCGCCCGGGTCCACCGCGAGAGCGGCTTGCGGCGGGAGCGCGGAAGGCGGGTCGGGATTGGCCACGAAGCGGGACTCCCAGGGGAAGAAGCGATAGCTCACGCGCTCCTGCCCGCTGCCCGTGATCAGCCACGGCTCACCTCTCGCCGCCGGCACCAGCTGCGGATCCTGCAGGTCTACGGGCAGCGGGGGGAGCGGGAACACCCGCTCCCCCGCAAGCCACACGGCGCCCCGGAGCGGGTCGCAGGTCGGCGCGTCCACCGGGCAAACGCCAACCCCGAGCACCGTCGAGCCAGGCAATGGCGCGAAGCGGGCGAACTCCGAGGCGCGCAGCGGGGTGCTCCCGAGGTGTTGGCTCGCGTCTGGGCTGAGGTACTCCACCGTCTGCACTGGCTGCTTGCTCGCGTCGACGCCCGCACCGACGAACACCCGTCCGTCCTCGAGCACGAAGACGCTCGGGTTCGCCCGGCGCTGCACCAGCTGGGTCAGCCCGGCGATCCGAGCCGAGCGCGTCTCAGGAGAGACGGCTTCGATGCTCGCCAGCGCTGGGCTCTGTGGAGAGCGGCCACCGACCAGGAGCGTTTCCCCGGTGATCAGCTCCACGGCGGCGTGGGACGCCCGGGGCGAGATGGCGATCTCTTGGTTGAGTTCGAAGCGGCCGCTCTCTGCGTCGTAGACGATGGCCGAGGCGAGCGGAGTCGCCAGGTCGAAGCGCTCGTCTCCGCGCTCTCGCGGGTCGATGCCGCCGCTCAGCAGCATGCCGTCGCCGAAGGGCGAGAGCTTCGCGTCGGCTCGCGCTGGCAGGATGCCCCCAGGGACTTCGCGGATCTCCGTCGTGTCCAGGCGCAGGAGTAGAGCTCTCGCAGCGTTCGGACCGGCCTCCTCTCCCCCGACAACCAAGACTTCATTTCTCTGCGGATTCACACCGAGGGAGCTGCTTTGCAGAGGGAAGCCGTCGTGTCGGGCGAGCTCGCAGGCCTGGTTGGTCGGCCAGAGGCTGATGTCGGCGCGTGCACCGCGCACCGGCCCCACGCCTTGCCACTCCCCGGAGCCATCCCGTGCGACTCCTTCCAGCGCCAGGGTCGTCAGCGGCAGGCGCAGCACGCGCTCGCCCGACGTCAGGGGCAGGGACTCCGCGCTGGAGTTGTCGACGCTGAAATCGCCGAGCGCCTTCAGATCCAGGGTGGCCTGAGGGCCGGGTGCGCAGGCCTCGAAGGTGTGGACCGCGATGGGCTGGAGTTGATCCGCTTCGGGCGCCGGTCGACAGCCACCGATCGCCGCAGCGCCGAGCAGCAGCAGGCCCGCGCGCGCTGGGAGGTGTGATTCGTCGAACATGTGAGGTTCTCGCGCAGGCGCGAACACCGACGATGTCGGTCGGATTCGCTGACGACCGAGGCCAAACATCGGAGTATCCGGCGCGCTTACAGGATACGTCGGGCCAGGCAGTGCGCACTGCCTAAACATTCAGCACACTTACTGATACAAGCCGCTCGAGGCGGCTGCTTCGAAGGCGTTTGAATGTTTCCCCAGATCTTCGGGAAATACGTGCTGGAGCGAGAAATCGCCTCCGGCGGCATGGCTCACGTGTACCTGGCCACGTTGCGCGGTGCCGTGGGCTTTCAGAAGCGCCTCGTGGTCAAGCAGATCCGTCCCGAGCTGGCGTCGGATCCTGGCTTCGTCGCTCGCTTCGTGGAGGAGGCCAAGACCACCGTCGGCCTGAACCATCCGAACATCGTCCCCGTCTACGAGCTGGGGGTCGAACAGGGCGTCTACTACATCGCGCTGGAGTTCTGCGAAGGCATCACCCTCGGCGACCTGCTCGCCGCGACCGGAGCGCTCGACGCCGAGGAAGGTGCCTACCTCGGCGTCGAGACCTGTCGCGCGCTGGATTACGCGCACCGGCGGGCGAAGGTCGTGCACCGTGACGTCACCCCGCGCAACGTGCTGATCGACGAGGAGGGCGCGGTCCGCCTGATCGACTTCGGTATCGCGGCGCCGGTACGCAGCGACGGTGAGACCGTCGAGGCCTTCGGTTCCCCAGGGCACATGCCGCCCGAGCAACTGAAGGGCGAGGTGGTGCCAGCCACCGACGTGTTCGCGGTCGGGGCGCTCTTGCTCGAGGCCTGGGCGGGACGTCCGCCGTTCCGGCGTTCGACGGCCAAGGCCTCTCACGAAGCCGTGATGAACGAGCGCCCAGCGCCGCCGTCGACCCGCGACGCGCGACTCGCGCCCCTGGATGAGGTGATCGGGCTGGCGGTGGATCCGGATCCCAGTCGGCGCCCCGCAGACGCCGAAGAGCTGGCGAAGCCGTTGCGCGACTTCCTGAGGCGCTCGGACCGGCGCGAGGTCGAGCGTCGTCTCGGGCGGCGTGTGCGCATGGCGCGGCGCGAGGCCGCAGGATCGGTGGCATCGATCCCCGACCTGGAGCGCCCTCAGGGCGAGGGTCGGGTACCGACGTTGCCCGACGGAAGCACCGCGACCTTCGCGGCGAATCAGGAGATCGAGATCTGGACGCGGCGACTGGACGGGGTCGCCCCCGAGGACGGGGACGTCGATCAGCTGCTGGATGGTGGCACTCCTCAGCCGACCCCCGTCACACCCGTCGCGCGGCCATCGGGTCCTGGACCCCAGGCGGAGACCGGTCCGGCTACCCGTCCCATCCAGGTCGCGTCCGAGCGCGACCGCGATACCTCGGCGACCGACGGCGACGACAGGCACGAACCCAGCGGTGAGCTGGAGAGCGCGCTGCATCGGGATGTCGCCGACCCCAGGTCCAGCTCGGGCTACTGGTGGTTCCTGGCTGCTGGGCTGGCGCTGGTCGTCGGCGTGTTCGTGGTGAGGGCCGTCGGCGAGCCCGGCGCCGAGCAGCGCATGCCCGTGGCCACGAACGTGGCTTCCGGGGGACCTCCGTCCATACCAAGCGTTGCCGCGGGGCAGCGGTTGCGGGTGTCGCCCAGCGCGCAGGGCAGCGCCAGCGCCGAGGTCGCGCCGGCGGCCTCGACGAGCGCTGCTCCGCGAGCCGCGTCGAGCGCCAGGTCGCCGGCGCCTGGTAGCGCTGCTCTCCCCCCCAAACCCATCCCCGACGCGTCCTCCGGACCTTCAGCGTCCACCAGCGCGCCTCAGGCCGCGCAAGAGGCGACTTTGAACCTGACCTCGATGCCGCCTTCCAAGGTGTCGGTGGGAGGGCGCGCGCGAGGCATGACTCCCGTGATGGGACTCAAGCTCGCGCCTGGCGCCTACCTCGTGGTCTTCACGAACCCCACGCTGGGGGAGAGTGTGCCTGCGCAGATTCAGCTCAAGTCCGGACAGACCAAGCGCGTCCACGTCGACTTCACCGGGGCCACTCCCCGCGTCATCCAGTAGCCGACGTCACTTCGCTAAGCGCCCCAAGCGCCGCGCTGGACCTCGAGGGCTCCGTTGCGGCGCAGGCCCTCGAAGAGCGCGATGGAGACGGAGTTGGCGAGGTTCAGGGAGCGCACGGCGCCGAGCGTCGGGATGCCGATCACCTCGGCCTCGCGCTGGTCGAGCAGCGCTTGCGGAAGACCCACCGACTCCTTGCCGAAGACCAGGATGTCTCCCAGGCTGAGCTCCACCTCCAGGTAGCTGCGCCGAGCCTTTCCACTGAACAGCCAGGTCCTTGGCTGGCGATTCCCGGCGCTCTCGTGGATGAACGACTCCGCCGCGGGCAGGGTGTCGTGGGTATGGATTTCCACGAGATGCCAATAGTCCAGGCCCGCTCGACGCACTGCGTGCTCGTCGATCCGGAAGCCGAGCTTGCCGACCAGGTGCAGCGGCGCGCACGTCGCCCCACACAGGCGCGCGATGTTTCCGGTGTTTGGTGGGATCTCCGGCTCCACCAGCACCACGTGGAAGGGCGCCTGCTGGGGGCGGGCGCGCAGCCGTTCGGGGGTCTCCATCGAGCCTCTGTGTCTAGCGGCTTTGTTCGCTGGCCGCAGTCGATTCCATGCCCTGACCGCGGTTTCGGTCCCCGAGCTTGACGCCGCCTTCCGTCGGTCAGTAGCCTCCCCTCGGCGGAGGCCTGATTCTTGGGAAAGTCGTTGTTTCGCGCCGTTCGTGCACGAAGTTCTGTTTGCGCGCCTAGCCAGGCGCCCGAATCGCTTGTTGCCTCCCGGGGGGAGCGCGCCGGAGTCCGTGGTCGCGGTGCGCGTCGCGCGTTGGCGTTCGGGCTGGGCCTGGCGGCGCTTGGCAGCGTGCTGGCCGCCTCGAGCGAGGCTCAGGCGGAGCCGATGGATCCGGCCATCGAGCGGCTGGTCACGAACGGCGCTGCGTGTCGCACCGACGCCGGCGCGATCAACACCAACCCTGGCTCCTTCGAGGTTTGCCGCGCGGATAACGCCGCGTTCAAGCGACTGATGAACCAGTGGGGCTGGGTGATCGCGCCGTCAGCCATGCACTCGGCGCGCACCACCGGCTTCGGCGGCTTCAACCTGTCCCTGGAGATGGGCATCCACGACATCGATCAGGACAAGAGCTACTGGAAAGAAGGCACCCAGGGGCCCCGCGATCCGTCTTCCGACAAGGCGTCGATCCGCAACTCCAGCCCGGACAGCACGCTCAACCTGTACTCCGTGAAGATCCGCAAGGGCTTCGGCTTCGGACTCGAGCTTGGTGGCCAGTTCGGCTTCATCCCGCAGACGAGCATCATCTCGGGCGGCGCCGACGTTCGCATGAGCCTGCTCGAAGGCTTCCGCACGGGAGTTGGCGGCATCCTCCCGGATTTCGCCGTGGGGGGTGGCGTGCGCACCATCACCGGAACCCCGCAGTTCCAGCTCACCGTCGCGGCGCTGGACATGCAGATCAGCAAGCCGCTGCCCATCGCGGACTCCCAGGTGCTGACCCCGTGGGTCGGCTATCAGTACGTCTGGATCTTCGGCGACTCCGGACTGATCGACACCACGCCCGCCACCGATCCGGTCGGCTTCTGCAACTACGCCGGGCCGAATATCCCGGGCAACCCCGACCTGGGTCGACCAGACAAGCAGGACGATCAGGGCAACCACATCTACGACGGTCAGCCGGTGTGTCGCGGCGGTAGCCCCGTCGACTTCAACAACAACGTCGTCTTCGACAAGGCGCGCCTGAAGCGTCAGCGGCTGATCTTCGGCCTGAACTACCGCTACGAGATGGTGACGGTGGGTGGCGAGTTCATCACCGACCTGGTCGATCCTGGAGACGCCCAGAGCGACGACGCCTCGAAGGAAGCTCTCAAGGGCGAGAGCCGCCAGTGGTCCATCGTGCTCGATCTCGGCGCGATGTTCTGAGGCCCTGTCCTCCGCGTGAAGCTCAGCGCAGCAGGGCGAGGCCGATGCAGGCCACCAGCCCCAGGGCCAGTCCGGCCACGGTGCTGAGCATGGCGGCGCGATGAGCGCGCTGCGCGCACTCCTTGCTCAGGCCATAAATGCCGCACAGAAATGCCTGTGAGCACGTGCGGGGCAGCAACCAGGTGTTGCGCGCGACCGCCCCTGCGCTCTTCACACCGTCGGACAGCGCGAGCGCGATCAGACCGAGGGGCATGGTCACCAGATCCCAGCCAGCGCTGTAGAGTCCAAAGCGCAGCGCGTGGCCCAGTCTACCCCGAGCGCCTTCGCGGCGGGCCGCGAGGTCGAGCCCCAGACCGTACAGCCCGTGCAGCACGGCCATCGCGATCGCGAGCGTCGGCACACCGGCCACGATGGTCCGCAGCAGCAGGCCGCCGAGCACCGGATCCTGCTCAGCGACCTGGGAGAGACCGGGCACGGCAAACCACAGCACGGGCCCGACGACCAGGCACAGGCCGCTCACGGCGATGGCCTCGGCGGTCAGCGCAAAGCGTGCGGCGCTGACCAGGTCTCCGTCCGGAAACCGGGCGAAGAAGGTCTGACCATGCTGCGTGGTGAGCTTCGACGTGTTCCACAAGCGCTGCCAGAAGCTCTGCAGGGGACGCTCCCAGGGCACGATCACCACCACGCCGGAGCCATGATCGAAGTCGTCGAGCTGAGGGATCTCGACGACCGCTGCGGGCACGTCTGTCAGCTCGATTTCCTCGGCTTCGAGCGGCTCTTCGCCAACCAGGCGCGCCGCCGGAAACGCCGGCTCGGAATCGAATGCCGCGCGCAGCGGGGGGGCGACGTCGTCGCGCAGCTCTTCCGCACTCGCCTCGGCGAGCTCGGGATCTGAGCGCACGTCCGCCCTCGGCACCATCTCTCAGCGGTAGCACGGACTGGCTTTCGCGGCGACTTTCGCCGTGTGGCGATTGCGTTGCCGTTCGACGTCTGAGGTCGCGGATTGGTTTCGGTCTGGGGGGAGCCGGCACCGCGTCGTGGCCGCCTCGAGCGGGCACTTCAGTGCATGGTCTCGTCGGTGTCCGAGGCGCCTCCCGGCAACGGTAGGTCCCGAAGATCATCCGCCTTTCCGCCAAACCGCAGACTGAACAGCACGGCGAGGGCGGCGACCCCCATGCTGGCGTACAGGCCCCACTGCCAGTGTATCTCCACGGGAACGCGTGGATGGCTCTGGGGAGGCCGGGCGATCAGCATCAACGTCTCCACCAGCGTCATGCTCGCGAACAGCGCACACACCGCGCGCACCCCCCGCATCTGGTTCACGGTGCGTCGGCTCGCCACGAGCGGGATCAGCGTGAGCCAACCGGCGAGTCCGCTCCACAGCCAGCCAGCGCGGCCGCGAGCCAGATCGAAGCCGCTCAGCAGCGCGATGTCCGGCTTGACCACCGAGACCCAGGGCATGAAGAAGGCGGCGATCCCGGCCGCGCCCAAGGCCACCAGCGCGAGTCGACTCCGACCCGTGAAGGTCCAGGGCAACGGGTAGTCGACCGCGGGGATGGGTTCCGGCGCCTCCACACCCGCCTCCGCTGCAGCGAGCGCCTCCTCCAGCATCGCGTCGTGGGAAGGCGGCAGCTTGTCCAGCGGCTGCAGCTCGACGCCACACTCCGCGCAGCGCTCCGCTTCACCTTCGGTGTAGAGTTCACGGCAGAACGGGCAGGCCAGCAGGCGACTCACGGCGGCAGCATAGCTCAAGTGCATTCGGAGCACGGACAGCGGCGGACCATGCAGGTTCCCCTAGCCTTGCCCCCGAGGGCCGATGTGGCACACCCTTGCTCCGCGTCGACCATGCCGAACTCAGAGCAATCCTCGTTGGCCCTCGCCCAGCAGCTCGGGCTGGACGCTGCCTCCAGCTGGCTCGAGCAGGCTCTGACTCATCCGAGCTTCGCCAACGAGCGCCAGGACGCTGGCGACAACCAGCGCCTCGAGTTTCTCGGGGACGCCGTGCTCGGACTGTGCGCGAGCGAGCTGCTGTTCGAGCGATTCCCCGACGCTCCCGAGGGGAGTCTGACCCGGCTACGCGCGAAGCTGGTGAACGCGGAGTCGCTCCAGCGCATCGGTCGAGAGCTCGAGGTTTCTTCCGCGCTGCGCCTCGGCAAGGGCGCGGACAGCGCTGGGCTGCGCGACAGCTTGAATGTCGTCGCGGACGCGGTGGAGGCGCTGATCGCCGCGGCCTTCCTCGAGGGTGGCTGGTCGCTGGCTCGCGAGGTGTGCCGCAGGTTGCTCGCGCCCCACGTCGCCGGGCTCGAGGCGGACGCCGGGCGTGACGCGAAGAGCGAGCTGCAAGAGCGCCTCCAGGCTGGGGGCGGCGCGGTGCCCAGCTACGCCGTCGTGGAAGAGGGCGGACCAGCTCACGAACGCTGGTTCGAGGTCGAGGTGAGCGTGGAGGGGCTCGCGCTGGGCCGCGGCCGCGGTCGGAGCAAGCGCCTGGCCGAGCGCGCGGCTGCGCAAGTGGCCCTGGAGGCTGAGGTTTGGAACCGTGAGGAAACAGAAGCCGGAGTGGAGAATGCTTGAACCTGCTCGTCGTCGTGGGAGCAAGCGGGAGCTGCGGCGTGCGCTGCTCTGCGCCGTGCCACTCGGCGCCATCGCCTGGGCAACCTCGGCCTTCGCTGGCAGCTACCTCGACCGAGCTGCGCTGATCGTGACACACGCGCGGAAGGAGGCCGACTTCCTCCGCGCGCGGCTCTCCGACAAGGACCTGGCGGATTACGTACACGAGCAGGCCGACGCTCGTTTGAGTTCCGCGCGGCACATGCAGGTGCCGAAGCAGGTGACCGACGCGCACCCGCACCTGTTGATGATGCTCGAGCACTACGAGCGCGCGACGCACGCGGCGACGAAGGGCGACAACGCCGAGTTCTTCAAGAAGCAGCTGGACGCCCGCGAGGAGGAGCGCATCTTCCGCGGTGTCCTGAAGCAGCTTGGCTGGGATCTACCCAGCGTCTGACGACAGACGTCCGGCGCACGCGCAGCACCTCCCCCCCGAACTCGCGCGTCGCAGCAGCTCAGCGCTTGCCGGCGCCGGCGGCGGGATCCCCGCTCGAGCTCGGCTTGACGTCTGCCTCGGGTGGGTGCTTGTCCATCAGGCCCGGCTGTCGCTCGGCGCCAATCGCGCCGATCTTGTCCAGGGCGACGTTCTCGAGTAGCGCGTCGTTCCGGTCCTTGACGTGCGCGGCGACGAGCCCCTTCACCAGGTCGTCGAGTTGCTTGCGTGTGCGCTCGCGCTCCAGCAGGCGACGGATGTTCGCGCTCTCGCTCTCCAGACTGCGCTCGACGGCGTTCAGGCTGCCACGGCGCCAGAGCACCGCGAAGCCTTTTCCTTCGGGAATCGGCTTCTGGGCGAGCTCGCCGTTCTTCAACGTCTTCGCCGCCTCGTAGAGCGCGGGCTCGACGCGCACGCGGGGCACGTTGGTCAACCCGCTGGGCAGCACGAAGCCCAGGTCACCGTCACGCATGTTGGTGGCCTTGTCGATGGACTTCTCCCGAGCGACTTGACTCCAGGTCTTCACGTCGCCCTTCGCCTTCACCTGCTTCAGCACCGCCGCCGCGGCCTCTTCCGTGGGGAGCAGGATGCGCCACAGCTTGATGCGTTCAGGAGTCTTGAAGCGGGTCTCGTGGTCCTTGTAGTACTTCTCGATGTCCGCGTCGGTGACCGGGGACTTCTGCGCCAGCTCCTTGCGCAGGGCGGTCTGCAGCGCCTGGAGCTTGGCCTGGTTCACTTCCGCGCGGACCGTCGGCGACCGGGTAGCCTCCTCCAGGTTCGTGTCGAGGCCGAAGAGAACCTCTGGAACCAGGTCGCGCTCGATGAAGGCGCGCTTGATCTCCTCGGGGGTGTTCCCGTACTGGCGCAGCTTGAAAGCAGGCACGTCGCGCAGGCGTCTCTCGACGTCGCTCCGGCGCAGCTCGACGTTGCCGACGCGTACGACCACCGGGTCTTCGCTCTGTGCGCTCGCGCTGCTCGCGAGGGCCACGGCTCCCAGCAGGGCAAGGCTCGCCAGTTGACGCAGGACACGTGAGCGGCTGAGGCGTTTGGCGGGGCGGGTTGCCATCGGTCCGCTATCGCTAGCACACTCTCCAGGGCGCGTGGCCGTCCCGCTCACTCTTCGGCCAGCGGCACACCCGCGGCCTTCAGCACCTCGTCGCTCACACCGACGAGTCCCCACACCTCGGAGCGAAACCCATAGGCTTCGTGGACCTGCTGCACGACGTAGACCAGCTGCTCGCGGTCCCCAGGTGGCTTGCGAGCGGCGCACAGCTTCCGCAGGCCCGCCATGCTCTCCCCCATCTCGAGCAGCTCGTTCGCGTGGCTCAGCACCTCGAGGGGCTTGAGCTCCTCGCCTGAGCCGCGTCGCTTGTTCTCTCGCAGCTCTTCCAGCAGGCGTTGGCGGCGCTTCTCGGTGCGCCCGTCGAGCTGTCCGCTGCCTCGCCCCGAGAACAGGTCGTTGAGCGCCCGTCCGGCGCGGCGCTTCTGGATCGCCTCTCGGCTCGCGCGTCGATTGCTCGCCACAGCAGGAGTTGCTCACAGCCCGCTCCCAGTCGCAACTCCCGGGGCCGGCTTCGTGTGCCAGAGAACCCAGGGTTGGGGGTGAGGCGCGCCTCCTGGTTCGCCTCAGCTCGCCTGCCTGAGCCGTTTGCCCCGAGCGCCTGCCTTCGCCTCGCCCGACGTCTTCCGTACCTTCGGTGAGCCGCTGACGCGCTCCTGGAGCGGTTCGATACCCAGGGCGTTGAGCCGCTGCTTGCAGATCTCCAGCGCCTCGCGGTTCTGATCGATGCCGATGGCGCGGCGACCCAGACTCGCGCACACCGCCAGCGTCGTTCCGCTGCCGACGTATGGGTCCACCACCAGATCGCCCGGGTCGGTCAACGCGGAGACCAAGCGCTCGAGCAAGGCCATCGGCTTCTGCGTCGGGTAGCCAGTGCGCTCGCGGGCGACCGGCGCGACGATGCCGATCTCCCACACGTCCCCCAGCGGCGTACCTGGGCTCTCCTCGGCGGTGCTGCTCGAACGCTGTCGTCGGCCGCTCTCATCCGTTACCGCGCGCTGTTTCCGTGTGCCCCAGGTGGCGCGCGTGGACGCGGCGAGGGGCTCGTAGAGCTGGTTGAAGCGCGGCTCGCTGTCGGCGTCCTTCACGTAGCGCAGCAGGACGTCGTGCACGCGCTGGAAGTTCTTCGTCTTCGCCGGCCAGCGACGGTAGCGCCAGACGATCTCGCTCGCGAAGCACTCCGGGCCGAAGATCTCGTCGCACATCACCTTGGCGTAGTGGCTGGTCTTGGGGTCGACGTGGAGCACCAGGCTGCCGTGAGGCGCGAGCAGCTCGCGCGCCAGGCTCAGGCGACGGTGGAGCGCGCCCAAGTAGTCGTGCATGCCGCCCCAGCGATCGTCGAAGGCGGGGCGTGCGCTGCGCTGGATGCGGCCGCTGTCGTCGCGCCCGCGCTCCACGCGGTGATGCTGGCGACCCGTGAGGAAGGGCGGGTCGAGATAGACGAGCGCCGCAGAGGAACCGGCGCGGCGCGCGAGCGCGCCCAGGGCTTGCTCGTTGTCGCCCTCCACCAGCATGCTGGACGGATGTCCCGGCTCCACGACTTCGAGTCGTGCTGAACAGGGCATGGGCTCACTCGGCTTGTCGTCCCAGGTCAAACGCACACGCGGTTCGCTGATGCTCATGCTGCAGCGAAATCGTAGCTGGCGCGGATCTGCTGGGGCCAAGTTGTTGGTCGGCGCTAGGAGCTTGCTGAGGCGTGCCGCTGGGGTTACCTCCTCTCGTCCCATGAGCGAACAACCGCTGCCGTCTTCGTCAACGGCAAAGCCCCGCATCCTCTCAGGCATGCAGCCCACGGGTGGCCTGCACATCGGAAATTACCTGGGAGCGCTGAAGAACTGGGTGAACCTCGTCAATGCTGGCGACCACGAGGCGTTGTTCTGCATCGTCGATGCTCACGCCATCACCATCGACTACGACCCCAAGGAGCTGAGGCAGCGCATCCTCGACGCCGCGGTGAGCTACATCGCCGCCGGGCTCGATCCCGCGAAGTGCACCATCTTCGTTCAGAGCGACGTGCCGCAGCACACCGAGCTCGCCTGGTACCTCTCCGCGGTCACTCCGATGGGCGACCTGAACCGCATGACGCAGTTCAAGGAGAAGAGCGACGAGCACAAGGAGAACGTCAACGCGGGGCTCTTCACGTATCCGATCCTGATGGCGGCGGACATCCTGGTCTACCGCGCGACCGTGGTCCCGGTCGGCGACGATCAGGTGCAGCATCTGGAGCTGACGCGAGAGATCGCCCGGCGCTTCAACCATCGTTTCAAGCCGTTGTTTCCCGAGCCCAAGCCGTTGCTCTCGAAGGCGCCGCGAATCATGGGCGTCGACGGAAAGACCAAGATGAGCAAGTCGAGAGGCAACAGCATCGATCTCCTCGACACGCCCAGGGCCGTGGAGAAGAAGCTGAAGAGCGCCTACACCGATCCGAACAAGCTCCGCCAGGGCGACGCCGGAAACCCTGACATCTGCAACATCTTCACCATCCATCAGTCAGTGAGCCCCGAGCCGCAGGTTCTGGAGATCAACCGCGACTGCCGTCTCGGGACGCTGGGGTGCGGCGACTGCAAGGCGATGCTCAACCTGAACCTGAACCAGGAGCTCGAGCCGATCCGTGAACGTGCTCAGGAGCTGGCAAACGACAAGAAGCGCGTGCTCGAGATCCTCGATCACGGCCGGGAACAGGCCTCGCGGCTGGCGGAGCGCACGATGCGTGACGTACGCAAGACGATGGGCCTCGGCACCACCCACTACAAGAAGTGATGTCTCCGAGCGCGTTGCCTCGAGGAATCAGGAGCGGGCCGGTGTGGCGCTGGTTCTGCCTGCTGGCGGTGTGGCTGTGCTGGCTTTGCACGGGCTGTAGCCGCGAGCCCGAAGAGGAGACGCCCGAGCGCGTGGTCGAGCAGTTCATCGATCGCATGGAGAGCGTTCACGGGGACCCAAAGATGGCGCGTGCCGCCTATGACTTGATGTGGTCGGACGCCCAGCGAGTGCTCACCGAGCGCGCGAAGCGGGCGTCCGCGGTGGTGGGGCGCACCCTGGGACCGGAGGAGATGATCGCGCCTTCGCACTTCTCGTTGCGCTTCGAGCCGCATCGCTTCAAGGCACGGGTCGAGGGCCAGCGCGCGGTGGTGGCGGTGATCGGGGCTTCACCTGGCGAGCGCTTCGACGTGCACTGCGTCCACGAGGACAATGGCTGGCGAGTGGTACTCGATGTTCCCGAGCCGCCTCCGATCCGCAAACGCAAGACCGAAGACTGAGCCACACGCAGCGCTGAGCCACACGCAGCGCTGAGCCACACGCAGCGCTGATCCACAAAGCAGCAAGGGCGCCACTTCCGTGGCGCCCCTGGCTCTGAGCTTGGACTCTTGTCGAGACTCAGTTGGAGAAGAAGATCGCTTCGATCTCCGTCTTCACGTCCTCTTCGGTCTGCTTGCGCGCAATCGCGATCTCCTTGACGATCAGCGATCGTGCGGTGTCGAGCATGCGGCGCTCGCCAAAGGAGAGCTGCTTGTTCGCCTTGAGACGGTACAGGTCACGCAAGACCTCGGCGACGTCGTAGATGGAGCCGGTCTTGATCTTGTCCATGAACCCACGATAACGGCGGTTCCAGGTCTGGGTGTCGAAGCCAATCGTGCGTTCCTTGAGGATATCGAAGATCTCGCGGATCTCCTGCTCGCTGATCACCTGGCGCAAGCCGACGGCGTCGGCGTTGGAGACCGGAACCATGATCTTGCGGTCGGTATCGAGAATCCGAAGCACGTAGAAGCGTTGCCGCTGCCCTGCGATGTCCTTCTCGTCAATGCTGATGACCTCCGCCACGCCCTGAGCGGGGTAGACGGCCTTGTCACCGATCTTGAACTCAACTTCGGGGCTTGCCTGCATGTCGTCTCCTGTCGCGGGCCGAGGGTCGATGGCTCAAACGGAGCCTTGGACCCGGCCAATGTTGTTTCGTAGAGTTGCCTGCTCGCGCCGACTCGGCGCGGGCTGCTCAGCCATTGGTGCTTGGCGCTCAACGACTGGGCTCGGGAATCATTCCCAGTTCTTCGAGGGCGCTTTGCCGACGCCTTCGTTGGTGAAGGTCAACGCCTGGTGGCCCCGACTGGGCCCTCCTTCGCGTTTCCCTGATGTAATATTCGGGGCGACCCTGGGGTCGGCGGTTGCCGGTCTTCCGCTCGGGACGCTGTGCCTTTCCTCGATTTCCTTTGTGCCCTGCGGGCCATGCCCGTCAGAACAATGGAACAGCTCAAGAGCTCACCAACACCACGTCGGTCAGCTCCAGCTGCACTAAGACTCAAGAGGTCAACGACCCAGAGCGTGCCTCGTGAGAGGCGCCTCCTCGACTACGCGAGTCGACGGGCTTCCTGGCTTCGTGGGTCGATGCTTGCGCGAGACCTGACTTCCTCTGGGGGGCTGAGTCGCTCGAGCGCAAGCTGGATTTGATTCCTCGATTTTGCATCCGTGCTCGTTCTTGAAGGCCAGTCTGCGGTTGCCACTAGGTGGGTCGGGTGCCCCACATTTCTTGTCGGTGCCTGGACGGTCGTATCGGCCCTGGCTGGTGTGGTCGCTGGCGACTGGCTCGTGCCGCATCGCTGGATGTTTGGCACGTCCTGACGAAAGCCCCATGCTTCCGCTCAGATGGACCCTTTCGGGGTCGGACTCCCTGGGTCTGGGAGGCTCGTTCGAGATCCTGGAGCGCCCATCGTCGGGCGTTAAGTGCTGTCGGTCGCGCCTCGCGCGAAATGTTTCGGCGTAGTTTCGCGCTCTTGCAGGGCGCAGACATCGCGCGGTGAGCGCGAAACGGTACAGTTCCCGGAGCGCTTTGACTGGGCGCTCGCTGACGGCGTCAACCAGGGGGTAGAGGTCCGCCAGGCGCGCCACTCTAGTCAGAGACGTCTAACTCGTCAAGAAATCGTAGCAGAAACTTCGGCGAGCGCCCGTACTCTGGCGATTTCTACGCATTTTCGCAGACTTCTCCGCCCTGGAGGGGGTGTCCGGACCGCGGGCTGGCAGACCATGGAGCGCCCGAGGCGCTGGAGGTCGAGGCTGCGCGGCGCCACATCTGTATTCGCGCGGAAAAAACCTCCGCGCAGCGGTAACGTTGCCGTGGGGTAATGGTTAGGCGAGGAGCTGCTCGAGGATGCCCCAGCGCACGCCGCGGTCGGAGACGCGCAAGCTCGAGGCACCCGCCCAGCGCATGACACCCAGCGCGATGTGGGCGCCAGCCGCGATCACGTCGGCTCGCTTCGGCTCGAGACCAGGCAGCTGGCGCCGCGCGGCGACCGACAGGGACGAGAGCTTGCGACACAGCTCTTCCACCTCGGTCAGCCCAAGCTCCGCGCCGTGGACGCGGGTCGCGTCGTAGCTCGCGAGCTCCTGCTGGATCGCGCAGAGCGTGGTCAGCGTGCCGGCGACGCCGACCAGCCACGCGCCCGCAGCTGGAGCCTCCAGGCTGGACAGCTCGGACGCGATGTCGGAGGTCAGTCGCGCGAGCTCGTCCGTGGTCGGCGGATCGCTCGCCAGGTGACGCTCGGTGAGTCGCACCGAACCGATGTCCAGACTCTGCGCGCTGCGCACGCTCCCGGCGTGCGCCTGGATGACCTCGGTGCTGCCACCGCCAATGTCGAAGACGATCACCGAGGTGCGCGGCGAGTCGAGGCCGCTCAGCGCACCGTGATAGGTGAGGCGGGCTTCCTCGTCTCCGCTGATCACCTCGGGAGCGACTCCGAGCAGCGCCGCGGCTCGCGCTCGGAACTCCTCGCCCCCAGCAAGGTCGGCGGCGAAAGCGAGCCCCCACCACGGCAGCTGGAACCAAGATCTTGTAGCAGCCGAGCGGCCCGCCAGGCAGAGCGGAAGCGTGCGCTCGACGGCCCGCGAGCTTGCGGACTCAGGCCGACGCCCTGCCCGGGAGGCGCGTGATGGTCGCCCGCTCTCGAAAGCAGCGGAACTAGCTGCTTTTCAGCACGCTCGGCGACCGCCAGCAGCACCGAGTTGCGTTGATGTCGACGCGCCGCGGCGCGCTCTCCCTGTTGTTTGCTCAACTGGGGCTCGAGGTTCACAGAGCCAGTTGGCGAGGCCGTTCAGGTTGAGCATCTCGACGTCGGGCAGGACCATTATCGACGCGGCGGTCTGCGCCGGCCTTCCTCGGTGTCGCTGCTCGCGACGGTCGTCGGTGTCGGCGTGGTAGCTGGCCAGGCTCCAGCGTGCTCGTCTGAGGCCGCCCTTGTCGCCATCGGTCAGGTAGACCAAGACGGCGCGCGCGCATCGCGGAGAGCCCCCAGTTGTCCTTGGAAGCAGTCACCCTCGAAAGGGAAATGGCGTGGCCGGCGACCTGAAACTCGCTTCGACAGCCTGGGTCGAAACGATGATCTCGGCAATCTGTTTCAGTATGGAAATGCCTTCCTTCTTCAGGCTGTCCTGCCGGTCACCCAGCGTCGCCGGGAGCTGATCGAAGATGCGATTGTCTCGCACCTTCAACCCGAGCTGTGGCAGAGCTTCTTCGACGGTTGCGCAGGCTCTCGAAGCGCTATGATCTGATCGTGAGGCGCCACCCAGCAGGCGAGGCCTCGAAGGCCTTCATGTTCTCCCTTTAGCGAGGCGCTCGCGCTGTCGAGGTCACGCCCCGCTTCCTGCGTAGCTGCGTTTTCTTTTGAGTTGATTTGATCTTATGATTGCCGAGTGATCCTGTCAGCACTTCTTGTGCGCCGCGCCGCGAGCTACGCGCGGCCTCGAGTCGCAGACTTTCTGGTCCCATTCGCTCCGTCAGCCACGCCGAAGAAAAACCGGTTGATCAGCGAAAGATCAGCAGCTTGCGGGGACGAAAATTGGGTGCGGTGGAAAAAGACATGCAGAGGGGGTCCTCGAAGGGGGTGGGTCGCCGGGCCGAAGTGCCTGCGCGCGGCGCGTCAAGCGCGCGTGTTGACAGAACTTTTTGACGAATGGCGGGGGCCTGTCCGTAGCTCCCTGAACAGCCGCCACACGGTGCGTTTGGAGGGGTCTGAACGGGTGCTCGGTCCGCACGGATTGCGAGGTCACCACCCCATGTTTCCCCGGGTGATGCAACCCCTCCCTGAAAGTTTTTCGTTGACACATCACAATAGGTGGCAATATACGTCGTGCAACATACCTCGGGATTAGTTCATTCGGTGCTGATCCCTGGTTCGTTCGTAGGAGGCACAAATGGCCGCAAAGAAGACCAAGACCAAGGCAAAGACCAGCTCACCTGCCGCAGCCCCCAAGGTTGCCAAGAAGCGCACCGCGAAGAAGGCGGCGAAGAAGGCTGGCAAGAAGAAGGCAGCCAAGAAGAAGGTCGCCAAGAAGAAGGTCGCCAAGAAGGCAGCCAAGAAGGTTGCAAAGAAGGCGCCCGCGAAGAAGGCCGCCAAGAAGAAGGCAGCCAAGAAGGTCGCCAAGAAGGCGCCCAAGCGTAAGGCTGCGAAGCGCAAGGCCGCCAAGAAGGCCTGAGTCGGCTGAGTGCCTCTGACCGCGTCCTGACACCGCTCGTCCTCGGATGAGCGGTGACGGGCTCCGGAAGAAGCCAGCTCGGGCTTTTCCTGGCAGCTCTCGGGGCGCGGGACGAGTCAAGCTCCGACTCTTCACACCAGCTCCAACGAGCGGTGACTCAAACTGCCTGACCCGTTCAGGCGCCTCGCGAGCTGGGCCCAGCGCGAGGTGACGGATTGGGGCCTCGACTTTCCGTGCGGTTGGCGGACCGCACCGAGGGGTGATCGTCAGCCTGCGCGCGTCATTCGCGCCGGGCGACACAGGGGTGGAGCTGCCTCCGAGTTCTCTCGAGGTACGTGGCGCTGTGAGCGCACGACTTCATCCCGAGTGTTTGGAACCGGTAGTGCGTTCCATCAGCAGTCACTGCCGCGCGGAAGCGATCCGCGTGAGCTGCTGGTGTGGGCAGTGCACCGGTTCTTGACGTTTTGTGACGGTGCCCCGTTCGAGTCCGGGGGTCAGAGCACGCCGTGACGCTACGCAGGGCGGTGTTCTGCCCGCGCGCTGTCAGCGCATCGCGGCGCTAGTCGCCCAGGTACAGCTTCAGCGCCGAAGCTGCGGCACGGCGATCGAAGGATACTCCGTCGAGCGCGTCGCGCTTCGAGATGTCGTCGAAGAGCTTCAGCAGGAAGCCATGGAACGCCATGCACTCGTCGATCGCGGCTTCGAGGCGCTGGGGGTCGACCAGGTCGGTGTCTTCTAGACGGCCCATCGCCTGCATGAACGCATCGAAGCGGGGGTAGTCGCTGGCGCGCAGCAGCGGGTAGCCCATGGCGCGGAAGTACGCGAGGAACTCGCGAACGTACTGGAAGTTGTAGACGGGTGCCCAGCGATCCTCGGCGGGCGAGTGCTGGGCCTTCGAGGAGAAGGCGCGCACGATCTGGGCGAACATCCAGATATCGCGACGCAGGCGCTCGCTCGTCTCTCGCTGGGCGGCGTCGTCATCGAACACGCCGTCGCCCTCCAAGCTGACGCCGAGCGCCTTGCCCAGGAACAGGATCGCTCCACGGATCGCTGGGCGCAGATTGCTGATGCTCGCGGTGACCGCGTCTCGCAGCTCCGTGTCACTGACTTGAGCGTCCGGAGGCGGCAGGTCATGCTGGAAGGCGCGACGCATTTCCAAGCGGATATTACCGGAGATGCCCTCGAGCGCGCTCTTGATGCCGAGCAGGCGATGCCCTGCTGCGCGCAGCGAGTCCGAGCGGCCGGGCAAGTCGGAGGCGCGCACGCGAAACAGGTCGCGCTCGAAGCTCTCCGCGAGCAGCGTACCAGAGCGGCGCCTCAGGTAGTCCGAGAGCGCGCGGGCGTCGCTGCGCAGGACGCTGAGAACCAGGTGCGTCCGCCCCGCGTAGCCGCGACGGCGTGGCGCAGTCAGCAGGGTCCGCTCCAGCAGCCGCAGGTAACGCAGCATGCGAAACAGGCTCAGGAAGGTCAGCGCGACGAGGCGGTGTGCTTCCTCGCCTGGTACGCTGCGGATCAGATCCAGAACCTGGCGGCTCTTGATGCGGTCGAACTCGGGGCGAAACTCCAGCGCCGTGAGCGGGTTGAAGAACACGTTGCGGCCGACGTCGCGCTGCACCGTGGACAGCACGGAGTAGAAGAGCCGGAACGGGACGCGTTGGGCGCGCAGGATGCCTTCGATGATCTCCTGGGTGCTGGTCAGCGACGTGCGCAGCGCCACCAAGCTCTCCTCGGGCGTGTGCTGGTTCTCACCAGTGCGGATCAGCCGAGTGCGCATCGAATCCTCGGGGATCACCGTCTCCAGGTAGCGCTGGAACACCAGAGTGCGGTCCCGAGTGCCGAGCAGCTGACGCTGCAGCTCGATGATGCGCTGCATGCCATCGCGGAACAGCATCATCGGTTGCCGGAAGTCCTGAGCAACCACTGGCGCGCGCCGTGGGGGACCTGGGTGATTCCGTGGGTTGGCGAAGCAGGCCGAGCTCTTCAGCAGGATCTCGAGCTCGAAGAGCAGGTCGTCCTTGGCCTCCAGGGGCAGGGTGGAGAACCAGAAGTCGCGTTGGGCGCGCTGCTCCCGTGGCAGCCCACGGGTGCGGGTGAGGAGATCGTCGTAGGCGTCCGTGTCTGGCGCGGACGGTGCCAGGCTGCGCATCGGAAGCAGCGAGTCGATCACTCCGCGAACCGTCTCAGGTTTCGAGCTGGTTGGCTAGGCTACTTAGTCACCGCCGCCTTGTCCGCGGCGGCTTCCGACTCGGCTGGCCCTCCGCTGGTCCCCTTGGCGCGCTGCGCGCGCCACTTCAGGGCGGCAGGCAAGACCAGCACCGCCGCGGCGATGGTGGTGATCTCTCCGATCGCCGCGGCCAAGCCAAAGCTCTGCACTGCGCGGTTGATGCTGGTCAGGAGCACCAGGTAGCCGAGGGTCGTGGTCAGGGAGCACAGGACCACCGCGCCCCCGGTCTCCACCAGCACGCGCTGGAGGTCCCGGTCTCCCATCAGCTCGCGGCGCTTCATCACGTTGATGCAGTAGTCCGCACCGACGCCGATACCGATGGGGAGCGAGACGAAGTTGAGGAAGTTCAGCTTGATCCCGAGCAGCGCCATGGTGCCGAGCTGGTAAGCGACGCCGCACAGCAAGGTGATGAGCGTCGCCCAGCCCGCGGCGCGGCCCCGGAAGGCCAGGAGGATCACGATCACGGTGCCGATCAGCGAAAGCACCACCGCGACTGGCGCGTCCTCGCCGATGGCGATCAGCATGTCCGCGAAGATCACCGAGTCTCCAGAGCCGCGGATGACGTCTCCGCCCGGGAGCTTCACCTCTCGATACGAGTCCGCCCAGAGCATGAGGTAGTGAGCGTCGTAGACGCTGCGTCCCTCCTTGGGGACGATGTACACCACCTTGCCACGGGAGCCGTCCTTCTCCGTGAAGGGCCGGGCGACGAGCTCCGGCAGATCGGCGATGGCGATGGGAGCCAGCTTGTCTGGCATGTTCTCCTCGATCGCTTTCCAGTCGTCGTCCTTGATGAAGCCGCGCTTGCGGGCGCGGTTCAGCAGGTCCTGTGTCTCCTTGAGGAGCTTCAGCTTCTGCGGTTGCTTGTCCGGTAGCAGGTCATAGATGCTCACGACTTTCTCGAATGGCTTCTGGTCCTCCGGTGCCTCGCGGTAACGCTTCTCCAGCTCGCTTACCAGTGGCTCGACCTGGTCAAGGCGATCGGTGACGATCGCCTTGCCGTCTTGACCGAGTCGTCCGACGACCTTGTCAACGCGCACGGAGAGCAGGCCAGCGGCCGTGGGCTGGGTGCGCTCGTTGCGAACGTTGGCGAGGTCGTACTCCATCGGGTCGTTCACGAAGTAGCGCACCGACAGCACCACGCAGGCGACCCCGAGGAGGGAGCCTATCACGGCGATACCTTTGGGGAATTTGTTGACGGCCCAGGCGAAGGGTACGCCGTAGACGCCGCGCAGCCTGGCGCGCCAGCCCGCCTCCTTGGCGGAGTACATGGGCCTGACGCGCTCGGTGAGCACCAGGATTGCCGGCAGCACGCAGTAGGTCGCGAGCCAGCACAGCGCCATGCCAAGTCCGGCGATGATGCCGAAATGCTTGAAACCGCGGAAGTCCGTTGCCGCGAGGGAACCGTAGGCGATTCCCGCCGCGAGCGAAGCGGCGAGAGTGGCGCGGTAGGTCTCCAGGTGTCCGGTCAGCACGGCGGCCTCGACTTCCTGGCCCTCATCCCGGCGTGCCTCGATGTAGCGCGCCATGTAGATGATGCCGAAGTTGATGCCGTTGCCCGCGATGATCGACGCGAGGAAGCCCGTCGCCATGTTGAGGTAGCCGACGCTCAGGTACGCAAAAGCGAAGGACCACAGGCAGCCGATGCCGATAGTGACGCCCATCGCCAGTAGCGTGCGGAAACGCAGGAAGAAGAGGAACACCACGCCGAGAATCAGTCCGACGCCCCAGCCCCCGACGCTGATCAGGTCGTCGGTGATGGCCTTCTGTTGCTGGGCGCTGGTGATCAGGTTGCCCGTGAAGTGCACCTCCGTCGCGGGGTCCCAGCTCTTCGGGTTGATCTCCGCGACCAGGTCCTGAACCATCTTTTGCAGCTGGAAAGCCTCCTGGCTGCCGCTTCCGAGGGGCGTGCGAACCAGGATGGCGCCGAGCTTGCCGTCCTCGCCGATGTAGTAACCATCGACGCCAGGGCTCTTCTTGTTCGCGTCGTCGACCTTGCGCTGGAAGCGCTTCTTCAGCGCCTCGGGGCTGAGGTCGGGCACGTCCTCGTCGTCGAAATCGAGCGCCGTGCCCGCGGCCTTCTGGACTTCCCAGTCGTAGCGTTCTTCGACGTCGTCGTGGATCTTCTGGATGTCTTCGAGATCGGCGTACAGCGCCTTGTTCTCGTCGAAGAACTTCCGCACCGCGCGGGTCCCGTCGTCGACGCCCACGACGTACTCGGGGGGAAGGGCTTGGAGCTTGGGGCTCAGCGCGTCGATGGTGCGCTCCAGCGACTCCACGTTCGAGCCCGTGATCACGACCGTGAGAGTGGAAGCCCCGGCCAGCTTCTCGTTCACGCGTCGCATTTCTACGACACTGGGTTTGTGATCCGGGAGCAGTTCCTTGAAGCTGCTCCTGAGGGTGAGCTTGCTGGCGAGGAAGCCCGCGGGCAGCAACGTCAGCAGCGCCACGATCAGCACGACTCCAGGGTTTCTTACCTGGATCGCTGCCAACCAGCGGTGGAAGCGGGCGAGGAAGTTCTGATCGTCCATCAACTTACTGAGCAGCCGCTCCGAGGCCGCGAAGACGCGAAAAGGTGAAGAGCGAGGGTGGAGCAACCCATCTCCGCTGTGCAGCGCACGTGCCAGCGCTCGATTCGGATCTGGAGCCTGGACCCGGGGCTGACCACCCGTGCTTGGTGCCGGTGTAGGCGGTGCCTCTTACCTGGATCGCTCAACGCTGTCGAACGCCAGCGGCGCCGCCCAGCGGAGTTTCACTCGCTCGACGCGTGGGAGGTTGGCCACGTGGCGCTTGCGTTGCAGCGCCTTCAGCTTTCGAACCGGCGCTTCGAGTGACGGCGAGCGTTCCCTCACCCCCGAAACTCGAGCCTGGGTCAGGGCTGGAAATTGAACGGGTAGTTCAGCTTGCTTTCCATGCCCTTGGGGTGTTTGCCGAACTCCAGCTTCTTCAGGGTGTCGGCGGCGCAGTCGACGATCTTCGGCGTGAAGAGCGAGGAGCGCTCCTTGTTCAGCATCGCCTCCTTCACCTTGCCCTTGGGGGTGATCACCAGGGTCATGGTCAGGTCGCCCTTCAAGCCGGGGATTTCCTTCTGCACGGTCTCGTAGCAGCGTCGAACGCAGCCCCGGTAGGCCTGGACGATCTTCTGCATCGACTCGAGATCCCGCGGCTTGTCCGCCACTCCGGCGACCTCGGGCGCCTTCGAGCCATCCGCTTCGTCCAGCGGACAGTAGGTGCGGCCCTTGCCATCCGCTGGGTTCGTTCCGCCGGCCTGCGGAGAGCCGTCACTCGCAGTGCCGCCTTCGTCAGCCCCGGCTGGGGTCTCCTCTCCACCAGCGCTGGAATCGGCCCCAGCCGCCGCGCCTTCGCTGCCCTGCTTGGAGTCGCCGAGGGTCGGAGGCGCGACCTCGCTGTCGTTGGTGTCGCTGGGCGCGGTGCTGCGAAGGGTCGATGCCTCGCAGCCGAACAGGATCGCTCCGCTGAGCACGGAGGCGGTGAGCAGGTTGGTCCAGGCGCAGATCCGCATGCGCTGGTTATATCACTCGCCGCACGTCCCTCGGCGAAAGGAACGCAAGCTCTCTCGTGCTCAGCCTGCCTGCAGGAACGGCGTCCACTCGCTGTACGGGTGCTTGGCGCTGAGCAGGATGTGCTTGGTCGTCGACCAGCGAGGCTTGTTGGGGTGGGCTCTGAGGCGCATCCCCGCCTCTTCCGGCGTGCGGTGCCCTTTGACGAGGTTGCAGCGACGGCAGGAAATCACCAGGTTTTCCCAGCTGTCGGCGCCGCCCCGGCTGCGGGGCAAGACGTGGTCCACGTTCAGATCGCGGAGGGACGGCTGCACGCCACAGTACTGACAGGAGTAGTCGTCCCGCATCAGCAGGTTCTTCCGCGTGAGGCGGATGTCCACGCGCGGGTTGCGCTCATAGCGCAACAAGTGAAGGACCCGGGGCACCCGCAAGCCGCCGCTGACCGTGGGCACGATGTCGTCCACCAGCCGCGGTGAGAGCTGGCTCCACTCGGGGAAGGCGTACAGCTCGCCGCTCTCGTCGAGGGCATGAGCCGCGCCGCCATACAGCAGCAGCATGGCCCGCCGCGCCGTGGTCAGGCAGACCGGCGCGAAGAAGCGGTTCAGCACCAGCACCGGCAGGTTCAGCACGTTGCCGTTGGTGCGCGGTCGCTCCCGATGCTGGTCGAGGCAGCTGACGGAGGCTGATTCCGTGCGGTAAGATGAATCGACGCTCGTGGTGTCGATCGAACCCTTGAGGCGACTGTTCTTCAGGCGCGTGCGGCTCTTCGCCTTGCCGGAAAGGCCGGAGCGGCTCGAGGCCTGGTGTCTTGGTCCCTCTGCGTGCGCCGCAGAGCCCTTCCCCCGTTGCGTCCTCACGTTGCAGAGACTGTAGCACGGAAGCTTCGTTCAGTAGGTGAGCCCCAGGCGAACAGCGCGGCACGCGTTGGTTACGCGCGATCGGCATTGCAGCTCCGGCCGTGAGCAGTGCGTCGAGAGGTGGTCCAGCTCGAGATGGCGTGCCGTGAACCTGCCAGCGTCTGGCGTGCGTCTCCGGGGGCTGGAGAATTGTTACGCAATTTCAATGAGTTATGTGGCCGTTTCGGGGCCCCAGGTGGGTTCGGGGGTGAGGCGAGACGTTCGGTCGGCGCCGCACGGCTCGACCGCCGAAGTCAGTCGAGCTATGCGAGGCCCCGCTCGAGCCGGTTGGAAGAGAGCATCGTCCAACCCGAACACCAGCGCCACGCGGTTCGATCGCGAGCGGCGCACCGGAGGATCCTTTGCCCGAATCACTCGTCTCGTCCGCATCAGTCACTCTCCGCTCGTCGAAGGGTGGCTGGAGGTCGCGGGGAGTGCGCGCCGGGACGATGCTGGGCGTCGGCCTGTGCCTGCTCGTGATGGGCTGCGATCCGATCGGCTCTGGAGCCAACGAGGGTCCCGCCTGGCCGCCATTGTCGAAGAAGTGGTACGACCGCGCGCTCGAAAGTTACCGCGCGGCAGACATCGAGGACGCCGAGACGTCCATCGACAACGCGCTCCGCATCACCCCGGAGAAGGAGGAGGTGAAGCTCCTCGGGGCCCGGGTCGCGCTGGCGAAGCTGGACTACGACCGCACGGTCAAGCTCCTGAACGGGGTCGAGTCCCAGGATGCGCGGAGCATTCGCGGCCGCGCGCTGTGGTACGCCGGTCGCATCGACAAGGCGGCGGACGAGCTCGAGGCGCTGCTCGCGGATCCTGGGGTGCGGGACGAGTGGGCGGAGAACGTGGCCAAGCTCGCGAGGCGAGGCGGAGGGCGCTCTCCCTTCACGCTCTCTGGCTTGCTCGGGTACGGCGAGATGCCGCGCATCAGCGCGACCAACATGAGCCTCGTGATCCCCGTGGAAGTGAACGGTGAGGAGGCCCTGGGCCTGGTCCACACGGGCTACGCAGAGACCGTGGTCGACGGCAGCGGAGACCCCACCTGGATTTCCCTGCGGTTTGGTGATTCCCGTCAGCCAGGTGCCTCGCATCTCGAGGTGAAGGACGTGCCGGCGATCACCAAGGATCTCTCCGGCTTGTCGCGTGGGCTGAATGCCCCCATCAAGGTGCTGCTGGGGGTCAACCTGCTACGTCACATCCACCCCACCTTCGACTTCGAGGGCGGCCAGTTCGTGGTGCGTAGCTTCGAGCCGCCGCCCCCCCCGGCGGCGACGACGGTGCGCGTGAACTACGTCAAGGGCGGCGGCATGGTGCTGCGCAGCCCGCTGGGGCGCGATGCGAAGTCTCCACAGGCGGCGCTGTTCATCGATAGCTCGATGAATTTCCCCTTCGCCTTCGCCGATCCTGGCTGGAAGAAGGCGGGCGTGGCGCTGAGCAGCCTGCAGCCGGTGCCCGGCGCGCCCCAGCTCAAGCGGGGAGTGATCCCCTTCATGCAGATCGGCGCGTTCGAGCTGCCCAAGGTCGAGGCGGTTCACCTGGACGACGCGCCCACCGACCTCGAGATCGAGATCGATGGCACGATTGGAGCGCCGCTCTTGGCAGCGTTTCGAGTCACCCTGTTCGATGGGGGGCGCGCGCTGTGGCTCGAGGACCACACCGCGCTGCGCGAAGGCAAGGCGCCTGCTCCCGACGAGCCGGAGACGGAGCTGCCAGCGCCAGGGGACGTGCCCGTCGTCCCCGAGGAACCTGAGGGCAAGGCCCCACAGCTCGCGCCGCCGAAGCTGCCCTCACCTCCGGACGCGGACTCGAACCCTGGCAAGCCGGGGTCGTCGCCCAGGGGCAAGTAGTCCAGGTTGGCGTCAGGTGACGAGTGAGGCGAGCCTGCTCGGCGTGCTATAAGCCGCGCCCATGAACCGGGCTCAGCTCGCGATCTACGCCGGAAGCTTCGATCCGCCGACGAACGGTCATCTGGATCTGGTGGAGCGAGCTTCCAAGCTGTTCCCAGAGGTCATCGTGGCTCTGGGTATCCACCCGACGCGCAAGGCGCTGTTCTCCGTCGAGGAACGCATCGCGCTGCTCCAGCACGTTTGTAAGCCTTTCGACAACGTGCGAGTCAGTTCGTTCGAGGGGCTACTCGTCGACTACGGCAAGAGCGTCGGCGCACGAGTCATCGTGCGTGGTCTCCGTGCGGCAACGGATTTCGAGTACGAGCTGCAGATCGCCCACGCCAATGCGGATTTACGCCCGGAAATCGACACGGTGTTCTTGCCGACGCGCGCCAACTACGGCTTCATCTCCGCCTCTCTGGTGCGCGAGATCGCGAGCCACGGAGGCGACGTGAGTCGCTACGCGCCACCCGCCGTGTGCGATGCGCTGAAGTCGAAGTTCGGCAACGACCGCTGAGCGGGTTGTGCAAGCTTGTGAAGGCTTGCACAAGGTGAGCTGCGCAAGGCCTGTGCAGGGAACCGCCGCAGGGCAAGAAACCTGCAAGATTTCCCGGGTTCGGTTGCTGGCATTCGCCGTGCAGACGAGGTGCCCGCGAGTGCTCCCTCCCCCCCAAAACCCCCCGGGAGCTCGCGTCCTCTGCTGCCATGAAGCGATCCTCACTCCTCCCGTTGCCCGTCGTCTTCTCTCTGTGCGCCTTCGCGCTGCCCGCCCAGGCGCAGACGGTGGCTGACCTGGCCGCTCGCGGTCAGTGCAGCACCGCCGGGCTCGACGGGATCTCCGAGCAACTCGCAGAGGCGCAGATGTGCTTGCGCCCGGATGCCTTCGTGAAGTTCACACCCCACGCCGGTGTGACCCTGACCAGCTCGCGCATCCACCCGTACCTGCAGGCGAGTGCTCGCGACGCGCTGTGGGCCGCCGCTTCGAAGACCAGCATCAGCATCAACAGCGCGTTTCGTACCCTCGCGGATCAGTACGTCCTCTACTACTCGGGCGGCTGTGGTCTGGCGGCGAAGCCAGGACGGAGCAATCACCAGTCGGGACGTGCCATCGACGTGCAGAACTACTCGGCGGCGAAGAGCGCGCTGCTCAGCGCCGGCTGCACCTGGCTCGGCAGCTCCGACCCCGTGCACTTCGACTGTCCCGGCAGCGACGGGCGCCCGGACGCCGTGCTGGCGTTTCAGAAGCTCTGGAACGTGAACCACCCCGAGGACCGAATCGACGAGGACGGCGCCTACGGCCCGCAGACCGAGGCGCGGCTCGCGAAGACGCCGGCGGCCGGCTTCGCCAAGGGGGCGTGCGAGCCGGATCCGCCTCCGCCCGTGGACTGCGCCAACGGGAGCGCGCCGTTCTTCTGGGACTGCGGAGGGCCGCTCGACTCCCTGACCTGCGTGCAGATCTCGGAGCCTGCGGATCCTGACTCGTGGGACGACAACTACCTGTGCAGCGAGGGCGAGCTGGGCTTGGTTTGGTCGAACTCCGGGGAGGTCGCCGGCATGCGCTGCACGGCGATCAGTGAACCGTCCGACTCCGACACCTGGAACGACAACTTCCTCTGCGTGCCTCCCGACTCCCCCTACTACTTCACCTGGAGCTCCGCGGGTCCGCTGGAGGGGGACTGCGTCCAGTTCGACGAGCCGTCGGATCCCGACACCTGGAGCGACAACTATCTGTGCTGGACCTACGAGCCCGCGACCGGTGGTGGTGTGGGCGGGGCAGGGGGTGAGCCCGGATTCGGTGGTTCCGCGGGGCAATGGCCTGAGGGCGGCGCGCCGGGCCAGGCGGGAGACTACGGCGAGGGCGGCGCAGCGGGCGCGAGTGACGACAACCCGTTTGGCCCCGCGACGCAGACGCGAGACTCCAGCAGCTGTAGCGTGACTCCGAGCATGCCGGCTGGAAGCCGCGGCGAGCTGTGGCTACTCGCGGCTGGCGCCGCGGTCGTGTTGGTCAGGAGAAGACGTACTGCAACCAAGGCGTCGGTGTGAACACCAGGATGAACACCAGCAAGCTGATCACCCCCACCACCTTGCGCCCGGGACTCAGGTGGTCGTCGTCGACCGGTGGATGACCAGGGCCGACCTTGCGGGTCATGAACCACAGCAAGGCGAACAGCATGATCCAGTTCACGATGGTGCCGAGGGGCAGGAGATCGAAGGTCTCCGTGCGGCCATTGGCCAGGTAGCGCTGGATTGCTGGCACGCCGTGAGCGACCAGGTTGTAGACCGCGAGCAGCAGCGGCGCGAAGCGCACCCAGCGCGCAAGACGGTTCTGGCGCTCACCGAACAGCGCGTACGCGATGTGTCCCCCATCCAGCTGGCTGATGGGGAACAGGTTCAGAAAGGTGACGAAGAACCCGACCCAGGCGGCGATCGCGAGAGGGTGCGTCTGGATGTCGTAGCCTGGCGGTAGCTCCCCAAGGGCGAGGCGCTTGAGTCCCCAGTACAGCAAGCTGTCCCCTTCGTAGACCACCACGCCCTGGTTCAGCGCGGGGGTCACGTCGGACAGGCGGATGCCGATGAACATCAGCGGGATGGCCACCACCATCCCAGCGAGCGGGCCAGCGGCGCCGATATCCATCAGTGCGTTGCGTGAGCGAATGCGCTCCGGCATCACGATCACCGCGCCCAGGGTACCGAAGGGATTCAGGATCGGGAGAGGGAGGAAATAGGGCAGCGACGCCGGGACCTTGTGAATCCGCGCGGCAATATAGTGCCCGAACTCGTGGGCCAGCAGGATCGCCATCAGCGGCACCGCATAGATCCACGCCGCGCCCAGCGCTCGTGGCAGCGAGTCGATCCTGAAGTGGGCGCTGGCGTAGCTGCTGCCGACGAAGAACACGCTGGCCAGCGTCGCGAAGAACAGCAAGACGTTGGTGCGCGGGTTGGGAGCGAAGGGCGGCGGTTGCGAGGGTCGGGAATGCGGCGCTCCGTACTCCTCCTCGCTCCAGGCGCCAGGTCGCGCCTCGACCTGGGGCGCGACGAAGCCCTCGGGCGGTCTGGGGAAGCTGCCTGGAGGCGCGTAGGAGTCGCTGCTCATCAGCCCAGGTTCTCCCGTAGCTTGAGGCTGAGTCGCTCGAGCTGCGGCGCCAGCTCGGCGTCGAGGACGCCAATCTCGGTGTCCAGGCGCAGACTGCCCCGCCCCCGAGCGACGTCGGGCTGGACCCGCACTGCGTCCGCCGGCAGGCCGAGTGTCTCGCGGGTGGCCTCGAGCACTCGGGCGTCTTCCGGGTGTGCGTGGATCGTGACCTGACGCGCGCCTCCGGTCTCGCGCAGCGCGGTGCGCGCGAGCTCCGTGATGCGCTCTGGCAGACTGGCCAGCTCGGCCCCGATCAGCCGCTCGGCGAGGAGTCGCGCCAGGGCGATGGTACGGTCCAGATGGCGCTCGTCGAGCGTCTTCTCCAGCGCGGCGAGCTTCAGCGCGTGGGCCGCCACGCTGGCGGCGCCGTTCGCTCTTCCTTCAGCTTCTGCGATCAGGCGCACGCCGCTGGCTGCGCGCTCGGCCTGACCCAGGATGGCGCGCGCTTCACTCTCCGCGCGGGCGACGATATCTCGGGCGCGCGCCTCGGCCTCGAGCTCTGGCCGCAGCACCAGTCTCGCTCTGCGCGGAGGCGGCTCCGGCCTCACGCCCAAGGGCGCGAGGTTGGCCGGCAACATTTCCCGGGGGATACGACGAGCGCGAGTGACTTTCACACCAGCCTCCGAGAGTCCAGGCTGCGTATCAGCGCCCCCAGCTCGGGCGCCAGGGCCGCCGCGCGGGTCTGACGATCGTCCTTTGCAAGTTGACCGGCGAGGGCACGGGTGCGGGCGCTGGGTGCAGGCAGCCCATCGAGCAGGCCCTTTCCCCGCCTGCCCACCAGGTATGCCGCCGCCACGAAGCCCCGTTGAAAGCCGTCGTTCTCGGGTCCCACTACGCGACTCCCCGCTCGCGCGCCGACTTGATTTCGCGGGTCAAGCGCCGACCTCTGCGACGTAGCCGCTGTCTTCCTGACGCACCAACCCGTCGTCGATCAACTTGATCAAGTGCGCCTCGAGGCTCAGCTTCGCGAGGCCCCAGATCTCGCGCGGCGTGTCGTCGTAGGCGAGCGCCACCAGCTCGTCCAGGTTCGTCCGTTCCAGTTGCTGTACGGAAAATAGTACCTTGGCCTCGCGCATCTTGCGGTGGCTGATGTAGTGGTCGAACCAGGCGCTGGGCTGCTCGATGGCTGCGCCGTGGGCGGGCAACGCCATCTGCGCGCTGAGCTCGCTGAGGCGCTCGAGCTGTTCGAGGTAGGTCTGCATGTGGCCGTCTTGGGGTTCGATCAGGATGGTGCCGACGCTCGCCACCATATCGCCTACCACGAGCGCGCCCAGTCGTGGTTCGTGCAGGCACAGGTGTCCGGGAGCGTGCCCGGGAGTATGCAGTGCTTCCCAGCGCTGGGGGGTGGCGCCATCGAGCTCGATCACGTCTCCATCCTCGACATGGCGATGACCGAGCTCCGGTCGCCAGGCATCCCCCATGCGAAGCGCCGTCTCGCGATGAGCGAGCAGCGGCAGTCCGAGCTCCTCGCTGAGCGCTCGAGCGCCTGCGACGTGGTCGATGTGGTGGTGGGTCACGAAGATCGCCCGCAAGCTTCGCCCTCCCGAGGCCAGACCCCGCGCCCACTCCACGAACGCGCGCTGCTCCGCCTCGTGGGGCGTGGCCGGCTCCACGAGCAGGATTTCTCGCTCTCCGAGCGCGTAGCTGTTGGTGTGAGTCGCCGGGGGCAGCGTGGGCGTGCGCGTTGCGAACGCGGCCACCCCCGGGGCGATCCCGATGGGGCGCTCGACGGGAGAGGCCGAGGTGGGCATGGGACGGTTCTAGTGCTCAATGGCTTGGCTGGCCACACCCCCGGCGGGGACACCGAGAATACCTTCAGCTGAACCCGCCGGTTACGCGGTTTCGCGCTCGCACAGACAATCGCGCCCCGGTGATCTCAGGGCAGTTCGCACACTGGAAGCTCGGCGTTGTCCCCCGCGCACGCCCGAGCTCTCTGGGCGCAGCCCTCGGCGCACAGACAGTCGTTGCAGGAACCGTTCTCGTCGTTGATGCAGCGACTGATACAAGTGGTCACCGCGCACTCGACGAGCTCGGACATGCAGTCGCTGCAAGCGGCGGAGACGCCCAGGGTGTCCTGGGCGCAGCGCTGCACGCACGGCTGGAACGCCGCGGTGGACAGGTCCCCGATGCACACCTGCCTTGCGCACTGCTGGTAGACGTCGAGGTTCTGCGTCTCGTCGTCGTCACAGGCGCCCGGTGAGCAGCTGCAGGGGGCCCAGGTACCGTCCGGCTGGCACGCCGAGAAGCCACCACAGCTACACTCGTTTTCTTCCCCGGGGAAACATTCTCGGGCGCCGCCAGAGCCAGCGTTCCCGCCCACCGCAGCCGGCTGCGATCCGCCTTGCCCAGAGGGCCCGCTGCCGCCTTGCCCAGAGGGCCCGCTGCCACCCTGAGCAGACGGAGCGGTGCCACCGTTGCTCGAGCCGGCTTGATCACCTTGAGCGCCGTAGCCCCCGCTCCCCGAGACGTCTCGGTCCTGATCCGTGCCGACCTTGCCGCCGCAGGCAGCGACGAAGAGTCCAGCCAAGACGACGACCTTGCGCGCGTTCGCCATGGGTAACGCTAACGCGGAAGGTCGGGGCCCAGGGCTCGCATTTCTCCGCGGCCGGGCGGCGTGAAGGTCACCCTCAGGCGTCAGGAGCTCAGCGCTCCACGACCAGCGCGACCGCTTCACCGCCACCGATGCAGAGCGTCGCGAGCCCACGCTTCTTGTTCAGGTCCCGCATCGCGAACAGCAGCGTGGTGAGGATGCGGGCACCGGAGGCGCCGATGGGATGACCCATGGCCACCGCACCACCCCGAACGTTGACCGTCTTCGGATCCAGTCCAGCCAGCTGGTTGCAGGCCATGGTCACGCAGCTGAAGGCCTCGTTGATCTCCCACAGGTCGATGCTCGACTTCTCGATGCCGAGCTTCTTCGTGGTGTTCTCGATGGCCTTGGCGGGGGCCGTGGTGAACCACTCGGGGGCCTGGGCTGCGTTGCCATAGCCGACGATGCGGGCGAGGGGGGTGAGGTTGTGCTCCTTGACCGCCTTCTCCGACGCCAGCACCAGGGCGCTCGCGCCGTCGTTGATGGTCGAGGCGTTGGCCGCGGTGATCGTGCCTTCCTTGTCGAAGGCGGGGCGCAGAGCGCCGAACTTGTCGGGGTTGCCCCGTCCGGGTTCCTCGTCTTCCGCCACCACGATGGGGTCGCCCTTGCGCTGGGGAATCGAGACCGACGTGAGCTCGGCCTCGAACAGGCCTTCCTTCTGCGCGGCCATGGCGCGGCGGTAGCTCTCCTTCGCGTACTCGTCCTGGGCCTCGCGAGTGAGCGCGTACTCGCGAGCACACAGCTCGCCGGCATTTCCCATGTGATAATTGTTGTAGGGATCCCAGAGGCCGTCGAGGATCATGCCGTCGACCAGCTTGCCGTCTCCCATGCGGTAGCCCTGACGTGCCTTGTCCAGGTAGTAGGGCACGTTGCTCATCGACTCCATGCCCCCTGCGACCACGATGTCGGCGTCGCCGAGCAGCACCGTCTTTGCTCCGAAGACCACCGCCTGGAGACCAGAGCCGCAGACCTTGCTCACCGTCGTGCACGGCACGGTGTTGGGGATCTTGGCGCCGAGCGAAGCCTGTCGCGCGGGCGCCTGACCAATCCCTGCGGAAAGGACATTCCCCATGAAGACCTCTTCGACTTGCTCGGGCGCGAGCCTTGCGCGCTCGAGGGCGGAGGCGATTGCCGCGCTGCCGAGCGCGGGCGCGCTCAGGCCGCTCAGCGAGCCGAGGTAGGAGCCAATGGGGGTGCGCACGGCGCTGACGACGTAAACCTCTCGAGTCATAGCGATGGACATGTATCGCCTAGGGTCGCGTGTCACCACCCCCGAAAAGCGGGCTTGGCGAGGGAGCGCGGCGGCGGACCGCCAGGCGCCCGCGCTGGGGCCCGGACATGCCGCACAGCGTTAGGACCTCTCGCTGACGAGCCTTGGCGAGGATCGGGTAGAGTGTCCGTCTCGTGCGAGACCAACACCGAAGCTTCACCAGTGATCTGGTGGCCGCGATGCGCGCCTTCTACAGTGAGACACCTGCGGATCTGGACGTTGCCAGTGACCCGGTTGCCTCGAGCCTGCTCCCTCTCCCCCTGACCCTTCTGGTGCGGGCGGTGGGGCGACCTGGCCTTGCGCGGCTCGTGCACCACGCCCTGGGGAGCGCGAGCTTCGGTCTCTCCTATGGAGTGCCGCTCCGCACCGCGGCCATCGACGCCGAGCTGCGCAGTGAGGCAGCCAGCGGTTGTGAGCAGCTCGTGTTGCTGGGTGCTGGCCTGGACGCGCGGGCGTTTCGCCTGCCCGAGCTGGCAGAGTGCGCCGTCTACGAGCTCGACCACCCAGCGACTCAGGCCTACAAGCAACGCCGCGTCGGCTCCCTGGAGCCCCTGGCGAAGTCGGTGGAGTTCTGCAGCATCGACTTCGAGCGCCAGTCCATCGGCGAGGTGCTGGGTGGAGCCGGCTTCTCCACCCAGCGCAAGAGCTTCTGGGTCTGGGAGGGCGTGACGATGTACCTGACGCCTGGTGCGATCGACGCGACGCTCGACGCGGTGGCGCTCTACAGCGCTCCGGGGAGCACCCTGTGCATGACCTACGTCACCCCAGAGCGAGGCCTCGTGCGTCGCGCTGGATTGATATCCGCGCGGCAAATCGGCGAGCCAATCCTGGGCAGCCTGAGTCAGGCCGAGGTGAAGGATCGCCTCGAGCGTCGGGGGTTCAGCGTGCTCTCGGACACCGACGCCAACGACTGGGCCCGTCGCCACTGGCCGGATTCGAGGCTACGTGTGCGCCTTTGGGAGCGCCTGGTGGTCGCGCGCCGAGCCTGACTCGCCTCAGGCGACCTTGTGGGTGCCGCTGACGACCTCGCTGGGGTCGCTCGCGTGCGCTCGCGCGAGGCGCTGGAGCTCGGCGACCAGCTGGCTGGCTTGCTCCGAGGCGTCCTGAACGTCGCCAGACAGCTCCACGACCTGCTTCACGTCTGCGGGGCTCTGGCGTAGCAGCGCCGTGTTGCCTTGGACCACCAGCAAGCAGTTCCCGAGCCGATGGGCCAGGCTGAGCAGCTGCTGCTTGAACGCTTCGTCGGTCACAGCACGCTCGTCAGGGCTGACTGGAGGTCCACGGGGCGGTACGGCTTGCGCAGGAAGCAGACCCGCTCTCGCGAGAAGGTCGGATCCGTCATCTCGTGAGCGCTGTGGACCACCACCGGGAGCTGGGGGCTGAGCCTCCGGACGGCGTCGAGCACCTGCCAGCCATCCATGCCAGGCATCTTCAGGTCGAGCACCATGGCGTCGAAGTGGGCCCGCTCCAGGCACGCGAGCGCGGTCAGTCCGCTGTGCACGCAGATCGGTTCGTAGCCCGCGTGACTGAGCATGCGCGCGACGACCCGGCGGGACATCTCCACGTCGTCGACCACCAGAATGCGTTGCGGGTGCACCGGGCTGGAAGCGTTCACGAGAGACCTAACGGCAGGTGCGCCCGCGTACTTGAGCGGCAGAGCCCGCGAAATCCGCGCGTCGCCAGGCGTCGGGCGCCCGCGGAGGGCGGCGCTGCCTACTTCACCACCGTCTCACAGCCGAGGACCACGTCGACGACCACCCCGCCGCCCTGAACAGCGGCGCAGGACTGCTTGCACAGGGTGATACGGCTCGGGTTCGTCGGGGTGTCGTAGTACCAGCCCGCGGTGTCCCCGAGGCCGCAGTTGGCTGCGCCTTCGACGCGCGGCACGAACTCCCGTATCCCTGCCTGGGTGAAGCTCACGTTCACCTTGCTCGGGTCCACCTCACCTTCCTTCGGCGTGGGGATGGTGTAGGTGCACTGGAGATCCCCCCGGATCTTGTTCAAGGCGTCGAGGAACTGCTGTCCAGCGTTCACCCCGGAGTCCACCAGGGTCGCTTCCTTGGTACCGCCCGCGAGCGCGATCGAGTTCAGGGTCGAGAGTTGCTCACCCAGGCCAATCACGAAGGTCAGCACCGAGGGGTTCTGGTTCTTGCCCTCTTCGGCGCGCGCCGCGACCACCGCCGTCCCCTCGGGGTTGCAGCCCGACGGTGCGCCATCGGTGGCGAGCACCACGGCGGTCAAGTGATCCGGATGGGCCGCGGCCCAGGTCTGCGCGTAGTCGATCGCTCCCTCGAGCGCGGGGCCCATCGGGGTGCCGCCCTCGGGCGTGGTGGCGTCGATGGACTGCTTGACCAGCGCGCCGACGCCTGGCAGCGCCTGAACCGCGATCGCCGGCGTGGAGTAGTCGCTCGCCAGGCAGGAGCTGGTGGGCTTCTCGTTGCACAGATTCCCGTAGCAGCAGCCCGTGATCGGCACGCACTGCGCGGTGTAGGGGAAGCAGTCGTCGGCGGTGTTGCAGGCGCTGGGTAGCGGCTTGGACATTGCCACCGGGAAATATCCGAGACCGAGCCCGATGCCGGCGTTGCCCTGGAGATCCACGAAGTTCTTGATCGCCTGAGTGATCGCGCTCCAGCGCTGCAGGCCGTTCACGTCGGCGTCCAGCATGCTATCGGAGCGATCGAGCAGAACGTAGATATCGAGGGGGATGACGTCGCCGGCGTAGGACTCCGTCGCGCAGCCAGGCAGCTCGGCGTCACTACCTCCACCATCCAGCACACCGCCAAAACCAGCGTCTCCGCCGTTTCCCCCGCTGCCCGCGCTGCCCGCAGTCCCTCCCGAGCCGGCGCTCGCCGACGGGTCGGAGCTCGACGCCGAACACCCAGCGAAGGGGCTCAGTCCGAGCAGTAGTGTGGCCAGCGTGATCAGCTTGGGGAGGCGGTGTCGGCGTGCGGAGGCGCGAGGCAGTGGGTTCATGTGTGGGAAGTGCTGACTGAAGAAGCGACGCAAGGCGGCTCGGGGAGTCTAGCAGCGGGCGCTCGATTGATCTCACCTCGAAGCGTCAGCCGCGACGAATCGCGTCAGCTGCAGCCGTCGCGCCCTACATCGGAGTACCCGGTGCGGGCATTCCATGAGCAAACGCCCTCGGACCTTGCTGCGTCCGCCACGAGATTGTTTCCGAACGACTTCGGAGGGCGCGCTGCTTGGGAAACCAGAGGTCGGTCAGTCGAAGCGTGTGCTACGTCGGCGCAGGCGTGCGGTGCCCTTGGTCGGGATCAGCATGCCGTCCTGGAAGGTCTCGTTGTCTGGCAGCATGGCCGCGCCCATGCCCGGCGTGATCTCCGCAGCGTTGCCCTCGTCGGTGTCGATGTGCATTTCCAGGCGGTATTTATCGCTCACACGGATCAGGACGTCACCGAACACCAGGTCGCGTCCGTCGGAGTCGATGGCGACCTCGACGACGTCCTTGTTCCGCACTCCGAAGCGCTCTGCGTCCGCCGGGGTCATGTGGATGTGGCGCCGAGCGCAGATCAGGCCGCTGTCGAGGGTCAGGCTACCCTCGGGACCGATCAGCGTCACCCCGGGGCTGTCCTTGGTGTCGCCAGAGTCGCGCACTGGCGCGTCGACGCCGAGCTTGAACTCGTCGGTGCGCGAGACCTCGACCTGGTTCTTGCCTCGCGTCGGGCCGAGCACCCGTACACGCTCGAGGCGCCCCTTTGGCCCCACGACGGTCAGCGTCTCTTCACACGCGTACTGTCCTGGCTGGCTGAGGTCCTTGCGAGGGGTCAGTCGATGGCCTTCGCCAAACAGCGTGGTCACGGCGTCGTCCGTCAAGTGGATGTGCCGCGCGGAAATGGCGATCGGGATGCTCAGGCCGCGCTCCACCTGATCATCGAGCTTCGCCAGGTGTGCCGCATCCTGGGCGATGGCGCGGGCTTCATCGGTCGCCACCACGAGCAGCCGTGTGCGGCTGTGTGCCTCGTGGATCTCGGCTACCGGCGCCTCTGGGGTGAGCGCCGCGTCGCGATTTCGGTCCTCGTCCAGCCGCGCGCCCAGGAACTCCAGTCGCTGCAGCGTGCGGTGACGGATCAGCGCGGAATTTTCTCCGATGCCCCCCGTGAACACGATCGCGTCGACACCTCCGAGCACCGCCGCATAGGCGCCGATGTACTTGCGCAGGCGGTGGGTGAAGACCTGCAGCGCCAGGCGGCAGGCCTCGTCGCCTTCCGCGGCGCGCGCCTCGATGTCCCGCAGGTCGTTACCGACGCCGCTGAGTCCCGCGAGGCCCGACTGACGGTTCAGCAGGTCATCCAGCCCGTCCACGCTCTTGCCTTGGCGCAGCAGCTCCAGCAGCACGCCGGGGTCGACGTCGCCGGAGCGAGTTCCCATCACCAGACCTTCGAGGGGCGTCATGCCCATGCTGGTGTCGATGCTGCGACCATACTCGACCGCGCACACGCTGGCGCCATTGCCGAGATGGCAGGTGATGAGTCGCAGATCGCGCAGGTCGCTGTTCAGGTGAGCGGCGGCGCTGCTCGCCACCCAGCGGTGGCTCGGTCCGTGGAAGCCATAGCGCCGAATCCCGTGCTCTTCTCGCAGCTTTGCCGGGAGGGCGTACTCTCGCGCGCGGGTCGGCAGGGTGCCGTGGAAGGCGGTGTCGAAGACCGCGACGTGCGGCAGGTCGGCCAGCAGTCGTCTTGCCGCGCGGATGCCAGCGAGGTTCGGCGGGTTGTGTAGCGGCGCGAGCTTGGCGAGCTCCTCGATGGCCTGCTCCACGCTCTCGTCGATGCGCACGGCGCTGTCGAAGCGCGCTCCCCCGTGCACGACGCGGTGTCCGACTGCCGCCACCCGGACGCCCTCGAGGAACGTGGGCAGCACACGCTGCAGCGCGTCCGTATGATCGGCGGAGTCGAGGTCCAGCTCGTGAGATCCCTGGACGAAGCGGCATCCCGCCTTCCCGACCCGCTCGACCTTGCCGTTGAGGCGCACGCCATCGCGGGTCGCCCGTTCACCGCTCGTCGGGTCCAATACGTCGAGCTTGATCGACGAGCTGCCACAGTTGATCACCAGCACCCAGGTATTCGCCATGGCGCGCAGGGTACCAACTCCGCGTCTCGGTTCGGGCGCCGAGCAGTATCTTGCGGGATCTTGGAGGGTTGGGGGGGAGGCGCGCTCCAGTGGCGCCCCGGAGTGGAACGTCAGTCGTCGAGCGGGGCGGCGAATCGCGCAATCGATGCGCGGGACGCATTGAATGGCGACGCAAACCTCGATAGGGTCGCGGCCCCTTGGTCAGCGACGAAACGATTCGACAGGCGCTCTCTCACCCCCTCCTGAAAAGCGATCTGGATTCGCTCGGGAAGAAGTACGAGGGCAAGGTTCGGGACAACTACAGCTCCGACGATGGCAAGCGCTACATCGTGGTCACCGACCGCATCAGCGCCTTCGATCGGGTGCTAGGGACACTGCCTCTGAAGGGGCAAGTCCTGAACTGGATCGCGGCGTGGTGGTTCGAGCAGACGAAGCACATCGCAGACAACCACGTGATCAGCGTGCCCGACCCCAACGTGATGGTCGCTCACGAGTGCGAGCTGTTGCCGGTCGAGATGGTGATGCGCGCCTACCTGACGGGCACCACCAGCACCAGCATCTGGGTCCACTACGAGCGCGGTGAGCGGCAGTTCTGTGGACACGACCTGCCCGAGGGCATGAAGAAGCACCAGAAGCTGCCGCATCCCATCCTGACGCCCAGCACCAAGGCAGCGCACGGGGACCACGACGTCTCGGCTTCTCGCGAGGAGATCTTGAAGCTGACGGGCATGCCCGAGAGCGACTTCGACACCGCCGCGAAGATGGCGGCCGAGCTGTTCGCGTTCGGTCAGAAGACCTGCGCCGACCGCGGTTTGATCCTCGTGGATACGAAGTACGAGTTTGGACGCACGAAGGACGGCCGCATCGTCGTGATCGACGAGATCCACACGCCCGACTCTTCGCGCTTCTGGTACCAGAAGACCTACACCGAGCGCATGGAGGCGGGGGAGAACCCCGAGAGCTTCGACAAGGAGTACGTGCGCCGCTGGCTGAAAGACCAGGGCTTCATGGGCGACGGGCCCATCCCGGAGATCCCCGACGAGGTGAAGGTGGAGGCGGTCAAGCGCTATATCGAAGCCGTGGAGACGATCACCGGCGAGGCCTTCCAGCCGAACCTGGAAGACCCCGGCCCGCGCATGCGCCAGAACCTGGGACTGTAGGCGCTCGAGGCGCGACTCCAGGCTGTCTCGTACCCGGGCGCTTTCGCCCTCGAGTTCACTCCGCGGGCGTCGGCGGCGGAGCTGGCTTGGTCGGAGGGCTGAGGCCGAGGTCCTCGGCGTTCACCCAGAACTGACCTTCCTTGGGCGGCATGACCGTCGCGTCCTTCGGCATCACGCTGGCCCAGCCAGCGACGACGTCGAGCACCAGCACCTCGGTGTCGATCTCGATCTTGCCGATCTTGGGCGCGTCCTCCTTCGCTTCCAAGCGCAGGTAGTGCTCGCGGGTGGTCTTGACCAGCTTCGTCTCGCCCTGCACCTGGACCTTGGAGCCAGTGACCACCCGCTTGGGGGGTACGTAGTGGTCCATGATCTCGCCCTTCGGCAGCGCCTTCAGCGTCGAGGCCTTCGCCCAAGCCTCGAGCATGATCTCACCCTGGTAGGCGACCTGGACGTAGGCGCCGTGGCGCTTGGTGCTCCAGAACACCATCTCCGAGCCCGCGGCGCGATTGAGCGTGACGACGTCGCTCTTGTCCCGCCCGTAGTCGTCGTAGAGCGTGATCGAGTCTGACTTCATGCGGTAGCCGCGGGCGTCACCATCGATCGACCAGCCCGGAGGGGTGCCCTGATCGAAGCTCAGGTTGCTGCAGGAGGTCCAGGTCTTGAAGGTCTGGGAGAGGGGCCGCTTCATGTGCTTTGCCACCCGGATACGCTTCGGGCTCGAGCCATCGAAGTGCACCTCCTGGTGCGCGCCGATCCATAGATGGCCCTGGAGGACGGTGAGTGCCTTCTTGGTGTACAGCGGGAGCTGCTTCGTGTGCACGTAACCCTGGATGCGGAAATGGCCCTTCCCGGTGCCGGTGTCCAGGCGTGCGCGCTCATCGCTTCCCTTCGGAAACTCAAAGGCCTTGAGCGGGGTCTCCACACCCGTCAGGCGAGCCACCACGCTGCCCCCGCTGGCCTTGTCGTAGAGCTCGAGATCCTTGGGCGGCGTGGTGCTCCCCGTGATGATGCAAGTGGGGCCCGCTCCATTGTCGGTATCCGGCTTGTCGGCCTGCGTATCGGCCTGGGGAGAGGCAGCTTCGGCTGGCGCGCTCGGGGAGGGCGCGGCGCTGGCGTCGGGCCCCAACAGCGCGAAGCCCAGGGCCAGCAAGCTGCCCCCTCCAAACGACGGTCCCCACTGCCGTGCGCGTCGATGGGGAGCGTCGGGGCGGGTCAGGTGCTGGCTCATCATCCAATCTCCTTCAAGCTAGCGAGGCCGTCTGTCGCGCGGGGATCTCGCAAAGACTCTGACGCAGCAGGGGCGTCACGATTCATTTGTAGTATAGCCCGCCTCTCCCGCTCGGATCTGCACGTGTCCAACGACGAATCTGCCACGAAGTCGCCTCCCGCCCCAGCGCGCCGCGGTCCCGCTGCCGAAGCGCCCAAGCTGGCCTTCGCGACTCCGCGCAAGCTACCGAAACCGAAGAGCCTTTCGGGGCGCGTGGTGGTGCTGGACATCGCCTTTGCGGGCATGGGTGGCGGTGGCTTCGACAAGATCACCAAGCCATTCCTGCTGGGGCTGGGGGATCGCCTGGCGGCGTGGGTGGATCACCACGACCACGAGCTGCACGCCCAGTACGCGAAGGATCCGCGCTTCGTGCTCGCGACCAAGGCAGAGCACGGGGCGTGTCCAGAGATGATCGACGAGGCGCTGGTCGAGCGCACTGGTGCCGTCGACACGATTGTTTGCCACACGGATTTCGATGGCCTGGCCTCTGCGGCCAAGTGGATGCGTGGCGGCGTCGAGCCTTATCCGGGGTGCGACGCGGATGCGCACGCCATCGACACACGCACCGGGAAGCCGAGCGAGACCGCCGAGCGTTTCGATCGCGCGCTGCGAGCGCGACCACGAGACACGGGGCTGTTCGGCTTGATCGTGCGGCACCTCGCCAGCGGTCTCGCTGACAAGCACCTCTGGGCGCCGATCGACGACGCCGCTCGAGAGCTCATTCCCATAGAGAAAGAGACGCGGCGCGCTGCGGCGAGCTACGTGCGCTATGCTCCGGGTGTGGCGATCGTGGACATCGCACAGGGCTACCGGGCGGTCGACAAGACCCTGCTCCTCTTGCTCGGCCAGGAGCGTGAGCCGGTGAGCATCGTGCTCGATTCCGCGAGCGTTTCCGTGGCTGCCGCCTATGACAGCGGATACAACTTCCTCGAGCTGTTCGGGTTGCAGGGCGGCATGCCGACGCGGGTCAGCGTGCCACGCAACCAGCTCCCGCAGGTCTTGCGAGCGCTTCGGGTCGACCCCGAAGCTTCGCGGGATTTCGCCTGAGCGGGGGCCTCGTCTCGGGGTACCGATCGGCTCGCGGGCCGCTGCTTGATGCCACTTGCGGAACAAGGTTGCGGAAACGGGCGTGGTGGCATCGGGTGCCGCGCCCAGGCAGCGGAGCATGCACAGGTGAGTAGGGCCTTCTGAACGCGTGGTCAGACGTTCGACCCCGGTTGCTTTCATGTGGACCGGATGGGGATAACTTGTCACTCGAGCGGGGCAAATTTTCGGTATCTCGGATTGCCGAACTCGGACCCTCGTGGTACTCGGGTTTTCAAGTTTGAAAGGTAGTGGGGGGCCGACGCCAGCTAACATCTTGAAACTGTGTCGGATCAGGGGGTTCTGACACACGCTGGCGGCAAGCTCCGATTCGATTCGGCTCACACCAAGGAGCTGGTCGGAGAGCACCACAAGGACAGTCGAGGGACCCGGTCTCGGGTCCCGTCGAAGGGGTCGACGTCGCTCGAGGCGCGGCCCTCGGCGTGCCACCCAGGGGTTGGTGGACGAGCGGACGAGAGGGACAGACGGAGCACAACTCCGGGGGGTTTGATGGCAACCAAGATCGACGTCTCCAGTGCGGCGAGTGACGAGATTTTCTTCCAGAACGACCGGGTGTCCTTGTGCCTGTTGGTCAACCGGCGCTCGCGCACCATGCGGGTGATCGACTTCCGTTCCGGGCCGAGTCCGGCCAAGCGGATCTTCGTCATGAGCCTGGCGCAGCGTGAGGGCATCGACCGTGTCTACACGCTGGTCGAGCGTGAAGAGGTGTCTTCCTGGGCGCGGCTCGGCTTCATGAAGGAAGGCAGCATCCCCGCGTTCTACAAACGCAGCGACGCGCACCTGCTGGGGGCGCTGGTGCCGCGAGGAACCCCAGAGAGCCCGGATGAGTCGGGCGCTCGCCCGGTCTACCTGGACTACGCAGCGGCCGTGGCCACTGGCGCGAACGCGGCGCACTATCAAGCCACGCGGAAATTAGCCAAGGAGCGCGAGGGGTTGCCGTCGCCACCCGTCCGAGTGCAGCTCGGCCGGGATGCAGACGTCGCTCGTTGCCTGGCGTCCGCGGAGCGCGGAGATCGCGTACTCTCTCACCTCGAGCCGTTCGGGCGCGACGTGGAGCGCCAGTCGTTCATGTGCACGGCCCGGGGTGGCTTTTCGTTGCTGGTCAGCGTCGAGAGCCAGCCGTGCTACTCGAACGCCTTCATCGAGCTCGTCCAGGCGCCGCGCACCGAGAAGGAGACGCTGCTCACCACCGGCGCCATCGGCGAGGTCTGCGATCGCCTGCTCGCTCAGGACGTGGTCAGCGCCTTCGCGCTCACGGCGATCGACGATCATGATCTGGGTGCGGCGTTCCTGATCAATGGCTTCAAGCGCAGCGGCTTCCTGCAGGGGCACCTGCTGCAGCATGGCGAGCGCAAGGACGCGTTCCTGTGGAGCCGAAAGCTCGCGCAGCCCGATGGTCCGACGGGGCGCGATCAGGACTTCTGAGCGCTGTAGAGCGAAGATTCGTGCCGGCCTCGCCGGACAGGATTCATTCAGTGCCACCGGCACTGAATGGGGCAACAGAAGAAAAGGGGAGCCACATTCGAAGATCGATCGCCGCGTGACGGCTCGAGTTGGACGTCGCCGGGGCTGAGGGGCCCCGAGGCGAGCGGTGCGAATGTGGTCGGATTCTGCCCGCCCGTATGAGGGTGCGGGCGGGCGGGATCCGGATTTTTTGGGTTTCGGGGGTGAGAGACGACGCTGATCGACGGGGGCTGGAAGTCGGCTCGTGCTTTGCCGCGCTTGCGCTGGGTGCAGCGCCTGGCTAGGCGAAGGGCGTGAAACCTCGCCCTCAACGAGCGCCCGCCGTGGCGGCGCTGGTCCTCTCCTGGCTTTCCTCGACGGCCGCGCTCGCGGCGAACGCCGTGGCACCCGCGCCGCCTGGCGGCGCGCAGCTCGTCGTCGGCTTCGATGCGTCGGGTGACCTCAAGGGACGACTGTGTCGCCGCGACCCCTGCGATCTGAGCTCGGGCCAGAGCCTCGGGTTGCCGACTGACCTCCGCGCGGCGAAGGACAAGACTCGCCTCACCATAGTTCCGCTCGGAAAGAACGCGCACGTCGTGCACGTAGAGGTTCCCCGAGGACCGGGCCGCGCCTGGGAGGCGTTGATCGGACAACGTGGCGGAAAGCTGATCGTGGTGTTCGCCGGCGAGACCGGACCCGTACAGGGCGCCGAGGGCGAGCGCTCCGGGCCCGTCGTGAACGTCTCGGAAGCGACGAGTGATGGCTCTCGGCGCGTGGTCGTCGGGGAGATGCTCGAGAGCATGTCGCTGTGTGGGCGACCAGCGGTCCTCTCGCCAAGGCTCTTGCTGCCCAGAGACATGAAGCTCCACGCGGCGAAGGTCCAGCGGCTGACCCCTGAGGAGCGGGCATCCGCGGAGGCGCTGACGGCCAGCGTGGTCGACAGCGACGCCAAGCCGGGCCCCAGCTTGCTCAGGGCGGTCTCCGCGAGCAGCGCCGTGGGCAACCCGAGCGCGCTGACCGACGGCGATCTGGAGACCACCTGGGCCGAGAACCGTGGAGGGTCGGGGCGAGGTGAGTTCGCGCTGATGCTCGCGCCGCCCGAGGTGCCTCTGCGAGCCTTCGAGTTCGTGATCCGTCCTCCGACGCGCGAGTTGACTCAGGGCAGCGCGCCCAAGACGTTCTTCCTCGCGTTGACCAAGCAGCTGTTCAAGGTGGAGATGCCCGAGGACGCCTGGAAGTTTCCCGGAAGACGTTACCGTGTGGAACTAAAGGACGCCGTTCAGACCGACTGCGTGGCGCTCGTCACCGATGACGCCTACGATGAGAGCAAGGCGACACAGGTCAGCTTCGCGGAGCTGGCGGCCGTGAGTGACTTCGACCCCGAGAACCTGGAGGGACTCGTCGGCGCCCTGGCCGGCGGAGGCGAACGCGCGGAGGCCGCCGGGGCGGTGCTGCGTGGCCTCGGGGCGCCGGCCTTCGCCGCCGTCAGGGAGCGCTTCAAGGACCTCGACGCTGGGGGCCGAAGGGTGGCCCTCGACGTCATCGACCACGCGCCGTGCAGGGACTCCGCGCCTGTCTACGTCGAGGCGCTGCTGTCGGAGCAGGAGGCCCAGCGTATTCACGCGGAAACGCGGATCGGACGCTGTGGTGAGGCCGCCGTGGTGCCCTTGAGCGCGGCGCTCGACGGGCCAGCTGCTGAACGTGCCGCCCAGGTGCTCGCCAGTGTGGCCCCTGCGGACGCTGTCGACGCGCTGGTGAGGCGGCTGGTTCAGCTCGCGCCGGGGGCGGCGGCGCCACCGCCAGCGCCACGGACCAAGGCCGGCATCGTGAGCTACCGGAAGCAGCGCAAGGCACAGCTGCGGAACAGCAAGCTGCGCGAGGTGTTTCGATCGGCGCTCGCGGTTGCCGCGAGCCACGCCGAGGCGCGTGCAGCGGTGAGCAAGCAGCTCGGCTCCGCGCTGCCCCAGAACGCACGCATCGATCTGCTGCGCGCGCTGGGTGGTCAGCTCGACCAACACCCCACCGCGGTGAGGAGCGTCAACGACCTGCTCGCCGAGCGACCAGGCTTTCGCACCCGCTATCTCCTGCTGGGCTCCCTCGCGGAGCTCGCCAGGACCTCCCCCGAGGCCAAGCGCAAGCTCGCGACGTGGCTGGCAAGCGACCCGAACAAACATATCCGGGCGGAAGCGGCCCGGAGTATCGACGCGCCGGAGCTCTTCCAGCGCGAGCTGCTCGCCGCCCTTGGGGATCCCGAGGTACGTGTGCGAGAAGCGGCGGCGTCGGTGTTGACCGGTCCGCGAGCCGGCTTCGCGGAGCGCGCGCTCATCGGGCGCCTGGGTGATGATCGCTGGCCGCTGGTGCGAGCGACGGCCGCCCGTAGCCTCGGACAGCTGCCGAAGTCTGGGCGTGTCGACGCCGCTCTGGCGGCGGCGCTGGAGGACGAGTCGGCACACGTGCGCCGACCGGTAGTGCTGGCGCTGGGGGCCCGTGGGGCGCTGCGCTACGAGAAGGGCGTCGCCGGACGGCTCGACGACCGCGACGAGCGCCCCGAGGTGCGAGCTGCGGCCGCGCTGGCGCTCGGGCGCATGTGCGCCAAGGACCAGGTGGATCTCCTCGAGTCGTTCGCGGTGAAGCTCGCGAACCCGTACTCCGACCCCGAGCTACGACCGGTCGCAGCCGCTGCGCTGGTCTCGCTGGCGCGCTTGCACCCAGCGGACCTGAGAGAGCGTCTGGAGCCGTTCTTCAAGCCCGAGGTTGCCAAGGCCGCACGCCGCGCCGCGGAGACCGCGCTCCAGGCGCCTCCTGGATGCGGCCAGCCACACAGCTAGTCGGATTCTGGGCGCGGAAGCCGCCGCCTGCTGTCGCCTCGTTCCCGGCGTTTCCGAGGTTTCCACCCGTGGCCTGTCCGGCGGGCGATTTGTCCCACTCACTAGGTAGCCCGGCGCGACGGGGCTAGACTAAAGCATAGGTCGTGACCCACGAAGCAAGCCACACAATCGCACCCGCCGACAACGAGGGCTCCGCAACCCTCGAGCTCCTGGGCACCGCCGCCTGGGCGGCTCTGATCGCGAGCTTGCTCGGTGCCGTGCCCGGCGCGCTCAAGGCGAGCGCCGCTGGCGCCTCCCTTCCCCTGGCCTGGCTGGCGCTGGCGGGGGGCGCCGCGCTCTTGCTGCTCCCGTTTTGCATTGCCCTGCGGATTCAACTTGGTCGGGGTGCGACGGGACGACGGCAGCTGCTGGTGTTGTGGGCGACGCTGGGTCTGAGCGCTCCGGTGCTGAGCATGCTGCTGAAGTTGCTCAAGACTGGCACGCACCACCGCCCCCTCGGCGCTGCGACGTTCGCTGGCATGGCGTTGATCGCCGTGGTCGGAGTGCTGGCGGTGGTGGGACGCCTGGGCGCCTTCGCGGCTCAAGATTCTGCCGCGGGGAAACGTGCGGGGCTCGCGCTGAAGCTCCTGGCCGCCGCTGGTGTCCTCGGGGTGCTGTATGCTGCGCTGCCGCTGCTCGGCGCGGGCAAGGGCTCCCTGCTGGCCGGGGCGGCGCTTTTCGGCGGCGCCAGTGCGCTGTGCTGGCTCGGATTGCCGAAGGTCAGCGGCGCCTTGGCGCGGATCGGTGTCGCGGTGTGCTTGCTGCTCAGCGTGCTGAGCGGCGTGCTGCTGCGCTCCAGCACGCTCCTCGAGACGCTGCAGCAGCAGGCTCCAGTCAGCCTGGGTGCCGGATGGCTCTGGGGCTGACGCGCGAGGCGCTGGCTGCCCTTGCTGAAGTTGCAGCGCGTCATGCGCTGAAAAGCTGAACAAGCGACTCGCGTTTCGCCCCAGCGCTGCTCCCGGACGGCGCCCGACGTGGGACCCAGCCGGGCTCGAGGAGCGCCTCACCCCCTGGTCCGCGAGCAGGACGCCGTGAGGTCCCCGCGCCTGGCGCCACCCAAGAGTGACGTGGGTCGCGTTGACGAGGGGCAGTGGCAAACTTAACTTTTGTCATCTGTGCGCGTCGCACCTTCGCACCCCACATCGAGCGTTGCTTCGGCTCTGCGTCCACCGGCTCGCCGCTCGGCGTGGTTCGGTCGCGCCTGGCTGCGATGGCTGATGGCTCTCGCGTTGCTGCTCTCGCTTGGTTTGGGGGTGAGCAGCGTCGTCGCTGCGCCTGAAGCTGGCGCGCCGAAGGCGGTGTACACGCCACCCCACGACGCGCCCCAGGTCCCGCCAGAATTGGTCGCGGCGCGCAAGGTGCCAACGGGCTTCACGAGCTACCAAGGTGGCTGGCTAACCATCGCCTACCCGGTGGCGATGCGGGACAAGGTCCAGCCGCTGATCGCCGAGGCGGATAGTTTCCGCAAGGTCCTGGCGAGCGCTCTCGGCAGACCGGTGCTGCTCGCCGACGAGAAGAAGTCGTCTCCGCCGGTCTGGGTGATCGTCGCGCGGTCTCCTGGAGAGATGGCGTCGCTCGCCCCGGAGGGTTACCCACCGCCAGCCTACGCATCGGGAGTCGCCTACTCATCCATCGGACTGGTGCTGCTGACCATCGATCCCGTGCACCCAGGACAGCCCCACGTGCTGGAGGAGGTGTTCCGCCATGAGCTCGCCCATGTCGCGCTGTACGACGCGGTGGGCGGCGCCCACGTACCGCGCTGGTTCAACGAGGGCTTCGCCGTACATGTCTCTGGTGAGAGCAGCCTCGCCCGCTTGCAGACGCTGTGGATGGCGACGGTGGGGAACGGTCTGATCCCGCTGTCTCGCATCGACGCTGGTTTCCCTGCGGATTCTGACAAGGCCGCAGTGGCCTACGCGCAGAGCGCAGATATCGTGCGCTATCTGTTGCGCAGACAGGACTCCGAGCGCTTCAGCAGCCTGCTGGAGCGGGTGCGGCCAAAGGCTGGAGAGGCAGGGCAGCCCTTCGAGGCCGCGTTCAACGACGCATTCGGCACGAGCCTGGGCCAGCTGGAGTACGAGTGGCGGGCCGATGCCGCCAAGCGCTACACCTTCTGGCCGGTGCTGTTCAGTGGCGGCTTCGTGTGGGCTGGCGCGCTGGTCCTGTTCGGCCTCGCCTGGCGCCGGCGGCGCAAGCATCATTTCGAGACGCTGGCGCGCTGGGAGCGTGAGGAGGCGGAGGAGGACCGACGACGCGCTCTGGCTCAGAGCGCCGTGCGGGTGCACATCGTGGTGCCCGGCGCGGAGTCGAGCATCGCGCTACGAGAGATGGGCGCGGAGCCGGATATCGACGACGTGGAGGAGCGTCCCAGCGGTGAGATGGCACCTCCCAGCGAGCGCGGCGTGCCGAAGGTGCGCCACGAAGGCTCCTGGCACACGCTTCACTGAGGCTCCGTGGCGCGCGGGTCCACAACAGAGATTGCCGCGCGGATCCGCGAGCTGACGCAGCTCAGCGCGCCTCACACCTGTCCCGAGCTGCCGATGCTGTTGGCCACCCCGGGAACGCCGCTGTGGCGAGCCTCGGAGGCAGAGCTGCTCGCCTGGGGCTGCCCGGAGCCGTACTGGGCCTTCGCGTGGCCCGGTGGTCAGGCGCTTGCTCGCGCCATCCTGGACGCACCCGCGCTGGTCGCCGGCCTCGAGGTCCTGGATTTCGGCGGTGGAGGTGGGGTGGCCAGCCTGGCCGCGCTACGGGCTGGCGCCCGGCGCGTCGTGCTGAGCGAGCTCGACCCCTGGGCGAAGATCGCCCTGGAGCTGAACCTCGAGCTCGACTCCACACGCTCACCGGGAGATGTGGAGGTGCGTCTCGAGGATCTGATCGACCGAGACGTCGAGCAGCAGCTGATCCTGGTTGGCGACGTGCTCTACGAATCTTCGCTCGCGAAGCGGGTGCTGTCGTGGCTGAGGCGACAAGCGGCGCGCGGTGTGCGGGTTCTGATCGGCGACCCTGGGCGAGGTCACGTCAGCTTCGAGGCGATGCGCGAGCTGAGGTGCGTCCTGGCGCCGACGGACACCGGGCTCGACGGCAGCATTCTGCGCCCTCTCATCGTCCACGAGCTCGTGCCTACTTCGGGTCGCTGACGTGTAGCTGCTCCAGGCGCCGGCTCTCGTCGATCAGGCGCTCGAAGATGCGGCGGACGGTCTCGCGCGTGAGTGGCTCACGACAGGCCGCGCACAGCTTGTCCAGCACGTCGCGCTCGCGCGCCGGATCGTAGACTCTCAGGTTCCGAGCGCGCTTGTAGTCGCCCACCTGCAGCACCACCTCGACGCGCCTGGCGACGAGCTCCAGGATTTGACGATCCAGGCCATCGATGGCGTCTCGCAGCGCTGCCAGCTCTGGGTCCACGGGGTCCCACTCTACACTCACTTCAGCTCCGTCGGGCAGCCTGAGACGATCTGCACCTGATCGACCTTGGCGCTCTGCAGCTCCACGCAGCGGGAGCCGACCAGCTCGATGTGCGTGTCGTCCACCCAGCGCCAGCCGTCGCTGTCGTCGTTGGGAATCAACTCCGTGTCGAAGTAGACGTTCACCTTGTTCGGTTCCGGCGGCTTCTGATCGAGTTCGACGGTGCAGCTGATCGCGACCGCGAGGCCGATCTCGATCAGCGCGTCGCTCAGCGCCTGAGGGGAGTCCGCGGGGTAGTAGCGAGGATTGGCCGCGCGCGAGCGCCCGCCGGCGACGGCCAGCTGGTTCAGGGTGGCCTGGTACGGTTCGCTGCCCACCATCCCGATCACGAAGGTGTCCACGCCGCTGGCGCGCAGCGCGGCGACCCGCGCCACCGAGGGATCGCGATCCAGGCAGTTGAGCTGCGCGCCCAGCGCGAAACCTGGATCGCAGCAGTTGAGGTGTGCGTCGCACTCGAAGCCGCCAACCGTCGCGCCTTCGATGTTCAGCTGGCAGTCCGCGGCGGTGCAAGCCTGCTTGGGGTTGCAGTTGGGGCCGCCGTCGGTTGCCAGGATCACGTAGGTGCGGCGGTCTTGATCGAGCAAGGACGACTCCAGCACCTCGAACGTGGTGGACACCGGGGTGCCGCCACGCACCGGCGCGTCGTCGAGAGCGTTCAGCAGGCCGCGCAGCGTGGCGCTCGAACCACCACCCTCCGGAGCGGGTTCTCCGGCGCGCAGCCGGTAGACCTCGGCGCCCGCCGCGCACTCTCCGATGGCAGGGTTCGGGAAGACAGCGGCGCCGTAGCGCACGTGAGGTCCTACGAGCTGCAGGACGTCGCGGATTGCGTCGTGGGTCGCTTCCGCGAGGGTACGTCCGGCGACTTCCTGATTCATGCTCCCAGAGTGGTCGACGACGAAGTACAGGTTTGGGCGGTCGTCGACGATGGGGATGAGCTCATTGCCACACAGCCCAGAGGCGTCCAGGGGCGGGGGGTCGTCATTGCCGGTGTCGATGAAACCAGCGTCGTCGATGGGTCTCTGAGTGCTCGCTGGGGGCGGAGCGCGGTCCTCGGAGCTGCAACCCGTGGGCATCAGCGCGCCTGCCGCGAGCGCACCCGCGAACGCCGCCAGCCACGTCAGGGGTCCTCGACGGGCGTGATTCGGCGCTGAGCGGACCCACTTCACCACCCAAGCAGGTTACTTCGCACCGGGTTCTGCGGCAAACGCTGGTCCGGCGTCGCTCCGGGAGTATCGTCGTCGGGTTGAGCGAACCCAAGGGACAGCCGAGCTCGGAGCCTCGAGGTTCCCAGACCTCGAACCAGCACGCTGACCAGGATCGGCGCTTTCTGCGCTGGGCGTACTGGCTCGGGGCGATCGTGTGCTTGCTGTTCCTCGCTGGCCTGATGGACACACGCCTGCTGCCGCCGGTTGTGTCGGGACCGAGCGCGCCCTCACCCCCAACCCCGATGGAAGAGCGAGATGGGCGCCTGGTGGTGGAGGCGGTGGACGGGCGAGGCTGCGTGTCCGAGGGAGATGCGGGGGCCGACGCCGGGCCAGCGGACTGCAGCTCGGCCCCGCCAGTCGCTGGTGCGGTGGTCAGGCTGTTCTTGCGGCTCGGCGATCGTTACTACGCCTCGGGTCAGGGGATCACGGACGAGCAAGGGCGGCTGTCCCTTGAATCGTTACCGCGCGGAGTTAGCTGGGTGCTGGTGAGCGCCGACGGCTTCGCGCGGAGCAGCGCGCAGCTGGTGGTCGAGGGGCTGGAGGCTCCCGAGGACGTGCGCAGGGCGCGCGTCGTGCTCGAGCCAGCTCATGAGCTGCGTGTGCGGGTGCAGGACGAAGCGGGGAATTCGCTCGCCGACGCGACGGTGCTCGCGACGGGCGGGGACCCGCTGCCCCACGGCGGGCTGAGCGACGCCAGCGGCGTGGTGCGCTTCGAGCGCCTCGGTCGGCCGCCCTGGACCGTGAAGGCCTCCGCGCGGGGCTACGAGTCTCAGACGCAGTCCGGAGTCACGGGTGACGTCAGCTTGACCCTGAGGCGCTTGGCGTCCCTGAGCGTGAAGGTGGTGGACGTCGGCGGTGGACCGGCGCAGGGCGCGGACGTGCTGATCTCTGGCTCTGGGTTGTGGCCAGCGCGCCGCACCCGCACGGACGGCATGGGAGTCACGCGGATCGGTGGCTTGCTCTCCGGTTCCTACGATATCCGTGCGGAGAAAGGCAGCGCGGTCAGTCACACCTTGATCGGCCACCAGATCACCAAGGGCGAACACTCGGAGGTAACGCTGCAGTTGCTCCCCGGGCGCATGGTGCAGGTGGTGGTGAGCGGGGGTAGCGAGGCCGACAGCGAGCTGGTCCAGGGTGCCGACGTTGTGCTCACCGAGTACGGCCTGTCTTCGTTTCCTCTCCAAGGCACGACCGGGAGTGATGGCGCGGTCAGCCTCGGACCGATCGCGCCTGGGCCCGCCAGCGTCTCCGCCAGGGCGACCGGCTATGTCGCGCGTGGCGGCGTGGCAGTGCCCGAGAAGCTCGATGGACCGGTCAAGGTCACGCTGCTGAAGGGGGCGACGCTCATCGGGCTGGTCAAGGACACGAACGACAACCCCGTGGATGGTGCGTCCATCGAGATCATCGGCACGGACATCGACGGCATGCCCGTGGCCGAGACACCTCAGCTGACGGCGTTTCGCGATGCGCATTTCGCCTGGGCGCTGGCGGGACCCAGCCCGCTGATACCCGCTGGGGAGCTCGGTGTGATGCCTGGGCCGATTCCGCCAATCCCCAAGGACTGGTCGTCCGGTTCCGTGGGGATGCAGATGCCGGCGTCTGACCAGGGCCGGGAGGCTGACTACGTGCCCTGGGTGACCGGCCTGGACGGTCGCTTCAGGGCGCACCCGGTCACTCCGGGGCGCGTGCGGGCGTTGGTCCGGCACCCGGCTTACGTCGAGGGCATCAGTGACGTGGTGACCCTCGGGCCGGGGGGGGAAGCCGAGGTGGAGGTGGTGCTCAAGGCAGGGGGCACACTGGAGGGCAAGCTGGTCGACAAGGCTGGCTTCGGCGTCAGCGGTGCGCGCGTCGACATCATGGCGCTGGAAGGCACGCTGGAGCGCACGACGGTCACCGCCAGCGACGGGACGTTCGCGTTCGCCGCGGTGCCGGAGCAGGTGTTGCTCAACGTCTACCGTCCAGAGGACTTCGATCGGGTAGTCATCAAGCAGGTGATCGAGGTCCCCGAAGGGGAGAGAAAGGAGATCGAGATCACCCTGCCAGAGGAGCGCGACCCAGTGCTCGTGCGCGTGGAGACCGGACGCGGAGAGCCCGTCGGGATGGCGCAGGTCAGTGTCCTCAGCCTGGATCCCGCGGAGCCGTTGCGCGCGACGTTCTTCAGTGACGAGCGAGGCGAAGTGACGGTGGAAGACGCTCGGGGGCTGCCACTCGAGATCGTCGTCACCGCGCCGGGCTTCGCTAGAGCGCAGGTCCAGCTGCAGACGGCGCCGGAGGAATACACCGTGAGCCTGGACACGGCGGTGAGCGTCGTGGGCCAGGTGACGGCGGTGCGCGGTCGGCGCTTCGTGGAGGGAGCCAACGTGCTCTTGATCAGCGGCGGTGATCAGAAGGGAGCCATCACGGACTCTGAAGGAAAATTCCTTATGGAAAATGTGACTCCGGGACCCGGGCGTCTGGTGGTCAGTCATCCTGAGTTCGCACGCGTGGAGCGCAGCGTGACCATCGAGCGCACGGATCGGGACGATCGTCCCTTCGAGCTTTCCGCGGTGGACCTCAGCGCTCCTGGCGACGTCGAGGGTGAGGTGGTGGACACCGACGGTGAGCCGGTCGCAGGCGCGCGGGTTGCGGTCGATGTCGCGCCTGCATTCCTGCCGGTTGGTGCCCTGCCGCCTGGAGTCGCGGTCACCGACGCGAAGGGTCACTTCAGGTTGCGCGGCCTGAGCGCAGGCCCCGTGTTGCTCGAGGCCTATGCGGCCGAGGTCGGCCGCGGTCAGATCAAGGCCGAGGTGGACGAAGGCGACGTCACTCGAGGCGTGCACATCGTGCTGAACCTGCCGGTGAGCGACACGGAGCCCGCAGCGAGCGGCTCGGTGGCGGTGACGCTAGGCGAGAATGACGTCGACGCCGGCGTCGAGGTGGTGCTGGTACACGTCGCGCCGGGCAGCGAAGCGGAGCGCGCCGGCCTGTTGCCTGGTGATCGGATCCTGGCGGTCGACGCCGTCGATGTGACCGGCATGACGGACGCCCGGCGGCGCATGAGCGGGCCGGTGCGCGGAGACGTCGTCCTGGAGCTCGAGCGCCGCGGGAAGCGCCTCGTGCTGCGGGTGCGCAGGGAGCGAGTGAGGCGCTGAGAGGCGCGATTCACCCCGATCAGCGCCCGCGGCAGGTCGGGGGCCGTGCTCTCAGAAGCACAGCATGCTTCGCACGTACGCTCGATACTTGTTGTTTGCGTCGTACTCCGCCCAGGCGACTATGTTGCCGTTCCCGGGGCCGTTGGTGAGCGCGTAGGTGCGGCGAACGGTGACATTGCTCGGCTGGTAGATGGTGTCGGCCCAGTCGATGATCTTTCCATCGCTCCCCAAGATCGAGATCAGCACATCGCCGGACAGGTTGATGGTGGAGAACACGACCGTGTTCGAGCCCTGACTCAGCTGGCTCGTCGGGCCGATCTCGTCGGTGCTCGTGATCTCCCGGCGGTACGCGACGGTGGGCGGGAGCTGCCCCCCTACGAAGATTTCGTTGATCTTGGACGGCGGGATCTGACCGGTGAAGAGCCTGCCCGGCAGGAGATTCGGTGGCGGGCTCGTGGTCAGCCCCATCACGAAGAAGCCCTGACTATTCGCCGTGATCGTCGCCAGGCCCGTTGGGCGTGCGGCGGGGTCCTCGAAGGCGATCTTCTGCAGCGTCCCGAGCTGCGCCGCGGTAGCACCCGCCCAACCCTCGCCCTTTTCGTTCATGCCCACGTGGATACCACCGGCGTAGGCGTAGGCTGCGAGCGAGAGCGACTCGCTGGGTGGGCCATTCACGAAGTCGACGATCGGTGGACCGGCGGAGATGGTCGTCTTGCTCGCGTCGGGCTGACACTCGATCATCCAGTGCAGCCCGCCGTTGTACGACGGCAAGAACCCGCGGATGTTGCCCACACAGCTGTTCGGAATCGTGACCCCCGCCGCCGTCGGCATCAGCGGCGTGGTCAGGTCCTGACCTGCGAACGGGAGCAGGATCTCGTTCGCGCCGTTCGCGTTCTGGGTGAGGATGCGCAGGTTGTTGACGTCGCAGCTCAGGCCATGGACGTGCGAGTCCGGGAAGTCGAGAAACCAGCTTCCTGCGATGGGGTTCCCATCCTGTCCGAAGCGAATGCGGAAGATGTCGATGCCCATGCCGGTTTGCATGGCGAGCCAACCATCTTCGCCGCAGCGGGTCACGGCGATGTCCGGCTCATCGTTCAAGGCAGGACGTGAGGTGTCCGTGGTCAGCTCGGTGACCGGCCCCGGGGTACATTTCAGTCCGTTGCCGCCAGTGCCCCCGGTGCCTCCGGTTCCGGCCGCTGCGCCCGAACCTCCGCTGGCGCCCGAACCTCCAGTGGCTCCAGCGCCGCCGGCACCACTGCCTCCCGTGGCAGAGCCAGCGCTGCCGCCGTTGGCGCCGCCAGAGCCACCCTCTGCGCCGCTTCCAGCCGTGCCTCCATTCGCGCCTTGCCCTGCGGAACCGCCGCTCTCGACGCCGTTCTCGCGTTCCTTGGCGGTGCAACCCAGGGTCAGGGTCAAACAACAGAGCGGAATCCAGAGTTGGTTGCGCATGAGTATCTCCATCAAGCCAAGATCCAGAGGCCCTACATCGGACGCTGTCCCGCAGCAGACCACCCTCAGTTTTGCACGTAAAAGCGCCGTGAGGCGAGCGCCGAGTGGCCTCGTTCAGCGCTGACGGCGACGCCTGGCGGCCTCCTCCCCGGGCCGCGCGGTTCCCCAAGACCAGGGGATGCACGGGGTTCCAGGGTGGGACCGCCCAGACTGTGCTGCAAAGCCGAGGGCGCCTCTACTTGGCGGACGCCTCGAGCTCCAGGCTGACCTGCGGCATCTTGTTCACCTTCTTGCTCAGGGTGTCGAAGGTGGCCTGCGCCAGTTTTCCGAAAGCCTCGCGCGGCCGCACGTCGTGCTTCTCCATGTCGACCGGGATCGGCTCCTTGCTCTTGATGCTGATCGACTTCGGCTTGTCGCCTGCGTACGTCACGGTCATCTCCAGCTTCGCCGTCTTCTCCACCGTCCGTTGGTGGAGGCGGAAGTCGCCAGTCACCGTCAAGTCGACCTTGCGCTCGTCGCCGCTCAGCTTGCTCAGGTTTTTCTCCCCCTCGGTCTCCACCTTCTTGACCTTGAACTCGATGTAGCGGTTCTTGGCCTTCTCGGCGTCTGGTGCATCCTTGCCGATCTCGAGCCAGTTCAGCACATGCTCGTTCTGGGTGTCGTTCTTGACCTTCTCGCCGAACTCCTGGCTCTCGTCCTTGCGCTTCTGCTGGTAGACCACGAGCTTCTCCAGGTCGATCTTCAGAAGTCCCGTGGACTTCGTGACGTCCTGCAAATCCACATAGAATTCACCGCTGGCCGAACCCGGCACGTCACCGAAGATCTTCTCGATCGGTGCGTCCATCTGGAACGTGACCTTCGAGGCGTCGCTCTTGACCTCGAAGGCGCTGGCCGTGGTCGGCTTCGCCGCGGGTTCCAGGGAGGAGGATACCGGGGCCGCGTTCTTCGAGGGGCCCTCGTCGCACCCGCTGATCGCGAGTCCCAGACCCAGGGCCAGTGCCGGCATCCAAATGCTTCGAATCATCGATACTCCTTTGCGCCGGCATGGGTTCCGGCTGGAGCCCTAGTACGCCGGTCTACGACCAGGGTTTCAAGCAGCGCTTGCCCGTCGGGATCGGAGCGGGCTTTTCTGCGCAGTTCCCGCGGTTTGCGGCGGCTTTCGTGGGCGACTCGGTCACCAGGAACGAATCAGGGCGCGAGCACCGCTGCACCAAACCCGGGCAGGGCGATGCTGAGCTTTCCGCCGTTGACGCTGGTCACGTTGCCGCCGATGCGGTCGACCAGGGTCACGCCGTCGCTCGAGCCGAGGGAGACCGGTAAGCCGATCTCGGTCGTGGTGGCGTTGGGGTCCAGCGAGAGCGCGACGATCGCCACCTGATCGAGGTGCTTGCGCGCGTAGACGAGCAGCGACTCGCTAGCGTACAGCGATCGGTAGTCGCCGAGACGTAGCGCGACCAGCTCCTTGCGCGCCTGACCGACCTTGCGCGTCAAGGTCAGGGTCGCCTGTTCGGCCGACGACAGGGCGCCTGGTGCGCGCCACATCGCCCGATTGTCCGGATCGGCGCCGCCGAACTGGCCGTACTCGTCGCCGTAGTAGAGCAGTGGAGCCCCGGGCAAGGTGAGCAACCAGGCGAGCGCGACGCGGTGCCGCGCGTAGGGCTCGGCATCTGGAGGGGCCGACGGGAGGTTGCTCCACTGATTGTAGGCGACGGAGCGGTCGAAGCCTTGCTGACCTCGGTAGGTCGAGATGGAGACGAAGCGAGAGGAGTCATGGCTACCGATGAACGGTGTCATGATACTTCCCTGCGGATACTGGAGCTGGCTCTGTTGCGTCCAGTAGTCGGCGTGCAGGAGCCCCTTGTCCTGGTAGGCAAAGACCCGATAGGGCACTGCGTGGTAGAGCACGAAATCGAACTGCCCGTCGAGGCCGTGGGGACCGACGTAGTTCGATATCGTGTCGTACTGCTCGCGGTTGCAGTCCACGGAGCAATCGCTCCATCCCATGGCAGTCTCGCCCATCAGGAAGTAGCGATCGCCTGCGCCCTGGAAGGTTTCACGTACGCTCGTGGCCAGGTTGCGAATCGCGGCGTCCTCGACGTGCTTGACGGCGTCCACCCGCAGTCCGTCCAGATCGAACTCCTCGAGCCACCACAGGGCGTCGCTCACGAACTGCTCGCTGGCCTCGGTCACGGTCCAGTTCACGTCGGGCAGGTAGTCAGTGAAGAGGCACTCCAGGCGCTTGGCCGTCCAGTCGCAGCCGCTGGTCCCGCACACGCATCCCGTGCGGAACCAATCGGGGTGCTGCGCGACATAGGGGTGGTCCTCGTGCACGTGGTTCAACACGAAGTCCATCAATACCCGAATGCCGTGGGCGTGAGCCTCCTTGACCAGCGCCTTGAGCGCGGCCTCACCACCCAGGCGTGGCTCGACGCTGCGCGGCTCGACCGGCCAGTAGCCATGGTAGCCCGTGACCTGGTGCACACCGTCAGCCGCGCCATGGGCCCCGGCCGGGTTGGTCTGGAACGGCGTGAGCCACAGGGCACGGACGCCCAGCGCGTCGAGGGTGCCGTCGGCGATGCGCTGACGCAGGCCAGCGAAGTCTCCGCCGTTCCAGTCGGCGCGTGAGTCCGTGACCCCCGGCGTGGGGCCAGGGTCGTTGCTGGAGTCACCGTCCTCGAAGCGGTCGGTGACGGCCATGTAGATGACGGCTCCCTGCCACGAGAACTCCTCGGCTTCGATCCAGAACGGGAGCAGGAGGTCTTCGCTCTGGGCCCCAGCGGCGTCCCGGACATGCAGCACCAGGGTGTGCTTGCCCTGCGCCAGGCCGGTCAAGTCGAGGTGGATCGTGTCGCCGTTCAGCGTGCTCGGCGCAGACTGCTCGCCGCTCGGGCTGCGATGCCTGACGCTGACGTCCGCGCTCGACACCTGCGCCCCAGAGAGCGCGCGATGAACCTCGACGGTCGCCTCGAACGAGGACTGTCCCTTGTTCGTGCTCAGGACCGTCAAGCGCGGGCGGGTACAGTCGGGGACCCGCAGACCCGAGTTCTCGGTCTGGTCGACGTACTTCCGGTAGCCTTGGCCCGGATCGAGGATCCACTCGCTGCCGTCCAGGACGAGCTTGTAGCCGTGGATTCCGGGGGGGAGAGAAAAATCTGTATGGAAATTTCCGGCGCTGTCGGGGCCCTGCATGGGCAGCGCCGTTGCGCTGAACCCGTTCCACTCGCCCGCTATCGCAACCTGAGTTATGACCTTGCCCGCAGGAGGGTCGTAGCTCAGGCTGACCGGGCAGGCGACGGCGACCTGGCCCCCGGTGCCCGCGCTGCCGCTCGCTCCTGCCTGGGCCAGGCCGCCGCTGCCGCCGCGAGCGCCGCTGCTGCCCGCCGCGCCACTGCTGCCGCTCGCCCCGCCCTGAGTCACGGCGCCGCTGCCACCTCGAGCGCCGGCATCGCCAAGAGTCCCCGCGCTCCCGCCGATGTTCGCGCCGCCTTCGCCGAAGCCGGACGGGCCCTGTTCATCGGCGTCCCCGCTACAGGCCGCGAGCCAGAGCGCCGATACGCAAGCGAGCCAGACCGACGAGCCCCTCGAGAGCTTCATAAATTCCTCCCGGAAGCGCGAGATGGGCTCGCTCTCCGTCTGCGCGTGAGGAGCCCGCCCAGCAGCACCAGCGCTGCCAGCTCACGCCCCTCACCACTCGGCCCCGAAAGGCGACACCCACACCCGGAGTCATCCGCGGCGTGGTTGGGTCTTGCCCCCGTGCTCTGGCTGCCGCCGGTGCTCTGGCTGCCGCCGGTGCTCTGGCTGCCGCCGGTGCTCTGGCTGCCGCCGGTGCTCTGGCCGCCGCCGGTGCTCTGGCTGCCGCCCGTGCTCTGGCTGCCGCCGCTGGCCGGTCCACTGCCAGCGCTGCCGGAGGCGCCACCGCTTGCCCCGCCGCTCCCGCCACCCGCGCCGCTCCCGCCGCTCCCGCCGCTGTCCGCGTAGTTACCGCAGGGAATCAGATCGCGGGGGGACTCGCGGTCGATCAACGCGAGCGTGTAGGCGCCAGCACCGAAGCCAACCATGGGGTTCTCGCCGCGGTAGTCCGCGTTCGCGGCGTCGTGCAGCTCGGAGATCTGGTTGTAGTTCTCCGACGCCTGGTCGGTGATCCAGCGGATGAGTTCACTGCGGCCAGGGTCCTGCATCTTGCGCATGGCGTAGGCCGTGCGAAGGTCCACGAAGACCCACTCCTGGGAGTCATACCAACCCCCATCGTCGTTGCGGAAGAAGCCGCGCCCACTCGAGGGTACGAGCGCGGCTCGCATCGACGACAGAGTTGCCTTCGCCGTCTGCCCCTCTGGGTTCAAGAGCCCGAAGCCGACGGCCTCGATGGCGGCTGCGTCCAGGAACCCGGAGCCCGACTGCAGCTCCTCCAGACTCTGTGCCAGCGTGTGGTCCGGCGCGCTGAGCTCGGAGAGCAAGGCACCCTGTGCGGCAGAGCCTGCCTCACGATAGACATTCGCCCTGGCGCTGTCCTGCACTCGCTCCGCGAGTGATGCCGCGCGGCAAAGGCCGTTGGCCGCAGTAAGGGTGGTGTAGGCGAAGTGCTTCTGCTGACCTTGCCAGTGCACCTCCCAGATCGACGAGTCGGCGGCGATCAGGCCCGACGGTTCTTGCAGCGCGAGCAGGACGTCGGCGATCTTCGCGCTGACGTCAGGCCATACCGACGAGAGCCAGCTCGCGTCTCCGCCCGCTTCGACGTACTCGTGGAGCGTCCACAGGAACAGGCCAAAGCCGTCGAACTCGATGTTGGGGCCGTGCTCGTTGAAGTCGGTCTCCTCGACGCCGTCGCCGAAGTAGCGCGTGATGGAGATCTGATAGGGCACTCCGACTTCGGTCTGGTAGTGGCCAGAGTCCGCGCCGAGCTGGAACTCGAGCGCGGCGCGCGCTTCATCGAGGTGTCCGGCTCGCGCGAGCGCCACCACGGCGTAGGCCATGTCGCGAACCCAGGAGATGTTCCACATGCCCGTGGGCAGGCTCGCGAGAATCTGACCCTTGCCGCGACCGGCTTCCTGGACTTGGCCCATGCGCAGAATGGCCATGGACTGCTCGAACAGGTCCTTCTCCGCTCCCTGAAGGCTCGGGTAGGAGCCAGCTGCGTGCCAGGCTTGCCATGCGGCGCGTTCGTCGTTCAGCAGCCGCTCGGGGCTCCTGGCTGCGAGCCAGCTTCGCACGGCCTGGATGCGCGGCAGGACGTCGCCTCCCGAGTCGACGACGGCGAAGCCGCCAAACCAGGCGCTGTTCCCCACGTCGAGCGCTCCGAGTGACCACTGGATCCCGCCCACGGCGTCGTCCCGGGAACCCCCGCTGCCTGCGTTGTCACTCAGGTCGTCACCAGCCTGGAGCGCCGCGTAGGGGTTCTCGGGTGAGGCGCCGTGATGGGCGCTGGTCGTGAGCGCCCCGTAGCCCACTGCCGCTCCGCTCGGGCCCCACTCCATGAAGGCGTCTTCGGAGGCTTGCCAGACGATGGTCTCGCCGCCACTGTCGGGTTCTGGTGTCCCAGTTCCCATGTGGAAATTATACAGAAAATAGCCATCCACGTCGCTGGCGCTGCCGGAGGTGCGCTCCACCCGCACCAGATCCACGTACGCGCGCTCGCTCAGCCCGATCGGCGCGAAGACGTACTCGTCCACACGGAGCCCCATCAGCTCCCGGCGCACATGGATGATGCCGGTCCCTGCTTCGTACTCGACCAGGTTCGGAGTGACATCGCCCAGCCAGCTCGGGCTACCTCCGATGCGCAGACCTGGATAGCTGTCGTAGGCGAAGTCGCGGGTCTGGGCCCCGTCGCTGCGCGCTCGATAGATGTGCTCCAGGAAGCCACGTACGCGCTGGGTTGGCACGTCGTAGACGACCGCGGCGCGGCCGTTGGTGGAGACCAGGGTGGGGGTGGAGCGGTGTGGGGCGACCTGCGCCGCCACTTCGGGGGCCGCCGTGAGCATGAGAGCGGCCGTCAACCAGCCGAGCGCACCGCCGCTACGGCGAGAGCCGGTCCGGCGTGAAGGCGTCGAGCGCGAATCCTGATTCGGTGCGGAGCTGAGCATGGTCCCCCTGAGACTGCGGGTGGCTCGCTCGATGGTATTCGGCGACGTGCGAGCGCGCGCTCGCCGCAGACCATCGAAGCGGTCGTGTGAAAACGACTGAAGCAACCCGGTACCCCGTGCCCAGCGGCCTCCTGATGGAGCTCCGCGGATTACCGGCTGACTGTGAAGCTGGTCCGTTGGGACCAGTGATCTGACTGTGGTTCGCGCCGTTTGGGCGCGAATCGTTCTAGTGGCGCGCCTTGACGAAGTCCTCGAGGTCGTCCGTGTCCTTCCACGCGAACTGCTCTTCGAGGGGCGGCTCCTTCGTCTCGCCGCGCGAGTTGCTGAAGAAGATGACCGGGATGAGGCTCATCGCGATCACGAGCGAACCCACGATGGCGACCAGGTTGACGATGCCATTGTCCATGTCGCTGCCTTCCTTACCCGAAGCTCGTCTCGCCGCAAGGTCTGGCACGCATGTTGATTTGTCGCAGCTCAGGACCATGGCTGATCTCGCGTAATTCACGGGATTTTACACGGTCTGGCGATCGACTCCTCTCGCTCGGGCCTGGCTGGCCGGCGGGAGACTGGCGGAGGTGAAGTCAGATGAATGACGCAGCGATTTGGAAGGGTAGCCGGCCTCGGACCGGCTTGGCGGACAATGTGGTCGAGGAGCTGTGGTTTGGCGATGTCGACGACGCGGAGGACGAACACCATGCGGCAGCGAGCCTCGCTGCGCGCCTGGCCGACGTCCAGGGCTTGAAGCCGTTCCCCGTGGTCGCTCAGCGAGTCCTGGCGCTCCTGAATGATCCGGACTTCGATCTGGGTCAGGTCGCGAAGCTCCTCGAGGGCGACACGGCGCTGGCCACGAAGACGTTGCGCGTCGCGAACTCGAGCTTGTTTTCGCGTGGCAACAAGATCGCCACCATCGAAGGCGCCGTCGTGCGCCTCGGCGGCAAGACCGTGATGGACATGTTGCTCGCGGTCGCGGCGATGGGGCTGTTCAAGGACGCCTGGGGCGCGGGGCTGCGGGTGCGCGAGCACTCGGTGGGCGTCGCCGTGGTGGCGCGTCAGCTCGCCGCGTCCTGCGGTTGGTCAGGCGGCTCGCAGGTGTTCTTGGCGGGGCTGCTCCACGACGTGGGCAAGCTGTTGATCATGCAGGCGGACGAGTACGACTATCCCCCAGACGGTGGGATCGACGTTCACCTCGGTGAGCGCGTCGCGCTTGGCTACGACCATGCCGTGCTCGGAGGCCACGCGCTGCGGCTGTGGGAGGTTCCCGAGCCATTGCCGGTGGCTGTCGCGTGGCATCACCAGCTCGGACGTGGGCTCGGCTCTGGGGGAGACGTTGGGCTGATGGTCGCGTTGCTCGACCTCGCGGACGCGATCGAGAAGACCATCGCGAATCAGCTCGAGCCCGGTCTCGCCGAGCTCGCGAAGCGCTCGTCTGCGGAGTACCTGCAGATCTCCGAGGCTACCTTCGCCAGCTCCTGGAATCAGTTCCGCGAGGAAAGGGCGGAAGCCCTGGCCTTGTTCGCTTGAGGGACTCGCCATGCAGCCAGTGACGCTTCAAGAGAGTCAGTGCCGCCGCTTCCCGACGCTCCCCGTAGAGGAGATCGTGTTGTGGCTCTGGGCGGACGTGCGCTACTTCGCGATGGCCACGCCGCGCAGCGACGAGCTGAAAGGGCGCACGTTCCGCGCGGCTCCCGGCCCCGCGCGCGTGCGCGCGGCGAGTCGACCGAGGAGCTGTGGTCGTAGGGGCCTCACACCCCGTCGGCGAGAGCGCTGCGTCGTCAGCATCGCAGCCTAGCGTCCCGCTCGACCCAAGCTCCGACCTAGCCTCCCGCTCGACCTAGCCTCCCGCTCGACCTAGTCTCCCCGGCTCAGCTGGCTACCCAGCCAGCAAGAAGGCTCGCGCGACCTCGAGATCCGGAGCGAGCACGAGCGCTTGCCGTGCTGCCTGGCTCGCCTCTTCGAGACGGCCCAGCTGCGCAAAGACGAATGCCAGCGTGGCGAGGCAGCCTGGTCGGCCTGGGTGGCTTGGTTCCAGGGTGAGCAGCAGGCGTGAGAGAGGAACCCGCGCTGCCGCGTAGCGTCCTGCCTTGAGCTGCTCCAGCGCGGCGGCGTGTAGCTCCAGCTGCCGCGCCGCGCGGCGATTCGCGGTGGGGCTGACGGTGAGCGAGGACGAGGGCGGGTGGTGTTCTGCCATGGGCTCCTTGAACGCGCTGCAGGGCGCAGGTCCACCATCGCCACTTCGACGACCGGGTGCAACTTTCGCTAAGACAAACAATGTCCGCCCGGGGGCCTGTGCTCCCGGTGGCCCCGAGGAGGGACGGCGGTTATCACCGGATTGGTGCACGTTCGCAGCTCGGGTGTCGCGCGAGCGCGGCTGAGTCCAGCCAGACCGGAGCGTGCCGCGCTCGCGGCGCTGCCCGCTGGAGTCAGGGCCGTTGCTCCTCTCCCCCCCCAGCAAATGAGGCGAGTCGGGCCGAGGCGTCGTACGGGACTCAGGCAACCATGGATACGAGCCGGTATCTAATGTAGCCTCGGCGAACCGGGTGTGACTTTCGCCCACACTAAGCTACTACCTCGGACTCGCCATGATCGGTTCCAGCCCCCTCCCCGACTTCAACCCAGGGCCGAACGTGGCCGGTTGGAACGTGCGCGAGTCGCGAGGAAGCGGCTCGCTCACCCACGCTTTCCTGGTCGACCGCGGGCGACAGCGTGGGGTGCTGCGCTTCCTGCAGCCCGAGCTTGCTCGAATCCCGGAGCTCGGAGAGCGTTTCCTTCGGGATCCGCGCATCGCGAACGAGGTCCAACATCCGTTCTGCGTGCGCGTGCTGGACTCTGGTGAGCATCAGGGGCTGCCCTTTCTGGTCAGCGCGCTGGCTGAGGGCCAGTCCGTCGCCGATCTGCTGCTGGCTGGGCCTGAAGCGTTCAGCCCCGCCTACGCGTTGAAGGTGATGTGCGGCGCGCTGGAGATCCTGGACGTCGCCCACGGCAAGAACATCATCCACCGTGATCTTCGCCCCGAGAGCATCGTGGTCTCGGAGCTGGGGGAGGTGTGGATTCGCGATTTCGGTTTCGCGCGGCTGCGTGAGATCGGCGGCGTCGCCGCTCCCCTGGCCTTCGTTCCCCCAGAGCGCCTGAGCCAGGGCACGGACGCGCTGGACGCGCGAGGCGACCTCTTCGCCCTGGGAGCGATTTGCTTCAATTTGCTCACTGGTGAGACCCCGCTCACGCGCACCTCCGCGAGCTTCGATCGGCCGAGCTTCGGACTGCTCTTGCCCGACGCACCGCTCGAGTTGGTGGAGCTGGTCGATCGCGCCCTGATGCGCGATCCGGAGCGGCGATTCCAGTCGGCGGCGGACATGTACCGAGCCGCGCGGCGCGCGCGGAGGCTGCGCGAGCTGGAAGAACCCGGGCGGTTCGTCAGCAGCATACGCCAGCTGAAGACGGCGGTTGCCAAGACCCAGCCTCCGCTGCCCCGGGAGGAGCAGGTCGGTGTCTCCGCGCTCGCGGTCTCGGCGCAGATCCCCGCGGCACCGGCGGTGCCGGACTTGTCGGGCCTGGGCTCCCCGGGGAGCCGGCAGCACGAGGTCTCGCTCCCCCCGCTGCTGGAGCCCATCAGCGACGACGAGGTCCGAGTGCTCCGCGAGCTGTTCGGGCACTGGGAGCGATCGCTGCGGGCAGAACTCCAGTACGGTGCGACGCACCCCGAGAGTCAGCGAGCGAAGGAGCGCGCCTGGGACCACATCCAGCGCGCCCTCGCGGCCTCCGACGGAGCGCTGCTCTGCAACCTCAGTCCTTACGCCTTCGTGCTCGCGGACGAGGCGGTGTGGGAGCCGAGCGGGAGCTTCGAGCGGATCCCCTACCGCCTGTTCGCGGACGGGGTGCGAGTGCTGGGCTTCCGTCAAGGCATGACCCGCGAGGAGTGGGAGAAGCTCTCCGAGTGCATGCTGTCGGATCTCGATGACGATCCGCTGAACGACTTCACGACCTTGCTCTGGGAGGCCGATCTGCCTCACGTCGTGTCTCAGGTCGTCGATGTCTTCCAGGAGGGTGATGGACGCGCGCGCGAAGCGCTGGAGGAGGTGCGGCGATCCGTGGTGGCGGTGGCCCGCTTCGACAGCCGACTGCAGCTGACCGAGTGCTGGCAACAGTACCGTGGGGATCCGGCGAACCAGCAAGACTGGCAGCTGGAGTTGGAGCGCTCTCTGGGGGCGACGGGCCGGGAACTCAGCGAGTTGCTCGAGGCCGAGGCGAGCCGCATCAAGGAGCTCGCCAGCGCGCTGGAGGGAGAGCGGGCTCAGGGCGTGAACCGCTTCGTCTATGTGGCCAGCAGCGGACTCCTGCACGCGCTGCGCTCGAGTTCGCTGACCATGGTGCTGGTGCCGCTGGAGCAAACCCTGAACCGGCTCGGGGCCGACTCTCCGCTGACGCGGCTCGAGTGCACGCTCGCCCTGGTCGAGACCGCGGGCCGTGACAAGACCTTGCGCGAGACGCTGATCTCGCGCTTGATCACGCCCCGGGTGGTCGAGGACGGCTTGCTGGCCCTGGATGCCCTGGAGCAGCCCCAGCGCGAACTCCTGTGGGCCCGGCTCGGGCGAGTACTGGACCAGTCCCACGCGCAGGCGCTGGCCGAGGTGTTGGGACGGGTACGCGGGCCGGGCTTCGAGCGCGCGATCCTGGCGCAGCTCGTTGCGATTTCGCGCGGAAACGAACGCGCCCTCGGGCCAGCCATCCTGCGGGCTGACGTGAGCCAGGCGTTGACCCTGGTGCGCGCCCTGGCGCGTGGAGAGCAACAGGCAGCTAGACCTGCCCTGCTCGAGGCCTGTGCGCATCCAGAACCAGTGGTGCGGCTGGAAGCGTTGAGCGCCCTCGGGGCGTCCTCCGAGCGCTTGAATCTCGAGCTACGCCAGCTGCTGGAGGACTCCAGCCTCGAAGTGCGTCTGGCGGCGCTGCACACGGTGGCCGAGCACGAGGTGAGGGTCGTTGGTCCAGCTCTTGCCCTGCGGATCCGCTCGGAGCAGTTCGACGAGTTGCCGCTCGAGGAGCGTGCGCTGTCCCTGGATGTACTGGCGTCGCTCTTGCCATCCCGTGCCGAGGATATCGCCGTCGAGTTGCTCGAGCGTTCGCCGCTCGTCGCCTCCAGGTCGCACGACGAGACCCGAGAGCTCGCGGCAGATCTGCTGGGCCGCACCGCCACCAGCGTGGACGCGGAGAACGCCCTGGAGCGCGAGCGCGGGCGTCGTTTTCGCAATAGCGAGCGTGTTCGCGACGCTTCGGCGCGCGCGCTGGACAGCATGCGTCGACGCACGAGCGTGCCGCCACCCCCGGGAGACGCTGAGCAATGAGTGACTCGGACCGGCAGACCCGCACCACCCAGCCCAGGATCCCGAGCGTGGCCCCGCAGGCCACGGAAGAGAGCACACCTCCGTCGATGGAACGCGTCGGACCGATCCGCGTGTCCTCCTCGCCACCCAGCCGGGGCAGTGGTCCACCCGCGTCGCAGCGTCGCTCGCTGGCGCCGCGTCGGGTGGGTGGGGATGACGCCGCGGAGCCCGTCAGCGCGTTGTTCCGGCTGTTCAAGAACGGCCGCATTCACCGCATCGACAATGCCACGGTCGTCTTGGCCGCCGAGCAGGCCACCACGGCGTTGAGGCGCTTCGCTGCCGTCGCGAACCGTCCCGCCCGGCTGACGTTCATGGGTGATCTGGTCTTCGTCTGCGGCGAGCTGCTGCGGGCGGGGCGCCTGGTCTACGACTCGGCGCGCCAGCTCGGCTCCGAGCTCCAAGCCGCGGGGATCAACGAGCTGGCGTTCGGGCCCGGAGTCTCCGGACACGACCTCATCCAGCTCGTCGATGCCTGGAACACGGCGGTGCAGAGGCGAGGTGAGCTCGACGACTGGAACAACCCTCGCATCGTCGTGCGGAGGGTGCCAGAGCTCGCCTACGTCCCCGTGGGTCTCGAGGGCGACGACCCGGCGAGCCGGGCCCTGGACCTCTACGGCGTCAGCATCGCGGTGATGCGGGCCTTCTATCGCGACGTCGCTGCAGGCAGCAACCTGCTGCCGAAGCGGGTGAAGCGCATCGCACAGCGCTGGGTGATGAGCGCGCTGAGCGGTGAGGAGTCTTTCCTGCACCTGACCACGCTGGCTTCGGCGCACCGTGACGTCGCCGGTCGGGTCGTGCACTCCGCCCTGCTCGTGCTGGCGATGGCCCGGGTCATTACCCGCGACAGACGTATCCTCGGGGAATTGGCGGTGATGGCGCTGCTCGCCGAGGTCGGTCGGGTGCGGGCCGCCGGCGCTGTCGTCACTGCGGCCTCCGACGCGGCGGAGCTGATGAGCCTGGAGGCTACGAGCGCTGCCATGATCGCGAGCGGCGGCTGGGAGCCCCAGGCCTGGCTGCGGACGGTCGGGGCCTTCGAGGTGGCCTGGCTGGAGCGCGAGGATCGGCTGGGCAAGCTGTACGGTGGGCAGGCCGGCGCGCTGCTCAGCTCACGACTGCTGCTGGTGGCTCGCGCCTACCTGGAGCGCGTCGCGCCGGGTAGCGGGAGGCCTGGGGTGTCGCCGCCGCAGGCCCTCGGAGAGCTGATTCGCCGTCCGGGGCTGCATCCAGGAATCGTGCGCCTCTTGGCGCGAGCGCTGGGTATCCTTCCGACGGGCACGGTGGTCGAGCTGGAGGGAGGCGAGTGGGCGATCGTGTCCGCCCCGAAGGCAACGCCTGCGTACCATCGACCCGCGTTGAGACTCGTGACCGACGCCGAGGGAAACCCCCAGCAGGTGCCAGTGCAGGTCGACCTGGAGCAGACCAGCGTCTCGGGGATCCGACGTATCGTGACCAGCGAAGAGGCGCGCTTCAACCTCGCCCAGGCCTTCTTCGGCGAGGGCTGAGCTACACCGTCTCGCCGGTGCGTCGCCAGAGCTGGAGCTCACCGCGGCGCCAAGCCGCGTAGGTCTCCTCGGGGCTGGGTGGTTGCTTCGCGCACCAGCGGAGGTAAGCGCCGAAGGCCACGTCGGGATCGTTTGCCTGGTCTTCGGGGTAGGAGACGCCCTCGCTGAGCGCCTGCTCCAGAGCCGCCTGGAGGCGCTCGTGATAGCCTTGAAAGACCACCAGATCACGCAGCCAACGGCTCCGTGCGGAATCAGTCGATACGACCTCTCGAGTCGCCTCGAGGGCGCGCTCGAGGCCCCCCGGGGTGAGCCGCAGTAGCTCGAGATCATAGGCGAACTGGGCGCGATCGTGGTGCGCGCCGAGCAGATGACTGATGATGCGCTCGGGAGTGCTGACCAGGCCCGAGAAGTCCAGCGGCGCGATGGCCTTCTCCCGCAAGAGGAACGGGAAGCGCAGCGGCCGCCACTGCAGGAGCTTCGCGCGCCAGCTGTCTCGCACCGGGTCGTCCTTGCACGTGCCGACGGTTTCTGAGCGGAAAAGGACGCGATGCCACATGGAGATCACCCCCAGCTCGATCTGCCACAGGTTCGGCACTCGCTCTAGCTCGCCCTGCGCGGCGATCTTGTCTAGCGCTTCCTCGACTCGTCGCGGATTCACCAGCAGCACGTACGCATGCCAGGGGATACGTCGCGCAGCGTCGTCACTACGGGCTTGGGTTCGGGGGTGAGGCGTGCTGGTCGCCCAGGCGGAAGGCGCTGCGATCATGGTGCTTCTCTGTTCTGTTGAGGTTGCTCCGAGGCTTCGAGCTGGCGCCCGAGCTTGGCCAGGGTCTGCGCGTCGCGGCGCTCGAGCTCCCGTACCAGGAGGTGCGCGTCGGGGCGCTCCTCAGCCTGGGTGTCGAGCCAGCTCAGGAGCAGGCGATAGCCGGCCAGGTTCGTCTGCGGCTCGGCGTAGATCAGCGGCGGGAGCTCGGGGATCTCCGATACGGCGGCGCTGATCGGGTTCATGCACAACGCCAGGGCCGGGCTTTGGGTCGCCCGGAGCATCGCGCGAACGACCGCGAGATCGGCCTCGATCAGGCCCGGAAGGGTCGGGCGCGCCACGGCGCTCTCGAAGTCCAATATTGCCGCGCGGATAGATTGGAGGTCGCTGACGGTGGCGCGCCGGGGCAGGACCTCGAGCACCGCAGCGGCCATGTGTCGACGCATGCGCAGCAGGTCTTCGACCACCAGCCGCAGCTGACCGCGCTCGCGGGCGATCCGGGCCATGTCGGGCAGCAGCTCCGGGCCGCCGTGGGTCGCGAAGTCGCGCACGGTGTACCCGCTGCCCTGCCGCACGCTCACCAGACCCGAGGTCTGCAGGCGGTTGAGTGCGCTACGGATGGTGACGCGGTTCACCCCAAAGCTCGTGGCGAGGGCACGCTCTGGTGGCAGTCGCTCCCCGGCCACCAGCTCGCCCTCGAGGATCGCTCGCTGCAGGGCAGCCACGCACTCGTCCACTGCAGAGGCGGGAGAGATGGGGTTCACGCTCAGAGCCATTGGGATTGGTATGTTGGTCCGACCAATCGCGTCGGTCAAGCAAAGACTGGGACGCGGCGCAGAATTCGCCGCGACCTCGAGCCCTCACCCCCTGAAAATCCGACGCAAGCGGCGGCTCAGGAGGGGCCGCAGTGGCCCGCGGCTGGCTCGCTCTCGTTGTTCTCTTCGCGGCACTCGTTGAACGTGCGGTTCATCGGGTCGATGAGGATGCGAGCGACGTAGGTGTCCTTGGCCGAGAGCGAGCTGTCCGTGGTGGTGAGCACCAGCAGCTCGGTCTGACCGGGCAGCAGCTCGCGGGTCGTGGTTCCGCTCGCGACCTGGTTCCCGTTCATGTCGAACACGCCGACGTTCACTCCGGCGGGCAAGCCGGAGAGCCCCTGGTTCTGCACGCGCACCTCGAACCCTACCGGGGTGCTGCACAGCACGCTGAGCGTCAGCACCGCGTCTGGAGCGTTGAACAGCCCGCTGTCTTGCACGTTCTGGCGGAAGTTGTTCAGCCAGCCCAGCTCCCAGTTGCGCTTCGCTGCCTTGGGGATCAGTCCATAGCTCTGAGGCGCATCGCAGGCGCTGTCGCGCGAGTCGCAGATGTTGCTGACGTAGTAGGCGTGCTGGCTCCAGATGGTGCGGGTGCCCACCCAGCTGCTCTCGCGATCGCCGAACACCGTGATCCCGCGGTACGCCTTCGCGCCCTGAGGCTTCACCCACGCCTTGCGGTTCATGCTCGGATCGGGCTGGTTCCAGGGAGCGACATCGCACTTCCAGCCCGAGGCGCTGGGGTCGGCGCCGTTGGACACCATGACGATTTCCGCGTGGCCATCTCCGTCGACGTCGGCCACGAGCGCGTTCTCGGTGCCGGTGAAGGAGGTGGTCAGCTCCGCCAGCAAGACGGCGCCCGTCGCACCGTCGTACACCCAGAGGAAGCACTCGTCGGCGTAGATCACCTCGGCCTTCCCGTCACCGTCGAAGTCGAACACGCTCGAGCCGGTGACGTTCGACGACAGATCGTGGTTGGGCGCAGACCAGACGATGTCGATGGTGTTGCCCGCGTAGTTGGGCTTCGTCATCACGTAGACATTCTTCTGAGCGACGCCGATCTCCGGCTTGCCGTCGCCGTCGAAGTCCGCGACCGTGGGCGGCCCGCCGCCGCTGTCTGGCAGCGCAACACCCAGCTCGGGCTTGCCGTCGAGACCCTCCAGGATGTCCACGCGGTTGTGTCCAGTGATCACGACCTCCGGCTTGCCATCGCCGTCGAAGTCCGCTACCGCGGGGAAACCATCGCTCACGCTCGTCTCGCGCCAGAGCTCACTGCCGTCGCGCTCGTAGACCGTGTTGCCGGCGACCAGCTCCAGCTTGTCGTCCTCGTCGACGTCGGCGAAGAAGCTCATGGCGGTGTTCGTGGCGGTGCCACCGCGCCCGTGAGTGCCGACCCACTGACGCACGATCTGCCCGCCGACGAGGCTCCACAGCGTGCGCCCGTAGGCGATCTCCACGGTGCCGTCGCCATCCATGTCGCCCAGGGAGATGCCGCCGCCCCAGCCGAAGGCGTTGGTGTTGGTGTCTGCGGTGTCGGTGGGCTGATCGCTGATGGCTCGCACCGCGCCGGTCCCGTCGAGCCAGGCGATGTAGCCGTCGCCGGTCATGGCGATGATGTCGACGCGCTCGTCCCCGTCCACGTCACCCAGCGCGACGCTGGTGCCCGCGAAGCCGAACTGCCCGGTCTTCGCCTTGTTCAGGCTCCAGATCTCCGCGCCGGAGCGGCCGTCGAGCATGCGCAGCACGCCAGTCAAGCAGGAGTGCGGCGTGGATCCGTTGCAGTGACAGCAGGTCTCCTGGTTGTTCGAGGAGACGAAGATCACGTTGGGTGGATCGCTCTCGTCTACCTTGCCATCGCAGTTGGCGTCGTACACCCGGGCGACGGTGGGAGTCGACCAGACGTCAGCCTGGTTGGGGTACTCCTTGGGCGTGTTCGGCGGCAGTCCCCACTGCCACTCGATGATCGGGTCGAGGGCGCCGGGGGTCGGGAAGAACTCGCAGTTCTCGATGCAGGCGCCGGGAGAGCCTCCAGCGCCGCCGCCGCCCGCACCGCCGGTGCCGCTCGGTGGACAGATCGGAGGCAAGTCGACGCAGCGCCCGCTCTGGGGAACCGGCTGAGTACAGGTCGTGCCCATGCCACCTGCGCCGCCGCTGCTGGCGCCCCCGCTGCCCGCGCCGCCCGCACCACCGCTCCCGTTCTCGCCGAGCGCGGTCTCGCAGTACTGGCCGTCCTCGCAGTCGGCCGGAGTCTGGCAAGGCTTTCCCGGCACCACGCAGCGCTCGAAGCTGCAGAACTCTCCGGCGTTGCAGCACACGGCGCCGCAAGCCTGATCCGCCGTCGCGCAGCACTCGCCGCTGGTGCTGCAGACTCCGCCGTCGCAGTCGTCGTCCGACTTGCAGCCCTTGCCTCCGCCACCGTCACCGATCAGGCCACCCGAGCCGCCGTTGTCGCTGCCACCGCTGCTGCTGCCACCGCTGCTGCTCCCCGCGGAACCGCCAAAGCCGAGGCTGCCGCCCGAACCTGCGGTCTCCCCCTCGGACGAGCACGAGCAGCCCGCGAGGTAGAGCGCCATCCCCGACACCGCGAGGGCCCGCCACCCGAGACTCGAGTCGAGCCTTGGTGGATGGTTGAGGAGTCGAGTTCTGAACTTGGGAGCTTGAGCCATGGGACCTCCGGGGGATGACCAGTGTATCACCCCGAAGCAGCGAACTCCGACAGAGAACGGGCGTTGGGTCGACCTGCCGAACCCCTGCCGAACCAGGCGTTTTTTTGCCCGCCGGCTGGTCGGAGGCCCCACCGCTCGGTCTGCCCGAGGGTTCGACGTTCAGTTCCGTGCGGTATCACCGTGTTGAGCGAGGGGCAGCGGAGGCAGCGGGGGTGAGGGAAGACGACCTGAACGGATGCCCGGGAAGCACGGCACCGCCACTGGCGCGCTGCTCGAGGCTCGACGCGCTGAGTCAGACTCAACGATTTCAGGAGCCTGGAGCCATCCGGGAGGCGCTGCGCGGAGCGCTCGCTCATCCAGGGCGAGCAACGATGGGAATTTGTTTGTTCGTGGGGCGATTGAGCGCGAATTAACACGACCGAAACCTGCAGGATTCGGTATAGTAACTCTGGAGTGAGTCACTAATGGAGCTTCGACGTTTCTGGGGTCTGGGGTTGAGCGCGACGCTTGCAGTGATCGCGACGAGTCCACACGTGCTGGCTCAGCCCGCAGAGCCTGCCGAGCCGGTCGAAGGAGCCGGCGGCGCGCCAGCTCCCGCGGAAGTGGAGCTCGACGAGGCGCCAGCACCGCCCCCGGAACCCGAAGTGACCGCTGCTCCGGAAGCGCCACCGACCACCGCACCACAACCTCGGGGAAACGGAGGGCCGCCCTCACCCCCGAACGAGGGAGCCCGAAAGCAGCCCCTGCGCCTGGAGTACCCGCGTGGGAGCTTCAGCTTTGGGTCCTATGGACGAGTGATCGCCGCCGGGGACCTGCGCGGAGGCCGAGGCCGGGACGCCGACATCGTCGCCCACGGCGCGCGCATCGACGAGGGCAGCTACGGCGAGCTCGAGCTGACGCGGGACGACGAATGGGAAGACGGCATCCACTCTCGCGTGGTCTCGACGCTGGCCATCGGCGAGCCGATCTTCCACGACTCGGGCAGCTTCGACGCTACGATTGCCTTGCGGAATTTCTACGTCGAGGAGCGCGGAGTGCTGGACCCAGGGCTGAGCGCCTGGGTTGGATCGCGGATGTACCGCGGTGACGACATCTATCTCCTCGACTTCTGGCCGCTCGACAACCTGAACACCGTGGGCGGCGGGCTGAAGTTCAGCTTCAACGAGGATCGCAGCTTCGTCGCGTGGCACGTCGGCATGAACCTGGTGGACGATCCTTTCCAGCAACAGAGCGTGCTGCGTCCCGCCGCACAGAACCAGCCCGGGACGGACCGCATCCCGTTGCTGGACAGGCCGCGGACGATCTCGAGCTTGAAGCTCAGTCACATCTTCCCCATGGCAGGGAAGGCGGGGCTCAAGGCGGTCCTGTACGGCGAAGTGCACAACTTGCCGAGCGGTGAGCGGGAGCTGGACGACGGTCGACGTGAGGACCTGCCAGGCGACTCGGGCGCCGTCGTCGGCGGTCAAGTGGGGGGCTTCAGCGGAGAGGATGGAACCTTCGCCAACCTCTTCGTGCGCTACGCCACGGGGCTCGCTGCCTACGGAGAGTTCTCGACGCCCGAGGGCACGTCGGAATCCAGCGACGTGTCGGGCGCCCACGAGCTGCTGATCGGTCTGAGCGGCAACTGGGACTCCCGCTGGGCGAGCGTGCTCGTGGGCGGCTACTTCCGCTCATTTCGTGATGCATCGCCGGAGAAGTTTCGCTTCGACAACGTGGACGAGGGGATCTTCGTCGTGCGCCCCCAGGTCTACTTCACGGATCACCTGGGCCTCGCGCTCGAGGGCTCGTATCAAGCGCAGCAGCGCGGGGTGCTGAGCACGGTCGACAACCAGCCACTGATGGCGAGCCTGTGGCGCTTCGGCGTCATGCCCTTCATCTCTCCCGCCGGACGCGGCAGCTTCAAGCGACCTCGCCTACGCTTGATCTACGTACTCACGGGCAGGGACGCGGGGGCGCGCTCCCTGTATCCGAACACCGACCCGTTCGCACGACGCCAGACGGAGCAGTTCTTCGGGGTGGGCGCCGAGTGGTGGTTCAACTCTTCCAGCTACGGGCAGTGACATGACGAGAGAAGCCATGAGGAAATTCAAGTCTGCGACGTCCCTGCGCAAGCTGAGCTGGGTCGGAGCCGTCGCGCTGATCGGTCTCTGCAACGCTGGCTGCATGGACTTCGAGGGACTCGAGGGCGAGCGCGAGATCAGCACTCACGTCGACGACTGGCGTGACGAGGTGATCTACCAGCTGATGGTGGACCGCTTCGCGAACGGAGATCGCGGCAATGACTACCGCGTCGACCTCAGCGCACCGGCTCGCTACCACGGCGGCGACTGGCGCGGCGTCGAGGAGAACCTCGACTACCTGCAGGGGCTGGGGGTGACGGCGCTGTGGATCTCTCCCATCGTGAAGAACGTCGAGACCGACGCCGGAGTGGACGGCTACCACGGCTACTGGGCACAGGACCTGACGCTGCTCAACCCGCACTTCGGCGATCTGGCGAGCCTGCGCCGCATGGTGGACGCGGCGCATGCGCGAGGCATCAAGGTGATCCTCGACATCGTCACCAACCACATGGGACAGCTCTTCTACTACGACATCAACCTGAACGGGCAACCAGACGAACGCGTGGAGGGGAACGGCGCGACCAGTCAGGTGAAGGCGATCAACGAGTACGATCCGGATTTTGATTCCCGGGGGATACAGGCGTTCACCTCGCTGGGGGAGGCCGGTCCCGCTCCGATCATCTTTCAGCGGGACGCGGCGACCAATCACATGCCCCCGAGTCAGTCGGTGTTGCGCAACGCCTGGGCCTACAACCGCCGCGGCCGAGTCTGGAGCTACGACATCGCCGAGCAGGTGGAGAAGGGCGATTTTCCTGGCGGTCTGAAGGATCTCAACACCCTCGATCCGCGGGTGCAGCAGGTGCTGATCGACAGCTTCGTGCGCTGGGTGGAGTTGGCGGACTTCGATGGGTTCCGCATCGACACGCTGAAGCACGTCGAGCACGAGTTCTGGCAGGTCTTCGCGCCAGAGGTCCGGCGCCGCCTCGCCGAGAAGGGAAAGACGAACTTCTTCATGTTCGGTGAGGCGTTCGATGGACGCAACGAGGTCGTGGGTCCGTATACCTTGCCGGGTGAGGTCGATAGCGCCTTCTTCTTCCCTCAGCACTTCCAGGTGTTCCGAGACGTGTTCCAGAACGGTGCTCCGACGACGCAGGTACGCGACCTGTTCGACGTGCGTGACAACAGCGGACTCTACGGGACGCAACCTCAGCAGGGAGGGATTGGCGTCGCACCGAATCGTGCACTGGTCAACTTCATCGACAACCACGACGTGGCCCGCTTCAAGTTCGGGCGGGACGACGACGCGGCGCTGGAGAACGCGCTGCTGTTCTTGTTCACCGAAGACGGTGTGCCCTGCGTCTACTACGGTACGGAGCAAGGTTTCCGTGGTGGAAACGATCCCGCGAACCGTGAGGACTTGTGGAGCAGCGGCTACGACACCAACAGCCGCACCTACCGCTGGATCAGCCGGCTGTCGAAGCTGCGCCGCGGCTACCCTGCACTGACGCGAGGCGAGGTGCATTTCACCTGGGTCACCGATCGCGTCGGCGACGAAGGCGATGCCGGGATCCTGGCCTTCGAGCGACGTGGGGGCGACGCCGGCAATGGCTACGCGCTGGTCGTGATCAACACCCACGCGGGGCACACCAGCCGCACGGAGTTCGAGGGCGCTGGCATGCCCGTCGACTTGCCGGGAGGAAGCGTGCTGGTGGACGTCTTGGATCCCAGCCGTCCGCAGTATCCCGTGGGCGCCGACGGCACGCTGGTCATCGACGTGCCAGCGACCAGCGGCAAGATCCTGGTGCCTCTGGATCAGGTCGAGTCAGGGCTCTGAGCTGGCTTCGCGGCTCGCGACGCCTCGTCGACGAGAGCCCCCGCGCTCGTTTCAGAGTGCGCTCGCGCCGATCATCCAGGAGTGAGCCGGTACCCCTTGCGCCCCATGGCTTTTAGGCTCAACACCCAGTTCATGGCCTCGCCTCTGTACGATCCCGCCCCTCGGCGCCCGCTGGCGCGAGACGAGAAGTGGATCGCGGCGCTGTTCTTCATGGTGTTCTTCGGCTCCCTGGCGGGAGAGCTGCTGCGGGACTTCACGCCGACGAAGCTGGGGCTCGTGTTCGTGGTCGTGTCCTGGGTGCCGCTGCTGGTGCTCCACGAGCTGGGGCACGCGCTGGTTGCGCGCTTGCTGGGCTGGAGGGTGTACGAGGTGGTGATCGGCCAGGGCCGTGACCTCGCTCGCTTCGTGGTCGGGGACGCGGTCGTACGCTGGAAGCTGCTGCCCCTCACCGGTCACGTGCGCACCGTGCCCAGTGATCTGCGCGGCGCGCGCCTGAAGCAAGCGCTGGTCTACGCCGCCGGGCCAGGCGTCGAGCTGCTCTTGGTGCTCGGGGTGTACCTGGTGGTTGGCGACCGCCTGCTGCAGAGGACCAGCTCGATTCCCTGGATCGCGCTGCAGAGCGTCTGCCTCACCGCCGCGCTGGGTGGCGCGCTGAACCTGTTGCCCTTCTCCGTCAAGGGAGGGATCAGCGATGGGCTGGGGCTGATCCTGAGTTTCGTTACTCCACGGAAACAACTGGAGTGGCAGCTGGCCGCGCCGTGGGCGCTGCGGGCCGAGCGCCTGCTCGACGAAGACCAGGGTGCGAGGGCGCTGGAGGTCGTCGATCAGGGACTGGAGCGCCTCCCGGAGCACGCTCGCCTGCGCCTCAGTCGAGCTCTGTGTCTCGCCGCCCTGGGTGACGACGAAGCCGCGGTGGCTCAGCTCGAGTCGTTTGGTGACCTCGACCAGTACGACCCCGAGCTTCGAGGCCTGATCTTCGGCACCGGGGCGGAGGTCGCGTTCTCGGCGGGCACCCGCGAGCGCCTGTTCGATGCGCGACGCCTGGCGGATCTCGCGCTGGCAGCGACGCCGGGTCGCGGCGAGGCGCTGCGCACGAAGGGCGCGGCGCTGATCGAGCTTGGTCACGTGGAGTCGGGCATCGAGCAGCTGGAGCACGCGACGAGCAGTGTGAACGACGAGACGGAGCTGGAGCGAGTCTATGCCTGGCTGGCGATTGGCTACGCCCGCCTCGGTATCACCCAGCGCTCTCGCGTGTACCTCCACGAGCTCGCGGTGCGTCGCCCCGGGGCGCGCATTCGGCGCCTGCTGCGCGATCTGGATCCGCGCTTCGCTGCTCGGGTCGATGGAAGCGAGGAGGCGCGCAGGCCGAGCAGCGAGGATCTGGACGGATAAACCCTTGTCGCGCTTGCTCAGCGCGTGCATTGACTGGCGGCAAATGGCGGGGAACAGCTTCGGACAGGCGTTTCGTATCACCACGGCGGGGGAGTCCCACGGTCCCGCCAACGTGGTGATCATCGACGGTTGTCCTCCCGGGCTCGAGCTCTCGGTGGACGATTTGCTGCCGGATCTGGGTCGCCGGCGCCCCGGGCAGAGCAAGCTCGTCACTCAGCGCCAGGAAGCGGACACACCCGAGATCCTGTCGGGCGTCTTCGCGGGGCGCACGACGGGAACCAGCATCGCGATCCTGATCAGGAACCAAGATCAGCGCTCCAGGGACTACTCCGACATCCAGGACAAGTACCGCCCCGGGCACGCGGACCACAGCTATGACGCGAAGTACGGCTTCCGCGACTTCCGCGGAGGCGGTCGCTCCAGTGCCCGGGAGACCACGGTGCGGGTGGCGGCAGGCGCCGTGGCGAAGAAGCTGATCGCGACCGCGTTCGGTGGCCGTGTGCTGAGCTACGTGACGCAGGTCGGCGACGTGAAGGCCAACGTCGAGCAGCCCGAGCTGCTGGAACTCCAGCAAGTCGAGTTCTTCTCCGATGGTACGTCCAACCCCATCCGCTGTCCGGATGAAAGTGCCGCGCGGAAAATGATTGAGCTCGTCGAGCGCGTGCGCAAGGAGCAAGACTCCATCGGGGGTGTAGCCGAGGTCGTCGCGACGGGTGTGCCCGCCGGGCTCGGCGAGCCGGTGTTCGACAAGCTGAAGGCAGACCTCGGACACGCCCTCTTCAGCCTGCCCGCGGTGCTCGGCGTCGAGTACGGCGTTGGATTCGGCTGCGCCACGTTGCGCGGCACCGAGAACAACGACGTGTTCGCCAGTGAGCCGGACGCCGCCGGAGGAGCGCGGATCGTCACCCGCAGCAACCGGCACGGAGGCATGCTCGGGGGGATCTCCAGCGGAATGCCCTTGGTGCTGCGCGCGGCGATCAAGCCGACGAGCAGCCTGTCCCAGCCGCAGGACACCGTCACGCGCGAGGGTGAAGCGACTCGGATAGCGACGCGAGGGCGCCACGATCCGTGCCTGCTGCCGCGCTTCGTGCCGATGGCGGAGGCGATGGTGGCGATCGTCCTGGCCGACCACTGGCTGCGCTGGCGAGGCCAGCGCGCCCTTGGCGGAGGAGCGCCGTGGTAGCCGTCGCGATCCAGGGCCTGAAGAAGCGCTTCGGAGCGACCCAGGTGCTGAAGGGGGTCGACCTCGAGCTTCCGGACGGCGGCTTCGCGGTCTTGGTCGGGCCGAGCGGCTGCGGGAAGTCGACCCTGCTGCGGCTGATCGCAGGGCTCGAGCTGTCCGACGAGGGCAGCATCCGGTTCGGTGAGCGCGACGTCACGCGGCTCGCGCCCCGGGAGCGTGACGTCGCGATGGTGTTCCAGTCGTATGCGCTCTACCCACATCTAACCGTGCGGAAAAACCTTTCATTCGGTCTGGAGCTCAAGGGCACACCCAGCGCCGAGATCGAGTCCCGGGTCAACCAGGTGAGCGCGATGCTGGGGCTGGAGGAGTTGCTGGATCGAATGCCCAAGGCGTTGTCCGGCGGCCAGCGCCAGCGAGTGGCGATGGGGCGCGCGGTCGTCCGGCGGCCGGCGCTGTTCCTGTTCGACGAGCCCCTGAGCAACCTGGACGCGGCCTTGAGAGCGCAGGTTCGCGTGGACATCCGCAAGCAGCACGATGCCCTGGGCGCCACCAGCGTGTACGTGACTCACGATCAGGTGGAGGCGATGACCCTGGCGGATCGGCTCTTCGTGCTGAACCAGGGGCAGGTCGAGCAGAGCGGTGCGCCACTCGAGATCTATGCACGTCCAGCCACGCGCTTCGTGGCGGCCTTCCTCGGCAGCCCCGCCATGAACTTCGTGGACGTCGTGGCGAAGCAGGGCCGGGACGGCTGGACCGTGGAGGCGCCGGGGCTGAGCCTGAAGGCGCCCGCGGAGAAGCTAGCCGGGTTCTCCGGGGCCCGGCCTTTGACCCTGGGTGTGCGACCCCACGCGCTGCAGCAGCGTGCGGATGGTGGCGTGCGATTGCGTGTCGAGGTGATCGAGGCCCTGGGCAGCGAGACGTTTGCTCATGGAAAAGTTGGGGAGGCGAGCTGCGTTGCGCGCCTGGAACCCGGGGCTCCAGTGCAGGCCGGGGAGGAGCTGCTGCTCGGCGCGGCGCCGAGCGAACTGCACCTCTTCGATCCGCAGAGCGGTAGGGCGCTCTGATGCGCCCCGCCAGCCGCGCGCTCGCGTGAGGTAGGGCCGTCGCCCCGGCGCTGCCCTCAGTTGACCGGGAAGCTGGCGGTGGGCGGCCGCTCACCAGCGGGCGGCGGCGGGGCTGGCGCGGGCGGCGGGGGCGCGGGTGGAGGCGGCGCCGCGACGGGCTTGGGCGCGACGCGGCGAGGCGCTGGCTTGGAGGCGGGCTTCGGCGCGCTGACGGGCACTGGCTTCGGAGCGGGTTCGGCCAGCTTGGGCTCGGTCGGCTCGGGTTCGCTGGGCTTGGGCTCGGCCGGCTCGGCCCGAGCTTGCTCGGGCTCGGTCGCGTCGCCCTCGGGCTGAGCTGGCTCCTCCGCTGCTTCGGGCTGCTCGGCGGCTGTTTCCGTCGGGATCTGGGCCTGCTCCTCGGGCTCGGCGGCGGGCGAGGGCGGCGGTCGGTCCGCCACGGCCTTCTCGGTGGTCATCGGGGCGCTGGGCTGCGACGCGCCGCGACTGGCCAGCTTCTCGTCGCCAGACCCCCGCTGAACGACGCCGATTGCGGCGAGGATCGCCAGCAAGCCGACGACACCGGCCACGTAGGGGATGAAGCGACGGTGGTGCTTGTGCTGCTCGGGCGTGAGAGGCAAGACGTGAGGCAGGTCTTCCTCGGGCGTCGAGTGGAGGCTCTCCCGGTGATCGGTCTCGCTGATGCGATCGCCCGCGTCGAAGAAGGCCGCCTCTTCGGCGTCGTAGTGATTGGAGTGATCGGTCGCCGCCGCTTGCTTGCTCTTCTTCGACTTCTTCCTGGTCCTGGCAGGGGCCTTCGGCTCTTCCTCACCCCCACCCTCGAGGGAGTCCGCGGGAGCGGCTTTCTCCTCGCCGGCAGTGGCTGCCAGCGCCCTGGCGTCCGCTGCGCCGATCTCCGTTTCGCCGGCGTCCTCCCTCGGCTGCTTGCCCTCGGACGACGTCGAACTGGACGCCTCCACATTTGCGTCCTCGATCTCCGGCGTCGCCTCATCCCGCTTCGAGGAGTCGGTCTTTATTTCCGCGGGGGAACGCTTCGAGCTCGGGGCTTGGCTCTGTCGCGGCGCCTCGGAGCGGCGCGCACGCGAGTTCTTGCGGCGCTTCTTGTTGCGTTTGGCGTTACGGCGGGACTGACCGTCGGCTGCGCTGGTCACGGGCTCTTCGAAGCTCCTGTCTGGCGTGCGGTTGGTGTCGCTGAGCCCCGCCAGGGACGTGGCGGGCTCAGACTCGGCGAGGGGACTGGAGTTTGGCGCGGGTTCCAGTCTCGGTAAACCAAACACGTGTTCAGCAGCGTCGTTCAGCGTGAGGTCCTCTTGTGCCATCGCAGGGATCGGCGAAGCAACCTCCAAGCCATTCCCGCCGAAAGCGAATGTCGAGGTATTCTCGAGGCTAGCGGCTCGTCCCGGGCTCCAGCGTGTGATTTCTGACGGTGCTCCTTGTGCCACCGTGTGCCGATTGACGGCTGACGTTCCGGCCTGCTGGTGATGTTCCTTCGTAGCAGAAGCGAGCGCGATCGAAGCGGACTCGAGGGCGGCCGGGGGAGAGGGTGAGCCGGCGGGCATCTCCGCCCTTTTCCAGGGCGCTTCCGGCTCGTAACATCGGCGCGACTGGGCCTGCCCGAGTTCGACGGAGGGTCCTCACGGGGGTCGATGTGCGACGTGGTCGTCGGCTCCCCTGGACCGACCGTTCTTCCGCTCCTCTGGACACCCGCCGATGCTTCGCTGGCTCCTTCCACTTCTCTTCCTGCTGACCTGGGGGCGTAACTCATTTGCGAGTGACGCTGCGCCAGTGCGCCTCTGGCATGCCTACCGCGGGAGCGAGCGGGCCGCGCTGGACCAGGCGGTTGCGGCGTTCCGCAAGCGCAGCGGCGTCGAGGTCGAGGTCCTGCAGTTGCCCCACGACGCCTACGCCTCCAAGCTCGCTGCGGCAGCCCCTGGTGGCGCTGGGCCGGACGTGTTCATCGACGCCCACGAACGCTTCGGCGACTACATCCGTCGCGGTGTGGTCAGTCCGGTGCCGCGGGTCGATGCCAGTTTGTTTCCTCGAGGAGCTGTCGACGCGCTGACCATCGACGGTGAGCTGTACGGGCTACCACTGGCGTTGAAGGCGCTGGTGCTCTACCTGAACACCGAGCTCTTGCCGAACCCGCCGCCCAGCATCGAGGCGCTGGTAGCCACGAAGCTCCCGGACGGTGTCTTCCCGCTGGTGTACGAGGCAAGCGACGCTTACTACCACGCCGCGTTCCTGCATGCCTTCGGTGCCGAGCAGCTCGACCCGGACGGCAGCTTCGGCTTCGTCGGTCCTCGCGCAGCGCGCAGCGTCGAGTTCGTGCGCGACCTGATGCGTCGCGGAAAGATCCCCGAGGAAGCGGGAGGCTCGGTCGTCAAGCAGCTGTTCATCAGCGGCCGCGCCGCGGCCTACATCAGCGGTCCTTGGAGTGCCGGTGAGCTGGACGGCAAGGTGCGCTACAGGGTCGCGCCGCTACCCAAGCTCGAGGCGACGGGCCAGCCGCTGAAGCCCTACCTGACCGTCGAGGCCGCGGCACTGACTCCGCGCGGCGCGAAGAACCCCCGCGCGATCCAGCTGCTCGACTACCTCGCCGGCGAGGACAGCGCGAACATCCGCGTGAAGGTGGGGCGACAGCTCGTGGCGTTGCGGAAGCTACCTCCCGCCGCCGCAGCTGACCCGTTCATCGAGGCGTTCGCCACCCAGGCCGAGCACGCCGTGCCGATGCCGTCGGGGGACCGCATGCGCACCAGCTGGGAGCCAGCGAACCGCGCGCTCAAGAAGGCGCTCAGCGGAGCCGTGACGCCTGAGGCGGCGCTGGAGGAAGCTCGCCGTCGCTTCGACGACATGGTTCGTCCGCCGCCACCCCCGGCCTCGCCGACCCCACTGTTGTTGCTGCTCGGTGGATTCAGCCTGCTGGGGGCATTTCGGCTCTGGCGCAAGGCTTCACGGGGCGAGCTGTGGTCTCCGATTCGACGCTCGCTCCCCGCGTACCTCTGGGTTGCCCACGCGGTGGTCGCGGTGGGAGTGCTGGTCTTCGTGCCGATCTTCGTCGGGGCGGCGGCGAGCCTCTACGCCGGGCCGCAGGGCAACATGCACTACGTCGGCCTGGCGAACTTCTGGGAGATCCTGACAGCACGCGGGGCGCCGCTCCTGAGCAGCGGTTCCTTCTACTTGGTCCTGCTGGTGACCATCCTGTGGACGCTGCTCAACGTGGCGCTCCACCTGCTGATTGGATTTTCCTTGGGGCTATTGCTGTCACGGCCCACGTTGCGCCTGCGGCCGTTCTACCGCGTGCTACTGATCTTGCCCTGGGCGGTTCCTTCCTACGTCACCGCGTTGGCGTGGCGCGGGATGTTCGATCGCCAGTTCGGTGCCGTGAGCGCCATCCTGGAGTCGATCGGCGTGGAGCCGTTCAGCTGGTGGGCGCAGTTCTCCACTGCCTTCGCTGCGAATGTCTCGACCAACGTCTGGCTCGGGTTTCCGTTCATGATGGTGGTCACCCTGGGCGCCCTCACCGCGGTGCCCAAGGACGTGCTGGAGGCGGCCGAGGTCGACGGCGCGACGCGCTGGCAGCGGCTGCGGCGGGTGACGATTCCGATGGTCAGACCGGTGCTTGGTCCAGCGGTCCTGCTCGGGTCGATCTGGACCTTCAACATGTTCAACGTCGTCTTCCTGGTGAGCGGCGGCGAGCCCGACGGCACCACCGAGATCCTGGTGAGCGAGGCCTACCGCTGGGCCTTCACGCGCCAAGCGCAGTACGGCTACGCCGCCGCCTACTCGGTGTTGATCTTCTTGCTCCTGTTCTTCGGCTCGAGGCTGATGAATCGCCGCGCGGGGCTGGGGGCAGCATGAGCTCCAGTAGGGTGCTCGATCCCCGTCAGCGACCGAGCTTGCTCGAGTCGGCGCTGTCTCACGCTGGCATCCTGGTCGGCGTCGCGTTTGCGCTCTACCCCTTGCTGTGGGTGATCGCGCTTGCTTTCCGTGAGGGAACTGCGCCGGTGCGACAGGTGCTCCCGCTCCCGCTGCCCTTCACCCTCGCGCACCTCACACACGTGGTCGGCGCCCCGCACTTCGGCGTGCAGGTGATGAATAGCCTGGTGGTGTCCCTGGCCACGGCCCTGGTTGGTGTAGGCATCGCCTTGCCCGCGGCCTACGCCATGAGTCGCTTCCAGTTCGCGGGAAAGCAAGCCGGGACGCGGCTCTTGCTGGCCACCCAGATGTTCCCCATGGTGGCCAGCGCGGTGCCGCTGTACCTGCTGCTCCAACACCTGGGGCTGCTCAACACCAGGAGCGGGTTGGTGCTCTCCTATGCGACCACCTCGGTGCCCTTCGCGATCTTCCAGCTCAAGGGCGCGTTCGACGCGATCCCGAAGGATCTCGAGGAGGCGGCGATGGTCGACGGCGCGACGCGCTTCGGCGCCTTCTGGAGGGTCGTGTTGCCCGCAGCGCGCCCGGCGATCGCGGTCACGGCGCTGTTCGCGTTCATGAGCGCCTACAACGAGTTCGTGCTGGCGGTGACGATCCTGGACCAGGAGCGCGCGTTCACGTTGCCGGTGGTGCTCAAGCGCTACGTCGGCGAGCACGACGCAGACTGGGCTTCGTTCGCTGCGGGTTCCTTGGTGGTGAGCTTGCCCGTGATGGCGCTGTTCTATGTTGCTCAGCGCCACCTGGTGAGTGGGCTCACGGCGGGCGGCGTGAAGGGCTGAGTCAGCGCTTTCGATTGGGCGGCGGCAGGTCGCGAAGCGACGCCGGGAGCTCGTCGAGCTCGATGGTCACCGGAGCCGGCTTGGGGGCGAGAGCGGCGGGCGGGGGGGAGTGGCGGTGCCCCTCCAGCTCCAGCTCGTCGGAGGCGGGCGCCAGGTTGACGTCCAGAGGCGCTCCGTGTCCGAGATCGCTCAGCGCCTCCAGGCGTTCGAGCTTCGTCAGACCGACTGAAATCCTCGCGGCAACACGCGAGAAGGCGCTGGGGTGGATGGTGGCTTGATGCTGGGCTGAGTCGAAGAGTCGCCGGGCGGCCTGGGGATGCCGTGTGCGCAGCATGAGCTCCGCGTGGCAGATCAAGGCCTCGGCCGCGTCCGCGCCATCGAAGCCCTGGGCGTACAGCCCCTGCAGGATGCCCTCGGCTCGCGCCTCGCGTCCGGTGTCGCCGAGATACTCTGCGAGTCGGAGGCGCGCTCGCGGTGGCGCAGCGCTCGCGTCACCCGCGCGCTCCAGCTCTTCGAATAGATCCGCGGCGGGATCGTGCTGCCCGCTGCGTTGATAGAGCTCGATCAACCTGACCCGAGTGCGACGCGCCAAGACGCGATCCGTCGCGCGCTCCGCGGCGTCGAGTAGCGCGAGCTGCACCTCGATGCTGAACGGTTCTTCCCGAGCCAGCGCCTCGAGGCGCGGGATGGCGCGCACCGCCTGTCCCTCGTCGGTGAGGCGCATCGCGGAAGCAAGCCGCGGATCGATCACGCTGGCGTCTTGGTTCTCGATGGCGTCATCGATGCGCCTCTCCAGGCCCGAGTAGCGCATGCCTGCCGCCACGGCTGCGCCGAACGCGAAGCCGCCCACGTGCGCCCAGTACGCCGTCCCGCCGCTCATGGGGTCGCTGATCAGGGCCCAGAACAGCTCGCCGAGCATCCACAGCGGCAGCAGTACCCAGGCAGGCGCCGAGAACACGAAGGGTCTGAGCCAGATCCAGGCCAGGACCTTGATGTGGGTCTTGGCGTTGCGGAAGGCGAACGCCCCCATCGCCCCGGCCACCGCGCCCGACGCGCCGATCAGTGGCAGTGGGCTCAGCGGCGCCAGCCACTTGTGTACCAGCGCGGCGCATATCCCGGCGCCGAGATAGAACGCGGGATAGACCAGGCGCCCCCAGGCGTCCTCGATGATGGTCCCCGCGAGCCACAGGAACCACATGTTGAACACGACGTGCAGCACCCCGGCGTGCAGGAACTGATACGTGACGAGGCCGATCCAGTTGTTCCTCGCCGGCACGTACCCGAAGCGGTACACGATGCTCTCGGAGCGCGCTTCGCGCAGCCGCTTGCACATCGCGTCCATGGCTTCTTGTTCGGTGCGGGCGAGCTGCGCTCTCAGAGCGGAGTTGCTGGCCGTTACCCCGGGGATATTCAGGTCGAGGCTCTCCAGCGGATCTGGCTGTGGTGCGGCGTCGCCGGAGCCGTTCAGCTCCTCGCAGCGCTGGACCCGGGGGTGGCGCTGGGCGAACGCGACTGCGTCCCGATAGGCGTCTGTCAGCCGCTTCTCGTCAGCGTTGCTGGTCGACCACAGCAGCGCATGCAGGAACAGGTTCAGCGCGATGATGACCGTGGTGACCCACGGCCAGCGCCTGGCTTGCTGCTCTTGATGCGAGAGCGGAAAGAACACACCGCAACACTACACCCGGCGCTCCGCCCCGCCCCCTTGCCTGCGGGGTGGGCGAGTGTACGCCATCAATCGGCGGCTGCTTTCCTGCCCAGGTCGCGAGCCTCGGCGACTCGGGCGTCGGGTTTGGGGTGAGGGCACCCGGCTCTGCACGGTTGCACCCCGGATGGATCCAGCCCGCGACGGTGCCGTCGGGTGCTTGTCATCGTGGGAGCGATCCCGCACCTTTTCGGACGAGAGGTCGATTTCGATGCTTATGCGTGGCTTTTGGGTTCGTTCGGGCGCTCGGGTTGGTTTGCTGGCGGGCGTTTGTCTCGCGACGCTCGGGGTGTCGGCCTGTGGGTCCGGAGACTCCAGCGGGCTGACCGGGCAGTCGGGAAACGGGGGCAGCGCCGCGAGCGGTGGTAACCAGCAGGGTGGCTCCGGTCAGGGTGGCTCCGGTCAGGGTGGCTCCGGCCAGGGTGGCTCCGGCGGGGCCGGGGCGTCAGGCAAGGGAGCGGGCGGCAGCGCGGGCAGCGGCGGCGCAGGCGGTGGAGACGATGGCGGCGCCAGCTTCGGCGGAGGCGCCGGGGAAGCCAGCGGCGGCACAGGCGGCGGCGAAGGAGGCAGCGCGGGTGGTGGCGGCGACGCCGGAGACGCGGGAGCCGCCGGTCAAGGAGGTTCCGCGGGGAACGGGATGGGCAGCGTCAGCTGTGGTGGCGAGGTGTGCGGACTCCCGCAGGGACAGTTCTGTTGCCAGCCTCAGAACGCCTCGGCGCACTGCGTGACCAAGAGCGAGCAGTGCACCTGCACTGGCATCCTCTGCTCCACGATCGAGCTACGGTGCGATGGCACCGAGGACTGCCCTGCCCAGATCTGTTGCTTCGAGAAGGGCGTGGCTTCGGAGGCCAACGTGGCGTGTGCCAACACCTGCGATCGGTCAGTCACCGTCGATCGAGCGGAAGTGTGCAAGGTCGGCGTGTCAGGGAGCTGCACCAAGGGCGGCAACTGCACTGCACAGCCGTTCCTGGGTTTGCCTCAGGGATACGGCGTCTGTCGACCCTGATCCTGGGTTTGCCTCAAGGATACGGCGTGTGTCGATCCCGAGTCAGCGCTTGGCGCCGTCCACGTGCTGGGCCAGTAGCTCTTCGAGGGTCTGGTACGCGGCGCCGCTGCGCTCCGCTGGTCGGCGCTCGTCAGGGTCCTGTTCGAGGTTGAACAGCTCGAAGCGCTTGCCCTCCTCCGTGTAGATCAGCTTGAAGGGGTAGTGGACGATTGCCGCCATGTAGCCGCGGCCGTCGTTCACCTCGTAGCGCTCCAGGAAGAAGTAGTCGCGGGGTAGCCGCCCTCCGCTGAAGAGCGGCACCAGGTCCCGCCCGCGTAGCTGGTCGAACCCGCGCCGCACGCCCGTCAGGTTCAGCCACGTCGGGCCGAGATCCTCGTGGCTCACCGCGGTGTGAACGCGGGCTGGAGGCAGGCCGGGGACATGCATCAGCGCGGCGGTGTGGATCTGCGTCTGCATCAGGTTGCTGCCGTGCCAGCTCTCCCCGTGCTCCTTGAACTCCTCGGCGTGGTCGCCCACCACCGTCACCAGCGTCCTGTCGGCGAGTCCAAGGGCCTGGAGCTTGTCGAGCACCTCGCCGACCACCGCGTCCGCCTCCCAGACCTCGCTCGCGTACAGATCCTGCTCGGTGTCGCCGAAGTCCGGTGCGCGCGGCGAGCGCTGGTAGAGGTAGTGCGGCTCCATCAGGTGGAGCCAGAGGAAGAAGGGGCGGCCCCGCATCTGCTCGAGCTGCGCCATGGCGCGCTTCCCCTGCGCCTGGCCGATGTGGCCGCGCATCGTACCCCCGCTGTACGAGAGCCTGGTCTTGGTGTCGTAGACGTCGAAGCCGCGGTCGAAGCCAGCAGACTCGGCCTTGGTGAACGCCCGAAAGGAGTTGAGGATCGCAACCGTGCGGTAACCTGCGCGCTGGAACATGCTGGGGATCCAGGGCGTGTCCGGCTCGAGCGCTCGCATGTGCTGACGCGCTCCTTGCGCGCGCCAGTGCATGCGTGTCGGCGGTCGCGACGAGAGGATGGTCGGGAGCGAGAGCCGGGTCCAGGGTGTCGTCGCGAAGAAGTTGTCGAAGACGATGCTCTGCTGCGCATAGGCGTCGAGCCGCGGCGTGGTTTCGTGCCGCGCGGCGATGCCATCCAGCCCAGTGAAACCCACGGCGTCGGCGCGCAACGTCTCGATGCTGATCAGGAGCACGTTGAGCTTCGACGGAACGCTCCTGGGCACGTCCACCCACTCCGGGGCGCCGACCTCCTGCGCTCCGCTGGCGTCGCCGCCGAAGCAGTTGTTGTCGACGCCGTCCCCGGGAACCTCGATCGCGCCTGGATGCACCTGGGGGTCGAAGCCCTTGCAGTCGCCGCCGCCCCACAGCGCCGAGTAGCCGTCGCGATCGACGTCGCTCAGGTTGCGCAGGGCCTTCAGCAGCAGCCCGGAGGCGCCGCCGCTCTGCGCCACGCGGGCGCTGATTCCCCAGGGTATCAATGCGCCGCCCAGGAACGTCACCAGCGACGCACCCCAGGCGGCGCCGAGCAGCCAGCGCGGCCCCAGGGTGTCGCGCCGCCTCAGCGCGACGCTCGCCGCGGCTCCGCCAGCCAGCGCACCGAGCAACGCGAAGCCTAGCCAGCGATTCAGCTGAGCGAAGCCGCTCCGGTTGTCGGCCAGCAACCAGCCCACCACGCCCAGGCTGAGGGCGACGCTCCCGGCGAAGAGCGCGAGCGCCCCGCGCGGCCGCTCCTGGCGGAGCCTGGAGACGGCGAAGGCCAGGCGATTCCCCAGCGCGCTCAGCACCAGCACGTAGCCGAGACAGCTGCACACGATGAGCAACGAGGCGAGCTCTCGGTTGTGAAACGCAGTCCAGCTGTACAGGCTGAGGCGGTAGAGCCCCAGCGCTCCGAGCGCGAGGGAGGGCAGGGCGACGCTCAGCACGTCCACACGGCGCACCCCGGGGCCGAGCCGCAGGGCGCCGTTCGGCGCCGGCGCGGCGTCCTCGCGCTCGTGGGGCGCGCGCTCGGTCGGCGCCATCGCGGAGACGCGATCCGGCCCTGCGTCGGCGGTGGCGGTCTCGACGCTTGCGCGTTTCCGTGAGGTACTTCTCCCCCCCAACCAGGCGAGGAGGGAACCGAGGCAGACCGCGAGCAGCAGCGTCAGACACAGCTCGAAGCCCAGCGCGGCGAAGAACGTCGCGAGCTTCGTCGCCCAGGGGCTCTCGCTCTTCAGCGTCACCCCCAGGGCGTCCACCAGGAGGGCGCTGCTGACTGCTGCGATGGCCGCCCAGGTGCTGCGCTTCACGGCTCGGACATTGGCACAAGGCGCGGGGCTTGGGAAACTCCCCGCGCCGCCGCTGCGGATGCCGCTCAGCCCAGAGCGGGGCAACTCAAGCGTCGGTCCTGACGTGCGCCGCGAGTTCTTCCAGCATCCGGTCACACAGCTCCAGCCCGTCCCTGGGGGTCTCTCCGGGCCTGGTGCGGCGAGTCAGGCGCATGTCCGGGGTGAGGCGGTAACCGCTGTTCTTGTCTGCCACCAGCCGTCCGACGGCGGAGGGATCCAGCGGGGTGTCCTGGGCGAGGTGGAGCGTGACCGACTTCACGCTCGCCTCGCAGCCCAGCACGCGGAGCGCGCGTAGCTCGGTCTTGAGCCGCATCAGCTCCACCATCGAGATCGCCTCACGAGGCGCTGGCCCGAAGCGGTCCTCCATTTCCGCACCGATTTGTTGAACTTCCCCGGCGTCCTGGGCGCTGGCCAGTCGCTTGTACAACGAGAGCCGCACGCCCACCTCGGCGATGTAGTCTTCGGGCAGGAGCGCGTCGACGTCGAAGCTCAGGTCCGGATCGATCTCGTGGCGCACCTCCTCGCCACGCAGCTCGCGCGTCGCCTCCTCGAGCATCTGACAGAAGAGGTCGAAGCCGACGCTCGCCACGAAGCCACTCTGTTCGCCGCCCAGCAGGTCGCCGGCTCCGCGCTGCTCCATGTCCAGGCTTGCCACGTGGAAACCAGAGCCCAGCTCGTGGTAGCGCTCCAGGGCCTCGATGCGGTTGCGTGCCTCGTCGCTCATCTGCGCCGCGGGGGGCACCAGGAGGTAGCAGTAGGCGCGCTCGCTGGAGCGCCCGACGCGACCTCGCAGCTGATAGAGCTGCGAGAGACCGAAGAGGTCCGCGCGATCGATGATGATGGTGTTGGCCCGGGGGATGTCCAGGCCGCTCTCCACGATCGCCGTAGCCACCAGGATGTCGTACTGGCCCTCGACGAAGCCGATCATCGTCTTCTCCAGGGCGGCCTCGCTGAGCTGGCCGTGCCCGACCGCTATACGAGCCTCGGGCAACAGCTCGCTCAGCTTCGCGGCGCGCTCGTAGATGCCTTCGACGCGGTTGTAGACGTAGAACACCTGACCACCTCGGGACAGCTCGCTCAGGATGGCCTCGCGGACCAGCTTCTCGTCCCAGCGCGAGGTGATGGTGCGCACGGCGCGACGATCGACGGGAGCCGTGGAGATGATCGACATGTCTCGGAGCCCGCCGATGGCCAGCTGCAGCGTGCGCGGGATCGGGGTGGCGCTGAGCGTGAGCACGTCGACGCTGGACCTCAGCTGCTTGATGCGCTCCTTGTGGGTCACACCGAAGCGCTGCTCCTCGTCCACGATCAGCAGACCGAGGTTCTTGAAATGGACGTCCTTGCTCAGCAGGCGGTGGGTGCCAACGACGATGTCGACCTTGCCCTCCTTGAGCCCCTTCAGCGTCTCGGTCTGCTGCTTCTTGGAGACGAAGCGCGAGAGCGACTTCACGCTGAGCGCGTAGTCTTCCAGCCGGGAGGCGAAGGTGTTGGCGTGTTGCTGTGCCAGCACCGTGGTCGGGCAGAGCAGCGCCACCTGCCTGCCGCTCATTGCCGTACGGAATGCAGCGCGGATGGCCACCTCCGTCTTGCCGAAGCCGACGTCGCCGCAGACCAGGCGGTCCATCACCCGCTCCGACTCGAGATCCTGGTTGACCTCCTGGATCGCCGCTGCCTGATCTCGCGTCTCCTCGTAGGGGAAGGTCGCCTCGAAGGCTCGGTACTCGTCGTCCAGCGGCTCGATGGGGCGCTTCTGGGCGGCGTTTCGCTCGGCGTAGAGCTTGAGCAGCTCGTCGGCCATCTGGCGCACGCGCTTCTCGACCCTGGCCTTCGTCTTGGCGAAGCTCGTGCCCCCGAGGCGGTCGAGGCGGGGGGTGCCGTCGCCGCCCGAGTACTTCTGGATCTGGTTCAGGCGATAGACCGGCAAGAAGAGCTTGTCGCCGCCGAAATACTCCACGGTGAGCAGGTCGACGAGGGTGCTACCGACTTGCTTGTGTTCGAGGCCGAGGTAGCGGCCGATGCCGTGCTCCACGTGGACCACGAAGTCGCCTGGATTCAGCGCACGCAGATCCTCGAGGATACTCCTCGTGGTCTTCTTCTTCGCCTTCTGGCGGTGGGCGCGCTGGCCGAAGATCTCCTCTTCGGTGACGACAGCGAAGCCCTCGAGGGGTGCGACGGCGCCGCGAGCCAGCGCACCGACCCGCACGGAGAGCTCGACGCTGCGATGCTTCAGCAGCTGCTCGAGGCGATGGGCCTGCGTGGCCACGCGCGCGGCGAGGGTCACCTGGAGCCCTTCGTCTCGCCAGCTCTCGATGCGCTCGATCAGCGGATCCAACGCCGTCTGACCACCGCCGGTGTGGCGCGCCTGCTTGATCGCCTGGCTCAGCTCGTGTTGATCCTGAAACTCGAGGCTGGGCGCGTCGATCGGCGCCTCCGCGAGCTGCGCGAGGGGGCGCTCGGCGTTGCCGCTGATACCAGCGCTGTGGAGCGCGACGAGGTGTCGCTCCCCCAGAGCCGTCTGCACGTCACTCCGGTCGCTGAACAAAGAATCTACAGGGAAATGAGGCTTGCCACTCATGGCTAGCTCGCTGTCGAGCGCGCGCTCGAGCTCCCGATCGATGGCCTCCAGGATGCGCTCCGGTTGCTCGAAGACGATCAACGCGTCGCTCGGCAGGTAGTCGACGAGCGGAACCAGCTCGGAGAACGCAGGCAAGAAGGCTTCGGCGCCGAAGAAGGTGGTGCCAGCGACGATGTCACCCACCAGGACCCGCGCCTTCGTCGATGGCAGGTTCACGGCGTCGCACAGATCGCGGAGGATGTCCGCGGCGCGAGCGCTGCCTTCGGAACTCAGGATCGTCTCTCGCGCCGGGGGTAGCGTCACGTGGTCGTAGGCTCGCTCGCCGGTGCGCTGATCGTCCGGGTCGAAGCCGCGCATGCGCTCCACGCGGTCGAAGTCGAGCTCGACGCGAACCGGTTCGGGTGTTCCCGCGGGCCAGACGTCGAGCAACCCGCCGCGCAGCGCGAAGCTGCCTGGGTCCTCCACCACTGGCGCGCGCAGCCAGCCGGCAGAGGCGAGTCGCTTGGCGAGCTCCTGAGTGTCGACGTTCGCCCCTAGCTCCAGGGTAGTCGTTGCCCTGCGGATCAAGTCTGAAGAGACGGTCTTGCGCACCAGCGCGCTCGCCGGCACACACAGCGTGGACCACGCGTCGCCGCAGAGCCGCGCCAGGGTCGCGCAGCGACTCATGGCCGCGCGTCGGTCCTGGTGCACCTCGGCGTAGGCGTCCCCCTCCGGTGGCGCGAAGAGCAGCGCTTCGCCGACCGTGCGGAGCGCCTCCGGGCCGAGCTCTGGAGCGCCTCGCAGGAAGCGCAGGTCGGCTTGCGCGCGCGTCGCGCTCTCCAGGTCGGGAGTCACGTGGAGCACTCGCCGACCGCGCTCTGCGAGGCGGTGGCTCAGCAGCGCGGGGGCGAGCCCGACCGCGCGCACGGCGTGGGTGATGCGGATCTCGAGCGCGCGAGCCGCGAGTTGACTGACGCTCGAGGTGGGACGTTCGGACGCGATCACGTTCAGGGGGGATCCCCATAGCAGCTCGCGGCTGTTTGTCGTTCGCTTCGTCGTGGCGAGGTGCTCACTCGGCTCGCTGCGCCGCGCGTCGCTCTCGAGCAGCGAGCAGATGGTTCCTGGCGCGCAAGCTCCAGTCGCCCGCTGGATGCGCCTCGAGGTGCTCCTGAAACGCGACCGCCGCCAGATCGTAGGCGCCGTCGCGGTAGAGCAGCGTGCCCCGCGCGAACGCGATCGGGTACTCCGGCTGGCGCTTGCTCAGCACCTCGAGCGTCGCCAGCTGGCTGCGCGTCTGCGCGCGCGCGTCCGACCCCTCGGGGTGTTGCAGCAGGAAGCGCAGCAGCGCCAGCCACTCGTTGGGGTGCAGCGCATACACGGGATCACCTTCCAGTCCCGTGACGCGGTTCCAGCGCGCCTTGAAAAGCAAGCGCGCCTCCACGGCGTCGCCCACGAAGCGCCCAGCACGGAACCAGGGGCCATGGGCCGGCGCGTTCCCGAACGCGCCTGCCAGCGCCTGGCTGTCAGCCGGGGCTCCCCGACCAGCGAGGGCATCGACGAATAGCTCGCCCTGGATCGCCCGCAGCCGCACCAGCTCCTGGTCGGCGGCCCGACCGCGCGCGCGTCGAAAACCGGCGACCGAACCGCGCACGTCCGCCAGGCGGTCGGCCAGGCCAGGCGCAGGTAGGCCGCGCGACGCATACTCCGCGTTTCCCAGTCTTCGCAGGTACTCTCCGACCGTACGTGCCTCGAAGCTCAGCCCCTGCTGGCGCGCTTGCCGGGCCAGAGCGCGCTCCTCCGCCATGTCGGCCCGCAGATCCTCCGCGTCCACCCGAGGCAACGGGAGCCGCTCCGGAGCCACTGCACGAGGCACGGCGAGCAGCGCCGAGAGCAACCCAACCCCGACCAGGATCGCCCCGACCTGCCAGCCCTCCAGGTGCCGGGCAAGCCCGCGATCCCGGCGCTCCGCTTTCAACGCTTCGCTCACCGCCAGCAAGCATCCGTCATTGCGTCGCCCGTCGCTCGAAAAACGACCAGCCAAATCAACAGCCGGCGTGGGGGTGCAACCTCGGGTCACGGCTTGCTCAAGCGGCGGATCGAAGGGCGGTCGTGGGGGTGAGGAACGCCTCGAGCTGGCCGAGCGACGGCTCGGGCCACGTCCGGCCGCGAGGCGCGCTCGCCAAAGAGGTGAACAATGTTGTTGCTCAGCCGGCTCCGCAGACGACAATGAGCAGAACCGTGGACGACAAGCGCAAGCATCCCAGAGCACCCTGTAACCTCTACGTCAGCTGCACCCTGGCGAGCAGTGAGAGCGTCGTCGAGGGCACCGCCAAGGACATCGGTCCCGGCGGCATGTTCATCGAGTCCTCGGCGATGCCGAAGTTCGGTGAGTCGATCGAGATCAGCGTGAAGCTGCCGGGAGGCGACGCGGAGTCTCGGCTGCCCGCGGTCGTGCGCTGGGCGACCTCCTCCGGCTTCGGGGTGCAGTTCGGTTTCCTCGGGGCAAAGGACACGCACGCGATCACGTTGCTGATGAAGCAGTCCCACTAGTAGCAGTGTCCTGTCTCCGTGGTTCGCTGCAAGACTCGCCCGCCCCCTGAGGGCGTGGGCGAGCGAGTCTTGCGCCCTGGTGCGCCTCTATCGAGACCAGGAAACGCTGTGTTGACTGGTTCAGCGAATCACGGATTCGCCTCACTAGCAGGCTGCAGGAAACCGCAGTTCTTCGCTCGCTAGTCCAGCAGGGTGCACTCGCCCACCTCGGGCGGGTTGCGATCGAAGTGGACGCACGTCTTCTCCGGGTCGCTGCAAGGCCGCGGGTCATCTGGCGACCCAGGTTCCACTGCGTGGCAGAGTTCGGCGCAGCGTCCGCCAACGCACGAGTGACCAGCGACGCAGGGCGTCTGCTCGTTGCACTTCTCGCCCGTCACTGCGGTTCCAGACGGAGCACATGCCTGGCTGCCCGTAGGGTCCACGAGCTGGCAGCTGCGCCCTGGCTCGTCGCTGCACGCATCCGGATCGAGCACCGAGCACGTTCCCACAGGGAAACAGAGGTCGACGCCGGCGTCGACGGCGCCACCACCGGCGAGCCCCAGCAGGTACTGGCGGATGCAGCTCTCGCCCGATGGACAGGCCGTCCAGTCGCCGCCGCAGCACTGAGTGCGGCACTGCCCAGCGGCGCACAGCGTGCCCGCGGCGCACTCACTCGACAGCGTGCAGGTCTCGCCTGCTTGCTTGCCTCCGGCCGTCTCGCAACGCGCGACCGCCTGATCGGCGGCCAGGACCGGGCGGCAAGCCTGCCCCGCGGCGCAACCCGAGTTCGTCTGGTAGTTGCAGTCGCCGCTGCCGCACAGCGACGGTCCGTCCGGCGGGTCCTCGATGCCGCCCCCGCCATCCAGGATCACCGCGGGCACACCGGCGTCGGCGTCCGTCGTCTCCTCCGAGCCACCACCGCACGCAGTCAGGATGACCAGCGTCGTGGTCGGGAGAAGCAATCGATAGCTAGCGTTGAACATTTGAAGTGATTTGGGTGCTCGCTGTGGCGCAGCGTTCATAGCGTCATCAGCCAGATCCAGCCAATCGCACCCACCAGGGCCCAGAGCGCCGCCAGAACCAGCATACTGACGATGAACCATCTCAGGCGCTGGGCAAGCCTCGGATCCGAGCGGGTGACACTGGGGCGCGTGGAGGCCGCCCAGGCCCAGGGCAACGCGGTGAGGTGTGGGACCACCAAGGTCAGCAGCGCGCACAGGAGCACGAACTGCATCACGATCTCCATCTGCGCCGCCGCGAGCGGGTCGAGCTGCATGTCCTGCGCGACGCGGCGCAGGAGTTCGGAGTGCGCTCCGGTTGCGCTCGCGCGCTTCACTTCCTCTCCGCGCACCATCAGGGCGAGGGGGATGGACGCCATCGCGCTCACCACGCCTACTGGATAGGCGCTGAGATGGGCCAGCATGTAGCGCTCCCCGAACCAACGCAGGCGCAGCCACGCTGACGGCCTGGGCTCCGGCTGCTGGTCGATCTGCTGGCCGTCCGGCGTTTCTGTATGGGTTTTCAGGGCCACTGGCGTGCGTGGTTGGTCGGACTGCTGCTTCACTCGCGTGAGACCGCGAGCGCCAATGCTACCCGCCCAAGGGAGTAACGATCGACCCTGGAGCGCCGAACTTCACCAGGACGGAACGAGCAGGTGCATTCGCCTCACACGCTTCGGCGATCGAGGTGTTGGCGTGAAGCTTCGGTGATTCCCTTGACCTCCCGTCGACGATCGGAAACAAGCGCAGCATAGGAGTAGCCATGGCCGACGTTCCCGAGACCCCCAGCGAATTCTTCAACCAGTACGTTCCCGCCCGCTTCGCAGACATCAAGGACGCGCTCTCGGGTAAGAGCTCCTCGGGCTGCATCACCTTCCGCGTTACGGACGCAGGCGAGTGGAGCCTACGTCTCGAGGACGGCGATCTGGTGATCGAGGAGGGCATGGGTGACGACGTGATCATCCAGGTGACCCTCGACTCCCGTGACTTCGCGGCGATCCTGGTCGAAGGCGCGCGTCAGCAGGAGGCGAAGGACCAGAAGCCGGAGAACCAGGTGGTGGCGCTCAAGGCCATCACCATCGACGAGACGCGCGCGAATCAGGTGCGTGGCGTTGCTGGCAGCGTGAGCCTGGTGATCGCCGACGGCGACGACACCCGTCGCCTCACGCTGACCCCTGGCAGCCAGGAAGCCAAGGTGGACAATCCGGACTGCAAGCTCAGCTGCCAGATGAACGACTTCGTCGACTGGCAGGAGGGCAAGATCCAGCCCATGCAGCTGGTGATGACGGGCAAGATGCGCATCGAAGGCAACGCCCAGATCCCGATGGCGCTGACCGCCGTCCTCGCCTAGCCCCCTGGGCCTCAGTCTTCCGGCGGCGGAGGTGGCGCGCCATCCGGCACGCAGGCGAAGTAGTCGTCCTTTACCGTGCGGCAAGTACCATCCAGCGTGCCGTCGGGCGCCTCGAAGCTGCAAGCGGCGCCTTCGCGCTTGCCCTTGCAGGCGTCCAGCGCGACCTGGGGCGGCGGATGCGGAGGCCGCTCGTGGGCTTGGGTGGGGCGGGGCTGCGCGGGCTCGGCGCTGGCGCCGGAGCTCGCGACGACCAGACCGAGGGTCAGCAATCCGAGCTGAGCGATGGGCTTGTGCATTGGTTCCTTTCCGCGGGGCGATGGGCGCCCTGCAGAGAGGCGTCGAGCAAGCCACGTGCCAGTGCAGCTCAGCGCTGAACCGGCTGTTTTATCCTTGGAACGCCGCGTCGCGCAGGGCACTGCCAGGCGGGATCTGCAGCGTCGAGTGCGGGGTGTGCCCGGGTTCAGACGAGCGGTCCTCACCCCCGAACCCGACGCCTACTTCGCTGCGGAGGGTGTCTTGGCATTCGCTTCGGGCTTCGGCGCTTCGGGCTTCGGCGCTTCGGGCGTCTCCTCGGGTTTCGGCGCTTCTTTCTTGGGCTTCGGCTTGCTCGCGAAGGACTGCTTCGGCGGAGGCAGCGGGCCCCACTGCAAGCTCTCGCCGTACTGCGTCGAGACCTTGATCGTCTTCCAGCGCTTCAGGTTCATCATGTAGATGCCGTTCTGCTTTTTGCGCGTGGAAAAGAATGCGAGCAGGCGTCCGTCGGGGCTACACGCTGGATAGGTGTTGGAACCCATGTTCTGCGTGAGGCGCACGATGCCGTGGCCCTTCTCGTCGCTCATCACCAGGTCGCGGCGGTCTCCGCCGACCTCCACCGAGTAGACGATGCGGATACCGTCCTCGGTGTCGCAGAAGGTCGGCGCCGAAGCGACGAAGCCCGGCGGCGAGATCGCCTTGCCATCGACGTAGATGCGACGGGTCGAGCGCTTGCCGACGCCGCCGCCTACCCACGCGAGCTTGCCCGAGGGGGAGAACACGGGGCGCGTCGCGAGTTCCATCTTCGACACTGGCTTCATCTCGCTGCCATCGGGCTTACCGACGTAGATGACGCTCTTCAGGCCTTCGGAGACGGCGATCGCCATCCTGGAGCCGTCCTTGTCGAAGGCCACGCTGTAGATCGAGCCGCTGAAGGGCAGCTTCACCTGCTTGTCGTCGCGGTACAGCTTGAACGGCGCGTAGTTCTTGCTGAGCACGTAGAAGAAATTCGTGTTGTTCGGACTCCACACCGGCGCCAGCGCGGTGTCGTCCTGGGAGGTGCGCGGCTTCAGGTCGTGGCCGTCGGAGTCCATGCTGAAGATGCGGCGGTTCTTGCCCCACTTTCCGCTGTAGATCATGTGGCTGGCGAACCCGCCGTCGGTGCCGGTGATGGCGCCGAGCAGTGCGTCGGTGATGCGGTGCGCGGTCTCGCGCACGTCCTTCTTGTCGACGACCAGCTTCTTCTCGTAGACCGGCTCCTTGCCCACGTTCAGGAAGTAGGCCAGGCCAAAGACCTCGATCTTGTCGCCCTTGGTTTTGCGTGCGGAAACTTTGACGATGACCTCGGCGCCGACCTTCTTCCAGGCGTCCACGTCCACCGGGTCGTCGAAGGAGTAGAGGCCAGGCGGCGCCTTGTCGTCGGCGATCACCCTGAACATGCCCGAGAGCTCCATGTCCCGGCGCACGACGCCGCGCACGATCACGTCTTCCAGGTCGGGAGACAGTGACGGCAGGATGGCGAGGCTCGTGACGTGGACGTTCACGTCACTGCTCTTGACCACGAACGGGCCGAGCTTCGTCTCGTCAGGCGGGGGCTCCGACTGGGCCCCGCTCGACGTCGCGACGAGCGCGAGCGCGCTGAGGGCGCCCAGGCCAAGCGCGTGCTGGAGGAGGTTTTGCTTCATTCCGGTGTTGCTTCGGGTGCTGGTGCCGGTGCTTCGGGTGCTGGTGCGGGGTCTGGCTTCGGTTCCGGCTTCGGTTCCGGTGCGGGGGCCGGATCCGGATCGGACTTCGGCGGGGGATCGGTCTTGGCGCATGATCGGCTCTTGTCACCCGCGAACACGGGGAAGACGGTGGACTCCAGGATGTCGGGGTAGTTCTTGGGCGGTGGCGGGAGTTGCTGGCCAACGGTCGACTGCATGGCCTCCCGAACCTTGGCGTCGAACACTGCATTGCCGCTGGGCCCCGTGATCGTAAAACCCGTCACGGAGCGGTCGCCGCCCACGCTGGCGCTGACCGACGCCCGCAGACCGCCGACGACGCTGCAGGGTAGGCTCGATGGCTGGTGGAAGCGGCTGCTGAACCAGGACGCGATCTTGACGCGGTACAGGCTCACGGCGCGCGCCTTCAGCGGGTCCGTCTCCGTGCCCTCCTTCACGCCGTCGGGAGAGCCTTCGCCCTCGGCAGTGGGCTCGACCTCCCCAGCGTCCAGGTCCTTGATGTCGTCGTCGACTTCCTTGGCGATCTCGGCGTCCGGCGGGGGCGCAGCGGCGTCGCCCTCGGCGACCTTGCTCTCGGGGATCTTGGTGGGATCGTCCTTCGCGTCGGGCGACGGGGCCGAGGCAGCCTCCATGCGCTTGATGGCTTCCGGCTTGATCTGCCACATGTCGGGCAGCTTCGGCTTCATCTTCTTGCCGCCGAGCTTGAGCAGCGGGAGCTCGTCCATCACCGGCTTGACGGCGATCGGCAGCTCCTTGGGCTTCGGCTCCGGCTTCACCTGCCCCGCCTGGAGCTCCAGGTTCAGATAGCGGGCGCCGATGGGCGAGCCGACGCAGATCACCACGGAAATGACCATTCCGAGGGCTAGCTCGCCGGTTGTGAAATCGGACCACGCCATGGAGAGAACTCGGTCGTCAGAGACGAAGACGATGGCTACTTGGACGGTTTGGGGGCGGGGGAGGATTCATCCACCTCCTCCAACTCCGGTTGGACCAGCAAATTCAATGAGGTAACGCCGCTCGCACGAGCCGCCGCGACGACCTTCGCGACCACACCATAGCGCGCCTCCTTGTCGGCGCGGATGTACAGCTCGCGCTCCTTCTGCACGCGCTGGCTGTCGAGCAACACCGAATCGATGCTGTCGGTCACGTCCTTGTCGGCGAACATGATGCGCTCCTCCTTGGTCACCGTGACCAGGAGCCGTGAGTCCTTCACGGGCGTGTTCGCGGCCTGCACGTTGGGCAGGTCGATGCGCAGACCCGTGGTGAGCAGCGGTGCGGTCACCATGAAGACCACCAGGAGCACCAGCATCACGTCGACGAAGGGCGTGATGTTGATGTCGGTGAACCCGCCGCGGCGTCGGCCTCTGCGGCCTCCTCCTCCAACCTTGGCTCCCATCTTGCGTTCCTCTCAGCGACCGATCCCCTGCATCGTGGGTGCGCCCTGGGAGTGATCGGGTGGGGGCTGCGAAGGCTCGTTGCGACGTACCAAGGGCACCGCCGAAGTGGGACCCGCGGGGTTGCCCGCGATGATCTCGACCCAGCCGTCCGATGACGCCTCGAGCTCCTCCAGCAGATCGCCCACTCGACGCTCGATGTAGTTGTAGCCGATGGTCGCCGGGATCGCGGCGAACAGCCCCACGGCGGTCGCGATCAGCGCCTCCCCGATGGCTGGCGCGACGACCGGCAGCGACGCACTCTTCTCCCGGCCGATCAGGATGAAGGCCTCCATGATGCCCCAGACGGTGCCGAAGAGGCCGACGAAGGGCGCCGCGGAGGCGATGCTCGCGAGCGTGGGCAGCAGGGTCGAAGCCTTGGACTGCTCGTTGACGATGGCACGCTTGGCCACCGCCTGAAGCAGCTCACTGTTCAGGCCCGGCTGGTGGTGACGCTTGCCGAGCTCCATGACCACGCGTCCGCCGGGCGAGTGGCGATGCTCGATGCTCGCGCTGATCAGGTCCGAGGCGTTGTGGATGTTCTCCGTGGCGCGCTCGAAGGCATGCTGAGCCGACCGCAGGCGCATCAGCTGCAGGAACTTCACGACCACGATGAACCAGACCGCCGCGGCCGCGAGCAGCAGGCCCAGCAGCACCACGAGCACGACGCCCTTGGAGTGCGTGGCGAGAGATATCGGGTTCAGATCGGCTTCGGCGAGGAACAGCATGTGATGAGGGGCCTTACGACTGAGGGTGCGCTGGGGTCTGACTCGAGCAGGCTCCCGCGTCGGGGGAGCTGAACATTTCCAGGAGGATTCATGGCCTGGATGCACGGAGTGGCTGATCGATTGGATCGACCAGCCACCCTGGACTCTGGCCGGCGGACTACTCCGCCACCATCACGTCGACGCGGCGATCCTCGAAGTAGCTCGCCTCGTCGGTACCCGTGGCATCCAGCTCGCCGCGGGAGCTGGTCTTGACCCGGTCCTTGCCCAGCCCACGCTGGCTCAGAGCAGCCTTGACGTTCTCCGCCCGGCGTCCACCCAGCACCATGTTGTACTCTTCATCTCCGCGGGGATCCGCGTGGCCCACCAGCTGCATCTGCTTGTCCTTGAGCGGACCCGTCGCGAAGCAATCCGCGAGCTTCTTCAGCACCACCTCGTCCTGGGGTCGGACGTTGGCTGAGTTGTAGGCGAAGTGCGCATCGGAGTCGCTGATCCCACACGCCTTCTTGATCTCGTCGGAGATGTTGATCTGGCTCTTCTTGGGGTCGTCGTCCGGGTCATCCGCGGGCAGCTCGTCTCCAGTCGCCTGGGTGGCGGTGGCGACGGGTTCGGTGCCTCCAGTGGGGGCAGCGGGCGGCTCCTTGGGATCGGAGCCACAGGCAAGCAAAAGGGCGGCGGGCAACAGCGTGCTCAGCAGATGGAACTTCTTCATGCGACCTCCTTGTCGGATTGCTCCGGATTCGGCGGGTTGTTGGGTGTCTCTCGGGGAGTTGCGAGTTGCCACGCGGCTATCAACGCCAACGGGGCGTACGATACAAACCGCGGGGAGCCGGGACGGCCTTACAGTGGAGCCCATGCCCTGGCCAAGACTCGCGAGCGCCCTTGCTTAGCGCTTCGCGCGGAGCATGTCTTCCAAGCCAGGCTTTGAAAAGCCCCCACGATTTGGGCCAACCCACCGGCGTTCAAGTCGGACTGGAAAGCACCTGGCTGGTTTGCAGTCGCAAAGGAAAACGACTGGCGCGCCGACTGCGAGATCCCCCCCGATGAGACGAATCGCCTCGTTTCCGGCAGAACCGACGAGTGATCTCGTCATCGTGAGGGCGATTTTCGGCCACGTGGGTAGTTCGGGGGGGGGAGGCGCGTCGAAGGGCTCTTCCCTCACCCCCAAACCCGGATGAACAGGCCCAGCTCAAGTCCGGCAGATGCGCCGGGCGTGTGCTTCGTCCGTGGTCACCGCCGTCTCCAGCTCGCTCTCCCGCGCCATGCGTTTCACCTGCAGCTCACCCACCACCGTGGACACCAGGACCACCACGCGCGGGAAGGTGTCGCTTAGCTTGGCTCGCAGCTCGGCGGTGGAGTTCTCGAATGCGTCGGAGTTGTTTCCGGGAGCCTCCCGCATATCGAGGATCATGCCCCAGCCTCGATGCGATCTGGTGATCTGGGACATGGCGTCGGCGTAGGTGGCCATCAGTCGCTCCACGTCACAGCGCTCCGTGCTCCGGCGCACCCAGATCAAGCGCTCAGTCGGATCCTCTTCGATGGTGACCAGGGGGCTCTCGAACACGACCTGCTTCATGGCTTCTCTTCGATAGGGCTCGACCGGACGACAGTCCAGTGGCGATTCGGTGAACCGAGCGTGACGGCGGTGGCGGGCCAAGTCGCTTCACTCCCCTTGCGGACGACTCGGCCACGAGCTCTGCCTCTCGCGTCCTCCCGCCTGCTCCGTCCCGTGCGGAAATGGACTCCCCGGAGGCCAGGCTAGATGCCGTCCAGCACGTGCAGCAGGTAGGCCGTCGCGAGCACGAAGAACAAGCTGATCAAGACAGCGACCCAGCGCGGCGCCCGGCGAGGGTCCGAGCGGGGTTCGTGTTGCAAGGAAGCCATTGCCAGCAGGGCGACTCCGCCCAGGCGCTTCTCGGCGCTCGCGCTCCGTTCGTGGTCGCCGGTCATGCCCTTGTAGCGAGCAGCAGCTTCCGGCAGCTGCTGGGTGTCTTGGCAGTGACTGAGGAACGCACCATGGGCGCTGTCGTCGTCCCAGTCGTCGACGACCTTTTTCCACAGTGCTTCCAGGATGGGATCACTCATCGCTCTGGCTCGGATCTGCCTGCAGTGTAACCGAAGGGACTTCGCCGTTCGTGCCACTCCTCTTTTCGGCAACCGGGGAACCGGCGTGATACCTTCGGCGCGCTCCCATGACAGACAATCCGTACGCAGCTCCCCAATTCCCTGGAGATTTGCCGCCGACGGGCGGAGGCATTCACGGCCCTCCCGGTCACTGGACGCCCACCGAAGTGGTGGGCAGCGCCTGGGAGATCTTCAAGAAGCACTGGGCCGTGCTGTTCGGTGGTGTGTTCCTGGTGTCGGTGATCGCCGGGGTTCCGGGCTACATCGCCAGCGCGATCCAGGGCGGCGCGCAGCTCGAGCCAGGGACGTCGGAGTACGTGCTGGTGCAGGCGGTGGGCACGCTCCTCGACAACTTGCTCTCGCTGTTCTTCTCCGTGGGGCAGATCCGGCTCTACATGCAAGCCGCGCGCGGCCAGAACCCGGATTTCGGCGTGCTGTTCTCGGGCATGGACCGCTTCGGCGCGATCTTCGTGATGGGGCTGATCGCGGGCATCCTCTACCTGATCGGCTTCGTGCTGCTGATCATCCCGGCGATCATCCTCGGCTGTGGCCTGTACTTCGCCGCCTGGTTCGTGGTGGACCACCGCATGGATGCCGTCGAGAGCCTGAAGAAGTCCTGGGAGGTCACCAACGGACACAAGATGAACATCTTCGTGTTCTCGCTGCTGAGCTTCGTGGTCGTGTTGGCGGGTTGCGCTGCCTGCTTCGTCGGCGTCTTCGCGGCGCAGGCCGTGATCGGGGTGGCCAGCGCGCTGATCTTCATGCGGCTCACTGGTGAGCAGCAGAGCGCGCCCGCGGTCTGGGGCTGAGTTCCCTCGTTGTCCGAATTCCTCGTTTACCGAGCTCCGCGGCGACGCTGGAAGCGCCCAGCGATGTCGCCTCAGCTGGTTCCGGGAGGAACCGGTTCGAGGCCAAAGGAGCTAGCCGCGCTTCAGCTCACGCAGCAGGGCTTGCGTCACCTTGAAGTACTCCGCACGCTCGTACGGCGCGTTCAGGACGTGAAAGTCCTTGCCGCTCAGTCCGACGCAACCGAAGCAGTAGCTGCAGCCCGAGAGGCCGACACAGCGCACCAGGTACGAGCTCGAGCTGCAGTCCTCGGACAGCTGGCAGTGATGACAGCCGATCAGGTTCTGGGAGTCGTGGCAGTGGGAGCAGTCCGTGAGTCGCTTGCAGCGCACGCAGTACGATGAGCGGGTCAGGCTCTCGGAGTCGCGACAGAACGTGCAGGAGTGGCAGCCGACACAGCCGCTGCACTCCACGCAGGCGTGGTTCTCACGCCGCGAGCGGCCCGCCTGCAAGAGATCCCGATAGGCGCGTTCGAAGTCCCCGAGCTTCACGCGCTCAGCGTTAGTACGGCTGCGCGCGCGGAGCGAGGCTCAAGCGGCAGGCCGGCGAATCGAGCGTTCCTGGGCAGCCGCGCAACGGCGCGTCGAGGTCGGCGGCCAGCTCGCGGCTCAGCGAATCGCTCGCCGCAGGTCAGCGGCGGCTTCGCGCGTCGTGTCCTCGTCTGCGTACTCCTCGAGGCGTCGCAGGCGCTGCACCAGGACCGGCTTCTTGATCGGCGACGCTTCCTCGAGCAGCGCGCTCATGTTGGCGATGGCCTCGCGCGCGCGGTCTTCTCGCACGTGCTCGAGCAGCTGGAGCTGGACCTCCTGCACTACCGGCAGCTCGAAGCCTGCGTCGACGAAGACGTCCACGGCGCGGGAAATGGCGCTCCGACCCTCCGAGAGCAGGATGCGCTCCAGCAGGCGCTCACGCTCTGCGGCTCGCTCGTCCAGCTCCCCCACGGCGCGCTGAACGATTCGAGTGCCGGTGCGGTCCTTCACGACGGCCTCGCGGCGTCGCTTGGGCTGACCGTTGGCATCCTCTGAAGCGCCGTTCTTCTGCACCTTGGGCGCGGCAGACGCCGCGATGGCTCGAGACTTGGGCTTGGCGAGGAGCGGAGAATTGGGTCGCCGGGCAACGATCAGCAGCGGTTCGGCCGCCGCTCGTTGTGTGTTGCGTCCCTTGTTGCGGCGCCTGCGGCGACCACCGGAGGCGTTGTGACGTTGTCCTTCCATCATGCTCTATTCCGTCTTCGCGAAATTGGATCGCGGTTGCGCGTCTCCGTCTGCGTTCGTCCCCTGTCGGGCTCTTGAGTCGCTCGTTGCCATTTTCCGCAGGGTCTCCTGGGCCAGCGCCATCCCTCTTTTGGGGGCCTGCGCGGCTCGACCTGCGAATTGACTGGTCAGGATCGCTGCCAGAGTCGCTGGCACGCGTCTTCGGAAACGCTTTTCTCTAACTGGCCGGGTCTTTGTCATTGCCGTTCGGGTTGTCGAAACGGCATCGGGTCGTCAGGTCTCCCGCACCGAACCCACACCCCTCGGGGTTCGGACCATTCGCCACGACGCATCGTCTGTGGGCACGGCGGCCGGTGTTTACGAAACGTGGTGCCGAGAACGACCTAGGTCGCTCGTTGACTACGGGAAGCGAACGGAGCAGCTGAGAGCGACCGACTTGGCCTCCGGAGAGCACCGCGTCAGAAGGTACAGCTGGATTGGGAACTCCGCCCGCCAGAAGCCTGACCCCAGGGGCTTAGCACACGATTTTGGTGATGGTCGAGTCCCGGTGCCAAAAGGGCGAACAAAACACCCGAGCTGCGCATCCACCCAAACTGGAAGCGGCAGCGAGAACCCGCCTTCGCACCAAGGCGCTTGCATCCAGGTCGTCGGCTCCGTAACTCGAGTCGCGCCTGTTGCGGGAGTACCGCGGCGGCTCGCAGCCTTGCCTGGTATCCCGGCCTCGAATGCCCCGCCCTGCCTCCAGTTTGCTCAGCCTGAGGGCGCTGTCCGCGCTTGCGGTGGTCGCCTGCGGTAGCCCAGCGCCCGTCGCAACCGTTCCACCACCGCCCGCCACGTCTCCAGGCGCGCCGGCGCCTCCCAAGGCCAGTCTCGATATCGAGGCGAGGGATTGGGGTGAGGTGGAGTCGCCGGAATTCCCGCTGATCGTGCTGCTTCCCCAGGCACGCGCGTGGGAGGTGGATGGGGGCGAGCAGAACTGGTTGCTGCTCAACCACGCTCCCAGTGCTTCATCCGTGCGGATTCGCGTGTGGCGAGCCGGTCGGCGGGCGCGACCCGAGGACTGCCGAGAGCAAGCGGCGCTCTGGCTCCCGGCGATGCGTGGGCTCGAGGATGATCAGCGCATCGCGGACTCCCGCCTCTCGGTGCCCGCGGGGTACGTCACCCAGGTGGAACTCTACGCAGTGCCCCTCAGCGCGGCGGACGAGGTGCTGGAGGTCGAAGGCCGGGTGCAGGCGTTCGGAGCCGCGCCAACCCGCTGTTTTGGCGTGATCTTCGTGACTCGGGCGCGGGGCACGGGTGCGGATCGCGTGGTCGCCGAGCGCATGGGGCTGTGGGTGGACGGGTCATTGCCCCACCTGCGCATGCGTGGCATCGCCGACCGCATCCAGCCGGAGCCGCTCGGGGCGCCTCCTCGCCGCGCTCCGACGCCCTGAGGTAGCCGACCCGCATTGCCTCCGGGAAACAGAGAGGAGCTCGTGCCAACCTGGCGCGAGCTCCTCGGTACAGCGCCTGGTACGCGCTACTGCGGCGGTTGCTGGGGGATCCAGCCCGACGGGATCTGCGAGGGCAAGGTCGAGGGAATGGCCGATGGCAACCCCGAGGGGAGTCCGGCGGGCATGCCCGGCTGTCCAGGTTGCGCGGGAGGGGGCTGCGCGGGTTGACCGGGCTGCGCTGGGGGTGGCTGCGCCGGAGCGGGCTGCGCCGGCGGAGGCGTCTGAGCCTGAGGCTGAGCTGGTGGTGGCGCTTGTTGGCCTGGCGGTGGGGGGCTCGGGGGCGGCTGCTGGCCCGAGCCGGATTGCTCGATCACACAGCCTGCGAGCGTGCCCACCAAGAGAAACCCCAACACCATCCAAACTCGTGTGGTCATCTCGCCATCTTACGCGATCCTGGCGGACCCTCTACCCCCACGCCGTGGCTGCGAGGGCCGCAGACACCCCGCTAGCTCCCGCGAAAGTCCTCGAGAACGCGCTGGATCTCGCCGCGATCTCCGCGACCGAGCTGGCCCACCGTGACGAGACCGGAGTGGCTGGGCGCGAAGTTGACGCGCGCCGCAGCACGTACGGAACGCAACGAGACGTCGTTCAGCGCAGCCTGACGGGCGGCCAGTGGACGCTCCGGTAGCGCACCCTGGCACAGCAGGTCGAACCCCAGCAGCTCCGCCAGGTCCTCGGCGGACTCGAGGCTGGTCGCCAGCTGCCAGGTGTGGCGGCGCTTGGCGAGCTCCAGCTCTTCGGCGCTGGGACCCCGCTTCCTCAGCTCCTGCACCACCGCGATCAGCTCGCCCACCACCACTCGTAGCTTCTTGTGCTGGGTATCGGCGGCGAGATCCAGGAGGCCGGCGCTGCGATAAGCTTCGAACTGGGCAGAGACCTCGTAGCACAGGCCCAGCTCGTCACACAGCCGAGCGTAGAGGCGAGTCGACATGCCGTCGTCCAGCGTCCGCAGCAAGAGCTGCGTCGCGGGTTCGAGCCGGTGGGATGCCGGTACCCCGAGGAAACACAGACGGATGCTGGTCTGGCTCACCTCGTGGGGCACGTGCAGCCAGGGCTTCACACTCGGCTGGTCGAGGCGTGGCGGGCGCAACGCCTCACCGCCTGGGAGCGCTCGAAACGCCCGCTCCAGGGCGTCCAGCGCACGTCCGGGGGGCAGCGCGCTGACGATGCCCGCGACGGCGTTCTTCGCTCGATAGTGCAGTGCGTGGTGAGCGTGCAGGCGCGCGGAGTCGAAGCGCTCCAGGTTGGCGAGGCGCCCCGTGATCGAGCGCCCGAGGGCGTGGTCGCCGAACACCAGCTGGCGAACCAGGTTGTCCGGCTCGACTTGGCGGTCACGCGCGTCCAGCTCCTCCAGCAGCTCTTCACGCACGATGCCGCGCTCGATCTCGATGCTCTCTGGATCCCCGGCGCCGAGCCTGGGCTGCTGGAACACCTCGGCGAAGATCGGGACCAGTTCGAGCAGGCTCTCGTTTGGAGCCGAGAGGCTCAGCACGCCGTGATCGGCGTAGGTCATCGCGTCGAGGTAGCCGCCTCGACCCTCGATGGCGCCGACCAGCGCCTGGGCGCTGGGGTGGGTGGCCGTTCCTCGATACAGCATGTGTTCGAGGAAGTGCGATAGGCCATGCGTGAACCGCGACTCGAACTGCGGTCCGACGTTGAGCTGCGCACTCACCACCGCCCGCTGCACGTGCGGCAGTCGGGCCGCGAACAAGCGCAGACCGTTGGCGAGGGTTCGCGTCTGAACCTTGAGGGAGGCGAGGCCGTGGTCCGCCGAGCGAGTCAGCGAGGCCATGAAGCGCTCAGCCTTCGTCCTTTCCGTCCTTCTTGTCGGAGGCGACCAGCTCCTTGTTGGTGTCGATCAGGCCCTCGGCGTTCTTCTTCAGGCGCTCGATGTAGATGCGCAGCGCCTCCTGTTCCTTCGTCTGCCGCATCCGCTCGCTGTACTCGAAGCGCTCCTTCTCCAGGTCTGCCTTGGTGGGGAGCGTCTTTTCCTTCAGCTGCAACACGGCGAAGCCGCCGACCAGCTTGATCAGGTTGGGGTGCACCGCGTCCGCCTTGTCCAGCTTGAACGCCAGGTCGGGGACGTCTTCCGTGGCGTCGCGGAGAGGGCGGCTACCCTGGGCAAAGGCGGCGGTGATGTGGAGCTTCGGGCGGTTGGGGTCGGTGAGGGCCTTGGACTCCTCGCCTTCCTTCAGCTTCTTGTCGCCGAGGGCGTATTCCTTCGCCAGACGGTCTGCGGCCTCGCCCACGCCCTCGCCACCCTTGACTGCCTCGAGGAGCTTGTCGGCGATCTCCTTGGTCAGCTTCTCGGTCGCGTCGACGGCCATCAGCGCGCGTCCCAGCTCGCGCTTGCCGACCTTGGTCACATCGGCTTCCGCGAGGCGACGCTCCAGCTTGAGCACCACGAAGCCCTTCGGGGTCTCCAGGACGGGTGAGACGTCGCCAGGCTTCATGTCAGCCACCGCGGCCAGCAGCACCTGCGAGCCGGGGCCATAGCGCTCGGAGAGGCAGCCCAGCATGCCGCCCACCGGGGCCGAAGCGCCCTGCGAGTCCTCGCGCGCGACGGCAGCGAAGCTCGCGCCAGGCTTCTTCAGCTGCTCGAGCCAGGCGTCGAGCTGAGTGCGCGCGGTGACCTTCTCGTCATCGCTCGCGCCCTCGGGGAAGGTGCTCACGATCTCTCGCACCACGGGGCACTCGGCGACCCACTCGGTCTTCGCCTGCTCCCACTTCTCGTCCACCTGGGTCTGGTTGTCCTTCAGCCAGGCGTCCAGGGCCTTGTCTGACGTGTCGACGACGAAGCGCGCCACCCAGGCCTTCTGCACGCTCGCGGTGCGCGCCGTGGCCCGCGCCTTCTCTCGCTGATACTCGAACCAGAGCTCTTCGGGGCTGATGCGCACCCGAGACTTGACCAGATCGCGTACGCGGTTCGCGCGGAGCTCGTCGAGCTGCATCTCGCGAAACTGACCCGCGCTGCGGCCAGCGACGTTGCGGATGATTCGCTCGTACTCCTTGATGTCGAACTCGCCGGTCTTTCGATTCTTTACCGGGAGGTAACGCACCATGTCCTCGCCGATGCCGATGTAGCGCGCGAGATACCCGTGCTGCTCCACTGGAACGGAGACATGGATGCGGCCATTCATCAGCTCCTGGTTCAAAGCGTCTTCGCTCACACGGATGCCCAGGCGATCGGCCTCGGTCAGGAGCAGCTCACGCTCGACCAACCCATCCAGCGCCGCCTGGGGCAGGCCGAGGTCCTTCGCCTTCTTGTTGGTCAGGCCCTGGGCGGCGGTGATCAGGCCGTAGGCGGCCTGGTAGTCTTTGATCGGGACGCTCTTTCCGCGCACCTTCACCGCGTACTCCACGGAGAGGCTGCCACCACCGCTCCCGCTCATCGCGGGAACCATGAAGACGACGATGATGGCGACGACGATCCCTCCCATGAGCCACTGGGAGACGCCGCCTGAGCGAAGCATTCTGAGCATGAGTCGTTCTTGGAAGTCGCGCAGCTCGCGCGGATCAGGGGACCGCGGGATGTGTCGAGCCAGCGCGGAACGATTCTCCCGGGGCGCCGCGCATACCACGCAGAGCTGAGGGGGTCACGCGCTCGACGGCTCGGTTGGCTCCAGGCGCCGCGAGCACTGCTTCGAGCCGTTGAGCTGCTAACGGCTCGCACCGCGACCTGTAACCAGGTGTGACGGTGGGATCCGGGGGGGTGTGTTCCAGCGCCCACGGGTTCGGGGGTGAGGTGCGCCGCTTCCCCACCCGTGCTTCTCCGCGGGAACTCCGGCGTTTTCGCTCGGGTCAGCCCGCGCCTCCCAGCTCCACTCTGCTCGCTTACCGCTGCGATCTTCGCAGCTTCGCCACACTACGGGCGGGGCAGCCGGGTCACCCAGTGACCACCTCTCCCCCCCAACCCAGGATCCACGGTACGAAAAAGATGACGAGGTAGTCCGCCATTTGTGCGAGAGGGCACACCCCTTGCAGCGCAGGTGTTGCCGCGAGGTTTCCTATGGCGCAGTTCAAGTCTCCACTTCCCACCGCTTCCCTGCCGCAGGGGGCTCACTCCCACGTCAGCCGGGACTCTCACGTTCGGCTACGAGCGGTACGCGACCCCCGAGACGTCGTGATCAGCGAACTCCCGGAAGTATCCCGTCCGCCCCGCGCCGAGCTACACCGAATCGCCAGCTGGATAGGCGACGCGCTCAAGACGAGTGCTGACGGTGACGCGGGTCATTCTGCTATGGTTCGAGGTGACGTGAGCGACTCCAAGCCGACCGACGCCGACTCTGGAAAGCACAACACCCGACGTTCTTCCGGGGGCGCGCGACGCGAGGCCTCCGAGCGCGTGTTGCTGCGCCGAGGCGGCGAGGAGATCACTGGCTGGACACTGAACGTCAGTCGCGGTGGCGTACGCATCATCGTCGAGGACCCGCTGAGCGAAGGCGACGAGCTGGACGTGCAGGTGGGGGATGATAGCGAACCCGTACACCCCGCGCGGGTCGTTTGGATCAAAGAGCAGGCCGACGGGCAGATCGTCGGCGTGCAGTTCCTCGACGTCGAAGGCTCGATCCCGCCAAGCCAGCCGCCCCCACCCATCGAGTGATGGTTGGAGCCCCGATTGGGATCCACGAAGGCCCGCGAAGCAGCTAAGCCTGCCTGGTGAACAAGCACCGCCGTGACACTGGCTGGCCCTCTGCCCCAGAGCTGCTCGGCCCCGAGGGCCCGTTCGCGGCCGCTCTGGGGTCGTACGAGGTGCGCGCTGGGCAGCTGGAGATGGCTGCTGCGGTGGAGCGCTGCCTGGCCGAGGACGGCGTCCTGCTGTGCGAAGCCGGCACCGGGACGGGCAAGACGCTGGCCTACCTCGTGCCCGCGCTTGCGAGCGGGCGCAAGGTCATCGTGTCGACGGCGACGAGAGCGCTGCAGGATCAGATCGCCTACAAGGACGTGCCCCTGGTGGCCCGTGCGCTGGGCATCCAGCCGCGCGTTTCCGTGATGAAAGGCCTGGCGAATTACGTGTGCATGCGCCGGCTCGACGAGTTCAAGGGCTCTGCCGAGGGCCTGCGGCCGGGCTATGCGCTGGCGCTCAACAGCCTGCAGCGCTGGCTCCCGGATACGGAGACGGGAGATGTGTCCGAGCTGGTTGCGCTCCAGGAGGGCGATCCCATCTGGCGAGAGATCACCTCTTCCAGTGACACTCGCATCGGCGCGGGCTGTGAGCACTACGAGGAGTGCTTCGTCACTCGCATGAAGCGTGAAGCCGAGTCGGCTCGTGTGGTGATCGTGAACCATCACCTGTTCTTCGCCGACCTGGCGCTGAGGGGGCCGCACCCGGGTCGTGTGTTGCCCGACTACGACGCCGTGATTTTCGACGAGGCGCATCAGATCGAAGACATCGCGACCAACTTCTTCGGGGTGAGCGTCTCTCGGGGCCGAGTCGACTCGCTGCTGCGGGATGCGCAGCGCCTGCTGGTGGCGGAGGGCGGCGATCTACCGTTGCTCGCACGCGGCGGTGACGTGGAGCGAGCACGCAGGCTCACGGACAGGGTCAGCGCCGGCAGCGACAACTTCTTTGGTGAGCTGGTGAAGCGTTTCCGTGGAGAAGAGGGGCGCACGACCGTCGACCCCGATGTCTGGCGCGGGGAGCTGGAGCAGCGCTGGCACGACCTCGACGCTTCGCTGGAGGCGTTCAGCGGCTTCGCCGAGGAGACCGCGGACCAGGCACCGGAAGCGGGTGCGGGCAACTGGGGCCGTATCGCGGATGCCTGTGAGGTGCTGTCTCGAAAGAGCCGGGGCTTGCGTGACGACCTGGCGTCGGTGATCGAAGGCGGCCCCGGGCGCGTCACCTGGGTCGACGTCAGCGCCAAGTCTCCGCGCCTGTCCGCCGCGCCCGTGGACGTCGCTCCGGTGCTCAAGCAGCGCATCTTCGAGTCGATCCCTGCGGTCATCATGACCAGCGCCACTCTGGCCAGCGTCGGCAGCTCGAAGCAGGGCGGCGCGAACGCCCCACGGAACCTCGGCCTCCCGGAGCTGGCTTACCTGCGGTCACGAGTCGGTCTGAGCGACGACACGATCCAGGTCGACGAGCTGATCGTGCCGTCCCCCTTCGATTTCGAGCGCATGGCGTTGCTCTACACCCCCAACGATCTGCCGGATCCGCGAGATCCGCGCTTCCTTCATCAGGTCGTCGAGCGTGTGCACGCGCTGTGTGAGCTGACCGATGGCGGCGCGTTCGTGCTGACCACGTCGCTGCGCTCGATGCGATCGATACACCGCGGCCTGGTCAGCCGCTTCGGCGCTGGTCGAGTGATGCTCCAGGGCGAGGCGCCCAAGGCGAGCCTGCTCAGTCGCTTCAAGGCGGCAAGGAACCAGGTCCTGGTGGCCACGCTCAGCTTCTGGGAAGGGGTGGATGTGCCCGGAGAGGCGCTGCGGCTGGTGGTGCTCGAGAAGATCCCCTTCGCCGTGCCGAGTGATCCCATCGTGCGCGCACGCAGCAACGCGCTGGAAGCCGAGGGCCGCAACAGCTTCATGGAGCTGCACGTGCCCGGCGCCGCCATCACCCTGAAGCAAGGCTTCGGGCGGCTGATCCGCACGCGAACCGATCGCGGCATAGTCGCCCTGCTCGACGACCGGGTGACGAAGAAGGGCTACGGGAGCAAGCTGCTGTCCGCGCTTCCCCCGGCGCGGCGGACCACCGAACTGGAGGACGTGAGGAGTTTCTGGGCTGGCACCACACGGGCTCCCGACGACTGATGGAGCGCGCTTGCTCCGCGACCTTCACGGGGTAATCGTGCGGCATGCTCAAGCCATTCAACGAGGCGCTGAAGGAGCTGGGAGTCGACAAGGAGCTCGCCATTCTCTCGGTGCCAAGCGGCTATCCGAGCCCCAAGATGATCAACCTGGTGTTGCGTCGAGTGGGTGGCTTGACGTTTCAGTTCGAGGCCAGCGCGTCGCGTCCGGAGATCATCCAGGCGACCCGGGAGCTGCTCGAGGCGCGGGGCGTGAAGAAGCTCGACGCGCTGCTGGTCACCCATTGCCACGGGGATCACGCGGGGAGCGCCGGGGTGATCGCTGGCTACGGTCGGGCCGAAGACGAACGAGCCCCGATCTACCTCCACTCCGCGGCTTTTCGTAGCCTCACTCACCCCACGCCGAGCTTCCTCCACGAGACCTACGAGATATTCCTCTCGCGCTGTCACTGGGGCCTCCGGGAGTACAACACGCTGAGCGATCAAGAGATGATCGAGAACGCGTTGCGCAAGCGCTTCCGCGGCTATTTCACGCGTACGCCGAAGCGTGCCTTGCGCTTCGTCGACCACGGTGAGGTGCCCGACGGAATCCTCGCGGTACCGACTCCAGGCCACTCTCAGGACTGCGTGCTCTACTTCGACTCCGCGCTCGGAGTCGCGGTGCCCGGGGATACGATCATCTGCACCGGACGTCCGGAGTCACCCGAGAGCTGGGACTTCGTGATCCCGATCTTCACCGTCGGCGGGCAGAGCTACAGCATGGCGTATGAACGCTACCTGCGAACGATCCGCCACCTCCGCGTGTTCTTCACGCGACACCGGGTGCGCGCGGTCCTGCCCCCGCACGGACGCTTCGCGGTGACGGAGCCCCTCGCCTGGGTGGACTTCGCCGAGCGTTACTTCGAGGGCATCTACCGCGCGTTTCTCGAAGATTTCCTCGGGGATACGTCTCGAGGCAACCGCGAGCAGCCGTTCCGCGCCTGCGACTTGAACCCGTACATTCCGAGCGCAGGCGCGCATCCCGTCTCCACGCCCAGCCACGTGTTCGGCATGCTGTGCACGCTGGCAGACGAGGGCTACCTCGAGCTGGAAGAGGACATCCACACCCGGCAGATCCACTTCCGACTGCTCGAGATGCCGCCGCAGAGCTACGTCCGCGATCTGTTGCGTACCGACCCTGGTCCGGTGCCGCTGTTTCACGCGGGCATGACCGCGACCTGAGGTCCGGACGGCGCGCGGCGTGCCCTGCGCTCGTCCAGATCGCGCGTTGGCACGGAATTCGAACGTGGTGAGCGTCGCTCGTGCGCGGAGTGTGCATAAATTCGCGATCCACGCGCGGTCGAGCAGGACCACCTGGCAGCCTCGAGGCCGACGCTGACAATCCGACGCGGAAAAGCCCGCGGAGGAGCGGCCTGCCGTGCGTGGATCCCCGTGTCGCGATCACTCCTCGCGGAAGCCAGTCGCTGCGGTCTCCTTCGCCACCTCTCGCCCGCTCGGCGTTAGTCGCTTAACGCTGCTCGTCTCTGAGCCGAGGCGCTGTGAAAACGCAGTCAGCGCTGCCATAAGCAAGCGATGCGATTTCGTAGCCTGACGCTGTTCGGCGCCCTGGTCGTGTTCGCCGCCGCTCGGCCCGCCCACGCGGCGCCCAAGCTCTCCAGCAAGCTATCGATGCGCGTGCTGCGTTCGGTGGAGCTGCGTCTGTCTCCGATCAGTCTGGGCCCGATCCGTCCCAGCCTGGAGGCGCCTCAGCTGCTGGTGGAGCTCACCGCGGTTCCGAGTTCCCGTGCGGAACTGATGCGCGCGGTGGCTCGGCTCGAGGAGCAGGGGGTGAGGGTGGAGCGAGCCCAGGGCGAACCGGTCAGCTATCGGCAGTTCGTGGTGGTCACGGGCGACGTCACCTCGCTGGCCAGGGCGGCAGCCATCGGCGACGTCGCGCGGATTCTGCCGGCTCTGCCGCCGGGGCTGCCCAGCCTCGACCGATCGGCGGCGTTGCTGGGTCTGGCCGGCGCGCGGGGTGCGCGGCCAAGCGTGGGGGAGCTCACAGGTGAGGGTATGGTCCTGGCAGATGTCGACACGCTGGCTGACGTCTTCCATCCGGATTTTTTCCGTGGGGATGCAGGCTGGTTCGACTGGATCGACGTCGATGACGACGGCATCTTCCAGGTTGGCGTCGACGCGGTCGATCTGAACCGCGACGGGGAGGCGCAGCCGACGGAGATCGCCAGGCTGCTGCGGGCCGCTCCGGTCAACATCTCGTCCGGCGACGAGGCCGCGGGTGTACACGTCGAGGGCTTCGACCCCAGCGTGGACTGGGTATATCTCGACGAGAACGCTGACGGGGAGCGCAACCACGGGAGCGCCGCGGGCTTCGCCGAGGACGTTCCAGCGTTCGGCGAGCCGCTGTTCGTGGCGGACGATGTCAACGGCGACGGAGTGCTCAGTCCAGCGGAGCGGCTGGTGAGGCTCGGCAGCAGCAAGTTCCGCAAGGTCTACGCCAAGGTGAACTACCAGACGCTGAAGCACGACCATGTCTACGAGCGCGGCGTGGACATGAGCCAGGTTCCGCTCGACATCACTCACGGCTTGTACGGCTACGCGGACGCGCTTCATGGCACGGGGGTGCTCTCCATCGCTGCTGGTGGCGTGGCGTTGCCAAGTCGGCGCTGGGTCGGGATGGCGCCTGACGCAGAGCTGGTGCTGGCGTTCGGGATCTCGAACTCCGTGACCGCTCCGGTGGTATGGGCGCTGTCCGAAGAGCCGGACGTCTTGCTCCACGAGGCGTCCGTCTGGACGAGCATGGAGATGGACGGCAGCGACCCCTGGTCGACGTTGATCGACACGTCGAGCGCAAACGGCGTGATCAACGTCTGTCCCACCGGCAACATCGGCGGTGCGCGCAAGCACGCGGTGATTCAGCTCGAGCCCGCGGCGACCGGCGAGATGAAGTTCAACCTGCCAGCGGGTACGGAGAGCGTCGAGCTGACCATGCATGCCCGCGGGGGCACCGACGTCACTCTCGGTCTCCGGGAGCCAGGGGGGAGCGTCCACCCGCTGAGCAGCACGGTCGATCTGGATGCGGGGGGGAAGCTGTATTCGTACGGAAACGATATGAGCGACGGCGGTACCCACGTCTTCTACAACTACCTGGTGGGTGCAGGGGGCGGGGACTACATCGTGGAGGTGCAAGGCGATCCGGCGCTTCAGACCACGCTCCACGGCTACCTCGCGGACGAGGCGGGGTTCTCGCTGCACACCGCCTGGGACCCCGTGATCGCGACTGACGCCAGCACCGCGGCCGTGCCCTCGGTGGCCAGCAGCTGCGTGGGCGTTGGAGCGGTTCCGAGTCACCTCTCGGGCGAGGGAGACTGGGCTGGGACCGGCGGCGAGGCCCGGGGGGAGATTCGTGACTACTCGGGCCGCGGTCCCCGCATCGACGGCGCGCAGGTGCTCGACGTCGCGGCGCCGGACAACCCCTGGGTCGCCGCGCCGGAGGGCGACATCTTCCCACAGTATCCCGGTTACTCGGTGATCCCTCACGGCGGTGCGATGATCTTCGGCGGCACGAGCGGCGCGGGCCCGCACGCCGCAGGGATCGCGGTGCTGCTGGCGCAGGCTGGTCAAACCGGAGCGGCCGCGATCGAAGCGCTGCGCGGTGGCGCCGAGGTCGACGCGCTCACTGGCAGCGTGCCGAACCCCGACTACGGCTACGGTCGGCTGAGCGCGTCGGGCGTCTTCGGGGTGCCCCGGGACGCCGCGCCGCCAAAGCTCGAGCTGAGGGCGGAGCCGGAGAGCGCAGCACCAGGCGAGACCGTGCACGTGGTCCCGGTGGCGAACGGCGCCGGAGTGACGCTGCGCTGGGATGATGGCTACGACGGCAGCTGGGACACGGAGCTCGGAGGGATCGCGGCGCGGGACTTCGTGCAAGGGCAGGACCCGCTGCGCCTGAAGGTGCAAGCGTGGAGCGGTGAAGGACGCATCGCCGAGGCGGCGCTGCTGGTGCCACTGGTTCCCATGCCAGGGGTGGGTGGCGCGAGTGGTGCAGGAGGCGCTGGCGGAGACGGCTCGGGCGCAAGCAGCAACGCCAACCCGAGCAGTGATGACGGCGGTGGTTGCGGTTGTGCGACGCCTGGCGACACCCAGAGGTCGGGAGTTGCTTGGGCGGCCGTGGCCGGCCTGATCTACCTGGTGCGACGTCGGCGGAAGAGCCAGAGCGCCAGCGCGAAGTAGCCGAAGCCGCTCAGGCTACCGCGGTCGCTGGACGTTGCCGTGCGGCAACCGCAGCCTTCGCCTCCCTCGGTGCGCGTCACGGGCCGCGCGCCCTGGCTGCCCGAGCCTCCGACGCTGCCTGCCGCGCCGCCCGCGCTCGGAGCCCCGCCGGCGCCGCCCGCGCAGTCAGCGCCGCAGCCTCCGCTGCCTCCGCTGCCTCCGCTGCCCGCCGCGGCGTCCTTCAAGGTGACGCGGACGGCGTCGGCTACCAGTCGCTGGGCGCCATCCAGGGGCTCTCCGGTATTGTCGTCGACCTGCAGCGTACCCTCACCCCCGAAATCGAACTCGCCGAGGGACTGCCAGCCGTCGGCGGCGGTCTGGTCGAGGAGCACGCTCTCGAAGCTCCCACCGTGCGCGATCGTGTAGCGCGCTTCGAGCGAGTCTGCGTAGCCACCAGCGGTGTAGACCTCCAGCTGGTAGCGTCCAGGTGCGTCGAAGTGGAAGTACCACTTGGCGAAGTTGGCAGGCTCGAGGTCGTCGGTCGTGTTGGTCCACAGCAGGTGGTCATCGAGCCCCGCGGTCTCGTTGCGCCAGAAGTCGGGTGGTCCCCCAGCGCCGAAGCACCAGCCCTGCTCGTCGAGGATCGTCGGTTCGTTCCCAATCGACTCGCAGGCGGGCTCGCGCCCGTACCAGAAGTCGACACCCATTTCCTCGAGGAGACCACGCCCGCCCTTGGAATAGTTGGCGTAGCGCTGATCGTAGACGCTGCAGCTCCCGGGTACGCAGCCGTTGTAGTAGCGAGTGACGGTCTGCACCCAGGGGTGCCAGAGCTCGTTCCACGGGCGCACCCGGTTCATCACGTCTATGGCATCCTGATCCGTATCCGCCTGGAAATATACGGAGCGCTTGACCATGTTGATCACGAAGTCGACGGCGGCGTCGGTGTTGCCCGCGACGGTGAGGATGCGATCGCCCTCGCGGGCGAGCGTCTGGTCGTAGGTGCCGGCGTCGAACTGAAACATGCCCAGGCCGCCCTGCTTGAGTGAGCAGGGGCCGTCTCCAGCACCAGCGACGACCGGCCCTCCGTCACAGTCGGGGCTGTTCGGTCCCTCGCAGGCCCACGTCAGCTCGGAGTGGCAGTGGGACATGCCGGTCTCGGTGTCCGCGATGCCCGCGAGCAGCAGCCCGTTGTACAGACCTCGCGCTTCCGCTGCCGCACGGATTTGGGCCGCACGGTCCTTGCGCGCCTCGGGGCTCAGCGCCTGTCGCAGCTGATCGAGGTCGCCTCCTGGGGTGGGGCCCGAGCCGCAACCGCCCGCCAGCGCTGGACCGAGCAGCAGCGCGGCACCGAGTAACCGACTCGGACCACCGCGCTTCGATCGGAGTGGGGGAGTGAGAACTGGCGGGCGCTCGCGCTCCCGCCGCTGCCGACTACTGGTGTCCTCGGAACCCATCGAGGCGCTGCCTTTCCCGTATGACGCGCAGGCAGCGCAGCCGCCTACTTCTTGCCTTTGCCCTTGGCTGGTTTAGCAGCTTTCTTGCCGGAAGCCTTCTTGGACGGCTTGCCCGCCTGCTTCGAGGCTTTCTTCACGGATTTTGCCGCCTGGTCGGCGACCTTCTTCGTCGCCTTGGCTGGCTTCTTTGCCGCCTTCTTCGCGGGCTTGGCCGCCTTTTTGGCCGCCTTCTTCGCGGGCTTGCTGGGCTTTGTCGCCTTCTTCGCGGGCTTGGCCGCCTTCTTTGCCGCCTTCTTCGCGGGCTTGGCCGCCTTTTTGGCCGCCTTCTTCGCGGGCTTGCTGGGCTTTGCCGCCTTTGCCGCCTTCTTTGCGGTCTTGGTGGCCTTCTTTGCGACCTTCTTTGCGGTCTTGGTGGCCTTCTTCGCGACCTTCTTTGCGGTCTTGGTGGCCTTCTTCGCGACCTTCTTTGCGGTCTTGGTGGCCTTCTTCGCCGCCTTGGCCGCCTTCGACTTGCTGGGCTTCGCTGCCTTCTTTGGCGCTTCGACGGCCGGTGGGTTGCCAGCGGCGGGGATCTCCTCCGCCTCGTCGAACAGCTTGCCCTGGTTGGGGCTCGTCTTCTTCGCGCGCTTCTTGCTCGGCTTCTTCGGCTCCGCTGCCGCCTCCGGTTCCGCGGGGGAATCCGAGCGAGAGTTCAGCGTCTCGTCGATGCGCGCCTGCAGGTCATCGAACTCGAAGGGCTTGTCGAGATACGCGTCAGCACCGTAGAGCGGCGACGTCATCTCGTTCAGGTTCTCGCCGATGCCCGTGAGCATGATCACGCCGGTGTGGTGAAGGCTCACTGCCTCTTTGATCTTTCGACACACCTCCCACCCGCTCATCCCAGGCATCATCACGTCGAGGATCACCAAGTCGGGGAGTCGTTCGTGGGCGAGCTCCCAGGCTTGCGCGCCATCGGATGCTTCGATGACCTGGAAGCCCTGGCTTCGCAAGTAGCCACCGACCATCGCCACCATGCCGGGCTCGTCGTCCGCGACCAGGACCAACTTGTCTGAGTAATCCGTCATCTGTTCCGCCTTTGTTCCGCGACCTGTGTGGTCGCGTATTCGAGACTACGGGTGATGAGCGGTCAACCCCACAAGTGGACCGCGAGCTGCGCGAGCCGCTGGTGGCAGGATGGCGAGGCGTGAGCGCGCGCTCGGCCGAAGCGGCGGAGCCACGCAGCGCTTCGGGGTGACTGCGGGCAAGTGTACGAGCGCTCAGCTCGCGCCGTGTGTCCCGGCTGCGCGGCGTGTCCTGGCTGCGCGGCGGCGACGGCGCCACCACGCCAGGCCGAGGCCGAGGCCGAGCCAGCCTGCGGCACCCTGGGACGAACTGTTCCGTGCGGTTCGGCAGCTGCAGCCGCCGCCGCCGGGGCTCACACCGAGCTGCTTCGGGTCGCCGGCCTGGCTACCCACGATGCTCAGCCGATCGCTGATGGAGTCGTCGTCGGCCGAGGCGCCGCAGCCCTGGTCGGAGCTGATCTGGGCCGAAACGTTGGCTTCGGTCGCGTCGTCCAGGACGCGCAGCGTCAAGTCGATGGTGACGCTCTCGCCGGGTGCGAGCTCTCCAAGATCGCAGGTTCGCGCCGCAGCGTTGCAGGTGCCTGCAGAGGGCCGAGCATCCAGCAGGCTGAGCCCGTCCACTGCGAGCTTCAGGTTGGCCCGCCGCGATGTCGTCGCAGCGCCAGCGGAGACGTGCGCCACGGTGAGCTGGCTCTGCACGGTTTCGCCTGCCGCGGCCTGCGCCGGGGTGCTGCTGGTGAGCGCGAGGTTGCTCTCGTCGGTGCCCGGCGGTGGGATGTCCAGCACCTGGGCGCGTTTGCCCTCCACGTTGTCGAAGTGGATCAGCAGAGCCTGGGCGGTCTGGTCGCGGTCCACGTTGGCGCGGATCGGGCCGTCGCCCATGAACAGCGGTCGGCCATCGAGACCGTAGGGGCCGGCGTCGATCGCGGGGCGGTTCGCGTCGAAGGTCGCCCAGCCCAGGGTGTCGCCCTGGTTGATGAGGCCGGCGGTGACCGAAGTGACCTGGTACTGGAACTTCGCCTCCTCCGCCGTGAGTCCGAGGTCGCTCAGGAACACGGGGAACACCATCACGCCGTTCAGGTAGGCGTTGGTGTTGATCACGTCAGCGGGCACGATGTTCAGGAAGCGGCCCTGGCCTTGTTGCCCAGACCTGGACCTGGGATAGGCGACCAGAACGTCGTTGAACGCGAGTGCGGTGAGCTCGTAGTCGTAGCTCTTGTCGAAGTTGGTATCGATACGAACGACGTACTTGCCCGGGGAACCCGCGGAGAACGTCTCGTAGCTATTGGGCGCCGGGGTGGTCCAGGTGCCGCGGATCGCGAGGGCTATGAACGCCGAGGCTTCGTCGAAGGGGCGGGACTGGAGGTCCGTCGCAGCGCCGATCGCGACCAAATCGTCGGTGTCGCTCAGATTCGTCTCGGGTGCCTCGCTGGCCCCCAGCTGGAACACGCCGGTCACCGGGTTCTTCGCGGCGCTCTCTCCGCTGGGATTCAAGACCAGGCTGCCGCCTTCACCACACGCAGCAGGGCTGAACTCGCGCTCCCCCGCAGGGCGAACGGCCCCGTTGAACGGAACGTGAAGGTCGGGTTGACCAGTGGTCTTGGAGGTCAGCGTCACCTGCCCACCCGTCTCGACCAAGAAGTGACGGCCGTACTCCGCATCGGCGCTGAGCCGTACCGTCGTGGGTGTCGTGGGGTCAGGGACCAGCTCCGTCAGCTGAGCCGGGTCGAACGTGAGCGCGACCTCCAAGTCGAGGCTCTCGCCCGCGGGGATGCTCACGCTGGACTGGCCACTGCTGACGCTCACCCCATCGACCGGGTACTCGAGCTCCGTGGTCACGTCGAAGTCGACGCCCGTCGAGCCCTTGTTGGTGATGCGGATGGTGCGCGCGCTGGTGGTCGTGGTGCTGGTGATCAGCGAACCGAAGGCGATGCCCGAGCCCGCCGAAGGCTCCGCGGCGGCGACGACCTGAGTGTCCGCCGCCACGTCGACCTCGATGCGTCCCCCGCCGACGTGGCTGACCGCGGCCTCCAGACCGTTTACGAAGGTGGGCACGGCGGTGTTGATCAGCGCCGATTTCACTTCCGTCGGGATCCAATCGGGATGTGCCTGGCGTACCAGCGCGGCGGCGCCAGCCGCCATGGGTGAAGCCATCGAGGTACCCGAGTTCACCACTCCCTTGTATCCGCTACCAACGCCCGCGCTGCGGATGTCCCCGCCCGGCGCCGCGACCTCGGGCTTGAAGCCACCGGTCGTCGACTCCGGTCCCCGGGAACTGAAGGGCGAGAGCTGAGACTTGCCCTCGACGGCCAGGAGCTCGGCCTGGACCTGAGCGGCGCCCTTGAGCAACGCGCCGTCGGAGTTGCCGATCATCACCGCGGGGATGCCCACCGCGTTGTCGCCTCCCATGGGGAAGGGCGCCTCTCCAGGACTGTTCTGCACCACCACCGCCGCGACGGCACCCGCCGCGGCGGCGCGAGTCAGCTTCTCTTCGAAGGTGCACGTTCCGCGATCGATGAGCGCGATGTTGCCGGAAACGGCGGCGGCGTTGCTGTAGTCGCTGCAGCCGTTGGCGGGCTGGGTGCGCACCAGCTTCCCGCTGATGGGCGTATCCGTGGGGATCGGAGCGGAGATGCCACCAGACACCGCCGCGTAGCTGCCGGCGACGCTCGAGGGAGCGGTCACCGTGAGCTCTGGCAAGGCCGACTCGCTGGTGGCGGCTACGCTCAGCGCTTCGTCGACTCCAGCCGGTTGGCCTGCGATGAAGTAGGAGCTGCCCGCGTTGCCCGCGGCGGCGACGAACACCGTGCCACCACGCACCAGGTTCTGGATCAGGCTGGCGTTGCTGCCACCGAGACCGAAGTCGCTGCCCAGGGACGCGTTGAGGACGTCCAGGCGGTCGCTTGGGTCGTCGTCTCCGTTCGGGTCGATGGCGTAGTCGTAGGCGCTCGCCGTGAGCGTGGTTCCGCCGTCACAGCCGAAGATGCGGATGGCGTGCAGGGAGGCCTTGGGCGCGACGCCAGGGTAGACCTCGAAGGCGTTGGGATCGAGGCTCGTGTCGTAGGGACCCGTGTACGGACTGCCATCCTTGAGCACGCCGTTGCCCGCGGCGATGCCAGCCACGTGGGTACCATGGCCACCGGAGATGCGACCGCCGACTTGGCGCGCGCAGTCCAGCGGGTCGGCGTCTGGCTTCGGCGCGACGTTGCCGTCGTAGGCATCACCGGCGAAGTCGGTGCCGCCCACGACTCTTGCCGTGGGGAAACTATTGGGCTCCACGATCGCCGAGTCGTTCGCGTTGTAGGCCGCCGTGGTGCCGGGACCGCCGAAGTCGGCGTGGGTGTAGTCGATTCCGGAGTCCATGACACCGATCACGATCCCTTCGCCATCCAGCGGCGAGACGCGCTCCCAGATCTTGGGCGCCCCGACTGCAGGCACCGCCGAGGCGAGGTTTCTGCCATAGTAGGGCACGGGCGCCAAGCCACGCACTCCGGGTACTCGCTTCAGGGACGCGACCTGACTGGCAGGTACCAGCACCTGAATCAGGTTGCCCACCTTCTCGATGCGCGCCACCACCGTAGCGCCTCTGGCGTCGAGCCCCGGTACGACTCGGTCCTGCTCTGCGCGGACCCTTGCAACCTGCCTGATGAAGCTCGCTTTGTAGCGTCGCGCCTTGGTGTCCTCGGACCTCAGGTCGATGCCTCGAGGAAGCAATGCAGCGGGAGCCGTCGTCTCGAGTTCGACGTACACCTGGACCATGCGGTTGGGGTCCGGGTCGGAGAAGCCCGGAAGGAACACGCTGTGGCCCTGGTCGCTCGCGGGAGCTGGCAAGAGCGGCTCCAGGGCCGCGCCGTGGCTCGCCGTCTCCTGCCCCGGTCCCCCGGCGCTACAGCCGTTCGCGGTCGCCGCGGCGAGGGCGGCGACGCCGCCAATCAACAGCCAGCGCGGGGCGACCGCTCGGTTCTCTGCTCTCAGGGTTCGACGCATGGGTTCTCTTCTACGCTGCTGGACGTTGAGTGCTGCGGGGTCGTCATCCATCCTCGAAGCGGGTGGACGATGGCGCCGAGCCAAGTGCGGCGCTGGTTTCCCATCGTCGCGGGCTCCGCACAAAGGCTTTTTCGACCTGGATCGGCTGGCGCGGGATGCCTGAGACACGTTGAGGCACCAGTCACGCTGCACAATCGTGGCAGCACTCGAATCGCGGGCTCCGGAGCCGACGTTCGAACATGGGAACGCGCAGCTTCGCGGTGAGGCCCCACAGCCCTCACGGTCCTGCGCCGAGCATGCTCGGTCGGGGGAGAGGCGCGCCGCTCGGTCACCTGGGTTTTCCACAAGGGAAAATGTGCCCGCCGGGGAGCGACCTGGCGCGCGGTGGTCCCTCACCCCCAAACCCGGGGACGGGCTCGTCGTCGCACACCCGCTCACTTGCGCAGTAGCTGGGGCGCGCTGGCTCGCATTTCTGGCGCGTAGGCTGCGCCCTGCCTGCGGCGTCCAATCAGCTCCAATCGTCCGCCGCGCCCCGAGCTGGGTCAAACGCCCCCAGCCTAGCGAAATATCAAATGAAAATGCTCCAGGGCGGGTCTGCTGCTAGAGTCCCGATGACGCTTGCCCGGTGGGGCAGGGGGGATCGCCAGCTGGCGGGCCGAGCGCCATGAGCGAAAGCTACCGGAACTTTCGAGCGTTAGGACCGTCACTGCATAGACCCTGCGTGCGTCGCGCCAACCGCAATCAACCCGAAGGTCGACCTTGTCTCGAGAAGCTGAACTGAAGCGCCTGGCTAGAGCCGCCAACCGGACCGGCTTCCGCATCCGCTTCGATCACGCGTTGCATCGCACCCTGCTCCTGTTGCCTCCGGTCTTGCTGTATGCGCTGGGCGCCCTGATCTGGATCAAGGTCTGGGAGCCAGGCGGGGCGCGGGTCTTTCAGGTCATGCTCGGTGGGCTGGTGCCGTTGACGGTGTGGATTGGTGGCACGATCCACGCGTGGCTGCAGCCACGGCCCGCCTACGCGGGGGCGCTCCGACTGGACCAACACCATGGGCTGCACGATCGGGTGTCCAGCGCGCTCGAGTTCATCGAGGTGCCGAAGGAACAGCGGTCTCCATTCATGGAGGCGGCCATCGACGATGCGGTGCTGACGGCGAAGGATCTCGAGCCCAGCGGTGCCGCGCCCATTCATCTCTACCTGCTCGAGCTGCTGCTCATCGCCTTCTTGCTGCTGAGCTTGCTCGGAGTGTGGCTGCTCTACGTGCCGAAGTATGTCGTGATCGAGGACCAGACGCCGCAGATCAACCCGCTGGTCCTGAGCCCCGACGACGTCGATCTGTTCCGCGACATCGCCGACCAGATGAAGCAGGAGAACAAGGACCCCGAGGTCCTGGCAGCGGTCAACAAGTTCAACCAGCTGGTAGAGGACATCGCCGACCGCCGCCTGGATCGTCAGGAGGTGTTCCGCCGTCTCGAGCACCTCGAGCGCGAGCTGATGAAGGGCGCGGAGGCGGACAAGGAGGGCCTCGACGAAGGCCTGAAGGCGATCGCTCAGGAGCTCAAGAAGAGCGACCTGACCAAGCCTGTCGCCAAGGAGCTGGAGCAGAAGAAGCTGTCCGACGCCGAGAAGGCGATGAAGAAGCTGGCGGAGCGCCTGCGCAACAAGAAGAACCCGCCGACCAAGGCCGAGCTGGAGAAGCTGCGAAAGGCCATGCAGAAGGCCAGCGAAGCCAACGCCAGCCGCGCCAAGGCCCTCGATGCCGCGCGGAAAGCGGCAGAGGACGAGAAGAAGCGCCTGCTGAAGAAGAAGAAGGAAGAGGGCAAGCTCAGCAAGCAGGACAAGAGCCTGCTCAAGAAGAAGGAGCGGGAGCTGGAGCGCCTGAACCGGGAGAAGGACAAGACCGATCGCGCTCGTCGTCAGCTGTCGCGGCTCGACCGCGAGCTGGCGCAAGCCGCCCAGGATTTGATGCGCGAGCTGGGTGCCAGCGCCAAGGACCTGGAGGAGGCCGCGGAAGACATCAACCGCATGGCGAAGCAGGAGATGACCGACAAGGAGAAGGAGGAGCTGCGAAAGCGCCTCCAGGAGATGCGCGAGCTCCTGCGCCAGCAAGGCAAGGGCGACAAGAAGCAGCTGCAGCGACTGCTCCGCTTTGGCCAGAAGGCTCGCGGCGGCAAACCCGGCAAGGGAGGCCAGGACGGTCAAGGCAACCAGCCGGGAGGCAAGGGTGGCAAGCTGCGACCAGGCCAGGGCGGCTCTCGACCCGGCGACGGTCCCGGGGGCATCAGCCTCGGCAAGGGGCAAGGCGGCAAGAGCATCCCGATCCCAGGCCAAGGGGCTGGTCAGGGCGCCGGCCAAGGGGCTGGTCAGGGCGCCGGTCAAGGTTCAGGCATGGCCGAGGGCGGCTCTGGCAAGGGACAGGGCGAAGGCTGGGGCACGGGGCACGATCCGAACCTCAAGGGTGACAAGTCCGAGATCAAGGGCTCGACCAAGGACGTGACGGCGGTCGCGAGTGACACTGGCCAAGGTACCGCCTCGAGCCAGGTCATCTCCGGCGCGGCCCAGCGCGGCTTCGTCGGCCGCGGCTACAAGCAGGTGTACACCGACTATCAGACGGTCGCTGAAGACGTGATGAATCGGGACGATATTCCGCCCGGATACAAGTCCTACGTCCGGCGCTATTTCCAGCTGATTCGGCCACGGGATTGACTCGGTGGCGACCACGACGCGCGCCTCGTCGTCACTCGAGCGTGACTGCCAAGGCGATCCAGGTTGTACGATGAAGCGCCAAGGCGCTTGGGGAGCGAAACGGCATGAGTGAAGCAGAAGCAGCCCGCGAGGAAGTGGAAGACTTTCAGAAGCAAGTCGGCAAGCTGCGTGAAGAGATCGGACGTGTCATCGTTGGCAATCGTGAGGTCGTCGATGGCGTGCTCACCTGCATGCTGGCTGGCTCTCACGCCTTGCTGGAGGGTGTGCCGGGTCTGGGCAAGACCATGCTCGTGCGTACCCTCGCGGAAGCGGTGAATCTGGAGTTCTCGCGTATTCAGTTCACCCCCGATCTGATGCCCGCCGACATCATCGGTACGACGGTGATGGAAGAGAGCGAGGGCGGCGGGCACACGTTCGAGTTCCGCAAGGGGCCGGTGTTCGCCAACATCGTGCTCGCCGACGAGGTCAACCGAGCGACGCCGAAGACGCAGTCGGCGCTGCTCGAGGCGATGCAAGAGCACCGCGTCACGGTGGGGCGGACGACCCACGTGATCCCCGAGCCGTACTTCGTGCTCGCGACCCAGAACCCTCTGGAGATGGAGGGCACGTACCCGCTGCCAGAAGCGCAGCTCGACCGCTTCTTCTTCAAGCTGCACGTGCCCTTCCCCAATCGAGAGGAGCTTCACACGATCATCGACCGTACCACCACAGGTTACCACGCGGAAGTGAAAGCGGTGGTCGATGCCGAGGAGATCCTCAAGATGCAGGAGCTGGTCCGCAAGGTGCCGGTCGCTCGACACGTGCAGGACTTTGCCATTCGTGTGTTGCAGGCTACCCACCCAGATCGCGAGGAGGCGACCGACAAGGTGCGCCGCTACGTGCGCAGCGGAGGCTCCCCGCGCGGGGTCCAGGCCATCCTCCTGGCGAGCAAGATCCGCGCGTTGTTCGATGGGCGCTTTGCCGCCAGCATCGACGACGTCAAGGCTAGCGCGTTGCCCGCGCTGCGTCACCGCATCTTGCTGAGCTTCGAGGGCGAGGCGGAGGGCGTCGAGCCGGACTCGGTGCTGCAGGAGATCCTGAGCAAGCTGCCGGAGGGTAAGGCCTAGCCAACGACTCGGGCCATCCGGCTATGGGGATCTTCGACATCTTCAAGCGGGCGACGGCGCCGGTCTCGCGCCGATTCGTGCCCAGCGCGCGCGTCAAGGAGGACCTCTTCGATGAGGAGTTCCAGCGCAAGCTGGAGATGCTGGCGCTCGTCAGCCGCAAGGTCTTCGCCGGGCGGCTCAAGGCGGAGCGTCGCACCAAGAAGAAGGGCAGCGGCGTCGAGTTCGCGGACCACCGGGACTACACCGCCGGTGACGATTTCCGCGCGGTAGACTGGAATGTCTATCAGCGCTTCGGCCGGCTGCTGGTGCGACTCTACGAAGAAGAGGAAGACCTCAGCATCTACTTCATCATCGACTGCTCCACGTCGATGGGGTTCTCGACGACGCCGCAGGCCGCCTCCCGCAAGTTCGACTACGCGCGCAAGCTGGCGGCGGCGCTGGCCTACGTCGGCCTGGCGAACCTGGATCGCGTCACCGTGGTGGCGATCAGCGACTCGGTGGTCGCGCGCATGCCGACGACCCGGGGCAAGGGGCGCATCTTCCGTGTCTTCAACTTCCTGCGCGACCTCGAGCCGAGCGGGGTGACGGACCTCGGAGAAGGCATGAAGACCTTCGTCGCTCAGCACAAGCGACGCGGGCTGGCGGTCCTGATCAGCGACCTGTACGACCACGCAGGCTTCGAGCGGGGCATCAACGTGCTGCGCTACAACAAGTTCGAGCCCTTCGTTCTACACGTCCTGGACCCTCAGGAGGCGAAGCCCGACCTGAAGGGCGACATTCGCCTGTACGACTGCGAGACCGGTGACGAGCGCGAGGTGACGGTCACCCCGAAGCTGCTCGAGCGGATGCAGCTCGCGTGGAACGAGTACCAGCACGAGATCGAGCGCTTCTGCGCCACTCGGCAGGTGACTTACTTCCCGGCGGATATAAACGTAGAGTTCGATGAGCTGATCCTGAAGGTGTTTCGCCGTGGAGGATTCCTGCGGTGATCTTCTCGGGGCTGCCCTTCGCCACGCTGATGACGATCGCCGGTGTAGCCGGTGGTCTGACGGTCATCTTCTACATCCTCAAGCTGCGGCGCCGCCCGATCGCCGTGCCTTTCAGTCACATCTGGGAGCGCATCCTGCGGGACAAGGAGGCGACCAGCTGGTTCTCCCAGCTCAAGCGGCTGCTCTCCTTGTTGTTCCAGCTGGCCTTGCTCACGCTACTCATCATGGCCCTGGGCGACCCGCGCCTGAGCCAGAACCTGGTGGAAGGTCGCAACGTACTGGTGCTGATCGACACCAGCGCCTCGATGAAGGCCATCGACGGTGGTGACGCGGAGACGCCGACGCGGCTCGACGCCGCGCGCAAGGAGGTGGCGGCGCTGGTCCGTGGCCTGGGCGGTACCGATCGCATGCTGCTCGCGAGCATGGACTCGGGGGTGAGTCCGCTGACCACGATGACCGGAGAGACGTCGGACCTCCAGGCGGCCCTCAAGCAGCTCGAGGCGACTGACACGCGAGCCGACCTACGTCGCGGGCTGAACTTCGCGCTGGACTCACTGCGGGGCCTCAACAAGACCGAGATCGTGCTGGTCAGCGACGGCGCCTTCGGCGACGTCGAAGACGTGACTCGCGGCATCGAGCTCGGAGACACCAAGCTCTCCTACATCCCGGTGGGCAAGCGCAAGCGTAACGTCGCCATTACACAATTTTCCGTGCGGAGATATCCGCTGGACAAATCGCGCTACGAAGTGATGCTCGAGGTCACGAACACCAACGAAGAGCCTACCGACGTCGAGCTCACGCTGCTCGGTGATGGCCAGGTGGTTGACGTGACCACGCTGCACCTGGGACCAAACGAGCGCCTACCTCGCTTCTACAAGGATCTCGGCGGGGCGAGCCGCACCCTCGAGGCGGTGATCAAGCTGGGAGACGGCAAGCCCGACGACCTACCGGCAGACGACCACGCCTACGCGCTGATGCCCGAGCGCCGGCGCTCCAAGGTGCTACTCGTCACCAAAACCAACACCTACCTCGAGGCCGCCCTGCTCCTGGACGAGTACCTCGAGGTGAGCAGCGTCGAACCGAGTGCCTATCCACCACCAGGCAACTTCGACGTCACGATCTTCGACGGCGTCGCGCCTCCGCTCGCCGACGGGAGCGGCGCCGCGCTCTACCTGAATCCGCCTGACACCAAGCAGGCGCCGGTGGGTCGAGGCAAGAAGCTCAAGATGTTCGGCTTCGACACCTGGGACAAGAAGCACCCCGTCGTGCGCTGGATGGAGCTCGGGGACGTGCAGGTCGCCGAGGGGTACAGCCTGAAGCCAGAGAAGAACGATCGGGTCGTGGGCGCTTCCTTCAAGGGCCCCATTCTCGTCGAGGGCAGGCGGAGCGGTCGGCGCTTCATGGCGCTGGGCTTCGACCCTCGAGACAGCGACTTCGTGATGCGGGTGGCCTGGCCGCTCTTCGTGCTGAACACCATCAACTACTTCGTCGAGGAAGACACGGGCTACATCTCGTCGTTCCGCACGGGCGAGGTCTGGCGCATCCCCGCGCCCAGCGGTGCCGAGGTGGCGGAGCTGGAGTTACCCGACGGAACCAAGCACCAGGTCCCCATCAAGCAGGGGCGCGCCGTCTATCAGGGCGATCAGGCTGGCTTCTACACCCTGCGGGTCAAGTCCGAGGGCAACGCTGAGTCTGGCGCAGAGGGCGGCTCTCAGGAGACGATGTTTGCCGCCAACCTGGTGGATCTCGACGAGAGCCGCATCGAGCCCAGCGCGAAGCTCGAGATCGGCAAGACGGAGGCGAGCTCCGTCTCCAACTTCAGCGCGGGCGTGCGCCGCGAGCTCTGGCTGTACCTGCTGATCGCGGCGATCATCGCCTCCACCGTGGAGTGGTTGACCTACCATCGGAGGCTCACGGTATGAGGTGGCAGCGCATCCTCTGGTGGTTGGTCATCTTGGCGGTGGGCCTCGGCCTCGCGTACGCCTACAACCGCTTCATCATCCACGCGCCGGAGCCCACCTTCAAATGGGTGAAGGACGGCACGACCTACGAGCTGCTCGAGCCGCGCCTGCTCGGTTTGGTGCTGCTCGCGCCGCTGATCTTGGCCATCATCGGCTGGAGCCTCGCGGACCTCCCGTGGCAGCAACGGGTGCTCGCGGTGCTGCTTCGGGTGGGCTTCATCGCCTTGCTCGCAGCTTCCCTCGCTCGCCTCGCGAAGACGGCGGAGACGCAGAAGGTGTGCGCCGTCTTCGTGGTGGATGTCAGCGATTCGGTCCCAGACGCCGCGCTGCAGGACGCGCGAGAGGTCATTCAGAAGGCCATCGCAGAGAAGCCGAAGGACGACGAGATACGCGTCGTCACGTTCGCCAAGCGTCCGAAGCTGATCGAGCTGACGGCGGAGGAGGGGAAGGCGCCGGAGGTGCCACCGATCGCCGAGCTGCGCCACCAGCCTGAAGATCTCAAGCTGGAGAAGCCAGGCGCGGGCACCGACGTGCAGTCCGCGCTCCAGCTTGCCTACGGAGTATTTCCGCCGGGATACCTGAAGCGCGCGGTGCTGCTCACCGACGGCGTCGAGACCGAAGGTGACCTGCTCGCCGAGGCGAACCGCGCGAGCGGCTTCGGTATCAAGCTGTTCACGGTGCCCTACCGCCGCCCCGCACCGGGCGAGGTGGCGCTGAAGGAGCTGCGCGCCCCCGACAAGGTGGAGATCGGTCAGACCTTCAACCTGACCGCTCACATCTACTCCAGCCGCGCGACCAAGGCGCGAGCGAGGCTCTACCAGGGCGAGACCCTGAATGGTCTGGACGGCGTGCGCGATCTCGACCTCGAGCCGGGCGAGAACGAGATCAAGTTCAAGAGCGTGGTGCGCATCGGCGGTGAGGTGACCTACGCGCTCAAGCTCGACAAGATCGGCCACGACCGCTTCAAGGAGAACAACGACTACTCGGTGACCATCGACGTGCCGGGCCGGCCCGCCGTGCTCTACATCGAGGGCCAGCCTTCCCGCGCGAACTACCTGATGAGCGCGCTGCAAGCGCAGCAGTTCGAGGTCGACGTGCGAAACCCCACGGCTTTCCCGGGCTCGATCAAGGAGCTCGAGCGCTACGCCTTCGTGATCCTGTCCGACGTCCCCAAGGAGAAGGTCAGCATCTCCTCCCAGGATCTGATCGAGAAGTACGTCCGCGACCTGGGCGGCGGCTTCCTGATGGCGGGGGGAGAGAGCGGCTTTGGGCTCGGCGGCTGGGCGCATACGACCCTCGAGCGGATCCTGCCGGTGCGCATGGATGTGGAGCGGCGCAAGGACAATCCCGGCGTCGCGATGGTGCTGGTCATCGATCGCTCGGGATCGATGACGGGGTTGCCCCTCGAGATGGCCAAGGCCGCCTGCAAGGCCACGGTGAGCACGCTGCAGGGCGACGACCTGATCGAGATCATCGCCTTCGACGACACGCCGGTGCGCTACGTGAAGATGCAGCCCGCGCGCTATCGAAGTCGCATCCAGAACGAGATCCTGCGCATCCAGCCAGGCGGCGGGACCGCCATCTTTCCCGCGCTCGATCAGGCTTACCAGGACATCTCGGTGGCCCAGGCGCGCAAGAAGCACGTCATCCTGCTCACGGACGGCCGAGCGCCCACCGGCGGCATCAAGGACCTGGTGCAGGCGATGATCGCCGAGAGCATCACGGTGACCACGGTCGGGCTCGGCGAAGGCGCCGACGGCGACCTGCTGCGCATGATCGCGGACACCGGCGGCGGTCGCTTTCACTCGGTCCCCGACCCCAACAGCCTGCCCAAGATCTTCACCCGGGAGACGGAGATGATCGCGCGCCAGGCAGCGGTAGAGGAGTGGTTCCCGGTGGATCAAGTGGGCAACGCCGATTTCCTCAAGGGCCTGTCCATCGGCTCCGCGCCGCTGCTTCACGGCTACGTCGCGACGCAGATGAAGGGCCCTCCCAACCAGGAGATCCTGACCAGCGACATCGGAGAGCCGATCCTGGCGCGCACGCGTCTCGGCCTTGGCTGGACGCTGGCGTGGACCAGCGACGTCAAGAACCTCTGGGCGGTCGACTGGCTCCGCTGGCGCGGCTACTCCCAGTTCTGGGGCCAGCTGATCCGTGAGCACATGCGCAAGAAGCACCGGCGTGAGCTGGACATGAAGACCGAGTCCAGCGGTGGCCAGGTCAAGGCCGTGGTCGACGCGTTCACCGTCGATGAGCGCTTCGAGAACGACATGAGCAGCAAGCTGTTCGTGATCGGCCCCGAGCCGGGCGGCAAGCGCCGTGAGTACGACATGAAGCAGACGGCTCCCGGTCGCTACGAGGCGAATTTCGAGCTCGACGAGTACGGCTCGTTTCGTCTGCAGGCCGAGCACTCGCAGGAAGGCAGCGACGGCGAGCTGGACCGGGTCGGCGTGAGCTACGGCCACGTCTCGAACCCGTATCCGCGCGAATACGCGAGCTTCGAGCCGGACGTCGAGCGCCTCGAGCGAGCGGCGCTGGCCGGTGGCGGCAAGGTGGACCCGACTCCGCCTCAGCTCTACGACCCGGGTGACGAGAAAATCACGTATTACGAGCAGCTGTGGCGGAATTTCATCTATGCCGCGATCGTCGTGTTCTTGCTCGATTTGTTGGTGCGGCGGGTGAGGTTCTTCGACCGGAAGTTCCTCCCCAAGCGGCGCCGTCGTCGAGCGGCCTGAAGCAAGCGCTTTCGGCCTCGCCAGCGAGCCTGGCTTTGGGGGTGAGACTCCAGCTTCGGTCGCCCCGACCGTTCAGGGCGATGTGAGGGTCGACAGCGCCTACTCAGCCGCCCTGAATGGAGCCAATCGCGGGCAGAACCGCGTGATTGAAGCGGGCTCGCGCCTTGCGCAGGGCGCGGCGGGCGGCGGGCCAGGCGGCCCTGCCGACGTCGTCGGCGACGTGGTGGAGCTGTCTCAGGGTGCGATCGAGCTGGCCGCGAACGTCGCCGTGATCAGGGCGCTCGACGAGTCTCAGGCGGAGTTGCTGAAGACCCCGACCTGAGTCCGGGTCGGGGTGCTGGCGCTCCAAGAACTCTTGCGGATCACTTCGGCGGGCCGACCTCGGTCTTGCAGCCGAGCTGGATGTCGACCTTCGCGTTGGCGTCGGCGCGGACGCGATCGCAGAGGGCGCCGCAGAGGATGATCTTCGTTTGCTCGGCGTTCCACTGCCAGCCGTCCACGCATGGATTGTTGGGATCCTGCAGCACCTTCTCCGGCGTGCCGTTGCCGTTCGGCGTGTAGGTGACGTTGACCTTGGAAGGATCCAGCTCTTCGCCGTCGGGTGGCACTGGGGTGTACTCGCAACTCAGGCGATCGACGATGCCGTTGGCGATGTCGTTGAAGATCGCTGACCAGTCGTTGTCGCAGATGCTCGCGGTGATGCCCCCGGTGGCGTCGGACAGGAGCTTGTACTCCTTGCCGGGGCTGGCGGCGGCGTTGCCTGTTCCCGCATCGGGATCGTAGTCCGGGCTGACGCAGGTCTCGTCGGAGACGCTCGGATCGTAGCCGATGATCGAGTGCCAGATGTACTTGCGATCGCTCTGCGTGCCGAAGTACCCGGGCGCTGCGGTTCCGGCGGGATCCGACTGATCCGTGAGCCAGTAGTCGAAGTCCTTGGCTGGCTGCTGGCCGGGGAACGCGAGGGGTTCGTCGTCAGTGACCTCGACGAACACCTTCGTCGAGTTGAAGCGCAGGTGGTTGTACCAGGGGGTGGCCCCGGCGCAGACCACCGGGTTGGCGATCGCGGTGTAGTTGTTTCGCAGCAGGTTGAAGGAGTTGGTGCTCCCGACCTCGCAGTTCGTGGTGAAGAAGCGGGGCGCGTTGTCGCCGCAGTTGGAGCCGCCGAGCGGCGGGTCCACGCAGACCGAGAGGTCACCCGTGCCACGCAGGGTGAACATGATGACGCGCCAGTCGATGGGAGAGGCCTGGATGGTCGGCACGAAGCTCCCGTTGACGTTGCTGCGGATCTTGTCGATCTCGTCTCCCATCGAGCACGAGTTGTCGATCACCCAGATGATGTCGACGGCGCTCAGGGCCTGAGCCGACGTGGTGCTGCAGGCCGCGTCCTCGTCGAGGCCGCCGTCGCTGCCCCCGTTGCCACCACCGTCGATGAAGCCGCTGCCGCTGCTCCCTCCATCGCCTCCGAAGCTGGAGTTGCCACTTCCACCACTGGCGGCGCTGCCGCCGCTCGCGCCACTGCCCGAGTCGCCGCCGCTCCCGCCGCTGACCTCGCTCTGGCTGTTGCCCGACGCCGAGCAGGCGGCCGCGAGCCCGACGCCAATGATCGCGGACAGGCCGGCCAGGGACAAATCTCTCAAGAGCATGACATCCTCCAAGCAGTTCGACGGCTTCACGAGCTGGCCGCGGGGCGGCCAACTGCCTGGTGGAGTCTAGGATACTTCAAGCTTAAACAGAACCTCCGGAGCAAACGCTCCGCTGCTTTCTCGGCGCCCTGGAGGGACCTCGCTGCAGTCGGCTTGCGACTATTCGCTGGACCTAGAATCGTGGTTCGTGTTCCAGGGGTATCGGGGGGAGAGGAGAGACTGTAGTCGCGTTCAGTTGCGCTCGACCGGACGTCGCCCTGCGGACTCATCGGGCGCGCTGGCGCTCCCTCCCCCCCAAACCTGCACGCGTCGCTCGCTTCGTCTCGCGGTCGGCACCCTGCACTTGGGTTCCCTGAGGAAACATGTGCCGCTGCAGTGCGTTCGTTGACGAGCTAGCTGTCGCTAGCTTCCTGCTTGGGCTGATCGAGGTGACACGGCAGCTTACCGGGTTCGCTGAGGGCTTCGATGATGGGGCAGTCCGCCTCGTCGCAGCCGTGCTCGCAGTCCGCGACCAGCTGGCGCAGCGCGGCGCGGATGCTCTCGAGCTCGGCGAGCTTGGACTCGATGGTGGAGAGCTTGCTCTCGGCGATGTGGCGGACGCGCTGGCGCTGGCGGCCCTTGGCCGGTCGCAGGCTCATCAGCTCCTCGATCTCTTCGAGGCTGAATCCCAGGCCCTGAGCGCGCTTGATGAAGCGGATGCGATCCAGCGCGGTACTGTTGTACACGCGGTATCCGTTCGCGGCTCGCTCGGGCGCCGGCAGTAGGCCGCGCCGCTCGTAGTAGCGCAGGGTCTCGATGTTCACGCCGGCCTGGCGAGCCAGTTCTCCAGTACGCACTTGAGAAGCTTAGGGCGTGACCTGAGTCCGGGGTCAACGTCTCGGGACCTTAAACCTGTTACGCAACGGCCGGTCATCCACTTATTCTATCATAATCCAACTCACGGGCTGTGCTCCGTCAGGCCCAGGGGGGCGGCTCGAAAGTGCAGAGACACGCTGATGTCGTGAAGTGTACTGCGGGTTGCTTCCCCCTCCGGTTGCCACTAGCTCCCAGCTCATGACGCTGCGTCGGGGTATCGGGCTGATCACTTCCTTGTTCACGGCGGCGGTGCTCGCCAGCGCATGCGGTGGGCCGCCCATGGAGCCCGACACGCCACCTGCGCCGGTCTCCGCGCCGATCAACGAGGACATCATCGAGGATGGTCAGGCCGCGGCGACCCCAGAGGAGGCGCGGCGCTTCGTCGAGCAGGTGGACAAGGACCTGCGGGAGTTGATGGGCAACGCCGAGCGCGTGGCCTGGGTCAAGATGACCTACATCACCCACGACACGGAGATCCTGGAGGCCAAGGCTCAGGAGGAGGTGATGGAGTACCTGTCGCGCAAGATCAAGGAGGCGCGACGCTTCGAGGGCCTCGACCTGCCCCCGGACGTGGCGCGGCAGCTCTACCTGCTAAAATTCTCCGCGGAATTGCCTGCGCCGAACGACGAGGCAAAGCGTAAGGAGTTCGCTGGCATCGTCACCAAGCTCGACAGCATCTACGGCAAGGGCGAGTACTGTTCCAAGAAGCTGGTCGGGCACGCGTTGCCCAAGGGCAAGACCAAGAAGGACGACGACGGCTGTCGTTCCCTCGAGGAACTGTCTCAGATCATCGCGGAGAGCCGCGACTACGACCTCCTGCTCGAGGCGTGGAAAGGCTGGCGCACCATCAGCAAGCCGATGCGTCCGATGTATCAGCGCTTCGTCGAGCTTGGCAACGAAGGCGCGAAGGAGATCGGCTTCTCGGACATGGGCGCGATCTGGAAGGGCCACTACGACATGTCCGACAAGGACTTCGTGGCGGAGATGGATCGTCTCTACGCGCAGGTGAAGCCGCTCTACGAGCAGCTGCATTGCTACGTGCGCGCCAAGCTCTCCGCGAAGTACGGCAAGGACAAGGTCGACCCCAAGGGTGGTATCCCAGCGCACCTGCTCGGCAACATGTGGGCGCAGGAGTGGGAGGCTCTCTACAAGGATCTGGAGCCCTATCCCGGCAAGGGTCAGCCAGATCTGACGGCTCAGATGAAGAAGCAGAAGTACGACCACATCAAGATGGTCAAGCTCGCGGAGGGCTTCTTCACCAGCCTCGGCATGAAGCCGCTACCGCAGACGTTCTGGGAGCGCAGCCTGTTCCTCAAGCCTGCTGATCGCGACGTGGTGTGCCACGCCAGCGCCTGGGACGTGGGCATGAGCGGCGACCTGCGCATCAAGATGTGCATCAAGGTGGACTACGAGGATCTCGTCACGATCCACCACGAGCTGGGTCACGACTACTACTTCATGTACTACCACGACCAGCCCGCGCTGTTTCAGCAGGGAGCCAACGATGGTTTCCACGAGGGAATTGGCGACACCCTGGCGCTCGGCGTGACGCCAGCGTACTTGAAGCAGATTGGCCTCATCGACAAGGTCCAGGAGAGCAAGGAAGCCGACATCAATCTCTTGATGAGTCGCGCGCTCGAAGGCGTCGCGTTCTTGCCGTTCGGAAAGATGATCGACCAGTGGCGCTGGGACGTGTTCAGCGGCAAGGTTCCGCCGAGCCAGTACAACGCCCACTGGTGGAAGCTGCGCAAGGACTTCCAGGGCGTCGTGCCCCCGGTCGAGCGCACCGAAGAAGACTTCGACCCCGGCGCGAAGTACCACATCCCGGGGAACACGCCCTACATCCGCTACTACATCGCGCGCATCCTGCAGTATCAGTTCCTGCGTGCGCTGTGCCGCGAAGCGGGCTTCCAGGGGCCGCTCTACCAGTGCACGTTCTACGGAAACAAGGCGGCCGGCGAGAAGATGATGGCGATGCTCAAGCTGGGCGCGAGCAAGCCCTGGCCCGAGGCGCTCGAGGCGATCAGCGGTGAGACCAAGATGGATGCCTCGGCCATCCTCGACTACTACGCGCCGCTGATGAAGTGGCTGGAGGAGAAGAACCAGGGCCAGACCTGCGGCTGGTAGGCGGCCCACGGTTGGTCGACGCCGCGGGTGTCAGGGGAAAAAGCGCGGCGATCGATCCGCCACGGTCTCGAAACGCTTCAGTGGGAGCTGCTGCTGGTCGTTCTGCCTGGCGCTTGGTAACTTGTGCTGCCGCGCCCCGATGAGTTTCGCAGAGCTCCAACATCGCCTCACGTCTGGTCGTCCCCTGGTGTTGGACGCCGACACGGGTGCGTGCTTTCGCTCCCGGGGCCGCGCCCTCAGTCGCGCCGGGGCCCTGGGAAAGCTGCTGCGCGAGAACCCAGACGCGATCGTCGAGCACTACCTGGCGGAGGTGAACAGCCGCGTCGACGTGCTGTGTGCCCTGACCAGCGACACCACGCCGCGGGCGCTCGCGGAAGTCGGGATGGAACACCGAGCGGCGATGCTCACCGGGCTCAGCGTCGATCTTGCGCTGGACGTGGCGCGGGCTGCGGATCGAGCCGTGGGTGTGGCCGGCGTCCTCGGCTCCGACATGGTCAGCGCGATGCGCAGCGATCGGTTGGTCGCGGAGCTCGAGGAGCATGCCGAGCGCCTGGCGGTGGCGGGCTGTGAGCTGTTCCTGGCCCGCGCGCTCGGATCGCATTTCGAGCTGATGGCGGCGGTTCGGGCCGGAACGACACGCGGCTTGCCAGTCTGGGCGGTGCTGGAGGCGACCGCGGACGGCCAGCTCGTGACCGGAGACTCCATCGAGCGGTCGGTGACCGAGCTGCGAGAGGCCGGGGTCAGCGTGGTGCTGTTCGAGATCAGTGGCGTCGACCACGCGGAGCGAATTCTCGAGTCGGCTCGCGAGGTTGCCCCGGCGACGAAGGACAGCGTGTACGGCGTCCTGGTGGCTGGGGGGGTGACGAGCGTGCGCGGGTTTCCCGACGACGACACGCGTCCCGGGGAGTGGGCCCATGGCGCCTCACGGCTGGACGCGGCTGGCGCTCGTGTGATCGGGGGGGGAGCAGGCACGACGGAATCGCACACGGCGGCACTTGCGCATGCCCTGGGCGCTCTCCATCCTTCCATCCCGGTCCCGGCGCCGATCTAGCCGAGCGACCCAAGACACGCGTGTTCCTTGCACTCCCCTGACTGCACGAGCACGCCCTTCCGAAAGAACTCGAGCGCACGACAGATGGCGACAGCCGAATTGGGTGATCCGGCGCAGGCACCGATCCAGTCCTTCGACGATCTGCTGCAGATTTTCCACGCCTCTCAGCAACCTGAAGCCGAGTGGCGCATCGGCGCCGAAGCGGAGAAGTTCGGAGTCGACGCCGCCACTGGCGAGCCGATCGGCTACGAGGGCGAGCGTGGCGTGCTGCGGGTGCTCGACGCGCTTGCGACGGAGTTCGACTACAGCGCCGGGCGCGAGTCGCCCGATGGACCCATCATCAGCCTGACTCGGGGCGCCTTGTCGGTGACCCTGGAGCCCGGCGCCCAGCTGGAGCTCTCGGGCTCTCCGATGCAAGACGTCCACGCCGTCTGCGCGGAGCTCCGGGGTCACATGGCGGAGCTCGCGCGTATCTCCACGGATATGAACGTGGTGTGGCTCGGGCTCGGCTTCCATCCCTTCGCCCGCCAGGCGGACCTGCCCTGGGTGCCCAAGCAGCGCTACGCGATCATGCGTGAGTACCTGCCCACGCGGGGGCGCCGCGGGGTGGACATGATGCGCCGAACGGCCACGGTGCAAGCGAACTTCGACTACGTCGACGAACAAGATGCCATGCGGAAACTTGGCGTCAGCCTGCGCATCAGCCCCATCGTCAACGCGCTATTCGCGAACTCACCGTTCTTCGAGGGTAAGCTGGCGGGCAAGGTGAGCGAGCGCGGCGCCGTCTGGCTCGAGATGGATCCGGAGCGCTCCGGCATGATCGCGGACCTGGCGAGAAAGCCGCGCGCGACCTACGCCGACTACGCCGAGTGGGCGCTCGACGCGGGCATGTTTTTCTTCAAGCGCGATGGCCGCATCGTGCCCAACACGGGGCAGACGTTCCGCAGCTTCATGCGCGACGGCTTCCAGGGCGAGCGCGCCACGATCGGCGACTGGCACTTTCATCTCAACACGCTGTTCCCCGATGCGCGGCTCAAGAAGACCCTCGAGGTGAGATGCTGCGACTCGCTTCCAACGCGGCTCACCACCGGTGTACCGGCGCTCTTCACTGGGCTGTTGTATGACGAACAGGCCCTGGCAGAGGCCGAGGACCTGAGCTTCTCCTACGATCTCGAGGCGCTGATGCAGGCGCGGGTCGAGCTGGTGACCCACGGTATCCGTGCGGAATTTGATGGCCGCTCGGTGCGCTCCCTGGCGGAGCAGCTGGTGGAGATCGCGCGCGGCGGCCTCTCGCGCCGGGGCAAGCTGGACGCCCAGGGACGCGACGAGACGATCCACCTGGAGCCCATCACGGAGCTGCTGGAGCGCGGTCTGATGCCCGCCGACTTGCTCACGGAAGGCCTGAGTTCCGCGACGCCCGCGGAGCTGATGGCCGCGGTGCTCGAGCGCGGCAGGGTCTGAGCCTACGGGCAGTGCTTGCCCAGGTCCGTCAGATCGTCCGCTCCGAACGCGTCCCATTCGAGGGCAGGGTCGAACACGTCACCCGAGTTCGTGTCGCCGTGAGTGATGGAGCACTTGCGGCGCAGCGTGTGATCTTGAGTGGTGTTCGGAGGCGAGCCCCAGTAGTCGCTGGGTGCCGGTCCCAGCTGTCCGATCACGTCGATGACGTTTGCACCGCACTTCAGCACCTGAGCGTCGTTGCCGTTGAAGCTCATGCCGCTCGGTGACTGCTGGCAGGTCGTCGCCGATGCCGTGGCGGTCGAGCAGAGCACATAGGTCGAGCCAGGCTGGAGCGTTGTCGCGAGCGGGAAGTCGGAGTAGAAGCTTCCGTCGCCGTACGCGGATACGTAGCAGGCGCCGAGGTCAACGGGCGCGCTGCCTGCGTTGTAGATCTCGAGCGCGGTGTAGTTGTGGCCCTCGACGTACTCGCTGAAGATCAGCCCGGCGGTTTCGCCTGCTGTCCCGCCGCTCGCCGTGCCGCCGCTCGCGCCAGTGCCCGCAGCGCCGCCATTTCCAGCGCCTCCCGCGGCGCTGCCGCCGTTCGCCGAAGCACCGGCCCCGCCCCCAGCGCCTGAGCTACCACCGGCGCTCGAGCCGCCAGTCGCTCCCGTCCCGCCATTGCCCCCCTGGCCTGCATTGGCACCCGTCCCCGCGTTGCCACCCAGACCCGCGGCGCCAGCCAGACCCGCGGCGCCAGCCAGACCCGCGGCGCCCGCAACGCCGTCGACTCGCGGCTTGAACTCGTCCAGCCCGATCAGGCTAGTGCAGCCCGCGAGCATCGTGGCCCCAAGCAGGAGGAGGGCGCGCATGTGCGTGTGTTAGCCCACCATGTAGCGGAGACAAACCCAGTGCGCGCCCGCGCGAGCGCTTTCCCACGCCTAAGCCGTGCTTGACGCGCCTTGGGCTGCTCGCCGGGGGATCGAAGCGCTCCACCTCCTCCCCGTCGGTCTGCTTGCTCGGGGGTGAGGAGCTCCTGGCGCCGCGTGCGACGCGGTCAAAGGCAACGGAGCTGCCGCGCGGTCACATCTGCACTCAGTTCGCGCTACCGCAGTGAGTGCCCAGGTCAGACACATCGTCCTTCGAGAACTTCTCGTACTCAGTGGCTGGGTCGAACACGTCGAGGAGACTCGTGTCTCCCTGCGAAACCGAGCATTTGCGACGAAGCGTTTGATCCTCCGAGCTGACGCCCACCGTTTCACCCCAGTGGCCCCCTGTCAGCGTCTGTGCTGGATCTTCCCCAAACGTGTCCTGCACGATGCCACCACAGCTCAGAACGTATGCGTCGTCGCCGTTGTGTTGCAGGCTGCTGCTCGTGGTCTTGCACTTGCCCGTCGCCAGCGTGAGATTGTTCATCGTCTGCGAGTAGCAGATGGTCCAGGTGGTGCCGGGCGGCAGCATCGTTCCGCTGGTCGCCACGACGATGTTGTCGAGCGAGGTGGCACCAGCCATGGTGACGTTGACGTGACGGACGAGCATGCAGTCGCCGATATCGATAGCCGACGAACTCGAGTTGAACAGCTCCAGTGCCTTGGTGTTGCCGCTGCCTTCGACGTATTCGCTGATGATCAGACCGTTGGTGGTGCCGCTCCCGCCCGTGCCACCGGTGCCTGCGGTCGCGCCCGCGGTGCCACCCATGCCGCCGGTGGGATTCCCTGCGGAACCGCCAGTCCCGCCGGTCGTGACACCGCCGGTGCCGCCTTCACCAGAGCTGCCGCCGTTGCCAGCGGTTCCGCCAGTCGTACCAGCGACTCCACCCTCACCCCCAACCCCGGCCGTGCCGGAAGTGCCGCCGGAGGTGATCCCGCCGTTTCCGCCCATGGCTCCCGTGGCGCCGTTTCCGCCGCTGGCGGCGCTTCCGCCCGAGCCTGAGGTGCCTCCAGCTGCCTTCATCTTGTCGAACTCGTCGGCGGGGATGAAGGTGCGCTCGGGGAACGAGCAAGCGAACGCGCTCAGCGCCGCACCGAGGTAGAGGGCGCGCCGCACGTCAGCCGAGCGAACGAAGGTAAGCAGAGAAGAGAGCCCGCGATCACGACTTGGGGAGCGCATGGTGAGCGCTTCAATGTACCACTCGACGACCCTTGGCCAGCAAGTCTCTGGGAAAATACGCGGCGCTGTAGCAGCTCTGGCCACACCCGCTTCCTGGCATCGAGGGTGACCGGCGTGCGCGATCCCGAGCTTGCAGGTCTGCAAGCCCAGGGCAATGGCAGCAGTCCATGGCAGTTGGGCGTTCGGGCGCGTGCGTGAGTCGGTGTGTGAAACGGAGCTGTCACACAGAGACAGCTTCACGAACCAGCTCACGAGTCCCTTGAATTTCGACCTGGAAAACCGAACGGATGGTCGTCGCGAGGGGACGTGCGCGCGCTGCGGCGGCATCCTGCGCGGCCCGATGGCGGTTTTGCTACGGTCCCGCGGCGGATCCGCTAAACACGCCGCATGACCTCTGACGCCGGAGATGCTGGGCGTCCGCTCAGGCTGGGACCCCGCACCCAGCAGCGGCTCGCGGTGGAGCTGACCGCTGGCCCACAGCGCGGCCTCTGCGCAGAGCCCCGCGCTTCCTCCACCTTGCAGATCGGTCGCGCAACCGACAACGAGCTGCAGCTGAAGGGGGCCGACGTCGCGCCCTACCACGTGGATCTCGTCGCCCGCGAGGATGGCGTCTGGGTGGTGGATCTCGGAGGCGCCAGCGGCACGTGGCTCGACGATCTGCGTCTCGAGCGCGCAGTGATTCCTTATGGAAATGAACTTCGGGTCGGGGAGCATCGCTTGCGCGTGACCCAGGAGGCTCCGGTGGAGCTGGGACGTGAGGAAATCCCGGACGCCGCGTTGCCCCTGGTGGCGTTTGCTCGTCGCTACCGAGAGGCGCTCGCCCTGGCTGCGAGGTTCGCGGCGGGGCGGGTACCGGTGCTGCTCTGCGGAGAGCCGGGAACGGGCAAGCGCTTCCTGGCACGGCTCGTTCACGGCTGGTCCGGGCGCGGCGGGGCGCTCGTCGAGTGCAGTGCGGCTGGAGATGCGACGGCGGTGGCGGCGCGGCTCTTCGGGCATGCGCCGCGAAGCCATCGTGGCGCCGAGCTGGGCGGCGCGGGGTCGCTCCAGCGAGCTCGGGGCGGTACGCTGTTCCTCGCCAACGTGGAGCGGCTGCCGCTCGAGGTGCAGGGGTTGCTATCACGGGCGCTGCGTGATGGCTCGGCGTCGCCGCTTGGGAGCAACCAGCCTCTCGCTCTGGACGCCCGATGGGTGTTCGCGACTGGGGTCGATCTGAGGCCGCTGGTCAACCGTGGATATTTCCTTGAGGAATTGTACTTCCGTATGGCTGCGGCCCGAGTGGAGGTGCCGCCGTTGCGCGAGCGGCTGGAGGATCTCGAGCTCTTGGTGCGGCACTTCGAGGCGCTGCTCGGCGTGGAGGATCCGATCGGGCCGGGAGTCGTCGAGCGCCTGCGTCGACGCTACTTCCACGAGAACCTGCGGGAGCTCGCCCAGCTCGTGCGAGCTGCGCGCTGCGAGCCGGAGCTGGCCGGAGAAACGACGCATCACGACTGAGCCAGTCTCGCCACGGCACCTGGCGTTTGCTAGAGCTGGAGCGTGAAGGCGCGAGGTGGGTGGGCGCTGGCGGCGCTCGTGCTGCTCGGTGGGTGCGGTGACGACGGCACCGCGATCGGTGGCATCGCAGGCTTCGGTGGAGGTGCGGGCAGCGGGCAGGGTGGCGCGAGCTCGGGCGGGAGCGGAGGTGCGGGCGGAGGAGTGGCCTCAGGCGGCGCAGCGGGCCTGGGCGCAGCCGGTTTCGGCGGTTCTGGGGATGCCGCAGGCTCCGCCGGGGTTGGGGGTGAGGTGCCCTGGATGTGCGACGAGCTCGCCATGCCGTTGCCGAATGCCGGGCTGGAGGAGCCGCCCGGTCTCGATGGTTGTCCCGACGGAATGGCGCGCATCGGTCAGCTGGTGTGCATGGATCGCTGGGAGGCGTTCCTCGTGGAGGTCAGCGGAGGCGGCGAGACCTCGTGGTCGCCGTACTTCGACCCCGGGAGCGCGACGGTGCTGGCTCGCAGCGCTCCGGGCGCCGTGCCGCAGGGGTACATCAGCGGTCAGCAGGCGGAGCAAGCCTGTCTCGAGGCTGGCAAGCGGCTCTGCACGCGGGACGAGTGGGAGCTCGGGTGTCGGGGGAGTCAGGCACGGGTGTATCCTTACGGATTCATGCACGTCGACGGCGCGTGCAACGACTACCGCGCGGTGCACCCGGTGGTGGAGCTCTTCGGGACGACCGAGGACTGGATCTGGGGCGAGCTCGACAACCCGTGCATCAGCCAGCAACCGAACACGTTGGCGCTCAGTGGCAGCTTCGATCAGTGTCAGACGCCGGAGGGGATCTTCGACTTGGTGGGCAACCTCCACGAGTGGACCGCGGACCCCGCCGGCACCTTCAAGGGCGGCTTCTACGTAGACGCGACGACCAACGGGGCGGGCTGCGGCTACACCACGACGGCGCACTCCTTCAGCTACGGCGACTACTCGACCGGGTTCCGCTGCTGCGCCGACGGCTGAGAGCGCGGCGGCGGGCAGCGACTGAACCTGCGCCGTACTGATACCTGCGCCGTACCGAATCTGCGCCCTACTGATACTGAGCGCAGCGCTCGAACTGACGTTCGAGGTCCTCTTCGTTCGCGCTGGCACGGAGCTTGGCGTAGCAGCGCGCCTCGCGCGCGCTGACCCCTTCCGCGAGGCAACGTTTGACGTCGCGCTCGATGGCCGCCTTCGCCGCCTCGGAGCGCGCGCCATCGCGGATCTGCTTGGCCTTGGCGGGGTCGCTCTCGCCGCGCGCCGCGTTCTCCGCACCGACTTCCTGGATATGGGTGAACGCGGCGCGGCACTCGGCCTCGGTGGCGACACGGTCCAGGGGGTCCTTCGGCTGCGCACTCTGGGTGCCGTCCGCGCCCTGGTAGTAGAGGTCGCTGCCCAGGATGCCTCGTGGATCCTCGGCCTCGCCCGGGCCGCCGCAGGCGCTGCACAGTCCCGCCAGGCCAAGGAGCGCCCAGGCGGCTGCGTCTCTCCTCACCCCCTGCGACAGGCGCACTCGAGGAGCCCTGGACCACGAAGACAGCATGAGTCAGAGAGCTAGCATCCCCCGCGCGCGACGAAAAGCAGCGGCCGACGTTCTCGGTGGCAGTCCCCGAGACTCTCGGTCGAGCTGCACGGGGGCCACGACGTGGCGAGGCGTCGGCCCTTGCTGGCTGCCGCCCGGCCTGGTGCTGGGTGAGCGCGAGGACGCCGGCGCCGGGCTCCAGCCCAACGAGTCGTCGGACACAGATCGTATCCGCGCGGCAATGTGTCCTACTCCGCCGTTCGTCCAGGACCGTCCGGTATCTGCGTCTCAGGTTGAGAGCAGTGAGAAGCTCCAGCTCGAGAGCTTTGCTGCGTTGCGCGACAGCACTCGCGGGCTAGACTCTGCCTTCGGCGCTACCTGGACTCGTCCCCTCGTCCGCAGGAAGCGTCGCCAACCGACACCTCCGTCGAAAGACGACGCGTGGGCCGCTGCTGGCGCCCAGGACAGACTCGAAGGTCAGCCTGCTCGCGCGTTCGTGATTACCTGCGGAAGCACGCGAGTTGGCCCTCTAACAGGAGTTGCCCATGTCTCTTCTCTCGTTGCTCGAGCGTTCCATCGACCACATCCCCGAGTGCCACGCCGCCGCGGTAATGGACCTGGCCACGGGCATGGTGCTTGCCACGCACAGTCTGGACGACGAGGCCAAGCATCAGCTCGACCTACTACTCCCCGCCAGTAGCGAGCTGTTCCAGGAGCGCAGCCTGGCGAAGGTCGACGGCGCTCTGAGCTCTGCCCAGCCGCCCTCCCACCGCCCTTCGCGCGAGGTGTTGCTGGTGGCGAGCGGAGGGATTCAGTTGTTTCTTCGCGGATCCAACCGGAGCGACATCGTGCTGCTGCTCCTGGCCGACAACCGAGTCAGTGTCTCCGGGATGCTGCCCAGCGCTCGGCGAGCGCTCGGCGCGATCGAGGCTGCCCTGTGAGGGTCGTGAAGGAGGACCGGGCGAGTCCGCCCTGGACTCGCCGGCTACGCGCCGGAGCTGCTCCCTGACACGGCGGCGGGCTGACGACGAGGCCCTCCACCCACAGGAATCGAGTTCCAGAACGGCCGACGTTGCGCAGGCAAACGTTTCGTGTACGAATCATTCCAGCGCGCGACCCGGCGGCTGAGTGAGGCCAGGGTCGTGGCGACGAGGCTGCGCGAGCGCGCGGCGAGCCGACAGGAGTGACGAGCCATGTGGAATCCCTTCACCGAGGAACACGAAGCCTTCCGTAAGACCGTGCGGCAGTTTGCCGAGAAGGAGGTGGCGCCCTACGCCGACCAGTGGGAAGAGGCGGGGGAGTTTCCTCGTGAAATCTTCACCAAGGCGGGTGAGCTAGGGATCCACGGCGCACACTACCCCGAGGAGCACGGAGGAGCTGGCGGCGACTACTGGTTCAGCGTCGCCAAGGCCGAGGAGCTCCCGCGCTGCAACACCAGCGGCGTGTCGCTGTCGATGCTGGTGCAGGGCGATATGGCGACCCCCGTCATCAGCGAGATCGGCACCAAGGAGCAGATCGACGAGTTCCTGAGGCCGGCCATCAGCGGTGAGAAGATCGGCGCCATCGGCGTCTCCGAGCCTGGCGCTGGCAGCGACGTGGCCGCTATCCGCACGGTAGCGAAGAAGGACGGGGACGACTACCTGATCAGCGGTCAGAAGACCTTCATCACCAACGGTACGCGCGCCGATTTCATCACCATGCTGGTGAAGACGGACCCCGACGCAGGCGCGCACGGCTGCAGCTTCGTGCTGGTGCCGACGAACCTCAAGGGCTTCCAGGTCTCGCGCAAGCTGAAGAAGCTCGGACACTACGCCTCGGACACCGCGGAGCTGTTCCTCGACGAGGTGCGCGTCCCTCAGCGCTATCGCCTGGGCGAGGAAGGCCTGGGGTTCATGTACCTGATGCAGAACTTCCAGAGCGAGCGCCTGATCGGGGCCGTGAACGCCGTCGCTGCGTGCGAGATCGCCATCGACTTCAGCCGCAAATACGGCGAAGGCCGACACGCCTTCGGCAAGCCGATCATCAAGCGCGAACTGTGGCAGCACAAGTTCGTCGACATGATGACCAAGACGGAGATGTGCAAGGCGCTGGTCTACAAGACCGTGGATGCCTTCAACACCGAGCGCTACGTCAACAAGGCCGACATCTCCATGGAGACGGTGAAGCTGGTCAGCATGTGCAAGATCGCTGCGGGGGACCTCGTCAGCGAGGTGATGGACACGTGTCTGCAGTTCCACGGCGGCTGGGGCTACATCGAGGAGTACCCCATCGCCCGTGCCTGGCGCGACTCGCGCCTGATCCGCATCGGCGGCGGCAGCACCGAGACGATGCGCTACTACCTGGCCAAGATGATGGGGCTGTAGGCCGCTTCGCCTCGGCCGCTTCGCCTCGCCTCGAGTGCCCCAGCGCGAATGCCCGCCCCCTCGGGGTGCGGGCGGTCAGACCCAGCGCGAATGCCGCCGCCCCTGTGCTTCGAAGCGAAGTTCGGGGCAAAGAACAATGCCTTGCGGCAATGAATCATCTACGGGCACGCGCCGTCGGATACCCAGGTCTGTCCCGTGCAGTAGAGCACGGTCCACGTGACGCCATCGGCACAGAAGTAGCCGCACTCGCCGTCGTTCGGCGTGCAAGGAGCGTCGCCCTCGGGACGGGTAATTGGGCACGTGGGCGGGGCGTTCACGCCCTTCCAGTAGGACCAGGTGCCCTGGTTGCAGCTCACCGGTAGCTCCCCGCAGTGCTCCGCCTGGTGCTCACAAGGTTTCTCGTCGAGCATCCAGCGATCGTCGCTGCCGCAGACGAACTCGAAGGTCTTCGCTCCGGTCGTGCAGGTGGCCTGATAGGGGCACGCAGCGTTGTTGACCGCCTGGCTGCAGGGCTCGAGATTGCGCGGTGGCGAGTCGGGGCAGGCGGCCTCGTTGCCAGCGCTGCCTCCACTGGACTGCCCGGCGTTGCCGCCAGTCTGGCCGCCGGAACCGGCGGCGGCTCCGGCACCCGCGGTCCCTCCGCTGCCCGCCGCGGCTCCGCTGCCACCTGCGCCGCCGCTGCCACCTGCGCCGCCGCTGCCGCTGCCCTGGGAGTCACTCGATTCGCCGCAGCCGGCGCTCAGTCCAGCGCCGACCAGGCACAGCAGGAGCAAATTCAGCCGCGGCGAGAGCTGCATGGCGGGTCGAGGCTAGCACGTTGGACCGCATGGGGTGGATGACGCCTCGGTCGTTTTCGGCACACAATTCTCTCATGGGTAAGCGCGCTGCAGGCGGGGCTCTCGGGATGCATGGCTTGAATCGAGCGCTGGCCGCGACGTCGCTCGCGCTGGTCTCGGCGCTCGGCTTTCCAGCGTGCTCCAGCGACGAGACCTCTCCCCCCCAAACCCAGACTCCGGATTGGGAAGCCAGGGCGAAGGAGCTGTTGAGTGGACCCGACTGGTATCGGCACGCCGTGTTCTACGAGGTCTACGTGCGCTCATTCCAGGACTCCGACGGCGACGGCATCGGAGACTTCAAGGGGCTGACGTCGAAGCTCGACTACCTGAAGGAGCTGGGCGTCGACGGGATCTGGCTCATGCCCGTCATGCCTTCGCCCTTCATCGACTCTGGCTACGACGTCGCCGACTACCGCGGAATCAACCCGGACTACGGCACGATGGAGGACTTCGAGGCCTTCCTGGAGGCCGCCCACGACAAGGGGATCCGCGTGATTGTCGACCTGGTGCTGAACCACACCTCGGATCAGCATCCCTGGTTCACCGAGTCTCGCTCGAGCAAGGACAACCCCAAGGCCGACTGGTACGTGTGGTCAGACACCGAGGGCACGCCGAACAATGGCTGTGGAACCCACCAAGCCGTCTTCGGGGATTCCGCGTGGCAATTTGACGAGACGCGCCAGCAGTTTTACTTCCATCGCTTCTATCCCGGACAGCCAGACCTCAACTACGAGAACCCCGAGGTGGTGAAGGAGACGCTGGATATCGCGCGCTTCTGGCTGGAGAAGGGAGTGGACGGGTTTCGCTGCGACGTGATCAGCCTGCTCTACGAGTCCGCGAACGACTGCGGATTCCTGGACGAGACCAAGAGCTACATCAAGCAGCTACGCGGCGTCGTCGATGACTACCCGGGGGCGGTGCTGCTCGCAGAGCCCACGGACCTGACGAACTCGAGCGAGTACTTCGGTGACGGTCAGGACATGTTCCACATGACCTTCAACTTCGGCTACGGCTACTTCTGGAATTTTCATTTCGGGGGAGGGTTGGCCCAACCCATCGACGATGTGTTCCAGCGCACACTGGATGAGTACCCATCGGGCGCCCAGGACGCGCTGGTCATCGGCAGCCACGACGTCTCGCGCGCCTGGGTGAACGCGAACCGCAGCGAGGAGCGCTACAAGCTGGCTGCGCTGGTGCAGCTCACGATGAAGGGCTCACCGTTCATCTACTATGGCGAAGAAGTGGCCATTCGACCCAGCGACGACAGCATCATCGACTTCCGCGACGAGGCGCGCTCGCCTCTGCCCTGGAATGACGAGGCCCCGGGCTACGGCTTCACGACCGGGTCCCCGTGGCTGGCTTTCGGGCCAGACCTCGCGGAAACGAACATCGCCGCTCAGCAGGCGAGCTCGACGTCCGTGTACGCCTTCTACCGCTCGATCCTGGAGCTGCGACGCGGACGCGCGGTGTGGGGCAACGGCGCGCTTACGCTCCTGCAGCCGTCCGACCCGGCCGTGCTAGCCTACCTGCGCCATGACGACGACCTCCGCTACTTAGTGGTGCTGAATCTGGGGTTCGTGGACAGCAGCACCAGCCTGTCGGTGGCGGACCTCGGCGCGACCAAGGCCGAAGCGGTGCTCGGCAACGCGAAGCTGACCTTCGACGGGGGCGGCGCAGCCCTCGCGATTCCCCCTCAGGGCTACGGCATCTTCGAGCTGCGTTGAACGGGGGGAGACTTCGTCCTTGGCTTGTATAACCGCATGGAAACGACTTGGGGCCGATTCAGCGTGGCTTCGGGTTGCCGGATCGCTCGCACACGCGATCGAAGCAGGCACGCGCGAGCTGGATGTCGTAGTCGCGGAAGTTCTTCGGGTTCTGCCAGAACTCCTCCAGGCGTCCGCGATGCTGGGATTCGTAGACGAGCACCTTGATCATCATTTGCAGCTTGTCGGCGGCGCGCACGATGCGTGCTTCCAGGGTCTCTGCACGCTCCAGCTCGGTGTGTAGCTGGTGCCAGCTCGTGGGGAGCAAGCTCCGAAACAGCGAGGCTTCCAGCTTCGAGAGCTCCACGTCCAGCTCCGGGGTCTTCGAAGGCATCGGGATATCGCCGGTGCGCGCCTCGGGCGCGTCGTGACTCAGCGCCAGGCGCAGCACCCGCTCACCATCGACGGCCTCGCCGGTCGCCCGCAGCCCATCGACGAGCAACGCGGAAACGACAGCCACCCCGAAGCTGTGATCCGCGAGGGATTCGCAGGGACGAATGCCTCGCAAGAGCCAGCCCGTGCGCGGCAGCTCGGAGAGAGGATCGAGCTTGATGCAGGTGTCGATGAGCAGGTCTGGCGTCATGCTCGCGGACCCTAGCGGCTCATCAGCCGACCGCCAGCGGAATGCTGCTTACCGCCGCAGTCACGGATTGGCGGTTGAAAGTCCCGAGAGCCAGGCAGAGGATGCCAGCGTGAACTACGTCGACGAGCAGTCTGGACCTCCCCCTCAGGGCTCTCCGCCACACGGCAGCGCGGCGCCCCCAGGCAAGAAGACATCCAGCACTGCGTGGATCATCGTCGCGGGCGTGCTCGTAGGCGTGGTGCTGATAGTCGGTGTCTTCGCGAGCTTGGCGATCTACGGCGTGCGGCGCTACATGGTGCGCTCGAAGCAGGCGGAGGCCCTGGCGATGACCCGCGTCCTCGGGCGAGGAGTCGCCGGCTGCGGCGAACCTCTGCCGCCGACGTCGAGTCCGGTGCCCGCGACGCCGCCGGCCGGAAAGAAGTACATGAGCCGCCTCTCCGACTGGGAACAGCCCGCGTTCAAGTGCGCGCACTTCGCCGTCTCGACGCCGCAGTACTTCTCCTACCAGTGGGTGCGAGCCTCGGACACCCAGGGGAGCGTGGTTGCGCTCGCTGATCTCGACGGCGACGGCACGCCGGAGCAGCGGATTGAAGTCGCTGTCCAGTGCAGCGCCGGAACCTGCAGCGCCGCGCAGCCCACCGGAGCGCTCTGAGGATGGCACTGAACGAGACTGAGTCCGATGCCCAGGACGCGAACGCTTCGCCCAAGCCCACGCGGCGCACCGCGCTCTGGGTCGCGCTGGGGATCGGAGGCGGGGTGTTGTTCCTCTTGCTCTTCTTCGCGGTGCTGGGCGGCTACCTGTACATCAAGGACCAGCGCATGGTCGACCAAGCAGAGGCCCACGCGGTGATGATGGCGGACCGCATCGGCGAGTGCGGCGCGCCGCTGCCCATGTCGAGCCAGCCGGTGCCGAGCGAGGTGCCACGGAAGAGGCCCTACTACAGCAAGAAGGCAGAGTGGGCGCAGCCAGCGTTCAACTGCAGCGGGCGGAGCTTCTCCATCACCGGGCCGCAGCACTATCGCTTTCGCTGGATCCGTGAGTCCGAGACGACGGGGAAGGTCGTGGCCGATGGCGACGCGAATTTCGACGGCACCCCGGACACGAGCATCGAAGTGCGCGTGCAGTGCGAGTCGGGGAAGTGCGCCGATCAACCGCCCAAGGTGACGAGCCACCTCTAATCGGCCAGCGCCCCGCCCCGGCTGTGGTACCACTCGCCGCGCTGCGCCTTGCTGGGCGCCGCGCCCGACCTCACCCCCAACCCTTGAAGCACGCGCCGCGCCTCTCGCTCGGGGCGCGACGCAGAACGGAGCCGAGCTGTGGCGAAGACCAACCCCGGAAACTTCTTCGAAGACTTCGAGACCGGCAGCGAGCTGGTGCACGCGGTGCCGCGCACGGTGACCGAGGGAGACCAGGCGCTCTACATCGGGTTGACCGGGGACCGCTACCCGCTGCATTGCTCCGCGGAGTTTGCGCGCAGCCTGGGCTACCAGCGCGAGACGGTGAACGATCTGCTGACTTTCCATATGGTATTTGGAAAGACGGTGAACGACGTGTCGCTGAACGCCGTGGCCAACCTGGGCTACGCGGGGCTACGCTTCCTGCAGCCGGTGTACCCTGGGGATACGCTGCGCTCGGTGTCGAAGGTGATCGGCAAGAAGGAGAACACCAGCGGCAAGAACGGAATCGTCTGGGTGCAGACCAGGGGCACCAACCAGCGTGGCGAGGCGGTGCTCGAGTACTACCGCTGGGTGATGGTCAACAAGCGCGATCCCGGGACCCCCACCGGGGCCGCGGACAAGCCGAGCATGCCTGCCCAGGTCGAGGCCAAGGATCTGGTCGTGCCCGCTTGCCTGAGCCTCGACAAGTACGAGGGGTGGCCCGCCGGCGGCAGCTACTGGGACGAGTACGAGCGAGGCGAGAAGATCGATCACGTCGACGGCATGACGATCGAGGAGAGCGAGCACGCCATCGCAACACGGCTCTATCAGAACACGGCGAAGGTGCACTTCGACGGACACAACGCCGCGAAGACCCGCTTTGGCAAGCGCCTGATGTATGGTGGTCACGTGATCAGCGTCGCGCGGTCGCTCTCGTTCAACGGCCTGGAGCGCGCGCTCGGGATCCTGGCGTTCAACGCGGGAGCGCACGTGAGTCCGACGTTCGCCGGTGACACCGTCTTCGCCTACAGCGAGGTGCTCGACAAAGCCGATCTGGGGCGCCCCGATGTCGGCGCGCTGCGCGTGCGCCTGGTTGCCTCGAAGAACGTGGACGAGCCATCCAGCGTCCTGCCGTTGAAGATCGAGAAGGACGGCAAGCAGGTCTACAACTCGAGCGTCGTGCTCGATCTGGACTACTGGTTGTTGCTGCCCAAGGCGCGCTGAGCAGCTTTCGAGAGAGCTCCTTCGTGGCGAAGACTCAGCAGGTCAGCGCGGGCATCTTGCTCTGGCGTCCGTCCCTTCTTTTGGGGGGAGGAGATCCGCAAGGAAACCAGGAGGCAGCTTACGAGTTCCTCCTGGCTCACCCTGGCGGGCCCTTCTTCAAGAACAAGGACGAAGGCGCCTGGAGCATCCCCAAGGGCCTGCTGGAAGCTGGTGAGGACGCGGAAGTCGCCGCGCGTCGCGAGTTCGCCGAGGAGACCGGCCTGACCCTGGAGCTGGAGCTGATCAGCCTCGGAGAGGTGAAGCTGAAGAGCGGAAAGCGCGTGCTGGGGTTCGGCGCTCAGGGGGACTGCGACGCGGCCAGCTTGCAGAGCAACACCTTCGAGCTCGAGTGGCCGCCAAGATCCGGGAGGAAACAAACCTTCCCGGAGATCGACTGCTTCGAGTGGTTCACCCCGGACACCGCCAAGGTGAAGCTCAACCAGGCTCAGGTGGCCTTCGTCGAGCGCGCGCTCGAGCACCTGGCAGGCTGAACTTCACCCGCGATCAGCGCGGCGGGCCGCAGTCCTCGGGGATGCCCGCGTCGGGGCTGACATCGATGCCATCACCGCAGATGTGCTCGGGCGCTTGATCGTAGTGCGCCTCGTAGAAATCCAGGAAGGTCTGCTCGTCGAAGCAGTCGGCGTTGAGAGACCAGGTCCAGGCGGCGGCAGCCCAGCGTGACTTCAGCCCGGTGTCGGGGGTGAGGATGACTCTCCTGCGATCCACGCCTTGTTCGGCACAGAACACGTCACCCGGCAACTGCTCGTCGATCAGCTTCTGTGCGCGGGCCACTTCAGCGGCACAACCCTCGGGACAGTTGTAGGAGAAGACCACGGCGCCGTGCTCCATCCCATGTACCATGAATCCGTAGGGCAATGGATTGGAGTAGGTCTTGAACTGGGGCCAGCTGCCGTAGTGATTGCCCGACGTCGGAGGGCTGGTCTGGTAGCTCACGTCGGAGCAGATCTCCACGTGGGTTTGCCCGAAGTTGGGCCAGTGCTGGCCCAGCGCGTTGCAGGCCCCGGCCTCGAAGGGCTCTCCTCCCTCGAAGGCGGCGTCGCTGCCAGCGTCCGAGCCACCCCCGTCGGCGCTGGAGCTCGAGGTCGACTCGCCGCAGCCGTGGAGCAGTAGCGTCAGTGCCACCAGCGCCAGTGAACGATCAAGCATGCCAGGAAAGCTGACCTGGGAGTCGTCGCACGGTCAAGCCGCCTGCGCGAGGCAGGCGGTCTGGGAGCGCCTCGCGTCTCAGCTCGCGAGCCGTATCTTCTCTGCTTGGCCGACACGATAGAAGTGTCTCAGCCGCCTCTCACGCTCGAGAGGCGCATGCGCGAGCAGGCGGTGGACGAAACGCGCGGCGAGGGCGTTCGCGAGGCGATAGCGCGCTCCGGCTTCGCTGCTCTCGGTGTGGATGAAGCGCACGCCTTCGTACAGGCGTCGATGCAGGTGTCGCGCGTGAGCGCCGTCCTGGGAGAGCACCACGAACTTGTCGACCTCCGCCTGGAGTTCGAGCTCCAGGTGCGTGGTGGGCAGGTCGACTCGAGCGCGCTCGACGACCAGCAGGAAGTGGCTGACGCCCTCGACGACCTGCAGGAAGTGATCGATGTCCGGCGCTGCCTCGTGCTCGACCGGGGGCAAGAGCAGGCGCAGCTCCAGGGCTTCTTCGTGCTGGCGCAGGAGCAGCGTCTCCCGGCTTCCGGGCTCGCCCTCTTCCACGAACTCCTGGATATCGAGCTGGTCCTCGATGCGGTAGTAGGCTCGCAGCGCCCGCGCGACGCGGCTCACGGTGCGCTCCAGCGCCGACTGACTCAAGCGCGCTCCGCTTCGGTGGTCCCACTCGGCTCAGTGGATCGTGCCATTGCCCACCACGGGTGTGAGACCCTGCTTCGCGAGCTGTTCGGCCAACCGTGCGGAACCCGTCTTCGTCCAGCGCTCGTAGAGCTTCAAGACGTCGCTCGGCGTCGCGACCTGACTGGCTCGCAGCTTCTCCGCAACGTCACTCAATAGCGCGGTGAACATCTCGAACTTGTGCGAGAGTTCCCCGAAGACATCCATCCCCGACTGGTCTCGTCCCATCATCACCGACGCGGACTCGTACGCGCTCGCGCCGACGCGATAGATGTAGTGGACCTCCACGCCGCGTCGCTCCAGGTGCTCGCGGAAGAAGCTGGAGATGTACAGCACGCCATCGCCCAGGGTGCGCAGCCGCTCGAAGCGCTCGAAGCCGGTGGCCTGACGTGCCTCATCGAGCAGCAGGGTCACCGGGCGCGCCAGGGTCTCCTGGTTGAGCTGTCCTGGCTTCGCGAAGTCCGCGAGCAGTGCCCCAACGTAGGTGACCGTCGCCTCGGATGCGTCGTAGCCGCCGCGCTCCAGGGTCTCGTCCACCGCTTCTCGGAAGAACCCGCCAACGTCTGTACCCAGCTCGATGGCGGGACTGCATGTGTGTTCAGACATCCCGCATGTTCCTTTGCACTCTCGAGGTTCGGTCGAGGGCCAGGCGCAGCCCGACCCCACGGCGCTTTTGCCGCCGGAGCTGTGCAGCGAAGTGAGACCTGCCCGTCCCTCGCGCTGGCGAGGTCGACTGGGCTGGGGTCCGGCACCGCTCGTGCACTGCTTGTCAGTGTGTACGGCAGAGCCTCGACTCGGCATAACTAACGAGCCGAAAACACCGAGATTTTTAGCAGTGTCCGAGGCTGGCTGCTAATTCGGCCCGGCCGAAACCAGCGGTGACGCTCCCGAAACAGCAGCGACTCGCGACGGGCTGGGACTAAAAAGAGCGGGTCGGGGTTGACTCCCCATGGTGGGTGGCTAGTTTCCGCCCGCCGCTTAGCACTCGTCCGAATCGACTGCTAACAACGGCGACGATTCTCAAACTAATTCGGGGTGTTACCGGTTCCCTGCGGGCTTGTTCAGTGAGCTCGTCCAGAGGGGCCTAGCCGGTTTCTACCCTTGAACATCAACGGCCCTCGAGTGGGCCTTGGACGTCAGAGGAGAGCAACGACATGAACATCCGACCGCTGCAAGACCGCGTGATCGTCAAGCGCGTGCAGGAAGAGGAAAAGACCAAGGGCGGCATCATCATCCCCGATAGCGCCAAAGAGAAGCCGATCGAGGGCAAGGTGATCGCCGTCGGAAACGGCAAGGTCCTCGAGGACGGCACCGTGCGTGCGCTCGACGTGAAGAAGGGCGACGTCGTCCTCTTCGGCAAGTACGCCGGCACCGAGGTGAAGCTGGACGGCGAAGAGCACCTGATCCTGCGCGAGGACGACATCCTCGGCGTCATCGAGAAGTGAATCACCGGAGGAACTGAACAATGGCTGCCAAAGAGATTGCTTACCAAGAAACCGCGCGGAACCTGATTCTCGCCGGTGTCAACGCCCTGGCCGACGCGGTCAAGGTGACCCTCGGCCCCAAGGGCCGCAACGTCGTGCTCGAGAAGAGCTTCGGCTCCCCCACGATCACCAAGGACGGCGTGACCGTTGCCAAGGAGATCGAGCTGGAGAACAAGTTCGAGAACATGGGCGCACAGATGGTGCGCGAGGTTGCCAGCAAGACCAGCGACGTCGCGGGTGATGGCACCACCACGGCCACGGTGCTCGCGCAGGCGATCTTCCGCGAGGGCTCCAAGCTGGTTGCCGCGGGGCACAACCCCATGGACATCAAGCGTGGCATCGACACCGCCGTGGAGGCGATCACCGAGTCGCTGAAGAAGCTCTCGAAGTCCACGAAGGACGCGAACGAAATCGCTCAGGTCGGCACCATCAGCGCCAACGGCGACACCACCATCGGCAAGCTCCTGAGCGAGGCGATGGAGAAGGTGGGCAAGGAAGGCGTGATCACGGTGGAGGAGGCCAAGAGCGCCGACACCACGCTCGACGTCGTCGAGGGCATGCAGTTCGACCGCGGCTACCTCAGCCCCTACTTCGTCACCGACCCCGAGCGGATGGAAGCCGTCCTGAACGACTGCTACATCCTGCTCAGCGAGAAGAAGATCGCCAACATGAAGGATCTTCTCCCGGTGCTGGAGGCGATTGCTCGTCAGCAGAAGCCTCTGTTGATCATCGCCGAGGACATCGAGGGCGAGGCGCTGGCCACGCTGGTCGTGAACAAGCTGCGTGGCACGCTGCAGACGGCCGCCGTGAAGGCGCCCGGATTCGGTGATCGTCGCAAGGAGATGCTGAAGGACATCGCGACCCTGACCGGCGGTCAGGTGATCGCGGAGGAGCTCGGCCTCAAGCTCGAGAACGTGACCATCAGCGACCTCGGCCAGGCCAAGACCGTCAAGATCGACAAGGACAACACCACGATCGTCGACGGCGCTGGCAAGAAGGACAAGATCAAGGCCCGCCAGGCCGAGATCCGCGGCCAGATCGAGAACACCACCAGCGACTACGACCGCGAGAAGCTCCAGGAGCGCCTGGCGAAGCTGGTCGGCGGCGTTGCGGTGATCAAGGTCGGTGCTGCTACCGAGACCGAGATGAAGGAGAAGAAGGCCCGCGTCGAGGACGCGCTCCACGCCACCCGCGCGGCCGTGGAAGAGGGCATCGTGCCTGGCGGTGGCGTCGCGCTGATCCGCTCTCAGAAGGGTCTCGACAAGCTCGAGGTGCCCCACGAGCAGCAGCCCGGTGTGGACATCATCCGTCGCGCCATCGAGTACCCCCTGCGTCAGATCGTTGCGAACGCTGGCGAAGAGGGCTCGATCGTCGTGCAGAAGGTCAAGGAAGCGAAGGGAGCCAATGGCTACAACGCTCAGACCGGTGAGTACGGCGACATGCTCGGCATGGGCGTGATCGACCCCACGAAGGTCGTGCGCTCGGCGCTGCAGAACGCCGCGAGCGTCGCTGGCTTGCTGCTCACCACCGAGGCTCTCGTCGCCGAGAAGCCGAAGGAGGAGAAGGCGGCAGCCGGTGGTCACAGCCACGGCCCGGAGTTCTAGGATCGCCTGGCAGGGCTCAGCAGCCCGCTAGTTCTGCCGAGCCCTGAGGTTGGCCTCAGAGCTGTCACGGAGCCAGTTCCCGCACGGAATTGGCTCCGTTGGCATTTTGTACAAGCTGGCGCAGGCCGCCCTGGAGGAACATTCGAAGGCCCTGTGCGTAAGATGCAGTCCGATGCGAGTGTCGTTCCTCCCGCTCAGCCTGCCGACTCTGGGCGCGGCTCTGCTTCTGGGCGCGGCTCTGCTTCTGGGTGGCTGCGGCGCCAGCAACACCGACAATTTCGAGCGCTTGCAGGCAGAGCAGTCGAGGCTCAACGCTCGTCAGCATCGGCTCGAAGACGAGCTGAAGCGAACGCAGGCGAAGCTCCAGGACCAGGAGCGGATGAAGCTGGATCTCGAGCGAACCCGGCAGGAGGTCGCCGACCAGAGCCGCCGCATCGACGAGCTGCAACCAGAGCCTGCTCCCCAGCCGCTCAGCCCGGCGCTCCTGGCCAGCGCCAAGCTGCCGGTGGACGACGACGCGTGGAGCTGCGCGGTGGTGTGCCTCGAGTCCATCGACTGCCAGAAGGACACCGAAGGTGGGAAGACTACCGCGCACTCCAAGCGCACTCTTCACCGCGCCATGGGTACCGGAGATACCGCGGGCCGCGCGTACGTGCGTGCCATCGACGCCTGTCGAGACGGCGCCACCGCCTACCACTCCGTGGAGTGTCAGGGCGGTCGCATCAGGCGGGTGGAACCCACCTTGGACAACTCCTGTATCCACAACTAAAAGGCCAGGCGAGTTCTCCGTCGCGAGCGACTGGGCGGCGATTTGGAAACGTGGCGACGCCGCTTGCGAGTCGCCGCTACGTGCCGTATGTGCAGCCAGTTGTCGTGCGACCAGACTTGATGGCTTTCTTGATTCGCGTCTCCAGGTGCTCCTTGCCGCTGCTAGCCTTGGTCGCCCTGGCTGGCTGTTCCGCCGACAAGGATCCGCCCTCCAACGAGTGCCCGGGACCACAAGCTACATTTGACGTGCGGATATTCGCCATGGACGGGCCCCTGCCAGACGATACCCGGGTGGACGTGATGTTCAGCTCGGGAGAAGAGGTGTATCGGCTGGACCAGCCCGAGGCGCCCCTCGAGGCGGTGCGCTGCTCGAGAGAACTCGAGGCGGATCTGCCTGTCGCGCTGGAGTGCGCGCTCTGGACGAACGGCCCTGCCAGCGTGACGGTCACTGCGACCGGCTACGCGGACCTTCAGCAAGAGCTGGTCCACGAGCACGACGAGTGTGGCATCAAGACGGTGTCCGCGGAGCTGGAGCTGATGCCGCCCCCCGTCGAGTAGCTGAGCAGCGCTCGCGTCCTGGCAGCCTGCCAGGGCGAAGCCACGGGCAACCACGAACCCTGAACGCAGCGTTTTTGGTTTGCCTCAGCCCTGCGGCCGGAGCCGTGTGGCAGACTCCACTCATGAGGAAGTGGGTAGCGACGTCATTGCTCGGGCTGCTGGCTCTGGGGTGTGGAAGCGACGACACGAGTGAGGGCCCGCAGGGCCCCCCGGAGTTGGTGAGCGAGGACGCTCGGGTGCTGATCCACCTCGATCCGTTCTACGTGGAGATCTTCCGACCGGACGGGTCTCTGGTGTTGAAGACCATGCAGGGCGGGGACAAGGATCCTTACGGCGCCCCGTCGGCGACCATCGATGAACCCTTGGCTCTCGCTCGACCCCTGCCTGGCTGGGATGGCTATCTCGCTCAGGAGGGCGCCTGGCGCCACGGCGTCACTGCCAAGCTGATATCGCGCGGAAAAGAGCGTGTGGAGCTGGAGCTCGAAGGCAAGGACTTCGTCGCCGACTTCGCCGTCGGGTTGACCGATGCGCGCGTGCGCTTCGAGTTCGCGGCGCGGGAGCAGGCCGATCCGCAAGCAGAGAACCCGCTGAACAAGGCCACCATCGCCTTCGAGAGCGCCGGCGACGAGCACTTCTTCGGCATGGGAGAGCGCTTCGCCACGACCGATCATCGAGGCTGGTCGCTCTACAGCTGGCCGGAGGAGGGGGCGCTCGGTCGCGGCGAGAACGCTCCCGTCGAGGAGCAGAACCCGTTCCCCAACGGACCTTCGATGACCTACTTCCCGGTGCCGTTCTTCCTGTCGACGCACGGCTACGGCATGCACCTCGACACGACGTTTCGCTCCGAGGTGCACTTCAATAGCGAGCGCGACGATGCATATCGGGTGGCGGTCAATCAGCGCGCGTTCAACGCCACCATCTATGTCCACGAGGATCCGCTCCTGAGTCTGCGTGACTACACCGCCGACAGCGGTCGGCCGATCATCCCCGCCGATTGGGTGTTTGGGCCACGGCGACGCGTCGGGTCGGGTTCGATGGTGAACGGGGTGCCCGAGATCCAGGCGATGCGCGATGCAGACATCGCCATCACCGGCGTCGACGACTCCGTGCACTTCCTGCCCGCGCTGTCTCAGACGGGGCGTGAGGACGAGCTCGCCGCCTGGACCAAGGCGGGGCACGCCGCGGGCTACAAGGTGATGGCGTACAACAACCCCTACGTCGCGCAGTCGGACGACAACGCGGCCGCGGACTACGCCTACGGGGTCGAGCACGGGCTGTTCGTGAAGACTCCAGACGCCGACCCGTACCTCACCGAGTTCATCTCTGGAAAGAACCTACGCCTGGCGACCATCGATCTGACCAACCCTGAAGCGGTCACCTGGTTCCAGAGCCTGCTCCAGCGCACCCTGGACCTCGGCTACGACGGCTGGATGCATGACTTCGGCGAGTACATCCCCCGCGACGCCACGCTGTTCGACGGTCGACGCGGCGATGAAGTCCACAATGAGTTCCCAGTGCTGAGCGCCAAGGCAGCCCATGAGCTGATGGAGCGAGAGCGCCCGGGTGATTACCTGTACTTCGTGCGGTCGGGCGGCAGCGGTACTCAGGCGTTCACGCCCGCGGTGTGGGGAGGCGACGCCGAGGCCACGTTCGACGAGACCCAGGGCTTGCCGTCATCGGTGCGTGGAGGCTTGAACCTGTCGATGTCCGGCGTGCCCTACTGGGGCAGCGACATGACTGGCTTCAAGTGCATCACCAATTTTCCGCATGACAAAGAGGTGTACCTGCGCTGGGTGCAGTTCGGGGCCGTTTCCCCCATCATGATGGAGCAGAACGCCTGCTCCAACCCCACCGCGTCAACCAAGCCGACCAAGTGGAACCTGTGGGACGATCAGGAGACGATCGACGTCTATCGGAAGATGGCGCGCTTTCACACTCGGATGATGCCCTACTTCACGGCGCTAGCGCGCCTGGCGAACGAGCAGGGCACGCCCATCACCATGCACCCTTGGCTGCTGAACCCGAAGCAGAGCGAGGCATACGCCATCGAGGACGCGTTCTACGTCGGGCGCTCGCTCTATGCACTCCCCATCGTTCGCCGTGGGGAAACGCAGCGCGTGACTTGGCTGCCCCCGGGGCGCTTCGTCGACATCGAAGATTTCAGCGTCCATACCGGAGGCCAGCAGGTCACGATCCCGGCGCCTCTCGACAAGCTGCCAGCGCTGCAAGTCGAGAACACGATATTGCCGTTGCTCGATCCGAGCATCGACACCCTCGCGCCCGCGGAAGACGCCAGCGTCGTCACGCCCGCCGACGTGGCCGATCGCCTGGACGTCGTCGTCGTACTTTCTCCCGGAGGAACCGCGAGCTTCACGCTGGCCGACGGGACGCTGCTAGAGGCCTCGCGTGTCGACAGCGACGCAGGAAGCGGGGGCCTCAGCGAGGTGGGCGAGGGCGAGATCAGCGACTGCGCCGCTTGCTACGTGACCAGCAGCGAGGGAGAGGTCCAGCGCCTGCGCGCCAACAGCGAGCTGGCGAAGGAGAGCGAGCTCGATGTCGGTGACGTGAAGCTGAAGGTCACGGGCAGCGTCGCTCGGCGTATCCGCTGGGATATACGCCGGCTGCAGTAGGTGTGGCTGCCTGACGCGAGTCCTCACCCCCGAACCCGCTCTCGCTGGATCCGGGGGTGTCGATCGCTGGGCTGTTTGCCTGGGGGGCGAGGACCGCCAGGTGCCTATCGAGCAGACCGCCGACGGCGCCGCAGCACCACGGCGCCCAGCGCAAAGAGCAACCCTGCCAAGCCGCCAGGTGCCTTCTGGCCCGGGGTACTACAACCGCAGCCCCCACCCTCGACGCTGTCCGTTCCCGCATTGGACGCGCCAGCGCCTGCCGTGCCCCCCGCGCCGAGGCCGCCGGTTCCGCCGCTGCTGCCGCCGCCCACCGAGCTGCCCCCGCTGGCGCTACCGGCCACGGAGCCGCCCGCCGTGCCACCATTGCCGCCGCTGGTCGCGCCCGCCGAGCCTCCGCTCGACATGCCCGCCGCGCCGCCACTGGTCGCGCCTGCGCTGCCTCCCGCGCCACCGCTGGTTGCGCCTGCGGTTCCGCCAGCTCCTGCGATGGCTCCGCCGACGCCACCGCTGCTGGCACCTGCGCTGCCACCCGTGGCTCCGCCGCTGCCGCCGCTGCCGCCGCTGGTACCTCCGGTTCCGCCCGCGGTGCCGCCGGTTCCGCCACTGGCCGCGCCTGCGGTTCCGCCCGTGCCTGCACCGCCACCGGCGCCTCCGGTCCCACCGGCGCCTCCCGTGCCGCATCCGTTGTCGAGGAAGCCGTCGCAGTCTTCGTCGACGGTGTTTCCGCAGACTTCCATGCTGCCGGTGCCAGGCACCGCGTCGCAGGTGACGCCGGTCATCACACCATCACAGACCAGGAAGCCGGCCGCCATGCAGGCGCCCATGCCGGCGCTGCAACCATCACCCAGCGTCGGGAAGTCCTCGTCGGTGCTGCTGTCGCAGTCGTTGTCCTTGGCGTCACACAGCTCCGTTGCCCCGGGGAAACTCGTGGCGTCGTTGTCATCGCAGTCGATGCTGCCGTCGTCCTCACCCGCATCGAGGCAGTCACCGTCGTTGTTCGCGTCCTTGCCAATCTCGCAGACGCCGTCACCATCGTCGTCGATGCGGTCACCGCAGTCCCCGCTGGGCACGCCAAGACCTGCGATCTCGTAGATCTTGTTGGTTCCGCTGATGTACAGCGAGTAGCCGCTGCCCGACGAGGAGGGGCCGATGCCAATGTCGGAAGCTTCGTTGCTCGCGAAGCCGGAGGCCACCAGCTCCTGCTCGCTGGCGTCGTCAATCCGCTGGTTTCCGTTGCTGTCGATCAGCCGGAAGACCTGGCCGGTGTTGTAGGAGGCGACGTAGTAGACGCCCTTGGCGAAATCGTACGCGCCGGCGTACAGCTGGGTGCCGCTGATCTGGGCGTACTGGGTGATCTGCCCGTCGGGAGCCATGCGCCAGACGGTGTCCTGATCGGCCGCTCGCGCGGACCCGTCCGAGATGAAGAACACGTTGTTGCCACCCGCCTCGATTTCGTCGACGTCCTGAAAGACGAAGGGAGTCGAGTTGACCTGGGTGATCACGCCGCCCGGAGAGACTCGGGACAGGCTCTTGGAGGTGTCCGAGGCGTAGAGATTGCCCTGGCAGTCGAAGTCCAGGCCGGCGGCGTTGCCATCGGCGCCGTCATCGAGGCTCGCCAGATCGCTCTGAGGCGTGCCGTCCAGGGCAAACCGCTGGATCGGCGCGGGGTTCGCGCCCGTGCTGATCGCGTAGAGAAGGCCGTCGGGGCCGAGGCGCAGGTCAGAGAGCACCCCGTTGAATGTGCCGACGTTCTGCGCGATGCGGCTGAAGCTGTCATCGGTGTGGAGCACGTAGAGATCCGTGCCGCCGCCAGCGATCACGAACACCCGCCCGTCCGCGCCTACGTCCAGGCCGTGCAGCGTACCCGCGCCCGTCAGCGTCACCGTACGCGCCAGGCTGAGGTCGCTCACCGTGGTGGTCTGCGCGTGAGCAAGTTGAGTGATTCCAAGCACCCCGAGCGCCGCCAGCGCGGTGTGGGTGAGCGTTCGTAAGTTCTTCATCGCCGTCTCCCAGAACGAAAAGGTTCCAACCGTCGCGCAGTATAGGGGTTCTCTGCCACTGACCGAACCGGAACCTGACAAGGCGAGCCAGCGGTACTAGAACCGATGCGCTCCAGGCCTCGGGGGAGCTGCCTGTGGAGCGCCGGCGACTCTCATGGGAGGCAGGATGATTCAACGCAGCGGATACACCAGCGATACAACTGGGCTCGAGCGCCTCACGGACTTCGACGAGGCGTGGCTCGTTTCGGGACACGGACCGAAGCTGAAGGCGATTCGCAAGGCGGCGTTCGGTCTACGGGAGCGTCTCGCTGCCGGCCCCAGAGTGGTGGCGGTGCGTACGCTGCCAGTGGCGACGCTGGCCTACCCAACCAAGTACGCGTTCTGGTCGGCTCCGCTGCTGCCGTTTCCGTACGTAATCATGAAGCACCAGTGCCTCCTAGTGCAGTTCCTTCAGCGGGGTGAGCTGAAGAACTTGCTGTTCAATCCGACGGATGACATCGCTTCCCGGGCGACGCCGTTCTTCAAGCGAATGATCGAGCAAGTGGGCGAATACGTCGCGTTCAACGTCCTGCAGCAGAAGTTCGACACCCTGGAGTCTCAGCTCGCCGAGGTGGGGCTGGAGCCCGCGGACATCGACTACGTGGCGTTCGACCACTTCCACACTCAAGACCTGCGTGGTCTGCTCGGGACTCGGACGGGGCGGCCGTCGCGCTTCCCCAGCGCCACCCTGCTTGCCCCAGTGCGCGAGTGGGACGACTGGGATGACTTGCATCCGATGCAGAAGGCGTGGTTCGTCGCAGACGGCAAGCTCGATGTGAACACTGCTCGAGTGCTGCTCACGGACGGTGACCTGTCGCTGGGAGACGGCTTGGTGTTGGTTCGCACCCCTGGTCATACCTCGGGGAACCAAACGCTGTTCCTCAACACGCAGGACGGCGTCTGGGGGTGCAGCGAGAACGGGACCTGCGCCGACAACTGGAGTCCCCTGGACAGCAAGATCCCGGGTCTCGCGCGGCTCTGCCGCCAGCAAGATCTGGATATCGTGATAAACGCCAATACGCCTGAGCTGGGGGCCCTGCAGTACACGTCGATGGTGCTCGAGCGAACCTTGGTCGACCGGGTGGAGTACGCCCCGGCGTTCGTGCAGATGTTCGCGTCCAGCGAGGTCCAGGCCTCCGCGTTGGCGCCTGGCTTGAAACCAACGGTAGCCTTCGAGAAGCTGCAGTTCGGCCAGGTCACGCGTCCCGTGCGAAGCCGTGGGAGGTCGACGGACGTGTCGCTTTCGACTTCGGTGGCGGAGTGAAGAATGGGGTCTTGCGCGAACGCCAGCGCTGGCCGATTCGGACACCCCATGGGGTGAGGTCGACCCGTCAATCACTGGAGTACGCGCACAGATCTTGGTTCCCCAAGGATGTGAGTCGACGCAGGGGAGGTTGCGTCGGTTTTTAAGGTGGGTGCGGTTGATTCGAGAGGTGACCGAAGAACTCCAGCGGTTCCGAGAGGTTTGTTGTCATGCGTTCGCTGGATCTCGAGTTTGTGTGGTTTTTCTAGCTACCAATCTCGTCGTCTAGGAGTGGCCAGCCGCAGACGTTGCGCGGTAGGCTCACCTGACGTTGCGACACTATATCACCACCCACGAGGTCGCTCGACTGGCACACGTAAGCCCGTCGACGGTGCTCAATTGGATCGATCGCGGGTTGTTGCCCGCGCATCGAACTCCGGGAGGACACCGTCGAGTGCAGCGCGATCAGTTGATCGGGTTCCTGCGCGAACACAACATGCCTCTGCCTGCACAGCTGAGCGAGGTCCACAAGCTGCTGATCATCGACGGGGACGCCTCGACGTTGCGCGGCGCCCTGGAGGCGCTGAAGCAGTGCGCCCCGCAGGTCGAGGTCGAGGGCTTCGCCAATCCCATCGACGGATTGCTGGCGTGTGGGGCTAGTCCCCCGGACGTGCTCCTGCTCGACGCCGCGCTGGGGCACGTCGACGCGCTCGAGGCGTGCCGGCGCTTGAGCACCGGGTGGGATCACCCGGTGCGTGTCATCGTGACCAGTCGCACGCCCTCGGACTCTCAGCGCGCCGCGTATCTGCGGGCAGGCGCCCAGGGCTATCTGCCATCCCCGGTCGAGCCCAACGACCTGCTCAAGCTCCTGGGCTTGATTGAAGACATCGCCGCGCGGCAATGATTACTCGGTCTCGGGCAGCGCTTCGTCACCCAGGCTGTTGATGTCGACCCGCTTGGCGAAGGAGCGCAGCACAGCACGCTCCTCGACGAGTTCGTTGCCCTCTTGGGTCATGATGTCCAATCGCACGATCCCGACATCGGGACAGTACAGCGTCGTGACCCGACTCTGAGCTTCGGCGCCGCCCGCGTCTTCCTGCGTCTCGAGGCAGCCCCTGAAGCTTCCCGCTGGCGTTTCGATGGGGACGTCCGTGCGGGTGATGCGCACGCGGCCGTTCTTGCCGGGGAACTCTGCGCCGACCTGGAGGGGCGCCTTCAGCACCCAGCCGCCCCCGATGTCGCGCACGCCATCGGACGCGAGCTCGAGGTGGGTGACGCGGCTCCCGACCTTCAAGTCCACGCGCTGGTCACGCACGTGGTCCACCTGGATCCATAGATTGCCGATGCGCCGCCCGTCGCTGTAGGTGTCGTAGGTGTAGACGAAGTCATTCGGTAACGGCAGGAACCTGGCGACCGCCGTCTCCGCGATGCTTGCCTTCGGCGGGGCGGAGGGAGGCGGCTCGCTGTCTCCACACGCCGCGACCAAGAGCCCCAGTGCGAAGGTCGCTGCACATTTCCTTGCGGATATCCGTGCCGCCAACAGCGGCAGCCCGGCGCTGAGGAGCGGCGGCTCAGTGGGCGTGGGCACCGTGGCTCGCATACGCGTACCAGACTAGCGCACCGAGCAAGAGCGTTGTCGCCAGAAGCAGGTACTTGAGCAGCGGATCGGGGTCGATGCGGCGGCGCAACTCCCGCGCCGCGCTCCGCACCTCGGGACTCTTGCCGTGCTCGATCAGCGTCGGCGCCAGCTCCCGCACCGCGTGATAGTTCCCCGACTCGAAGGCCGCGATGAGTCGCTCGAGCTCGGCATCCTGCGGAAAATCCAGCAGAAAGCGTGGGCGCTCGCGGCCCTTCTCGTCCAGCTCGGCGCGCTTGAACCCGGCCTTGCTCCGGCCTTGCTTGCGCTTCTTGCGGCGCCGCTTGGGGCTTCGGTCAGCCGCCTCGGCCGCTGCGCCCTCTTCCGAGGCATCGCTCATGGCGCGCACCGTACATCGAGCCCGACACTCAGTCGATGGAATCGACCCGCTGCAGACCTTTGCGACTCACCACCACCCGCAGGCGGTGCCAAGCCGAGGTCTCGTCGGCGTAGCGCAGGCGGTAGACGACGGCGATGTTGTAGACCCTTGGCGCCTTGTAGCTCCGAATGCTCTGGGTCTCGCGATCCGCGACCACCACGGTCTGCTTGGGGTCGTCGGTGTGAGCGAGCCAGCGATGGAGGTCGAGGCGGAAGATCTCGGCCAGGCCATCGAAGTCAGGGCCCAGCTCGGCCAGCCGCTCGTTGTCGAGGACGAATGACTTCTTGTGGCAGAGCACGGTCTCCGGACGCGCCACCTCTTCGATGGAGTGGACTCGAGTGCGCCGCCTCGCAGCAAGGACTTCGGGCTGCACGTCGTGGAATGGCACGAACCCCGAGTGCTCATCCACGATGGCGATGCGCTTGCCCGTCTTGTCCGTGATGTCCCAGCGTCGGTCTGGAAAGTGGCGGGCCACCACGTTGCTGAAGGCCTCTTGCAGGATCGCCTTGAGCCGATCTTTCACGGCATAGGCGATCACCGCCGCAAACAGCCAAGGGGTCATGCTTTCGGTCGGAGCGACGCCGTTCCACAGCGCTGCGCCGACCGCGAACGCCATCGCTGCGCTGGCCGCGATGGCGTACAGGGCATGGCGAATCCAGCGACCCGGCTCCCGGATCCGGGTCTGCAGCCAGAGCACGCTCGACGTGAAGCGCTTCAACACGTGGCGCTGGAACTCGAAGTGCTCGACGCGCTCAGGGCGCAGGGAGCCCGAGAGCTCGAGCTCCAGGCCGCAGTCCTCGCGGGACCGCACCGCCGCGAGCGCCGCCCCGGTCAGCGCCTCGACCAGCTCGCGCGGGGCACCTGCGCGCTTCAGCTTGCGCGCCACACGACCGAAGAATGCCTCGAACATCAACGAGATCTCTGCCTTGACCCAGTCCGCGGCGGTGAGCGTGGTGTCGTCCACATCGGCGCGCTCGCCAAGCTCGTGAGCGATGGTGCCGATCAGCTCCTCGAGAACCCTCGGACCGACCTCCATGGCTCTGCGAACCTGCATCTCGAGGCTACGGGGGAGGGTCCAGTGGGTGCCTGGCTTCGGCATCACCCCGGAGCTCTCGCCCTTTCCTTTCCGTCTCCGCGCGAACTCCCGCTGGCTGCTCTCCAGCTCGACGACGATGTGTCGCTCCGCGTTCGCGAGGGCGTCGCGCAGCAGGCAGGACACGAGTCTGAGACCATCCAGGGCTTCAGCGCCGTCGGCGCGGAGCGAGGTGCGTAGTCGAGCCAGCGGTTCACCGAGCAGATCACGCAACGGCTCCTCCCGCGGAGCCAGGCGCACGTAGGACTTCAGATCCGCGTAGATGTCGTCCTGGCGGTAGGTCTGACTATCCAGACGGAAGCTGTCTGGGACGAAGAAGTAGACCTCCCACTCGAAGCGTTCGAAGAGCCTGAAGCGGTCCTGGAGGTTGCGGGCCCGATAGACGAGGGAGCACTGGAGGTGCGTGCGATCGTGGATGCTCCAGCGCGCGTTGTGCGGGGCTCGTGGCGCCTCGGACTTTGCGCCCGGGGGTCTCAGGGAGAAGGGCGGCGCGTCGTGCTTCGCCTCTTCGGTCAGCTCCCCAAGCTCTCCCACGGCGGGCTCGGCGTGCCCGTGGGCCCGCCGATGTTCGCCAGCGGACACTCTCGAAGTCGTCGCACGGGAGCTGGCGCGCGACAGGTTGGACATCCCGTTACCATACCGTCACGATTACGTTGCGCAACTGCCACCGTGCGCGACGCGCCCAGAGGTCGGGGTCAGGCGAGCTTCAGAACTGGAAGTAGACGAACGGGACCGCCTGAGCGCTCACCATCTCGCGTACCCAGAGCAAGAGGGCGAGCAGGATCACCCCCTGAGTGAAGGCTGGCGCTCGCTTGAAGGTCTCCCGAGCCCACACGAACAGCGGTTCTGGCACGTAGTGACTGCAAAGCCCCAGCCCCAGCACCCCCAGCACCTTCGCTGGCAGGTTCGGGTGGAAGTGGGTGAGCTGGCCGAGCTGAGAGAACATCAGCCAGGCCTTCTGGAAGCTATCCGCGCGGAAAAATACCCAGCAGGCGCAGACGAAGTGGAACGTGATCAGTACGCCGAGCAGGGTGCCCCACCAGGTGCGAGGCGGGCTCCACCCCTTGCCTGGCAGGCGTCGCTGGGACGCGCCCTCCTCCCAGACCCAGAACGCGTGGCGCTCACGTTCGCGCTCCACGCGCGCCCGCTGGAAGCGGGTGGAGTGCCACCGACGGTGCACGGCAAGGGCGCTGCCATGCAGGCCGCCCCAGACCACGAAGGTCCAGGCGGCACCGTGCCAGAGCCCTCCCAGCAACATGGTGAGCATCAGGTTGACGTAGGTTCGCGCCTCGCCCTTCCGGTTTCCGCCCAGAGGGATGTACAGGTAGTCGCGCAGCCAGGTGGAGAGCGAGATGTGCCAGCGCCGCCAGAAGTCCTGAATGTCTGGCGCCTTGTAGGGCGAGTCGAAGTTGAGGGGAAAACGCACACCGAGCAGCAGCGCCGAGCCGATCGCCATGTCGGTGTAGCCCGAGAAGTCGCAGTAGATCTGCACCGCGTAGCCAAGCACGCCCGCGTAGCACTCGAGGCTCGAGTAGTGCATCGGAGCGTCGAAGACGCGGTCCACCAGGTTCAGCGCCAGGTAGTCCCCGATGCAGACCTTCTTCACCAGACCGACGCCGATGAGGAACAGGCCCTCGGCGCCTTCCCGCGAGCTCCAGCGTGGCTGCTTCGCGAGCTGCGGCAATAGATCCCGGGGCCGAACGATGGGGCCCGCGACCAGGTGCGGGAAGAAGGCCACGAAGGCCAGGTACTCGAGGTAGCTCTTCTGAGGCTCGATGTCGCCTCGATACACGTCGATGACGTAGCTCATCGACTCGAAGGTGAAGAAGCTGATCCCCACTGGCAGCGCGATGCGCAGGGCGATCTCCGGCGGGTGCATCCCCAGGGATTCGAGCACCGCGCGGGCGGTGTCGACACCGAAGTTGAAGTACTTGAAAACGCCGAGCACGCCGAGGTTGACCACCGCCGTGATGACCAGCCAACGCTTCTTCTTGGCGTGATCCTGCTCGTTGTGAATCGCGTGGCCCAGCAGCCAGTCGATCGAGGACGAGAGGAAGATCAGGGGCAGGAAACGCCAATCCCAGTGCGCGTAGAAGACGTAGCTCGCGAGGAGCACGAAGATCAGCCGCAGCTTCCTCGCGCGCACCAGCAGCAGCAGCAGGCAGAACCCCACCACCGCCAGGATGACGCTGCTCACGATTCCGTGGGGTAATGGTACCTTGAGCGCCGACAGGCCCAGCCCCAGTGGATCGCGTCCAGCGTGGCGGAAGCTGAGCCAGCCGAGCGCGATGAAGTTCACTGCGACCGCCGCGAGCGCCGCTGGCAGCGGCGGGGTCTCCCCCGTGTGTTTCTGGTGGCAGAGCCTGAGGGAGAGCAACCCGGAGACGGCCGTGATGCCCGCGTTGGTGAGCGTCCAAGGCAGGCTCAGCACGTACCCGAGCAGCAAGAACCAGGGCAGCATGAGCGCCCAGCGGCGGCGCGCGAGCACCCACGACACGACGAAGACGAAGGCGAAGAATCTGGCGTAGTCGAGGGTGTTGAAGAGCACGAGTCTGACCGTCGTGGGCGCGAAACCAGACGACGGGCGTAGAGGACAAAGGTCTCGGCGCCAACCCTTTCGCGCGCCTCGTGTCGCGAGGTTTCTCTCCCTGGCCGTGAAATAATCAGCCCCTCACCCCCGAACCCTTGGATAAGCCCGGGTTCGTCGACCTGGGTGCCAGCATCCGACCGCGTGTTCCTGGCCCTAAACACAACTTCACACTGGCTTGGTTGACGGCACCCGGATTGGGGCCAACGCTTCCCCCTGCAGCATGATTGGTCGGTTTCTCCTGGGTTTGATCAAGGGCGTCGTGGTCGGCGCGGTGGTCGCCGTCGTCTTGGTCAAAGGTCTCGGGATCGTCACCTGGGGTGCCGTCGTCGCTTACGTCGCAGCGGTCGTGACCGGGCTCCTCACCGCGTTGGTGAGTGGGAAGGCGATCTGGGTGCGCGACGCGGGTGTGGAGAACGCGATCAAGGCGGTGGCCGGCGTGCTGATCGCGGTGGTCGGGATGTACGGGGTGCGGCGCTGGCTGCCCTACTCAGTGGACCTGTCGCTGCTCCAGGCGGGCAGCGGAAGGCTCGGGGATCTGCCCGCCGCCGCCTTGCCCTTGGTGGGCACGCTGCTCGCGCTGATGTTCGAGATCGACAACACGGGAGAGTCGGCGAAGGAGGCGGGTCGCGCGCAGTCGAAGCAGCGCATCGCCGAGTCGAAGCGTGTCGAGGAACTGGACGTCGCCGAGTCCGAGCTAGCCACGCATAGCTCGCCGCGTCGTCGCGCGCGCCACTGAAGCCGCGCTTCCCGGACGAACCCTCGATCGCCGAGCGGGAATAGGGTGCGGCGGACCGGCTGCCAAGTATGCTGCGCTCCCGCGCCACCTCGATCATGCCGCCCTCTCGCATCTTGCTCGTCGTCGCCACGCTGGGTGGCATTGCGCTGATGGTGCGCTCGCTCTGGGGGGAGCCGATCCCGCTGGAGTATGCCGTCGCCGCCTTGCTGGCCTACGTTGCCCTGGCCACGGCGGGCGTGCTGATCCCACAGCTCGAGATGTTCGGTGACGTGCTGTGGCGCGGGGAGGCCGATCAGGGAGTCGCGCTGACCTTCGATGATGGGCCTCACCCCGAACACACGCCCAGGATCCTGGATATCCTCGAGGAAAAAAACGTCCGAGCGACCTTCTTCGTGGTCGGGCGGAAGGTGCGGCTGTTCCCCGAACTGGTGAAGCAGATCGCCGAGCGCGGCCATGGTCTGGGCCTGCACGGCTACCAGCATGACCGGCTATTTTCCTGGAAGACCCCCAGGTACGTCGAGGAGGACATCCAGCGCACGCAGACGGCGATCGAGGAGGCGTGCGGAGTGCGCCCCACGCTATTTCGTCCGCCGATCGGCCACGTGTCGACCCGTGTGGCGGCGGGGGCGAAGGAGGCGGGGGTCACCCTGGTCGCCTGGAGCGCCAAGGGCCGCGATGGCCTGAAGGGCGCCGATCCAGATCGGGTCCTCGCGCGCCTCGTTGATGGACTCAAGCCTGGCGCGATTCTGTTGCTGCACGACGCCGCAGAGCGCGACGACTTCGTTCCGGTGTCCATCGAGGTCCTGCCGCGCTTGCTCCAGGCGATCCAGGATCGAGAGCTGACGGTCGTGCCGCTGGAAAATTTCCTCGAGGAAGTGGATGTTTAGGGGGTGAGGGCGTCACAGCTCCCGCCGCGGTGGGAGCACGGCGTTGGCCATCAAGAGGCCACCCACCAACGTGGCGGCCACCAGAAACATGCGGAAGACGCCCTCGGTCCCCGTGAGCACGTCACGCTCCAGGAAGGAGTTCAGGCTCCGAAAGCCGATCGAGCCGGGCACGAGCAGCATGATGCCAGGCACCAGCGTGATGCTGGCCGGTCGCTTGAGCTGGCGCGCGAGCCAGTTGGAGATCCCCGCCACCACGAAGGCTCCCGCGAAGGCGCCCAGCTCGGGCCCGAGCAGGTGAGCGCCGGCGCGAGCGCCGAGGAATCCCAGGACGCTGGTCAGCGCGATCAGTGGGATGTCTCGACGTCTGGCGCGAAACAAGACGCCGAACGCGAGCGGCGTGACGGCGAGCGCGACGAACTCCACCACTGCCGGGAGCTCGGCGCTCCGCGCTGGCAGGGTGGTGGGCCCGAGCAGCCTCTGAACCAGCTCGCGTCCGAGCCCCACGCCGAGCCCCATCTGCAAGAACGTCACCAGAGCTGCGGCGAAGCGCGCCGTGCCGCTCATCAAGTGCGCCGTCGCCAGCTCGCTCATGGCCACCGTCAACGTCAGGCCCGGCACCAGCACGATCAGCGCGCTGACCGTGATCACGCTGGGGCTGAGCGGGAGGTAGTGTCCCAGGGCTAGCGCCAGCGCGGCCGCGAGGCAGCTGGCCAGCGCAGGATAGATGCGGCGGGTCGCTGCGGCGCGGTCCATCCACAGCGTCAGCGCGCCAAGGCAGAGGCCGAGCGCCGCAGAGAACGCCACGTCGAGCGCGTTGCCTCGAAAGAAGCAGGCTGCGCCCGCGGAGCTGACGCCAAAGGCGACGGGGGCGAGCCAGGCGGGGTAGGGATGCGGGGCGCTGGCCACCAGATCCAGGTGCTCGAAGCCTTGTCGCAGGGAAACGTTGCCCTTGCCGATCGAGTCGATGAGTGCGTCCAGCTCCACCAGGCGACTGAGGTTCACCTCGCCTGGCTCGACACGCACCATGTGGGTCTGCGCGACACGGTCGTCACCGACCGCGATGAACAGGGACGTTGGCGTCGAGAACAGCTGCGCTCTCAGGCCGAGCCGGGCGGCGCACCCGCCCAGCGCTTCTTCCAGGCGCATCGCCGACGTACCCTGGGCGTGCAAGACCCGGCCGAGTCGCATCAGGAACGCGCTCGCGTCCTGGAGATAGGCCACGTCTGCGTCGTTCAGGGTGCCTGTGGGCAGCGAGTTCTTCAGCTCACTCGAGAGCTCGGAGAGGTCGAGCTGACTGGGTAACTGGAGGCCGATGCTGGGGCGTGAGGCTGGCGCGATCGAGTGCCTTGAAGAGTCAGTCATGGGCGACGATGGGCAGCTCCACGACGAAGCGCGCACCGTCCTCGTATTCCGGGTCCAGATCGATGTGGCCGCCAGCGGCTTCCACCAATCCACGACACACCGAGAGGCCGAGGCCGGTGCCCTTGCCCACCTCCTTGGTGGTGACGAATGGCTCGAAGAGTTGGTCCCGCACCTTCGGTGACACGCCGGGGCCATCGTCTGCGACGCTCAGGCGGACGCCTCGGGGGCTGGGCTCGGCGCGCACTACCACGCGGCCTCCGGCTCCGCACGCGTCCGCGGCGTTCAGCACCAGGTTCAGCAGCACCTGCACCAGCTGCTCACGACTCATGCGCACCGGCGCCAGGTCCGGGAACACGTCGACCTCCAGCGCGATCTCGCGCAGCGCCTTCTGCGGGGTCACCAGCGTGACGGTGTCGTGGACTGCCGTCTCCACGTCCCCACCGTCCGGGTTCTCGTCCTGACTTGGTCGAGCGAACTGCAGCAAGTCTCGCAGGATGGCGTGTATGCGCTCGGTCTCCTTGCGCATGCGAAGCAGGAAGTCCTTCTGTTCGGCTTCGTCGAGCCCACCCTCGATCAGCAGATCCTCGAGACCGATCAAGGCAGCTATGGGGTTGCCGATCTCGTGGGCCAACCCCGCGGCCAATCGGCCAACGCTGGCGAGTCGCTCCGAGCGCACCAGATGGGCTTGCGCTGCTTCCAGCTCCCGCGTCGCCCGCTCCACCTCGTCGACCTTGCGGCGCAACGCCTCTTCCTCCGCGAGCAAGTGCTCCGTCATTTGCCGCAAGGAAATGCCCAGCTGCGTCAGCTCACGGGCGCCAGAGCGCGGCAGCTCCAGCTTTCGCGCTCCCTGGGCGACCCTGCTCGCTGCGCGGCCCAGGCTGTCCAGTGGGCGGACGATCCAGCGGGTGAGCACGAAGTAGCTCAGCAGCAGCAACGCGAAGGCGATCACTGAGGTGTAGAGCGCGAACAAGCGCAGCAGCGGCGCGACACGCGCGGCGTCGTCGTCGGTGCGCAGCACGGCGGCGACGGCCCCGTGACTGTCCGGGACGACGACGGCGATCCCTGGACCGTAGTTCGTGCGCGCCGAGAAGACGCGCTCGCTCCCTGGGACGACGCTCGTTGGCAGCTCGTCCACCGCGATCGGCTCGCCGACGCGCGCGATCGCTTTTCCCTGGGGACCATACACACCGATCGCTTCGAGCCCGCTGGCGCCGATCTCCGAGTGGAGCAGCTCCATGAGTTCTGCGTGGGTGCGTCGTCCGCGCGCCTCGGCGACGTGTCCGGCGACGGCGCGTCCGAGCGACCTCGCCGAGGCGTATCGAACCTCTTGCAGCGTGACCCGGGTGTAGGTCGAGACCGCGAAGTAGAGCGGCAAGAGCCCGAGCAGGAGCAATCCGCCCAGGAGCAGCAGCAGCTGCAGTCGAAGCCCCGGCTTCACGTCGGCCATTCTGTCAGGGCCTGACCGCGCTGGCGATCGGTGCCGAACGAATCAGCTCTTGAACGAGCGCTTGACCTCCTCGTTCATGAGCATCCAGATGCCGATGGGCAGTCCAAACCAGCAGCAGGGGCCGATGCACGGCAGCATGCCGACGATCGTTCCGCCCACGGACATCCCCCAGCCTTCGCCCTTGCGTGCCTTCGTCATGGCGAAGATCACGAAGCCACCGGTGGCGAGGCCGAGCAGGTTGAACACGATGCCCATCACGCCAGACATCATGTTCGCCATGCCCTCGTCACCACCGGCCATCGCGCCCATGCCGGTGCCGAGGAGGTTCATGATCAGGCTGAGCACGCCGAAGGCCATGCCGATCCCCATCGCGATCATCATGAAGATCGCGGGCAGGTTCACCTTCTCTATCGCCCCGCCTCCGCCGCCGGGAGGCGGGCCATACGCCCCGGGAGGGCCATAGGGGTTTCCTCCAGGGGGACCCCCGGGAGGGCCTCCCGGAGCGCCGAAGCCACCGCCGGGCGGAGGACCATAGGGAGGAGGGTTACCGTACGGATTATTCTGCATTGAGCCTCGAAGACCGAGGCTATCCGACCGACCGCCTCGAGCCAACACCGAAGCGGCTTCGATAAGTCGCCTACTCGAGCCCCAGCACCTCTGCGCGCGCCTCGAGACAGGCTCGGGATCCTGCGCGAAACCTGCGACATGCGCTGGGGCGTTGCTGATGCATCGCACAGCGCACGCTGAGGCCAAGCTCGCCTTCCAGAGCGACGCAGCGCACGCCTGGGGTGTTTGGCCTCGACCAGCGCGGCACGCGCTCGAGTTCGCTCGAGCTTCCTCGAGGATCGCGCAGGGGGCGATGAGCCTCTTCCCCGTCGCAACTGGGCACTGGATCGCTGATGGTCGCTAGCTCCTCGTCGATCACTTGGAGCGCGAAGCGCGGCGGCAAGCGCGCTCGCTCGGCGGGAGGGACGTGGACGTAGGTGGACCAGTCGCTGCGGGGCGCGCAGCACGCGCCACAGCGGGTGCAGTCCAGCTCGAAGCTCGTCTGACTCACGCCGCGAGCTTGAGCCAGGCTCGCAGAAGCTGGGACGCCTTTTTCGCTTGCCATGCGCGGCGCCTCGGCTAGAACTTGAGCGCGCTCAAAATTGAGCAGGCTCAAGTTCTTGGTGCACGAAGCGTGGAAAAGGCCAGTTCACTGCGGGAACAGAAGAAGCTCGCCAAGCTGGAGGCGATCCAGCGAGCCGCGCGGGAGCTGTTTCGGCGCCAGGGCTACGCGGGGACGACCACCCGCGAGATCGCGGAGCGCGCGGGGATCGGCGTCGGCACCCTGTTCGTCTACTTCCCCGAGAAGATCGATCTGTTGTTCTACGTCTTCTCCCAGGACTTGGAGCGGGTCGCCTCCGAGGCTCTGGACAGTATCCCTGAGGAACTGAGCCTGGTGGATGGCTTGCTGCACGTGTTCGCGGCGATCTTCGAGCTCTACGACGAGGACCACGAGCTCAGCCGCACCTTCCTCAAGGAGTACCAGTTCGGTACAGGCAAGGTCCGCGACGCGTTCAACGAGGTGACCTTCGGTATCGTCGGCCGATTCGGCGCGCTCGTGCGGAGAGCTCGCGCGCGAGGAGAGCCACTGCGAGAGATCGAGGATTTCCAGGCGGGATACCAATTCTTCGCGCTGTACGCGTTCGCGCTGCAGCTCTGGTTGAGTCGCGCCCTGGCTGATCGAGAGACGGCGTTGCTTCAGCTGCGCATGAGCCTGGACCTCGCCGTCGAGGGAATGAAGGAGTCAGGCGAGTCTGCGATTCGCTGACGGATCGATTCAGGCTCGCTCGTCTCGACGACTCCCCGAGGGGCTGAAGCGAATCACCAGGACAGGAGTGATGGCGTGAAAGACGGGAAAATAGAGGCTCTGGCGCGTGGCTTCAAGGACCGCACGCTGGTCACGGCGCGCATGGCCTCGAAGCTCGGTGTGCGATACGTGAAGCGCAGCCTCGGCTCAGAGGGGTCGCTGGAGGCGACTCCGAAGCAGCTCGAGATGGCGCGCAAGCTCGTGCGGGACATGAGCAGCATGAAGGGTCTGATCATGAAATTCGGGCAGATGGCCAGCTACATGCCCGGCGCGCTGCCTCCCGACGCCCAGCGAATCCTTGCGGAACTGCAAGCCGAGAGCACGGCGCTGAGTTACGAGCGCGTGAGGCAGCTCGTGGAGGCGGAGCTCGGACGTCCGATCGACTCCGCGTTCGATGACTTCGAGCCCGAGCCGTTCGCTGCGGCCTCCATCGGGCAGGTACACCGAGCACGCTTCGCTGGTCGGGAGGTCGCGGTCAAGGTGCAGTATCCAGAGATCGAAGAGGCGTTGAAGAGCGACCTGAAGACCGTCGGCTTCGCCACCACGCTCTCGACCCTGGGCATGCCGATCGATGGTAGGGCGCTGATCGCGGAGCTGTCCGAGCGCCTGATGGAGGAATGCGACTATCGCGCCGAGGCAGACAACCAGCGCTTCTTCGGCCGGCTGCTCGAGGGGTACTCCGGCGTGCATGTGCCCGAGGTGGTCAGCGAGCGCACGACCAAGCGCGTGCTCACGACCCGGCTCGTCGATGGTCAGCGGTTCTATCCCTTCTGCGACCAGGCGCCTCGAGCGCTGAAGGATCGCGCGGCGCAGGCAATCTTTCGCGTGTCGTTCGACTGCATCTTTCGCCACGCGACGTACAACGCCGACCCGCATCCTGGCAACTACCTGTTCGGTAACGACGGGCAGGTCACCTTCCTCGACTATGGCTGCGTCCGTCGGTTCGACCCGCAGATGATTGCCGCATGGAAACGTGTTGCGCTGAGCGTCCTGGACGATCGGCGCGCGGACTTCGAGCGCTACTTCCCGGACCTCGGGATGGTACCCAAGCCCAGGCGCTTCGACTGGGACCACCAGTGGGCCGTGATGCGCTACCTGTACACGCCCTTCCTGCAGCGAGCGCCGTACTTCACCTACACCCATGAGTACGTGCAGCAGAGCTACGCGCTGTTGCTGTTCGATAATCCGAACAAGCTCAAGACCGCGATGCCCCCCGAGTGGCTGTTCTTGAATCGTCTGCAGTGGGGGCTGAACTCCGTGCTCGCGTATCTGGATGCCACCGGCCCTTGGCCAGAGATCTGGCGAGCTGCCGTCGAGTCCCCGACCCCCGGGGCCTGACGCGCGAACGTCACGCCTGCCGCGCCCCGCAGGACGGTGGAGGCGTGCTATCCAGTGCGGCGAGTCCGTGAATCGCTCTGCAGCTCGACACCCCTTGCCCCTCGTTGGCCACGCGAAGTGTCCTGCAGAGCACGATGGAGGCAGGACATGAACGCCGCCGACCGCCAGAGCCGCGGAGTGCTGGCGGTGTTGCTGGCGGCGACTGGCTTCAGCTGGGGCTTCGTGCTCGCCAAGGCCATCGGGCTGCCGCCGCCGACCATCGCTGTCTGGCGCATGGCGATCGGCGGCACGGCGCTCAGCCTGGTCGCGCTGACCCGACACATCCCTTGGCCCAAGCAGTGGGCTGGCGTCTTGCTGGCTGGGCTGTGTTTCGGAATCCACCAGCTGCTCTACATCACGGCTTCTCAGAAGACGAACATCGCGATCGTGGCCCTGGTTTCCGCGCTTCAACCCGTGGTGGTCGCGCTGGTCAGTCACCGTGCGGTCGGGGAGATCGTGCCGCGACGGGTGCTCGGTTTCTGCGTGGTGGCCGTGCTGGGGGTCGCGGTGGTGGTGCTGAGCAGCCTGAAGTCACGAGAGCATGACTACTTGGGCGATCTGCTGAGCCTGCTCAACCTGCTCGCGGTCAGCGCCTATCTTCTGTTTGGCAAGCGAGCGCGACTCGAGGGGGCGCCCACGCTGACGCTGACGGCGTCGGTGTTCTTCATCGGGCTCTGCGTCGCCCTGCCGTTCGTGTCGACGGTGACCGCGCGCAGCCCGCAGGCCTCCAAGCAGTGGTTTCTGCTGGCGATCCTGGCGCTGGGCCCAGGCAACGGACACTTGCTGGTCAACTGGGCCCATGGTCGGGTGAGCGCCGCGCTGGTCGCCATCGTGCTCACGGCGGTGCCCTTGCTGGCGAGTGTCTGGGCAGCTCTGATCCTGGGGGAGAGCTACGGCATCGGGCACGTCATCGGCACCCTGATCGTGGTGGTCGCCGTCGAGGGGGCGCGGCGCGCCGAGGCGAGCGCAGCAGAGCGGCGGTCGTCGGAGGCTAGCGCTCGTACCCTCAGTGGGTAGCGACCCGCGGCTCTGCTCGGGACTCGCTCTGTGTGAGGCGTCGTCTGAGCTCGGCGAGCTTGGCGTCGCGGAGGCTCAGGTGCTGCGAGTCGCCGTGAACGCCCAGCTCGTCCAGCAGCGGTTGATAGTCGAAGAACCGAGCCCGCTCGAGCGCCGGCTCGGCGATGTCCCACAGCGGGACCCGGAGAGCTTTTTCCGCGCGGTGAATCAGCTCCTGCGCCGTCCAGAGCTCGGGGCCCTCCGCGGCGTAGCTGGCCAGGGCGCGCATGAGCTCGTCGAGGCTCCTGCCTGCCTTGGCGAGGCGAAGTTCCCAGGCGAGCGCGATGGCGGCGCCCGACCAGTACACTCGCCAGTAGCTGTGGTGTTCGTGCATCAGCTCGCTCTCACGCTGGAGCGGGAGCTCTCCAGCCACTCGGCTGCCGCGCTCGAAACCATCGACCAGCTCCCTCCACACCTGCCGGTCGCTGAGCGCGCCTGCGCGCCCACGCAGGATCGCGGTGTAGTACGTCGTGATGCCTTCGCTGAACCAGGCGTCCTCCAAGCGGATGTACGGCATCAGCAGGTGGAAGAGCTCGTGGGTGGCCGCCCAGTCGCTGTCGATGCTGCCCTTGGTCGCGCTGTCGCCCGCCCAGATCAGGCTGGAGAGTCCTCCGCCGTGGAAGGCGAAACCGAACGAGTCCGCTCGCTGGGGTTCGGGCGCCAGCACCACGAGCGCAGACAGGGCTGGGCTGCCCTGAAAGGGCTGGCTCGCCGCGCTCGCAGAGGCGCTCAGCCAGGGCAAGTACGCCTCGGGCATGGCGTCGCCGAGCGTCGCGATCTCCAGCTCGAAGGTTCCCGCCCGCAGTCGCTTCGGGTGCAGCGCGCCCAGCGCGCCCACGGATTTCCAGCGGTGCGCGTCGGGTGGCAAGAGGTAGTGGTCGCCCCGCCGAGGCCATGGAAAGCTAGCATTGATTCCGGGAGGCAATACAAAGCGCAGCGGGAGAACGCCGACCCGCTCTGGGTGCCACAGCCAGTAGTCTGCGCAGAGCAGCCAGTCTTCGTCGTACTGCTTCGTGCGAATGGGCGCTCCCACGCCGCGCAGCTTCGCGAGGGGCACCCGGTAGTCGATGCAGTCGCCGACCCCCGCCGTGGGTGGTAGCGCGAAGCCTCGTTGCGTTGCGCGCAGCTCGCTGGTCTCGCCGGCGTGCTCGAGCCGCACGTGGTCCACGAGGTGAGCCGGGGAGGCATCGTGCGGCAGCACCTGGGCGCCAGGGGGCTCCGCGAAGCACAGGCGAACCTCGACGGCATCTTCCCCCAGGGAAACGCGGTAGCCCGGTGTCGACCGCGCGACTGGCTCCGTCGCGGCACTCGCTTCCACCGAAGCGCTGCCGCCAGGTACGGTTTTGGGCGCAGCCCGTGGGGGGGAGGAGCGATCACAGCTCACCTCACCCCCAAATAAGAGGCAGACGATCAGCAGCTCACGGAATCGCCAGCGGGAACTCCTTGGAGCCCCAGACTTCGCCCTTGATGCCTGGTTGCGCGTCGTTTCCACCTTGTCCGCCGGGCCCGCCTTCTCCCGGCGTGCCGCGATCGATGATGACATCCTCGCCCTCGCTGACAACCGACTTGCCGATCAACGCGATCGCGATGGACACACCGCCGTTCCCGCCAGCGCCACCGCCGCCGTCGCCGCCGTCACCGCCGTCGCCGCCAGCCGCACCGCCCGCGGAGCTGTAGTTGATCAGGCCGCACTTCTGCGAGTTGCCGTCGTCGCCGCCTGCGCCCATCGCGCCCATGCCTCCGCTCAGGCCATCGCCACCTCGACCGCCCTTGCCGGCGAGCCCGCCCGAGACGTAGGTGTGGTCCAGGCTCAGGCCGGATTCGATGAGAACGATGCCAAAGGCGCCGCCGCCGATGCCCCCGGCCTCTCCGCCTCCGCCTCCGCAGCCGCCATCGCCGCCCTTGCCGCCCGGACCACCGAGCAACGTGCCGCAGCCACCGCACGCACGGAAGCGCTTGGTGCCACCGGCACCACCCCCACCACCTCCGGTGCCGTGCTTTCCGCGCTCACCCGCGCCGCCTGGGCTGCCCTGCCAGTCGCCGCCCGCGCTGAACACGCCCAGTCCATCCATCGAAATTCCACCAGGCAATCCGTTGGCGCCGTCGCCGCCGTCGTCACCGGTCTTGCCGCCGCTGACGCCATCGCTGCCAGTGAGCGGGCAGGCGTTGGGGCAGTTGTCGGAGCCGTCGGGGCCCCCCGCGCCACCGCTCGTCGGATCCCCGTCGGCGTCCCCAGGTTCGCCGGCCGTGGAGCCACAGTCGTCCACGGTGCCCCCGCTCCCGCCGAGGGCGCTGCAGGTGATCTCGCTGCCGACTGCGCCTTCGGCGCCTGCCGCGGCCTTGCCTCCCTCGACTCGGGCATCGATCAGGCTGAGCGCATCGGCCGAGTCCTTGACCCAGATGGCGTAGGTGCTCGAGCCGTCATCGAGCTCGCTCAGGTCCGCGCCCTTCACCGTGAGGCTCTCCAGGCTGGTCGGTCTGGTCAAGCCCTCTGCGATGATGGTCCTGGCTTCGCCCGATGTGATCACCACCTGGTTGGCGGCATCCCGACTCTTGAACCCCGCCCCGTAGCCGCCGATGATGTGGATGCCATCCGGCAGGGTGACTTGCTCCTGGTAGGTGCCCTGCATCACGTGGATGTCGCACGGTTTCGCGCCGCACCCGACGGCGCGCTGGATCCCCTCGCTGATGGTCTGAACGGCCGTGTCTGGAGTCCGACCGTCGCGGTTATCGTTTCCGAGGGGAGACACATGGATGACCTTTGCGCCGCCGACTTCTCCGCCCTCGCCCCCGGTCCCCGCGCTGCCGGTGCCTCCGGTGCCTGCGGTGCCACCGCTGCCGCTACCCCCGTTCGCAAGGGCGCTGTCGACGCCTCCACCGTCAGCGCACGCCGCAGTCAGCGCCGCCCCTTGCGCCAGCAAAGCAAATGACACCAGCCAGGGTGCCAGACCTCCAGTTCGCACTCGTGCCTCCGTCCGGGGCGCATGCGTCCCCCAAGTGAGCGGGGCGCTCGTGCCCCAACTGAAACATGTTGCAGATAGAACATGTTCTACTTGGGCGCAAGAAAGCGCGAAAATCTGGCGGAATCCGAGCAGCGCTTCGCCTCCTGGGGTCGGAGCTGCGTCGCCGCGTCACTCCCAGCTCGCGCTGGCACGCATGAAGTCCTGATTGTTGCCACCACCCTGGAGGCGATCGATCTGGATGCGCTTGGCGCCCGAGGCGTCGAGCAGGGCCTCGCAGCCACCCAGGATCTCCGTCCACAGGTTGCTATCGAAGCCCCGACACCCACGCCACTCGACGCGACCGAAGCCCTTGCGCGCCTCCATCACCTCGACCGCGCCCGTGTCGTAGTAGCTGCCAAAGAGCCTTGGACTGATGTTGAGCACGGTGTGTGGAGCCAGCAATCCGAGGAAGATCTTGTGCACCGTGCTCAGGTCGCTGGCCGTCGACTGGCGCCCGAGTGCCCAGACCAGCTCGGGACCTTCCCCGGTCACGTGGCGGATCGCGCGCATCAGCTGGGCGTGCCAGGCCAGCGGATACCAGGTGCTCGCCACCACACCGCCGAAATGCAGGGCTTCCCCGAACTCTCGAGTGTTCTGCTGTCCGATCAGGTGCTCGACGACCTCGCTGGCGACGTGTTCACCACGCAACGTCGTCAGCGCCTGGAAGACCGAGCGCGTCGACAGGCCCTTGATCTGCGGCTCTCCAGCCATCGCAGCAGATTCTCGCACGCCTCGCGCAGACTGGTCGCTGTTCGTCAGCAGGGAACTCGAGGAAGCAGGATGCTTGGTCATCTCCAGGGTCCGAGTGGCAGAGTCCTCGAACGGATAGAACGGCTGGTTCCGAGGAACCTGAAGCCGCTGGCGATGGCGCGCTCCGAGCGCCTATCCTCCCTCGCCAATGGCCCTCTACTTCAAGCCTCGAGGCGAGCTGCTCGGCCGTATCAGTCGCATCCACACCTGGCTGTACCGCAAGACCCGCGGGCGGGTCGGGCATGGGCTGATTGGGCTGAAGATTCTGCTCCTGGGTAGTGTCGGGAGGAAGTCAGGGCAGCTGAGGGTCGCGCCGCTGCCGTACTTTCGCGTCGCGGACTACCTGGTGGTCATCGCGTCCAACGCAGCGCAAGCCAAGCACCCCGCCTGGTACCACAACATCAGGGCCAACCCGCTGGTGGACGTCCAGCTGAAGGGCGAGCGTTTCTCGGCGCGGACTCGCGTCTTGGAGGGCGAAGAACGCGAGCGCGCCTGGCGTGTCGTCACCACCAAGGAGCCGCGCTACGCACACTATCAGGAGCTGGTCGAGCGGAAGATCCCGGTGGTCGCCCTGGAGCGCGTAGCGACGTGAGACATGATATCCGTGGGGATACGATGCGGCGTCTGCGCATCACCCACACCTGGCGCGGTGCGCCGTTGTCGGTCGGTGCCCGTGTGGACCTCCGGCTGCTACACCAGCGCGATCTCGAAGTCCTCGTCGACGCACCTCTCTGGCCAGATTCGCTCCCGAGCGTGCCCCCCGGACGCGTTCCGGAGCTCTGGCGCTACAGCGTGGCCGAGCTGTTCATTTGGGGGGGAGGGGACCGCTATCTCGAGCTCGAGCTGGATCCTTACGGACACTGGTGGCTGCTCGAGCTCAGCACCTGGAGGCAGCGTCGCCGCGAGGAGCTACGCTGCGAGTACGCCATCGAATCGCGAGCCGAACGCTGGCGTGGTCGAGCCCGCCTCGCGGCGGAGCTGCTCCCTCCGCGACCCTGGAGGCTGAGCGCCTGCGCCATCTGGGGCGCGGCTCCGTGTCGGGAGTACGCCATGAGCACGCCAACCGCCGGGGACCACCCAGACTTTCACCAGCCCGCCGCCTTCCAGCCCCCTTGGTGAAGCTCGAGCCTGCTGGGCAGGGCGGTGAGGAACAGCCTGCTGCTAGGGCGCGACGTCGCGTAGCTTGGCCTTGAACAGGGCGACTCGAACGGGCCCCTGCAGCGGGAGATACGGCAGACTGGCAACCGCTGGCAGGGTCTCCTCGCGCAGCTTCACCAGCTCCAGTCGAGCCTCGACGTCTTCGCAAAGCTTTTTTCCATCCGGAACCGAACACAGCGACGAGCGATAGTAGTAGAGCCGCGGCGAGCGGCTGATCGTGGGCATCTCAGCGGACAGGCGTGAAGAGTGGAAGTGTTCCTCGTCGTAGAGCGGGAGGAACAGCACGCGCTGTCCAACGCGATACACGTAGACCACGGTCGACCCATCGGGCAGCTCCTGCTTCCACGCGTTCGCCGCGCGGATCTCTCGCGCATCCGTGGGTAGCGTGAGGTAGCTCCTGGCGTACTCCCAGCCCCAGCCGAACCACAGCCCCACGATGCATGCGTAGGAGACAGTACGCCCGAGCAGATTCAGGCGGACGAGCCAGCCCGCGAAGACCGCCAGCGCTGCGGGCAAGTACAGCCAGTACACCGCGTGCGTGATCAGCGGCGAAGCGCTCCTCAGCGGGTTGTTGCCAAGCGCGACTGCGACGACCACGCTGGCGCACAGGGCGGGGACGATGGCGTCGCGCCGAAGCTTGGCGAGCCCCCAGAGCACGGGGAACAGCGCCAGGCCCATCGCCGCGAGAGAGGTCCGAAAGCTCACCCTGGGCAGCCACAGCTTGCCGAGTTCGCCAGTGAGCACCCCGGCCATCTCGACCATCGAGGTCGCGAGCACGAGCCCAGCGATACCAGCCGCGATCAGCGCAGCACGGGTCGCGCGGCGCCGCAGCGGGCCCTGTAGGCAGAGCGGAGCGACGCCGGTGAGCGCCAGCGGCGTCCAGGCGACTGGGTGGACCCGCGCTGCTTGGCCGATCAGCAGAGCCGCAGCCAGCGTGCCGAGGAGGAGGAGCCACCAGCGCTGTCCGACGAGCTCGTGGCGCGGTTGAGCGGCGGTCACCATCGCCAGACAGGCCAGCACCCCGAGGCCCGACGTGGTTGCGAAATAGGACTCCCCTCCGGCGAGCCGCGCGGCCAGGGGATCCAGCGCCAGCCCGGCGACCACCAACCAGGACAGGCGACGCGATAGCCCCGCGGAGCGCACGATGCCGAAGGTGGCGGGAAGCATCAGCGCGAACAGCGCGCTGTTGATGGCGTAGATCGCCGTCTCGGGCGACATGCGTGACGCGAGCCAGCCGTAAACCTCCGCGTAGCCCGGGCCATAGATGCTGGCGTTTGGGCTGCGCTCCAGAGCCAAGAGGACCCAGAGTGGCCCCTGGCCGTTCTGGTGGAAGGTGGCAGGGGGCACCAGATGCCAGCGCAGCCACGCCACAGCGCCGGCAACGCCGAGCAGCAGAACGGCGTCACGCAAGGCATATTTCCTTGCGGCAATTGTAAGCAGCTTGAGACGCAGACTCAGAGTGACAGCCAGCAGCAGCAACCCGAGCGCGAGGAGGCGCGGGGTCTTCCTGCTCGAGTCCTTCTCCTCCGGCTCTGGCAGAGGTGGCGGACCCGCCCGGGTCACGCACTCGACCATCGCGTCCAAAGTGTCTCGACTCGTCCGGGGTTCGAGGTTCCAGTTCGGGTACTCGCCGAGCGGCTGGATGCTCGTGTCGCCGACACGACGGAATGAGCGCTCCGAAGCGCGCTTCAGTTCGATGGGTAGCTCGGCTCCTGTCTCGAGCCGTGCGGAACCAACGATCACCCCGGGCGGGCACGCTCGTACCTCGAAGCGGAAGTCCGGGTTGGTGCAGCGATCCGCCCATGCCTGCTGCTCGGGGCAATCGGCGAAGGCTCGTGAGCAGATGCTCGACAGCACCAGCAGCAGCGCCAGGCAGAGCCCGAACCGCGCTGGGCGTGATGGCCGGTGGGGCCGCCTCTCGGACGTCTTCGACCTCCAATGAGCCGCGCGGCGGAGGGGACCCGCCGCGGATCGCAGGATGTAGGGGGGCATCTGTTCAGCTTGGAAGCGTGCTCCGCCCACCTCGCCTATCAACGAGCGAGGAGCGGAAATCCTGCTGGATCATGCCCCACTCTCCAGAGAATGGGCAGCGGCGTGGAGGTTCGATGTGGGGAAACGCTCTGCTCGGCTTGACTCTCGGGCACCGGCGGTGAATCAGAATGTGTTCCCTGACAGTGGGGTACCCCTGGCGCTTGTGCCAGCGGAGTGCTGGGCGCTCTACCGTTGTTTCAATGCGCTCAGCAAGACAGAGAGAGAGATGGCAAAGAAACTGTTTGTTGGCGGTCTGTCCTGGTCCACGGACGAGGCAAGTTTGCGTAGCGCGTTCGAGCGCTTTGGTGAGGTTCAGGAGGCAGTGGTCGTGAGCGACCGCGAGACAGGACGTTCCCGTGGCTTCGGCTTCGTGACGTTCGTGGATGACGCTTGTGGTGATCAAGCGATCCAGGAGATGAATGACACGGTGCTCGACGGACGCACCGTGGCCGTCAACGAGGCACGTGAGCGCGCACCCCGTGGTGGTGGTGGCTTCGGTGGTGGCGGCGGCGGCTATGGCGGCGGCGGCCGTGGTGGTCGCGGCGGCGGCGGCGGTGGTGGTGGCTACGGCGGCGGCGGTGGCGGCGGCTACGGCGGCGGCGGTGGCGGCGGCGGTCGTGGCGGCGGTCGTGGCGGTGGTCGTGGCGGTCGCGGTCGCGGTCGCGATGATGGTGGTGGTCGCGACTGGTGATCTGACCCCAACGAAACACAGAACGGAAAGGCGGCCTAGGCCGCCTTTCCTCATTTCGCGCTGGGGACTCGCGTGCGGTTGGCGAGCACGATCAGGGGGAGCAAGGCGCCGAGCGCCAGCCACAGACCGCGCGGCAACGTTTCGTTGAGCAACCAGCCGGCGATCAGCATGCTGAACAGGGGCTGCAGGAGCTGTAGCTGGCTGGCGCGTGCGATACCAGCGCGTGCGAGGCCGGCGTACCAGACGACGAACGCCAGGAACATGCTGACCAGACTGACGTAGCCAAAACCCAGCCACGCGCTCAGCGGGACGCCGGCTGGGTCTGGCAGGCCGCAGTAGACGACGAAGACGCACGTCGGAAGCCAGGCAATCACCAGTGCCCAGGCGATGACTCGCAGGCCACCGAGCTCTCTGCTGAGCCGCGCGCCCTCGGCGTAGCCGTAGGAGACGACGACCGTCGCTAGCAGCAGCCAGACGTCGTCAGTCGAGAGACGCCCGTCACCGCTGATCACACAGAACGTCAGCACGACCAGCGTGGCCGAGGTGCTCACCAGCCAGAACCAGCGCGAGACTCGTTCACCAGTGCGGAACACCGCCCAGGCGGCGGTGAGCAGCGGCGCGAGACCCACGACCAGAGCCGCATGGGAGGCAGGAACGTGGGTCAACGCTCGGGCGGTGAGGAGAGGAAATCCGATCACCACTCCGAGGGCGACCTGGACCAAGCCCCAGAGCTGGTGGCGCGAGGGCGAGCGGGAGCGCGTCACCACGAGCACGAGCGCTGCGAGCACGCCGGCGACGCAGGCCCGGCCGAGGCCGACCGTCACCGCCCCCAGGTGAGGAACGGCGGCTCGAGTTGCGGGCATGCTGCCACTGAACCCGATGACGCCGAGCAGCGTCAGCAGTAGCGCTCCCGGGGGTGACTTGATAACGTTATCGCGTGTCTTCACGAAAGAAGATAACAGAACGCGGCTCGAGCGCCAGCGCCGTCGAGCGCGTGGAGCGACGGCTGCGCGAGCGGTGCCTGGCGGGGGCCGTTGGCGAGCGGTTGCCCAGTGTGCGTCAGCTGATGCGCGAGCTGGGCGCAAGCCCGGTGACGATCTCTCGTGCGCTCAAGCAGCTCGAGCTGGAAGGCCTTCTGCATGCTCAACCCGGCGCAGGTACATTCATTGCCGCGCAGAAACGCGCTACCGCTCGGTTCGACCTGTCTTGGCAATCGTTGGTGCTGGGGCCCGCGCCCCCGGCCGCCGCGCTGCACGCGCTGGTGAGCGGCGCGGCGCCTGGCAGCATTCAGCTCGCGAGCGGCTACGCGGACCCAAGCTTGCTCCCGGTCAAGGAGCTCTCCCGTGCCGCGCGTCGTGCTCTGAACAGCGGAAGCGGCTGGGATCGCGCGCCGCTCTCGGGGATGTCAGAGCTGCGGCGCTGGTTCGCGGTGAACGTCGGTCCTGACCACGCAGAGGAGGACGTGCTGGTGGTGCAAGGTGGTCAGGCGGCCATTCACACCGTCTTCCGCGCGCTGACGAGACCCGGTGGGAGTCTGCTCGTGGAGAGTCCAACGTACCTTGGAGCGCTGGAGGTCGCGCGCGCGCTGGGCGTCGACGTGGTGCCCGTGCCGAGCGACTCGCAGGGGGTGATCCCCGAGTTCCTCGAGCGCGCCTTCGAGCAGAGTCGCGCGCCCGCCTTCTACTGTCAGCCCTTGCATCAGAACCCAACGGGCGCGGTGCTGGCCGCGGAGCGCCGTGACGCGGTGCTGGAGATCGCGCAGCGCCACACCGCCTTCGTGATCGAGGACGACTACGCTCGCGGCTTGACCTACGAAGGCTCGCCGCCGTCGACCCTCGCGAGCCAGGCGCCCGGTCAGGTGGTCTACATCCGTTCGTTGACCAAGTGTCTGGCGGCGAGCCTGCGGGTCGCGGCGATCTGCGGGAAGGGGCCGGTGCTCGAGCGGGTGGCGAAGGCGCGCGTGCTCGAGGACTTCTTCGTGCCGCGGTTGTTGCAGGAGACTGCGCTGGGGCTGGTGACCAGCGCGGCCTTCGACCGGCACCTGGCGCGCTTGAGGCGCGCGCTCTCCGAGCGCATGCAGTGCTTGCTGGAGGCCCTGGCGGCGCGCTTGCCGGGGTTCTCCCTGGTGGTGCCGCCGAGCGGCGGCTTCAACGCCTGGCTCGAGCTTCCTCCCGGCGAGTCGGCGGCGGTGCTCTGCGAGCGCGCTGCCAGGGTCGGGGTGCGGATCAACGATGGAGCACCCTGGTTCCCTGCGGAGCCGACCGGGCAGTTCGCGCGCATCAGTGTAGCGGGCGCCACACCGCAGGAGATCCGCCTCGGGGTGGAGCGCCTGGCGCTGGCTGCCCAGGCGAGCTAGGGACTCGGCGGGTGAGCCGAGGCGCCGCGGACGCCTAGACTAACCCCCAGAAATGCCGCAACACGAGCCCCAGCCCCAGGCTCAAGCCGTTCAAGATCAAGGAGATCGCGAGCGCTCGGTGGATGCCCAGGCCCCGGACGCCGAAGAAGTAGATCCCCGCCTCGACGCATACGGCGAACAGCTCTGCCAGGATCATCGCCGGGATGAAGTCCAGGCCGATGAAGGGAAAGACGAACCAGACGAAGGGGTGCGTGACGCCGCTGCCAAGCAGGAGGAGTCCGAGGCGTCGCGGCACACTGGCTCGCCGTCCCAGCATGAACACACCGCAGCCGACCTCGATCAGCCAGGTGAAGCACAGCGCCCTGAGCCAGGCGACGACGTAGGCAGCGCCCATGGTTGCTAGCATCGAAGCAATTACCGTGCGGAACTCGGAGTCGCGAGGAGCCCGCGCCTCAGCAGGAACACCCACAGCGCCAGCTCCAGGTATGCGTGGAAGCCCGCGATGCTGAGGTACACGTGGCGCGCGCCAGTGGCGTCGACGGTGGCGCCGAGCAGCAGCGCGAGGCTGCCCAGCACCAGGAGCGCGAGCCCAAAGGCGCCGAAGTCGCTCAACCAACCCTTGCAGGTCATGCGGAAGGTCGGGCTGCCCTGGGCGCGGGTGTCGCTCTGCGGGATGCAGTAGAGCCACAGCGTGTAGTGCATCGACTGCAGCGCGGCATAGCAGAGCGTGAGCCCCAGGCTCCACCGCGAGGGTCCGAACGGTGCGAGCCAGCGAGACGCCTCGACCACGTCGAAGCCCCAGAGCTCGAGCACGCCGTGACGCAGCGTGAACTCCTGGGTCGGGAGCCAGAGCAGGCCGAGCACGCTGAGCGTACACAGCAGCGCCGGGAGCAACACCCAGCGTCGACTCCGATCGCCGCAGGCCCCCGCCGCGAATAACTGCACCCAGAGCAGCAGCGCGATCGGGTTGTGAGCGTGGGCGAGCACCAGGCGGCTCTCGTAGGGCCACAGCTGTCCGCTTGCCGTGAGGAACACGATCAGCGCCGCGAGCGCAGCGCCTTTCGAGGCGTTCGGTCGCGCGCCCCGAGCAGCTCGTGCGTCACCACCCGCCCACCAGGCGACGCCGAGCCAGAGGCTCGCGACGCCAACCTCGAGGCGGCCCGCGACCCCGCCCAGGGCGTGGAGGCTCTCCAGGCCCCGCAGAGCCAACAGGCTCGAGCACGCCGCGATGACGACGCTCAAGAATCCGCGCGGCAACGCGCGGCGCAGCACCAGGTGGCGTACGTCGCTGGCCAGGTGTGGGACGCCGAGCGCCAGGGGACCGACCAGCAGGAGCCAGGCAGGCGCGAGCACGCTGAGCACCAACGCCAGCATGATGCCGCCGCTCGCCAGCAGCGCGAGGCGGCGCTCCCGACGAACCAGCAGCGGCCCCACCCGGCTGGCCGCGAGCCAGCCGAGCAGCTGGCCGCGCACTCGGTCCAGCCACCACGCCTCGCGGGTGCGCGCCGCGAGCGATGGGCTGCTGGAGAGGTCGAGGCTTGCCACGCTCCCCCGATCGAGGCCGACGGCGCGGGTCCGCGTCAAGCGCTTGGCGCAACCACGAGCGGATCCGTCCGATCGAACTGCGTTCAAGCATCCAGCGACGTGGCCGTATTGGCCATTAGGTTCGCGCTTGAGCGCGCGGCTCTCCGCAGGACGCGAGGAGTTCATGATGAGCAAGAAGTTCTCCAACCCACCCACCCTGGCCCCGACTCGGGGGAGCTTTCGGCTCTCCGAGCCACCTTCCTTCCGCTGGTTTCGCGACCTGCCGTCGATGAGTGGGCCGCCGAGCGTGCCCCCGGAAGCCGAAGCCGGCGAGCGCAAGCGCTTGCAGGCCCACGTCCACAGCCTGGAGGAGCAGCTCGAGAGCCTGAAGAGCGCGCACCTCGGGGCGATCGAGGCGCTGGAGAGCGACTTCGAGCGTCGCTTGGAGGATCACACCCGGCAGTCCGGGTTGCTGCTACAGCGCGTGCAGTCCGAGCAGCGAGAGCTGCTTCGAGCCTACGAAGACCTCGATCTGTACGCGGCACGCCTGGAGGCAGATCGCGTCGGGGCGCGCCACGCCCAGGCGCAGCTCTTGGGGGAGCGTGACCGCGCGCGGCGCGAGGTCGAGGAGCTGCGTCAGCTGGTGGAGCAGTACGAGAACGAACGCGTCTCGGTGGTGCGCAACCCGTTCAGCGAGGTTCCCGGTGCTGGCGAGGGGGGCTACCCCGAGAGCGCCATCCACCGTGTCAGCAGCGTGCGTCAGGTGCTGCGTCCGTCGCCTTCGATGAGCGACGAACTGGAACCCCAGAAGCGTCGGGTCGGTTGACAGAGTCCGGAGAGCATACCTGACTCGAGCCGCGAGGTGCGCTAGCCCTGGCGGCTTCATGCTGGCCGCTTCCCTCGCCCTGGTGATCGCCGTCCTGAGCAGCCTGGGCTGGGCCGCGTTCGACGCGTCCCGCAAGGCGCTGGTGCGCCACGCCAGCCCCGCTTGCCTGGTGGTGCTCTTCGGCGCAGGACAGCTGCCTTGCTTCGTGCTCGGAGTGTTGATCTGGGGCGCCCCAGAGCTGAGCCTGGCCTACGTTCGCCCGGGGCTGACCTGCCTGGTCGCGAACGTCGCAGCCAACCTGCTCTTTTTTCACGCGGTAAAGCTGTCGCCGATCAGCCGTACGGTGCCTCTGTTGGCGCTCACTCCGGTATTCGCGGCACTGATCGGCTACCTGCTCCTGGACGAGCACCCCTCTCCGCGTCAGTGGGGCGGAATTGGCGTGATCGTGCTCGGCGCCTGGTCGCTGAACGCTGGCCAGGGCCTGAAGGGATTGGTGCTCGGCGTGCTGCGCGAGCGTGGCAGCCTCTACATGGCGTTGGTCGCCGGCGCCTGGGCCATTTCGGCCACCAACGACAAGCTCGCACTGCCTCACGCCAACGTGGCGTTTCACGCCAGCGTCCAGACCGGAGGGGTGATGCTGGTCGTGCTGATCTGGCTCCTGGTTCAGGGGCGGGGGCGAGAGCTCGCCGCGGCTCGCGAGCACTGGCTGGCGCTGGGCGTGGGCGTGTTCGTCAGCGTGGCGGCTCTGGGGCTGCAGCTGATCGCGATTCAGACGCTGCTGGTCAGCTTGGTGGAGGCCATCAAGCGCGCCTTCGGCGTGGTCGGCTCCGTGGTCAGTGGTCGGGCGCTCTTCAGGGAGCCGGTCACGCCGAGCATGCTGGTCGCCTGCGGTCTGCTCAGCCTGGGTGTTTTTCTGCTGATCTGAGCAGGCGGTCGATCAGTCGTCCGGGGTCGCTGTCCCAGTGAAAGAGGTTCGAGTGCTCGGGCTTGATGAAGCCTTCCGTTTCCGCGTGGCGAAGCCACAGCGCGAGGTGCCGGTAGTAGTCGTCGACGTCGAGGACGCCGATGGGCTTGTGATGGATGGCGAGCTGGGCCCAGGTCGCCACCTCGAACAGCTCTTCGAAGGTCCCGAGGCCGCCCGGGAGCGCGATGAACGCGTCCGCGAGACTGGCCATGAGCGCCTTGCGAGCGTGCATGTCGACGGTGACGTGCAGCTCCGTCATCCCGGAGTGCGCCAGCTCGCGCTCCTTGAGAGCTTCGGGGATCACCCCGATCGCCTGGCCTCCAGCCGCCAGCACGGCGTCGGCGGTCGCCCCCATCAGCCCGACGTGGCCACCACCGTTGACCAGGCCGACGCCGCGCGCCGCCAGCGCCTGTCCGAGACTCACGGCGGCTTCGCGGTAGCTGGTGCGGTTTCCGGCGCTCGAGCCGCAGAACACGCAGATCCTTTGCATCCGCAGGCACATAGCCTCCCCTCGCGAGGGCGCCAATCGTCCCTCGCCGTGAGGCACGTGCCCGACGAGCCGCTATGCTGTGCGGGATGCGACGTGTCCTCCCTCTGGTGTTCCTGGCTCTGACGACTTTCGGCTGCAGCTCCGACGATGGCTCGGGGAGCGACGGGGCCGCGGGTTCAGGCTGCCCGAACGACGGCAGCAGCTACGACTCCGAAGCTCAGCAGCTCGAGTGCGACGTGCTGACCTTGGTCAACCAGGTACGCGCTCGAGGAGCCACGTGCGGTGGCGAGGCGATGCCGGCCGTCGGCTCGCTGCGCATGAACGCGCCGCTGCGTACGGCGGCCCGTAACCATGCCATCGACATGGCGACCCACGACTACTTCGATCACGACAGCCAGGACGGCACCACCGCCTTCGAGCGCATGACCTCGGCGGGCTACGGCTGGAGCACCGCCGGTGAGAACATTGCCGCGGGGAGCGGGACGGCGCAGGGTGTGATGGATCAGTGGATGAACAGCCCAGGGCACTGCAAGAACATCATGAGCGGCGCCTTCGTGGACATCGGCATCGGCTACCGGATGCAGGCCGGGTCGGCGTACACCCACTACTGGGTTCAGGACTTCGGCTCCCCACGGTAATACTCTCCCGCGCGGGCTCCGGGGGCAAAATGTCCCGGAGGGTCGTCGGCCGTCGTGCCGGTAGATCGCGCCCAGGCAGTGGCGGGGCGGTTTGGCTTTACAGCGCACTCTGGCGCCTTATCCTTCAGGGAACCCTACGCTCCGCGGTCTCTTGAAGACCGCTCGGAGGCTGGGGCTGGCGGGAACAGATCCCGCTCCGGACTGGTTGACTTCACGCGCTTGGCCCTCACTGGCCCACCCGCTACCGCTTTTCCGGAGTTCCGCTGGGACTCGGGAGCCGGGCTGGGTAGGCGGCGCTCGCAGTGCGCGAAACATCGAGACTCACCCCCAAACCCGAGGGAATCGCAGAATGAATCAGTACAACCCCTACCAATCCCCTGCGGCGCACGCGCGGCCTGGTTTGGTCGAGGCGCGCGCGCAGTTCATCACCCGAACCTATGGCCATCTGTTCGGGGCCATCGCGGCGTTCACGGCGATCGAGGTCTTTCTCTTCAAGTCGGGCATCGCCTACGCGCTGTTCCCGATCTTCCGTAGCTGGCTGCTGGTCCTCGGCGCCTTCATGGTGGGCAGCTGGGTGGCGACGCACTTCGCCCAGTCAGCCAAGTCCAAGGCGTCTCAGTACTTCGGGCTCGGCCTGTACATCGTGCTGGAGGCGATCATCTTCGTGCCCCTCTTGGCCTTCGCGGAGATGAAGGGCTCGGGTGTCATCGCGAGCGCGGCGGTGGTCACCCTGCTCGGCTTCGCCGGGCTGACGGCGGTCGCCTTCATCACTCGCAAGGACTTCTCATTCCTTCGCGGTTTCCTAATGTGGGGCGGCATCGTGGCCATGCTGTTGATCGTCGCGGCGGTGCTCTTCGGGCTGCAGCTGGGCGTGTTCTTCAGCGTCGCGATGGTGGCGTTCGCTGGCGCAGCGATCCTCTACGACACCTCCAACGTGTTGCATCATTACCCCACGGATCGCTACGTCGGGGCCTCGCTCCACCTGTTCGCCAGCGTGGCGCTGATGTTCTGGTACGTGTTGCGCATCTTCACCTCGCGCAACTAGCGTCCTGTCTCCGCAGTTCGCCATCGGGCCGCTTTCGAGACGAGGCAACGCTGTGTTGACCTGTTCAGCGAATCATAGATTCGCCTCACTAACCTCGCGTCAGGAGAGTCGACGGAGCCCGCTGCCCCCCGGTGGCGGGCTTCGACGCGTTCGTGCTCTCGCGCAGACATGCGGCGGACCCCTGACAGGCGTTCGCCGTTCCCGAAACGCTGCGTTGACTTGTTCGGCGAATCCCAGATTCGCGTGACCAGGACATTTACTGACAGCCTCCGCGCGCCGGAGTTGAGCTACAACGGGCGCGCATGCTGTCTTTCCTGCGCATCCAAGGGCTGGCGGTGATTGATGAGCTCCAGCTCGAACTCAGCCCCGGACTCAACGTGCTGACCGGTGAGACCGGCGCCGGAAAGTCCATCATCGTCACCGCGCTCTCGTTGCTGCGTGGCGCGAAGGGCAGCGCGCGCGCCGTGCGCGCCGAGTGCGAGCGCGCGCTGGTTCAGGCCCAGTTCGTCGTGCCCGAGGGGGGCGCGGTGATGCAGGTCCTGCGCGGGCTCGAGCTGCCGAGCGGAGATGGGGAGCGACGGGAAGTGGTGCTCGAGCGCGTGGTTCCGCGGAGCGGTCGCGGTCGCGCCCTGATCCAAGGGCAGCTCAGGCCTCAGCCGCAGCTGGCCGAGGTGGGCGAGCGCCTGATCGACATCTGCGGTCAGCACCAGCAGCACAGCCTGGCGCGCCTGGGCCGTCATCTCGAGCTCCTGGACGAGCACGCGCGAAGCCGCGACAAGCGCTTCTCGGCGCGCCTCGAGGCGTACCAAGCGCGGTTCGCAGAGCTGCGAGGCATCGAGCGTGAGCTCGAGCGACTGCGCGAGATGCTGGCCCAGGATCCCGCGCTGGGCGACTACCTGGAGCACCAGCTGAACGAGCTGATCGAGCTGGATCCGCAGCCAGGGGAGTGGGAGGGGGTGAGGGAGCGCCTGGACTCGCTGCGTCGACGTGAGGAGTCCGTGGAGGCCGTGCGCCTGGTGGAGTCCGAGCTCGAGGAGAGCGACGGCGCCGTCTTGCCCCGACTCGCGGCGCTCGAGCGCCAGCTGCGCGCGCTCCAGGTGGGCGAGTTCGCGGCGCTGAGCAGCGCGCTCAGCGCCGCAGCCGCCAGCTGTGAAGAGGCGCTCGTCGAGGCGCGCAGGGCGCTGTGCGTCGAGGACGACGCCGAAGAGTCCCTGCAGCGACTGGAGGAGCGGCAGCATCAGCTGGCGGTGCTGAGGCGCAAGCATGGGCCCGCGCTTTGCGAGGCGCGGGAGCGCCTGGAGGCTCAAGTCGACGAGTGGCGGAGCGGCGCCGAGCGCATCGCGGCGCTCGACGTACGACGCGAGCAAGCCCTGGCTGCGGCGCTGGAGATCGCCGCCGAGCTCCACGAGCGACGCTGCGAGGTGGCGCAGGGACTCGCTCGCGAGGTGGAGTGCGAGCTCGAGTCGCTGTGCATGCCGCTCGCGCGCATCGAGATCGCCGTCGAGCGGCTGCCTGCCGAGCGCATTCACGGCGCCGGCGTCGATCGCGTGGAGCTCAGGGTCTCCGCAAACCCAGGCGAGCCCGCGGGCCCGCTCAGCGAAGTGGCCAGTGGCGGCGAGCTCTCGCGCATCCTCCTGGCGCTGCAGTCTGTGAGCAACGCCGGAGGGGGCGTCGCCACCTACGTGTTCGATGAAGTGGACGCTGGCGTCGGCGGCGCCGTCGCCGACGCGATCGGGCGGCGGCTCTTGCGCGCCGCACGCAGCGGCCACGGTGACTCTCCCGCGCAGGTGCTGTGTATCACCCACCTGCCTCAAGTGGCGGCGTTCGCTGATGCGCAGTTCCGCGTGGAAAAGCTTGTCGAGGCTGGGCGGACTCGCACTCGCGTCGTGCGCTTGGGCGAGGCCGAGCGCGTCGAAGAGCTGGCGCGTATGCTCGGAGGCGCCGAGGTGACTGACAGCGCGAGACACCACGCGCAACGGCTGCTCGACGCCGCCGCCGCGCTGAAGGGGGCCAAGCGCGCGCGGACGCGCGCGAGCAAGCGCGGCACCAGGAGTCGTCGTACCCGTGCTGCGTGAGCGGGGTAGCTCAGCCGCGAGCAGCCTGGCGGCGGCGTCTGCGGCGGGCCATCAGCCCCGCGCCGAGTCCCAGCGCCAGCAGCAGGAGGCTACTGTCCGAGGAACCCGCGCCGACCCGGCATCCACAGCCCGAGTCGTCACTGGAGTCGGCGCTGGCTGCGCTGGCGCCGCCGCTGGAGTCGCCACCCGAGGCGGCGCCGCCCTGCCCGCCACCGGCGTTCGCGCTTCCGCCCTGGTTGCCGCCTCCCTGAGCTGTGCCGCCGCTGCTACTGCCGCCAGGGCCTCCGCCCGAGCCTCCGCTGACTCCGGCGTCGGGGTCCGGCATCACGCTGGGATCGTGCCACTCGTAGGCGCCCACATCCACCGCGCTGCCCTGCGGCCTGGGGATGCCTTCGATGTCGTGGCTCGGAGCATGATCGCTCGTGCCCTGGTCGATGGCTGGAGAGTCGTCGAGCAGGTGGACGTCGTAGGCAGCGGGGTCGACGAAGAGCTTCAACGGGTCGTCGATCAGCAGGTTGTGGTCCTCGGTGACTCCGCCCGCGTTGGCCAGCGCAGTGGTGAGGTTGTTCGCCACCAGGCAGTCCACCGGGGCGGTGCCATCCTTGTGATTCTCGATCTTTATCCACGGTGGCCCGGGATCGCTGGTGTTCGGGTCGAGCACCGTGTTGTTCACGATGCGCGAGTTGCGCGCTCCGTAGAGGCTGATGCCGTGCCAGTGATCGGTGATGATGACGTTGTTCTCGACCACCCAGTCCACGAACGTACCATCGAAGCAGCCGATGCCCTGCAGCGGTCCGCGCAGGGGCTGGTTCGGATCTTCGTAGTTGATGATCACGTTTCCGCGCAGAACCATGCCGGTGACCTCGCCGGTGCCGACGCCGCCAGGTCCGCTGGACCAGGACTGGAAGCCATCGTCGTGGTTGTCGTTCACGTCGTAGCAGTTCTTGACGAGGTTGTACTGAAACGTGCTGTGATCGCCGAGGCCGCGCATGCCATCGCCCGAGAACGAGTCGACGACGTTGTCCTCCACGAGCGAGTCGCTGGCTCCCACGCTGATGCCGAAGTTGACGTTCTTCAGTCGGTTGCCGCGGATGGTGATGTTCGACCCGTCAGCGCCGATGCCATTGACCGCACGGGTGTCCCAGTCATTCGCCGTCCAGCTGGAGGCGTCGGCGACGGACTGGAGCTGGCAGTCTTCCACCGTGACGTCCGAGACCGGTCCGCTGTAGCCGTGGCTGTCCAGGTCGATCATCGTCGTGCGTTCGTAGGTCGGCGCGTAGTCGGGGCTCAGCGAGAGTCCACGCACCACCCAGTTCTTTGCCGAGCGGATCAGCAGCGAGGCCAGCTGGGGCGAGGCGCCAGGTGCTGCCGCGATGGTGATGTCACTGGCATTGTAGTAGCCAGTGATCTCGACAGACCCGTGGTAGCCGCTCAGGAGCCAGATGGTGTCGCCCGCCTGGATCGGTGCGCCGGGGTTCTTCGGCTCTAGTCGAGAACCCGTGTCGTAGGGCAGCGTGTCCCAGTTCTGGCTGGCGATCAGATCCGCCTCGACCACCTCCTGGAGCGTGCGCCACGGGTTGCCTTGAGAGCCGTCTCCGCTGGGGCTGCCGTTGACCGGGTCGACGTAGAAGTCGGTCGCGAAAGCAGCGCTGCCAAAGCTCAGGACGCAGCCCAAGCTCGCCACGCCTACCCAAACTCGCCTTGCCATGGAGCGATCCTACAGTCCGGCGAGGTGCCCGACCCAGCTGGATCGTGCCTTTCTTGAGTGCCAAGAACTTGAATAGTTTCAATTATATAGCGTGCAATGGTGGCTTCGCGCCGTCCCCATCGAGAGGTTGGGACCCAGCTTCCTGGGGTGAGGTCGGGCTGGCGCGCCGACGTTCACCAAGGTTCAGGCTCCCCGCGTCGCTTCGGCGAGCGGCCTCCTCGAGCCCTCGCGCTATGCTGCGCCATGCTCTTCTCAAGCCTCGGGATCCTCGCGCTCGGCTTCGCCCTCCTCGCGCTGAGTTCGGTCAGGTTGCGTCCCGCGCCCCAGCCCCTGCCCGGGAGCATTGCCGTGCGGCATCGGGTTCCGGCGCTTGGACTCGCTCTGGTGCTTGGCGCGGGTCTGGCCGCCGCGGGGTGCTCGAAGCCGGAGCCGCCGACGCTCACGCCCAAGAAGGGGACGATTCGAGCCGTCGGCCCGACCGGGGTCACCCTTCGCCTCGAGTTCGACGCCTACAACCCCAACGGCTTCGCTCTCAGCGTGCAGTCGGTGAAGGCCAAGGCGACCTTCGATGACAGCATCAGGCTGCAAGAGGTGACCTCGCCGACCGCGATCTCACTGCCAGCCAAGGCGACCAGCCCGCTGACCGCGGACGTGACGGTACCGTTCGACAGTCTGCCGGCGCTGATGACGCTCGCCACGAGCAAGACCGAGGTGCCCTATGTGATCGAGGGTACCGTCGCCGTCGGGGGCAAGGATCTGAACGTCAATCTGCCGTTCACGCTGAAGGGCAAGGTCACCAGGCAAGAGCTGGTCACCGCGGGGATGAACAGCATCCCGAACCTGCCTGGGTTGAAGGGGTTGATCCCCGGCCAATGAACGCGAGGGCGGAAGCAGTGCGGTACACGGAGAGCGCCCCGCGCCTGGCGTACCAGCTGCGGGGCGAGGGCAGCGCGGGCGCGCCCGTGCTGTTGATCATGGGCTTCGGCATGCCCGGGAGCATGTGGGAGCCCCAGCTCGAAGGCCTCAGCCACGCTCATCCGGTGGCCTGCTACGACAACCGCGGGATCGGCGACAGCGAGGCGCTGCGCGGCAGAATTTCCATGCGGGAACTTGCCGCGGACGCCGAGCGGGTGCTGGATGCCCTGGGCTGGGAGCGCGCCCACGTGGTCGGCGTCTCGATGGGTGGCATGGTGGCGCAGCATCTGGCGCTGGCGGTGCCGAGGCGGCTGATCAGCCTGAGCCTGATCGCGACCCACGCGGGTGGACCCTTCGGCCTGGTGCCGCGCCTCGAAGGGCTGCGACTGTTCGCCAAGGCGAACCTGTTGCCCGTCGAGCGGCGCCCCGCGGCGCTCGTGGAGCTGCTCTATCCACCAGAGTTCCGCGCCAGCGTGCGCCTCGAAGTGCTGTCGGAGCGCATGAACGGCGGGCTCGAGCGCCGCGCGCACCCGAGGACGCTCAGGGCGCAGCTCCTGGCGATCCTGCGCCACGACACGCGGCGGCGCTTGCGCGGTATCCAGGTGCCGAGTCTCGTGATCAAGCCGGAGCGCGACCTGCTGGTGAGGCCCAGACACAGCGATCTCCTCGCGGCTCGAATCCCCAGGGCAAGGAAGCTCGACCTTCCGGACGGGGGACATGGAGCGGTCTTTCAGTGCGCGGACCGTGTCAACGCAGCGTTGCTCGCGCACTTCGCTGCTGCCGAGCAGGGGGAGCAGGAGTGAGCCCAGGCGACGGTGAGGGAACCACCCACCCGATGTCGAACGAGACCAGACTCGCAGACCGCGACCAGCGACTCATGGCTGCGATCACCGATGGCCTGCTGCTGATCGTCTCCGTTGCGGCTGGTCTCGCCATCGCGTCGCAGTTCATGGAGCTCGACCTGGCTGATCCGGACGCTGGCGTGCGCCTGCAGATCGCGGCGCTCGTCTCTTCGGTGCCGATGAACGTCATCCAGTGGTACCTGGTCGCCAAGAGCGGTCAGACGATCGGCAAGAAGATGCAGCGCATTCGCATCGTCCGCATGGACGGACAGCCCGTCGGCTTCGTTCACGGCGTCGCGCTGCGGAGCTGGGTGCTGGGCGCGGTGCGCTTCATCGTCACCTGCATGCCGATTCTGGATTGCCTGTATATTTTCCGTGAGGATAGGCGGTGCATCCACGATCTGATCGCCGACACTCAGGTGATCGCGTTGCCTCCGCTGGAACCTCGGGCAGACGAAGCGCGCCCGAGCTAGAGGCGGCGCTGTGCTGACTTGTTCGGCGAATCATGGATTCGCCTCACCAGAGGCGGCGCACCAGCTCGCGACGGGGATGGCGCTGTCTCACCCCCGAACGACCCGCCTGCGCCCTCTGGCTCGAGAACCGGCTCAGGCTTCCGCGCTGATGTCCGCTGGAAGCGCCCGCGCCCTCGGCTGCTTCTTGTGGGCTGCCAGATCGAGCGGAGAAGTGTCCCCGGCGAGGATCGCCACGCGCACCGCCTGGTGGGGGAACTGCGCGTCGCCGGTCAACGCCTCGACGACCTCGCTGGTCTTGGCGGAGCCGCTGTTGCTGATCTCGATTGTGACGAGGATGGGCAGCACATCGCCGACGAAGCCCGCCTGATCGAGCGCGGCGAACGCCCGTTCGTCACCGACGCTCAGGGCCTTCACCAGCTTGCGCACGTCGACCTTCTTGCCGACGCCCTTGATGGTGCGCAGCACGACCCGGCTCTCGCAGGCGTTGAACTCGTTGATGCGTTCGCGCAAGCCCTCCAGACCGCCGAGCTGCGTCAGCGCAGAGCGCGCCAGGGCGATCACGTAGCTCCCCGCGGTGATGATGCGGGAGAGGCCCGGGTCGTTTGGCCCCAGCTTGGCCACGCCGCTGAAGCGCATCCCACCGCCGGCGGCGGCGTTCAGGCGTGCGAGCATGGGTTCGCTCTCGGGTGCATCGATCAGCTTGATGTCGATGAACTCATCCAGCGTGGGCACGCCGAGGCTGAGCGCCGGACCGTACGAGAGCTCTGGCTTGGGGTTGAAGCCAGCGGAGTACGACACACGCAGCCCGGCGCGCTTCAAGACGCGGGCGAGCTCTCGGCCCATGTCCAGGTGACCGAGCAAGGCCGCCGGACCCGTCTTGCTGAAGCGCAGTCGAAAGCGCTCCGCGGGGCCGCCGGCGCGCTCGGGCCGGAACGCCTCGGGGTTCTGGCGTCGCCGCTTGGCCTCGGCGCGCGCCTCCTCGATCATCGGTAGCCGGGCGCGTTGTCCGGGCTCCGTGGCGCCCATCTTCGTCAGGAAACCAATGCGTTCGCTGCGCATCTTGCCCATGTCGCAGGCGACGCCGCAGTCGTAGCACACCAGGCGCCGCTGGTCGGTCGCCGCCTCTTGCACGTTGGTGTGATGCACGAACATGCCGACGGCTTTTCCGCACGGAGGGCTCAGGCGACTCCTGAGCGCCTTGCGGTACTCCCTGGCGAGGAAGCCTTCCTCGAGGCCCACGTCGATGTGGTCCCAGGGCAAGCGCGCGGTCACCGGGATCGTGCCCAGGTATTTCTGGGTGTCGACGCCGAAGTGCTCGAAGGCCTCTTGCCAGACCTCCATCTTCAGGTGGCTGTCCCAGCTGTCGAAGTGGGCGCCGTTCAGGTACGCGCGCTCGATCGCGTCCGCGAGGCTGCGGTCGCCGCGCGCCAGCACTCCCTCGAGCGCGCTGGCGACGGAGTAGTGCACGCGCAGGCCCAGCTGCTTGTCCTGCTTGGCGGCTTGCTTGAGTAGCTGCTGCTTGCGCGCCACCTCATCCAGCGGATCCATCGCGCACCACTGGAAGGGCGTGTGGGGCTTGGGTACGTGAGTCGAGACGCTGACCGTCACCTTCGCCCTGCCTCGCGCATAGCGTCTCCCTACGGAAAGAGCGTTGAGGCCGACCTGGACGATGCCCTCGACGTCCTCGTCCTCCTCCGTCGGCAATCCGATCATGAAGTAGAGCTTCATCTTGTCGAAGCCCTTGGAGAAGGTGCGCTCGGCGGTCTCGAGGAGCTGCGCCTCGGTGACGTTCTTGTTCACCACGTCCCGCATGCGCTGGGTGCCGGCTTCCGGCGCGAAGGTCAGGCCGCTGGCGCGCACCTTGCGCATGTCGTCGAGGAGATCGTCCGCCAGGCCGTAGGCGCGCAGCGACGCCACTCCAAGGCTAACGCGCTCTGGCGCCGTCTTCTCCACCAGCTGCTTGATCAGCGGGCTGATGCACGAGACGTCGGCGGTCGACAGGGCCGTCAGGCTCACTTCGTCTTGCCCGCTCTTCTCCAGCGCCGTCAGCACCGTGTCGATCACCTCTTGCGGATCACGCTCGCGCACCGGGCGATAGATCATACCCGCCTGACAGAAGCGGCAGCCCTCGGTGCAGCCTCGCGCCACCTCGATGCTCATGCGATCGAAGATGGCCTCGGGGCCGCCGACAGGACCTTCCGCGGGGAAAGGATAATCGGCGAGGCTCTTGACCAGCCTGCGCTCGACGGGGAACGGCAGGTCAGCGGAGACAGGGCCGCTCACGACGTGAAAGCCGGTCTCCTCCTGGAGCTCCGTTGCGTAGAGGCTCGGAACGTAGACGCCCGGTAGCTTTGCCAGCGCCTGCAGCCGCTCGTCCCGTGACAGGCCGCGGCGCTTGCTCTCGACCCAGAGCAAGGCGAGCTCCGTGGTGACCTCCTCGCCGTCTCCGATCACCACGGCGTCGACGAACGGCGCTACGGGCTCCATGTGGGTCGCCACGGGTCCGCCGACGACGATCAGCGGATCGGCGTCGCTGCGATTCGCCGAGCGCAGGGGAATGCCGCCGAGATCGAGCATGCGCAGCATGTTCGTGTAGGTCAGCTCGAACTGCAGGCTGAAGCCAACCACGTCGAAGTCGCAGAGTGGTCGCGCGCTCTCGAGGCTCACCAGGAGCTGACCGTGGTCGAGCAGCTTCTGCTCCAAGTCGACCCACGGCGCGTAGCAGCGCTCAGCCAGCGTGCGCGGGTTGTCGTTCAGGATCTTGTACAGGATGCGAAAGCCCAGGTGGCTCATCCCGATGTCGTAGATCTCGGGGAAGGCGAGACATACCTTCGCGTCCACCTCGCTCCAGTCTCGTTTCCGCCTGCCGTGCTCCGCGCCGGTGTAGCGATTGGGCTTCTCCACCTGGTGGAGGAACGCGGCGTACGGATGATCGAAGAGCTGCATGGGAAATTCTCGTGGTGGCTCGCTTCCGGCAACGTCGCCGGAGCCTGATCGTTCGGGGGTGAGGCGCGCTGGTTCTGACGACACCGACCCAAAGAGGCGTGACAGAGGGGAACCGCGTCCCTACCGCGCAACCCTGCGTGAAGCGACTGCCAAACGTGACGCGGCGGAAGGTTTGAACACTCGAGCCCTCAAGTCAAACTCCCGACCTTCCCGCCAGGCGAGCTGTTCAGCGAAACGTAGCCGGACCACCGAACCCAGACGCTCGCCCAGAGCTGCGGAGTGAGGGTCGCTATTTCTTCGTCGGGTCGACCTCGGACATCAACATCGTCCCGCCGAACTTGCGGTCGCTCGCCGGGGTGGGCGCGGCGGGAGCGGGTGTGGGCATCGGCTGGGGCGAGGCTGCGGTGGGCTGGAAGCTCGCGGGGGGCTCCTGCGGAGGCGGCGGTGGTCCTGGTGGAGCGCTCGCCGTCGGAGCACCGAAGCCGGGGGGGGGAGCGCCGTATGCGTTCGAGGAGACCGCGGCGGACGGCGGAGGCGCTCCGGGCGAGGGAGCGGTGGGTACGGCGCTGCTCGGGTTGCCCTCGGGCTGGTACATCTGGCCGCTGTAGGCGGGAGCAGCGGGAGCGGCGGCTGGCCGCTTGCTCCGGGTGACGATGCCGCCGACGAGTCCCCCTGCGCCCAGCATGAAGAACAGGCCGCTGCCTGCCCAGCTGATGGTGCGGATAGTGGAGTACGTCTTGTATTTTCTATACGGAATATCGGCCAGCGACGAGCCGTAGCCCACGTAGCTGTTGATGATGGTGTAGGCGCGATAGGCCTTGCCTGCCTGCCAGTGGAAGAAGCCTCCCACCACGCCCAGCAGGAGTGAGAGCACGATCGCTGCGCCACCGCCTAGCATCAGAAGCAGCGGGAGCTTGCTGGCTTTGGGGGGCGAGGCCGAGGGTGCTGGCATGGGAGGCTGCATCCCGCGCAGAGTAGCCGTCTCCGCTGCTGGACGGCAGCCTCGAAGTTCAGGCGCGCGCGCTGGTGTCGGCGCGGAGCACGCCTCGCGCGGATTCGCCTCGCCGACTGAACAGCGCCCGAGCTGCAGGGGCCACCAGGTGCTGCACCGCAGCTCGGGCGACGGCTCGCCCACGAGCCTCCGAGAGCACGCCCAGGGTCTCCGCGGGGCTCTGCGCATCCGCGTCGGCACGCACGAGCCGCGCCTCGTCGCCCAGCGCGGTGGTGACCGTTCGATCCAGGTACTCCCGCGCGGAGCGCTCGAGCTCGGGGTGCAGGTCGAGCAGCCACGCGACGCTGCGCCAGGCCAGCGCGGCGTGCCGGGTCTCGTCTTCCGCCACCCGACGCAGCTCGGCGGCGAGCGCCGGATCGGCGACGAGCAACGAGGCCTCCAGCATGCGCGCGGCGGCGATAGTCTCCCCGACGCAACCCTCCGCCAGGGTCGTCTCCAGGATCGCACGCGGAGAGGCCTGTTCCAGCGCCCCCGTGACGTCCAGTGGACCCGGCTGACGCGGGGCTCCCAGGTGGGCTGCGATCGCGAAGGCCAGCTTCGCGTGACGCAGCTCGTCAGCGAGAGCTTCGTGGGACCCTCGGAGCAGGTCTGCTGGCGCGCCCAGGCTCATCAGCTGCAGAGTGAAGCGGGCGAACGCCGCCACCGAAGCGTGCTCCATGGCTGCCATCTGGAGGTAGTGGTGTTGCGCCGCTTCGCGAGCGTCGTCGGTGACGACGACGTCTGCGAGGCTCGCGCAGCGGTCGTCCTGGCTCCAGTTCGAACCGGCATGAAGTGGTGCCGTGCGGATATGACCTTCGACGTAGAATGGGCGCCCCTCGACGCAGGTGTCCAGCCCACAGCTCCGACGTGTGCCGTCATACAGGCACTGTTCGCCGCTCTTGCAGTCGGCGTTGGTCGTGCAACCGTCCTCGCTGGTCACGCAGGAGTAGCCGTGCCCGCCGCACTCCGTGGTGTGGATCGCGCACACACTGCCCGGGCAGTCGGCGTCGGACTGGCAACCCAGGGCCGAGACACAGGCCGATACTCCGCCGCTCCCGCACTCGCAGAGCTGCGACTCTCCGCAGTCAGCGTCGGTGCTGCACGCATAGCGGCAGTAGCAGATCTGCCCAGCGACGCAGTAGCCGTTGGGCGACGCCGTGCAGTCGGAGTCAGTCGTGCACTCCGCTGGATCGAAGCCGCTCGTGCACTCCACACCCGCGCGCGGCAGCGCGAGCTGGCAGGCCACCGCCTGCGGACGGTGCTTCAGCCCGTTGTCACAGGTCGCGAAGCCCTGATCGGGCTGACCCGTGTCGGTGCACTCGAAGCTCGACTCCGGACTGGTGCTGGCACCGCACCCTAACCCCCAACCCAGGGAGAGCAGGAAGGTCGTGGAGAGAGCCGTGATGGGTAGCTTGAGCTGCATGACCTCGCCCTGGAGCAAGCGCCGTGCCCCGCGGCTCGCTCCGGACCTGAGCCCTCGTCGGGCTGGAAAACCCGCACTCCAGCAACGTCCCCGGCGGCCTGGGCGGGCTCGCCTCGGGGCGGAGTGTGACGAGTCGTGCGGGTCGTGCCGGAGTGTGCCACGCGAGGGGGCGTTTCTTCGGCGGGCCCGCTGCCGGATGCACTATGCAAGGGTATGCAGATTTCGGGGCGGCACGCGCTGGTAACGGGGGCATCGTCGGGCATCGGCGAGACGCTAGCGATCGAACTCGCCGCGCGGGGCGCGAAGGTCAGCGTGGCCGCGCGTCGCGTCGAGAAGCTCGAGGGGGTGGTGGAGGTGATTCGTCGCGCGGGGGGGGAGGCAAACGCAATCCGTGCGGATCTGTCGTTGCCGGGCTCCGGCTTGGAGCTGGCGCGACGCGTGAGGGATGACTTCGGCCATGTGGATATCCTGGTGAACAACGCTGGTGTGAGCGGTGGCGTGAACCAGTTCCTCGAGAAAAGCCCTGCGGAAATTCGTGAGTGCGTCGAGGTGAATTTCGCTCAACCCATGGCGCTGACTCACCAGCTGATGCCCGGCATGGTGGAGCGAGGACACGGCTGCTTGGTGTCAATCGCCACCGCCTCGGTGTTCTTTCCGACGAACCTCGCGTCGGTCTACATCGCCACCAAGCGAGCGCTGGCGAGCATCGACGAGATCTTGCGCATCGAGCTCGCCGGGAGTGGCGTTCACGTGCTCACGGTGTACCCAGGCCCGGTGGACACGCCGATGTTGACCAAGCTGATGGCGACGGATCACCGCGCGGCCGCGGTGCTCGGTCCCTTCAAGGGCACCACCGCGAAGCTGGCGAAGCTCACCGCCAGGGCGATCGAGCGGGAGCGCGAGAGCGTGGTGTATCCGGCTCAGTTCAGTGTGGGGCGCTGGGTATCTCCGATCATGGGGACGCTGATGGCGAGGCTCTCGGCGCCCCTCGGCCTGAACCGCTAGCGAGGGCCGACCTTCGAGGGTGACACCCTGCCGTCAGGGCAGCGAGCGGCCTCGAGCGATTGTTTCGCGCGTGGTTTTTAACGGCGCAGATCCCCTCGGCGTGTTCCGTATTACTCATTACGTGCTCAGGTTCGGGCACCGGGAACATGGTAGGTTTGTGGGATGATCAGACGACTCCGGATGCGCGGTGAGCAAGACCTCCTGATTCGCACGAGCTCTGGGCTCATCACAGGTGTCTGCCTGAGCCTGTTCCTGGTCAGCGCCTGCACCATCGAGTCTGGGCGCAGGAGTCAGCAGGCCGCCAATCCTCCGCCGGGACAGTACGCCGTGCCAGCCCAGGCGCCGCCTCCCGCAGCGCCACCGCCGGTGCAGGCTCCGCCGCCGGCGGCGCCGCTTGGCTTCAACCTACCGTTGCCCCCCAACATCGCGGACCTGCCGCTGCCTCAGGGCTGGACCATGGTCAACGGCATCCCGGTGCCCGTCGTGCCTGGTCTCACTCCCGGCCAGCCGGCTCCGCAGCCAGGTCAGCCTCCCTCCGCACAGGCGCTCTCCTCGTGTGGTTCCGTCAACGTCAGCGGCTCGCCGATCCTGCTCGACTGCATGACTCCGCAGTACGGCCTGGTGCCCACCGCATCCAAGGCGCTGGTGAACCGCAAACGCTTCGACGCGGGTGCGAACTACGTCGGGGCGGAGCCCCTGCCGACTGGCGTCGATCATCGTTCCGCGGGGAAAGAAGGCCCGGTGCGCGACCAAGGTCCGGTCGGCGCGTGCACCGCCTTCAGCCTGGCTGCCGCCGTGGATCACGCCATCGCTCAGGCTGGCAGCTCCCCGGGGAACGTCTCCGTGATGCAGATCTGGGGCCGCTACCACTACCCCTCGATGCAGTCCGCCGCGGACGCGAACCGCAACCAGCCGCTCAGCGTCGAGCCGAGCTGGCGCTACAACGCCAAGACCGCGTGCTCCTGGTACAGCGGGGGCTACTGCGACTGTGGCTCGATCACGGGGACGTCCTGCAACCAGCCGGTGGACAGCGCGAAGCTGTCCAGCATGGACAAGGCAGCGAACGTACGGGTGACGAACATCACCGAGATCAACGTGATGGATCCAGCGGAGCTCAAGGGCGCGCTCGCCAAGGGTCAGAACGTCTGGTTCGCGATGTACGTGGATAGCCGCTTCCAGGACGTGCGCGGGAAGAACGCGATCATCCCCGACGGTGATTTCCGGGCGAGTCGCTCGGGGCACGCGATGGTGATCGCGGGCTACAAGACCCAGGCCAACGGCACCTACTACCTGCTGCACAACTCCTGGGGCAGCAACTGGGGTGACGGCGGCTACGCCTGGATCCTGGAGAAGACGCTGCTCACCAACATGAAGTACGGCTACCTCGTCGACATCTCGACCAGCACGCCATCGCAGCCGGACAAGCCAAACAAGCCTGGCGAGCCGACCCCGCCAGCGCAGAACCCGGGACAGTGTCCCCCTGGGCTGGTGCCCGACAGTGGTGTTCCGCTCTGCCTGCCGCCGTGTCCAGACGGGAGTCCCCGTCACTTCAACACCTGTCCCTCACCCCAGGCGAACACCGGATGCGGTCCCGGTGAGGTGAACATCTTTGGCTTCTGTGTGACCTCTCCCGTCGCTGGCGTGGGCTCGGACTCCGCGACGGGCGTGAAGTACACCTGCGGTGCGGGCGGCTGTACGTACGCAGTTCCCTACGGAGTCGGTGGTTGTCGCTCGGCGCTTTGCACCCGCTCCTGTCCGTCGCCGAAGTACGTGCTGACCGCCGGTACCAATGGCCTCGGCTGCTCGGAGTGATCGGAACGGGACTGGAACGGGGTTATAGCGGCGTTTCGCCTCGCGTCAGACCGCTCACCGCGCCCGGTGTCGGTCCTCGCCGACTCGGACCGCTCACCGCGCCCGGTGTCGGTCCTCGCCGACTCGGAGCGGGACCGGATTGCGCGCGACTAGATTCTTTTTTCCACACCGCAATACGACCTCCCCAGAGCTCTCCCCAGCGCGCCAGCACGGGAGGCTGGGGTTACCTGAGTCTCGGACTTGTGTCAGAGTAGCGTCCGCTCGGGAGTCGACGAGGAACCACCCTCGCCCCTGAGCGGAGGAGAGGGCATGAGGGACATGCGGTGGCTGGCGCTGGCTCCACTGCTGTGGGCCATTGGCTGCGGCGGTAGCAGCGAGGAGACGCCCGGCTTGGTCGCGGCTGCCGGCAGCGGCGGTGTGTCGAGCAGCGGCGGCGCGGCTGGGGATCGAGGCGCTGGCGGAGACTCCAGCGGTGGATCTGGGGGTGAGAGCGGGAGCTCGCAGGGAGGCAGCTCCCAGGCGGGCAGCTCCCCGGGAGGCGCCGCTGGGGCTGCCACCGGCGGATCCGATCAGGGAGGCAGCGCAGGCACCGCCGGAGAGCCCAGCGTCCCCCCGTTCCCTGCGGTAACGGACTTCGCTGCCAAGGGCTCCTTCCCGACCACCAGCAAGGGCGAGGGGCCGAGCTGCACCATCTTTCGTCCCCAGGTGCTAGGGGAGGCGGGCCGCAAACACCCGATCATCCTCTGGGGAAACGGCACCACCGCCGCGCCGCCCATCTACGCCGGGGTGCTGACCCACTGGGCTTCTCATGGCTTCGTGGTCGCCGCGGCGAACACCTCGAACGCCGGCACCGGTGAGGAGATGCTAGCCTGTCTGGACTACCTGACGGATCAAGACGCGAAGAGCGGGAGCGTCTATCAAGGCAAGCTGGATCTGACTCGAGTGGGCACCAGCGGGCACTCTCAGGGAGGTGGTGGAAGCATCATGGCTGGCGCCGATCCGCGCGTGAGCGTCACCGCGCCGCTCGAACCCTACGTCACCGGGCTGGGACACGACGCCGACTCTCAGAAGCACCAGCACGGGCCAATGTTTCTGATGAGCGGTGGGGCCGACGTGATCGCGCCTCGCCCCATCCAGCAGCAGCCGATCTTCGACAACACCAACGCCGACGTCTTCTGGGGCACGCTCAAGAGCGCGGATCACCTGATCGCGGCGGTGGGAGACATCAGCGACTTCCGCGGTCCGGCGACGGCCTGGCTACGCCTGCACCTGATGGACGACGAGAGCGCGCGCCCGATCTTCTACGGCGCGGGCTGCTCGCTCTGCCTCAGCCCTGGCTGGACCGTGGAGAAGAAGGGGATCCAGTGAGCGGGCGGTGTCGGCGCCGGGCAGCGACGCAGACCAGCCCGAGCCCCAGCACGAGCCAGGAAAGGCTGGACGCCTCTCCGGCGCCGGTGGTGCTGCAAGCGCCGCAACCCGAAGGCTTCGGCTCGGCCGGGGGCGCGCTGCTGCTCTCTCCCTTGCACCACACTTCGTGCCACACGGAAGCGCCACCCGCCTGGCAGCTCTTCTTGTAGCCCTCTTCCCCCAGCGCCTCGCACTTGTGCGGTTCCGCGTGGTAAGTCTCACATTGCTTGCAGTCGGTCCTGCCCTTGGCCTGCTCTGACTCCACGCTGCAGTCGGCCTCTGGTTCTACCGGCGCCAGATCCGCCCAGGCGAGAGACGACGCGCTCAGCGTCAGACCAAAGACCAGGCTCGCGGTTGCGGTGCGGAACGCAGACATGTCTCTCAGCATACGGCATATTACGCCGCGTCGAGACTGGATCTGCTCCGCTACTCCGCGACCTTCGCGGCGCTCGACGACGGGGGCGCCAGCGCAGACGCCCCCAGGGCGTCGATGGCCCAGAACACCGCCTCGGGCGTTGCGGGGCTCTTCAGGGGCACGCCGCGCCGCTGCCCCGCCGGCGTGGCAAAGCTCGCGACCGCCTGCCGCAGCGCCTCACGGGCGCTGATCGCGAGCATGAACGGCGGCTCCCCGACCGCCTTCGAGCCGTAGATCACCCCAGGCTCTTCCGCGCGCTCCAAGAGCTCGACGTGGAACTCCTCGGGGCACTCGCCGAGGCTCGGCAGCTTGTAGGTCGAGGCGTTGATCGTCCCCAAGCGGCCATCTGGAGCCCACCATAGCTCTTCCTGGGTGAGCCAGCCGAGGCCCTGGATGAAGCCCCCCTCGACCTGTCCGCGATCGACCAGCGGGGAGAGCGAGCTGCCGACATCGTGAAGAATATCCGTGCGCAAAATACGATACATGCCCGTGAAGCCGTCGACTTCCACCTCCGTGACGGCGGCTCCATAGGCGAAGTAGTGAAACGGCTTGCCGCGGCCCTTGATGCGATCGTAGTGGATCTCGGGCGTGCGGTAGAACCCGGTCGACGACAGCTGGATGCGATCGAGGTAGGCGCGCTCGACCACCTGGGCGAAGGTCAGGCCGTGGCCTTCCGAGTCGGCGCCCCGCGCCTGGATTCGACCTTCCTCGATCACGAGGTCACCTGGATCTTGACCCAGCAACCGGCCAGCTACCTCGAGCAGTCGCTCGCGCAGCGTCTCGCAAGCGTTGGCGACCGCGGCGCCGTTCAGGTCGGTGCCGCTCGACGCTGCGGTGGCCGAGGTGTTTGGCACCTTGTCCGTGCGCGTCGGCATGATGCGTACGCTGGCCAGCGGGATGCCGAGGGTGTGTGCTGCGACCTGGCGCATCTTGGTGTGCAGACCCTGACCCATCTCGGTCCCGCCGTGGTTCACCTGAACGCTGCCATCTCGATAGATGAGCACCAGCGCGCCGCCCTGATTGTAGTACTTGGCCGTGAAGGAGATCCCGAACTTGACCGGGGTGATGGCCAGGCCACGTTTCCGTGTGGTCTGATTGGCGTTGAACGCCTCGACCTCCCCGGAGCGCCGCTCGAAGGCGCTGGTTTCGAGCAGGCGATCCCAGATGCGCTGGATGCGTCCGGCGTCCTTGACCGGCTGTCCATAGTGCGTGGAGTCGCCGTCTCGATAGAAGTTGCGCTGACGGACCACGTGGGGGGGCAACGACAGGTGGCGGGCGACGGCGTCGAGCGCGTCCTCGATCATCACCATGCCCTGGGGCCCGCCGAAGCCGCGGAAGGCGGTGTGTGAGGTGGTGTGGGTCTTCGCGACGCGCCCCACGACGCGCAAGTTCGGGATGTTGTAGGCGTTGTCGCAGTGGAAGAGCGCGCGTCCGAGCACTGGAGCGGACAGATCGAGGCTGTAGCCGCCGTCGCTGGTCAGCTGTAGATCGAAGGCCAGGATCTTGCCTCGGGGATCGAAGCCGATGCGGTAGCGACCGAGGAACGGGTGCCGCTTGCCCGTGAGCATCATGTCTCGCGCGCGATCCAGGCGCGCACGCACCGGACGCCTCGTCAGGCGGGACCCCAGGGCGGCCACCGCCGCAAACACGTTGGCCTGCACCTCCTTGCCTCCGAAGGCTCCGCCCATTCGCAGGCTCTGGACCACGACGCGGTTCTTCTCCACGCCGAGCACCCGCGCGACGATCTCCTGGGTCTCCGTCGGGTGCTGCGTGGATGACTGGACCATCACCGAGTCGGCCTCGTCCAGGTACGCCAGCGCCGACTGAGTCTCCAGGTAGAAGTGCTCCTGTCCACCGACGAAGAACTCCCCTTGCAGCGTCTCGCACTGGGTGAACGTTCGCTCCACGTCCCCGCGCTCGATGCGCTCGGGTTCGGTGAGGTAGCTGTCGGCCGCCTCGGCCGCCTCGATGCCGATGATCGCCGGTAGCACCTCGTACTCCACGACGACCCGCTGCGCGGCCTGGATCGCCTGCTCTTGGCTCTCCGCCAGCACCCAGGCCACCGGTTGACCGTGGAATTCTACTTCCTCCGGGAACAGGGGCTCGTCCCGACGAGATGCGCCGGTGTTGTTCTCACCGATCACGTCAGCGGCTCCCAGGATCTTGACCACACCAGGCGCCGTCGCGGCGGAAGCGGCGTCGACCGTCAGCACCCTCGCGTGCGCATGGGGGGCCATCACGGGCCAGGCGTGCAAGAGCCCGGGAAAGCGCGTACACAGATCGTCGGTGTAGAGCGCCGCACCCGTGACGTGTCCCAGGGCGCTCTCGTGGGGGACGGATTTTCCTACGCTGCTCATCAGCCGACCTTTCTCGAGCTGGACTGCGCCGGGGAGTCCGGGGCGGTGTCGAACCAGAATTTCTCCAGCAGCTTGCTCAGCATGCGACGCCGGTAGTCGGCGCTCCCTCGCTGGTCCGTCATGGGGGTGAAGACGCCGTCGAGCGCCGGCAGCGCCAGCTCCAAGGCGGGACGACCCCAGCGCTGGCCAACGAGAGCCTGCTCCGCCGCGCTGGCGCGCACCGGGGTCGCTGCGACGCCGCCGTATGCCAGCCGGGCGCCGTCGATCACGCCGTCCCTGGTGCGTAGCGCGAAGCCGGCGGCCACCGTCGAGATGTCGTCGAACTCGCGCTTGGACACCTTGTAGAAGCGCGCGATTTCGGGCTGCGGCAGCGGTATCCGTACGGATTTGATGAGCTCGGAGGAGCCGCGCAGTGTCTCTCGGTAGCCGGTGAAGAAGTCGGCGAGCGCGACCCAGCGCTCTCCATCCTTGCTCGCCAGGCACACCTCGGCGTCCAGCGCCAGCAGCGCGGGCGGCGAGTCTCCGATGGGTGACGCCGTGCCCAGGTTGCCGCCGAGGGTCGCGCGCGCACGGATCAGCCGGGAGGAGAACAGCGGGAGCAGCTCACCGAGCAGCGGCACCTCTTCGCCGAGCTCTGCCTCCACGCGTCCCAGGTTCACGCCAGCGCCGATCTCCAGGTACTCCTCGCTGCGTCGAACCTGCTGTAGCTCCTCGATGCCCTCGAGGAGCAGCGCGCGCTCGAGGCGACGGTGGCGCTGGTTCAACTCCACCACGACGTCGGTGCCGCCCGCGACCAGCTGAGCGCCCGGGTATTCTGCGAGGTACTCCAGCGCCTCGCGGAGCCTCGTGGGGCGAAACAGGAAGCGCTCGCCCTCGTCAGCCTGGAAGCTGAGCTCCAGCTTCTCCACCGGGGGCGCGGGGGCCGAGAGACGCCGAGCGAACTCGTCTTGGCTCCCCGACTGGAGCACGGGCAGGCTCCGCCCGGCGTCGACTATGGGACGATAGCCCGTGCAGCGACACAGGTTGCCGCCGATGCTCTCCCGGTCGAACCCGGTCACCGCTCGATCCTTGCGGTAATACTCGGCGAACAGACTGACCACGAAGCCAGGCGTGCAGTAGCCGCACTGCGAGCCGGCGTGTTCGATCATGGCCTTCTGGACCTCGTGAGGTTCGAGGTCCAGTGCCCCTGCTGAGCCTGGTGCCCTCACCCCCTCGATCGTGATCACCTCACGACCAGCGACGGCGCCCATCAGGAGCAGGCAGCTGTTCACCGGGAGATAGCGCGAGCCATCGCCATCCTTCACCACCAGAGCGACGGCGCAAGCGCCGCACTCTCCTTCGGCGCAGCCCTCCTTGGTGCCGGTGTGACCCTGGTCACGCAGCCAGCCGAGCAGGGTGGTGTTTGGGTCGATGTCCCGGGCCACGACTTCGCGGCCGTTCAGCGTGAAATGGATGGTGTGCATGATCGAATCGTCGAGTGACTCGCAGGTCCTGCTTCCGCGGCGCAGACGCGAGGGCTCCTCGCAGGCGCGTTCACGAGAGCTGTACCTTGTATTCTCCGGGTGCGACTCGAGCAAGCGCGCGCAGCCGGGAGCCGCGCTCGCCCTGCGAGGGAGTCAATCGGTGGCGCTGAGCAGGCGCTCGACCTGGGCCTGATCGAGTCGCAAATGCGCCCCGATTTCGCCGCGTTTCGTGCCTCCTCCTCGCGCCACTGCGCGTAGCGCGATCAGCTCGGCGACCACGCTGACAGCGATCTCGTCGGGGGTCACCGCGCCGATGTCGAGGCCGACCGGCGTGAACACGCGCGACAGGTCCGGCAATTTTCCCTTGGCGCGGAGCCGCTGCAGCACCCGAGCGATCTTGCGCCGACTGCCGATCATGCCGAGGTACGCGTGGGGCAACGCGCCGAAGCAAGCGAGGGCCTCCTCGTCCAGCCGATGGTCGTGAGTGACGATCAGGAGCCAGTCGTGTGGCGAGGGTGCGAGCTCCTCGGCGGCCTCCCGCGGCTCCTTCAAGATGCGTTTGCACATGGGAAACCTCGCGGCGTCGTTGAACTCCTCGCGGGCGTCGACGATCACCGGGGCGAAGCCGACGCGAGCAGCGAGGGGGGCGGTTGCCTGGGCGACGTGGCCGGCGCCCAGCACGATCAGCCGAGGCGCGCCCTCGATGGCTTCCATGAACACCTCCATCCGACCCCCACAACACATGCCGAGGTCACGGATCAGATCCCAGCTCTTGGTGCGTCCGGGGCTGCCACTCAGGCAATCTTCGAGTTGCTCCAGCACGGCTTCTTCGATCGCTCCGCCTCCCACGGTGCCCACGCGGGAGCCGTCCCTGCGCAGCAACAGGCGCGCCCCCAGCACCTGTGGGGTCGAGCCGCTGGTTCGGGTGACGGTGGCCAGCGCACCCCGCTCGCCGCGCTCGAACAGCTCCAGCACGGCCTGCATCACCTCACGCATCGGGGCTTCCTTTCACGCGGACCAGCGCGGCGCAAGGCGAGCCGCGCGGGGCGTTGCCGTTGCTCACGGGTGTCGAGTCGTCCGTCGCGGAGCACACCTCCCCACCCTGGCTGGACCTCAGATCGACCTGGAGCTCGCGGGGGAGACCAGGGCCTCGAGCTGATCCGCGAGACGCTGGACCCCCGCGTCCTTGTGTACGAAGACACCGCCATCGGATGCTCGCAGCCAGATGCGTTCATCCGAGGTTCCGCTGTAGAAGACCGCCTGTGCGACGGCACCCGAGTCGAGCAACGTTTCCGCGACTTCGATTCCGTCGCCGTCTGGTAGCACGATGTCGAATACGCCACAGTCGTAAGGCCCGGTGCACCCAAGCGCGGCGGTCGCGGACGGCGCTTCGGTCACGCTGTAGCCCCTCCTGCTCAACTCACGCGAAATCGCCCGGCGAATCACAGGCTCGTCTTCGAGCAGCAGGACGCGGAGCATGAGGATCTATTTGCACTGGCCCTCATGCGACCGCAACCACAGAAGAGCCACACGACGTCACGCTCTCTGGTCTTCGCGCAGATGTTTCGTGCGCGTGAGTAGTCAGGTGGACTGGCGATTGGGGGCCAGGCTTTCTGGCTCGGTGGCCAGAGTTGGAGGGCCCCAGGGATCGCCGAGCACCGACGCTTGGTGGGCCCTCGATCGACGCTTGGCAGCGGGCTCAAGGTTTGCCTCGTCCGGCCGTATGCCAGGCTCTGGAGGAATGCGTGGTTTCTCGTCTCCCTCCTGACGGCCCCACCACACCGTTTCCTGGCTAGGTTTCTCCCAAGCAAGCGAATACCCTCTCGAAGTTGAGGGGGCCCGCGAGGCGCGTAGCGCTTTGTCACCCCTGGGGGTGATACTTGACCCACCCCATCGGGGAGCCGCGGTCGAAGCGGACCCCGCTCGAACCTGAATTTGCCATGCGGATAGCTCTGGCCACACGAGACCAAGACCTGATCGAGCAGATCAGCGCCATGGCGCAGCGTTGTGGTGCAGAGGTGGATGGCTCGGTGGGCCCGCTACGCCTGCTCTCCTCCAGAGACTACGACGCGCGACTGATCGAGTGTCGCCTGCTCGATGCACGTCAAGAGCCAAGTCTCGGAGGGGTGGAGCTCGGGCCTGACGACTGGCTTCTGCTGCTCCGGGAGAGCTTGCCCGACGGGGGTGTCGGGATGCGCTTGTATGTCGTTCCGACTCATCGGCGGGGCGAGCTGCTCGACCGGATCGAGGAGGTGCTCCCTCGTCGAGCGTGGATTCGCGACGCCGCGGAACAGATCCTCGGGGACACCCCTGCCATCCGTCGGGTCAAGGAGCAGATCCGCCGCGTTGCACGTTTCCGTGATATTTCAGTGCTCGTGCTCGGGGAGACGGGTACGGGCAAGGAGCTCGTCGCCGAGGCGGTGCACCAGCTGGCCAGCGGTGACCGCGACCCGTTCGTGGCCATCAACTGTGCTGCGATCCCCGCGGAACTGTTCGAGAGCGAACTCTTCGGCCACGAGGCAGGCGCCTACACGGGCGCCCGCGGTGCTCGGGTCGGGTTGCTCGAGGCGGCGGGGTCGGGAACCGTGTTCCTCGACGAGGTGGGCGAGATGCAGATGCAGCTCCAGCCCAAGCTGCTGCGGGCCCTGGAGACGCGCGAGTTTCGACGCATCGGAGCGAACACCAGTGTACCGCTCAAGGCGCGCGTGATCAGCGCGACGAACCGCGGCTTCGGTGACGACGACTCGTCGCTACGCCTCGACCTGCAGTTTCGACTGGCTGGGTTCACCATCGTCTTGCCCCCGCTCCGGGAGCGCCTGGAGGACATCGAGGTGCTCGCTCGACACTTCGTCGAGAGCTTCGCGGAGCGCCAGGGGATCCACGGCTGTGGCATCAACTCCGAGGCGCTCGCGGCGCTGCGCGACCACTCGTGGCCCGGAAACGTGCGCGAGCTGCGGTCGACCCTGGATCACGCGGCGATCCTGTGTGGTGGCACGCTGATCGACGCGAGCACCGTCCGCTCCGCGATGAACCAGCTCCAGCGCTACGCGCCAGGGCAGCAGCAACCCAGTGAAGAGAGACCCTCGCGTCGGTCGAGCGTCGCTCCGCCGAACCTGTTGAGTGGTGAGCGCGTGCGGGGTCTGCTGTCGGAGAACTCGGGGCTGCGCGACATCGAGCGCGACCTGATCCTCTCGGCGTTCGAGGAATCTGGGCGGAACCTGAGCAAGACGTCCAGGTTGCTCGGATTGCCGCGCACCACCCTGCGCGCGAAGCTGAGACGCTACGGGGCGCTGTAGCGACGGCCGTTCGCGTGGCAGACTCAGCGCCCCATGAACTCCCCAGGTGCCAAGCCCTCAAAGCCATCACCCTCGAGCTGGACGCCGAGCTCCTGGCGGGCTTTCCCCAGGGCCCAGAGCATCCCCTACGAGCACCCCGAGCAGCTCGATGGGGTGGTCGACGCGTTGACCCGGCTGCCTCCGCTGGTGACGCCCTGGGAGATAGAGCGTCTCAAGCGCGAGATCGCGGACGCGCAGGCCGGGAGGCGTTTCCTGCTCCAGGGTGGTGACTGCGCGGAGACCTTTGATGATTGCCGTGCGGATATTATCACCAACCGGCTCAAGATCCTGCTCCAGATGTCGGTGGTGTTGATCCAGGCTGGCAAGCGTCCGGTGGTACGCGTTGGACGCTTTGCGGGCCAGTACGCAAAGCCCCGCTCGAGGCCTCAGGAGGAACGCGACGGGCAACGGTTGCCGAGCTATTTCGGGGATCTCGTGAACCGCCCGGGCTTCGACCCCGACTCTCGCCGTGCGGATCCGAAGCTGCTGGTGGAGGCGTACTGGCACGCCGCCCTCACGCTCAATTTCATTCGCTCCCTGGGCAGCGGCGGCTTCTCCGATCTCCACCATCCCGAGTACTGGGATCTCTCCTTCATCGAGCGCGACGACGTCACGGCAGAGCTCAAGGCGAGCTACCGTCGGACCACCGAGCAGCTAGCGGAGGCCCTGCGCTTCATGGAGGCTCTCGGGGAGGCGAAGGTCGGTGACTTGACGCGGGTCGACTTCTACACCAGCCACGAGGGCCTGAGCCTCGACTACGAGGCCGCCCAGACTCGGCAGACCGAGCACCACGCCGGCTTCTATGATCTCACGACTCACCTGCCTTGGATCGGTGAGCGCACGCGAGATCTGGACGGCGCCCACGTGGAGTTCTTTCGCGGCATCCAGAACCCCGTCGGCATCAAGCTCGGGCCCGGCGCCGAGCCGGATGGCGTGCGTCGCCTGCTCGATCGCCTGAACCCACAAGACGAACCTGGCAAGGTGGTGCTGATCACCCGGCTGGGTGCGGAGCGGGTGCAGCAGGTCTTGCCCGTGCTGGTGGAAGCGCTCGAGGGCGATGGTCGCCACGTCCTGTGGGTCTCGGATCCGATGCACGGCAACACCCAAACCACGGCTTCGGGCATCAAGACCCGCAACTTCGACGACATCCTGCACGAAGTGGAGCGCTCCTTCGACGTCCACGAGTCGCTGGGGTCCCGCCTCGGCGGCGTCCACTTCGAGCTCACCGGAGAGGACGTGACGGAGTGCACCGGTGGAGGGCTCAGTGAGGCCGATCTGGATCAGAACTACGTCAGCCTCTGCGATCCCCGGCTGAACTACCGCCAGGCGCTGGAGATGGCCTTCCGCATCGGCGAGCGTATGAGCAAGAGCCCGGACGTTCGCGGCATGGGTTCTGCAAAGTGACGCGCGAAGTTTTCGCGCTTTTCCTCTCTCTGTCTTGGGTCTGGACTCGTTGTTGGTAAGACGTATGTTGCGCGCCGTGAGTTCTCCGGCCGTCCCCTGCCGACCTTGGTGCTTTCCGTATGGAATTACTGGTCCTGGGGTAGTCGGGGTCGCCGCCTTTCTGGCTTGTTTCGGGGGAGAGGCCCGGTTGGCAGTCGCTGCGCCCAGCGGTGGCGAGCCCAGCACCTCGCCGCAGAACGCCAAGAGCACCGGGGCCACCCAGGCGGGCGCTGAACCCGAAGAGCAGGTGCGGCCTGGCAGTGGAAGGTTCGAGCAAGGCGGCGGCGACTCGCTGGTCTGGAACAAGCAGTGGAAGCGCTACACCGTGGGCAACGGCGTGCTGACCGGCATTGCGGTCACGACCTTCGCCACCGCCTATGCGATCGGCCCCAACGAGGACGAGCCCTGGACCAGTCACGTCGGCTTCGACGAAGCGGCGAGAGACGTGCTGCGGGCGGGCGGGCGTCACTGGCGTCAGCGCGCGGAGGACTACAGCGACGTCGGTCTGACGCTGGCCATGAGCTATCCGCTACTCGTGGACTCGCTCATTGTTTCCTCGTGGTATAGGGATAGCCCCGACATCGGCGTACAGACGGCGCTGATCGATCTCGAGGCTATCTCCTTCACCCTGGCGATCCAGTCCCTGGCCAACCTCGCCTCCGGCAGGGAGCGGCCCTACGGCCGCACGTGTGGCGCCGAGCTCGACGCCAACACCTCGGACTGCATGAACGTCAACCGCTACCGTAGCTTCTTCAGCGGGCACACGTCCGCGAGCTTCGCGGCTGCAGCCGTCAACTGCGTTCACCACACGAAGTTGCCGATCTACGGTGAGAACAGCGCTCTGGCTCCATGCTTGGGCGGCTTTGCGCTCGCCGGCTTCGTGGGGACGATGCGCATCGTCTCGGACTTCCACTACATGAGTGACGTGCTGACCGGCGCCATCGTGGGAACGGGTGTCGGTATCGCCGTCCCCCTGGTGCTACATTACCGCAAGGATACCAAGGAGACGCCGGGCCTCGGGTCCGAGGAGATCGAGGTGCGGCTCATGCCGACGCCGGGTGGCATCGGCGTCTGGGGGTCGTTCTGATGGCTCATCGTGCCCTAGCGCTGCTGCTCGGCCTGTTCGTGGCCGGAGCCCCTGCCGAGGCGTTGGCTCAGGTGGTGGGTGGTGGGGGCGCGGGCGCTCCGCCGCCGGGCGAACCGGTTGGTGTCCCCCTGGGGCCTCGGGATCCGGATCGCGAGCCCAGCGCGTTCGTCGCTACCGCGGTCGACGTGGGCTACCAGTACCTGCGGCCCCGCGGCTCGGTGGGCTACGGCAACCCGTGGGGAACCTGGGTCGGCGTGGACGCGAACCCCTTGGTCAGCGGGACCGCGGCAGGCGGCTATGCTGGTATTCGACTGGCCCTGCCCCCAGTCGACTTTCGCGCGGGCAGTCGCTACCTGTACTCGTTCAGCAAGTCGTTCCTGCCGGTTCAGGATGGCTACGATCGACGGGACATCGAGTATGACGACGGAGATCCCGCGCGCTACCTCGCGCTGGAGTCCGAGATCACCCTCACCCCCATCGTGGGCCCCGGCTACATCCTCAGCGAGAGCTCGGTGACCTACATGACCGGTGTCCCCGACGACCAGTACGTCTACACCGAGCAGCTACGCATCGTTGCGAAGGCCCCGTGGATCTTCCGTCAGCGCCTGGGCTACGTCCTTCCCGTCGCCGGCGACGGAGCGCTCAAGCTGGGCATCGTCGGCGAGTACTTGCGCGATCCGGATCGCGAGACGGACACCGTCCGCGCGGGGATCATCCTGCGCATGCGCCTGTTTCAGGATCTCGAGGCTCGCGGCAACTTCGTGCCCGTGCTGTTCAGCCCTGACGATCTGGGGATCAAGGGCGGCGACTTCGGTCAGCTGGGAATTCGCTGGACCTGGGCCGAAGACCTGTAAGCTAGCGTCCGATGGGGGACGCTTCGCAGCGCACGCAACGACTGGACGAGCCTGCGCTGCCGTCGCGTCGAACGGCGCACGCCACCACCCTGCGTCCCGAAGCAGCTGGAGGGAGCACGCTGCCGCTGGTGGAGGAGGCGACGCGCGCCGCCGAGAGCCTGCCCCGGATCTCCGTGAGCCTGGGTGAGGCCGCGCTGGAATCCTTGCGAGGGCGCAGCGAAATCGACCTGCACTTCGTGGGTCTGCTTGGAGAGGGCGGCATGGGGCGCGTGCTCCTGGCCCGCCAGCGATCGCTGCAGCGAGAGGTTGCGGTGAAGACCAGCAAGCCGTCGGCCTCCCAGCAGGTGAGCGCTCAGTTGATCCACGAGGGCGTGGTGACGGGGAAGCTGGAGCACCCCGGCATCGTTCCGGTTCACTCGCTCGCCCTGGACCAGGCAGGGCGTCCGGTCGTCGTGATGAAGCGCATCGAGGGCGTCGAGTGGGCGGCGTTGATCCACGACGCCCAGCACGGCGCCTGGAAGGACTGGGTCAGTGATAACCGTGAGGAAATAGATGACGAGGCCCGTCGCGTGGCACACCTCGAGATCCTTGCGCGGGTCTGCGACGCCGTGCACTTCGCTCACAGCCGTCGAATCGTGCACCGCGACATCAAGCCGGAGAACGTGATGCTTGGGCGCTTCGGTGAGGTCTACCTCGTGGACTGGGGAATCGCCCTGCAGCTCGAACCCGAGCAGCCCGGGGTCGGCCTCGCGGGTACCCCGGCGTACATGGCACCGGAGATGGTGCGCGGGGGTCCGATCGATGCGCGAACCGACGTGTACCTGCTCGGGGCCACGCTGCACGAGGTGCTGACCGCCAGCTACAGGCATCGGGGGAAGAGTCTGGCTGACCTGCTCGATGAGGCGGAGCGCTCGGAGGCCATCGCCTACCCTGACTCGGTACCGCGCGAGCTGGCGGAGATCGCAAACCGCGCGACGCGGCGCGATCCCGAACAGCGCTACCAGAGCGCCGAGGAGTTCCGTGCGGCCATCCGCACCTACCTGAAGCACCAGAGCTCGGTGCGCCTGAGTCGCGAGTCATTGATCCGTGTGGAAAAAGCTGAGGAGGCGCTGAGCCTGAACTCCAGACGCGCGCGGACTCTTGCTCCGACCACGCTCCGCGAGATCGGCGACCTCCTGAGCGTCGCCCGCTTCGGCTTCTCCCAGGCGCTCGAGATCTGGAGTGAGAACGCTGCGGCGCGCGCCGGGCAGCAGCGGTGCCTGGTGCGCCTGGTGGAGGCCGAGCTATTGACTCGCGACGCTCGGCGAGCGCGGACCTGGCTCTCGGAGCTCGCGGACGTGCCTCCTGACCTGGCTGAGCGAGTGCAGGCGCTCGAGCGAGAACGAGCCGCAGCCGCCGAGCGAGCGGTGGAGCTACAGCGCTTGGCTGCGGATCTCGACGTCAACGTCGCCTCGCGTCAGCGCCTGCGCGGGGCGATCTACCTCGGGGCCTCCGGCGTCGTGTTCTCGGTCTTCGGCATGTACCTGGTGCTCAGCGGACGCCAACTCACGCACCTGAGGATGGTGCAGCTCTCTGTGGGCATGAACCTGGTCGTCGGTGCGTGGCTGATGGTGATGCGGAAATCAGTGCTGGTGAACGCTTTCAACCGGCGCCTCATGGGGACGCTGATGCTGGTGCTGGTGGGGATGCTCACGGACCGCCTGATCGGCTGGGCCCTGGAGGTCGACCCCTACGCGATCCTGGTGCACGATCAGCTCCTGATGACGCTGGGCGTCGCCGTCTGCGCCCTGACGGTCAACCGCCGCCTGGCGTGGATGCTCGCGCCACTGTTGCCTGGTCTGGCGCTGACCGTCGCGTACCCGGCTCTGGTGCCGGCGGTGTTCAGCGTGACCACCGCGATGGCCGCGGCGATGGCGGTCTGGGTGACGCTGGCCACGGTGCGTGAGTCCGAGGGCCAGGGCGGCTGAGCCAGCGCCCTGCCAAAGCCAAGATCGTGAAGCCGAGACCGTGGGCTCAGTAGCGCCACAGCATGGCTGCCAGATGCATGCCGGCTCCCGGGGCAAAGAACAGGAGTCTGTGGCCGCGCTCGATCCGGCCTTCAGCGATGTAGTGATCCAGGGTCAGCGGGATGTTGACCGCCGATATATTCCCCGCGGAACCGAATGTGGTGAGGAGTCGAGTGGCAGGGATGTCGAGCGCCTCGGTCCAGCGCTCGATCAGCCCCATGCTGGCCTGGTGCGGGATGAACCAGTCGACGTCGCCCGGAAACACATCGCTCTCCCCGAGCAGCTCCCGAGGCACGCTCAACGCCTCTTGCATGAAGTAGTCTTTGTAGCGAGGGTCACTGGAGAACTCGAAGTGGGTCAGCCCGCCCCGGGCGTGGGGTGAAGGCAACGTCACGAAGTCGAAGCCGCTGGAGTCGGTGCGCTCACGCACGCCGAGCAAGCTACCCTCATCGAAGCCACCCTCGACGATCACGGCTGCAGCGCCGTCGGCGAGACTCGAGTGGTTGGTGCCCGGGCCGATGCCTCGGGTGGACCAGTTCATGCTGGTCACGATCGCGACGCGGTGTTGGAGCTTGCTAGAGATCAGCGCGTGAGCGCACTTGAGGGCAGAAATGAAGCTGGCGCACGCCGTGTCGAGCGTCCAGCACGCCGCGTGCTCCAAGCCCAGCCGACCAGGCAGCAGGTTCACGTCCTTCGGGAAGTCCCAGTCGCCCATGCCGGAGAACGCGATCACGAGGTCAATCTCTCGCGGATCGAGCTCGGCCCGGTTCATCGCTTGCTGGAGCGCTCGCTCGGCCATGAGCACCGACGTCTCTGCTGGGCCAGCGACTCGATGCTCTTCGTGGCCGCGAGGCACCTTCAAACCGGCTGCCTCCAGCTCCGCGCGGCTCACGCGGCGCGTGGGCCAGTACGCTCCGGTGGAGAGGATTCGTGCGCTCATCGACTCACACGGTGCCAGGCCTGGCGCGCGCTGACCAGGTCGGTTGTATGCTCCGGCCAGCATGAGCACGAACCCTCAGGCCGCGCAGATGGGCGATGAGTCGATGGCCCGCAACCTCGACTTCCAGGCTCGCGCCATCTGGCCCCAAGAGCAGCGGCTCTTCCAGCGCTACCAGCTCGAAGGCGCCTTCAAGGCGCTCGACGTGGGCTGCGGAACCGGCGAGATCACGCTACGCCTCGCGGAGCTGTTCCCCGAGGCGACGTTACTCGGTGTGGACATCCTGCCGGGCAACTTGGCGCTCGCGGAGCGGGCGCTGGCCGTGAAGGCCGCTCTGGAGAATGATGCGGCGCCCGGGAGCCCGGAGACGGTGGGAAACGAAACCACCCTGGCGAATCGACCGGGCCTCGAGAGCAGAGTGAATTTCCGCGAGGCAGATGCGTTCGCCTTGCCCGCGGAGGACGGCAGCTTCGACCTGGTCGTGTGTCGACACCTCTCTCAGGCGGTGCCCGACTTCCCAGGCTTGCTCGCCGAGCTGTGCCGCGTGCTGGCGCCCGGAGGTCATCTACACCTGCTCAGCGAAGACTACGGCATGCTCCACATGCCCCACGTGCGTGACCAGCCGGATCTGGACCGCTTCTGGGTGGACGTCGCGCTGCCCTACCTCGAGAGCATCCAGTGCGATGGCCGCGTGGGGCGCCACAGCTTGCCACTGGTCCGAGCGAGGGGTCTGGAGGCAGCCCGTATCGACTACGTGACCGTGGACAGCGAGCGCGTGCCTCGGCGCCTGCTGGCAGGGATCTTCGAGGCCTGGCGTGACGGCTACACGGAGCCCCTGGCGGCGGCGACCGGGCGTCAGGCGTCGTACGTCGCTGCGTGCTTCCAGGGCATGATCGACGCAGCGAAGAACCCGGAGGCGTACCTGGTCTGGCAGGTGCCTATCATTTCTGCCAGGAAACCGACCGCGTAGCGTGACGCGCCCGCGCGTCGCCGTCAGGGACCGGTGCTCGAGATCCTCTTCTTGGTGATCAGGAACTCGTTGCACAGCAGGATCGCGAATGGACTGCGCCCGGTCCGCACGGCGAGCTGGTCCGCCAGTTTGGTGTAGTAGTCGACAACGGGCTGGTCCTTCCAGCCGCTCGACAGCACGACCTGGAGCTCGAGCCCAGCGCCCCGGCGCCGCAGGATCACCTCCGCTTTGTCTCCCGGAGGAAAAACTTCCTGGCGCTCCAACGTCTCCGCCACCTGGCGTGCTTCGCCCTCGCTGGCCCCGCTCTCGTACACCACTCTGTGGCCTGGGCTCGCTTCGACGTAGTCGTCTCCCGTGACGCCCAGGCCTTCGCTGAGGCCGACCAGCACGCCCAGCAGAACCAGCGCCGAACCAAGGCTGATCCCAGCGACCAACCAGCCGGAGCCCTTGCGTCCTCCGCGGCCGAGGTGGGGCGTGACCACCGGATCCAGCATCTGTCGGCCTAGCATCACCATGGCGATGGTTGCCCCGAGAGGGACCGCGTTGCCGATTCCCTGCGGCAAGGAGAGAGCCGCGGCCAGGGTCAGCAACGTGAGGCCCCCTCCCAGTAGCAGGGCTCGCCGCGCTCCGGCGGCGTGCCCCAGACGCGACAGACTCAGATACATCACGATGGTCCCCGCCAGCGCGCTGCCGAAGAAGGTCGCGACCCCGACCGCGGTGGTCGTGAAAGGCCGAGCGTCGGCGCTCGGCGAGTGCGAGCTTTCATCGGGTTCGCGAGCGGGAGGCGCGTAGGGGTTCGGCCCGGCGGACAACGCCTGTTCAGGCTTCGGCGCGCTGGTCTCGTCCGAGTTCATCCGCGCAGGCTAGCAAGTGCCAGCCGTGATAGACTGCGGTTTCGTGCGCTACGTTGGTCTGGCTGGCTTGCTACTTCTAACGGCTTGCTCGGTGTTCCCCGATCAACTATCGCCGCGTAACTCCGCAGGCAGCGGCGGTACGAGCAGCGCCGGATCCGGCGCTGGTGGGAGCGGCGGAGAGGGGGGCACGAGCGGCTCGAGTCAGGGAGGCTCCTCCGCGAGCGGAGGCTCCGGTGGCGGCGGAGACGGTGGCGCCTCGGGCTCGGGTGTCGGGGGTACTCCAGGAGGTGCTGGGGGCACGAGCTCTGCCGGTGCGGGCGGAAGCGCCATCGGGGGCGCAGGCGGCAGCGCGGGTGGATCCGGCGGCAGCGGCGGTGGTCCGCTGACGTGTCCGACCCTGGCGGCCAACGCCAGCTTCGAGCTGGTCGGAGCCAACAACCATCCTTCGGGTTGGCAGGTGATCTACGAGATGGGCAGCGGGGTGATCTGGGAGTCGACGGACATCGATCATCAGAGCGGCAGTCGATCCTTGCTGATCGATACGCAGTCGGTGACGGGAAGCCCGTACTTCGCTGGTATCGGCACCAACCAGGTCACCATCGACGCCGGAGCGACCCTGGAGGTGAGCTTTTCTGCGCGGATTATCAATCGGGGCGACGGGAACCCGTCGCTCAGCTTCGATTTCTTCACCATCGATTTCAACTACATCGAGGGTCGAACCCTCGTCACGATGGACGAAGACCCGAACTGGGTGAAGTACGGTCCGTTGACCCTGGACGCACCCAGCAACGGGGCCCGGCTGACGATGAACTTCGACTTCGACGCCAACGCTCGCTTCTTCCTCGACGACGTGTGCTTCCGCGTCGTTCAGTAGTCTGGCGTGTCGATGAGGCCCGACGACTCGGGCGTCCCTCAGCCACACCGCGATCACGCAGCAGGGAGACTTTCCCCGTCGGTGCGTGCCGTGGGCTGGAGCGGGTTGAAACGATGTCGACGGGTTCGTGGTTTTCGTGATCCGCTTGGCCGTCTCTGCTAAGCGTCAGCCATGGCACTGACTCGGGTCGGACTGGTTGGTTGGCGAGGCATGGTGGGCTCCGTGTTGATGGAGCGCATGGTCAAGGAGCGCGACTTCGAGGGGCTGGAGCCGAAGTTCTTCTCCACCTCTCAGGTCGGGCAGCCCGGGCCCGACGTGGGTCCAGAGACCACGCCGCTCGCGGATGCATACGACCTGGCGACACTCGAGCAGCAGCAGGCGATCATCACCTGCCAGGGTGGCGACTACACGACGAAGATGCTGCCCGAGCTGCGCAAGGCGGGCTGGGATGGCTACTGGATCGATGCGGCCAGCACCAAGCGCATGGATGACGACTCCGTGATCGTCCTGGACCCGGTCAATCGCGCGATGATCGACCAGGCGATCGACAGCGGCGTGAAGAACTACATCGGGGGCAACTGCACGGTGAGCCTGATGCTGATGGCCATGGGTGGCCTGTATCAACGGGGCTGGGTGGAGTGGATCAGCTCGATGACCTACCAGGCAGCGTCCGGAGCTGGCGCTCAGAACATGCGCGAGCTCGTCGCGCAGATGTACCAGATCGGCATGGACGCCAAACCCCACGTGGAGAACGCGGCAGGATCCATTCTGGAGCTGGACCGTCAGGTCGGTCAGACGCTGCTCGCAGATTATTTCCCTAGGGAAAATTTCGGCGCACCGCTGGCGGGTAGTCTGATCCCCTGGATCGACCGCTTGATGGATGGCGGCGACACGCGTGAAGAGTGGAAGGGGCATGTCGAGTCCAACAAGATCCTGGGCAACGATCCCGCGATCCCCGTGGACGGCATCTGCGTGCGCATCGGCGCCATGCGCTGCCACTCACAAGCGCTCACCATCAAGCTCAAGAAGGACGTGCCGCTCGACGAGCTGGAGAGCGTGATCCAGGAAGGCAACCACTGGGTCGAGGTGATCCCGAACACCAAGGAGGCCTCCCTGGAGCGCCTGACGCCTGCAGCGGTGAACGGCACCTTGAAGGTCCCGGTGGGCCGCCTGCACAAGCTGCGCATGGGATCCGAGTACCTCGGCGCGTTCACGGTCGGTGATCAGCTGTTGTGGGGTGCGGCGGAGCCGCTGCGGCGCACCCTCAAGATCCTGCGAGTGCATCACGGCTGGAAGAGCCGATCGATGTTGCCGCCGTCGAGCTGACCCGGACTCGATCCGAACGCGATCGACGCGTCTCGCAGCTCAGGCGGGGCAGAGCGCTGGGCCCTCCACGCACACCGCTCCAGACTCCATGGGCTGGCAGTGCTGTTCGTCGCTGCAGTCCTGTTGGGAGAAGCAGCCGCCCTGATAGACGCAGGTCAGCGTCCGCACGCCGCAGCACGGATCAGGCACGGCAGCGCAGCGTCCGCCGGGCCCTCCCCGGCAGTCGCTGTCCTGGGTGCATCCGAGGCGCATGCAGCTCGCTGTCTTGCGACCAAAGACGCCTGCAGGCACACACGTCAGGTCGAAGTCACAGTTCTGGTCGCTCTGACACTCGTCCTCGGCACAGACGGTCCGCGGCTCTGGATAGGCGCCGCCACACACCGGCGCGAGGGGCGCGAGGAGGCAGGCCTGTCCGTCCTTGCACCCGTTGTCGTCGCAGCATTCCGCCTCGGATCCCTGACACTCGGTTGCGTGTGGCACCGGAGCCGCGCAGGCCCTGAATCCCCCCGGAACGATCTCGACGCACTGGCCCTCGCCGCAGTCTGGATCTTGCTCGCACTGCCAGGCATTGCCCCCGGTCGCTCCGCTGCCGCCCGTCGCTCCGCTGCCGCCGGTCGCTCCGCTGCCGCCAGTTGCTCCGCTGCCGCCAGTTGCTCCGCTGCCGCCAGTTGCTCCGCTGCCGCCCTCACTACCGCTGAAGGAGTCGCCGCCACAACCGCTCGAGCCCAGGCATCCCACCAGCGCGCCGAGCACCACGCCTTGCTTCAAGTAAGCCATGGCACGAAGGCTAGCAGCTCCGGGGTCGGACGTCAGACGCGGTGTGCGCGCAAGTTTGGCGTCGTGCGCTGCCTCCGTCGCAGCGCGCCGCGCTGCCTGCGCGTTTGCCTTACGGAAATCCCAGCTGCTCGCTCGGGCGACTCAGCGCACGCGTTCCATGGCGCTACGCACCGCGTCGCGTAGCCGCTCCGGGCCTTCGGTCTTGTGCACGAATGTGCCCAGCGCGCGGGCGTCCTCGGAGTCGGTTCCCAGATCGGCGCTGAAGATCACGGCTTCACCCATGGCCCCCGCGGCGAGTAGCTCCTGACCCACCTCGATGCCGCTTCCGTCCTTGAGATGGATGTCGATCACCGCGACGTCGAAGTAGGGCAGGGTGGCGATCAGCACCCTCGCCTCTGCGCAACTCCTCACGCTGCGGAACTGCCACGGCTCGTTGGCGAGCACTCGGTGAATCGCGCGGGCCACCGCTGGGTCATCCTCGACGATCAACACGCTCGGCTCACCGCGCGGGCGAGCGCGGAGTGGCGAGGCACGCAGCGCAGGGTTCGAGTCGCTCAAGGAGTCCATGGGTTCGGCGCGAAGGTCCCAGAAACATGGAGCCGCCGAACGACCCTGCAAGGGTGCCGCAGTCAATCGCGCGATTCAATCTCCCAGCGTCATCGCCGACGTGGACCAAGCCCATCAGGGGATCCGGCCTCCAACGAGGATGCGGCAGCGTGCCCCGGGGCTGCCGAGTCGCGTCGCCGTGCCGAGTCGCGTCGCCGTGCCGAGTCGCGTCGCCGTGCCGAGTCGCGTCGCGTGCCGGTGTGGCGTCGTGTGCCGAGGTGCCGGAGCGGCTAGCGCTCCCGCGGGGGCGCCGCCCGATGACTCAGGGGTTGGTGGCGCTCCAGGGTGAAGTAGCTCGGCGTGGAGACGTTCTTCAAGCCCGTGACGACGTAGGACCAGCCGAGGAGCAGCTGGCTCGAGCCTTTCTCCACGGCAACCAGCGGGTCGCGCACGCGGTTGACGAAGTCGAGCCGCTTGTTGTGGCCCAGGCTGTAGTCGATCATCAGGCCGCCGTTCAGCGCTGGACCCGGCACGTCGTAGCCGTCGAGGGGCACGACCTGGAAGTGCCCGAAGCTGAAGACCTCTCCCTTCTTCATCATCGGCTCCCAGCTGGGGTCTTCGAGGGGCGACTGCTGGATGCGCACGTTCCAGCCTCGCAGAGCGCCGCTGTCGGGGTCGCGGTGGAAGGTCTTCATGAACTTCTTCCACGTCAGCTTCTCCACGATCCCGGGTAGGCCGAGGGAGACGCCCCTGTATTCGAAGTCGTCGAGGGACTCCGGGTCGATCGGGTAGCCTCGAGACAGCTCCTTGCGCAGTTCGTCGGGGCTCAGCTCGAGGAAGTCACGGTAGCTCGCCATTGGTAGGGACTGTACCAGGCTCCGTCGCGGCGCAGCGCTCTTGTTGGGGGTGAGGGAGCGCTTGACGCGCTACTCGAGCATGCGTCGACGGGTGAAGTGGTGGGCGATGCTGAAGAACGCAAGCAGGCCGATCGTCGTGCAGCCCAAGAGCCAGCCCAGGTGTCCTCCGGGATCACCGTGCACGAGCAAGCCGCGAGAGGTTTCCGCGAGGTGATACACGGGGTTCAGGTTCATCGCGGCGCGCAGCCAGGCTTGCTGGGGGTCGAGCGGGAAGTAGGTGTTGCTGATCAGGCTGATCGGCATGCCGATCAGGAACACCGGGTAGTTCATGTGATCGATGGACGGGACGACGGCGGTGAAAATCAGCCCGAACGCCGAGAAACAGAAGCCTGCAAGCATGCCCAGGCAGGGCAACACCGGGAGCCAAGCCAGGCGCAGCTCCACCCAGCCGAGCAGATCGAAGACGGCGAGCACTGCACAAACGATGGCCGAGTTCATGAAACCTCGCACGCCAGCCCAGAGGATCTCCCCCCAGACCAGGTGCGGCAACTCCACCTGCGTGGCCAGGATGCCATCCCAGGTCTTCTGGTAGAACATGCGCACGTAGGCGGAGTACAGCGACTCATAGAAGGGCGTGCCAAAGGCGGTATACGCAATCAGTCCCGGGGCCACGTAGGTCGCGTAGGAAATCGTTGCCCCGCGGTAATTTAGATCCCCGACGTAGCCGCGCAGGCCGAGGCCGAAGGCCAGGAAGAAGACCACGGGCTCCATGGCCGGGGGGAAGAACGCCGTGCGCCAGTTGCGCAAGTAGACCAGCGCGTTGCGCCGCAGCACGGCTAGGGAACGCCAGTCCAGGACCTCGAGCCAGTACCTCACGACCTGCCTCCGCTGCCTCGCGCAAGCTCGAGGAAGAGGTCGTCCAGGTTCGGAGGACGCACCGTGAGACGCACGTCGGGGAGGCGTTCGCTGATGTCGGCTAATTGCCGCGCGGTAACTGGCGCGAGGACGTCGCCCAGTACCTTGTGTGTCGGTAGGTCCATCTCCTGCAGCAGCTCGAGCACGCGCGCGCGCTCCGGGAGGTCGCTGCGTAGCGTCAGTACGTGCTCGCCCAGCAGACTTCCCAGCACCTCGTGGGGCAGTCCCCTCGCGGCGACACGGCCCTCCCGGAGCACCACCAGCTCGTCGCTAAGTCGTTCGGCTTCATCCATGTAGTGCGTCGTCAGGATGACTCCCATTCCCGCTCTGCGCAGCTGGTCCACCAGCTCCCACACCGCCACGCGCGCGGCTGGATCCAGCCCCGTGGTCGGCTCGTCCAGGAACAGGATCCTCGGGTGATGCACGATGCTGCGGGCGATCAGTAGCCGCTGCTTGTAGCCGCCGCTCAGGGCATGGGGAGACGCATCGCGATACTGGACCAGATCGAACTGCTCGAGGAGCTGCTCCACGCGCTGCTTCACTCTGGGCACCCGGGGGTTGAAGTACCCGGCGTAGACCTTCAAGTTCTGTTCCACGCTGAAGTCGTAGTCCAGCGTGTCGTCCTGGGTGCAGACTCCGATGATGCGCTTGAGCGCCGTGCGTTCCGCGCGGAAGTCCCTCCCCTGATAGCGGATCTCCCCAGCGTCAGGCTCGATGAAGCCGTAGAGCATGCGAAGGGTGGTGGTCTTCCCGGCACCGTTGGGCCCGAGCAGGCCCAGAACGGAGCCCGCCTCGCAGACGAGTTCCAGCTGGCTGACGACCTGTCGATCGCCGTAGGACTTGGTCAGGCCTCGGGTCTCGAGTAGAGGAGCCTCAGTCAAGAGTTATATCCGTACGGAGTCAGCTCTGCGTCGATCAGTATGCTCGAGCGGTCCTGCGGGTCGACGACGACCTTGATCTCGCAGCCCGGCTGGATGCGGGGAACCGCGAGCTGATCGATGATGGCTTCGGTCAAGCCCTTGTACGTTTCACCCTTGAAGGTCACCTCGAGCTCGAACTGGACGAGGGGGTGGTCGTTGATGCCGCCGCCACGGCTGGAGATCTTCAATACCTTCGCGGTGCCTGGCTCCCCCCTGGCCAGGAGCTCGCGCTTCTCCTTGCTCGCCTTGGAGGCTTGGATCGCCTTGAAGGTCAGCCCAACCACGACCATTCCGATCATGATGGTTCCACCGATCCCGAGCAGCGTCTGATTGTCCGTCGCGAAGCCGGCGATGACGAACCCCCACGCAAACATGCCCGGGATGGTCAGGAGGAAGATCTTGGACTTGTCGACACCCGTCGCCACGCTCGAACTCAACTCGTGCGGCTGAGCCGAGTCAAGAACAACGACGGATCGGTGCGGGGCCTGAGGTGAATCTCGGGAAGGCGGGCTGGGTCTGGCGGGGTGGCCGTTCGCCGAACGTCGCTGGGTCGACGGCGGCGGTTCCTCGAGGCACTCGACCTCGTCGAGGCACGCGTCGCAGGAGCCGACGGAGCTGTGGCCTGGGCTAGCGCGGTCGCCGCTTCACCGGGGAACGCCGCACGTCACTGCGCGGGCTTGACCGCTCCGAGCTTCTTCAGGCTGAGCTTCAGCGCCGGGAACGGCACCTGGCAACTGGCATCGAGCGGCACCGGAGTGCCGTCCCTGTCACGCACGGGCAGCTTGACGAAGAAGCGGAGCCCGGCACTGGTCAGCTCGAACTGGCTGAGGTCCGACAGGCTGAACTTGACCGGAGGTCGCAACGGTCTCGCGCCACGCCGCGCGCCGTAGTCCTTGGCGCAGGCTCGGGCCACCCGCTGCTCGAAGGCCCCGCCCACGGTGCGCTTCAGCGCGGCGGCGTCGAGCTCCGCGCCGCTCGCGACCGAGTAGTTCAACCGCAGCCGCACGTCTGTGATGTTCTCTGCGCAGCGCAGGCTGATCACTTCGGGCGTGTTGAGCAGCACCGTGCACTCCCGCAGATCGTATCCGGAGCTGGCGGCCTGGTCGAAGCCATGCAGGCGTTCGTTGATGGTGGCGACCAGCTCTTGCTGAGTCTGCAGACGGCCCATCACCCGCCCCGACTCCCAGCCGAGGGGCTCGGAGGTCGCCGTGTCCGGGGCCGGCGCGCGCGCGGCGAACCCCGCGCGATACGCCAGCGGACCGCAGCCCACCCAGGCGGCGTGTTCGAGATAGTCGATGGAGCAGCTGGACTGCATCATCGGTGCCAGCCCGAACACGAAGTCGAGGGATTTCGCGCCAAGGCGCACCATGTCGGCGCCGGGAGGCGTCGAGACCTTGCAGGCCCCTTCGAGCACGCCACTGAGCCCTCCCGCGCCAGGCAGCAGGCTCTCGAGCGTCAGGGGTTCGAAGCTCTTGCCGTTCCACTCGAAGACATGGCTCTCCATACCGCCAGGGCGAGCGGCTCCGTCGGCGCTGGTCGCGATCAAGTAGCAGCGCAGCGCGAACAGGCGGCCGTCGTTGTGCCCGACGCTGCAGGCGGCGTCCGGCCGCGCGTCGAGTCGGTCCAGATGTTTCCGTATAGTAATGAGCCTGGGGTCTCGCGGGCTGTCGAGCAGGTGTGTCTCCTGTTCGAAGCTCAAAGGTGCGGTGGTTGGGACAGCCTCACAGGCCGGCGGGGGTGGACGGCCGACTTCTGTGCTGTCGGGAGCCTTCCTGGCGCTCGCCAGGACGCTTGGCACGACGGGCGTGGCAGCCGGTCCCGGTTCGTTGCCAGGTGCAGCAGGCGGCGCGGCCGGGGCGGCGCCAGGCGACGCAGGGTTCGCGCAGGCCCAGCTGAGGCAGAGACCCAGACTCGATGCGGTGAGGAGGGGGAGGGAGACACGACGCGTCATCGTGATCGTCCGCGGAGGACCGCGCCCATCCAGTGCCGGCGGCGGTGTGGCACGGCTCACCGCCGAGGCGGTCCAGCCGCGCCTGCCTGGGTTCCTGCTCAGCACTGCTCTGTCCCCCTCTCGCCGCGACGCTATAACCTCTGGGTGCCCCAGTCCCCTGAGCCTACCCGAGATCGCTCGACGCTGATCGCGGTCGCGCTGATCGCGGTGCTGCTCGGCTTGTTTGCTTCCCTCGCCAGCGGCGCCGGATCGGCCGGGCTACTCAGCGGATGGGATGACCGGCTGATCCAGCTCGTCCGGGGACCCGAGCTCGAGTCGCCCGTGGGCCCGAGCTGGATGCTCGGCGTCCTGCAACAGTTCTCTGCACTCGGCAGCGGACCGGTAGTGGCGCTGCTGACGCTGGTGATCCTGGGCTACCTGCTGGTGATCCGCCACCCCCGTACGGCGCTGGTCTTCGTGGTGTGCATTCTGGGTGCGGCGTTCACGACCTACTGGCTCAAGGGCGTGTGGCAGCGCCCTCGACCGCTGGCAATGGAAGCAGCGTTCGCGCTGGATAGCTTCAGCTTCCCGAGTGGCCACTCGCTGATCGCCGCGGCGGTGTACCCGACGCTGGGCGGCCTGCTCACCCGGGTGATCGCCAGTCGACGGGCGCGGATCTACTGCATGGTAGTGGCCTTGGGGCTCACCTGGTTGATCGGCTTCAGCCGCGTGTACCTCGGCCGCCATTACCCCACGGATGTGCTCGCCGGGTGGTGCTTGGGCTTGGCCTGGTCCGTCGCTGCGTGGCTCGTCCTGCGTCGTCTTCAGCGTGAGGGAGTCGTGGCCGGTCCCGGCGAGGACGAGCTGCAGGAGTCATGACCTCACTCGAGGCGCGGCGAAGTGCGCCCGCGCGTCCGCCAGGCGTCACGAATGCTCTGGGCAAACGCTGTCCGGGCTGCGTAGAGTGCGCGGCATGCGATCCCTTCGCTTCCTGATTGCCGCGAGTCTGATCGTGCTCCCTCTGGTCTCCGGCTGCTCATCCGACGACTGCACCGAACTTGGTTGCAGCGGCCTGCAGTTCGATCTCACCACCAGCTCCGCCGGGAGCGCCGAACCCAAAACCGTGCGGATATGTGAAGAGGACAGGTGCAGTGAGGTGGTCTTGAAGGCGGTGAGCGATGGCGTGTGGCGCGGCGAGAGCGAACGAGCCCACGTCGAGTGGCGTGAGACGGCCGATGGGGCGACGCTCTCTGGCTACACTTACGAGCCCCTGCCCGACGTGGAGTCCGCGCTCTGGGGTTTCGAGGTCAGCGCGAGTGATGGCAGCGTGCTCTATGACCAGAAGATCAACGTCACCTACGAGCCCATCGAGCTGAACGGACCTGGCTGCGGAGCCTGCACCGGCGGCGTGATCGAGGCCTGACGCGAGAGCGTTTCCCGCTGATTTGTCCGCAGGGGTCGCGGTCCGGCAGACTGCGGATGCCGTGCTCTCCAGTCGCCTGGTCGTCCCGCTGCTGACGGCGCTGTGTCTCTCTGGCGCGGCGCCGCCGGGCGTTCGGATGAGCCCGAGTTCACAGCGGGACGCGGAGACTGCGCCGATCAGCGCGCCGCCCCCCTCCCCAGCGCGCAGGGAGCGCCCTTGCCCAGCCGAGATGGTCGAGGTGGGCAGCGCTTTCTGCATCGACCGCTGGGAGATCTCCTTGTTCGAGCACCGGGGCAGCCGCCGAGTGTCGCCGTACTACCACCCGACCCGTTTCCTCGCCTTGCGAGATCGGAAGGAGTGGGAGAGCAAGCGCGGGCGCGTCGGTCCGTGGAGCGCAAGACAGATCCCGCTACCGGAGCTGCCCGCCTGGGAGACCGAGGCAGACTTCGATATCCGCGCGGAGTCGCGGCCCGGCGTCGTACCCAACGCCTACCTCGACCTGGCGTCCGCGCGGCGCGCGTGTGAGAACGCGGGCAAGCGCCTGTGTCGCCACGGCGAGTGGCTCAAGGCATGTCGTTCCGAGGCGAACACCCGCCACCCGTACGGTGACACGCTGGTGCCCGGAGCCTGCGACCTGAACGCACCTCAGCATCCTGCGCCGCTGCTCCACGGCGCGAGCGGGCTCGGCCACCGCGATCCGCGGCTGAACCAGGTGGAGTTCCGCGGCGAGCGCCTGCTGTCTCTCACGGGCTCACACCCCGCGTGCCGCAGCGCCTGGGGTGAGGACGCGGTGATGGACATGGTGGGCGGCCTCGACGAGTGGATCGACGACGACTCGGGGGTGTTCCTCGGAGGCTTCTACGCCCGGGAGACGCCCCACGGCTGCCAGGCTCGCATCACCGTGCATCGACCCGACTACTACGACTACAGCCTCGGCGCGCGCTGCTGCGAGTCGCTGTAGCGCGAGCGGTGCTGCGAGCACGGCGGTCCAGAGCCGCGGTTTGCATCCGCCGAGGGTGAGGCCGATACTCGCCGCATGCCGGGAACGGTCGACAAGCAGCCGCCGAGCGGGCTCATGCGCGCCCTCCTGCGCGCGCCGATCTGGCTCTACCGCGCCCACCTGGGCTGGCTCCTGGGGCAGCGCTTCCTGTACCTGCGCCACATCGGTCGCAAGAGCGGTGAGGAGCGGCGCACGGTGATCGAAGTGGTCAAGCACGACACTGCCGGCGACACCTTCTATGTCGCCTCGGGCTGGGGCGAGTCCTCCAACTGGTTTCGAAACCTGCAGGCGCACCCCGATGTAGAAATTACCGTAGGGAAACGTCAGATGACTGTCCACGCCGAGCGTGTGGACCTCGACGAAGCCGCCGAGGTGCTCCACGACTACGGCAAGCGCAACCCCACCGCCTACAGGAAGCTCTCGAAGATGTGCACGGGGACCCAGCAGCCCGTGACCTTGGCTGGCGCTCGAGGCTTCGCCGATCGAGTACCCATCGTGCGCTTCACGCCGCGCGCGAACGCCTGATGCGCCGCTCCCCTCCAGCGGCGTTGCCGGAGTTCGAGGCGGGGCGGGTCCGACGCAGGCAAGAACCTCGGGCTGCGCTTCCTGGAGGGAGCCGAAGAGCTGCCTGCCAATCAGCTCGCGCGCGTCGATGAGAGATCGCCGCGCGAGTGCTCTGGCTCGACGCCTGGGCGCTCAACATGGATCGCTCGCTCCGGAACCCGAACCTGCTTAGCTGGCACGGCCAGCACTGGCTGATCGATCACGGCGCCGCGCTGACCTTCCAGCACGCGGAGTCACCGAGCAGGATCCCCCGCGCTACGACCTGGAAGGTCACTTTGTTGGCTTCCCGCGCCCAGCAGATGCGCGCCCTGGACGAACAGCTGGCCCGGCGCTCCAGCCTCGAGCGCCGGGGGGACACCGCCAGGCGCGTGCGCCGCGCCTTCCTGGAGGATGCGTTTCCCCGCGGTGATTACGAGCGCCTGCCCCACGCGTATGCGGCGTTCCTGTGGAAGCGGCTGAAGGCGCCGCGACCTTGGGTGTGAGGCGGCGCCTGGGGGAGAACTCAGGGCACGAACGGTGTGTTGTCGATGGTCATGTACTGGCGACACGGCTGAGCGCGCAGGCTGCATTCTTCGCTCTGCGCTGGTGCCGTCACCTGCGGCAGGTGGCTGAAGACGACGCTCGAGGGGTACATCATCGAGTGGGCGACGGAGTGCACCGTGCCGGCGGGTAGATCCTTGAGGATGAACGTCCAGCGAGCGTGGTTTCCGCCGGGTGTGTTGATCAGGATGCGGATCTTGGAGCCCTTGCGGAACACGTGGCCGAAGGGCAGGATCTCGACGCGCGCGAGCTCCCACCGGCCCGCGGGGAGCGGCGAGGCGTCCTTCTCCAGGTGGGTCTGGATGGGGCGCAGCTCCGTGGCGTCGCTCGCGAGCTTGCGCTGGCTCGCCCGCAGCTGCCCGCTCTGCACGTAGACTTCGTTTCCGCTAGGCAAGACCTCCGTGACGTTGACCTGGATGTCCGCGTCGTCCGCCGTGGAGCGCACGTACAGATCCGCGCTCGCGTGGCCGACGAACACCAGGTCTTCGTCGAGCGCCGGAGTCTCGAAGGCGATCGCGTCTCCGTCGGGCGGCGTCGTCCACGTCCAGTCCGGGTCGATGACTCCCGGGTTGTCCCCCTTCATGTTCGTGACATGGGACAGCTCCTTGTCGAAATCGAAGGAGGAGCCGGAGTCATCCCCGCTGCTGGGCGGCGTCTCCCCGAGGCTCCCGTCGGGCTCCAGGTAGAAGCGCATCGGCTCGGTGCCGGGGATCGGCCAGGACGCGAAGCGCTCCTCGAAGGCGCCCTCGGGCGCGTAGGGGGTGCCTCCTGCCTTCTCGCCCACCTCGAAGATCACGCGTAGGTCGTCCTCGGCCTCGTAGGCGGCCTTGGCCTCTTCCCAGCTGCCGTAGTCTGCAAAGCGATCCGGGCCGAGCTCCACGGAGGCCCCGAAGATCTGCTCGAAGAGCACCGGCCCAGCGGCGCGCAGCGTGGGGTCGACCTTGGGGATGGTCTGAGCGACGTAGAGGTCCAGAAAGGTCTTCCACTCGGACAGGATCTGAGGGGCGAAGCCGTCCATGTGCGCGCCGTTGTAGACCGTGAACTTGTGCACCGGCGCGCTCGTGAACTTGTCGAACAGGGCGGGGAAGTGCCCGCCCGTCTGCTCGTCTTGCCACGCGCCTGCGACGAACACCGGCACGTCGATCTGCTGCACGAACAGGCTCGGGTTCAGCGGGTCGGTGACCTTCGGGTCGTAGTACGGCGTGTTCAGGGCCTTGGCCACCGCGTCCACCGCCTGCCCATGGAGCAGCTGGTTCTCGGCGCATACGTCGTCGCCTTCGTCGACGCGCGCTTGCTCCCAGCCCTGCCCAAAGGGCTTCGCCCCGTCGAGCACGTTGTCCGCCCAGGCCAGCGCGAAGCCGTCGTTGTAGATACCGCCGGGGGCGAGCGTCGAAGAAGCCGTGTCCGCGATCACCGAGAGCGGCGTGATCGCCGCGAGGTGCGGCGGCGTGGTCTGGGCCACGAACAGCTGCGAGATGCCAGGATACGAGAGCCCGGTCATGCCCACCTTGCCGTGGAGCACCCAGGGCTGCGCGGCGACGGTCTCGATCACGTCGTAGCCGTCCAGCACCTGCATGGTCTCGAAGAAGTCGTAGGCCCCACCAGAGCAACCGGTGCCCCGCACGTTCACGCCCACGGTCGCGTAGCCCATGAAGGAGCCGATCATCGCGCTGGGATCCTTCGGCGCGTCGCAGATGGTCGGGAACTGATTGCACAGCGTGGTCGGGACGCCGAGATCCAGCGGACCACCCGGCTCCGATGGGTTGTAGCCGGAGTAGTTCACGATCGTGGGATACGGGCCCTCCTCGATCGGCCCCGGCAGGGTGATGTAGACGCTGAGCTTCGTGCCGTCGCGGGTCTCGATGTAGTTGTTGCCCGGCACCAGCTGCTGGGACGAGTAGAAGTCTTGATCGGGCTTGTGACCGTCTCGTTCCCAAACCTCGAGGGCGCGACTCCTCAACCCGCTGGCCTCGTCGACTACCCGGTAGCCTTTTCCGGGCGGCAACTCTCGAAACATCAGGCTGCCCAGATCGTCCGCAGTGCCCCGGGCGACCTCGTTGCCGCCCTCGTCCTGGACCACGAGCTCGCTGCCAGCCACCGCGTGAGTGACCATCAGCTGCTCCACGGTTTCTCGCACCTCGAAGGTCGCGAGCTCCTCGGAGGAGGACTCGAAGGTCTCGTCACTACAACCGCTCAGCGCCGCGAGGGAACCGAGCAGGACCAATGCAATCAGGGGCCGCTTCACGAACGCATCCTATGTGCCCGATGGCTCCCGTTCAAACGGTTGGTAGGTTTTCGGGGGTGAGGACGCAGAATTGCCGCTCTGCGTAAGAAGACCGGGCAAGCGGTGCTTTCGCCTGGCTGACGTGGGCGGCGGGCGGAAGAGTTCGAGGCCTGCATCGCGCCGCACCAGCGATCGTAGCTGGCGGTCGGCGATCGGCTAGTCGTCGCTCGCCGCCGCGAGGATAGACAGCAACATCACGCCCCCCGTGAACAGCGCCTTCACGTCAGCATCGTCGTGGTTCGGCTTCTTCACGGCGGCGGCGAATGCGGCGAGCTCCGCGTCGGTTGCAGGGGTGTGATTCCAGTCGCGCCTGGACGGCGTGAGATGCGTCTGGCGGGCCGGCTTGTTGGCGTAGGCGTCGAAGCTTCGATGAAGTTCCTGGATCTCACCCGGGTCGAAGAACGAGCCGTGCTGAGGGCAGGCGTCCACGGTGCGGATCCCTCCGAGGATCGGCGTCATGTGCATCCGCTCGTCGCACACTGGGCAGGCGCGCGGCACCTTCGCGTCCTGGCCTCGGAGCCTGGCGTTGCCGGCGGCGCGCTTCGCCATCTCGACCACCTCGGTGTTCGAGCCCGCGGCGAGCGTCTTGCAGTTGGCCAGGTCGAGCCATACGCCGCCGCAGTGGCCGCAGCCCCAGATGAAGCCGTTCGAGGTGCGCGCGCCGAAGAGCCGGTAGCCGCAGCCAGGACAATGCTCCGGCGACGCGGACGTCCGCGTTTCCCCAGGGCGCTGCACGAAGTTGTTCTGGCCGCAGTAGTCGCACTCGGTGACCTGCGTCAGCTCGTCGAACTCCTGCGGCGCTCCGCAGTTCTCGCAGCGCATCAACATCGCGTCTCACCCCCAACCCTTCCGCTCGTTCAGCCCAGCCCAGGCCGAGTGTACTGCGGGTCTGGCACCGCGGAAGTCCCGTCGCCGTGGGCAAGCTCAGTTTCCCGTCTGCAGGCCGTCCGGTCCAGCTTCGAGGAGCGCGAGCACGGCCGAGAGGCCCGGCTCCATGTCTTTCACCTTCTCCTGGCTCGCCTCAGCGGAGAGCGCCAGCTCCTGATCGCCGAGGGCGATCGCCAACCAGCGCGCCCAGGAGAGCGCGAACAGCCGCCGCTCCGGGTTCGGCTCGAGGCGCGCCTGGTGTAGCTCGCGGCGCAGCCGCCGTTCGAGCTCGGGTCGTTGCTTGGTGTCGACGGCGGCCAGGATGCACCCGATGCGGCTGCAGTGTTCAGCATCCAGATTGGGTAGCGGTGGCTCCTTGGTTTTCCGTAGGGCAAATTGAACCAGGGCCGGGATACGCGTGCGATCGATGGGCGCTCCTGGGTGTCGCTCGGGACCCAGCTCCGCCTGCGCGGCGAGGGGTCTTCCCTCGAGCAGGTCCAGGGCCGCCTCGTCGACCGAGTACAGGCCGGTTCGCCACATGTCGAGCTCGTCGGTCGCTCGCGAGCGAGTCAAGGAGGCCCTCGCCTGCCATCTGTCTCCGAGCTGCGCGGCGGCGATGGCCGCGCAGTGCTCGTCCTCGAGGGCGTCCGACTTCGTGTGTCCCTGGGCTTCGGGAGCTCGTCGCATTGGTAGCAGCGTCGCCGCGGGCAGGAGATCCCAGAACGCCAAGCCGCCGTAGTCGTAGTCAGCCGTGGGACAGCCAGGCGGCGCGTTGGTCGAGCGCATCAGGGCCGCACGGATCGCGCGGGCGTTCGGGCGAAGCCGGTCGGGGTCCAGCGTCGCCAGCACGTCCTGCATTTCCTCGGGCCAGACGTTCGCAGCGATCAGCGCGCACGTCGCATCCAGCTCACGCGCGGCGCGAAGCCGTGCGGAAGCAGCATCCGTCCCGACACCCTTGATCACGACGGTCAAGGCGTCGCGCGCGCAGTCGACCCGGCGTTGCTGATCATCCGTGAGGTGCCTCGCGCGACCCAGCGCGTCGGCCGCGCGCTGCCCACGGCGCGCGAGCCAGTGCACCAGCACCTCGCTACGGAGCGCTCCCCACTCGGCATTGGGTGGCTGAATCACGTAGAGGTAGGCTGCGTTCTGGTACAGGTCGCTGGCGAGCTCGAAATCCTCGTCGGCCAGGCGCTCCAGCGCCAGGCTCCGCAGCCCCGGACTCGGGCCGCACTCCAGCATGCGCTCCGCCACGCGTTGGGTGTGGGCCGGATCCAGGACCGCGAGCGGTACCAGGGGATCGGCGTCGCAGATCCCCGTCGCACGACTCAGCGCGATCAAGCGCTCCACCAGGCGCTGCTCGACTGGCTTGCGCTCGGGGCAGGTGTAGAGACAGCCCTCCGGTAGCTGTGCGCGGCCCCGGCTCCGCACCGACTCGAACTCCGCGAGGATGATTCGGTGACGCTGGGGAGTCAGCGCCCCCAGCTCGATGATCCAGGGGGGGTGAGGTGCGCTCCCTCGCGCCTGCGTCAGACACCACCAGCCGTACCCGCCAGCGACGGCGATGGCGAGCGAGCCGGCGAGCGCCGCGCCGATCAGGCGCCGAGCCGTGCCCGACGTCGCGCCGCGCCTCCCGGCCACCCGCCAGCCCAACCAGACCAGCAGTGCGAGCCCGGCGAGCGCGGCCCAGTGGCCGTGAGTCAGGAGCAAGCTCGGCCGCACGCTGCGTAGCGTTGCCGAGCGACTGCTGCCTGGCAAGAGCTCAGGGCGCCAGCTGCACCTTGAACGTGTAGCTCAGGTCATCGGTTTCGCTGCACTGCTGGTTGAGCATCGAGACCGAGGCCGTCAATGTCACCTCCGTCCCTGGGGGCACCGAGGAGTCGACCTGCACCGTCGTGGTCGCCTGGTTGGAGCTGCAGGCGAGCACCGCAAAGAACTGCTCGTCGTGGACGGTGACACCGGGCGTGTCCGACTCGAAGTCGACGCCAGGGTAGAAGTTGACGCCGAAACCTGAGACGTCAGCGAGATCCACGCGGAAAGTGCCCGCGGTGCCACTGATCACTCCCTCTGGCGGATCCAGGCGTGGGTTGCGTACGCGCAGCCGATCCAGATCGCTGCAGTCCGCCTGCGTGAAGCCAGCGCTACCCATCTGCTCGACGCACTCCTCGCCCGCGCCCCCGACGCCTCCGCTGCCCGCGCCAGCGGCGCCGCCGCTGGGTGCTGCTCCCTCCCCGCCCGCACCTCCGACGGAACCGCCGGCTTCGGCGCCGTGGCCAGCCGTGCCTCCAGCGTTCGCCGTGCCTCCAGCGTTCGCCGTGCCTCCAGTGTTTCCGGAGCCATTTCCGCTGCTACCAGCAGCGCCGCCCGAGCTCGTGTCTCCGGACGACGAGCTGCCTCCGCAGGCGACCGCGAGCAACACCAGGGCTGACGCCGATCCCCGAGCGCCCGAGGACGACGAGGACAAACGCTTCAAGAACGAGCAAACCATCGGATGAGCCTCCTTCGGCCGGGCGCTCTCCACCCAGCGAGGCCAGGGTGACCCCGTCGCTTCATTACTTCCATTAGAAGGATCTGGATGCGTCGTGTGAATCAGTTGAACGATTCCTGCGGCCACCTCGTCTAGCCTCGGTGCTCGTGGCGGCGAAGCGTGTGGTGGGGCTGATTCTGGTGTCCGCGCTGCGCGCGTCGTGGTGGGCGCTCGTGATCCTGCTCCCTCTGCTTGGTGTTTGGCTGGGTTCGAGCATCGCAGCCTATCTCAACGGTCCGCGTTGGCTCGCGTTCGCGGCTGGAGTGTTGCTGTTCCCCGTGGGGCCCTGGGTGTGGGAACGCCTCGCCGAGCGTCGGCGAGCCAGGCGAGAGAAGGCGCGCGCAGACCTGCGGGGGAAGGAGCGCATCCTCACCCGAGGCGATCGCTGGGTGCTGCGCACGCTGGCCCTGAACGCGCTCTTCCTCACGGTACTGGCGGCCTGGTATCCCACCCAGGCGTTCGCGGCACTGGCGACCCGTGGGGACTGGTTCGTGGAGGGCTCCAGCGGGGACTTCGCCGACGGCGTCCGCTCCTTCAAGCTGGTGGCTGCCGATGGCTTGGAGTTCCTCTACGACGCCGCACACGACAATCCGTTTCGGGTCGGCGAAGAAGAGGGGCAGTTCGTCGAGGACCCCGAGGCGGGGCAGCAGCTTGGCTCCGCGACGCCGATCAGCAGCAGCAGCGCGGCGCCCGAGCCCGACCCGCAGCCCTCGCCGGCGCCGAGCGCGAGCGGCGCGCCCACGCCGAGTCCTGCGCCAGAGCCCCAGCCACGACCGGAGACGACGCGCCAGCCGCGAAGCCGCGAGTATCCTTTCCCGCGCACGCTTCACCCGTTGGTGAACAGCATTCCTGCGAGCGAAGAGCAGAGCGTGCAGGCCGTGGGCAACTACATCCGAGCTCATGAGCCGGATCCGTTCATGCGGGTCAAGGCGCTGCATGACTACGTCGCCGATCGGATCGCCTACGATGGTCCGAGCTACGTCGCAGGAGAGTACCCTCCCTGGGATGCTCCGACCGTGCTGCGCACCCGTCTCGCGGTGTGCGCCGGCTACGCCAAGCTCCTGGAGGCGCTGGGCAAGGTCACGGGAGACAAGATCCTGTACGTCACTGGGGACGCGCGGGTCGGGAACTCACCTCCTTCGGGAAACGGTCACGCCTGGAACGTGGCTCAGATCGAGGGCGCCTGGTACTTGCTCGATCCGACCTGGGACTCGGGCTCGCTGAGCGGCGCGACGTTCAAGAAGCAGTACAGCACCGACTACCTCTTCGCGCCTCCCCAGGTCATGGGGATCACTCACTTCCCCGATGATTCGAAGTGGCAACTGCGTTCCCCAAAAATTAGCCGTGCGGAATTTTTGGACCAGCCGGTTCTCAGGCCGTGGTTCTTCAACAACCGCCTGACCTTGCTGACGCCCAAGCGTGCCCAGGTTACTGTCAGGCAGCGTTTCGGGGCACGCATCGAGAACCCACTGGGGCGCTTCTTCCTCGCCTACGCCACCCCCAAGCGTGGCGGTCCCGAGGTCCAGTGCGACGTCTCGTCGGGGAAGGAAGTCGACGTCAGCTGCCAGCTTCCGCCGGGGGAGTACCGGGTCGGCTTGTACGTGGGGATCCAGCAGTACAACGCGACGTACTCCAGCGCCGCCGAGTTCCAGGTGTTCTCGAACTGACGCTCATCGACAGATCAAGTCACAGTCGTCGTCTCTGGGTTCCGGCTCGAAGCAGTACCACTTCCCCTGACAGGAGCAGAAGTGAGTCGGCGTCGCGCAGCTCACGATCATCATGCGCGTCGCTACGCCGGGGCACGGCTTGCCCTGCAGCTCTTCGGCGCTCGCCTCGCAGGCGGGCGGGCAGGGATCGAGCTCGACGTTGACACAGTCTTCTTTCCTCGAGGCCGCGCTTGGCGTGCCACTGGCGCAACCCAGGGCGAGGAGTACGCTGGCGTGAACCAAGGCGATTGCGGTCCTCGGCTGCATCTCACCCCCCAAATCGGCGGAGCCGACCCTGCATGTCGAGTTCGCGGAAGATCGACAGCGCCTCGGTTCTCAGCTGCTCGACCTGGCTGGCGTCGTCCTGGATGACGTCGGCCAAGGCCATCAAGGAGTCCGCGAGCTCGTCGCGCTCTCCAGCGGGGCGCAGCTGATCCACGCTTGCTGCCAGGTGGCGGCGCGCCGCGTGATCATCGCCCCGTGCGTGGGCGATGCTCCCCAGCAGTCGCTCGGCCAACCCCAGGGTGACCGCATAGCCCTGCTCCGAGAGCTGCTTCGCGCGCTCGGCGCAGCGCGCGGCGCTCGCCGGGTTGTCGGTCTCGAGCTCGACCACGCCGAGACCCCAGACCGCCTCGGCGACGACGAAGATCATTTCCACGCGGTTTGCGAGCTCGATCGCGCTGGTGAAGCTGAGGCGAGCCTGATCCAGGCGGCCGAGCTCGAGCTCGATGCGCCCGCGGTTGCACAGCGCGTTCGCCTCGAGTCGGGTGTCGCTGACCGCTCTGGCGTGACTCACGGCGTGCTCCGCGCTCTCCAGACCGGCCTCCAGGTCGCCGAGCAGCCGCTGGTTGATCGATATGTTGCCGTGATGCTTGCCTGCGGAGTTCTTGTCGCCGCAGGCTTCGGCTAGCTTCGCAGCCTTGCTGTAGTGGGCAATCGCCCGACGGTAGTGCCCGGTCGAACCCCAGGCGATACCGAGCGCGTTCTCGACGCGGGAAAGCAGACCGGGGTCATCGAGCGCGTCGGCGAGCCTCGCGGCCTGCTCGGCGTGTTGCATCGTCTCCGCGCCGCGCGAGCCGAGGTAAGCGAGGTAGCTGAGGCTCAGGTTTGCGCGCACCTGGCTCTTCGCGTCTCCCAGCTCGGTGCCCAGCTCGAGGGCTCTTCTCAGGTGTTCCGCACCTGCTCCGATGCGGCCCGTCGCGGTTTCGACCTCCCCGAGGGTGAGCACCGCCTCGAGGCGTATGGCAGCTGGCAGCTCATGGGCTTCCGCCAGCCCGAGCGCGTGCTCGAGGCTCGAGAGTGCGTCGGCGAGGGCGCCTCGCGCCTCGGCCGCCCTGCCCGCCAGGATCGAGTAGTGTGCCGAGTCTGCATGTTGCCCTGCGGATTCCAGGTGCTGAGCGATGCGCCGCAGTCGCGTCGGCCCCGCTTCCGGCAGCTCGCCCAGGCTCCGGGCGGCCGCCAGGTGCAGACGCCGACGGGCCTCGGCGTCCAGATTGGCGTAGGCCACCTCGTGCAGCTTGTCGTGGGCGAAGACCAGGCGCTCCCGCTGGTGCTGCTGGGCGTCGCTCGACTGGGTCGGCTCGAGCATGCTCTGCACCACGAGGGACTGGACGGCGGCGTCGAAGGCGCTCTGGGACAGGCTCGGCCCCGCGCCCAGCTCGCTCGCGAGGATCTGCGCGCGATACAGCACGTCGCTGTCCACGCGCCGGCCGAACACCGAAGCAAGCTCCCCGAGGCGACGCGCGCTCCAGTCCAGCCGACTGAAGCGCAGCGCGACCAGCGACGCCAGGCTGGTCGGTAGCGGGACGCTGCGCAGCGACTCGGCCGCGGCAGTGAGCTGCCAAGTGCCGTCCAGAGCCCGCGTGAGCAGTCCTTGACTGACCGCCGCGCGCAGGTACTCCGAGACGAAGAACGGGCTTCCGTGGGCGCGTTCGATCAGGAAGTCGGCGAGCTCTACCGGAGGGGTCGGCAACGCCAGCATGTCTGCGGCCATCCCCAGAATGCTCAGCGCATCCAGCCCCTGGAGCTCGAAGTGATTCTGCGCTGCCCGCTGCGCCAGACTGGTCAGCTGGTCGCTCGCTTCTGCCGTGCGGAAACTTCCAATGACCAGGACCCGGTGGCCCCTGAACGCCTCTTCTGCGACCAGGTCGCGCAGCCAGGTCAGGCTGAGTGGATCCGCCCACTGCAGGTCGTCCAGCAGCAGGAACAGGGGCTGCCGCTCGGACCAGCGCCGCAGCACCGCTGTGAGTTCACGTCGCGCTTCTTCTTTCAGCTTGTCCGGGCTGAGACGGGAGCTCGCGCCCTCGGCGAGCAGGCGTGGCTCGAACACGCCGAGCGACGCGCGGGCGCTGCCCAGCAGCGCTTCGGCTTCCGCTGGCTGGGACTGACAGTAGTCCGCCAGCTGGGCCAGGAGAGGTCGCAGCGTGGCCAGGCTCGCGAGTCCGCCCTCCCCGCGCTGGGGTTGCGCGCCGCAGGCGATGATGCGCGCACCCTGACGTGCCGGTTCGCGCATCAGCTGGAGCAGCAGGCGTGTCTTGCCTATACCGCTCTCTCCGCTCACGAAGCATACGCCACCCGACCCCGCCGAAGCCGCGTCGGTCACCGCTCGCATCGCCTCGAGTTCGCGGTCGCGCCCGCTCAACTCTGGCTGATACAGGTAGGCCGAGGGCGCTGGTCCAATCGAGGACGGCACAGCGTCTCGAAACAGCTCGCTCAGGCTGCGCTTGACGTCCAGAGCGTAGCCAAGGCGACGCGAGGGGTGCTTGGCGAGGAGGCGCATCACCAGATCGTTCAGCACCGGGGGCGTATCCGGGACCAGCTCGAACAGGGGCGCTGGCGGTTCATACAGCTGCGCGCGCAACAGGTTGCTCACGGAATCCGCGAGGAAAGGTGGGCGTCCGCTGATCAGCTCGTAGAGGATACAGCCGAGCGAGTACAGGTCCGCGCGGGCGTCGACCAGTTCATTGCGCACTTGCTCCGGTGCGATGTACGCGGCTGTTCCCATCGCAGTGCTGGCGTCTGCGAGTGCATCTCTCCCCCGTGAGCCGGAGAACTCCGAGGCGATGCCGAAATCCACCAGTACCGGCATCTGATCGCCACGGATGATGATGTTCTCCGGCTTCAGATCCCGATGCACGATGCCTTCTCCGTGGAGAAACGCGAGCGCGGAGCAGAGCCGGGAGAGAATGGGCAAGGCAGCCTGGAGCCGATCGAGGATCGGGGGGAGAGCGAGCGGCGGGTTCCGAGGTGCCCCACCGTGCGCTGCCTCGGCGGCGAGCGGCAGCAGGCCCAGGGCATGGCTGTCGGCGATCTGGGTCGGGGCGAAGCTCTCGGGCGATACAGACACGGGCTCGTCGGTGATGGTCTCCGCTGCCCAGACCCCCGAGGACGGAGGTCGAGGGAACGCCGCCGAGTCGAACACGTGGCTCAGCAGGGTTTGCCCCTCGATGAGCTCCATCGCGTACCAGGGCAACCCCTCGTGAACGCCCTGATCGAGCACGCGGACGATGCCCGGGTGGTTCACCCGCGACAGGGCGTGGATTTCGCGGCGTAGCGAGGCAAAGGCGAACTCGTTCGCCGCGTGCACCGTCTTCAGCGCCACGCGCCTGCCCGAGCCGCGGTGGGTCGCGCGATAAACGACGCCCATTCCGCCCTGTCCCAGGCGGTCGTGAGCCAGATAGTCACCGATCCGGAGTTCGTCGCCCATCGTCGTCGCCGAGCGGTCGGGCGGCGATTCGACTCGCCGCCCGCAGCTCCTCGGACAGCTTAACAGTGGAGAGCCTGCAGACCGCGACGGACTTGCGATGCCGAGAGTTTCCGTGCCGTTTCTCGGGGAACGGGGACGAGCCTGGGTTCACTCGGCAGCGCAGGCGTCGGCCTCGAGGTAGCCGCAGAGTTCACCGTCCAGTTGCTTGCAGGCGCTGGCGCGCAACCGACAGCCCACGAACCGCGGCTGATGACAGCCGACGCACTCAGGTTCCTCACAGCCGATGCAGCAGGGATCCTCGATTGAGCCGCCCAGCTCTGGCGGCGGCGGTCCAGCCATCTCCACGATCTGGTCGTTTCGCCACACAGCGACGCAAGCGTTCTCTCCAGCGCAGTCCGGCTCTCCCAAGCTGGTGCAGTCAATCTCCGGAGCGCCCCCCGTTCCCGCCGCACCGGCGGTTCCCGTGGCGCCGCTGCTGCCGCCGCCGGACAGATCGTCGCTCTCGGAGACGGATCCGCCGCAGCCGACGCCGATCGCGAACGACGTTCCCAGCACCAGCCAGAGCCCTCGCTTCATGACTCGGGAGCATAGCCGAGGAGGCCTCGGAGAGTCGACGTGATGGAAGCTCGCGACCGTCTCCAGTGCTGCAGGTGGAAACGCGAGGAACCGAGCACTCCTCGATTCCCGTGTGGATTAGCTGCGATCGGAGTGCCCGAGGTCGCGCTCCGGGTCGACTCGGTCCCTCACCAGCTGCTTGATCTCCTTGGGCTCGGGGAAGCGACCCGCTTCTGCCCGCGAGAAGAGCACCTCGGGAGTGGCTTGTTCGCTCCCGACGTAGGCGATCTCGAACACGCCGCCCACGCCTGGCCTCAACGCAACCTCCGCGAGCTCGGTCGGGAACGTGGTCAGGATCTCCTGAGCGAGCCACGAAGCCCGCAACAGCCACCGGCACTGGGTGCAGTACTCGATACGCAGGCGCGGGTAGCTCATCCCATACGTTCCTTCAGGCCTTCCAGCTACGGCTCAGGTTCTTGGTGTTCTTCTCGATGAATGCTCGCTCGACGTCGATGTCCAGGCGATTGGCGATCGCGAGCAGGTAGTTCAGGACGTCCACGATCTCTTCGCCCACGTTGGCCACCAGCTCGGCCCGCTCCTCCGTCGGGGCCTCGGCCTGGTCGTAGAAACCCTTTACTTTCCTCACGGATTTGAACAGCTCGCCAACCTCTTCACCCATCAGGAAGCAGTTCTCGATCAGGCTCACGTCACTCCAGCCGTGATGCTCCTCGAGCTGCTTGATGTAGCGCTGGTATTCACTCATTGGCGCTGCGTCGTGAAGTCGGATCGGAGGGAGCTCCAACGTGGGGCGATCGCCGGTGTCCAGCATCTCCATCTCCGGTGCCCCTTCGAGCTCGGTGATCTCGGGGTTGCTTGGGATGGGCTTGCGAGAAGCGTCCGTCGACATGCTGCCTCGAATAGCACGTTTGAGCCGCGCCTGGGTCGAGGCGGGAGAGTCGCTAGGCCAGGCCGAGCTCGCTCAGCTCGCTCTCGACCTCTTCCCACTCCGTCATCAAGCGGTCGAGTCGACTCTCGATCTCCGCTTCCTCCCGGCGTAGCTGATTCACCTGAGCCTCCGGGGTCTGCTCGAAGAACCCAGGCTCGCAGTACTTCGCCTCGATCTCGGCCTTCCGAGCCTCGGTCGTCTCGATCTGACTCATCAGCTCGTCCCGCTTCTTCGGCAGGGCCTTGCGACGGTTTGCGCGGCGTCGTCGCTCTTCGTGACTCAGTCCAGCGTCGGGATCGGGCGGGGGTGAGGGGGGCGCTGGCTTTGCTTTGCCGTCGCCTCTCGGCTCCTTCTCGGTCTTCGCTCGGAGCACCACTTGATCGACGTCCAGGTGGTCGTCGCCCTCGCGCTCCAGAAACTCCGCGTAGGTGCCCGGGAAGTCGACGATGCCGTCGGCGCGGATCTCGATCACCCGCGAGGCCAGCTGATCGACGAACCAGCGGTCGTGGCTGACGAAGAGCAGCGTGCCGTCGTAGTCCTTCAGCGCGCCGACCAGGGCTTCGATGGACTCCAGGTCCAGGTGGTTGGTGGGTTCGTCGAGCACCAGCACGTTGGGCTGCTGCACCATCATCCGGCTGAAGACGAGGCGCGCGGCCTCGCCACCGCTGAGGGCCTCGAGGGGCTTCTCGACCTCTTCACCGCTGAACAACACGCGGCCGAGCATGCCGCGCACGTAGCTCGTGCCCTCCTGAGGACACGTATCCCAAAGGAAATCGAGAGCGCTCTGCTTTGGATCGGACAACAGGTCTTTGTGGTCCTGCGCGAAGTACCCGATCTGGACTTCATGGCCCCAGTTCAACTTGCCAGCGTCAGACTCGAGGCGATCCACCAGGATCTTCAGCAGGGTGGACTTGCCGAGTCCGTTGGCGCCGATCACGGCCACGTGCTCTCCACGGCGAATGCGCAGGTCGACCCCCTTCAACACCTGCTTGCTGCCATACGCCTTGCACAGGCCTTCCACCTCCAGGACGTCCTTCCCGCTGGGGCGCCTCTGCTTGAAGCTGAACTTGGGGTAGCGACGGCTCGTCTTTGGCAGCTCCTCGATCTGGATCTTCTCGATCTGCTTCACGCGGCTCTGCGCCTGGCGTGCCTTGGTTGCCTTTGCGGCGAAGCGCTCGACGAAGGCCTTCTTCTCGGCGATGATGCGCTCGTTCTTCGCGATTTCCGATTCCTTGCGGATTCGCGTTTCTTCCTTCTGGACGCCGAACGCTGCGTAGTTCCCCTTGTAGGCGGTGACGGTACCGTAGTCGACGTCGAGGATGTGGGTCGACACCGCGTCCAGGAAACGGATGTCGTGGCTGATCACCACTGCGCAACCCTTGTAGGCCTTCAGGAAGCCCTCGAGCCAGCGAATGCTGAGGATGTCGAGGTGGTTCGTCGGTTCGTCGAGCAGCAAGATGTCCGGGCGACTCACCAACACCTGAGCCAGGAGCACCCTCAGCTTGAAGCCGCCGCTCAGGGTAGAGAGCGGGCGGGTCAGCGCGTCGTCCGGGATGCCCAGACCGACGAGGACCTGGCTCGCCCGTGACTCCAGCGTGTAGCCGTCGCCCGCGGAGATCACCTCCGTGATGTGCGCGATGCGCTCGGGGTCGATGTGGGAGTCCTCGTCCCAGGTCTCTTGCTCGCGCAGCGCTTCGTAGACCTCCAGGTCCCCCTTCATGGCGCAGTCCAAGATGCGCTGACTGTCGTCTTCGAAGCGGTCCTGGCGCAGCACACCGACTCGCGCGTTCTTGGCGAAGGTCATGCTGCCATCGCTGGCCGGCTCGTCGCCCATCAGGATCTTCAGCAAGGTCGTCTTGCCGGCGCCGTTCGCACCTACCAGGCCGTAGCAGTTACCCGCATCGAGCTGCAGGCTGACGCTGGCGAACAACGTCCGCGGTCCAAAGCCCTTGGCGAGGTTGGAAATGCTGATCACGGGGCGGGGGTTAGTCGCTTTGCGCGTCCGGAGCAAACCGGCGTCGTGCCTTTTCGCTACGGTCTCGCGGCGCGCTGCCGTTCGGGGAACGAACGCTCATGCTCAGCGCCTCCACTCCGCCCAGGACCGGCAGACCCGTGTACGCTGGTGCCCGCGTGACGGGACGCCTCGCCAGCTACTTGGGAAAGCTACCCCGTGGCCTGGATTCGTATCCGGACTATGAGGTGAAGGCATCGCTGTTGCGTGCGCTCGTGGGCGCCTGTCCGCCGCTGACTGGCCTGGACTTCGATGGGGCCCTCGGGGAGCTGCTGCGTGACCCACCCAGCGCGAACTCCTGGATCCCCGAGGTCCATTTCGTCGCCGCCCACCTGGCGATCGCCGACGGCCTTGGACTCAGCAGCGACGAGATGTTGCGCCGTACCTATCAGGCCAACCGGTCTCTGACCAGCTCGCCGATGTACCGAGCGCTGGCGTCCGTTGCGTCGCCCGGCCTGCTATTGCGCGGGGCAAAGGCAGGGTGGGGGCTGATCCATCGTGGAGTCCACCTGACTTTGCACGCGGAAAAAAATCGGGCGAGGTTGGTGCTGACTCACCCTCCGCACCTGTACAACGTCCTGGCGCACGAGTCGGCGGCCTGGGGGTTCCGGGCAGTGGTCGAGGCCGCGCACGGCAAGGACGTGCAAGCCGGGCTGGAGCAGTCGCTGCCAACGGGCGCGAGCGTGCTGGTGACTTGGGCCTGACCCCAGCCCCAGTCCAGCTGGCCAGTCTTTGCTCTGACACATGGCGTCGACGTGCGTGCGGACTCACGCCCGCGGATACGCCTTTCTTGCCTGATACGCTCGAATTTCCCTGTGGAGTTGCCGTACGGCGGTTAGCATGGCCGAGATGATGCGAGGGGAGCTATGCGTCGGGGTCGTGGTGCTGATTTGCGCCAGCGGTTGTGCATCGGTCTTGGCGGACGCCGAGGCTGGAGCGACGACCGCTCCGGCGCATACCGATGGGCGCACTGGCGCCGCGCTGATGATCGGCGGCGGTCTGAACCTGAGCGACCATGACGAGTCCGCGGAGACCGGCGGTCCTGGCGTCGATCTGCGGGCGCGCTTCACACGGGACGTGCAGGAGGTGGCGTTTGGTCCCCACGTCTACGTGCTGGCGGACACGCTGGTCACGCCGTTCGCGCGGGTCGGGGCCAGCCTGGTGGAGATCGGCAGCGTCGATGACGAGTTCAGCTTCGGCATGTTCGGGCCTCATGCCCAGCTGGGCATGATCCTCGCGGGGTTCGCCGTGTCTGCGGTTGGTTCCTACAGTATCCGCTTCGGCCCCGATGACGACGGCTTCGTCGGCCTGCTCGTCGGCTACGGTTTTGGCGCCACGACGGGCTCGCTCTGAATCCGGCGGTTTGCTGCTGTCTCCCGCGGCGCTGATCCGCTAGGAGCGCAGCATGGTCTCCGAGATCTTCGACGAAGCCCGCTGGCGCGAGGTAGAGGGCTTCGACTTCACCGACATCACCTACCACCGTGCCGTCGATCACGGCACCGTGCGCATCGCGTTCAACCGGCCCGAGGTGCGGAACGCGTTTCGACCTCACACCGTGGATGAACTCTATCGTGCGCTGGATCACGCTCGCATGTGGAGCGACGTCGGCTGCGTGTTGCTCACTGGAAACGGTCCGTCACCGAAGGACGGAGGCTGGGCGTTCTGTTCTGGCGGCGACCAACGCATCCGGGGCAAGGACGGCTACAAGTACGAAGGCGTCGAGGGGGTCGATCCCGCGCGCCTCGGCCGTCTACATATCCTCGAGGTGCAGCGACTGATCCGTTTCATGCCGAAGGTCGTGATCGCCGTCGTCCCGGGGTGGGCCGTGGGGGGAGGGCACAGCCTTCACGTGGTGTGCGATCTGACGCTGGCCTCCCAGGAGCACGCGCTGTTCAAGCAGACCGATCCCGACGTCGCGAGCTTCGACTCGGGCTACGGCTCCGCTCTGCTCGCGCGCCAATGCGGGCAGAAGCGCGCGCGAGAGATCTTCTTCCTCGGACTGAACTACAGCGCCGAAGAGGCGGTCGCCATGGGCATGGCGAACAAGGCAGTGCCCCACGCGGAGCTGGAGCACGTCGCGCTCGAGTGGGCGAGGCTGATCAACGGCAAGAGCCCCACGGCGATGCGAATGCTCAAGTTCGGCTTCAACCTGCCCGACGATGGCCTGGTTGGTCAGCAGCTGTTCGCTGGTGAGGCGACGCGCCTTGCCTACGGCACCGACGAGGCCCAGGAGGGCCGCGACGCGTTCCTCGAGAAGCGACCCCAGGACTACTCGAAGTTCCCCTGGCACTTCTGACCGATCAGCGCTCGACCGTCCCCCCTGGTCGCGGTCACGACCAGGGGCAAGCTGCAAGGGGAACAAACCCTGCACGTCGTGTGGATGGTTTTGCTCACGCTGAGATCCGTCGTGATGGAAGTCGCGCTCGGCTGTTGATGTGGGTGGATCTCGCCCACGGCTCGGCGTACTCCATCGATCGGTCTCCGACGCTGCGGTGCGGAGGTCCTGTAACCCCTCTCGACTCGTGTGCGTAGGCACGAGCAGTTGCGGCTCACGGTGTGAGCTGCGGATCCGGCAATGTCTGAGCGTGACCCCCTGGGCGTGTGCGGTGAGACGCTCGCGCAGAAGTATGAGATCCGCGAGCTGATCGCAGCGGGTGGTTTCTCCCTGGTCTACAAGGGGCACCACAAGCTGTGGAAGTCGCCGATCGCCGTGAAGTTCTTCACCTTCCTGGCGGAGGCTCCCGCCGAGGACCGCGCGGCGCTCCAGCAAGCGTTCGTGAACGAGGGTGCGCTGCTCAGCGATCTGTCTTCTCAGAGCGCGAGCATCGTTCAGCCGCGGGACGTCGGCACCTTCACCACACCAGAGGGAGACTGGATCCCTTACATGGTGATGGAGTGGCTCGAAGGCGAGCCGCTCGACGCGATCCTGGATCGTGAGAATGAGCGTGGGGAGCCGCGCAGGACGCCTGCCGAGGTGTTCCTGATGCTCGAGGGCGTGGCGCGTGCCCTGGAGCTCGCCCACCAGCGGGGCGTCGCGCATCGCGACGTGAAGCCCGAGAACCTGGTGGTGGTGGGCGATCCCCACGAACCTGACGTCGTCAAGCTACTCGACTTCGGGGTGGCGCAGATCATGGACGCTCAGTCGCCCGTGCTTGGGACCACCGGGCGCCAGGTCAGCTCGTTCACCCCGAGCTACGGCGCCCCGGAGCAGTTCGACTCGCGATTCGGCAAGACTGGCCCCTGGACGGACGTCTACCAGTTGGCCCTGGTTGCAGCCGAGCTGATTTCCGGGCGGCAACCGCTCGCTGGGCCCAGTCCCGCCGACTTCGCTGCCTCCAGCACCGATACGCGCCAGCGCCCGACACCCGCGGCGCTCGGCGCGTTCGTGTCGCCAGACGTCGAGGCGGTGTTCGAGCAGGCGCTCGCGCTCTACACCACCGATCGCTACGCCAGCGCTGGGAAGTTCTGGTCCGCCCTCGCGGACGCGCTGGGCATCATCCAGTCCCCCAGCGTGCGTCCACCGCCTATTTCCGACTCCGCCGTTCGCGCGCTGACGTCGCCAGCGCACGGTTCCGGGGGCACCGCACGCTGGGACGCCGATCTGGACTCTCTGCCGAGCGCCTCGGTCCACCCATTGCCGGCGCCGACCAGGCCAGTCACCGCGCCGCTCGCGTCCCCGCCGATGGAATCCGCATGGAAACATGGCCGCGATGGTGGGTCTTCTCCAGTGACCGCGTCCTCGCTGGGCGGCTCGTCACCGCCGCTGAGTCGCTCGCTGCCGACTCACGCCCCACCCAGAGGGGCTCCGCGCTGGGCCTCCACGGCCCTCATCGCGGCGGCCGCCGCGGCACTCGCGGGCGGAGGAGTGTTCCTGCTCACGTCGAGGGGCACGCCGAACTCGATCCAGGTGCGGGCGTCCGAGCGAGCCGTTCAGGAGACCCCAGCCACCCCGCCGCCCAGCCCAGCGTGCCCCCAGGGCATGCTGACGATCCCCGCCGGCCAGTTCTTCATGGGGTCGGACGCGGATGATGCGTTGGAGCTGGAGAAGCCGAGCCATCACGTCCTGCTCGCGGGGTACTGCCTCGATGAGACCGAGGTGACGGTGCGGGCGTATCAGAAGTGCTCGGGCGCTGGAAAGTGCCGACGCGCTTCTCGCGACGTCGAGTGGGAAGGTATGACCCGGCCACAGGCGCGCATCTATTCGACCGCCTGCAACGAGAACAGCGAGGGTCGAGGGGATCACCCGATCAACTGCGTCAGCTGGCAGCAGGCCCACGACTACTGCGAGGTTCAGGGCAAGCGCCTCCCCACCGAGGCCGAGTGGGAGTACGCGGCGCGCTCCTCAGATGGACGCATATATCCGTGGGGAGACGACGAGCCGTCTTCCAGGCTGCTCAACGCCTGCGGCTGGGAGTGTGTGAACTGGGCGACCCGGCAGGGCGAGAAGCTCACGGCGCTCTACGAGGAGAACGATCGCTATCCCACGACAGCGCCGGTGGGAAGCTTTCCTGGGGGAAATTCTAGATTCGGGGCGAAGGACATCGTCGGGAACGTCTGGGAGTGGGTCGCAGACTGGCAAGGCCCGTACTCCAAGGAGGAGAAGCAGAACCCGAGTGGCCCCAGCCAGGGCGAGAAACGGGTGATCCGCGGCGGGGCTTGGAACGGAGGCTACAAGGCTTGGCTGCGCCCAAGCTTCCGCTACGCCATGAAGCCGGAGACGCTGAGCCACGGCATTGGCTTCCGCTGCGCCGCGGACCTGCTCGAGTAGCCGTTCGCGCGGGGCTAGCCGGCTTGCAGCGGCAGCCTCAGCGTCGCGACGGCTCCAGGGTCGCTCGCTGCTCCGCGGTTCTCGAGCGACAGACTCCCGCCGTGAGCTTCGGCGATTTGTCGCGCGAGGGCCAGTCCGACGCCTGAGCCGCCGGGTTTCGTGGTGAAGAACGGAACGAATAGGTTGCCGGGGTTGGCGATGCCTGCCCCTTCGTCTTCGACCTGAATGACGACGGCGCCGTTGGGCTTCGTCCAGCGGATCCGCACCAGCGAACTCCCGCGCTCCTTGCTCGCCTCGGCCGCGTTCTTCACCAGGTTGATCAATAGCTGATCGAGCTGGTCCCCATCCGCCCGCACGTTGCACGCGGGACCTCGAATCACCTCGACGTCCACCCGCCGTTCGAGCTTCGCCACGCGGTAGATCCAGTCCGCGACCGACACCTCGCCCAGCCGGGGCTCGGGCAGGCGCGCTAGCTGCGCATAGGCCTGCATGAAACGTGAGAGAGAGGCCGCGCGACGGCCAATCACGTCCAGGCCCTCCAGCGTGTCCTGCTCCCATTCCGTGTCCTCGTCGCGCTTGGGCAGTCCTTCCGAGATGCTGCGCGAGATGGACTGGATGGGGGTGAGGGAGTTGTTGATCTCGTGGCCGATCACCCGCACCAGCCTGCGCCAGGCGTCGCGCTCCCGCTGGCGCAGGGCATGGCTCACGTCGGACAACACGACCAGCGTGTGAACCTCCCCTGACAAGCGAAACGCACCGCGGCGCAGCTCCCACGGACCCCCACGGAACGCTTCGTCGCCTTCCAGGGTGCGCGGCGCGGGACCCTCGAGCAGGTCGGCGAGGTCCAGATCGCTCGCGTCCTTGTCGAGAAGGCTGGCTACGGGCAGGCCCAGGAGTCTGGCAGCAGCCTCGTTCGCCAGGCGGATCCGGCGCTGATCGTCGCAGGCCAGCACCACCACGTCGACCTCCGCGACGACCTTGCGGAGCAGAGCCCAGGCCTCCATTTCCCCGAGGCGATGGCTGCGTAGAGTATCGCCCAGGTGGTTCAGCTCGACAAAGACGTCGTTCAGCGCGGGATCGCCAGCCGTCTTGCGCGCCCGGATGCTGAAGTCACCTTCGCGGTATGCGGACAGCACGGAACTGACCGTGCGCAAGCGTCGGGCGCTGCTGCTCTGCAGCCAGAAGATCCCCAGGACGCTCAGCGCCATGGCGACACCCAGCTCGACCCAGCTCGGAGCGCTAGCTCTGAGCTGGCAGATCGCGCCGAGCAGCAGCGGGGGTAGTGCGATGCTCGTTGCTCGAAGCGCGGCGACGATGCCTTGCCTCACGGCCGCCCCCGATCCTCGCTTGGATCGCCCCCTCCGCTCATTCCGATGCCTTCAGTCCAAGCGCCTGCAGGCGGCGGTAGAAGGCGCTGCGGGAGAGCCCGAGCTGACTCGCGGCCTCGTTGGCGTTGTTCGTGCGCCCGATGGCCGCCCGGATCAGGTACGCCTCCGCTTCTGCGAGGGTCATGCGCTCGATAGGGCGCGACGCTTCGCCCGAGCGCCGCAGCGTCAGGTCTGGCACCTGGATCTCCTCGCCCCCAGCAAGCACGACGGCGCGCTCCACGACGTGCTCGAGCTCACGCACGTTGCCGGGCCAGGCGTGCGCCAGCAGCGCCGCCAGCGCGTCGCTGCTGAAGCCTTGTACCGGCTTGCCGTAGCGCTTGGCCTTGTCCGTGAGGAAATGAGCTGCCAGGAGGGGGATGTCTTCCGGACGCTCCCGCAGTGGTGGGAGCTGGACCTCGACCGTGTTCAGGCGGTACAGCAAATCCTCGCGGAACCTGCCCTGGCTCACCTCGGCGGTGACGTCGACGTTGGTCGCCGACAGCACGCGTACGTCGCAGCGACGCGTCTTCGACGACCCGACGGGCTGAAACTCGCCGCTCTGCAGGACCCGCAAGAGCTTCGCCTGTTGTTCCGCGGGCATGGTGCCAATCTCGTCGAGGAACAGCGTGCCCTCGTCGGCCAACTCGAAGCAACCGAGGCGATCCGCCTTGGCGTCCGTGAAGGCCCCCTTCACGTGGCCGAACAGCTCGCTCTCGAACACGCCTGCCGCCAGGGCCCCGGCGTTCACGGGAACGAACGCGCGGGCAGCTCGTGAGGACGCGGCGTGCAGCCAGCGCGCGACGACGTCTTTCCCCGTCCCGTGTTCCCCCGTGATCAGCACGTTGACGTCGGCGCCAGCAACCCGGGCGAGCAGGCGCTCTACTTCCTGCATCCGCGAGGATTCGGCGATCAGCTGCGGCAGGTCGCGTCGGCGCTCGCGTTCTCCCTGAGCTTGCAGGCGGCTCGCGCTACGCGCTGCCTGTCGGAGCTCGACGTGGAGCTTGACCGCGGCCAGGAGCCGCGCGTTCTGCCACGGCTTCTCGATGTAGTCTCGAGCTCCGCGCTTCATCGCTTCGACCGCGCTCGCCACGCTGCTCCAGGCGGTCATCACCAAGACGGGTACCTCGGGTGCGAGCTCTCCCAGCTTGCTCACGAGCTCGAGGCCTTCGCCTCCGGAGGTCGTGTCGCGAGCGTAGTTCATGTCGATCAAACACAGGTCGATGTCCTGAGTCTCGAGTTGCTGAAGGACCTCCTCGGGTTTTGCCGTGGGGATGCAGTCGTAGCCGTTCTGCTTGAGCAGCAAGCGCAGCGCCGCGACGATGTCGCTCTGGTCATCGGCGACCAGCACCTTGGGTCTGCGCTTGCCGTGCTCGTCCATCTCGCCTCCTACTCATAGCGTAGAGCGTTCGCCGGGGGCATACGCATGGCTCTCCAGGCCGGAAGCAGGCACGCCAGGGTGCCGATCAGCATCAACACCAGGGGAATCACGCCGAAGATAGCGGCGTCGAAGCGCTCTACTCCGGGCATCGAGTCTGCCAGACCGCGGCCAATCCAGAGCGCGCCGAGCGAACCAAGCGCCGTGCCAAGCCCCAGCAGTCGGAGCCCGCCCGCGACCACCAGGCGCAGCACGGCGCCTGGTGGCGAGCCGAGGGCCATGCGCAGGCCGAGCTCGCGCGTGCGCTGTTCCGTGGAGTAGGAGACCAGACCGAAGATGCCCATACCGGCCAAGATCAGCGCGGCGATGGCGAAGGCGCTGAGCATACGCACCGCGTAGCGCTGACTCGCCGTCCGACCCGCGATCCGCTCGTCGTAGGTCTGCAGCGAGGCCACCGCGAGCCCTGGGTCCACGGCCAGGACGGCCTCGGGGATGGCCTTCGCGGTCGCCGCGAGATCCCGCGAACGCACGCCGAAGGAGACGTAAGGCTCGGGACGCTGAGAGTAGGGCACGAAGGCCTCGGCTTTGGGCTCGTCGTAGGGTCCGTTCCGGCGCACGTCTGCGGAGACGCCGACGATCTCGCGCCACACCTCGCCTTCTTCCTGGTTCGAGCCCCAGTCGATGCGCTTGCCGATCGGATCCTGTCCGGGGAAGAACTTCTCCGCTGCGGTCTGGCTGATCACCATGACTTTCCGCGAGGATGCATTGTCGGCCTCGGTGAAGTCCCTGCCCTTCACGATCGGGGTGCCGATGGCGGCGAAGTAACCCGGACTGACCATGTTTCGCTCCAGGGTCGGGCGCTCGCCAGGGGCCCAGTCCGGCTTCCCTTCGATCAGGAACGAACCGTTGTTGTTCGAACCCATCATCGGCATGCAGGTGTTGATGATGACGTCGCTCACGCCAGGGATCGCCGCGAGTCGCTCGCGGAACCGACGGACGAAGGCGGCCTGAGCATCCCGGGATTCGTACGCCTTGCCGGCCAAGGTGAGTCGTCCGACCTCGACGTTGCTGGAGTCGATTCCCAGGGGCGTCTCGGCGATCTGGGAGAAGCCTCGGAAGGCCAGCGCGCTGCCGATGAGCAACGCGCAGGCCAGGGTCACCTGTGCGACCACGAGTGCGGAGCGCACCAACTTCTGCCCGCCGCTCACCCCCGAACGAGCCGCGGACGACTTCAGCACGCTCTGCGGTTCGGTCGACGAGATGGAGAGCGCTGGGACCAGGCCGAAGACGACACCACACATGGCACATACCGTCGAGGTCGCCAGGAGCGCGAACCAGTCCACTCCGACGTGCAGCGATGTGGCGGAGCCGTCGAGCAGTCCATCGCGAAACAGCTCCACGAGCCAGAACGAGAGCAGGCTGCCTCCGGCTGACCCGAGCATGAACACCACGATCGTTTCCGTGACCACCTGGCGCACGATGCGGGAACGTGGCGCGCCCAGGGCGCTGCGCAGAGCCACTTCCGCGCGGCGACCCTGGGCGCGGGTGAGGAGCAGGCTCGCGACGTTCGCGCAAACGATCAAGAAAACCAGCGACACCGCAGCAAACAACGTCCACACCGAGGAACGCGCGCCGCCGACGAGGGCCTCGTGCAGCGTGAAGATGTTGGTGGTGACCTTGGTGTTGCTGTCTGGGAACTTCGATTCGAGGCGGGTCATGATGGTGGCTGCCTCGGCCTGCGCTGCGTGCCTGGTGACGCCGGCCTTTCGTCGCCCCATGACGTGGAGGAAGTGATCGCCACGGCCCCAGTCATCCAGATCCAGGAGGGCGACGTGGAGCGGCAGCCAGATCTGACAGTTGTTGGAGTAGGGCCCCGAGAAGCGGAAGCCCTCGTGCGCGACGCCGATGACCGTGTACTGACTGCCGTTCAGGCTGATCGCCCGCCCGATGATCCCTGGATCGGAGTTGAAGCGTCGCTTCCAGAGATCAGAGCCGATCACCGCCACCGGCGGGGCGCCCGCCTTGTCGTCCTCGGCCGTGAAGTAGCGACCGTGCAACGGCGCTTGCCGCCACAGATCGAAGAAGTCGCCGCTCACGTTCGCGCTGGGTACGAACTCTGGCTCGGCCCCCGGGGCGCTGAAGCTGTAGCCGGCGTAGTCCACGGCAGCGACCTTGTCGTAGCTCTGGCTCTGATCCCGGAGGTCTTCGAAGTCTGGATAGGAGAATCCGGTCTTTGGGAAGTGGGGCTGCTGCAGCCAGATCATGTCGAGCTGCTCCGAGTCCTGGTAGGGCAGGGGCTTCATGAACAGGCTCTCGCCGATGCTGAACATGGCCGTCGTGGCGCCGATCCCAGCGATCAACACGGCGAGCAACGTCGCGAAGAATGCAGGGCTCTGACGTAATTGCCGCAGGGCAAAACGAATGTCGAAGCACAGCTCGCTCATGACTCCCTCAAGCGGCCCGGGTGATGTCCTCGACGACGCGACCGTCGAAGAGGTGAACGGCGCGGGTCGCGCGGCGTGCGTACTCACGGCTGTGGGTCACCATGCAGATGGTCGCTCCGGCGGCGTGGAGTTCATCCAGCAGGTCCATCACGGCGTCTCCGTTCTTGGAGTCGAGGGAGCCGGTGGGCTCGTCCGCCAGCAGCACGCTGGGATCGCCTGCCACCGCGCGCGCCACGGCGACGCGTTGCTGCTGACCACCGGACAGTTGACTCGGCATGTGCTGCTTGCGGTGGGACATCTGCACCTTCTCCAGCGCATCGCTCACCCGGCGCTTGCGTTCGGCAGCATCCAGCCCGCGATAGCGCAGCGGAAGCTCGACGTTCTCCCAGACGCTCAGATCGCCGATCAGGTTGAAGGTCTGGAAGATGAAGCCGATCTCCCGGTTGCGGACTCGCGCGCGCTCCTTCGCCGCCAGCCCTTGCACGTTTCGCCCGTTGAGCAAATATTGCCCCGAGGAAGCGACATCCAGGAGGCCGAGGATCGACAGCAGCGTGGTCTTACCCGACCCAGAGGGTCCTTCGATCGCGACATAGTCCCCGGCCGTGACCTCGAGGTGCACGTCGCTGAGCGCGTGTGTCTCGAGCTCCGTGGTCAGGAAGACCTTGCGGATGCCGTCCAGGCGGATCAGCGGTGAATCTTCGTCGGTTTGCGTTCGACTGGTGGAAACCGAGTCAGCGGGCGAGTCTTGCATGTTCACTCCAAGGGTTCTCGGCGCTGGGGCGCCGGTTGTCAGGTCTCTGGTCTTCTGGGCAGGTAGGCTTGCGGTGACCTGCCGCCGATGGTCAGTCGAGGACCACGCGTTCAGCGGACTCCCAGCTCGAGGTGTCCGAGACGATCACCTCATCGCCTTCCTGGAGCCCAGCCTGGATCTCGATTTGCTTGTTCGAGGCCCGGCCTAGCCGTGCGGTAACGCGGTCGGCGGTGTCGCCGCCAGCCCGAAGCCGATACAGCGGCGCCGCGCTGGACTCCTGGACGCCGCTCGGGCGAGAGACGAACAGGACGTCGTGGAGGGTCTCGACCTCGATGTGGGCGGTGACGCTCTGGTCGACCCGCGCCTGCTCGGGGAGCTGCCCGTCCAGCGTGACCTCGACGCGCACGCCGCCGCTGACGACCGCGGGATCGACGCGCTCGACGTGCCCGCCAAACTCACCAGCTGGGGACTCGAAGCGCACCTTCATGCCGCGATGCACGACTCCAGCGTCCTGCTGCGAGACGCGCACCTCGGCCTTGAGTCGGTCGGGCTTCGCCACCTTCGCCAGCGTGGTCCCGATGGCGACCCACTGCCCGCTCTCCAGGGGGATCTCCTGGACGACGCCGGCGATGCCCGCCTTCACCTCCAGCGCCGCCAGCTGCTCGCGACGAAACGCGGCGATCTGCTGGAGGCGCTGGCCCTCGCTGCGCTGCGCCGCGAGCTGGCGTCGACGTCCGTGCTGGAGCGCCTTCTCGAGGGCACGCTCGCTCTCCACCTGGGCGCGGAGCCCTGCGGCGCTGTCTCTCGCCGTTCCCGCTGCCTGTGCGCTGACCAGGCCGTTCGGCTCCAGGCGATTCACCACCAGCTCGTCTCTCGCAGCTTGCTTGAGATCTCGCTGCAGGGCGAGGAGCTGCGTCTGGTGGCTCCGTCGCTCGATATCCGTGCGGACATCTAGCTGGATGAGCTGCGAGTTCGCGGTCGCCGCGGCGCGCTCGGCTTCGAGCGCCGCCAGCTCGAGCTCGGAGTTCTCGAGCACCAGGACGACGCTGTCCCGGCTGACCGTCTCCCCTGGCCGCACGGAAATGGTCTTCACCCGGGCGGCGCACTCGGCCGATAGCCAGCGCACCTCTTCGGGCACCAGCGTTCCCTGGGCGAGCACCTGGCGTACGAGATCCCCGCGCTGCACCGTTTCCGTCCAGACAGCCGTGCGATCCACGTGACGGGCAGCGCTCTGCCGCGGCTTCGCCAAGCCGACGGCGCTGCCGACCAGCGCGACTGCGGCCGCGGCCCACAGCGCTAGACGGCGCGTGGCGTTCCTCCTGGTCGGCTTGCGGACGACATCCATGGCCACCCCCAGAGCGAGAAGTGTGCCGATCTTGCCCACATCAGCGTCAGGTCATCAAATGCCTAGAATCATTGTAATATTCTTGGTTCGTGGGGTTGGGGTGAGGGAGGTGTACCGTCCCGACGCTGGGATCCCACGTCCCGGAACTGGGACGAGGCTGTACGGCAGAAGCCCGTGGAAGTTTCCGCGTGGCTTCTGCCTCACGCTCCAGCTCAGTGGTAGGTGAACACCGCCCCGAGCGTGGGGAAGAGATAGCTGTAGCTGTACTCGGTATCCGAAGGGCTCATCGAGGCGTACTGAATGCGTAGGAACGGCCCTACGCTCCATTCGTCTCCCAGCCAGAAGTCGTAGCCGCCGCCGATCGCCAGGTTGAGGCCCACCGGATCATTTCCTCCGCTCCGCCCCTCGGCATCGACGAAGTCGATGCCGCCGTATCCGACCATCAGCTGGACGTGAGCCCCCTGCCCGGGGTCGAAGTAGTACTGGGCGAAGAAGTCGATGGACGACTCGCTGACGCGCGCAACGGAGCCGCACGCGCGATCTCAGAACTCGAAACCTCACGCCTCCGGCCGGCGAGTCGGGACGCGCAAGTATTGGGTTGTACGGCGCAATTCCCGAGATTTTCCCGCGTGATAATCGGCGGCCTCCCCCCCCACTCACTCGCCCCTGCTAGGCTCGGGGCCGTGCCGAGGACGATCGCCGCCAGCCTCACCGTGCTGATCTTGGCGAGCTGGGGCCGGGCGGCAGCGAGCCAGGAGTCCGCGTCCTCCGAGCCCACACGCCGTCTCCAGCTCGACGAGCCAAACCTGCTCGTGCCGAGCCTGCACGCTGGGGGACTGTTGCTCGGGATGCGGCTTGGAGAGGCCTACATCTGGCCGGATCCGTTCGCGGACCCCGTGTCGAGCTGGGGCGAGCACTACGAGGCTGCCCTCACCCAGCCGCCAAAGTGGGACAGCGACGCGCCCCCCTTCGAGTGGGATGGCGACCCCTGGTACATCAATGTCGTCGGGCACGGCTTGTTCGGCAGCGAGCTCTACCTGCGGGCGCGACACTGCCGACTCGGTGTCGTGGGAAGCCTGCTGTTCACCGCGGCGGGGAGCACCGTGTGGGAGTACGGCGTCGAGGCCAACGGCGTGCGGCCCAGCGGCTTCGACCTGTGGTTCACGCCGCTCTCGGGTGTGGTCGTGGGCGAGGCGCGCTACTGGGCCTGGCGGGCATCCGGTTCCGTGCGGCAAAAAGCTCTGCGGGGCATCCTGCAGGCGCTGTTCGACCCGTTGGGGGAACTGGAGCGCTTCGCCGGGACCCCGTGTTGAGTCACCGCTAGCGGTTCCCGGCGCTAGCTACGCTCGCCCTGGCTGATCAGCACCACGGCGCAGGGCGACTCGTAGGCGACCCGCAGCGCCACTTCGCTGAACGAGCGCGTTCCGCCTCTTCCCCGCTGCAGTCCCAGCACCACCAAGTCACAGTTCCTTGCCTGCTCGATGAGGGCGTCGACCGCAGACGCATGGCGCTCCACCAGGACCTCTGGAGGACGCGTCGTCGCATCCTCCGCGAGCCGATGCAGCTTGCGTCGAGCGTCTCTCAGGTCGTCCTCGTCCGCGTCTTCGGGTTGTGTAGTGAACCACACGAAGTCTCGCTCTACACCGCGCTCGAGGCTCCCGAGCAAGCGTGCTCTTAGCTCCGCCTGGGCACCGCGCCCGCCGACGGGCACCAGCACACGCCTCGCGTGCTCCAGGCTCCAGCCGTCGGGCGCTCGCAGGAACGCGACGTCGCAGCTCACCGCCTCCAGCAGCTCCTCCAGGTGAGCCGTGTTCTCGCTGCGCTGGTGACCCAGGCCGAGCAGCAAGCCAGCGCACTGATAGGTACGCGCGACGCGCCGGATCTCCCGCCATGGCGTAGACGCGATGGTGATCAGCGCCTCGGGGCGATGGCCCGCCTTCAGCGATTCCTGCAGCGCGTCGCGCAACACGGCGTGGGCCGGGTTGAGGCCGTCCGATGTGTGGTCGGTCTGCAAGGGACCAGGTTCCGGCGGCTTCATCACGCTCAGCAACGTGACCCGGCCATATCGAGGCGGCGCGAGCGCTCCGGCCATCGCGACCAGCATCGGCGCGCTCTTGGGGTTGGCGAGGGGGACGAGCACCAGCGGGCTTCGCCCCCGCAGCTTGGCGAGCGCCGGGTCGTGAGCCTCCGCCAGGGCATCGAAAGTTTCCGCGCGGCCAGAGAACAGGGCCATGTAGAGCAGCACACCAAGGGCGAGCCAGAGCACGGCCACGGCGCCCGCCGCGGGCACCGCGACGCCCTGAAACAGCGCCATCCCAGCGCACGCGAACCCGCCCACGATGGGCAACACCGGAAACCACGGGCTTCGAAATGGCTTCTCTGCGTTCAGGAGGTCGGCGGTGGCCATTGGAGACGAGGGCGGCAGCATGCTCATGCGCTGCTCGGTGCGCTTGCGCGCCAGGATGCTCATCCAGTGCGCCAGCGCGAACACGATCAGAAAGATCAAGCTCGCCGCCGCACCTGCGGAAGCCAAGTCCGGCACGATCAGCACGATCGCGATCAACGTCAGCGCGCTGGTGTAGATCGCCATCACCGGCGTGCGCCGGCTCTCATGCAGGCGACCGATGACCTTGGGCAGGGTGCGGTCGTTGGCCATCGAGAGCGCCACCCGAGAAGCGGCCAAGAGGTTCGCGCCCAACGCCGACAAGGTCGAGAGCACGGCCGCGATGATCACGAGCCAGTAGCCCGTGACGCCCATGAAATTCCGCGCGGCATTCGCCATGACGGTCTCGGGATTGGCGTTGCTCATCGCCACGATGTCGCTCCCCTCGTCGGCGCCCACGGTCGCCGTCAGGAACAGCAGCGGGAGGTAGATCACCAGCGCGACGCCCAGCGAGATCATCATCGCGCGAGGGATCACCCGTGCCGGGGACTTCACCTCACCCGCGATGGCGGCGATCAGGTCGAAGCCCTGAAGGGCGATCAGCGTGAAGCCGAGCGCCTGCAACAGGCCCGAGAAGCCACTCGCGAAGAACGGCGTCATGCCCTTCTTGATGGTTCCGTGGGGACTCGTGCCCAGCGCCCAGCAGCCCGCCAGGATCAGCACGGTGAACACCGCGACCTTGCCCCAGGTGGCGAAGTCGCCCCCGCCGCCCGACTTGCGAATCAAGGACAGCGTGTAGAGCACCGTGGGAGCGAGCGCCAAGGCGACGCTCGTGGAGCGCCCGCCGAGCCACCCCGGCGGTTCGCCGAAGAGCCCCCAGATGTGCTCCAGGAGCACCACCCCGTAAGAGGCGAAGCCCAGGGCGTACAGCACGCCGGCGACGATGTAGGCGAACCACAGCACCCAGCCGACGGCGAAGGCCGCACGAACGTTGAGCACCTTCTTCGCAAACGTGTACGCGCCTCCCGACTCGGGGAACGCCGTGCTCATCTCGGCGAAGCTCATCGCCGTGATCACCGCGATCACACCATTGAGGGCGAACGCCAGCACCGCCGCGGGCCCGGTGGCGCGGAAGGCGACGCCTGCCAGGACCAGGATGCCGCCTCCGACGATGGCGCCGATCCCCACCGCGGTGGCGCCCAGCAGTCCGATGCTGCGCTCGGGGGACGCCGAGTTACCGACTGGCGACTCGCTCATGCGCCGAGCACGCTAGTCAGCCTGCTCCCCCGGCGCCAGCCCGCTCAGTTCAGGCGTGCCAACCGGAAGTACAAGGTGCGCTGATGTCCGCAGCTGCGACAGCGCACACGCGCGACCCGCAGGCGCTCTCCATCGTGTTCCTCCACCGCGTGCTGGTCCACCTCCACCGCGCCCTCGCAGCGTGGACAGGCTATGCGTCCAGCATGCGCCTCCACGACACTCGGCGCCGTGACCTCGATGGCGCTCTCGGGGGTGCCACCCGGCTCGAGCAGCTCCAGCTTTCGCACCTCGCGATCGAGGCGTTCTGGCGCTGCTCGGCTCTCGACCAGGGCCGCTGCTCGGCGGCCCACCCGGCCAAGCTCCCGCGCCAGCAGCCCGAGGGCGACCAGTAACCCGAGCAGGACCAACCAGATCACGCCCCGGCTTAGCCGCTCCAGCACTGGCTCGCAAACCGCTTGCACGTGCACCCTGGGTTACGCGGTGTGACGTCACATCACGGCTCCCCAGAGGCGCACCTCACCCAAAAATCCCGCGAAACATCGCCATCTTCCCTGGCATGCGGGCTGCACATGGGTCTCTCCGAGGTCGAAGGATGAAGCTTGGCGCTTGGATCGTGGGTTTGGGGTTAGGGCTGATGGCCCTGAGCGGCTGCTCGTCGACCTACGTCGTCCACAGCGCCCAGCGCGATCCCAGCTGCGAAGACCAGTGCATCCTCGATGGAGCGGACGATCTGGCGATGTGCCTGCAGGAATGTGGCGGAGGCGATTTCACTGCCAGTCTGGGTTGTCAGGAAGACGACCACCGAGCGGCTTGTGGCGCGATCCCACTCGAGCCCGAAGAGAGCGCCGGTGGAAGCTTCCTGGCGGCGCTGATCGACACCGCCATCGACATCGCCGACACCGCCAGCGACATCCATGACGCGACCTCGAGTCACCACGAGACGGACGAAGAACAACCTCTGGCCGAGCCCGCTGGTCCCGCACCCGAGGAGCGGGACGACCCGCCAAAGCACGAGCGCAAGCGCGACAGCGACCGGGTGCCCGCGCGCCCGAGCAAGTCTCGCGAGCCTGCCAAACCAAGTAAGGGTTGAGCGCCCGGTCAGGCCGGGAGGGCGCACCGATCGAGCGCTCGAGACGTTGCTGCGATAACCGTCCTCTCTCCGATCGTATCCGCTAGGATACGCCAGGACGAAACGTCACTTCGACTTGTCTTGCTTCCAGGGGAAGGCCGTGGTGCTGCAGGGACCGGTGTACTTCGGGATCGCGCCATCCATGCCATCTGCGTTCGCCTCTTGGACGAACGTCTCGAACGCCAGGTCGCTCTCCGCGAAGCCCAGCACCTCGCACATCTCCTGATCGCCAAACCCCCAGTGCACCGTCTCGTCGCGCGGGTTGTCGAACTCGCAGCCGAAGCGTAGCCCCGTGGAGCCCGTCACGTCGACCGGCGGACGATACTGCCGTCCCCGGGCCTCGCCGTTGAAGCCCTGGATGTCGATGATGCTCTCTCCTTCGCGATCTCCCCCCATCAGCTCCAGGAAGAAGCGGCTACCGAGAGCGTGGGTGTGGGGCAGGGCGTAGTAGATCTTCATGTTGAAGGGCGTTCCACCTACGTTCTGGAAGCTCTCGCTGAAATCGCACTCGCCGGTGAAACGACTGGTGGAGCGCGGCGGGATGTCCAGCTCCTCGTAGGAGAGGTGGAAAGGCGTCAGCACCGTCTTCACCTCTTCCTTGGGGATCTCATAGAAGCCGATGTTCATGTTGCCCGTCACTGACTCGGCGTTGACGTTCAAGATGTGCACATCGGAGAGGATACGGGCGTGCGGCGGGATTCGGACGGCCACTCCGTCGGGGAACTTCTGCACCTCGTGGGTGGCCTGGGTGCTCTGCGCGTAGAGCACACCCCCTGCCAAGGCCGCGACCAGCTGCGAGTAGTTGCGGTCCTCGCAAGGCCAGAAGCCGTCTGGACCGTCGAACTGGTCGTCGGGGACGAACATCCAGTTGGAGTGGTGGGACGCTTCGTTCTGCTTCAGCTCCACCGCGTTGAACCAGATTTCCTCAGGGTTATTCAAGGTCCAGCTGCGGCACTGGCCGACGATCTCCTCGCCGGACTCGACGGTGCGGGTGTCGAAGGTATGTTCCCACTTCTTGCCCCCGATCTTCGCGCAGACCTTGGTGTCGGGGTTGGCGTACTCGCCCTCGGGACATCCGACGCACTGAGGTACGCCGGAGGAGTCGTTCGCGCAGCTCTTCTGGTTGACCAGGCAGTCGTCGATGATGGCGGAACACTCGGGAGACAGCTCTCGCACGCCTCCCGAGCCGGCCTGTGCTTCGTCATCGGAGGAACCACAGCCCACCACGAGCCCGACCGTCAACAATCCCAGACCCCAGACCGTGTTGCGCATGCTTCCAGATCTGCCACGGGGCAGCGCTCGAAACAATGACGTTCACGTGCAGGATTGCCTACAGACCGATCGCGTAGCCGAGCGCCGGCGCCGCGACCAAGGTGCTCGAAGGCAACATGTACATTCCGCGGAGATCGAGCAGCATGGCGCCTGGGCCCAGGGGATAGAAGAAGCCGACGCCGAGGGCAGCGAAGCCTTGACCGTACTTGCCCCAGGCGTCGACTTGCTGGCCGTCGGGGTTGAGCTGAGGAGTCGTCACATCACGCCGTTCCTCGACGGGGACGTTCTTCTTCGCGTCCACCTGTCCGAGTCCGCCGCTCCCTGCGACATAGACCCCGAGCCCTTCCGTGGGGAAGGCGCCGCTGGAGGTCAACCAGAGCTTCAGGCCAGCCTCTGCGTGGAACTTCAGGGACTCCGTCAGGCCTTCTGCGGTCGGCCCAGTGCCGAAGGCGTAGCCTGCCTTTCCGAACGCGCTGACGCTGTCGCTCAGCCCGATGTCTAGGCCGATCAGCACCCGGGTCGTCGCGGGGACGAAGCCCGTATCGATCTTGTCGTACTTGCCCTCGACGGGGGCGCCCTGGTACTGGCTTCCATCCGCGCGGAAACAATAGAAGGGGCCGGCTTCCTGGGCATCCGAGGTGCAGATATCGGTGCCTCCCACCAGCGCGAGGTCCTGCTGCCCGCCGAGGCTCAGCCAGACGTTCTTGTGCTCGCGTTTTGGCTCTTCCTTCGGGGGCGGCGGCTCGTCGTCCAGGTCGTCGTCGAGGTCTGGGGTCACCGGCTTCGCACAGCCGTTCGGCTCCGAGTCGCCGGGCAGACTGCGCACTTCACCATCGATCTCTTCGGCCAGCTCGACGACGAACGGTTTGTCCTCGCTACCACTCGTGGACACCAGCTCGTCCGCCAGGTTGACGGTGACGTAGTACTCGACGCTGTCCTTGTTCAGCACCGCGTCGCATGGCAGGTAGGCGCCGAAGCCACCGGAGCGCGCCTCCATCGGCAGCTCCCGGAACACCTTCTGACCCTCGACACGGTAGTGAACGGTGAGGATCGCGTCCGGGACGTCGCCGAGCAACTCGGCGTAGATCGGCACCGGCGTGTTCTTCTTCTGCTCGTTCACCGCATCGTGGAGCAGCGTCTCCTTGCGGCCTCCTGCCTTGAGGAACAGCGTCTTCACGTCCGGGCTCGCGTAGGCTCGCGGCAGCGTGACCCCCTTGTCGAGCTTGACTGCCTTCTGGAAGTTGAAGAGCGCCGCGCGCTTGTTGTTGAAGCCGGTGGCGTAGAGGAGTCCCAGGTCTCGATACAGCCGCGCCTTGACCGGAGCCTCGCAGCCGCGGCACTTGTTCAGCGCGGTCTTGAGCTTCTTCAGCGCGGCCTTGAAGTCCGTCGCCAGGAAGTCTTCGTTCAGCGCTTGATCCGCGAGCCTGAGTGACTCCTCGGCGGGGCCAGCGTGGGCGGTCTGCAGCCAAGCGAGCGCGGCGAGTGTGGTGGCGAGGGCGAACGCGTGATGGGGACGGGGGAGGGCGAATGTGCGGGACGACACGGCAATTTCCCTATGAGAATGCGAGGGCGTGAGGCGCGGCGCGCGGGATAGTAGCGGTGACGCAAGCGCCGACGCGGAGAAAACACGGCAGATCAGCCGCGGATCCCACACGACTGAAAAACTTTTGCCGGCCCCGGCGCCGGGTCGATTCGTCCTGTTCGCCTCACTCGCAAGAGCACGCCTGCAGGCGCGCGGCGTGCTCCTTCACACGGCCTCGCGCCTTGGTGCAGCGCTGGTCCGTGTCGCCCGCGAGCCGGCAGATTCCATCCGCCGCTCGCTGCAGCGAAGCGAACGCCTGACAGGCACGCGTGCAGCGTCCGTCTCCTTCGCTGAGGGCGGTCGCCGCAGCACCAAAAAGCTGGGTCAGCTCCAGGTCGGCCGTCTTGAAGGCGCGCTCCGCGCTCGCCAGGTCCGTGAAGCTGGCAGCGTCCTTCGCTTTCTCTTGCTTCAGCTCGCCCCCGGTTGCTGGTGCCGGGGTCCTGGTCGACTTGGGTAGGCCGGCTCCGGGCGCCTCAGGCTCCTCGGCGGCCTTCGATTCGGGGCGTTGCTCTTCGTCGCTGGGCTCCTGGTCGCCTGGCGCGGCCTGGGCTGGAGCCGACTGCGGCGCTTGGCTCGGTCGAGGCGGTTCGTCCTTCTTGGCGCAGGCGCAAGCGACGCACACCACGCAACACAGCACTAGCTCCCTACAGCGCATCGCGAGCGAGCATACTCCCTCGGCGCCAGCGTCGTCCCGGGTTCCCCGAACGACTTGACGCCGACCGCCGTTGGCTGAAGGCAAACGGCCATGAGTGAACCGCGCTTCTTGATCTATGGTGCCTACGGCTACACGGGGGAGTTGACGGCACGGTTCGCAGCGGAGCGCGGCATGCGTCCCATCCTGGCGGGGCGCAACCCCGCGAAGACCGAAGCGGTGGCGAGGCGCTTCGGTCTCGAGGCGCGGTCCTTTGGGCTGAACGACCCCGAGGCGCTGCAGCAAGGCTTGCGTGGCGTGGCCGTCGTGCTGCACTGCGCCGGCCCCTTCGAGGTGACGTCGAAGCCGATGCTGGACGCCTGTCTGGCGGTCAAGGCGCACTACCTGGACATCACGGGAGAGATCCAGGTGTTCGAAGCGGCCCGGGCACGCGACGCGGAGGCCAAGTCGGCGGGGATCTGCGTGATGCCCGGGACTGGCTTCGACGTCGTGCCGTCGGATTGCCTCGCGCTGCATCTGAAGCAGCGCATGCCCGACGCCACATTCCTACGTCTCGCGTTCATGGGCTTGACCAAGACCTCTCATGGGACCGCGACCACGATGGTGCGGAACCTGGGCAAGAGCGGCTTGGTGCGGCGCGGTGGGGAGATCGTGGACAGTCCGCTGGGCAGCCTGACCCGCGTGGTCGACTTCGGTGAGCCAGGGGAACGGCACTGCATGGCGATTCCGTGGGGAGATGTTTCGACCGCCTTCTTCAGCACCGGGATCCCGAACATCGAGGTCTATACGCGAGTGCCCAAGGTCGCGGCTCTCGCCGCTCGCCTGGCCGATGCACTGCCTGCGCTGATGGGATCGAGCTTCGTGAAGGATCGGCTCCAGCGCCGAGTCGATCAGGGACCCGCTGGTCCAACGGACGCGGAGCGGGCCCGCGGGGCCAGCTTTCTCTGGGGCGAAGTGGAGAACGCTGCGGGTGAGCGCTTGGCGAGTCGGCTGAAGACGCCGGAGGGCTACTCGCTGACCGCCGACGCGTCTCTACACGTGGTAGACAATGCCCTGGCCGGCAAGCTGCCGAGCGGCTTCCAGACGCCCTCCAGCGCCCTGGGCGCGGACTTCGTGCTTGGACTGCGCGACGTGCGGCGCGAAGACCTGCTGTAGAATTTGCTCGTCTCAGCCACGCGAAGGCGAAAGCCCCACGCCCTCACCTTCCTGGGGCCGCGGCTCTCGCACCTGGGGACCTCCCGCGAACCACGGAGACAGGACGCTACTTGCCAGCCGGGGTCGCGACCGTTCCGCATTGCTCGACGAGCCCGTCGAGGTTCTCGTCGTGCTGCTGGCCGATTCGCTGCATCTTGGCCGTCGCCGCGCTCAGCTCGGAGTAGACCCGAGCTCGATCGATGTCCTTCAAGGCGAAGACGTAGTCCTCCTGGTTCTTCATCTCTGCGCGCCGAAGCGCATCCAAACCAGCATCTGACAGCTTCAGCTCGCCAAGTCTGCGCTTCGCGTCCAGCAGTTCGTCGTAGCGAGCTTTGCGTTCGGCGGCTGCCCTGGGGAAGGATAGTCGTAGCTTCTCCACTTCGATCAGCGAGGAGCGGAGCTCTCCGCACTGCTCGGCCTTGGGTCGGCCACAGCCGCTGAGCAGCGGCGCCAGCGCCAGCATCGCGATCAGCATCGAGGCGGCGCCAAGGCGCGGCCCGCGAGTATTCGTGTCGATCTCCCCCATGAACCCGTGAATGAGCGAGGCAAGCGGGAATTACAAGCTCGCGTCTACTGGTCAGACCACTGAGCCAGTTGACAAGTGCCCAGGTGCGCGCGAAGCTGACGCGGTGCTCAGCGCGGTCCAACGTCAGTCCCTGTCCGAAGCGGTGTTCCTCCAGCTGCGGGGCGCCATCCTGGACGGTGGCTTCGCCCCAGGAGATGCCTTGCCCGCCGAACGCAGCCTGTGCGAGCGCTTCGGGGTCAATCGCGCGGCGCTGCGCGAGGCGCTGAAGCGCCTCGAGGAGCTGCGGCTGATCACCATCCGTCAGGGCGAGGCCACCCGCGTGCGGGACTACCGACTGAGCGGCGGGCTCGAGCTACTCGTCGCGCTGCTCTTCGACTCCGGCGGGGGCCTCCGGCTCGACGTCGCGCGTTCCTTCATCGAGCTGCGGACCGCGCTCGGGCCAGACATCGCTCGGCTCGCCGCCAGGCGCGCACGGCCCGAGCAGATCGACGCCCTTCGGGACTGCCTGGGTGCGTTGCGTCGGATCAAAGCGGAGGGCGGGGACGTGGTGGCGCTCCAGCGCGCGAGCCTCGAGTTCTGGCGTCAGCTGGTGCTCGCTTCGCACAACGTGGCCTACCAGCTCGCGTTCAACACGATGGAGCGGGGGTGGAGCGAGGTGCAGGACGCCCTCGCCCCCGCCCTCGCCGCCGAGGTGACGGACACCGAGAGCTACGAGTCGTTGACGAACGCCATCGCGCGACACCGGCCTGAGCTGGCGAGGCGGCTGGCCGAGGCGCTGGTGAAGAAGGGCGCGGCCGGCATCGAGAAGTTGCTTGCAGCGCTCGGCGGCTGACCGCCCCGCGACGGATTACCTGGAGGAAATGATGAACGGTTCAGTCGAACGGCGAGTCAGGGAGCCTGAGCGCAAGGACTTCGTGGATGGGGAGTCCATCAAGACGTTGGGCGCCGCCGCCCGGGCCTTCTGGGGGCGCCCAGGTGTGCGCAAGATGGCGGCTTCCGCGCTGGGCGGGCTGGCCTTGCGCGCGTGCCTCGGGCCGCCTGGAGTGGCTGACTTGAAGGTCGCCCTGGGGGTCGCGAGCTTCTGGCCCCTCCAGGAGTGGCTCGCCCACAAGTACCTGCTTCACATCCGACCCTTCGAGGTGGCCGGGAGGCGTCTCGATCCGGGATTCGCTCGCGCACATCGCGCCCATCACAGGAACCCGCGAGACATCGACTACACCTTCCTGCCGGAGCCGGTGGTCAACGTCGCGATCCCTGCCAGTGCCGCGATGTGGGTGCTGGGCGCGCGGTCCATGCGGGGGGCTGCGACGGGGATCGCCGCCTACTCCGCCATGGCGCTGGCTTACGAGTGGACGCACTTCCTGGTCCACACTGGCTACAAGCCGAGCAGCGCCTGGTTCAAGCGGGTGCGTCGCAACCACCGCTTCCATCATTATCGAAACGAACGCTACTGGTACGCCTTCACCGTGCCCCACGTCGACGGGCTACTGGGTACGGAGCCGGATCCGAAGAGCGTGCCTGTCTCAAATACCGCACGGAACCTACACGGGCTGGAGGGCTAGGCTGCTATTGTTGCAGTTGCTGCTATTGATCGCGGAAAATTTGCCGTCTGACAGGACTGGTTCGCGCGCGAGGTGGGGCGCACGCGCACGGATTCGGGAGGCAGGATGGAAGCAGTCGGAAACGCGGGGTCACGGCAGTGGCGGGTCGCACGGGGAACGCGCCGGGCGGCCCCGGTGGGGTACATCGCTCGCGAGCTGGGCTTGATGGACGACCTCGATGTGCTGGCAGTGTTGAATCGTCAGCGTGCTACCGGCGAGCTGTTCTGTGAGGCGGCGACCGCCCTGCAGTTGCTCAGCCCGGACGCCGCGCGACGAGTGCTCGAGGAGCAACGCGCGAGGCGCAGCGAGGAGCTCCGGGTCGAGCCGGGTTGAGCGCGTCCCGCGTTCCTGGAGAGGCTCATCTGGTCGGGGCGCGCGCTCGGTCACCATCGAGCGATGTCGGTTCGACTGCTCGGGCCTGGCGAAGCACCACGTGATTGAGTCGCTGCTGGCGCAGGAGCAGGGCGAGCGCAGCCGTCTGTTGCTTGGGCTGGAGTGGGTCGAGCACGATCTCCACGACTGCCTCTCGGGGCAGGGGAACCACGAGCATTGGCTGCAGGTCCTTGGCAGCGGTCGTCATCACCTTCAGGCGCGGATCGTTGTGCAGGCGAACGCTGACGACCGCGAGCGTCCAGTCCAGTCCGGATTCTCGGGGGGAGAGGGCAAGCAGCGTCGAGACGAAGGCCAGCACCGCTTCTCGTTTCGCCTTCGCCGGGGGAGCGTCGTTCCGCCAGCCCCGGCGGCTCAGGATGGTCTCCAGGATCTTTTCGGGGGAGCCGTCGCTTCGAGGGACCAGAATGGTGTTCGGCAGCTGGCTCAACGTCCTGGCATCCAAGCCGATGCTCAATTCGCCTGCCGACCCGCAGCGTTCGCGGACGGAGAAGGCGAGGGTAGAGAGCGTTGTTGCCTCGCGGAGACGCGTATGCTGCGCCGTGGCCTCGAGAGCCGCCGCAGCGGCTCTCGAGCGCTGCGCGCCGTGAGTCAGCGCTAGCGCGGCAAGTCGATCCGCCTCGGCCCAGTCGAGGCTTGGGGCTTGCGCGCCATCCGACCTCGAGTGGCCCTGAGGCGTGAGCTCCATATTTCCGTGCAGGAATGGGACTAGGCCGGCGAGCGACGTATGGTGATACAGGATCATCGACGGTCTCGTATGCGGAGGTTGCCCCGGACGAGCGAAGCAACGAGTGAGGGTTGCCCTGATGATACGCACGATGGCTGGGTTTGCCAGCGCGCGGCGTACAAAGGTCGGGTGCGCGCGGCGCCCTCGGCTGTCGATCGACCTGGAGTTTCCTCACGGGTTCGTGCTCTGCTCGCCTGCGCCTACTCGTGCGTCCGCGTACCGGCGTGACTCTCGGCGAGGACGAGACGTACTCGCGGTGGCGAATTTCTTGCGCCGATCGCGGACGCGCTGCGTCGAGAACCAGGCGGACCCGAAGCCGAGACTGCGATGGGAAGCCCCGCAAAGTAGATCCGAGCGGAAATGAAATCATGCGGCGCCGAGCCGCGCCCGTTCTCGCGGATCACCGGGGTCGGCGCTGACGATGGGCGATGGCCTGCGTCTGGCGCAGCTTGCATGTCCGGAGCCGCAGGCGATCGGGCCCGAGACGAGCCGTGCACGCAGACGAGGCAGGGGCTGGGGCTCGTCTGCGTCAGCGCAGGTTTGTCGTGTGCGGCGCAAGCGTCCCCGCTACCCCGCCGTTCGTGCGCGGCTTCGGGACGACGTGTAGCAATTCGAGCATTTCACGCTTGTCCATGAAGCGTAGGCTCGCGCGCTTTCATCACCCTCTCACGCTTGCCCCAGGGAAACCGCGGACGGGGTGCGACCGCGACCTACGAATTTCGCTCTCACCGGGCTGCGCTGACGTCGGGCGCGGCGGAAGCCGGGGCGTCCGCGCCCGAAGCAGCGCTGGCCGCTGCGCCGCCGACCAGCTTGCGCAGTAGGTGACAGGCCCAGTCCGACCCCTTGCCACACGCGTCCTGCATCATCTCATGGCCGCGCTGCTCTATCTCGTTCGAGGCCGCGCCCCCGCGTACATCAATCCGCCGTGCCGCATCCGCCAGGATGTCCAGCGTCAGTTAGCCGATAGAGCTGGGCTGTTTGAAGGTTCGTGAGCCAGCACTCTATGATCGTAGATCAAGCCCAGGTTGAAGCAGCCGCTGGTGAAGGTGCACCAGAGCAGAGCCATGCCATATGTCTGATCGCTTCACTCGCGTTGGCCTGGACCCTTCGCCCTTCTCCTCCCGGAGCGCCGACGTTGAAGCAAGCTGCGGCGTTGCCGTACTGCAGCGCCTGCTTGAAAGCTTCAGGGCCAGCGCCACGTTTCGGCGCACCATTGCCTAGCTGCGGAACAGCACCCACTCGCAGACATCCTCCGCGTTCTTGCCATCGCACGCGCTGGTACAGTTCGCCACCGCGCGGGGTCCTTGTCGGTCCCATTCCAGTCGTCTGCGCGCCTGCGAGCACGCACGCATCCAGGGCTCCGAGCTTGCATGCCTTTCGTATCCGCAAGGCAAAGCATAGGCGTGATCCACATCGCCCGCCTCGCCAGTCGAGTACAGGATGGCATGGGCGCAGCAGCCGCCTCGGGGAGGGTGTGCGGACTGGGGGGAAGGTGCGGCCGGATGCCGCGACCCAGGCGGCGCAGGCTGTGGGTGTCGTGTTCCCGCTTCGCGGTCGGGGTACGCCTTGCCGCGGGGGGATGCAGCTCGACAGAGCCTCGGTGTCGCCCGCCGCCGGTGGCTTCGGCGCGGGCGGCCCTTTGGGCATCTCGGGCAGCACCAGCTGGGGGAGCTCGACACTCGCGCTGGGGGGCGCGCTCGCCACCGCCTGCTTTGGCTGCTTCTCGTCGCAGCCAATCAGCCCGATCAGGGCGATCAGCGCCACACTCGACCCGCGGCGTAGCTGTTGGGAGCCCGGCATCGTGGATCTATACAGCGGATCCTGGCGCGGGAGGTGCGAACCGACGACAAATCAGTCTTGTGGCAAGATGCGGGCATGAGTCACGTCGAGCTCGAGGAGCGGGATCGGTGCCTGGAGATCCAGCTCAGACGCGAGGCCAAGAAGAACGCCCTGACGCTGGAGATGTACGAGGTGCTGTGATGCCCTCGAGCGCTTCGAGGGCGACGCGAGACTGAGGTCTGCCCTGATCACCGGCGGGGAGCAGTGCTTCACCGCCGGCAACGACCTGGGGGACTTCATGAGCGCGCCGCCGGACGAGGGCAGCCCGGTGATGCGCTTCATCTCGTGGTTGCCGCGCCTGAGCAAGCCACTGGTGGCCGCGGTGAGCGGGCCAGCCGTCGGAGTTGGCACCACGATGCTGCTGCACTGTGACCTCGTCTATGCAGACGCTACCGCGCGTTTCCGCATGCCGTTCGTGGACCTCGGTGCGGTTCCGGAGGCCGGCTCGTCGCTGCTCCTGCCTCGCATCATGGGCCACCAGCGGGCGGCCGAGTTGCTGCTACTTGGCAAGAAGTTCGACGCCGAGGAAGCCGAGCGGCTAGGCATCGTGACGAAGGCCTGTGCGCCAGGTGAGGCATTGGCGTTCGCCCGTGACGCTTGCCGGAGGCTCGGCAAGCTCGCGCCGACGGCGGTTCGGGAGACCAAGCGGCTGATGCGGCGCGCGACCACGGAAAGCCTCGCGGAAATAATGGCGGAAGAGGGGAGGGTGTTCATGGAACGCATCCGCTCGCCCGAGGCCCACGAGGCCATTCGTGCGTTCTTCGAGAAGCGCGAGCCGGACTTCGGTTGACCTCGGCAGCAGGGCGGTCAGCTCGAAGCTCCCGATGCGAAACGGCGCGAAGAGCACGCGATCTGCAAGTACCGGGCAGGCGAGACCCGGACCTGGAACAGGTGAAGCGCAGCTATCGAGAGTGGCACGTCATGACCCGGTCCAAGGACGACAAACAACGTCAGCCTTCACGCGGAGGGCCTGGATGGTGCCGCTGCGCCAGGTCCTGCACCGTCTGAGTCAGGAGTGACGGGCAACGCCGTCTTCGATCACCAATAGTGGAAGCCGTGGCTCTGGCGTCCAAACGCGAACGAGCCCGGAGTTGATGTAGCCGGGGGCTTCGTTCGTGGCGTGCGTCCGAAGACGACGAATGGCGCCGCTGGTCTCTGCGACCTCTCGCCGCAGCGGTGCGTGCAGGCGATCTCGCGGCGCCTCCGGAGTAGCGGCTGCCCTGGAAGGCGATCGACTGCGCGAGGTAGGCGTCGCGATGGGCCAGCGCCGCCCCAGGGTGCAGCGGAGCAGCTGCGCTGCCGACCGTGATCACCGCGCACAGGATGCGGTCGAAGTAGAGGCGCATGAACGTCTCGGCGAAGTCGTGGTGCGCGTGGGTGGCGCGGCTCCCCGCAGCAGCTCCGTCAGCACGTGGAGGTCCAGGCCCACGCTCTCGGCGAACTCACCGAGGCGCCCTTGCCCGTTGTTTTCGTCCTGGAGCAGGCTGTTTGGGGGGAGGTAGCGCGGGGATTCCAGTGTGAGGCAAATAGCCGCGGAAATATTGATACGATGCGCGGCGCATTGATGCCGTACTGCACGAACGCGCCCAGCAGCCCCTTCAGCGGTGTCGTCTGGTGAAGGGCGGGCGAAGTAGGTCGCGTGCCGGGCACTGGTGAAGCCTGGTCAAGGCGATGCCCAGGGGCTCTGTACCTTCCTTCCAGCAGGCAAGCGGGTGCGTGGGGGCGTTGTCTGGGTCGTAGAGGTGCCCGTGCTCGAGTGCACGCCGCCACGTCGAATGAACCAGGGAGCGACGTGGAGGGGGCTGAGCGGAGGTGCCCGAGGCTGGCTTAGGCAGAGCATCTCGTCCAGGCTCGTCAGCAGTTCGGCATCGTGGTTGCCGACGAGGAGCGTGACGGCCGTCTCCGCGCTGAGGTGTTTGGTGTAGCGCCCGGGGCAGCTCCGACGTTCGGGTGATCAGCTGGTTGAGCGCCTGGCCGAGGCCGCCGCCGCGCGGTTCGAGCGAAAGATCGAAGATATCCCCGCGAGGACGGTTCGTGGTCCGGGCTGTGACTGCAGGCAGCGAGCCAGAGCCCGATCCACCCGTGAGGGTGCGTGGTCCGAGGTGGACGTCACTGGCGACGAGCAAGATGAGCTGGCGGAGCATAGCACCGCAGAGAAACACCGGGCTCGCGTCTGGAGGCCGACTATTCTGCTCGCGATGTCAGATCGTCGACATGCACGACCGGGTAACCGTCGTGGGTCATTCCGCGGAGCGAGCGGCCTGTGAAGCCGAGACGTTTCGAACTGAAACGTGCCGCGCCAGGACGCCGAGCGTCTCAGCCTGCGTCAGCGCGCGCTGCGGCGCGCAGAGCAGATCGCGGTCCTGGCGGCGAAGACGGCCTACCCGCTGCACCGTGCGCTGGGCGAAGCCAGACCAGGGCCGAGGGTGCAGCCCAGGTGGGCCCCCGCGCCGCTGATTCGCAAGGCGAGCGCAGCTTCCCCGTCGAGCTGGCCGCGCGAGACCGACTCCCTGTGCCCGGAGTGCGTCAAGCAGACCCGGGAGGCGATTCTCAGCGGACGGACGCCGCTCAGCGAGCTGGTGGATGGCAACCCCGGCGAGGTGAAGGCTCAGATCCTCGAGGATTCAGGTCGCATCGTGATGCGCAAGACCTGTCCCGTGCACGGAGAGTTCGAGGACGTGATGAGCGTCAGCCTGAGTTCCTCGCGCGAATCGAGCGCTTGTTTCCGGGGAGGGACTACGAGGCGCCCAAGAGAGCAAGCTGCGAAACCACGGACGAGCAGCATCAAGTACGGACGAGGCTCCGTGCTCACGGGCGGACCTGACCAACCGCTGCAACATGATGTGCGACCCTGTTTCATGGACGCCAACCAGGCTGGCTACGTGCACGGTTCACCTGGGAGGACGTGACCCCAGATCCTGGACTGACTCGCTGAGCGTCCAGCCCAGGCGTCAGATGAGCGTGCAGTTCTCCGGTGGTGAACCCACGCCGAGCCCCTTCTTCGTAGACGCGGTAGCTACGCGCGCGATGTCGGCTACTTCTGCGTGCAGTGTGCCAGCAACGGGATCCGCTTCGCGCAGGAACCGGAATTTTGCCATGCGGCAAAGTCGGCGGGGTTGCGCCTTGTCTACCTGCAGTTCGATGGGGTGAGCAACGCCGCACACGAGCATCGCAAGGTCGGCAATCTCTTCGACGTCAAGCAGACCGCCATCGACAACCTGCACGCGGCGGGGATCGACGTGGTCCTGGTGGTCACCGTCGTTCGAGGGGTCAACGACGATCAGGTGGGACCCATCGTGGAGTTCGCGCTGGAGAACTCGGACAAGATCACGGTGGTGAGCTTCCAGCCCGTGAGCTTCACGGGACGTGACGAGGACATCAGCGACGAGCGGCGTCACGCGCAGCGCTACACCCTGAGCCACCTGGCTCGAGACGTGAGCCTTCAGCTCGGGGCGACGGAGCCCATGCGAGACTGGTTTCCGCTCTCCGCGATGAACCCCTTCAGCGATGTGGTCGACGTCTTGCTCGGCCCGGACACCGACTTCGGGGCGCTGAAGTGTGGCTGCCACCCGAACTGCGGTATCGGGACCGTGCTGGTGGTGAACAAGCGCACCAAGGCCTGGGCGCCGCTGTGCGACTTCATCGATGTCGAGCAGGTACTGAAGGACCTGCAGGAGGTCGCGGACGCCGGCAAGGGCAAGGCGCACGTGATGAGCGGTGTCGCCCTCAGTCTGGCGCGCAACTTCCGCCCCGAGCGCGCCCCCGCCGGCTATGGCCTGACCGAGCTGGTTCGTCAGTGCATCAGCCAGGCTGGAGCCACCGGGGACGCAGTCGGCACCACCGAGGGCGACGCGGCGGCCTTCGAGTGGCGCTTCCTGTTCATCGCCGGTATGTGGTTTCAGGACCTGTTCAACTACGACTTCCGGCGCACCGAGATGTGCATCATTCCGTACGGAACGCAACAGGGGGAGATCAGCTTCTGCGCCTACAACACGGGGGTCGGCTGGCGGCAGATCATCGAGAAGATGCACATGTCTGCCAAGGTCTCCGACTGGTACCGTGAGCACGGCCGTCACCCGGTCTATGCGAAGGGACAGGACCTCGAGCTGCCGGGCGGCGCGCCCAAGGCCAAGGCGCGCCGCCGTCGGCTGAACCTGGTGGACTGACGCCCGAGGAGCAGCGCCGGTGCGACTCCTCCGGGGGGGGAGAGCCGCCCGCTGGGTCCGCGGGCGGGCGAGCCCTGCGCTGCTAGTTCACGGTGCGGCGGCGGCGCAACACGGCGAGCCCGAGCAAGCCGAAGAGCACTGGCGCGACCGGGCTCTCCGAGCCACCGCCGACAGTCCGACAGCTGCAGCCAGAGTCGTCGTCGCCGGAGCCGCCCTGCGCGGAGCCGCCTTGCGCGGAGCCGCCTTGCGCGGAGCCGCCTTGCGCGGAGCCGCCTTGCGCGGAGCCGCCCTGTCCGCTGCCTCCGACGCCAGCGCCGGCGCTGCCGCCAAAGCCGCTGCCCCCGCTGCCTGACTGTGTCCCCGCGGAACCGCCCTGGCCGGATCCACCCGGGTTGCTGCCGCCTTGGGCTCCGCCACCCGTGCCAGCGCCGCCAGCGGCAGCGCCGGCGCTGCCGCCGCTACCGCCGTTGCCGTCGCAGTCGGGGCCGTCGGCGGTGCCGGTGTCCTTGATCGCGCCATCGCTGCTCAACGCGCTGGACGTAACCTCGGCCAGGGCGTTCGAGTCGCCCTGTAGATAGGCGAGGAACCAGGCCGTGCCGTAGTGCGCGAAGCGGCCCTGCTTGGCTGGAGTCGCGGCGCCGCCGCAGAAGCCCCCACACAGCGCGCCGCGATCGGCGTTCTCGCCATCGCAATGGGTGGCGCCGGTGATGCGCAAGGTCGCTCGGGGGCCGCTGCTTCCCATCGCGAACGGCGACCAGTTGCTCTGGCTGTTACAGCCACTCGGCTCGGTGAAGATGGTGATGGTCGGGCTGCAGATCTTGGGCACTGCGCTGCCACCTGGGTCCGTGCCACCGCCCATCCCGCTTCCAGCAACCGGGTCGAAGAGCACCAGAGCCTGAGGTTTCAAGCTGACGGCGGCGACGGCGAAAGACTGTCCCCCGGCGCTGAACCCCTCGAGTCCGAGGTTGCTCGTGTCAGCGAGGCCGGCCAGGGGAGCCGGAGCGCCGTCGAGGTAGTTGAGGGCTGCCTGGATGATCGGCGCGCCACCGTTACCGTCAGGAAATGAGCCGAGGTTCACGGCTACGGCGACGAAGCCGTACGACGCGAAGTGCTCGCCCCAGCCGATCTGCTGGTCCGCGTTGGCGAAGAGCGCGCCATGACCGAGCACCAGCGTCGGAAAGGGTCCGTTGCCGCTGGTTGGGTAGGCGATCTTGCCGTTGGCTCCGCTGGTGTTGAAGCTCTGGACGGCCGTCGTCAGCGGGCCGGGCTGGCTGTAGTCCGCAGCCGCTGCGCCGCCGCTCAGCGCGAGCGAGCCAGTGACCAGGGCCAGACCACAAACCTGAGGGAAAGCCAAACCGAGCTTGGGAACACGCAGCGCCACGGCGCACCTCCTTGAAAGTGAGAAGTCGAACTTCCAGCGCTGGCTCTACCTCGAATCGTCAGGGGTTGCCACCTCGGATCCCTCGGCCCACGTTGCTCTGCGTTCAAGTCCGGAATTTTACACCTAAACTACTCTCGGTGAGAATGACTCCAGGGCATCCTACCTGCGGGACGACTGCAGGTTGCCTCGGACCAGGTCGATCCAGTCGCTCTCCTCGTCGAGGTTCGCGAACGCGCGTCGCGGAACGGGCAGCACCACGGAGTCCGTGCGCACCAGCCACAGCGACTGCGACTGCTCGATGCCTTGCAGCGTCGACCAGCCGTACAGCGTCTCCCCTTGGCTGTGCCGGTGCAGAAATCCTTCCGGGAGGATACGGTAGGAGACGGGCCTGAACGCCTCGGCCCTCAGCAGCCGGGCCTGTACCCAGGGTGTCATCAGGGCGATGGCGACGACGAACAGCAGCGTGAACGGCAGGCTGATCATCCACGCCAGGTGGTGTCCGACCTGAATGAAGCGGGCGTTCGCCACGACGCCAATCGCCACGGGAAGGGTGAGGAACCAGCGCATGAACTTGAGCTGGGGAGGCTGGGCTTCGCGGTAGATCTCCGTGTAGTCCGCCCTGCTCAGGCAGAAGGAGAGATCCGCCACCTCTGGCGCCGCCTCCGCAGGCGCTGCCATGAAGCTCCGCACTGCGCGCACCCAGCCCTGCTCGGCCTCGCTGGACGCGAACGCTCGCTTGGGGACCACGAAGACCTCGCTCTCCCGGAACAGCAGCCAGAGGTGGTTCGTGCTCTTCAGCTCGCGAAACGCCGCCCAGTGCAGGCTCACGTCATAGCCCGGGCTGTGCAGCTCGTAGCCCGATGAATCCGTACGGATTCTATGAGGCTGCACCAGGTGCGGGCTGCGCCGAACGAGCTGGCTCGCGAGACGGTGAGGCATCGAGAGCAGCATGAACAGCACGAACAGCGCCCACACTCCTCCGACGAACCAGGGCAGGTTGGTCTGCCACCAGAACACTGGCAGCGGCGCGCACAGCGCAGTCGCCAGCAGGATCACACCGAGCGGGCGACGGACCAGGTTCGCGCGCACGAGCTCGCGGTAGTCGGCGAGCGTCGGTGTAAACTCGAGCTCCACTCCGGGCAGTATAGACCCTACACGATCCCTCGCCTCACCACCGCGCCCGCCCGGGCAGAAGCGTTTGGTCCCTCGCGGCAGATCCTCTACAAGCCGCAGCATGTCTGCGGCCTCTCCCGACTCGACCCTGGACGGCCCGAGCGGCTCCCTCCCGTCCCGATTCCGACGCAGCTTGCGGGTTTTGGGGTTAGGCGCTCTGGGTGCCTTCGCGCTCGCCTCCACCCACTGCGGCGCTCCCCCACCCGAGGCGCCCGAAGCAGCCCGCGGGGACAGCGCGCCCCCCGCGAGCAGCGAGCAGGTAGCCCCCAGCATCGAGCCTGACTTCGAGAGTACGCCGGCGGAGCCTGCAGCCACCTGCAGCGATCAGTGCAGCACACTGCTGAGCGCGGCGGACGTACTCGCGAAGAAGGTGAGCGGCGTGGCTGGAACGGATGCTGAAGCAGCGCTCGCGCACAAGGCCACCACCGCCGCCGAGGTGGCTTGGAGAGGCTGCTTGCTGCGTCAGCCAGGTGGCCCGGATCGCTTGTGTGAAGGCAGCGAGCGCCTGCTACCCGGCTGGGTCGCGCAGGCCAGATTGGCCAGGGAGCCCGACGCCGAGCTCTACGCGCAGCTGGTGCTACGCGACCCGCGCTGGCGTCCCGAGGCTGCGACCATCGACGACACGAGGCTGCTGGCCTTGATCAAGCAGGCCAAGGCGCCCGGGCTGGTGCTGGCCGCGCTGGTGGTGCTCAGAGATCCGCACAAGGTTCTGGCCTTCGCCCAGAAGTTCAAGGCGAAGGACCCGTTGGACAAATCCGCACAGATTGGTGCTAGCACCTACTTCAACGACTCCGACATGGCGCGAGAAGCGCTCCGGGTGCTGCCCCCGTCGCGCCCGACCGATGCCCAGCTGGAGCTGCCCTGGCTCGCACAGAAGGCGCGACATGGCTTCGCTTCCGGCGATGTCTCGGGGGCGATGAAGCTGTGCGACGAGCTGCAGAGCCGCTGGAATGACCTGGATCCCCGTGCGAAGGCGAAGGCGCTGGCGCGCAAGGAGCCGTATCCGCTGATCGGTCGTGAGGCCGTGGTCGCGGCGGTGGGGACCGCCCAGTATTTGCGTGCAGAAAATCTGAGACTGACGGCTGAGAAGCTCCAGGCCCCAAGCACGGCGTCGCTGAGGTCGAGCTCCGAACTCCAGGGCTACTACAAGGCGTTCACCGCCTGGCTCGAGCAGCGCCACGCGGCCCTCGAGGAGGCGACCGAAGCGTACGTGGAGATCGCGCGAATCGAGCCAGTGGCGCCCGCGAACTGGGTGGTCGAAGGCATGCGTCGAGTCGGGGAGATGTGGCGAGACTTCGCCGCGGAGATGAACGGCATCAAGTTCCCTGCGGAAGTGGAGAAGGACGCGGCGTCGGTGAAGAACCTGAGAAGGGCCATCGCTGACTCCGCAGCGCCGCTCAGCGAGCGCGCGAAGAAGTCGTTTGCAGCCTGCGTTGGCACCGGCAGGCGTGAGCGTGTCGCGACTGACACCGTCGAGCTCTGCGCGAAGCAGCAGTAGGTCAACGCCGCGTCAGGCGGCGCGGCTTGGCGAAGAAGAATCCCTGGAGCAGATCGCACCCGATCTCGGTGAGCTTGGTGCGCTCTTCTTCCGTCTCGACCCCCTCCGCGACCACCGTCGTCCCGAGCTCACGCGCGAGGCTCATCATGCTGAGGATGACCTTCTCCTTGGTACGATGGAGGTGGACGCCTCGAACCAGCGACATGTCCAGCTTGACGATGTCCGGCTCGAGCTCCGTGAACGAGCCGAGGCCGGCGTAGCCAGCGCCCAGGTCGTCGATCGCCACTCGAAAACCGAGCGCGCGCAAGCTCGCGACTCGCCCAGGGACGTCGTCCAGCTTCTCGAGCGATGCGCGCTCGGTGATCTCCAACACCACTCGGGGCGCGATCTTCGAGAGCGGAGCCTCGGCGGAGTAGAGCTGGGAGTCCATGAGGTCCGCGGGATGGAGGTTGACGAAGAGGTGGGCGCCCTCCGGTGCCTCCTTGAAGCCATCCACGGCGCGATCGCGAATTCGGCGACCCAGCGCGTGCAGCTGATCGAGATCTTCTGCCGCGCTGAGTACGGAGCTCGGGTCGGGGAAGCTCGGCTCCTCGGAGCGCATCAGCGCTTCGTAGCCGTAGATGTTCCCGTCGACGGTGACGATGGGGTGATACGCGAGCCACAACGTATCCATCATGCGCGAGAACCGCTCCGACAACTCTTTCCTCGCGGAATCGACCTGGGCGCGGCGCGAGTGGGGCCCAACGCCGTTGCTGCGAGCCTCGAGGCCCTGACGCACGATCTCGAGCACTTGCTCCACCTTGAAGGGCTTCAGCACGTAGTCGTGGGCGCCGCGCTTCATGGCGTCGATCGCGGTCTCGACGGTGCCGAATCCCGTCATCACGATGGTCACGGCCTCGGGGCTCTTGCGCTCGATCTCCCGCAGCAGGTCGAGGCCGCCCATGTTGGGCATCTTCAGGTCGGTGATCACCACGTCGTACTTGCTGCGATCGAGCTCCCGTGACGCCGCGGCGCCATCCTCGGCGGTCCGAACCTGGTACCCCTCCATCCCGAGGAAGTCGGCAAGCACCTCGCGAATGAAGCGTTCGTCATCGACTACCAAAACGCGGGTTTTTTCGCTGGTAGCGGCGTCCTCGGGCACAAACACGAGCGTACAACCAAAGTAGGCAAAACCCTAATCAGAAGCTCAGGTGGCGTGGGGGGCGCAGCTGGCGCAAGAATTACTGAACCCGTGCACCGTATCGGAGCCGCGGGTGAGGGGCCCGCCACCTAGCTGTTTCCAGAGGCGCGATCGGTATCGTTGGTGAGTTCCTGGAGTTGTCGCTCCAAGAAGCGACGTTCCGAGGAGTTGTCCGTTAGCTCCAGCGCGCGTTGGAACGCCGTCCGAGCTTCGGCAGCCGCGCCCAGCGCTCGCTTCAG
>JAWKRF010000009.1:0-336342 GCA_041389745.1 Polyangiaceae bacterium
ACCCACCCTACCTGGCGATCAACACCATCGCGGACTTCGTCGATTCTATCGAAGTATATCCGCAGGGTAATATTCAGGACCCCGCAGAGCCAGGGACGTTCTGCGAGTTCCTGCCTTCGGTCAATCTCGAGGACAACTGGGCGGACAACTTCGGCACGGTGGCGGGCACCGATGGCAAGTTCGACACCGTGAAGGATCTCGTGCCGGGCACGCGGATCTGCTTCCGCATCAAGGCCAAGTCGAACACCAGCGTTGCCCAGACCTCGCAGGTTCAGGTCGCCAGCGCGCGTCTGCAGGTGCAGGCCAAGAACACGGGGCAGACGGATGAGCTGCTGGTGGGGCAACCCCGTGACGTGCTGTTCGTCATTCCGCCCGTGCCGCAGTGAGCCACGGCTAATGCCGTGTGGCCTGGCTCCGCGCGTGCTCCTCGGCTAGTGCCGCGCGGATCAACGGGCGACCAGGCTCGAGCCTCTCGGCGCGCTCCAGCCAGGCGACTGCCGCGGGATCGTCGAGCGCATGGAGTCCGAGCGCCAGGCAGTAGATGGCCACTGCGCCATCGGGCGCTAGCTCGAGCGAGCGCTTCGCCGCGCCCACCGCATGTGCCGGTCGGTTCCGCGCGAGCTCAGCCGTCGCGATCCAGCTCAGGGCCGCGGCGGCGTAGTCGTCTTCGCCCGTCGACAAGGGGAGGAGCAGCTCGATCGCGTGAGCCGGCCGGCCCTTGCGCAACGAGCGGCGAGCCTCGAGGATCAGCAGCTCGGGCTCTGGACCAAAGCGCCGCAGCGCTCGTTGGCTGATCGCGTCCGCCTCGGTGTTCCGCCCCAGGCTCAGCAGGCTCTCGCACAGCCCGGTGAATCCCTGGGGTTCCTCGGGAGCCACCTCCGTCAACCGCTTGAACTGGCTGCGGGCGCGCTCGAACTGACCGGCGTTGAAGTAGAGCCGGGCTAGATTGGCTCTTGCAGGCGCGAAACCCGGGTCCACGGCGAGGGCCTCCTGGTAGTGCTTCGAGGCGCGGTCCGGGCGCCCGCGACGCTCTTCGAGCACGCCCAGTCCGTGGTGTGGCTGGGCGACGTCCGGGTTCAGGCGTCTTGCCCGCGCCAGCAGCGTCCGCGCCCGTGTGAAGTTTCCACGCTGCAATTCGACGAGCCCCAGGTTGGTGAGCGCTTCGACGAAGTGGGGGTTGTACTCCAGCGCGACCTCGAAGCGCGCGCTCGCGGTCTCCAGATCGCCCTCCGCCAGGGCCAGCGTGCCCTGGTCGTTCAGCTCGATCGCCTTGGGGGGGAGCGGAGCGGCCCCAGCGCAGGCGGCGAGGAAGAAGCCCAAACACACGATCCAGCGGCGCATGGTCGCTAGGTCGGCACGAATCGACTCGGGTTGCGTGGCGATTCGTTCCAGTGAGCTTGGAATCGACGCGTCGTCGCAGCCTCCTGTCCCCGCAGCGGGCGACGGCTTTGCCTGGTTTTTTGGGGGTGAGGAAGCGCTCGCGGGCACCGCTCACCCACGGACGGGCTCGGTGCACGACGCGGTTTCGCGTCTGGTCAATGCGGTTGCGAAGCGGGGCGTCGATGTGGATGCTTCGACCCCCATGGTTCCGGACGACGAAAAAGACGTGGAGCGCGACGACGAAGAGCGCGACGAGGAAGCTGACAGCGATGCCGACGTGGTCTCTGCGAGCGATGTGTCCGCCGGTTCCAGCCGGGACGAAGACGAAGACGAAGACGCTGACGAAGACGAAGACCCTGACGAGGACGACGACGCGCGGCCCGCTCGGCGCAAGCCTCGCGCTGACGAGGACGACGACGAGGACGAGGACGCGCGGCCCGTTCGCCGCAAGCCTGGCGCTGACGACGAGGACGACGACGACGAGGACGACGAGGACGAGGACGACGAGGAGGATGAAGCGGAGCTCGCCCGCCGGCGTCGCGCCAAGCGTCGCGCGGCTCGGCTGAAGACGGGCAAGAAGAAGCGCAAGAAGAAGCGCAAGTTGCCTCCGCTCCCCAAGACGGAGGCTGAGCTCGACAGCCCCAACCGCTCCACTTCGTTCATGATCTGGGCCCTCGTCGGAGTGACCCTGCTGCTCTGGGGGTTTGCCCGCACTGCCTGCAACTTCAACCCACCCCAGGTGGACAAGCCAAAGCTCGCAGAGCTGGATGTGCTCGCGAGAGAACCGAAGGACGCCGCGATCGAGTTCGAGCTTCGGCTTCGGGAACACCGTTTCGAGATCGCGCAGAAGCTGGCCGCGAAGGCGGGGGAAGCGATCGTTGCCGACGCCAAGCGAGCGTGCGGTGCCAGCTGTCCGGAGATCGAACACGGCAAGATCCTCTGCCAGGCGGCAGTGCTGGGGCGCGACGCCGCGGGCGCGAAGGCCCGAGTTGGCTGCGAACAGGATGGCAAGCGAGAGTACCAGCTCCTGACCCTGGTACGAGATGGCAACGAGTGGCGTGTTTCCGCAAGGGAACCAACTCAGGGGCCGCCTCCAGTGGGCTCGACAGCGACCGCACAGCCCACCGGTACCGCGACTGCGCCCGGAGTGGAGCCAACCGCCGTGCCCTCCGCGAGCGCTTCGGTGGCACCGCGGAAGAAGCCTGCGCCGCGGGCTCCCACCACGCCCGCGCCGACCAATCCGACGCCGAGCCCACCCGCCCCCTGACAGCGCCGCCCTGACAGCGCCCCTGACAGACAGCGCCGGACGCGACGTTTGCTCACGCTGGCGAGCAGCCTCAGGGGGTCATCAGACGTCGGCCCACCAGCGCACCCAGCACGGTGAACGCAACCACCACGATTCCGTGGGAGAACACGAGATGCAGCTTGTCGGTCGTCGGGCACGCCAGGCCGACCGCCAGCGCTGCACCCAGGCCACCGACCAACCCGGCGAGCGCACCGCTGAGGCGTGGCGTCAGCGGGTCGGTGCGTCGCCAAGCGAACAGCACCCCCGCCGAGCTCAGTCCGCCGATGGCCAGCGAGAACAGGCCGCACTCCGTGGCACGCCAGGTCGACTCGCCATGGCCGACGAAGTCTCCCAGCGATTCCCCGGGCTGCCCCGTGAACAGCAAGTAGCCGAAGAACAGCACCGGCAATCCGAACGCGATGGCGATGCGAAGCCGCAGGCTGCCCCGCTTGCCAGGAGGCTTGGCGAAGCCCACGACCAGCACGCTGAGCATGACGACGCCCCAGCCTACGGCTCCGAGCAGGGCCGTTCTCAGCGCCGCAGGCGGCTCCGCGTGGTGCCCAAACAGCAGCACCAGCGCCCCCATCAGACCCATCGAGAAGAACACCGAGATGACCAGCCGAGAGCGAAGGCTCAGGTTCCTGCTCGGGCAGAGGTCACGCGTACATTCCGCGCGGATTTTGGCTGAGACCTTGGAGCAGGGGCCATGGATTGCCTCGTTCTTGCCGAGCTCGGACCACGGCAGGTCATCCATCTCCGACAGCTCCGCGTCCAGATCGTCGGGATCCAGGCCGTCTGGCATCGCGGGGCGAGACGAGGGACTCACGTGCCACCCCGAGAGAAGCTGTCGAGGGATTTGCGGAGCAGCGTGTAGCCGCGATGCACGCGAAGCTTCACCGCCTGGGGCGTTGCCCCGAGCACCTCCGCGGCTTCTGCCACGGAGAGTCCGCTCACCTTGGTCAACTCGATGGCTTCGCGATAGGCGCTGGGCAAGCGGTTCATCGCGCGCTCCAGCGCGGCCACCGTGTCAGTGGGTAGGCCGCTGGTGGTGTTGGCGCTTGGCTCTGGCAGCGTCCCGTCGTCGCTCAGGTCCTCATTGCGGCTGCTTGCTCGCCGACGTTCATCGAGGAACGAACGGCGCGCGATGGCGAAGACCCAGGGCATGAACGGCGCGCCCTTGATGTAGCTGTCTCGCGCGCGGTGTAGCTTGGAATAGGTGACTTGCAGCAGGTCCTCGGCGCGCTCACGGTGTCGTGTGAGCCGCAGCAGGTACCCGAACACGCGCGCAGAGGACCGCCGGTAGAGCTCGTCGAAGGCCTCCGGGCTGCCGTCGGTGTACTGCTCCATCAGGAGCTCCAGGGTCAGCTCGATCTCCTCCCCGTCCATGCTGCTGCCCCTACTCGTTAGCGCAGCTCGTCCACGAGGTCTCGCGGGCTGTGCCTGAGCTTCCCCGGGACGGAGAGGCGGCTCGAGCGACCAGCCTCTCCAGGTTTGAGCTCGCGCAACGGACATGGGACGCCAGCCCATGACTACGCGCAGAGCGCTGGTCGAGTTTCAGCAATCTGAGCGACCCCTGGTGGGGGTTGATAGGTCGCTGGCGCCGGGCCCGAGGCCGCCGGAGCATGGCTTCAGGGCTCCAGCGGCGCGGGCGGCCCACCCCAGGTGAGCCGCCCTGGCTCGTCCGCCAGCAGGGCGCAGAAGAGCTGCGCCTTCCACCAGCCTCGTCTCAAGAGGCGCGACCAGGTTGGGATCTGCTCGGACAGGACACTAGAGGAGTTCCTTGAGGTCGAGCATCTCCGAGACGTCGGGCATCAAGACCAGCTCGACGCGGCGGTTTGCCTGTCGGTGCTCGTCGGTGTCGTTCGCCTCGATCGGGTCCGTCTCTCCGTAACCCGCTGCGTGGAGACGGGTTGGATCCAAGCCACCACCGCCGCCCTTCGCGTCCGTCGGTGAAACCAGATAGACCAACACCTGCCGGGCCCGCATGGCGGACAGACCCCAGTTGTCCTTGAACGGACCGCCCTTCAGCGCCACGTCGTCCGTGTGACCCGCCACCTGGAAGAAGCGCTTGCTGAGCGTGGCGTCGTTGCGGATGACCTGCGCCACCTGATCCAGCACCTCGATGCCCTCCTTGCGCAGCTTGTCTTTCCCTGAGGCAAAGAGCACGTCGCCGGGCAGGGAGATGACCATGCGGTTACGACGGATGGACACCTTGAGGCCGAGGTTGGTCAGCTTCTGGAGCTTCTGGCGCAGGAGCTCGAAGCGTTGCTTGATGCGCTCGAGCTGAGCAGCGCGCGCCTTGTACTCCGCCAGCGCGCGGCTGGTCTCGTCGAGGCTCGCCGAGAGCCGAGCCTTCTCCGCGCCCTCCGCCTCGAGCTGCTTGTTCAGCTCGTCCATGTCGACGCCCATCGCCGACAGCTTGGCTTCCAGCGCCGCAACCCGCTTCTTCGCCTCCTCGAGTTCGGCGCGCGTCGCCGCGTGCTCGGACTGCTCCTGCTTGAAGCGACTGTCGAGCTGCCCGTACTTGTCGAGCTGTGCCTGCCACTCCTCCTCGGAATATCCGCACGCTACGGACAACAAGGAGGCGGCCAAAACTACGCTGAGCTTTCGTTTCATCGTGTTCTCCCGCGGTCACAGTGACCAGCGGCAACGCTTACACAAAAGCTCCTGAAGTTGGAGTTGACAGGCGCCAGTCTCCTCGATTTTCGCTGCCTGCCGAGGGCGAGAGGAGCCGAATCGAACAGGATGCTGGCACGCCGAGACGATTCGTCCGTTGGCCCGCAGCACCCGCGATACCGCCTGGGGCGAACAGCCGCGCAGCGCCGGCAGTCCGGGCGGCCTCGGGGGTTTCCGCTTGACAACGCTCGATGGGTTGACTCTTCCCGCGTTCGCGCCGCGACCGAGCGCCGAACGAGCGCCTTCGCTGGAGTGCCCATCGGTGAGAACGGGCCGGACGTCGGGCCGCGCCAGGCGCGACCACGATTTTTCCGCGCGGTTTCCCAGTGAGGTCGGTTTGGGGCTGGAGCGCTCGTCCACTCGTCCCTGTCGCGGTGCGATTCCGTCACGGCTGTTGCCCCGGGGACACGCGCAATTGCGAGAAGGGTTACCCCTGGTTCACCTCAGGTTCACCGGAGCGCGAGACGTTCCCGCCCACCACGGAAGGGTTCGAATCTATGAAACTCCGACTTCGATACGGCATGATTCTGCTTGGCGCGCTGACCGCGCTGGGCGTGGGTGCGTGCGGCTCCGACGGCTCGAATGGGTCGAACGGTGGCGACGGCACGAATGGGGAGAACGGTAGCAGTGGCGCCAAGGGTGACCCTGGCGATCCAGGCGGCAAAGGCGACCCTGGCGATCCAGGAACGAAGGGTGACCCCGGCGATCCCGGCGATCCTGGTGATCCTGGTGCACCCGGTGGTCTGGGCGTCGATCTGAAAGAGCGCCCGAAGGCCTCCATGGTCGGCATCTCCCTGATTGATCCCCGAGGAACCGGTGCCACCAATATCTCCGAGTACGTGCGCGCGCTGGTCGAACGCTATGCGACGAACCAGGCGCTGCCCGTTGGACAGTTCCCGCTGGCAGCCGCCTCCACCGACAGCGTGCGCGCCCTCGAGGGCCTGGGGCACGACGTGGTGATGAGCTGGCTCGATCCGCTGAGCTGGGATGACGCCTCCGACGCGCCTCGCTTCGGTGCAAACCCCGACTACATCGCGTACTTCGGCGACGGCTGGTCAGCCGGGGGCAACGCGCCTCAGTTCAACGGTAGCGACGAGGCGGGTTGGATGTGGGTCAACCACGAGTACGTGTCCAACAACGCCCCCACGGCAACGAGCGCGCCGGATGGTCAGCAGCTCACCCTTGCCGCCTGGGCTCGCAAGGCCGGGATGATCGAGACGGATCCCCTCTCGGAGACCTGGGCGACGGCCGATGTCGACACGATGATCACCATGAACAAGCACATGGTCGGTGGCTCCTGGATGCGGGTGATCAAGGACCCCGCCTCTGGAAGCTGGACAGTCGACCGGACTGCGAAGAACGTACGCTATGACGCGACCAGCAACACCCTGGTCAAGATCACCGGCTACACCGCCGCGGCCGCGGATCACGACGACGTCGGCAATGCGCTGCCGAGCGGCGTCGTCGCGGGTATCATGGGCGATTGCTCGGGTGGTGTGACTCCGTGGGGAACCGTGATCACCGCCGAGGAGAACGTCCAGGACTACTACGGTGATCTCGAGGGCTGCTGGACCAGCAATCAGAAGCTCGTAGCAGGTGCGGGTTGCGACTCCGGCGCGGCGGTGAGCTTCGACCACACCCCATCGACTGGCGCGTTGTTTGGAGCGCACTCCGACGCGAACACCACCCATGCTCGGGACAACTACGGCTTCATGGTGGAGATGGACCCCGGCGCTCCCGCCGACGAATACTACGGCAAGACCAGCGCCGGAGTGGGTCACCAGAAGCTGGGCGCCATGGGACGGGCTCGCTGGGAGAACGCCACCTTCGCGGTGGACGCCGACTGGCAGCTCACCCCGGGCCAGCCGATCGTGATCTACGGCGGGAACGACCGACGCAGCGGTCGCATCTACAAGTTCGTTACCTCGGGGAATTACACCTCCGGGATGACGAAGGCTCAGATTCGCGATCTGCTGGCCTCCGGCAAGGTCTACGTCGCACACTTCGCGGGCCTGGACAATGCTGACGGCCTGGTGCTGGCGGGCGGCGCGAAGCCAACCTCCTCTGCTCCCGGTCAGGGCCGCTGGATCGAGATGAGCACCAGCAGCACCGACGTGGCGCCGAACGCCGCCAAGCTCGGCGCGGGGACCACCGTCGGAGACGCGCTGAAGAGCAACACATGGAACTCGCTGGGCGGCTTCCCTGATGACAACACGGTGCGCTCAGCGCTCTTCACCGCTGCCACCAAGCTTGGCGTCATGGAGCTGAACCGCCCCGAGGACCTGGAGTGGAACCCCCGCGACCCCAGCGGCAGCCCGCTGCTCTACATCGCCTTCACCAAGAACGGCCGCCAGGTTGCCTGCGACCAAGACGGCGTGCTCTACGATCCGGCGACCCACGACACGAACTCGCCGAAGCGTCCCGATCCCGTCGGCGCTGTCTTCGCGCTGCGTGAGGCGAACGCGAGCAACCCTGGCAGCTCCAGCACCTTCGAGTACTTCGACGTGTGGCACGGCAGCGAAGGCGCCGGCGAGTTCGACGCGGCGAACCCCGACAACATCGTGATCGACCACGATGGCGGTGTGTGGTTCGGCACGGACGGCAACTGGGGGACCAACGGCCACGCTGACGCGCTCTACTACCTCGACCTCGACCCGGCCCACACCTCCACCGCGACACCGACCTATGGTCTGGCTTTCCGTGTGGTTGCGACGCCGAGCGATGCCGAAGCAACTGGCCCGGCCTACTCCTCCGGGATGAGCACGTTGTTCTTCAACGTTCAGCACCCCGGCGAGGAGGTGTTCTCACGCTGGCCCAACTGAGCGTCGATCTGCGGCGGGCTCACGCGCGGCGACTCTACTCCCGCCTCGCGTGAGGCTGCCCACGCCCAGGCGCCCGTGACTCGAAGGTTGTTCTGACGTCCACGCGTCATTGCAGCCCCGGCGCGCGCTGGGCCGCTGGCGGACGTGCCAGCAGCGAGCAGCGACTCGACGTCGCTGCTCGTGTTCTTTTGTTTGTCCCTCCCCCCCGAACGAGGCTGCAGGTGCCTCCAGGAATCCCGCAGTCCATCTTGGGGGTGAGGCCCGCCGAGAGAGCCGAGGTGTGCCGTAGTTGTCACCCGGTTGTGCGCCTCGTACGGCAGTGTCCGCCTGCTATGGGCGCTCGCTTCCACTGCAATCTCCCTGGGGATCCAAGTCGATGGGTCTGGGCGCTTTGGGGCGCGCTGCTGTTCGCCACCGGCGCCGGGTGTGACGCGGAGCGCGCCCACGCCCCGACCACCGGCTACGATCCCCTGGCGTACGCCGAGGCCAGGCTCGGTAAGGTTGGCAACCTGGAGGCCTCCGTGCCGCCGCAGTGCTACACGCGCACGGATGGGGTGAGCAACCCGTGCTGGACCTGCCACACCCAGACGCACGGCATGAACGCGATGGCAGACGCGAAGCTCCAGCGCGAGTACGCCTTCAGCGAGTTCGCACTGAAGAACCACTGGAGCAATCTCTTCGAGCCCGTGCGGGCCAAGGAGCGCGAGACGGACGCGTCGATCCTGGCTTACGTACGCGAGGACAACTACGCGCCGCTGGTACGAGCTCTGGCCGGTCGGCAGGATTTCCCCGGCTACAAGCCCGATCTGGACTACGCGCGAGGCTTCGACGAGCTCGGATTCGCGCTTGATGATTCCGCCTGGAGGAGCCTGCGCTACAAGCCGTTCCCCGGCACGTTCTGGCCGATGAACGGCAGCGCCGACGACGTCTTCGTGCGCTTGCCAGAGCAGTTCCGGAAGGATGCAGGCGGAGAGCTCTCCCGCGACGTCTATCGAGCCAACCTGAGCGTGCTGGAGGCGAGCCTCGCGAGCGACCCCGCGCGCCCGAACTCGGCGCTCGACTACCCCATCGAGCCGCTGGACGAACGCACGCTCGACTACGACATGGACGGCGACGGGCAGATCGCTGGCGTGGTGAGCAAGCTGCACGCGCTACCCTCTCACTACTTCGGCGCGGCGAGGGCCGTGAAGGTACGTCGTGGGTTGTATCCGAACGGCACCGAGTTCCTGCACAGTGTGCGGTACCTGGACCCAGAGCTTCCCGGTTTCATGGCCAAGCGCATGAAGGAGCTGCGCTACATGAAGAAGACACGGGAGCTGGACACCTGGGCGGTGATGCGCGCCTACGAGGAAGAGCACGACAAGCGCGATCGGGGCGCGCTCCCTGTGTACCCTGGTAACGCCCTGGTGGGCCTGCGCAACGAGTTTGGCTGGCAGCTCCAGGGGTTCATCGAGGACGCGTATGGGCGCCTCAGGCTGCAGACCGACGAGGAGCACCGCTACTGCATGGGGTGCCACTCAGGGCTCGGTGTCACCGTCGATCAGACCTTCGCTTTCGTGCGGAAACTTCCGGGAGCCGCGGGCTGGAGTCCTCAAGACCTGCGAGGGATCTCCGACGCGCCACAGCTGGGGCACGCCGAGGGAGAGATCGGGACCTACCTGCGGCGTGTCGGGGGCGGCGATGAATTCCGCGCAAACCGCGAGGCGCTGGCGCGATTCTTCCGCGCCGGTCGCCTCGTCGAGCCCGAGGTGCAGAGCAAAGAGCATGATATCACTGAACTAATCCTGCCGAGTCGAGAGCGGGCCCTGGATCTCGATCGCGCCTATCGCGCGTTGGTCCGGGCTCAGGCGTTCGACCGCGGCCGGGACGCGCTGATCGGCCGAGTGCAGAACGTGCACCCTGAGATCGTCAACGGCTCGACCGAGTTGGGAGCGACCGGGCGCGTGTTTGATGATGGCCAGCTGCGCCTGGACTGGTCAGGGGAAGCTCAGGTGCGCTGACAGTTCTCCACAGATCGGGGATTGCCTGTGGATATTCCCTGCTGCTCGGAGCAATCTCGGCGGAAGGAGCCGGCTGTTGAGACATTTCTGCGCGGCTTCCCCTGTTCGCTGCGGAACCTATACAAGCGCCAGAAGCGCCATTTTTCTGGCCTTTCGCGGTGCAGCGACCGATCGGATGAGGGTCGAGGGACGGTTTCTGCAAAGGTTCTTCGCCAAGTGTTCTCGTCTGGCAACACCCTCGAGACGCTGGCCATTCTGGCCACTTCCCGCGCTTGTCCTACACCATACTACACGCGCAGCACCCTTCGCAGTGGGCCTGCGAAGGGTGCAACGCGGAAACGTCCGGACGCGGCGCATGCCATCACTCGGTGACAGCTAGCGAGGCTCCTGCGGCTTCGACCTTGGCGGCGGCGAGACTCAGACCAGCTGACGCCCTGGTCAGGGTTTGAGCTAGCCAGTGCAACGCTCCCCCCAGCTTGTTCTTGCCGAGTTCGAGCCACTCGCTCGCCTTGCTGGCTTGGGTCTCCACACCCGGCTCGACCGGCTCGCTGGTGGCTGCGATTGTTTCTTCCGACATGGCACTTCCTCCCTTGGGCTTGGGCGACGGGGTCGCCGGGTGTTGCGCGCCGCTCGTCACAGAGGCGGACCGTGGGTCCCGGAGCGCATGCCGCACTGCGGCATGACTTGTTATCGCAGGCCCGTATTGCCGCAACGTGTCATGGTCGCTTCAGGTGGAGCCCTGCAGCCCCCGCGCGGGTCGAAGGGCAGCCGAGCCCTGGGCGCGGGGCGCAGCTCGATGCGGCGTCGTTCGCCTCAGCGGACGGTGTCGGTGGCGACTCCGGGGACGTCACAGTGAGCGTCGCCCTCGGCGCTCCAGCTGGCTATGCCCAGCCAAACCAGGAGCGCCACCAGGGCAGCCGAGCACACCCACCTCAGCAACCCGAGCCCAGGCTGAGTGGGCGCAAAGGTCCAGTCCGCGCTGGAGACGTGGGGCGACAGCTGAGTCATACGCTACGAGTTTCGCGACCCGCGGTGGCCAGCGCATGCGGCTTCGGCAACATCTCTGCTGCGGGGCACCACGCTCTCCGCCAGCCAAGACGCTCGGTCTCGAGCACGAGGGTGTGGAAGCTTCGGACGCGTCGAAGGTTCTGGAGGGCGCATGTGTTGCGCGAAAGCCTTCAAAACGTCACTGAGTTGTCACAGTGGGGAAGGCGGCGCATACTCAGAGGATGCACCACTCAGGCGCCATCGTGATCCGGTTCCCGATCGAGCGGGTGCGTCGCCCACGAAGCTGGCGTGCGGGGCGCGATCTGGCGAGTTGGGCGGTGCCGCTGTTCGAGCGTATCCGGCGTGAGGAGCGCTGGTTGCTCGCGGCGGTCGTCGCCGCGGGGTGTGTGCTCAGCATCGTCGGGATCGCTTGAGCGCCGAAGGCGTTGCCCCGAGGAAGAAGCTCTAGAACAACTCGAGCAGTGGCTCCCCATCGTTGCTGGCGCTGGGACTTCGCCCCGCTGCCAGCAAGACCGTCGGGGCGACGTCTCGAAGCCTGCGCTCGCGAGGCGACTCCACCGTCCCGCGTGCTCGAACTGCCGAGCCGCCAGCGATCAACCAGACGCGAGAAGACTCCGGATAGGCGGCGCCGTGCTCCGAGAATCCGTCGGCTCGGCCGTGGTCGGTGGTGAGCAGGAACAGCGTACGAGCTCCTCTGGCCTCGAACTCCGCGAGGGTCCTTTCGACCGCTGCCACCGTGCGATCATAGCGACGCAGCGCCTGCCAGTAGGCTTCGCGCTTTCCTTGGTGGGCGTACTCATCGGTGTCGCCCAGGCTCATGAAGAGGAAGCGTGGATGGCGCCGCTGCAGGTAGGCGAGCCCCAACGCTGCCGTCTCGTGGTCTGGACGGTAGTTGTTGTAGCCCGGCTTGGGGGACACTGCCTGAGCCGCTTCCCAGGTGTCGACGAGGCCCACCCGCGCTAGCTCGGGTGCGCCGAGCAGGTACTTCTTGCCTGCGCTCACCAGCGCCGGGGCGTCGGGGCGCAGGGCGTCCCCCACGGTTGGCCAGGAAGCGAAGACAGCGACGTCGCCTGGATCCGCGCCAGCGAGCTGCTCCACGAGCCCCGGCTCGCTTGGTGCCTTGCAGTCGTTGGCCTGGCAGTCGCTCGGCGCGTGACCAAGGAGCAGCTCTCGGTAGCCAGGCAGCGAAAGGTATGCTGGGCCGCTCGCACGAATTGCACTCCGGCTGGTGGGGGCCCCGATCACCGCCCCTTCGCCCTGGATGAGTCGAGAAAGCGTGGGCAGCTCCTCGGCGCCCCGCGCTCCGAACACGTCCTGCCAGCGCACACCGTCGGTGGTGAGCAGGACGATGTGATCGATGGGCGGCGGGGCACGCCCCGTGAAGCGCGATGGAATTTCCGTGCGGCTATTTGTTCGCAGGTTTGCCACGGGTGCGCAGGTGAGGGTGCACGTCAGACACGCGACCAGCAGCAGCACCTGCTGCTTCAGCCTTGAAAACCGGGTTCGTGACATGGTGCGCATTCCTGCTCAGAGAACCTTTGCAAGTGCCTTGCCGTCTTTGCTCGGGGCCTGAGCCGAGCGCGAGCCCGCGCAGCGGAGCCTCGCGTCGCCGCACCGGCGCAGGCGCCGCTCGAAGGCGCCGAGCACCCACGGCGCGAACACCGGCGAGTCCGCCTCGGCCATCCGAGTGACCTGACGCGGGTGTCGCACCCCTGCGCCAAGGCGTTCACTGATCCACGCGTCGCGGCCGGCCTTCTGGAGCACGCCGCCGAGCCGGACCCGTATCAGGTCGAGTGCTTCCGACGAGCGGGACGCGAGACCGTTCGCGCCGTACGCGACTGGCGGGACACAGGAGGGCGAGAGATCCGATGGTGACTGGCGCTCGAGGCCCCACACCAGGTCGTCAGCAGCGTTCGAGCTCGTTGCCGGGAACAGGCTGACATCGGCAAGCAGAGACCGCATGCATCACTCCTTCGGGACTGGCACGATAGGAGGAGCGCATTACGGTCGAGTTGACGTGCGGAAACATTATGGAGAAGCTGGGGACAGTGGCGCGAGGGAGACGTCGAGGTGTCTCTGTGGTGTCGTCAGATGGCATTTCCCGGAGGCAACGAGCGCGAGGTCCCCGCCGCTCGCTGGCTCTCCGGACCCTCACAACCCGGCTCTGGCTGCCAGCACGCCCATGATGAACCGGATCCCCAGCAGCAATACCAGCGGACTGAAGTCCAGGCCCCCTATCGCCGGGACGACCTTCCTGATCGGCGCCAGCACCGGATCGACCAACGCGTTGCTGATCTTCACCAAGGGGTTGTCCGGGGATAGCCCGAACCAAGACAGCACCGCGGAACCGATGACGATCCAGCTATAGACATTGAGGACGAGGAGGACGATGTGGATCACAGGTAGGGGAATAGAACCACGTTGGGAGGTCGCGCAACCCGGCGATCCGGCTCAGTGCTGTGCGCGGAGAGAGGAATCCGCTGGAATCCTCGCGACTGACTGGTCAACCGGCGAAGCTCGCCGCGACTTCCCGACTTTCCGTCTCGGGCGCTCTCGCAGCCAAAATAGAGAACGGGCGGCTCGGAAGAGCCGCCCGTTCGGGCTTGGGTCATATCAGCGCGCTCGATGAGCGCGCAAAGCGATGCTCAGTTGGCAGCCCAGTCGACCCAGGGGGCGGACATCCAGTTGTCCGTGTCGAAAGCACCCTGGTAGGTGGCCGCGGTGTCGAAGTCGGTCGCCGTACCGGCGGCACCGGTGGTGGGCGGGGTGCCACCCGCAATCGCCGTCGCCGGGACCGGGTTGGGCGCCACGCCAGCGCTACCGCACATGATGCCGGCGTCCGCAACGGAGTTGCCGGTACCACCGTTGAACCACGCGCGCTCGTCGAAGCCGTTGTCGTTGTCGGCGCCGCCGGTCTCCTCGTAGGCGATGTCCTCGGTCACGCCCTTGACCGTGGTGTTGGTGACCTTGACCTTGGGTGCGGTCGTGGTGCCAGCGTCATCACGAACGTCGAAGCTCGCCTCGAAGCCGGTCATGATCATGTTGCTGTAGTCACCTTCGAGGCCCTCACGGAACACAGCGCCGTACTGCGGGTTCGCCGGGTCGGTGCCGAGGCCGCAGAGGGTCACGTTCGACGCGGTGACCTGAGACACGGGGGTCGCGCCACCCTTGTCGCTGTCACACTCCCAGCCGTTCGGGTCGTCGCTGATGGGCGCGATCTGGCGGCCGAAGAGGAACTGCACCGAGCCCTGGTAGCCCTGGTCCATGTCGAACATGTCGTCGCCTGCGTTGTTGCACACCAGGTGATGTGCGTTCACGGTCCCACCGAACCACTCGAAGCAGTCGTCGAGGGTGTTGCTGATCATGACGTGATGCAGCGTGGTGCCGCGACCGACCGACCCGAGGGTCAGGCCGTTGATCTCGTTGTCGGCGCTGAGCTCGACGCCCGAGAACTCGATGCGCACGTAGGTGAACACACCGCTGTTGTCGTCAGGCTCGTTGCCGCCGTAGAGGCCTTCACCCGCGTTCAGACCCTCGATGCTGGGGAGGGTGGAACCGCTGACCTTGAAGTTGGGGGCCTTGCCGAGGATGATCACGCCACCCCAGTCACCGGGCGCACGGCTTCCCTCGGGAAGCGCGCTGGTGAAGAGGATCGGGTCGCTCTCGGTGCCTTCGGCCATGATCTTGCCACCCTGCTGGATGACGAGGGTGCCGAGCGAACCGCCGTCACCTTCGATGCGGGTGCAGGGCTCGATTGCCAGCGTGGCGCCGTCGCCCACGTTGATGATGCCCTTCAGGTCCCAGACCTTATCGCTGGTCAGGGTCACGGTCTGGCCCGCTGCGGGAGCCGTCACGTCGGCGTGCTCGAGGCCAGCGCCGCTCAGGTCGCAGGTGTTGCCGCCGCTGCCACCGCTACCGCCGTTACCGGCGCTGCCGCCCATGGCGCCGCTGCCGCCGGTCGCGCCGTTGCCGCCGGTCGCGCCATTGCCGCCGGTCGCGCCGTTGCCGCCGGTCGCGCCACTGGCACCGCTTCCGCCGCTTCCGCTCGGGGTGTCGTCGTCACTGCCGCACGCCGTGATTGCAAAGGGAAGCAGCGCGATCGTGGACGCTAAGGCTAGATGGGAAATTCGCATGATAGAAGTCCTCCTTGGGTGGGCGGAGAGTGCCTATGCGTCGTGACCCCGAGATAAAGCCTGGGTGACGATTCCGTGGCGCTGCGTGAGTACGTCTCACTTGGTAACGGCTGCGTAACGACCCTGCAGCGGGGCGCTGTCGAAACGGAACGGCGTTCGAGTTCGAGTCGTGAGTGGCGCCAATAGCGGCGCCAAAGAGCTGGTTTTTGTCGCGATTTCTAGCCCGCTTCTCGCACGGCGCTCAGGCACAGACAGGCGTTTGGGGGTGAGGGGAACGATTCAACGCGCCATCGCGCCGTCCTTCTCACCTTCGAATTCGCCCGAGCCCGCCGAACTGTAGACTATAAATCCGCAAGGAAAAATTTGTCCCGACCGTTGCAGGCATTGTCGTCGTGATTCTTTCTCCGATTCGGCGTCCTGGGCGTCAAAGTCCTGACTCGACTTGCACGTGAACTGGCAGAGGTCCGTGCAGCCGTCGGCGTTGTCGCGGTCGCGCCCATCGTCGCGCCCATCGTCGCGTTTTTCGTTTCCACGCGGATCGGTACAGGAGTCCCCGCGCCGACTCACGACGCAGCGGAGGAGGCTAGCACTCGGGGAAAGCCTTCGACAGGCTCGGGTAGGCGCAAACGGCCGGTCGCGAGACGCGCTCGGCCCAGCGCGCGTGTGGGACCCACGGCGAAAGTCCGCCAAATCAAGGCTTTGCTAGCACGCTCTTATCGGTTCGCCGTGGCTCGGATATGCTCATCGGTCTACCGAGGAGCTCCCATGAAGACTACGACGCTATCGCTCTCCATCCTGGTTCTGGCCCTGTTGGCCTGCAAAGAAGAGAAGAAGGAAGAGCCGGCGCCTACTGCGACCGCGGCGGCGCCCGCGGCTACTCCCACGGAAACAGCTGCGCCCGCAGCCACCGCAGAAGAAGAGAAGAAGGATGAGAGTCCGATCCCGGACATCCCCGATGGCCGCTCGAAGCCCCCAACGGTGGCCGAGTGGAAAGCGGCGACGAACATCAACACTCAGGAGGTCAACTCGCAGCCCGACAAGTGCTTCATGCGGATCGTTCGCGAGTGGCTGAAGGTCAACTGCGAAGGCGACGTCCAGGGCTTCACCGGCATGGAGAACTTCGGCAACGAGATGGCGGACTACTTCCAGTCGGTGAAGCCCGGCAAGGTGGCCGACTTCGTGGTGCGCTTGCGCAAGGGGAAGACGCTGAAGCTACGCATTCAACGCGGTAAGGAGGGCGAGGCGGTGCTCTTCGTCAACTGGCCAGTTGGCGAAGCGAAGCCGACGATCGTCGCTCTCGGACGCGGAGCGAAGTAGACAAAGCGCGGGCGGGGCGGCCGTCGAACCGGCGGGGTGTATCTCCACACCCCACGGAGGCGCCCCGCTCTCGAACCCTTGACCTGTGACCTCCTGCGTGAGCGATTCCGTAAGGAATCAGTAGGTGTAGCCGGCGCCGATCGAGAAGTCCATGCCCTTGGTGTACTCGTCCATGACGTTGTCGCCGGTGTCGTCCTCGCCCTGGGTTCGCGTGAAGGGCGAGTTGAGCAGGTTGGCCGCCGAGAACTTCAGCTCGAAGTGCTTGCCAAACTCCTTCGCGATCACGAAGTCCAGTTGATGACGCGGCTGTTGATAGATGTCTGGCAGCCCTTCGAAGCCAACCGCCACGATCTGCTTGGCCACGACGTTGTAGAGCAGGCGAGCCTTGATGCCCGTGCTCTCGCTCGAATAGTCCAGCGCGGCGTTGATGGTGAACGGCGGCTGATTCGAGAGCGGCCGCTCTCGCGAGGTACTGAAGTCGGCGTCGCCAGCCAGCTCCACCTGTGAGATTCCGATGGTCGCGTTCGCGACGGCGCTGAACTCCGACAGCGACTTGCTGATGAAGCCCAGGCCCTTGCGACCTTCGATCTCGAATCCTACGAGCTTCGCGCTGGCCGAGTTCTGATACGTGTAGAGCCCATCGTCACCGGTCGACTGAACCGTCTGCTCGATTGGGTCCTTGAAGTACTTGTAGAACACGCTCGCGGCGACGATCTCTTCGAGGGTCGGATACCACTCGAAGCGTGCGTCGAGGTTCGTGATCTTCGTCAGCGTGAGATCCGGGTTTCCCGCCTCGGAGTAGCCACCAAAATAGTTCGTGAACGTGAACGGCGCGAGCTCGCGGAGCTGCGGGCGCGCCAACGTTCGCGTCGCCGAGAAGCGGACCTTCGTCTTCTTGGAGGTGTCGAACACGAGCCCGAGCGAAGGCAACATGTCGGTGCTCTTCAGGTTCACCTCGACCGCTCGATCGTCTGGCGAGAAGGGATCGAACGAGCTGATGTTCTGGCGCGTCACCTCGATGCGCTCGCCGACGATCACTCGGAACCAGTCGGTGATCGCCGTGTCGCTCATCACGTAGACGGCGTAGATGTCGAGGCCCGCGGTGTAAGCGTCATTGTCGAACGTCGTCTCGTCGAGCTGGATCACGTCACCGATGTTGTCCTGTGTGAAGAGCTTGTCGGCGCAGTCGAGACGCCAGCTCTCACACACGAAGGAGTCATCCGGCGAACCAGGTCGACGCCGGAATGCGAAGCGGCGGGAGTCGAACTCACGGTCCCGGGTGCTGACGAGGCCGCCGAACTTCACCTTCGCCGACTCCTGATCCTCGCTCAGTGGCTGGGTGTAGTCGACTCCCGCGCCGATCGAGGTCTCTGCCTGATCGGCATAGAAATGTGAACCGCTCTCGGAACCGTCGATGTACACGACGGAGCCATCAGGCTGGCCGCGGTAGACGGTATCGCGCGTGTCCGGTTCCTCGCGGAATGCCTTTGCGAGGGACACGTTCCACTCGAGGAGGCCTCTGTTTGCGTCCTCGAAGGTGTGTTCCCCTTGCAGCTGGCCAAAGTTCAGCACTCGGCTGATGAACTGCAAGCGGGTGCCGTGAAGCACCGCCTGCCGCGTTTCGTAGAAGCCTTCGAGGATGCGCGCCGTGTCATCGGAGCTCTGGCTGCGCAGACCGGTCAGCGTGATCTTGTGGTTTCGGCTGAGCTGGTAGGTGAGGGTGCCAAAGGCGCCCCAGCGCACCTTCTCTTTGCCGCTCTGCTCATGCAGGTCCGCGAGCAAATCGAGCCGCTCTTCGGTGTCGTTGTAGTCGAACTTGCGGCGGATGCGGTCGTTGATCACCTCCCAAGAGCGGGAGTAGTTCAGCGAGCCGACGAGGCCGAGCTTCTGCTCCCCGCCGAGGTCCCACGTCTTGCCGACCACCACCGACCCGCTATGGCTCGGGAGCGTGAACTTCTCCTGAGGGGTCATGAACGAGTTGATCTTGCGGCCGTTCGCCGTCAGCTCGTCCTGGGTGATGAACTCACCGTCCGGTTTCCGCGTGGTACGAGACAGCTTGTAGTCGGGGATGTCCGGGAGTTGGCGAGTGCCGCCGTCGAAGCCGAGCCAGTCCGTGTTGCTGCCGCGATAGCCGAGGCGGTCCTGGAAAGTCGCCTGGGTGTTGAAGCCGACGCCCAGAGACGCCTTGAACAGGAACTCCTCCGGCAGATCGCGGGTCTTGATTCGTACGGAGCCGCCGGCGAAGTCGCCGGGCTTGTCCGGCGTGAACGTCTTGGCGATGGTCAAGCTCTCGAGCACGACGCTTGGAAACAGGTCGAGCGGGACCGCCTGCCGATCTGGCTCCGGGCTCGGTAGCGGTGCGCCGTTTAGCTGGGCGTTGGCGTAGCGGTCGCCGAGGCCGCGGACGTAGACGAAGCGACCGTCGACGATCGTCGCCCCAACAACGCGCTGTGCGGCCTGCGCCGCGTCCTTGTCCGGGGTCTTGGAGATCTCCCCGCGCCCGACGCTGTCGCCCATCGCCGCGGAGCGCTGGCGCGTGAGGGTCAAGCCGGCGAGGCCCGAGGTGTCGGCCTTGGTCTCGACAACGAAGGTCTCTACGGCTTTCTCGTCGGGACGTAGCTTGATGTCGAGCTTCGCGATCTTGCCGTCGGCGATGATGATGTTGTCGAGTCGCTGCGTGTAGTGGGCGTCGTAGGCGATGCGCAGGGTGTACGTGCCTGGTGGTAGTTCCAGGCGGAACTGACCGTTGACGTCGGTGAAGACCTCGATGTTCTTGCCCACGACCTCGATCTGGGCCTCGACCAGCGGCTCCTCGTACTTGGTGTCGCGCACGGTGCCGGTCAGGGCGCCCTTGCCGGCCTTGGGCTTCTCGGTGAGATCGGTCTCGCCCATCTCCTCTTCGCTATACTCCTCGAGGTCGTAGCCGCCGTCCTCGGCTGGTGTGTCTGATGGCTTGTCTTCGGGCTTCTTGTCCTCCGCGGGGGGCGCGTCTTCGGGGGGCGCGTCTTCGGGGGGCGCGTCTTCGTCGTCGGTGGGGACGATGGTCTCGCCTTCCTCCTCGCCCGGGTCGTCCGCTGGTTGAGCGAAGGCGTGCTGACTCATCATCAGCGGAGCGAGCAGCGTCAAGATTGGGAGGAAGCGGAAGCGGGACCTCATTGAAACCTCTCGAGGAGCCGCGCCATGGACGCAGCTCGGCGTCGTACGGACACCGAGCGATCGGTGCCGGCAGTGCTGGGTTGTTGCCAGCGCACCTGCGCGGGTGCGCCTTCCTGGTTCACGCACCTTGAGGGCGCGTTCGAGTTGGTGGGGCCGCGAGGACGGCGGGCTCTGGAGGAGCCCTGGTGTGGCCGTTTCGCCGGCGGGAAGATAGAGGATTAAGGAGCGCCCGGGGGGAGTTGGTCGAAAGCGCTACAAGCTCGTTACCTCGCCGTAACACTACCGCGGAGCGTCGCTCGTGTATTTCCTTGGGGATATTGCCAGTGGGGATCGACGCTATTCGGCCACCTTGTCGGTCAACATGGCGATCGACCGCGCCCCGCCGCGGCGAGCCAGGTCCATCACCTCGACGGCCTCGGCGTAGCTCGCGCCATCGTGTGCATCGAAGTACAGCACCTTGCTCTTGCGTGATGCCATCATGCGGGGGAGCCGAGTCGGGAGGTCGGTCTTCGGCACGACGGTCTGGTTCAGCTTCACCACACCCTGAGCGTTGAGGGTGAGCACCAGGGGTGGCTCGGGCTGATTGGCCGGGGGGGGCGTGTCCTCCTTGTCCTTCTTCGGTAGGTTCAACCAGAAGGTCTTGGTGAGCATCGGGGCCACGACCATGAAGATGATCAGCACGACGAGCGCGACGTCGACCAGGGGCGTGATGTTCACGTTCGGCGGATTGCCGTGCTTGGATGAACCGGATGGAGCGGTGAATGCCATGGGTCGCCTCGAGGCTGGAGCTCAGCCGTCCTTCTTCTTCTCTTCGACCTTGAGGCTGACGCCCTTGAAGCCGATCTCTTGAATCACGCCGAGCGTCGTGCGCACGCGCTCGTAAGGGACGTTGACGTCTGTCTTGAGCAGCAGCTGGCGGTCGGCTTGGGAGGTGTGGATCTGCTTGAGCTCGCGCTTGAGCGTCTCCTTGTCCACCTTCTTCTGCTCGAGCGCCGTGGAGCCATCGCCGGAGAGGGTGATCTCCACGGCGTTCTCGTCCTTGGGTTTGGGATCCGGCTGCTTGATTTCGGGCAGCCGCACGAGGTCGTTGTTCAACGCAGGAGCCACGACCATGAAGATGATGAGCAAGACCAGCACCACGTCGACGAGCGGCGTGATGTTGATGTCCGGCTCAGGCTGCTTTCCGCGCTTCGACGAGCCCAGATTCATGCCCATAGCGATTCTCCATCTCGTCCAAGAGCTCGCTGGAGGAGCGAGCGAGGGTGAGTTCGATCTGATTCACGCGGCCGGTGAGGTAGTTGAAGAAGAGCACCGCCGGGATGGCGATCATCAGACCGAGGGCGGTCTCGAAGAGCGCCTCCGAGATGCCCGTCATGACCGCTGACATGCCCGCGTCTCCGCCCGCTCCGATGGCCTTGAAGCTCATGATGATGCCGATGACCGTGCCCAGGAGGCCGACGAAGGGCGCGACCGAAGCCACCGAACTCAGGACGGTGAAGCCCCGTCGCAGCTCGGCGCCAATCGTCTCCTTGGTGCGTTCGGCCTCGTTGCGTGCCATTTCCACAGGGGTAAGCCCCTTCTCGGCGCGCTCCAGGCCGCGCTGGTAGCGCTGCATCATGGCGCCGATGGTGCGAGCCAGGGTGGAGGACTTGTGCTTCTCCGTCAGCGAGATGAGCTCGTCGATTCGCCACTCGTCGAGCAGGGCGGCCGCCTTCTGGACGAAGGTTCGAGACTCGCTGTTGGCCTTCGAGAAGGCGAGGATGCGCTCGACCACCACACCGATGGTGGATACGCCCATCGTGATGAGGATGACGGCGATGGCCTTGTTCAGGCCACTCATGTGGTGCCAGATTTCAATCGGATCGAGAGTCATTGGAGTGCTCCGGTTGGCCAGCTCAGGGGTCGAGCTGGGCCCGCTACGACGGGCGCAAAGAGTCAGTTTTTTCTATGTGGGAAAGATGATGCAGGGCGGTCGTGTGCGGGCCGCTAGATCTTGATCTTGAAAGGGAAGCGCGCGAACTTGACGACGGGCACGGCCTGGCCGAGTTCGTTCTTCGCAGGGCTGAATGTCCAGCTCTTCACTGCTGCTTCGCAGACGCCGGTCAGCTCGGGCGGACCGCGCACGGCCTTGACCGCCGCGGTGCTCCCTGACTCGGTGATGACGTAGCGCACGACGACGACGCCTTCGATGCCCGCGGATCGCGCCGCGGACGGGTAGCTCGGGTAGGGACGGCTCTGGGCCACCGGCTGCACGGCGACCTCGTTGGCACGGAAGACCTTCTTCTTTTCGGGTTTCGGTGGCGGAGGCTTGGGCTTCTCGACCGTGGGTTCGGCGGTCGGCTTGGGAGCGGGCTTTGCCACGCCTCTGCCGCGCCCACCACCTCCGGCGTTGGCGTAGGGATCGCCAGTGCCCGTGTCGTCGCCGACGGGAGCGTCGGTCTCCTTGGGCGCTTCCTTGGGGATCTCCTTGGGAACCACCAGCTTGGGCATGATGGGACCCGCTGCTCGTGGTGCCGGATCCGGATCGATCTCCTCTTCGGGTTCAGGCTCTGGCTCCGGCTCGGGAGTCTTGGCGAGCTGAACATCGACGATCTCGTCTTCCTCCTTGACGATCTCGGTGACGTTGCCACCCGCGACCGTCAGGAATGCCAGGAGCCCCGACATGCAGAGGACGCCCATCGCGAAGCCTGCAGAGAGCCGTCCAAAACGGCCTGAATCGCCGTCTTCGTTCGTCCACGTCTTGGGGTCCATTGGTGGTCGCGACCCTGCGCGTGTTCTGTGACGGCTCCGTGGCGGTCGAGCAAAATGGCCGTAAAGGAAAGTCTGCTTGGCGTCACGAACGCTCCGATGCGTTTCAGCGCTGTCACATCACTCCAGACTCGTTGTTCTCGTCACGGAACACAGCGCCGACGGAGGTCAAGCGACACCTACGAGTCCAGCTGGAGCCGTCATCCACAGATTGTTCGAGAGCGCTACGCTCACGTCACCGGACAGTCACGCTGCCTCGGTACTGCCACCGGCTCAGATGACTCGCATTCTCGTCGTAGATGACGAAGAGGACATCCACACCGTCCTGCAATACAACCTGGAGCAGCTCGGCTACGAGGTCACCTCGGCGCTCACGGGCAAGGAAGGGCTACGCCTATGCCGGGAAATGGTCCCGGATCTCGTGGTGTTGGACCTGATGCTGCCAGACCTTGCCGGCACGGAGATCTGTCGGCTGCTTCGTGCGAGCCCCGTGACCGCGCACATCCCGGTGATCATGTGTACAGCGCGCACCGAGGAGATCGATCGGGTCGTCGGCTTCGAGCTCGGCGCGGACGACTACGTGACAAAGCCGTTCTCCATGCGCGAACTGGCTCTGCGAATCCGTGCGGTACTCCGTCGAAAATCGGGTCCGCCCCCGGCGAACGGCACGCTGGAGTTCGGCGACTTGCGCATCGATCGGGACGCGCATCGGGTCTGGGTGGGTGAGACCGAGGTCGAGCTGACGGCCCTGGAGTTCAAGCTCCTGGTGACGCTGTGTGAGCGGCGAGAGCGCGTTCAGAGCCGCTCGGTCTTGCTCGACAACGTCTGGGGAATGCGCGGGGACTCCTCCACGCGCACGGTCGACGCCCACGTGAAGCGCCTTCGAGAGAAGCTGGCACACGCCCGCAACCACATCGAGACGGTGCGCGGGGTCGGCTATCGCTTCACCGCACGGGGCTGATCCAGCTCCTCACCTGGATCGGCTCTCGAGCGCAGAAGAAGGTACTTTCGTGCGTGTCGTGCCGGGTTTGGGGGTGAGGGGGGCAGCGTCGGGAGTCAGCCACGGGCCTTCGAGGCGCATGTCCTGGCGTCGGGTTTCGGCCCCGGATAGGCTCCCTATCTGTCACGTGAGCGTCACACTGAGGCGTTACTCAGGGGCAACCCAATGGCCAGAATTGTCGTCGTCGAAGACGAAACCGATCTCCAAGAAGTCCTACGTTACAACTTGGAGCAAGTAGGACACGAAGTACTCCAGGCGCTGCGAGGCACCGAGGCGCTGAACCTCGTCCGCGAGAAGCGCCCGAACCTCGTCTTGCTCGACCTGATGCTCCCCGACATGCCGGGCACCGAGGTCTGCAAGGCGATCAAGGACAACTCGGCGACTCGCGGAGTGCCCGTGATCATGCTCACCGCCAAGGGTGAAGAGATCGATCGCGTGGTGGGCTTCGAGCTCGGCGCTGACGACTACGTGATCAAGCCCTTCAGTGTGCGAGAGCTGCTCCTGCGCATCAACGCAGTATTGCGCCGCGCGGAATCGGGGGGCGACATCAAGGAAGACGTGGTCGAGTTCGGCTGCCTCAAGTTCGCCCGAGACGCGCATCGGGTCTGGGTCGACGACGCGCTCGTCGATCTGACCGCGCTCGAGTTCCGGCTCCTGACCACGCTCTACGATCGCAAGAATAGGGTTCAGTCGCGGGGCACGCTGCTCGAGGACGTGTGGGGCATGGACTCCAGCATCACGACTCGCACCGTGGACACTCACGTCAAGCGTCTGCGAGAGAAGCTGGCCAACGCACGCGACTACATCGAGACCGTGCGTGGCGTGGGCTATCGCTTCGTAGGCACGCCGGACGAGGCGGCGATGCATTGAAGCTGGGTCTACGAGCGAAGCTCACGCTCGTTGCTCTGTTGCTGATCGGCGTCGCCATCACGGCGGCGTTCCTGTTCATGCGTCGCGAGGTGCACACCGTCCTGGTGGACCACATGACGCGCGACCTGGTGACGCGCGCCGAGCTGATCGCCGACCAGGTCAGCGAAGTTCGCCTGGGAGATCGGGACGTAGAGGCTTGGGATGCCCTGGCGGATCGCCTCGGCAAGGCCTCGAAGGCGCGAGTCACCTTGATCGCGGCGGATGGTCAGGTGCTCGGCGACTCGGAGGTACCCGTCGCGGACCTGGCAGACATCGAGAACCACCGCGAGCGACCGGAGGTGGCCGACGCGCTCAGCAGTGGACGGGGCATCTCGGAGCGCACCAGCGCGACGATCGGGCAGAGCCAGCTGTATGTCGCGGTGCCAGTCAAGCGCACTGCGCCGGGAGGTCCCCGGGTTGCGCGGCTCTCGATTCAGCTCGAGGAGGTCCAGGGCGCGCTGCAGTCACTGGAGAAGGGACTGCTCCTTGCATCCATCCTGGGCTTGGCCATTGCCGTGCTGCTCGCCAGCTTCGCTGCCAAGAGCCTCGCCAACACCGCGACTCACCTCACCGAGGTGGCGCGCCGCATGGCCGATGGCGACCTCACCGCGCGAGCGCGGGTGCGCAAGGAGGACGAGCTCGGGCCCCTCGGCGCTGGGCTCGACCTGCTCGCGACGAACCTCTCCACGACGCTCGACGAGCTGACCAGCGAGCGCGACAAGATGAGCAGCATCCTCGAGAGCATGCGCGAGGGTGTGATGCTGATCGATCCGTCCGGTCACATTCAGCACGTGAACCCCGCGCTGCGAGAGATGCTGTTGCTGAACCAGGACGTCGTGGGCAAGACCCTGCTCGAGACGGTCCGCCAGTCCGAGCTGCACGAGCTGCTCGAGAGCGCCAAGAAGTCTCGCAAGCCTGGCAGCGGCGAGATCGAGGTACGAGGACTGAAGCCGCGCACGTTGCTGGTGCAGGTGCAGCCCGTGCCCGAGCAGGGCTGGCTGCTGGTATTCCTGGACGTCACCGAGATGCGGCGACTCGAAGGCATGCGCCGGGACTTCGTCGCGAACGTTTCCCACGAGCTCCGCACTCCCGTGGCGTCCATCCACTCGGCGGCCGAGACCCTGATGGGCGGGGCCAAGGACGACGCGAAGGTCGCGGGACGCTTCATCGACATCATCGATCGCAACGCCATCCGCTTGAGGGATCTGGTGGAGGACCTGTTGAGCCTGTCCAGCATCGAGTCGGGCTCCTTCCGCTTGCGCAAGGAGCCCTTGGCGCTGCGCCCCTTCGTGCTCCAGGTGCTGGGCATGTTCGACGGGCGCATCAAGAACCGCGATCTCGAGATCAAGCTGGAGTTCGAGGACGAGCTCCCGTGCGTGCGAGCCGACGGGCGGGCGATGGAGCACATCCTGAGCAACCTGGTGGACAACGCCATCAAGTACACCTCGGATGGTGACGCGGTGCGCATCGTGGCGAAGCGGGTCGGAGAGATGGTGGAGATCTCCGTCGCGGATACCGGTCCCGGGGTCCCGGAAGAGCACCTCGCGAGGCTCTTTGAACGATTTTACCGTGTGGATAAAGGGCGCTCCCGGGATCTCGGGGGCACCGGGCTTGGCCTGTCCATCGTCAAGCATCTGGTCGAGGCGCACGGCGGCAACGTGGGCGTCGAGAGCGCCCTCGGAAAGGGAGCGCGCTTCTGGGTGACGCTACCGGTGGCCCCCGACGAGCTGAAGAGCCATCCCTCGGCCAGCGCGATTCCGATCCCCGCGGACCGACTGCACTAGCCAGCTAGTGGTCTGACCAGCGCGCGGAGGAGCAAACGCGTGCTTCCCTGGCCTCTACGCCACGCTGATTGAGGCGAGGTCGCGCTCTCACCCCCGAAAAATCACGAAGAAGCGTCCAAGGGGGCGGGCTTCGTCACGGACCAAGAGACCACGAGGGCGGGTCGAAACCTGGATTGGCTGACTCCATCGGCCCGCAAATCGATGCTGCGTCGTGCAAACCGCGCGGTAGGGCCAGCACGCCTCGTGCCCGGGCGAGTGAGCGCCGTCGAAGTCGCGGCATGGTCAAGCGCCCGGAGCCAGGTTACGCTTGAACATCCGTTGAGCTTCATCGGGCATCCCAGTGGGCTGGCGGGTCGAACACTCCGAGTGTTGTTGGCGCCCTTGCGGGCCTTGGAGGGGAACCATCCCGGACACCAGCGGTGAACCGGGCGCCCCGTGATCGAGTTCATGTCGAGACTCCACACCGACCGCGAATACGAGAAAGAGCTGGCTGCGCTGAGAGAGCGCGTGCTGCTCATGGGCTCGCGTGTGGAAGAGATGGTGCATGACGCGATGCAGGCGTTCGCGACTCGTGACGCTGGACTCGCACGCTCGACCTCCACCATCGACGCTCAGATCGATCGCCTGGAAGTCGATATCGACGAGCGCTGTTTGCGCTTGCTGGCGAGGCGTCAACCCGTGGCGGGCGATCTGCGCTTCATCACCACCGCGCTCAAGCTGGTGACCGATCTCGAGCGGATCGGAGATCTCGCCTCCAACATCTGCGAGCGGACGATCGAGCTGTGTGGACATCCACCGCTGGACGTCGAGACGGACTTGCCCGAGATGGCCCACGTCACCTCCGGCATGCTCAGGGACTGCCTGGACGCGTTCGTCACCAAGGACGTCGCCAAGGCGCAGCGAGTGATGGAGCGCGACTCGCTGGTAGACGCTGCCTACGCTCAGACGTTTCCCGCGCTCAGCGCGCAGATGACCTCTGACCCGGACAACGCCCAGCGCTTGCTCTCGGTGGCGCGCTACCTGGAGCGCATCGCGGACCACACCACGAACATCGCCGAGATGGTGGTCTTCATGGTCGCTGGCACCGACGTGCGACACAACCAGCAGGTCGCGACCGGAACCGCCTGAACGGCGGCCTCAGGGCTCCTTCAGACAACGCTCAGGCTACGCTCAAGCAGACTCTGACGAGGCGGCGCATGCTGGGAGCGTGGAAAATCAAGATCTCCAAGAGCTGAGCGTGGGTGAGGAGCTGCGTCGCATGCCGATTCAGCGTCGTGCCCGCAACACGGTCGAGGTCATCCTGACCGCGGCGGAGCGAGTGCTGCTCGAGCGGGGCTATGAAGGCCTCTCCACCACGCAGGTCGCCAAGGTGGCTGGCGTCGGGATCGGCAGCCTGTACCAGTACTTCTCCGGTAAGCGTGAGCTGGTGCGCAGTCTCTTCGCCAGTCAATCTGGTTGGTTCGAGCAGCAGCTGGCCGAGCTGAGCTGCGATCGGCTGCCTCGTCTCGGGCGCTTGTTACTCGAGCGGCGGCGACGCGATCGCACGCTGTTTCGCGCCGCGGCCGATGGTGCCGTGTGTGACCCGAGCTTTGCTGCCATCACCGCTGCCCTCGAGCGCTGCGCTCCGGAACTCAGCGAGATCGAGCGTTTCCTCGCGGCTTCCGCGCTGAGCGGGGCCGTGGACCGCGTGGCCCTGGAGCGCCCGCAGATGCTCGAGAGCGCGGAGCTCGAGGCCGCGCTCTCCGCGCTGGTGCGGCGGGTGCTGCCTCAGACGCCGAGCGTGCCAGATGTCGTGAGCTGCTCGACGACGCGCTCTGCCAGCGCATCCGTGTCTGCTCTGGGGGCGGCAGCCGGTGCTTCGGGTTGCTCGCCCGTTCCCAGCTGAGGCTTGGCGTGTCGATGGCTGCCCAGGCGCTGTGTGACGAGGTCCGGGAGCTCTCCAGCCCAGACGACGACCGCCCCCAGCGCCAGTAGTCGCTCGATCGTAGCCCACGCGGCCTCGGGGGTGTGCGCTTGCTCGGGGCCCATGGAGATGGCCACGTAGTTCCGATCGAAGAGCACGCGCTCCACCGCGAACGCTAGGGACTTCATCTCGGAAGGATCCCCCGCCAGCTCGATCAACGCCGGCGCGTGGCCCAGGCGGCGCCGCCGCTCCCCCGCGGAGACCTGTGTGTGATCGTCTCCCATGCTGGTCGAGCCGCGCTGCACCGAGTCGGCGATCATGCCGGCGGCGACGGTGTCGTTGGTGACCGAGTCGATCACGATGAACGCACCGGTCGCGCGGTTTCGCGCGTAGCTGTCGATGAACAGCGGTCGATGCGCGCGGATGCGGACGCGACCGATCTCGTTGAGCTCGAGACCTCCCGCCGGGGTGGGCTCCAGCGTCTCGAGATCGGTGTGGCTGAGCACCTCTTGAACCTCGGCGCGAACGTACTGAGCCGTGTGCTTGATGAAGTAGCTCCTGCCCAGATCCAGGGGCGTCTCGCTCATCCACACCAACATGGCGTCGAAGTCTTGAGCGACCTGAGGACGCTCGCTGGCGTGGACCAGCATGTCGCCTCGGCTGACGTCCACCTCGTCCTCCAGACGCAGCGTGACGCTCATCGGAGCGAAGGCCTCTTCGATGGATCCATCGAAGGTGTCGATGCTCTTGACGCGACTCGTTCGGAGCGAGGGCAGGACAAGGACTTCGTCGCCGCACTGAATCCGTCCGGAAGCGATCTGACCGGCGAACCCGCGATAGTCGAGATTGGGACGCAGCACGTACTGCACCGGGAACCGCATGTCCCGCAGGTTGCGGTCCTCCGCGATGGGCACCGTCTCCAGGTGAGCGAGCAGGGTCTTGCCCCCTGCGTCGCTGTACCAGCGCATGCTCTCCGCTGGATGAACCACGTTGTGTCCCCTCAACGCGCTGATCGGAATGAAGGTGACGTCCTTGAAGCCGAGCCGGCGGGCGAACTCGGTGAACTCGCCACGGATCGTCTCGAAGCGCTGCTGGTCATAGTCCACCAGGTCCATCTTGTTGATGCAGACGAAGAGGTGGGGGATCCCCAGGAGCGACGCGATGTAGGCGTGCCGCCGCGACTGCTGCAGAACCCCCAGGCGCGCGTCGATCAGAATGATCGCGACGTTCGCGGTGGAGGCGCCGGTCGCCATGTTGCGCGTGTACTGCACGTGCCCAGGGGTGTCCGCGATGATGAACTTGCGCTTCTCCGTGGAGAAATAGCGGTACGCGACGTCGATGGTGATGCCCTGCTCTCGCTCCGCCTTGAGGCCGTCGGTGAAGAGCGAGAAATCAATCTCCACATCGGCCTGCTTCGAGGCACGCTTCACGGCCGAGAGCTGATCTTCGTACACGCCGTGGGTGTCGTGGAGCAGGCGGCCGATCAGCGTGGACTTGCCATCGTCCACGCTACCGACGGCCACGAATCGGAGCAGCTCCTTGCTTTGGTGCTGTTCCAGGTAGGCTTCGATGTCTTGCTCGATGAGCTCGGAGTGGTGACTCATTGGCGGCGACTTCCCTGACGTTGCTGGCTGACGAGGCGCACTAGAAGTAGCCCTCGCGCTTCTTGGTCTCCATCGAGCCCTCTTCGTCGAAGTCGATCAGCCGACCACCGCGCTCGGAGAATCGGGTGAGGAGCATCTCACGGATGATCTCGGGGAGCGTCGTCGCGTCTGAGCGCATCGCGCCGGTGAGCGGATAGCAACCAAGGGTGCGAAAGCGCACCCGCTCCAGCTTTGCCTGCTCCCCCGGGAGCAGACGCATGCGCGCGTCGTCGACCATCACCAGCTGACCGTCCCGCTCGACGACGGGGCGCTCGGCGGCGTAGTAGAGCGGGACGATCGGAATATTTTCTCTGTGGATATACAGCCAGATGTCCAGCTCGGTCCAGTTGGAGAGCGGGAACACGCGGATGCTCTGGCCCTTGGTGATCTTGCCGTTGTACAGGTTCCAGAGTTCCGGGCGCTGGTTCTTCGGATCCCAGGTTCCGTGCTCGTCACGGAACGAATAGATGCGCTCCTTCGCCCGGCTCTTCTCCTCGTCTCGACGGGCTCCGCCGAAGGCGGCGTCGTACCCGCCGGCGGCGAGGGCCTGGAGCAGCGCCTGCGTCTTCATGATGGTGGTGTACTTCTGGCTGCCGTAGTCGAACGGATTGACGTTCTGGGCCTTGCCCTCCTGATTGGTGTGGACGATCAGGTCCAGACCGAGCTCGGCGCAGTAGGCGTCGCGGAAGTCCGTCATCGCCTTGAATTTCCACGTGGTATCAATGTGGAGCAAGGGGAAGGGCAGTTTCCCCGGGTGGAATGCCTTCTGCGCGAGACGCAGCATGACCGAGGAGTCCTTGCCGATGGAGTACAGCATCACGGGGTTGTCGAACTCCGCGGCGACCTCGCGGATGATGTGGATGCTCTCGGCTTCGAGTTGCCTGAGGTGAGTCAGGCGTTGAGTCAGCAGGGGGGGGTTCACGGCGCGCTCCATGCGATGGGATTCGCATGACATAGCGTCGAGGTCGGAAACCAGCACCAAGTTTCTTTGTGTATTCCCGATGGGATAAGTCGAGAAAATGAGATCTTGTAGAAGATTCAGGTAGTTAGAAATCTTGGTACAGCGCAAGATGGGACCAGTCGAGCGCGCCAGAGCGCGCCAGCGTCAGGCGGTCCAGGTACTGCTGCCGCGGGATCTCCCGAGCGCCGAGGCTGGCGAGGTGATCGGTCAAGAACTGCACGTCAAACAGCTCGAGACCCGCGCGAGCGAGGCTGGTGAGACACACGCTCAACGCCACCTTCGAGGCGTTGGTCACGCGATGGAACATGCTCTCCGCCGCGAAGGCTTTCCCGACTGCGACGCCGTACAATCCACCCACCAGCTGGCCTTGCTGCCAGACCTCGAAGCTGTGGGCGTGACCCAGGGCGAAGAGCTGATCGTAGGCGTCGAGCATCTCGGGCAGAATCCACGTCCCCTCGCTGCGTTCCGAGGCGCATGCCCGCATGACCTGGGAGAAAGCCCGATCGTAGCTGACCTCGAGCGCTCGTTTCCGCAGCAGCCGCCTCAAGCTGCGGGACACGTGCAGATCGCCTGGTTCCAGCACCGTTCTTGGATCTGGGCTCCACCAAAGCGGTGGGACGCCGCCATTGTACCAGGGGAAGATCCCGCGCTCGTACGCCGCCATCAGACGCCAGGGGGCCAGGTCTCCCCCGACCGCGACCAGTCCTTCTTCGTCGGCCAGGCGTGGGTCTGGGAAGGCCTCCCGGCGTCCTGGATGCAGCAGCTTTGGTGGTCGGGGGCGGTGCACCTGGAGATGATAGCAGCGCGAGCGCCGCTCGCCGCGCCAGCGCGTGATCGGCCCAGAACCACCTTCGAGCGCCCGCTGGCTCGACCGCCGCGACGTACGCGGCGATTGTGCTAGGGTCCGCCCGCTCCACCGAGTCCGAGCCCATGCGCTTCCTCGCTCTGTCCGTTCGCTTCGTGCACATCTCCCTGGTGTGCCTGGTCGCCTTCTTCGTGTACTGGGCGCGTAGAATTCCGCGTGGCTTTATCTCCAAGCAGGAGAGAGATCGTCTTCGGGGAGACGTGCTGGCCAAGCTCCTGGAGAAGCTGGGCGCGACGTTCATCAAGTTCGGGCAGATCCTGAGCACTCGCCCCGACCTGCTGAACGACGAGTACACTGGGGAGCTCGCGAAGCTGCAGGACGCCGTCAAGCCGGCGCCTTACGGGGCGATCAGCGCCGTGCTCGATCGGGAGCTGGGGGACAAGCGCAGTCGCATCGCCGAGATCAACAGCGAGTGCGTGGCGGCGGCGTCCGTCGCACAGGTTCACAAGGGCAGGCTGGACACCGGCGAGTCGGTCGCCATCAAGGTCCAGCGCCCGGACGCTCCAGGGCAGATCGAGCGCGATCTGGCCATCATGGCCATCGGAGCCCGGATCCTGGACAAGATCCCGACGCTTCACCTCTTGAGCTTGCCTGGCTCGGTGGAACGCTTCGGTGAGTCCTTGCGCGGGCAACTAGATTTCCGCAAGGAAGCCGAAAACAATCGACGCTTCGCCGCCAACTTCGCCGAGGTCGATGGCATCGACGTGCCTCGCTTGTTCGACGAGCTGTGCACCGAGCGGGTGATCGTGATGGAGTTCATCGACGGCGTGAAGGCCACGGAGCCGGAGAAGGTGGGAGGCGACCGCAAGCGCCTGGCGCGCCTCGGTGGCGAGTGCATCCTCAAGATGACCTTCACCGATGGATTCGTGCACGCCGACTTGCACCCGGGCAACATCATCCTCACCCGAGATAGCCGTGTCGTGCTGATCGACTTGGGGATGGTCACTGAAATCCCAGGCGATCTGCTGCGCCCCTGGGTGGAGACCTTCGTGGCGCTCAGCCAGCAGGACGGCGCGCGCGCGGCCAGGGTGTTCTACGGCTATGCTCCCAGCGTGGGCTGCGACGACTACGCTGCCTTCGAGACCGAGGTGAAGAGCTACCTGAGCAACCTCTACGGCAAGACGCTGGGCGAGGTGGAGGTCTCCCAGGCCGTGAGCGGTATGATGAACGTGCTGCGCAAGCACCGAGTGCAGATCGATCCCAGCTTCACGGTCGTCAACTTGGCGATGCTGGTCGCAGAGGGCCTAGGCAAGCAGCTCGACCCGGAGATCGACCTGGTGCCCTTGGCCATGCCGTACCTGACGAACGCCATGCTCACGGCTCCCCCTGGTCGCGCTCCGAATCGAGAGATCCCCGGAGCAGAGCCGGAACCTCAGGCGGCCTAGCAGGCCGTTCACAGCACCCCGCCAGGAAAGGTCAACACCAAGACGGCCGACGGACACCAGTGCAACGGTCCCGTGCTCGCCGCCACTGGAAAGGCCGAGAACACCCAGGACGTTCGACGCGGTAGCGCCGATCAGCTGTCCTGGGGTCAGGCTCTCGGGGCGATCGGTCATGGGTTGAACGTATCGCTAGCTAGACGCTACGTCGATTTTTCCCGGAGGAATTGCTGGCGCTTTCCCGTTCACGGTCTCCGGCGTCGGCTTCTCCCACGCGGTGACGCTCGTGCTCATCCGAGCCGACCCGAGTTCGCTCGCCCTTCGAGCGGTGGCGTCCGGTTCCGCCCAGCTGTTCCTGGAAGCGCTCCAGCTTGAGTCCGCCACTCATGTAGAACCAGACCACAGCGGCGATCATCAGGCTCATCAGCGGCACCATCAGACTGAACCGAGTCGAGCTGGAGAACCAGAAGCCCGCTCCGAAGATCACCAGGATCAACGGCGGCGTGAAGGGGCGCGCTCGTCCAGGCCGTGGCTCTGCCCCCGAGCTCGCTCCAGAGCGAGCCTGCGTTGCTCGTCTGCCCGCGTGCCAGTAGTCACGCGCCGACTCGGCTCGGAGGGCTGCGAGGGCCGGGCCCAGGTCGCGAGTGCGTCGATCGGGATCGGGGGTGAGCATGCCCTGGAGCAGGTGGACCAGGCGACGATCGGCGCTCGCGCCGAGCGCAGCCGCGACGTCGATGCCCAGGCCCTCGTGAGGTTGCTTGTCCGGTTCCACCCCGGTCAGGAGCGTCAGGGCAGTCGCGCCCAGGCCGTAAACGTCGCTGACGGGTAGCGCGCGACCTTGGAACTGCTCTGGCGCCATGTAGCCGAAGGTCCCAACGACGGTGCTCCCGTCCTGCTTCAATTGATCCCGCACGGAACCAAAATCCACGAGAGCGTAGCTCCCGTCTGCGCGGCGCAGGATGTTGCCGGGCTTGATGTCGCGATGAATCACGGGGGGCGCGCGGCGCGAGAGGTAGATCAAGACGTCGGACAACTGTTGCAACAAGTCGATGACCTGGCTCTGATCGAGCAGCTCCCCACGGCGCCGCAGCTCCGAGAGGGCCTCACCTCCAACCAGGCTCATCACCAGGTAGAGCGCGCCCCGTTCCTCGAAGTGGTCCAGGTGTCGCGGCAACGAGGGGTGGTTCAGCTGCGCCAGTACCCGAGCTTCACGCTCGGCGAGCTCGACGTCCTTCCAGCTGGAGGCTCCTCGCACGCTGAAGCGCTTGATCGCGACCAGGGTGCCGTCCCGCTTGTCGATCGCCTCCAGGGTCTGGCCCTGTGCGCCCTCGCCGATCAGGCGTGTCACCACGTAGCGTCCTTCGCCGAGACCGTCTCCCGTCGTTGGAGTGGAAGTCATTTCTTGCTCTGGCCGAACGTCTCGGCGTCCCCCGCGAGGTACTCGGCTTCTGCTGGAGTATTCTCTCTGCCCAAGATGGAGTTTCTGTGGGGAAAGCGACCGTAGCGCACGATCAGGTCGCGATGCATTCGGGCGAACTTGACGTTGTTCTCGAACGACTTCCTGAGCTCTCCGTCGGCTGTCTCGGCGAGCTGCTCGAACACGCGCAGCGCTTGGTCCTGAGCCTCCAGGGTTTCGCTGTGCATCAGCGGCATGTAGAGGAACGGTCGCTCGACCCGTCGCAGCGCTCTGTCGTGCCCAGCCTCGATCCCCTCGCGGCAGTACCGCAGCGCGAGTTCGTCGCTGGCGAAGGCGCGTGCAGTGCCGCGATAGATGTTACGGGTGAACTGGTCGAGCAGGATGATGACCGCCAAGCGACCTCGTGCGGTCCTCGTCCAGTCCTCCAGCTCGCCTCGCGCCGCCAGCTCCACGGCTTCTCCGAAGCGGCTCTGAATCCGTTGATCCAGCGCAGCGTCGGAGGCGAACCACAGGCTGCCCTGCTGCTGAATGACCGCGAGGTCCTGTTGCTCGCTGCCGAACCAGAAGGTCAGGATCTCGTCGGAGTCAGCCATCGACGTAGGCTACCGTCGAGCGGTGCCTGCCGCTAGCCGCGGCTCTTGACGTCGTCGTCGGTTCCGAGCTTGCCATCGCGGCCGGGCGAGAAGACGGTGACGTCGTTCGCGTCACAGCTGACGCGGAAACGCGAGCCCCAGGGATCCTCCACCTCGTCGTCGAGCACCTTGTCACGCTGCAGCTGCGTCAGTGTCGGGCAGCCGGTGTGTTCGGACCGCCAGTCGCGGGCCGCGTCGCGGATCTTCCCCGCCGTCTTGACGGCTTGCCCGGCGTCGTCCTTTGCTGCCGCGTCGCTGCTGAAGAGCCAGTAGCCGCCTCCGAGGGAGAGCGCTGCGCCCAGCAGGGCGATGGCTTCGAAGCGAGACAGTTTGCGGCGACGGGTGGGGCGTGTGCGAGTCATCGAGGTCTGTGCTGGAGGCTGAAGGGCGACGGTTCGTTAATCGACGTTCGAGGGCATCGCCTTACAGGCGAGCGGAAGAGTGAAGAGCCGCGCAGGGACTCGGCTCACGGCTTGGCGGGCGTGAGCCGATGCGAACGGAGGCTTGGCTGTCTCTCCGGTGCTGGACGCTTGGCAGGTTTCCAGCTCGTAACGCTTGGCTTGGTTGGTTGCTTCTTGGGTCTGGGATGGGAGCCCTGCGCGGCTCTGAGGATGACAGGAGCAAGACGTGTGCCGAGCGCTATCGAGAGCCGCGGGTAGTCCACGTCGCAGCTGTTCTGCTGCGGGTTTGGGGATCGGGGGGAGGGCAGCGTCGGCGTGAACGACGCCCGCGGCCGACGACAATCTGACTCGCGCCGAGCAACGGGAAGGAGTGGCCCTGCCAGTTTGTCAGATGAGCAGGCGTTCGCGGGCTCGAGGCGCCAAAGCCGCCGATTGGCCGTGTGTCGGGGTGGCAAACGCAGGCTTACCGACTATCAAAACCATAGGGATGGCTACTCGCACCACTCAGCCCGGCGTCGGCGCGCCCCCGGAGACTTCGCTGGCAGCCAACCGCCTGAAGGTCGCCTTGATGGCTCCCATCGAGGCCTTCCTCCACGTCCAAGCCGCGAGCGGCTTGCTCCTGCTCGCCATGGCGGTGATCGCGCTGGTGTGGGCAAACTCACCCTGGCACGAGAGCTACGCTCACCTGTGGCATCTGGAGTTCGGGGTCGAGGTCGGTCAACTCAACTTCAAGCGCCCGCTGCACTTCTGGATCAACGACGGCCTGATGACGATCTTCTTCTTCGTCGTCGGTCTGGAGATCAAGCGCGAGATATTGGACGGCGAGCTCAGCGAGCTGAAGCGTGCCGCCTTGCCCATCGCAGCAGCCGTGGGTGGCATGCTGGTCCCGGCGCTGATCTACATGAGCCTGAACCCTGGGGGCGAGCCGCACTCCGGGTGGGGGATCCCGATGGCGACGGATATCGCCTTCGCGGTGGGCATCCTGTCGTTGCTGGGGCCGCGAGTCCCCGCGGCGCTGCGCATCTTGCTGCTCGCCTTGGCCATCATCGACGACATTGGTGCGATCATCGTGATCGCGATCTTCTACTCCAAGGGCATCCAGATCGACGGGCTAGTGCTCGTGGGGTCTGGCTTTGCGCTGGTGTTCCTGATGCAGCGTTTCGGTGTGCGGCTTGCCACCATGTACATCCCGAGCGGCATCTTGATATGGGCGGGGATGCTGCGTTTCGGTGTGCACCCGACCATCGCCGGCGTGCTGCTCGGCCTGGCCACTCCCCACGTCTCCTGGTTCGGCAAGGAGGGTTTCCTCTCGGAAGCGAACAAGGCGCTCGGCGACTTCAATCAAAGGCTGGAAGACCCCGAGGCTGACGACCACTCGCTGTTCGAGCCGCTCGACAGGCTGGCGACCGCACGCCGCGAGGCCTTCAGCCCTCTTCAGCGCCTGGAGTCCAATCTTCACGGTTACGTGGCCTATTTCATCATGCCCGTCTTCGCGCTGGCGAACGCCGGGGTGAACTTGCGTGGTATCGACCTGGATCTACCCAATGCGGGCACAGTGGGCTTCGGAGTTGCCCTGGGCCTGATGGTAGGCAAGCCACTGGGGATCACCCTGGCGGCGTTCCTGGCGGTGAAGATCGGCGTTGCGGCGCTTCCGCGAGGAGTCAACTGGCGCGGTGTTTTCGTCGTGGGGTGCGTCGGAGGGATCGGATTCACGATGGCGATCTTCATCGCGGAGCTGGCCTTCGCGGGCAGTCCTTTCCTTGGCGTCTCCAAGCTCGCAGTCCTGGTCGGCTCCGGGCTGATCGCGGTGATCGGACTGGTGCTCGGCAAGCTGCTGCTCTCCGAGCACCTGCCAGAAGAGATCGCGCGCATTTCCGTGGCCCGCGCCGAGTCGTCGACCGAGTACTGAGGTGGGCAGCTGCGGGCGTGTCCGCTATAAGCCCCTCATGAGCTCACACCCGACGAACTTCCAGGGCGACGTCACCCAGGCCATCAAGGAGTCCATCGAGGCTGGCATCGATGGCGCCACGGCGCACGTCAGCGGCGCCGGCGGCCACTTCAGCATCGAGGTGGTCGCCGCGGTCTTCGAGGGCAAGTCCATGCTGGAGAGCCAGCGCATGGTCTACAAGACCATCGCCCACCTGATGGCAGGCGATCTGGCACCGGTGCACGCCGTCGATACGCTCAAGACGCGCGCCAGCTGAGCGCTCGGGGCTAGCGCTCCTCGACCTCTTGCTAGCGTCCTGGTCGGCGTCACGACGGGTAGAAATGCTTCCGCGTCCGCTCGCGCAGCAACACCCAGAGACCGTAGCCGCCAAGGGGCAGGCAACACAGACAGCACAGGGCGTAGGCGGCGACGGCGACGGCGTGGGCCCAGCGTCTGCGGCGCCGAAAGCCGACATTGGCGAACAGGGCACAAAGCGCTGGTGGAGAATAGAAAGCGTCGACGAAGAAGGCCATCAAGACACCCTGCAGGGTCGGGTCCATGCCTCGACCGAACGGGGGTTGGTCGTGGGCGATCGAGACGTAGACTGGCACGCTGATCAGCACCAGCAGCATCCAGGCCCCGAACACCATCCACAAACCGACGCGCATGAGCGTGAAGTTGATGTCACTGGGCAATGCGTTGAGCGTCGATGGTGGCGCCGCGAGCAACTCGGCCTTCGGAGGCGCAAAGGGTTCGAGGGGCGCCTCGTCGTCTACGGGTGGTTGCACGCCCGGCAGCATAGCGAGCTTTCCGTCCTCATGCTCCCTGCGACGGGACGCGCAGGCCGGGCTACTCCCCCGAGCTAGTTGCCGAGGCAGGCATCGATCTCGGGCTGGCACTGCTCCGTGCCACCATGAGCGAAAATGCAGCCCACGGCGTCGGAGAACAGCACCGAGTCCTCCTCCTTCACGTCAGCGACGCAGCCGGTGACCCCTTCGAGGCCCTTGCTCGCGTTCGACTGAAGGCACAGCAGACTCTGAGCACACGTCTTGGTTCCGTCGCCGATCCACTTGGCTCCGATCTGCTGGGTGCCGATGCCATCGTCTTGATCGTAGGAGCAGAAGCTCGCACCGGTGGTCGCCGGGTAGTAGGCGCCTATGAACATGCACATCTCGTCGGTCGTGCGCGGCCCCTGATAGATCGTGTCTTGCTCGGGATTGTCGTAGGAGCAGTGGTAGTCGATCTGACTGCCGCCCTTGATGCCGAGGCCGCTGTCCCAGGTCTTGACCGGAACGTCCTCCCAGCGATCGTTCTGGTAGAGCAGCGCAGGGTCCTTGCCGTCCTCTAGAATTTCCGCAGAGTAACCCACGCCGCGGGCGTGCATGTGGCTCTGAGCGTTGAGCAGCGTGATGTCATGGGGCACCTGGCAGCGCATGCGAGCCTGCGACCTGGACATCCCGTTCGCGCGGATGAAGATGTTGTAGTAGAAGAGGATGCCCCCTTCGTGCTCGACCTGCGCGTCGGGGATGGTCTCGAGGTTGATCTTCACCTCGGGCTCGAGCGTTTCCGTGGTCGTGTTGATGTAGTGGGCGTTGATCATCAGCACGGTGTTTGGCTCGATACGCATCGCGACGTTGTCGGGAAAGTTCGAGAACGTCCCACCTTCGGCATTCTGCGAGCCGCCGATCACGTCGAGGACGTCCCAGCCGTTGCTCGCCCCATCGGAGCAATCGAACACGCCACTGGTGTCCACCTGGGTGCCGTCCTGCTTCTGCGTCGGGATCTCCCGATACTTCGTGCGGTAGAGCAGGACGTGGTGGCTGCCTTCCGTGAAACGTGTTTCCGTGCGGTTAATATTGAGCCCGCTGGCTGGCATCTGGATGAACTTGCAGTGCTCCACCTCGGCGCCCGACTCGATCTCCGTGCGCATCTCGAGCTGCATTCCCTTGCCCTCGGGCGGCGGCGCGAGCAGCTCGCCCGAGTCCCCGGAGTCCGGGCCGGAGTCCGAGCAGCCCAGGGCCAGGCTCATGACCCCGACGCAGGTCGCGGCGCGCAAGACGAGCTGGGCTGGAGACGAGTGCACGAGCCGCGGCGCGGCGCTGAGGGGGAGCAAGGTGGGGCGCATGGATCTCCTCGGGTTCGGGGTCTAGAGGGTACTGAGTGCCACGCAGCGTCGCAACGTCGTGGCTCGATGTTTCCGGTTGGATAGGACGTTCCACTCAGGCTCATGTAGGTCGGCGGCTCACCTGACCAGATGACGTCTTGGCGTCGAGCTGCCGAAGTGAGGCGCCCCCGCGACTCAGCCCAAGGAATGGCGCGCTCGGCGTACTAAAGTGGATGGCGCACGTGGCTCGCATCTCTCGTCCTCCCGGCTTCGACATGGCCTACCGCCCCAGCGAGGCGGTGTATGGCCCACCCATGTTGTTCTGGATCCCTTCGATGACGTTCATGGGGATCGCGCTCGCGGTGACGCTACTCGTGCTGATCGCCGAGCGCAGCGCTCCGGGGACCTGGCTACACGAGTACTTCGTGACTGGTGACGTGTATCGGCTGATCAGCTCCCGTATGCTCGCGCTGCTGCTGGTGAGCAGCGCGGTGGCGTCCCTCCTGCGCACCAGCATGCGCGGAGTACGTATCCGTGGGGATGGGCTCGAGTGCCGCGAGATCTCCGGCCTGGTCTGGCCGCGAGTGCGCCGCATCAAGTGGGCGCAGATCGACCTGATTCGACTGGACACCAGCGGTGCGATCGCCATCGACCTGTGGGATGGCAGCCGTGCCGAGCTGCCCTTGGTGCGTGATCGGATCGGCCTCGAGTCAGAGCTGGAGCGCGTTGCGGCAGCCAGGGCCATCCCCCTGCGAGGCGGGAAGGGGCTGTACGACCTGCCCGAAGCGGGGGAGTACTCCGATGACGACGACTACCCGAGCGAGGCCGACGCTGGCTAGCCTGGGCTAGATTCCCTCGCTGGGCTGGGCTGTGATCTTCACCTTGCCCTGAATCCGCCTGGAAACAATAACCTTGTTCGCCGCGGTGACGATCACGGCGCCCACACCGTCGGTGCCTTCCACGAGCTCGAGGCCCTTCTCGGGGCCGAGGATGAACACGGCGTCGTCGATGGCGTCCGCCAGCAGCGCGGAGGGTGCCCAGATGGTCACGCTGCGGCTCGCGCTCGCAGGGTAGCCAGTGCGAGGATCGATGATGTGGTGGTAGCGCCTGCCACCGTGAATGTAGGCGCGGGCGTAGTCCCCCGCCGTAGAGAAGGCGTGGTCGGTGAGCTCGATCACCGCGAAGAACTTCCCTTCTTTGCCGCGAGGATCTTGAATCCCGCTCACCCAGGGAGCGCCGTCGGGCTTGCGCCCCGCGCCGTAGAGGTCGCCCCCAGCCTGCACCAGGAAGCTGGACAGATGGCCCTTGCGCATCGCCGCAGCCATCTTGTCGACGATGTATCCCTTGGCGATGCCGCCCAAGCCGAGCTTCGAGTCCTTGGGGACCTTGACCCGAGGGGGGTCCTTCTTTATTTCCACGCGGCTATAATTGACGCGAGGCAGGAGACGCTTGATCTCCGCGGCGCTCGGTGGCTTCGGATCTGCTTCGCGGGCGTCGCCGAACTTCCACAACCCGCCCAGGGAGTTCCAGGTGATGTCGAAGGTGCCTTCGCTCACCTTGCCGGCCCAGAGTCCCTTCTCCACCACCTCGAGGGTCTCTGGAGCCACCTTCACGAACTCCCCGGGGCTGTGGTTGATGCGCCCGACGTCGCTGTCATCGGTCCAGTCGCTGAGCAGCTTGGCGAGCCGATCGACCTCGGCCATCGCCGCCTGCATCGCTGCTCTGACCCGGTCTTCGCTCAGATCTGGAGTGGTGTAGCTAACCAGGTGGAGCTTCGTGCCCATGGCGTCCGCCTGCAGATCGACGCGCCTGGGCTCGAAAGCCGTCTCGGCCGGGGCCTCCGTCGAGGCGCTGGACGCGGCGCTGACTTGCCTGTCGGAGGGTTCCTTCGGCGCGTCGTCGCAGGCCACGACCAGCAGCCCGACACAAAGGGAAAAAGCTCGAGTATTCATGAGTTTGTGCGACGGTGGCGTAGCAGCTCGGGGGCCGCATGCACGCGAACTCCCGCTCGGGCCGTCCAAGCACCCGCGCTGCCGATTGCCGGGACGGTGAACTGATCCGTGCGTGGCGAACCCATCTTTGGTAGCGACTCTCCCTGGTCATGAACAGTCGAATGATTTCTCGCATCGCGAACCTGGGGACGGCGGCTCTGCTTTCCGCCGCAGTTCTGCTTTCCGCCGCAGTTCTGGCCTCGGGCTGCAGCAAGAAGGACAAGCCCGAGCCCGAGGCGACGCAGGCTGCGCCGAGTCTCAGCCTGGCGGCGCTCGACGAGTCGAAGCTGGAGGCCAACGCCAAGGCGGCCGGTTACGCCCAGGTCTCGAAGGATGACGAGTCAATCGACGCTGGCACCATCTATTCCTTGAAGTTCCAGATCGATGGCAAGGACGTGTTCGCGAACCTCTACGACTTCAGCGACTGGAAGAAGGCGGCGGCGAAGCCATCCCTGACTCTGGACGCCTCACGTATTCTGTACGTGTCCGCGATGAACGACTCCGGCTCCACCTCGAGTGAGCTGGCGGACAAGATCAAGGCCAAGGGCCTGGCCAACCTCAAGCGTCCAGAGCTCGAGGGCGTGATCAAGACCGCCGGTTGGAAGGTCGAGGAGGGCGCTGAGGATGAAGACGAGTCGATCAACGTCAAGACCTTCGAGATCGAGGCCGTGCGCGGGAAGGAAGGCGATGACGCCGACGCCACCGTGATCCTCTACGACTTCTCCAAGCCCGTCGCCGAGGGACGTGCGGTGGTGAAGGACGATCGTGCGCTCGTCGTGGGCTGCAAGGAGGACTCGGCGCTGGCGCAAAAGGTGCTGCAGAAGCTCAGCGGCGGCTGATATCGTCGCAGACATGCTCCGCGCACGTCTGCTCTCCTCGTTGTTCGGCTTGGTGTTCGTCGCTTGTGGCGGCGCGCGGCCCTCTGAAGTACCGCAGGGAAACGATGGGGCGCCAGCCGAACCGGCGCCCGTCGCCAGCGCGGAGCCCGAACAGGGCGACTCACCCCCAGACGAGCCTGATGAGGCCGATGACGAGGGGGACGAGGACGACGACGGTTCTGTCAGCCTCGACGCGGACGAGGAGAGGCCCAGCGACGAAGAGGGTGGTGCCCCGCGGAACAAGCTCTACAAGATGGTGCCCGGGGGCGTCGACGTCGCCATCGACGGTGTGATGTTCCACGTCAAGGCGGAGGCGAAGCGCCAGACCGGGGGCTGGGGCGTCGCGGTGAAGGTGAAGGCCGAGAGCGAGGGCGACGCCACGCGCTACCTGATGACGCCGGAAGGAGGACCCCTGGCGTTCGCGACCAAGGTCACTCAGGGCGAGAAGGTCGTCACGGAGATCGGTGATGCTCGAAAGGGCGAGGGGGAGCAAACGGTGGGTCCGGATGCGCCCGTCGAGTTCTCGCGCAGCTGGCCGCCGAAGGGCACCAAGGCGCTGATCCCTGGCCAGGAGCTCGAGCTCCAGGTCGGGCTCTGGGGACTCGGACGTGAGCCGGGCAAGACGCGAGCGGTGAAGGGCTTCGTGGTGGTGAAGGTGGTCGCGCCCCGCGGGCGACCCGCGAAGGCCTACGTGAATCCTCCGGGCTGACCCTAGCCAGGTTCGGGGGTGAGGCGCGGCGTTCGGGCGCGGTCTGGCTCGCCACCGCGGCGGCCTCGTTCGAGAGCCGCGAGAGCGGTGCTTTTCTTGGCCTGAAGGCTGCGGTCGCGCTAGGCGCCAGAGTGAATGCGAACCTCGAGCCTGGTTGCCCTGAGCCTGTTGATCCTGAGTGGCTGCGACAAGACCGAAGAGCCGGTCCAGAAGGCAGCGACCACGACCGCTCCCGCTGACGAGTCGGCGAAGCCGATCGCCGCCGCGTCCGCCAGCGCGAAGCCCGCCGCGAAGGAACCCGAGAAGCTCACACGACCAGCGAAGCCTCTGAACGTGCTGTTCCTCACCGTGGATGCGCTGCGTGCAGACGACATGCCTTGGGTTGGTTACGAGCGCGAGGTGGCGCCGAACCTGACCAAGCTCGCGAAGGAGTCGGTGGTCTATGACAACCACCGCTCAGTGACCAGCTACACGGCGCAGAGCGTGGCCTGCATGCTGAGCGGGCGCCTCGCTGGGACCCTGTATCGCGATGGCTGGTTCTTCACCGGGTACCGCGACGTCGGCAACGATTTCATCCAGGAGGCCATGCAGAAGAAGGGCATTCGCACCATGGGCGTGCAAGCCCACATGTACTTTGGCCGTGGAAAGGGCATCGACCAGGGCTTTGACGTCTGGGAGATGGTGCCCGGCATCACCTTCGACGCGCAGACGGACAACTTCGTCACCAGCGAGAAGAGCACCAAGAAGATCATCGAGGTGCTGAGCAATCCGGAGAACACGAAGGGCCAGTTCTTCCTGTGGAGCCACTACATGGATCCGCACGACAAGTACCAGAAGCACGCGGAGAGCCCCGATTTCGGTAACAGCAACCGCGATCGCTATGACTCCGAGGTCTGGTACACGGACCACTGGCTCGGCGAGCTGTTCAAGTGGGGCGAGAAGCAGCCGTGGTGGAAGGACACCGCGATCGTGATCACCGCAGACCACGGTGAAGCCTTCGGCGAACACAAGATGTGGAAGCACGCCTTCGATGTGTGGGACGTGCTGCTCAAGGTTCCGCTCATCATCAAGGCTCCTGGCGCCGAGCCGCGCCACATCAAGGAGCTGCGCAATCACCTGGATATCGCGCCGACGCTGGTCGACCTGATGGGCATGGACGCACTGCCCACGTTCATGGGGCAGAGCCTGGTGCCCGAGGTGTACGGCGCCAAGCCCGAGAAGCGCGAGAACTTGATCTTCGAGCTCGCCGAGGACAGCCACAACCCGCCGCGCCGCGCGCTGATTCATGGCGACTACAAGTTGATCGTCTACGGCACTGGCTGGAAGTACCTGCTCTTCAACCTCAAGGACGACCCCGGAGAGGAGAAGGACCTGGCCAAGACCGACGAGGCGAAGCTCGAGGAGATGAAGAAGATCTACGAGGCCGAGTTCGCCAAGGTCCCGAGCATCGAGCCTTACGGCGGGATGAAGCTGAAGAGCGGCAAGGAGGCCAAGGGCCCGATGGGGCCGCCGAAGAAGTAGCCAAATCGGTTCCGTGCGGTAAAGTCAATCGCCTGCACGGGCGGCTTCGGCGTCGAACACGGCGCCGAGCTCTGCCATCGACTGGAAGCGGTCGTCCGGTTGTTTCTCGAGACAGCGCAGGACGGCGTCGTTGAGCTCGACGGTCAGCGTCGGATCGAAGGCGCGGGGCGGCGTGGGCTTGCTGGAGAGGTGCTGGTTTAGGATCTCCATCAGCTCGGAGCCGCTGAAGGGCACCTCCCCACACAGGAGCTCGTAGGCGACGACGCCCAGGGAGTAGATGTCCGCCCGCGCGTCCACGGAGCCGAAGCGGGTGATCTGATCCGGGGACATGTACTCCGGGGTGCCTGCCATGAATCCTGCTCGGGTCATCCCGGGCTTGCTCTGGCGCTTGGCAATGCCGAAGTCCATCACCTTCAGGATGTCATCGTGAGTCACGAAGAAGTTGTCCGGCTTGACGTCACGGTGCACCACGCCCTGCGCGTGGGCCGCGGCGAGTCCAGCGCAGGCCTGACTCAGGTAGTTCAGCAGTCGGCCTCGAGGCACGCTCCCTTCCTGAGCGAGATCTCCAAGGCTCTTGCCGTGGAGCAGCTCCATGCTGATGAACTTGCAGCCTGCATGGCTTCCGATGTCGAAGACCTGGACGATGTTCGGGTGGCTCAGCCGGCGTGAGAGCGCCAGCTCCTGCTTGAAGCGCTTCACGAGCTCGCCGTCGGAGGCCAAGAAGAAGAACTTGAGCGCGACCGTCTCTTCGAGCTCCAGGTCCACGGCCTCGTAGACGGCGGCCATTCCACCGCGTCCAACCTCGCGCTGAATCAAATAGCGCTCGCTGATCACACTGCCTGGCGCCAGTGCGTCCAGAGCCATCGCGACAGCGGGCGCGCCGTCTGCCTGAGTGCTCTGATGCACCGCTGGATTCGTCGGGACGTCGGTGTCCGATCCATGAGCTGCCCGTGTGGGTCGCTGCGCACCCGGGCCCAGCCGTGTGCCGCTCGGGCCTGACGCGGGGGCGCTGGGGGAGCCGTTCAACGCAGAGTCGATCCTGGTTCCGCGAGGACCCATCCGGGGCTCACTCGGCTCGAGCGGCGGTAGGTCGGGTAGTCCCAGATCTGCTGCACGCGTGCGCCAGCCGGCACCACGAAACGCCGCGTCGTCGCGTACGATCTTCTTGAACACCATCGCGCTGCCTTTGGCCTCCTCGCTCAAGGCAGCGAGATCCGCTGCGGCGCCGGGATACGCTGGGTCGAAGAGCAGCAGCTTCTGCAGTACCTCGGTCGCGTTCTCGCCGAAATCCTGGCTCCTGTAGAGCTGGCTCAAACGGTAGAACGCTGCGGCTTCGCGTTCGTCGCTGGGCTTGACTTGCACGAAGCGTCCGAGGAACTGATCGAGGGCAAAGTCGAGACGGTTGAGGTCACTGGCCAGCTGAATGGCTTGGACGCACGCGTTGCGGTACTTCGCGTGATCCCTCCCGACCCGAGTCAATGCCTCGAGCGTCGCCGTGCGGTTGCCCGCGCGGTGGAAGCAGATCGCCGCCTCGTAGGGCTTGCCTGCGCGCAGGTTCAACCGGCCCGCCTCCTCGTGCTCTCCCAGCTTGAAGGCGAGCTTGGCGGCTGTGGCGTAGTCCTTGTGCGCGATCAGCGTCTCCAGCTCCGAGTTGCCAGTCGTCGGCGCGGCCACCCGACGTACCCCCGTACCGTGCTCTGCGGCTTCGGCTTCCAGGCTCTGAGCCCTCAGCGGATCACCGAGCGCCGTGTACAGCGCCACCGCCAGCTCGTAGTCCTTGGCCTTGGCGAAGCAGGTCGCGGCCTGGTTCGCCCTGCGCCTGCCCTCTCCGCTGAGCTTGCCGACGCCCGCGACGCTCACTCCGGTGGACTGCAGCAGCAGCCGACCGGCATCTCGATAGCGCTCGGCTCCGAGCAGCATCCGCACGGCGGCCTCGACCTGCCCAGCCTGAACTAGTAGCCGCACCGCTCCAGCGAGGTCGCCTGACTGCTCCAGCTCCTGTGCTTTCCGCAGGGTAGTCAACTCTGCGCTCCGCTCTGGAAGGCCATGCGACGCTCGCGATCGAGATCCGCCATCCAGTCCTTCAGCGTGGCCGGTTCGTTGGCCAGACCGAGCGCGTCGTCGAGCAGGATGATGCCCTCCTTCAGATACTCGAACAGCGCCTTGTCCAGGCTCTGGCTCGAGCCGTCTGCGTGCTCGGACGACTGTAGGTAGCCATCGATCTGGTGGACCTTGTTCTCTCGGATCAGGTTCGAGACCGCGTAGCTCTGCAGCAGCACCTCGATGATCGCTATGCGTCCGTCACCAGTCGCCAGCTTGCACAGGTGCTGGGCGATGACGCCCTTGAGCAGCACGCTCAGCACGCCGACGATCTGCGTCTGTTGATCCTCGGGGCAAGCCGAGACCAAGCGGTCGATGGCCTTCGCGGCGCTGTTCGTGTGCAGCGTCCCAAGCACCAGTACGCCGGTCTCGGCGGCAGACAGCGCGAGGCTGATGGTCTCGAAGTCGCGCAGCTCACCCACCACCAGCACGTCGGGTGCTTCGCGAAGCGCGGCGCGCAAGGCGTCGCTCGCCGAGTTCGTGTGGGCGCCCAGTTCGCGCTGGGTGATCACGCTCTGAGCGGGCTGGTGGATGTACTCGATTGGGTCCTCGATCGTGATGATGTGGCGCCGCGAGGTCTGGTTGATCTCCGAGATGATCGCGGAGAGCGTCGTCGTCTTGCCGCTCCCGGTCGGCCCCGTGACCAGCACCAAGCCGGCGCGCAGCGCCGCGAGCTTGCGTGTCACGGCGGGCAGTCTCAGGGCGTCGATGCTGACCGGCCGATCTGCGATCACGCGGAACACAGCGCTCATCCCGCGACTCTGAGTGAAGACGTTGACGCGGAAGCGACCGACCCCCGGGACCACGTAGGCGAAGTCCACCTCCTGCTCGCGCTCGAAGGTGGCGCGCTGCTCCGACGACATGATCTCGGTCAAGAAGCGACGGGTCTCGTCTTCCGTGAGCTTGCGAAACGGCAGCGGGACGAGGTCGCCAATGTAGCGGATCACTGGCTTGGTCCCGGCGTGGAAATGCAGGTCGCTGGCTCCCTGATCCACCACCATTCGCAGGAAGGAGTCGATACGCGCCACCTCAGAGCTCCCCTTGAGGCACCTGAGGTGCCAGGCTCGCGGCCCCGTCCTCCTTGCCGCTGACCAGCGCCTCGAACATCTTCTTGTCCAGGGCGCGCATGTAGCCTTGAGACTCCTCGACCTGCCCCGAGCGGACTAGCTCGGCCAAAGCGGTGTCCATGGATTGCATGCCTTCCGCAGTGTGGGTCGCGACCACCGTCGGGATCTGATAGCACTTGTCCTTGCGGATCAGGTTGCTGATGGCGTCGTTGTTGACCATCACCTCGACCGCGAGAACGCGGCCACCCACCTTGTCGTGGCGCGGCAACAAGTGCTGACACACGACAGCTCGCAGCGTCTCGCTGAGCATCGAGCGTACCTGTTGTCTCTTGCCTGGCGGAAACGTATTGAGGATGCGATCGATGCTGGCATCTGCGCTCACCGTGTGTACGGTCCCGAAGACCAAGTGTCCCGTCTCCGCGGCGTTGACCGCGAAGTTGATCGTCTCGAGGTCACGCATCTCGCCGACCAGGATCACGTCTGGGTCCTGGCGTAGGGTGCTGCGCAGCGCGCGCTCGAAGTTCAAGGTGTGGGTGCCATTCTCGCGCTGGTTCAGCAGGCTCTCCTTGCACTGATGAATCACTTCGATCGGGTCCTCGATGGTCACGATGTGCCGGTTGGACGTGCGGTTCACATAGTCGATCAACGCAGCCAGCGTCGTGGACTTGCCGGACCCGGTGGGCCCTCCCACCAGCACCAGGCCGTTCTTCAGATCGCCGAACGACTTCACCACGTCGGGCAAGCCGAGATCGTCGATGTTCGGGATCTGATTTTTTACCACACGAAAAACGGCACCGATGCCCGTGAGTTGCTTGAAGACGTTCACCCGAAAACGCAGACCGTGGGACTTCACCTCGTGGCTCACGTCTACCTCGGCGCCCTGGTCGAGGCGCTCGCGTTGCTCGTTGTTCAGGATCAGGTACAGCATCACCTCGAGGTCGGAGGCCGAGAGGGGCTTCTCCGTCGCTTCGATGAGTTGGCCCATGGCCTTCATGTACGCCGGTCTACCGGCGGTCAGGATCAGGTCGTCCGCCGAGGCTCGTTCGAGGTCGATCAGCATGCGGTCCAGCGCCGACAGGCGCTCGCGATCGATGCGCGCCGCCTGGGCTTGCAGCTGCCATTCCGAGCGCGCGCTCTCGATGGCGTCACGCAGGGCGAGGGACGCCCCCTCCTCCAGATCCTCCAGGACGTGGGCGTACTGTGGTCCTCCGTGGCGCTCGAGGAAGCGCAAGCCCGCGATGCGCACGTTCTCGTCCGGGACGGACAGGTAGTGCGCGACGTCGTTGCAGGCGTCCTTTGCCGCGAGGGAATCCAGGGCGAGAATCACACTCAGGGTGTTCTCCGAGTCGTCCTCCGCCAGCTTCAGCAGGTAGGGTACGGCTCGCGCGTCGCCAAGCTCGCCGATGGCGGCGACGGACTCCTCTCGAACCCACCAGTCCTCGTCTCCCATGGCTACGCGGACCAGGGCGCCCAGGGAGCGAGGGTCCTTCAGGCGTCGCAACGCACCCACGGCGTAGCGCCGCACGACGTCGGATTCGTCCTTCAGGTAGCCGACGATGTGCTCCGTCAGACGTTGCCCGCTCATCTCGACCAGCGCGTCCATCACTCGCTCGCGCACCCACCAATCCTCATCCCGGAGGAAACGCAAGAGCTTCGGCATGAGCTCTCCGCTGGGATCTCCGACCTCGCGCGCGAGCTCCACCGCCATGCGACGCACGTCCACGTTGCGACTTCGCAGCAGCCAGATGATCGTGCGGCCGAGCTCTATCTCCCCCGCTCTCGCGCACTTGACCAGCACCTCCATCACCCGGTTGCGCACCGTGAGCTGCTCGTCTGCTATCGCCTCCACGAGGATCGGGAGCACGGCGTCGGTGCCGATCGCCCCCAGCGTGTCGACGACCGCGAGGCGCAGCTGCGGGGCCGCGGTGCGGTAAATGCGAGTCAGCGCGTTGACGCCCCGCAGGTCCGGGAAGTTCGCGAGAGCAGCGACGAAGGCCTGAGCAACGTAGGGTCGCGGCGAGTCCGCCAGGTGGCTCGCGTGGTTGAAGAAAGTCTCGGCGTCGGCCAGGCTGGCGAACGCGCCCACCGCCTGCGCCGCCACGCGCTCATGAGGATCGTCGAGGGCGCGAGTGATGGCGGCCATCGCCGCGCCGCGCTCCTTGCCCATCAGGTCGCGGTCGCCGAGCCATTTCAGCACGCGGGCGCGCTCCATCGCGGAGCCGTGGTTGAGCACTGCCACGAGCAGAGGTAGCGCCCGATGCTGGGCCTTGGAAACCAGCGCTTCGCACGCTTCCAGGCGCCCCTTGTAGCTCTCCTGCTTGACCAGCTCGACCAGCGCATCGAGGGCCTGGGGACCAGCGACCTGAGAGAGTGTGCGCGCCGCGACCTCGCGCACGTTCTGCCGTTCGTCGCCCGCGGCTGCGCAGAGCAGCGAGTGACCCTCGATGTTGTTCACCTTCGGCAGGAAATCCCCGAGGATCGCCACTAGCTGGGGATCGCCGCGGCGGAGCGCCCGGACGAACGGCACGAACAGGCTGCGATCGAGGGAAGAACCTGCGATGGCCGCGAACACGTAGAGGCGGTTCTGGTGGATCGCTTCCCGGGGCGAACCCTTGTGCTCGAGCAAGGTGTCCAGCATCCGCTCCACGTCCTCCGGAGGACGTGACGCAGCGGTTTCGATGAACTGCTGAACGGCTTCTTGAGAATTCCATGAGGCGGCACGAAAGCCGCGGATCAGATCTTTGCCGTGCATGGAGGCCCCGAGGATCCCTGATCCTAGCCTGAGGTGGTGCGATTCGTCTCGGCTTCCGGACCCGCGTGCGGGGCCGGGGGTGAGGGCGGGCTCACGGCGTCAATATCTCGGGATCGTTGGCCTTTGTGAGGACATCGAAGTGGGCGACTCAGGCTGAGCGAGGGGCGTCGGCAATTCCCGCGGGACTTTCCCACGGTGGAACATCGTCTTTCCAAAGCACCGTCGAGGTTGCTAAGCCGTTGCGACGACCACGTTCCTTGCACGCGCTCGACGCGCTCACTTTGGAGGCACGGATGAATGAGATCTTCGCGGCGAAGCCGACCAAGACTTCGCGGCCCATCGTCGCTCTGGAGAAGGGTGAACTCAAGGCTTGGCTCAAGGGGCAACGCGTGGGGACGCGCAACTGGCTCGCCTCCACTGACTTCAAAGCCAAGCCCGGCGAGTTTGCCCTCGTTCCGGGCCGCGATGGTGGTCTGGAACGAGTCGTCCTCGGCGTTTCCTCGAAGAAAGAGCCCTGGGATTGGTCAGGGCTCGTGCGCAAGCTGCCTCCAGGCCGCTATCACGTCGCCACCGAGCTGGGGTCGGGCTATGCCTCGACCGTCGCCCTGGGCTGGGCGCTTGGGCACTATCGCTACGACCGCTACAAGTCACACACCGGCAAGGCTCCGCTCCTGGCGTGGCCGGAGGGCGCGGACCAGGCTGAGGTCGTGAGCCTGTTCGAGGGAATCAGCCTGGCTCGGGATCTGATCAATACGCCCGCAGGAGACCTCGGCCCGACGGCGCTCGGAGAGAGCGCCAAGGAGCTTGCCGCACGGCACAAGGCGAAGTTCACGCTGATCGTCGGCGACAAGCTGCTCGAGCAGAACTACCCGACGATTCACGCCGTGGGTCGCGCTTGCACTGACGCTCCGCGGCTCATCGACTTCACCTGGGGCGATCCGAAGCACCCGAAGCTCACCCTGGTGGGCAAGGGTGTGTGCTTCGACACCGGCGGCTTGGACCTCAAGCCAGCCGACAACATGAAGCTGATGAAGAAGGACATGGGGGGCGCCGCGCTCGTGCTCGGTCTTGCGCATGCAGTCATGAGCGCCGGCCTCCCCGTCCGACTGCGCGTGCTGGTGCCCGCCGTGGAGAACAGCGTCGCCGGAAACGCCTTCCATCCCCTGGACGTGATCAAGACTCGCAAGGGGCTCACCGTGGAGATTGGGCACACCGACGCGGAAGGCCGCTTGATCCTGTGTGACGCGCTCGCCGAAGCAGACACGGAGAACCCCGATCTGTTGATCGACGCCGCCACGTTGACCGGCGCCGCGCGCGTCGCTCTCGGGACCGAGTTGCCTGCGCTGTTCACCAATGACGACGACGTCGCAGCGGCAGTCATCGCAGCCGGTCTCCGGGAAGGCGATCCGCTGTGGAGGTTGCCCCTCCACGAACCCTACAAGGAGCAGCTCAAGACGCCGATGGCCGACCTGAACAACCAGGGCGGCCCGTTTGGCGGCGCGATCACCGCGGCGCTGTTCCTGCAGAGCTTCATTTCCAGGCGGCAACGATGGGTCCACATCGACACCATGGGTTGGAACCTGCGCTCGCGCCCGGGGCGACCCGTGGGCGGCGAGGCGTTCGCCTTGCGCGCGCTCTATCGCATGCTGGTCGAGCGCTACGGCGCCTGAGCCCTGCACTTCACGTGACGCGGCGGCATCGGCCGCCAGCGCCGCGTGTGCGCGTCGGCGTCAGTCGCGGAAGGCTCGGTGCAGCGCCTGGGTCAGGGTGTCGACGTCTTCTTCCGCGCAGAACAGGGTGGCACGGAGCGGTGACGTCGCCATCGCCTTCAGGCGGACGCCGACTCCGGAGGCCACCGAGCGCGTCTTCGCCAGCTTGGCGGCGTTGCGCCCAAAGAAGTCGCCCGCGACGCTCACGGCCCCACAGCCTTCCTCGATCTGCACCTGGTCCAGCAGCTGCTCACGAACGCTGGCCCAATCCGGGACGTCGGAGAGACTGAACCACAGGTCGGCAATCTCGTGATCCGCGTCCAGATGCAGGACCGGCAGTGAGGCCTCGGCGGCGGCAGCGAGCATGCGGTCCATGGAGCGCTCGCCGCTGGCGCGGAGTCGTACCAGCTGCTTCGTGCCGGACACTCCCGCCACGTCGAGCTCGCCGACCTCCTCTGGGCGGTCGATGCGGGTGCCGCCAGCCGAATCGCCGAACGTCGCGCGAGCGTACAGCGCCACCTGGCTCTTGCGGGCGAACTCGATGCACTCGGCGTGGAGCACCTTCGCGCCATGTGCGGCGAGCTCCAGCATGCTCTCGTGGCTGATCGACTTCAGCAGCTCGGCGGAGTCGACCACCCGCGGATCGGCGGTGTAGACGCCATCGACATCGGAGCAGATCTCGCAGTACTCGGCGCCGAGCGCTCCCGCCAGGGCCACCGCGGTGGTGTCGCTGCCTCCTCGTCCCAGGGTGGTCACCTCGCGCTTGTAGGAGACGCCCTGGAAGCCCGCGACGATCACGATGCGACCTGCTTCGAGTTCGTCCTGTACACGGAAGGGACGCACCTCGATGATGCGCGCGCCGGAGTGGCGATCGTTGGTGAGAATCCCTGACTGCGAGCCGGTGAGGCTGATCGCCTGGTAGCCGAGTTCGCTGACCGCCATGCTGAGCAGCGCCATGCTGGTGCGCTCGCCACAGGACAGCAGCATGTCGAGTTCGCGGCGGCTGGGGCTGGGGCTGATCTCTCGCGCTCGGGCTAGCAGCTGGTCGGTGGTCTTGCCCATGGCGCTGACCACGACCACGACGGCCATCCCTCGCTTGCGCGTCTCCACCACGCGGGCGGCCACCTTCTTGATCTTCTCGGTGTCGGCGACCGATGAGCCGCCGTATTTCTGCACTACGATACGCATGTATCCTCCGATGACGCGGACTGCGCCGCGCGGCTGTGATGCTAGCGCCCGGTGAAGACGGGCTTGCGCTTCTCCGCGAACGCCGCCAGGGCTTCTACGCGGTCCTGGCTGCGAAGACAGGTGTCGTAGAACATCCGCTCGAGTTCGATTCCGTGTGAAAACGGTACCTCGTATGAGGCGTCGATGGCTCTCAGAGCCGCCGCCTGAGCCAGGGGCGCGCCCGCCGCCAAGGGAGCGATGAAGTCCAGCGTGTCCTTCAGCACGTCCTGCCCCTCGGGAGTGACCTGGTTCACCAGGCCGATGTCGAGCGCCTCCTTGGCCTTGAGTCGGCGTCCGAACAGGATCAGCTCCTTGGCGCGCGCCTCTCCCACGATGCGGGGCAAGCGCTGAGTTCCCCCGGCGCCAGGGATGATACCGATGCTCACCTCGGGCAAGCCGAGCACGGCGTGCTCGGCGGCCACCCGCAGGTCACAGAGCAACGCCAGCTCCAGGCCTCCGCCCAGCGCAACGCCATTGATCGCGGCCACGACTGGCGCGGGGAAGTCGGCGATCCAGAGGAGCTCAGAACGGTACAGCTCGAGCTGCTTGCGCACGTCGTTCTCATCCATGCCCTTGCGCTCCTTCAGGTCCGCCCCCGCGCAGAACGCCTTCGTGCCTGCGGAGGTGATCACCACCGCTCGCGCGTCCGTGGCCTGGGTGAGCTCGCGGCCAATGCGCCCGAACGCCAGCAGCGTGTCGCGGGAGAGCGTGTTCATTCGCTCTTCGCGCTCGATGGTCACGATGGCGACCTGCCCGCCGGATACTTCCTCTCGCCGCAGCGAAACGGGATCACTCACTTGGACTTTCCTTTCTTCTGCTCGAGGCGACCCAGCTTCGCCTCCAGTGCCTCGAGCTTCTCGCGTAGGCTCTCGACGTCCCGGGACAGGCGACGGTCGACCGACTTGCCGCTGCCGGTCAAGCCGTCGATGGCGCCGCGCAGTCGTCGGCGCACCCGTCCATCGTTTTCGCGTGTCAGTTGGCCTCGCAACGCCGCGCGCGCCACCGGATCGCCCAACGATTGCAGCGCTCGCGCCACATCGCCCCGGACGTGGGGGTGAGGGTCCTCCAGGAGCTCCTCGAGGTGACGCCTCACGCGCCGCTCCTGGGACAGCTCGGGGAGCGCGAGGATCGCGGCTCGGCGGCCACGGGTCGGAACGCCGTACTGCGTCGTCTCGAGCAAGCTCGAAAGCGCGGCTTCGTCGCCAAGCTGAGACAGGCCGTTGCAGGCAGCGCCCCGGACGACGTCGGCCCACGACTCCTCGGCCAGCAGCTTCTCGAGCGCGGCCCGCGCGCTGGGCCCTCGACTCTTGCCGAGACTGCGGGCTGCCTGGGCCTGAACGAGGTAGCTCGCGTCGCGCCGGGCGTGCTTCAAGAGCGCCTTCTCCACGTCGGCGTGGCGGAAATTCCCGAGCCCCCACATTACCGCGCGACGCACTCGATCGTCGCTGGTCCCGACGTGCTCCAGCAGCGCGGCTCGCGCGCGCTCGTCCCGTGTGCGCCCCAGACCATGGGCCGCTTCCGCGCGGACCATCCAGGCTTCCTCTTCGTTGGCCAAGCAAGCGGCTAGCGCCCGGATGGCGCGGCGGCCTCCCTTCTTGCCCAGGAGCTCCGCGGCGACCCAGCGCGTCTTCCCCCGAGGGCCGCTCGCCAGCTGGCGCTCCAGCATGTCCACCGGGCAGTCGATGTCGACGCGACCGAGCAGGAGGTAGTCCGGATCGACCTCTACCCAGAGCGGGGCTTCGCTCATCGCCACGGTCAGCGAGCCCTGAGCCTCGTCGATGCGGCGCTCGTGTCGCTTCAGGCTGCTCTCCGAGAGCGCGACTTCGACGCACAGCGGTAGATCGAAGAGCGCGACGTCGTTTCCGCGTTGAGTCTGCTTCAGGTCGACGTTCAGGTAGCCGTCGGAGTAGCTGATCTTCAGCTTGAGTGTCGGGTGGCCAGGGCGATACACCCAGCTGTCGAAGAAGCGCTCCAGGCTTCGACCGCTGACGCTCTCCAGCGCGCGCATCAGGTCGTTGGTCTCCACGATGCCACCCGCATGACGCTCGAGATAGAGCTTCACGCCTCGCCAGAAGCGCTCCTCCCCCAATTCCCTGCACAAGAGATGCAAGACGAGGCTGCCCTTCTCGTAGAGATGGCGATCGAACAAGTCGATGGGATTGTCGTAGTCGCGGCACACGATCGCGCGACGGTACACGCTTGATTCCCCGAGGTAATTGTTCAGGTTGCGGCGCAGGGCGTAGGCGTACTCGTCGGCTCCGAGTCGGTCTTCGCGCTCCACTAGCTCCATGAACATCGCGAAGCCTTCGTTGAGCCAAGCGTGGGACCAGTCTCGGCAGGTGACGTAGTCGCCGAACCACTGGTGGGCGAGCTCATGGGCGACCAGGTAGTTGCTGTCCACGTCTCGGGCGGCCTTCGCGTCGAGCAGGATCTCCTCTTCCATGGTGGTCGCGGTCGTGTTCTCCATGCCTCCGAAGATGAAGTCGCTGACCACGATCTGACTGTAGCTGCCGTACGGATATGGCACTCCGGTCTTCTGGGAGAACAGCTGAATCATGCGCGGGGTCTCGCTGAAGGCCCGCTTGCCGTCGGCTTGCTTGCCCGGTGGGACGTAGTACGCGACGGCCACGCTGCGCTCGCCCAGCGCGACCTGCTCGGTCATGACGTCGAAGTGGCCGGCGACCAGCGTCACCAGGTAGCTCGGTTGGGGCTGCTCGAGCTTGAAGTGGTAGCTCCAGGTCTTCGGCGCTCGGGCCTTGCCCTTGCCCGCCTTGACGCTGGGCGTGCGGGAGGAGACGAGCTCACCGTTGCTGAGCACCGTCATCCCGGCGGGGACCTTGACCCTGAGTTCGGTGGTCATCTTCTGGTGAGGCTTGTCGTGGCAAGGGAACCAGAAGCGCGCGTCCTCGTCCTGGCACTGGGACCAGACCTGCTTCGGGCGCTCGGGGACGGCCCTGTCGGGGGCGAGGAAGTACAGCCCGCGTCGCGGCTCGGCGCTGTAGCGAATCTCGACGCTGAACTCCTTCAGGCGCTTGCCGATCGCGATCTGGATCCGTTCCCCGTCGTAGCGGTACTTGGCCTTGGTTTCTTTCCCGGAGGAGATGAGCATCACCGCCGCGAGCTCGAAGTCGATCGCGTCCAGCTCCAGCGTCGTGGAGTCGCCGTCCACTCGCGCGCAGTCGAGGCGGGCGGCACCACGGACCTCACGAGCGTCGAAGTCGAGTTCGATGTCCAGCGCCACGTGCCGCACCTGGAACGGGCGGTTTCGTTCGTATTTGCGTGGGCCGCCAGTGAGATCGAGCGGCCCCGCGGAGCTGCACGCGCAGCCCGAACCAGTGCCCAGAGCGTGAACCAACGAGGACTCCTGCATCGTGGCTGCAATCGGTAGTATTCACCGGCCCTTGGAGCAAGCTGAACGGCGAAGGAACGCTCCCGGGGAGCCACGACTTGCGGAGTGCATTCTCTTGGGCGCCCAGGCTGGGTAAAACACCGGCATGTTCTGGACCAGACGCGCCCCCGCCGCCTCGGATCGGCCACTGGGCTCCGCCGGAGGCCTTGGATGTTCGTAGTCGTCGCGGGGGATGACCAGATGGCTGCGCGCATCGCCGAGGCCTTGATGGTGGACCACAGCGTGGTCGTGCTGGGGAGTGAGGCCGCCCTGGGTACGAGCACGGAGCGGCTGGACGTGGAGGTGGTGTTCGGGGCCATCACCTCGCCGCGCGTGCTGGATCAGGCGCGGGTCGACCGAGCGGAGGCGTTCATTGCCTGTACCACCAACGATGAGGAGAACATCGTCGCTTGCCTGGCGGCCAAGCGGAGAGGCAGGGCGCGCACCATCTGCCTGCTCAATGGCGCGGGTTTCCTCGAGGACGAAGAGGAACAGGACGTGTCCGAGGCGCTGGGGATCGACGTCGTGGTGCGCCCCGCGCAACAGCTCGCGACCGAGATCGTGCGCATCGTGACGGTGCCGGGAGCGTTGGACGTGGAGGTGTTCGCCGACGGGAGCATCGCCCTCCTGCGCATCGCCGTCGACGCGGGGGCAGAGCTCACCTCCGCTCCCTTGAAGTCGTTGAAGCTGCCGAAGCACGCGCTGATCGTCGCCCTGAGGCGCGGCGAGGAGCTGGTCCTGCCAAAGGGCGGAACGCGCATCGAGGCGGGGGACCGCTTGATCGTGATGGGACGCTGGGCACCGCTCCAGGAGTTGGTGGCCTCAGCCCACGTGGGACAGAACCGACGGACCCGGCGCCAGGCGGCGGTGATCGGCGCAGGCTCGGTCGGAGTCGAGGTGGCGCGAGGGCTCGAGGCCGCAAAGTGGCGGGTGAAGCTCATCGAGAGCGACCTCTCGCGCTGCGAGGCGGTCGCCGATGAGCTCGACTCGCTGGTGCTACATGGTGACGGTGCTGACCTGACGCTGCTAGAAGAGGAACGCATCGGGGACATGCCGGTGGTGGTCGCCGTCACCAACAACGACGAGAAGAACCTGCTGATTTCTCTGCTCGCCAAGCAGCTCGGCGTGGAACGCATCGTGACCCGGGCGGACAAGCTGTCCAACGAGCTGATGTTCGAGAAGGTGGGCATCGACGTCGTTCGCTCCAGCCGTGGCGCCGCGATTCGATCCGTCGTGCGCAGCCTCGAGAAGACCGAGTTCGAGATCCGCGCCGTGCTCGAGCACGGTGACGCGAGCGTGATCGAGGTGACCCTGCCCGGCGACTTCGAGAGCCGCTTGCTGCGCGACATCCGGTTGCCCACGGCAGCGGTAGTCGGCGCCGTCCTGCGTGGTCGGCATAGTGTGGTGCCGGGGGGAAACGATGCGTTGAGAGCGAACGATCGCCTGCTGATATTCTGCGCTCACGGTGACGAGGAGGCGACTCGAGAGTACTTCCTCACCCACTCCCACTCCAGCCAGAGCGAACGGGTGCGGGTGTCTGGCGCGCAGGCCAGGGGCGACTGATGCGGCTCTTGCTCGTCTTCGGGCTGGTTGGACAGCTGCTGCGGGTGTTCTGTCTGGCCTTCATCGCGCCCATCGTGATGGCGTCCGTGGACGGCGTTACCGAGAGCGCGGTGCAGTTCTCGATGTCGCTCGCAGCGACCTTCGTGGCTGGTACGCTGCTGGGGAGCCAGACGCCAAAGGTCAATGTTCTGCACCGTGCGGAAGCACTAGCCATCGTCGCCCTGACTTGGCTCGTGCTCGGCGTGTTCTGCGCCGTTCCCTACGTCCTGCACGGCCTGCACCCGATCGACGCGCTGTTCGAGTCGATCAGTGGCCTGACCACCACCGGAGCGACCATCCTGACCGACTTCAAGCGCTTCGATCGCGCGTTCTTCCTGTGGCGCGCCATGACCCAGTGGTTCGGCGGACTGGGTATCATCGCGCTGTTCGTCGTGGTGTTGCCCCGCCTCGGTATCGCTGGCCGTCAGCTGTTCTTCGCGGAGGCCTCGGGGGCACCAGCCGAAGGCGTGAGTCCCCAGATCCGTCAGAGCGCGAGCCGGCTGTGGGTGCTGTACGTGGCGTTGACGTTGGCCCTGATCGTCGCGCTGATGCTGTGCGGCTTTCCGTTCTACGATGCGCTGTGCCACGCGCTGACCACGATGGCGGCTGGCGGATTCTCGCCCCACCCGGAGTCGATCATGGGCTACGCAAACCCGGCAGCGGAGTGGGTGTTGACCGTCTTCATGTTGCTAGCGGGTGCCAGTTTCGCGCTGCAGTATCGGGTGCTGGCGGGGCGACCACTGGGCTTCCTCCGGGACGCGGAGTTCAAGTTCTATGCAGGGGTCACGCTGTTCGTCGGCGTCGGCGTCGCGATTGGACTGGCGGGTGGAGTCCCGGGAGAAGAGCACCTGCGGCTGGGGTTGTTCCAGTCCGCGAGCATGATCAGCAGCACCGGTTATGCCAGCACGGACTACGAGCTCTGGGGGCACAACCTCAAGGCGCTCCTGGTGCTGGCGATGGTCGTCGGAGGTTGTGCGGGGAGCGCCGCTGGTGGTCCCAAGGCCGTGCGGATATTACTGGTACTGAAGCACGTGGTGCGCGAGATCACGCGGGTGCTGCACCCCCGTGCGGTGTTGCCGATCAAGTATCAGGGGCGCTCGGTGAGCCGTGACATCATGCGCTCCGTCTTCACCTTGGTGGTGCTGTACTACTTCGGCTATTTCATCGTCGGCGTCGCGCTGGTGCTGATGGGCTCGGACCTGGTGGTCGGCTTTTCAGCTTCGCTGGCCTGCTTCGGCAACGTGGGCCCCGGCTTCGGGCATGCTGGGCCGATGGGTAGCTTTGCGGGCTTCTCGTACCCCGCGAAGCTACTGCTCACCGCCTCGATGTGGCTGGGTCGACTCGAGATCGTGACCGTGCTCGCGCTCTTGCACCAGGACGTGTGGCGGGAGCTGCGGCTACGCTGACCGGGTCGCGTCGCCTGGGAGCTGGGTCAGCAGCGCCGTCCTGAGCGCGTCGACCAAATCGGAGGGGCCATAGGGCTTGGGCAAATAGACGACGTCGAGTCGTCCGAGCACGTCACCGAGCACCTCCGGCGCGTGTCCGCTCATCAACACCACCGCTAGCCGCGGCTGCTTCTTGCGCAGCGTCTCGATCAACGCCTTGCCGCCGAGCTCGGGCATCACCGCGTCGGTGACCAGGGCGTCCACCTCCTCGCTCCACTTCTCCAACGCCTCCACGCCGTTGGATGCCTCCACGACCGAGTATCCGGCGCGGCGCAGCGCGCGCGCAGCACCACGCCTCACGCCGGGGTCGTCCTCGACCAGGAGCACATGCTTCTGTCCGCCCGTGTCGGTCCTCGAGCTGGGAGGTGCAGGACTTGTTTCCTCGGGGATGTGAGCTGTCGCCGGCAGCCAGATGCGGAATGTGGTGCCTCTGCCTGCCTTCGACTCCACGGCCACCTCACCCCCCGCCTGGCTGACGACGCCGTAGACCGTCGAGAGGCCGAGCCCCGTGCCCTTGCCAGTCGGCTTCGTGGTGAAGAAGGGTTCGAACGCGCGCGAAAGGATGGCCTCGCTCATGCCGTGCCCGGTGTCTGCGATCTCGAGCCAGATGCGACCGCCGCGCAGGTAGCTGCGGAGCGTCAGCTTGCCGCCGTCTGGCATGGCGTCTCCTGCGTTGAGCGCGAGGTTGAGCAGCGCCCGGTCGAGCTGACCCGGGTCGATGAGCACGTGTTTCTGCTGATTGGCCTCGAGCTCCAGCTCGAGCTGGATGCTCTCGCGGAGCACACGCCGGAACATGCCCGCGGCTCGGGTCAGCGCGGCGTCCACGTCGACCGCTCTCGCCTGCACGACCTTCTTGCGGGAGAACTCGAGGAGCTGGGTAGTCAGCTCGGCGCCGCGTCCGGCGGCGGCCTCGATCTCGTCGACTGCGCCGCGCGCGGGCGCGTCCAGAGCGGCCTCCTGCAGCAGGGCGACGTTGCTCGCCACGACGGTGAGCAGGTTGTTGAAATCGTGAGCCACGCCTCCCGCCAGCTGGCCGACTGCCTCTAGCTTGTTGGCATCCTGGAGGCGCTCGGCGAGACGGCGTCGCTCGCGTTCCTCGCGTTCACGTTCCTCCGCGCGTCGCAGCGCGAAGTGGACCGCGGCGGCGACGCCAGCGGCGAACATCACGCTGAGCAGGTGCACCCACCAGTGGCTGGGCGCGCCATTGGGCTCCCTAAGGCGCACGTCGAGCTGCCAGGTGCGGTCGAGCACCTGGAGGTGTGCCGTACTGGTCCGAGAGGCGCGCGCTGCGAAGCTGGGGCTCTCGTAGAGCAGACTCCCGGAGTCGCTGACCCGGTAGCTCGTCTCGTCCAGCTTCTTCGAGAAGCAGGACTCGATCAGCCGCTGCGCGTCGAAGACGGCGTTCAGGTAGCCGAGACTCCCGGCGTCCGCCACGGGGATGTAGATGGCGAAGCCGCGCTCGCCTTGGAACAGCGTGAGCGGACGGGTCGCGCGTGGCCTGCCGTCAGTCATTGTCGCGCGGAAATAGCTGGCGGCCTGAGGATGCTGCAGCACGTTCCTGCCGAGCACCATCTGATTGGTCGCCTTGGGGCTCGCGAAACGGATCACGCCGTGGTCGTCGATCCAGTTGATCGCGCGATAGCCGCCGTACTGCTCCGTCACGGCTGCGCCTCTGGCCTCGAACGAGTCCTTGTCGCGTAGCCTGCCCGCTTGGATCGCGCGCCGCATCACCTCCAGGGCGAGCAGGCGCGCCTGGACGTAGTCCTCGAGCTTGCTGGCGGAGAGCTCCGCGGTGAGCTGCGCGTGGGCTGCGTTGTGGTCCCGTTCGGCGCGCTCGAGCTCCACGGAGCTTGTCGCCATCCCCGTCGCGGTGACGATGAACACGCCGATGCTGAGCAGCCACCGCCGCAGCCTTCGGCGGGGGGCGGTGCCCTGCGCTCGTGGCTTGTCGCTGGTCGCGGTCTCGGGGGTCACCATCTCGAAACCGCAGTGTTCACTCAGTTCGCGGCGTAGGCGATGCGGTGCGAGGAAACACCAGGATCAGCTCGTCCGGCCTTGGCTCGAACAGCAGCGCTCCGTGCTCGCTGCGCCGGGAGCTGAGCGCCTTGTAGGCCTGGTACCAGGGCATGGCCTTCCACGCCGGGGAGTCCTTGATGTACTCGGGGACGATCACATCCAGCGCGACGTAGCGTGTCCGTTGCTTGAGCGGAGCGCCGAAGCTCCAGGTCTCCGCCCCCGGCTTCGGATACGGGTCGTTGTGCAGCGCGCCGCCGTAGGCGACGATCAGCTCGGACTCACCGCCTGCCGCCTGGCGTTTCAACAGGAACTCGACGTCCTTTTGCGTGTTCTTGGCCACCGTCTCGAGCATCAAGCCGATGTCGCCGGAGCCCGCCTTGGTGATGGCTTCGAGTTCCTCACAGCTCGGGTGCAGACTCCTCGGTGTGATGCCGAGTGCCTTGGCGGCGTTGCCCAGCTCGACGTACTCGTTCTTGTTGCTGGAGGCCTGCTTCTTCGTGACGGCCTCCTGCTGTTTCTTGACCTGCTTGACCGTTTCCTTGCGGCATTTAGGGTCGGGGAACCAGAGCTCCAGGAGCAGGTCCGATGCCTTGCCCTCGAGGCTTGGCAACAGCTGGTCCTTGAAGCGGGCCGCGCCGGACTGCACGCCTTCGCTGCCCTTCTGAGCGTGAGCCTCGCCGATCGCGAGCACCCGCGGGTCTCGGCTGAGCACCTGTTCGAAGGCGGCGCGGGCGTTCTTGAACTCGAGGCAGCGCAGCTCGCCGCACGTCTTTGCTGCTTTCGGGACCTCGGTGGCTGGGCCACTCAGCGGAGGTGGCGCACTCGAAGCGCCGCTTGGCGCCGCAGCAAGCGACGAGGCGCTTGGCACGGTGTCCACGGCGACTGGCTCCGTCGTCGACCGCGGCGTCGTCTCGTCACACCCGTAGCCGGTCCCGACGAGGACCAACCAGCAAGCGCAATGCGCCATCCGGCTCGGCCGTCTGGAGCGGTGCCGGCTCACCCCCTGATCCCGCTTCATTCCGGCCAGAGCATAGCAGAGATGCCCCGCGGATAGGTGATGTCGGGCGCTTTCCGCTATACAGCCTGCAGCGTGGGTCAGACGTTAACCGGTGAAGTGCAGCACGTGGTCTTCGAGAACGAAGACACGGGGTTTCGCGTGTTGCGTCTCCGCGGAGTGCGCGCTCACGGGACGCTCACGGTCGTCGGGGTGCTGCCCCCAGTGGGTGTCGGCACCAGCGTGCGAGTGAGCGGCGAGATGATGGTGGACCCGCGGCGCGGCGCCCAGTTCAAGGCCGACACGCTGGTTCCGATCCTTCCGGAAACTCTCGCGGGGATCGAGCGCTACCTCTCGTCTGGCTTCATCCAGGGCATCGGTGCCGGCTTCGCGAAGCGAATCGTCGGGCACTTCGGCCTCGAGACCCTGAAGGTGCTGGACGAGGCCCCGGAGCGCTTGCGGGAGGTGCCTGGGCTCGGAAAGAAGCGCGCGGCCGAGCTCTACAAGTCCTGGAGTGCCCAGAAGCTGCAGAGCAGCGTGCTGCTGCTGTTGCAGTCGCACGGTGCGAGCCCGAGCTTGGCTGCGCGAATCGTGGAGCGCTACGGCGAGAAGGCGGCCAGCGTCGTTCAGCAGAGCCCGTACCGCCTGGCCATCGAGGTGCGGGGAGTTGGTTTCCGTACGGCAGATAAGATCGCTCAGTCCATCGGCATCGCAGGGGATCACCCCGAGCGCGCCCAAGCGGGTGTGCTGCACGAGCTCGGACAGCTCGCCGACTCGGGACATGTGCTCTCGGCTCGCCTCGACTTGGTGCAGCGCGCGGCGCACATGCTCGAGGTGGGTGAGGATCACGTCGAGGCTGCCCTGGACGCGCTGTGGGCAGCGAACCGGGTGGTCATCGAGGACGGTCTGGTGTTCCTGCGCCGCCATCACGAAGCCGAGTGCAACGTGGTCGGCTACCTGAGGGAGCTCCTCGATAGCCCCGGTCAGGCGCTGACGGGGCTCGAACACCACATCGCGCTGTTCGAGCAGCGGCTCGACATTCGGCTCGCCGAGGCGCAGCGCCAGGCGGTGGAGCTCGCGGCCGAACACAAGGTCGTGGTCATCACGGGTGGTCCCGGTGTCGGCAAGACGACGATCATCCGTGCGATCCTCAGCGTCTTCCTGGGAGCCCAGCTCGAGGTGCGCCTCGCCGCGCCCACGGGCCGCGCCGCGAAGCGCTTGAGCGAGGCCACGGGCCGCGACGCGTCGACGATTCATCGCTTGCTGGAGTACGATCCCCGTGGTGGCGGCTTCCAGAGGTCTGCGGACGAGCCGCTGGACGTCGGCGCGGTGATCGTAGACGAGGCGTCCATGGTCGACCTGAGCCTCGCGGAATCGTTGCTGGCTGCGGTGCCGCCAGCTGCGCGCCTGGTGATCGTCGGTGACGCGGACCAGTTGCCCAGCGTTGGACCTGGCGCAGTGCTGCGTGATCTGATCGAATCAGGGGTCCTGCCCACGGTACGCCTCAACGAGGTGTTTCGGCAGGCGGAGCAGAGCCGTATCGTCCAGAACGCGCATCGCATCTACCGCGGCGAACGCCCGGAGTCTGCCCCAGCAGAGGACCCGAGCGCCGACTTCTTCGTCATCCCGCGCAAGGACCCGGAGAGGGCGGCAGAGGTCGTGCAGCGCTTGGTGACCGAGCGCATCCCGGGGCGCTTTCAGCTGGATCCGCTGGCCGACGTACAGGTGCTGACGCCGATGCATCGGGGACCGGCGGGGACCATCGCGCTCAACGCGGCCCTGCAGGCGGCGCTGAACCCGGTCGGGCCGACGCTGGAGCGCGGCGGTCAGCGCTACCGGGTCGGCGACAAGGTGATGCAGACCAAGAACGACTACGAGCGCGAGGTCTTCAACGGCGACATCGGGCGCATCACCGAGATCGATACCGAGCGGAAACAAGTGAAGGTACGGTTCGAGGAGCGCGAGGTGCCGGCCTACGCCCTCGGAGAGCTCGACAACCTGAACCTGGCCTACGCCTGCAGCGTGCACAAGAGCCAGGGTAGTGAGTACCCCGCGGTGGTGATCCCGCTCCTGACGGCGCACTTCGTCATGCTGTCCCGCAACTTGCTCTACACCGCCGTGACGCGCGCGCGACGCCTGTGCGTGCTCGTCGCTGACCCCCGCGCGTTGGACATCGCGCTGTCCGAGGTGCGCCGGGAGGAGCGGCTCACCCGGCTCGCCCAACGTCTCCGGGTGGCGAGCGGGCTGTCCGAGTTGGTGTGACAGACAACGTCCCCCGAAACCTGGCCATGCTTTCAGTGGTCGTGGGACAACTGCACGCATGAAGACCACCGACACCTGTCTCCTCCTCGCTCTCCTCGATCTGTCGCCCGCCGCTCGCCACGTGCGGATCTGCGACGTGGCCCGGCACGCGAGATTGCCCATTGGCGAGACCTTGCGGCTGCTCAGGCAGCTCCAGGTGCGCGGCTGGGTCGACGCATCGAAGCGACGTCTGACCCTGCGCGGACTGGTACTCGCGGTATCTCTCCAGGCTCGCGTACGGGCTGGTCGGTCCCTCGCCGTAGCCGCTTGAGCGCACGAAACCATTGGTGAAAACCACGGTCTGGCAGGTCGCTTGTTAGGTGACTCGCGGGACGCGTTGGGAACCAAACGCTGCTTGACCGGCCGCTCACGCAGAGCTAGCAGCGCGCCCTACATGTCGGGTGGAATCCGACCGTACGGCTGAATATCCCACCCGCGCGGCGGAGACCCCGCGGGCCGAGCTCAACCCCTCGCGCCCCCCAAAGGAGAACGTTTCATGCACTTCAAGTCTGCTCTTCTGAGCGCCTGCCTCATCGCCGCTTCTCTCGTCGGCTGCTCTGCAGCTTCCGACACCGCCCCCACCCCCGAGGGGGGAAAGGCGACGGCCGAGCGCGAGTACCGCGTTGGTGGCTGGACCTTCCATGACGACGCATTCGAATGCGGTGGCAGCGTCCGCACTGACCTCTGGCGTGGTCAGGCTCGCCATGTCTTCGCCTTCGATGGCACCGCGGGCGACACCGTCACCTTCGCCCCTGACGGAACCTGGGCGAATGACCTGGGCGTCCTGGCCTTCGTCACCGACACCCGGGGAGCGATCACCAACTGGAGCATCGAGCCTGCGTACTCGAGCACCAAATTCGACGTCACGTTCCAGCGCTCGGAGACCCACTTCGTCTGGGTCATGCCCCTCGAGCCACGCCGACTCAAGGGCACGAACTACCTGACCATGAGCGTGCATTGTCAGGACGCGGGCTGCTCCAGCGACTCGGACTGCGCCCTGGACGAGTCCTGCGTACAGGTGCAGTGCTTCACCACGCCGTGCCCCGCGCTGTGTGTGGCGCAACCGACGTGCGCCGAAGGCGTGACCGCGGACGACCGAGTGTACGCGAAGAATTTCGCCGCCGGCGAGTACCAGGCGGCTCAGGACTTCGTCGCTGGCTTCGACTTCGTCATGAGCGGCATCAACAAGGGCACCTGCGAGGAGCTGAACACCAAGCCCTGCAACGACGACGCGCCGATCTGTGGACAGCCGGCTTGGGCAGACTACCCCAAGGACTTCGCGAGCCTGTGCGACTTCCAGCACCTGATCCGGGGCTGGGCTGGTGACACGGGAGAGGCCAAGGGCGCCTTCGAGGACGGCGTGTGCGAGGCGCAGACAGAGTGCGATTTCGAGGCCGACCCGAGCAAGCACTACGTCGGCATGAGCCCCGAGGAGTGTCGGGTCATCCGCTTCGCCTGTGCCGCGAACATGAGCTACTTCAACGACGAGTGTGGCTGCGGTTGTCAAGACCTGAGGTGACTCGTCGCGATGTCCTGCGTTTCCGTGGGGCACTGTGACGTCGCCTCGCGCGGTATCGCGAGCTTGCTTTTGCGGCGTGTTCCTGCGGGGACGCGCCGCTCGTCTTCGTGGGGGCAGGTTCGGGGGTGAGGGTGCGCCTCAATTCATCGGCACCAGCTGCGTCTGGTCATCACCACAAAACTGAGCCTCTCCCTCGTAGATCTGCCCGCAGGTGGGGCAGATCTTCTTGCGCTGGACCGGCGGAGAAGGCGAGGCGGGGGCAGGAGCCGGGCCTGGCGGCGGACCTGGGGCGGCTTCCGCGGCGGGCTGGGGACTCCTCTTGCGACCTCGCAGGGCGAGCGCCAGCCCTCCCAGCAACAGGATCAAGGCGCCGCCTCCCGCTGCCGCCAACAACACCCAGTTTCGACCCCCTTGGGTCTGGCTGGTCACCTCCTTGCTGCCGACGGCGCCACTCGCGACCAGCGCGACGGCTTCGCCCTGTTCACCGGACTCGTCGAAGTCTCCTCCAGCGAGCAGCGCGTCGTAGCGCTCCTTGGAGACGATCTCGAGCACGACCTGGACGCTGCGTCCCGAGACGCTGACGCTGATCTCGACCTCGCCGTCGGCGGCGTCGCTCGCGACCTTGAGCTTGCCAGGCCCAACGCTCTCCACGCCTCGATGCTCTGGAACGCTCCAACGGGGCGGCGTTCCCGTGGGGCAACCGCGGGAGTCCACGACGCTGGCTCGGAACTGGAACTCCTCTCCCGGCAGGATCAGTTTCCGTGCGGGACGGACCTCCAAGCGCGCAACCTCCCCGGGTTCTGCGCAGCGGTTCTCCGGCTTCGCCGTGGGTGGGGTTGCCGGAGGGGCGCTCGGGGCCGCGCTCACGCTGGCGCTTGGCTCCACTGGTGGTGCCGCGCCTTCGCGCTGGATCAGGCGAAAGCTCCGCGTGCGTCGCACGCTCGCGGTGCAGTTCTGGCCTTCGACGACGAAGACGTACTGTCCGGTTTCGTTGAAGCTGATGGTGTCGTCCGTGGCGCTCATCGTCGTCACCACCGTCGCCTGCCGGGGATCGCCCGCTGCGGTCTTGCAGGTCGTTGCCCATCCGCGCTTGCCGCCGGAGTGGGAGCGAGGCGTGAGGCCAGGGTACTGTTCCCAGCACTGGTTGGTTCGATAAGTGCGCGTTCCGCCGTAGATGACGAGCTCGCCGCCGCTTTGCTTGATGGAAACGGACCCGCCCGGCGCGCCTCCACCTCCGGGCTTGGGTCCGCACGCGTCACCCCACTCTCCGACCCGCCACTGCACGCTCATGGCCGATGCGGACCAGCGCCCCGAGAGCGTCGGTTGCTCGGCTCTGGCTTCGCTCGCGGCGGCGAGCAGCACCAAGGCTCCTACCAGCCAACTCAGCAGCCAGCGCATGGCGTGCAGGGTACGCAACGCGTCTGACCTTGGGGAGGCCGCGTGGCGACGCGGAAACCGTTCGGAGCGAGGCGGGACCACCCACCCGTTATAGCCGAGGTCGCCGTGGACCGGGCAGGCGTGGCGGGGGCCTGCGCTGGGGCAGGCAGGTTCGTTGACTTCGGAAAAATGGGGGTGGTAGCGTCCGCTAGCCTGCGACGCTCATGGGTAGAAGGCCCAGAATCGGAGCCGAAGTGAGTGCGCTGGTGCGAACAGGCGCATCGCCCTCGTCCCCATTCGCCCCGCGTTTTGGTGCGAACTGCAACCGTCCCAGAGCCGCCTGAAGGAGTGCCCCATGGCCAACCGAGCAGGGTTCAACACCTCCCGACCATCCAAAACCTCCAAGCGACTACTTGGTCGCTTCGTTCTCCCCAGCCTCGTGGCTGCCGGTTGCTTCGCGAGCATCGCGGCGACGGGTCGCGATGCCAGCGCTCAACAGCTGCCAGTGAGCGACACCCGGGTCAGCGATGGCAACGGTGACGGCATGGATACGCATCTGTTCCGCCCCGCCATCGACTCCAAGGGCTTCTTCTCGACCAACGGCTCGGACATCATCGGCGCCAACGACATCAGCTTCGGCCTGATCCTCGACTACGGCCGCAACCTGATGCGGACCAAGGACGACACGATCCCCACGGATGCGAGCGGGGACAACATCGTGCGCTCGGGAAGCGGCGTCCCCGCGCTCGTCGAGGACTCCTTCCAGGGCACGTTTGGCTTCAACTACGGCATCGCGAACACGGCCGTCGTCGGCCTCGCGGTTCCGGTCGTGCTGATGACGGGAAGCGCGAACGACAACGCCGGCCAGGCTTTCCAGGTGGGTCCGAACGGCAGCCTGTACAACACCGACAAGTACGACGTGCAGAAGATCTCGACGGTCTCCGTGCACGGCAAGCTACGGCTCACGCGGGTCGACAAGGGCGTCGGCGTCGCTGTGCTGGCGCAGGCCGGTATTCCGATGGCCAGCGCCGAGAAGGACCTGGCTGCGGATCCGGGCGTTTGGTACTGGCCCCAGGTCGCTGTCGAGAACCAGTTCGGCGCGTCACGCCGCTTCAAGGTGGCGCTCAACGTGGGCTATCGCGGTCACACCGGGAAGAACCCGAAGTTCCAGCAGGACACCCGCGGGCAGGACCAGCTCGCCGAGGGCGAATTCGAGTATGGAAACCTGGCCACGGCGAACCTGGGGGTCTCCTGGCGCGTCCTCGACCCCCTGGATCTGGTCGCGGAGACGTACGCGACCTACCTGCTCGATGGCAACGCGGACAGCAAGCAGAAGCTCTCTCAAGAGTACCTCGGCGGCATCAAGCTGTTCGTCGAGCGCAACAGCTACCTGATGCTGGGCGGCGGTAGCCGCGCGTACTCCACCGGCTTCGAGGCTGCCGACCTGCGTATGGTGATGGGCTTCGTCTTCGAGCCTTCGATCGGTGACCGGGATGGCGACGGGTACAAGGACGATCAGGATCAGTGCCCGGACGATCCGGAGGACTTCGACGATTTCGAGGACGGCGATGGCTGCCCCGATCCAGACAACGACAACGACGGAATCCTGGACGTCGACGATCGCTGCCCGAACACCCCGGAGGATCGCGACGGGGATGAAGACGATGACGGCTGCCCCGAGGGCAACGACGGCGACCGCGATGGAGACGGCATCCTCGACTCGCGGGACAAGTGCCCGGACGACCCCGAGGACCGCGACGGCTTCCAGGACCAGGATGGCTGCCCCGAGCTCGACAACGACAAGGACGGCATCCTCGACACCGAAGACCAGTGCCCGCTCGATCCCGAGGACAAGGACAACTGGGACGACGAAGACGGTTGCCCGGACCCGGACAACGATCGCGACCAGATCCCCGATACGTCGGACAAGTGCCCCAACGAGCCAGAGACCTACAACGGTCAGGATGACGAGGACGGCTGTCCCGACAAGGGCCGTGTGCTGATCGAGGGCAGCGACATCATGATCCTCGACAAGGTGCAGTTCAAGACGGGCAGCGCTGAGATCCTCCCGGAATCGAACCCGATCCTCGACGCGGTCGCCGCCACGCTGAAGGGCCACCCGGAGTTCTTGGCGATCGAAGTGGCGGGTCACGCCGACGAGCGGTCCTCCGACGACTACAACCTCAAGCTGACCCGTGATCGTGCGCGCGCCGTGCTCGAGGCAGTCGTGAAGAGAGGGGTCGCGCGCAAGCGACTCGTCAGCCAGGGCTACGGCGAGTACTGCCCCCTCGACGAGGCCCACACCCCCGCGGCCTGGGAGAAGAACCGCCGCGTGGAGTTCAAGGTCGTGAAGACCGAGGACGGAAGCACCGGGGTGGAACGCGGATGTGAGAAGGCGCGGCTGAAGGGTGTGCTGCCCCCGCGCGTGGAAGGCGAGTAGTCACGCGGCAATCAGGCGCAGGGCCCTGGAGAGCTCTCCAGGCGCCCTGCAGAAGCCTGTTCTGCAAGACCCGGCGCCGCTGAGCGCCCCACAGGAGCCAGGGCCTCTCGACCAGCGACGAGAGGCCCTCTTGCGTGGAGCGCACCTCACCCCACCGAAATCCGTCGTCTGGTGGGTCACGCGCTGGGGGTCCGCTAGTATCGGGGAGCTTGCCGTTCTCTCGCCATGACCTGGATGACGGATTTGCCCTCAGTTCGCGCGGGGGAGACTGCCAGCTATTCCATCTCGCGCCAGGACTGGTGAAGGTCAGCTATCGCGGCCTGGCTACTCGAGACTTCGCCGAGCACGTGATGCAGGAGCTCGAGATCCTTCTGCGGAGAGACAGCCGCCTCGAGGTGTTCATCGACGCTGGCGCGCTGCGTTCCTATCAATCGGATTTCCGCAAGGTATGGACCGCGTGGCTGCTTCAGCACAAGGCGGAGCTAGACGGTGTCCACATCCTGTTTCAGTCGCGGGTCGTCGAGATGGGTATCAACATCGCCAACGTCGTGCTCGGGGACTTCATCCGTGCGTACGCGAAGCGCCCCGACTTCGAGCGGCGGCTCGAGGACACCCTCGCGCTCAAGCGCACTGCGTGACTCGTCGACGACGCGTCAGCCTGCTCAGCGCGAGACGCGTCGAAAGATGGGCTGGCGAACGTCCGCCGCGGCCTGGTAGCTGACACTGAAGTCAGCAAAGCCGTCGAGTGCCCGTTCGAGGTTCTTGCCGGGGGCGAGCGCGAAGCTGTCATAGCCGCAGCGCGCCATGTAGAAGAGCTGGTCCTGGAGCACGTGACCGACTGCCCGCAGCTCCTTGGTGTACCCGTAGCGATCCCGCAGCAAGCGACCAGTCGTATAGCCACGACCGTCGGTGAACTTGGGGAACTCCACGCAGATGATGTCGAGGTCCTGAAGCACGTCGCTGACGTCGTGCGCCAGCTGATCGCTGCGCAACCGCACTCCAAGCGCCCCCCTGCGGGCCAGCAGCACCTCGCCCTCCGCCCGGAGGCGCTCCAAGCTGACGGTCACGTCCCCGGCGTCGGGAACCGGAGTCTCGTCATCCAGGTGCAGCCAGGTGTCGGCGACGATCTCCCTATGCCTGATGATCTGCATATGCTGCCTCCTTGAACGGCTCCGCGCCCACGCGACGGAAGGTGTCGATGAAGCGTTCGTCGCTCGACTCGCGCACCTCGAGGTAGCGCGCCATTACTCGACTCACGGCGTCCACGATCTCGTGCTTCGCGAAAGCCGGCCCGAGGATCTTCCCAAGACTCGCGTCGTTCCCCGGGGATCCGCCGAGCATGAGCTGGTAGAACTCCTCGCCGCGCTTGTCGATGCCGAGGATACCGATATTCCCGATGTGATGATGCCCGCAAGCGTTGATGCAGCCGCTCATCTTCAGGCTCACCTCACCGATGTCGTTGAGGTAGTCCAGGTCGTCGAAATGCCGACCCAGCTCTTCGGCGATGGGTATCGACGTGGCGTTGGCCAGCGCGCAGTAGTCGAGGCCCGGGCAACAGATCATGTCCGTCAGCTTCCCGGCGTTCGCCGTCGCGAGGTCCAGCTTGACGAGCTCTCTCCAGAGCGACTCGAGCTCATCGGTCTTCACGTCGGGGAAGACCAGGTTCTGCATGTGGGTGACCACGAGGCGACCTTGGCTGTAGCGATCCGCGAGGTCTGCGACGGCTTCCATCTGGGTGTCCGTGATGTCCCCCGGGGGCTTGCCGGGCGCCTTGACGCTGATGGTCACGATGCCGTAGCCAGCGACCTTGTGGGGGGTCACGTTGTTGCTCACCCACAAACCCAGATCGCGGTTCTTGCCCAGGCGCATCGCGGCGAGCCTGGAGTCCGTGTCCGGGAGTGTTTCGTAGTTTGCCGGGACGAAGAACTCCTCCACCCGCGCCAGCTCTTCCTCCGTGACGTCGATGGCGGTGTCGCGGATCAACTGCCATTCGGCCTCGACCAGGCGCTTGAACTCTGCCGCGCCCAGGGCGTCCACCAGGATCTTGATCCGGGCCTTGAACTTGTTGTCCCTTCTGCCGTGCTGATTGTAGACGCGCAGGATCGCCTCGAGGTAGCTCAGCAGGAAGCGCTTCGGCAGGAAGTCACGGATGACCTTGCCCACGAAGGGCGTGCGTCCCAGTCCGCCACCGACGATCACCTCGAAGCCACGCTCCCCGTCGGGGCCCTCGACGATGCGCAACCCGATGTCGTGGAAGCGTACCGCGGCGCGGTCGTCGCCTGGTGCGCCGGTGACGGCGATCTTGAACTTGCGAGGCAGGAAGGCGAATTCCGGGTGGAAAGTAGACCACTGACGGATCAGCTCGCACCAGGGCCTGGGGTCCTCGATCTCGTCCCGCGCGACGCCAGCGTAGGCGTCGGCGGTGGTGTTGCGGATGCAGTTCCCGCTGGTCTGGATGGCGTGCATCTGAACGCTCGCCAGATCATCCAGGATGCTCGGCACGTCCTCGAGCTTGGGCCAGTTGAACTGGATGTTCTGGCGCGTGCTGAGGTGGCCGTAGCCCCTGTCGTACTTGCGCGCGATGTGAGCGAGCATGCGGAGCTGCGTGCTCGACAACAGGCCGTAGGGGATGGCGACGCGTAGCATGTACGCGTGGAGCTGCATGTAGAGTCCGTTCTGCAGTCGCAGCGGCTTGAACTCGTCCTCGGTGATCTCGCCGGACAGTCGCCGCTCGACCTGTCCGCGGAACTGCGCGGCGCGCTCCTCGACGATGCGTTGATCGATGGTGTCGTACTTGTACATGTGGCTACCTCAGCTCGCTCGCGCCAGGCCAACCGTGGGCCCGCTGGCGCGAATACGTTCGCGTGCGGAAATGGGGGTCGGCTGCGCCGCCTTGCCGTCGACGCTGAAGGCGTACGGGTCGCAGACCGTCGCCTCCTGGGAGCGGGCCCAGGCGAGGACGGGGTCGAGCGTCTCCGCAGCAGTGAAGACCTCGGCTGCGCTCAGGTCGCGGGTCCACTTCCGGTCGGGCGTGAGGTAGACCGGCGCTCCGCTGGAGGTCAGCGAGGCGCTCAGAACCACTGGAAAGTGCAGTGCCATGGAGAGCAACCTGGTGCACCGACCGGGATAAGGAAAAGACATAATGCTTATGCTTGATATAGACATAAGTTATGTCACACTGAGACGGAGTGAACCTCAACCAGCTGCGGGTCTTCCACGTCGTGGCGAGCGAGGGCTCTGTCACCGCGGCCGCGCGGCGCCTGCGCGTGAGCCAGCCCGCGGTCTCGAAGCAGCTGAAGGAACTCGAGCAGACGCTGGGCGCTGCGCTCTTCGATCGCGTCGCTCGTGGGGTCACGCTGACTCAGGTTGGCGAGCTGGTGCTCAGCCACTCGTCCCGTATCTTCGCCCAGGAACAGAGCCTGGAGTCCGAGCTCGCGGCCTTGCTTGGCCTAGCGTCCGGGAGGCTCTCGGTCGGGGCGAGCACGACCATCGGCAACTACCTGGTGCCTGGACTGTTCGGCCAGTTTCGCCGCCTCCACCCCGGCGTCGACCTGGAGCTGGAGATAGCCAACACCGAGGCGGTACAGGCCATGGTGCTGGATAACCGTGTGGATATTGGCTTGACCGAGGGCTTCGTCAGCTCGAGCGCGCTGCTCGTCAGTGTGTTCAGCGAAGACGAGATCGTCATGGTCACGGCGCCAGGGGACCCGATGTCGGGGCGAGCGCCGCTGGATCCTCTCGAGCTCGATCGCGTGCCTCTGATCTGCCGTGAGCAAGGGTCGGGCACTCGCGCCGTGATCGAAGCTGCATTTCGTGAACGTGGGATCGCGCTGGAGCCGAGCATGAGTCTCGGCAGCAACGAGGCCATCAAGCAAGCGGTAGCGGCAGGGCTCGGCGTGGCGATGATGTCGCGACTCGCGGTGCAGGCGGAGCTCGAGAGCGGGCGGCTCACGGAGCTGCCGCTGAAAGGGGAGGCGATTCGCCGTCGGCTCCACGCAGTGCGCCTCGAGGGCAAGCATGCGACGCCCGCGCTCGGTGCTTTTCTCACCCTGCTCAGCGAGCCTCGGGGGCGGCGCCTTCGCGCCCACTACGCCATCTGATGTGCTCTCCCCCCCCCCCCGAGCAGATCGAGAGGAAGTCGGCGTGTCACTATTTGCCGTGAGGAAATAACCCGCGGAGCTGGAGATCGAGGGCGCTCCTGAGCGTGGGTTCGAGCACATGGTCGAAGTCCAGGAAGCCGCTCAGCCACTGCAGCAGGACGCCGAAGTAGAGCGAGAAGACGTTGGACGCTGCCTGCATCGGCGTGATCTCTTCCGCCACCTCACCCCGAAGCTGCGCGGCCTGCACGAGAGTCGCGATGCCCTGCAAGAAGGCAAGCGTGGTGCCGTTCAGGAGATCGGCGTTGGGGCCCTTCGCGCCAGGGAACACGGCGACGAAGTCCCGCGCCAGCTCCTGATGGGGGGCGTAGCTGTCGAACACGCCACGAAAGACCCAGAGCAACTGCTCGAGCAGCGGGCTCTCACGGGGGACCGTGGCCAGGCGATCACTGGCGACTCGTTGCAGGCGCTCGTGAAAGACCATGCACAGCAGGTCCGGCTTGTCCCTTGCGTAGAGGAAGAGCGTGCCAGAGGCGATGCCTGCTTGCTTGGCGATCTGCTTGGTGGTGGTGCTGGCGTAGCCCTGACGCGTGAACAGATCCCAGGCCGCGGCCCGGATGCGCTCGCGCTTGTCTTGCTTCTTCTCTGCTCGCCGAGAGCTTGGTCCAGGCTTAGTGACCATGGTCAATTTGTCACAGGCGCAAAATTCCAGAGTATCGGGCTTCCCCGGGACACTGGTGAGGACTATTAATGACCGTGGTCAGTTTCAAGGAGGTCAGCATGACTCGTCGATATCCGCGCTCCGCGACGCTCGCAGAGGCTCGGGCTCAGTACTTCGAGGACAACCATTTTGGTCCCGAGGGTGGCTACAACGACGCCTGGGTCGACTTCAAGCTCGGACCCATCCCGTTCCCCTTTCCAAACACCGCGGCTCGGGTGCGCGCCGTCCGCTACCACGACCTGCACCATGTGCTCACGGGCTACGCCACCGATCTGCAAGGCGAGATCGAGATCTCCGCGTGGGAGATCGGGGCCGGGTGCAAGGGCTTCGCGGCGGCTTGGCAGCTGAACCTCTCAGCCATGGGGTTCGGGCTGTTCTTCTCCCCCCGACGTACCTTCCGCGCCTTCGTCCGCGGGCGGCGCAGTCACTCGCTGTATGACCAGGAGCTACAGGCTCTGCTCCGAAGGCGCGTCGGCGACGTCGCCGACGAGCTGGGGGTCGATCATCCGCGAGCCATCGAGCCAGCAGACCTCCCGCTGTTCCTGGCGGCGTCCCTGGCTGGCCTGGTCACGGGCAGCGCGATGCTCGCGGTGCTGATCCCCGTCCTCCCGTTCGCGCTCGTGGGGTTGAACGCCAAGCGACGCCTGACGCCGACAGCAGGTTAGCCGTCGCACAGTCCGAGCGCCAGGAGCACTCGCGCGTGTCGACGTGCTCCGGCGCTCGATGGGCCACGAACTGGACGCGACATGGGACCTCTCTATGATATCCGAGGGGAAAAAATAGTCGACGGCCGCACCAGCCTCTGGAGCCAGCTGGAGTCGATGGCGGATACTTCTACCGAACCGAGGGTTGTGTGACAGTGGGCGCTGCAGGTGCGCGGCGGACATTGTTTGTCACTGAGGGCGTGCGCCGCTAGAGACTGCACGCGCGGCCAGTGCTATCTGGGTGTCCAGCATGACTGACTCACGATTCGATGGGGCGGGCTTCGAGGCCCATGGCCTGGCTCTAGCGCATGGAGCTGGGGTCGAAACCAATGAGCTGCTACGCCACCGAGCGGTAGTGGCGACGGGTGGTCGTGCGCGGCTACGAGGTCGAAGCGCGATGGCAAGAACCGAAGCTCAGTCGAGTTTGTTCTCGGAGCTGGAGGACGCAGCTCCCCGCCTCGGGGCGGATGGGCAGCTGCGCTTCGATCTGGCCCGGGTCGACGCTGTCGAGTGGCTGCGGAGCCTGGACACCGACAGTGTGGACCTGATCATCACCGATCCTCCCTATGAGTCCCTCGAGAAGCACCGCGCCGTGGGAACGACGACGCGCCTGAAGCACAGCAAGGCGTCGAGCAACGACTGGTTCCAGATCTTTCCCAACGCGCGCTTCCCCGAGCTGTTCCGCGAGGTGTTCCGAGTGCTGAAGAAGCACCGCCACTTCTACCTGTTCTGCGATCAGGAGACGATGTTCGCGGCGAAGCCGATCGCCGTGGACGTCGGCTTCCGTTTCTGGAAGCCGCTGGTGTGGGACAAGCAGAAGATCGGCATGGGCTATCACTACCGCTCGCGCTACGAGTTCGTGCTGTTCTTCGAGAAGGGCAAGCGCAAGTTGAACGATCTGGGCGTTCCCGACGTGCTCTCGTTTCCTCGTATCCACAAGGGTTACCCTACGGAAAAGCCGGCTGAGCTGTCCGAGGTGCTGGTGACACAGAGCACCAGTCCAGGGGAGCTGGTGATCGACCCGTTCTGTGGATCGGGCTCTGCCGGCGTGGCGGCGCTTCGGCATGGACGTCACTTCATGGGGTCGGACATCTGCGACGAGGCGATCCAGATCTCGAGCCAGCGCTTGACAGAGGCCGGAGGAAAGGCGACGGACGGTCTCTCGCGCTGGAGGACGGATTGACAGGCAACCAGTACCGACGACTCATCGCCGCCTACCTCGCTGCCGCCTACGGCGATCGGGGTATCCAGATCTACGAGGAAGTGAATCTGGGGACGTCGATCATCGGGAAGCAGCGCCGCATCGATCTCTTCGTCTTGCACCCTGCGAGCGGGGTCGCCCTGGCCGTCGAGTGCAAGTACCAGGACTCGCCGGGCACGGTAGACGAGAAGATCCCGTATGCCCTCGAGGATCTGCGCTCACTGCGCATGCCGGGGGTGATCGTCTACGCTGGCGCGGGTTTCTCCGAGGGCGTGCTGCACCTCCTGCAGTGCGCCGAGCAGTCGGCCTACTGCATGCCCGGAGAAGAACTCGCACCCGTTGGCCGCAAGCAAGGAGATCGCATCGACTGCGGCACCTGGCAGTTGGATCATGTGCTCGCCCAGACCTTCCGCTGGTGGGACATCGTGCTCAGCGAACGACGGCTCTTCCAGCGCTGATGACCAGGCGCAACTACCTCTCGGGCTTGGAGAGACCGCTCTCGAGCTGACGAAGCGCGCGCATTCCTGCCTCGCGGAAACGCTTTCCGAGGTCGCTGGTCAGCTCGTGGCGAGTCGTTTCACGCAACCTTCGTGCGAGTGATGCGTTCGAGGTGTCGCTGCGTACGTCGATGCTCCATTGACACAGGGCCTCTGGTTCTCCCAGCTCGTGGATCGCGATCCACCCCATCATCCAACCGGCGCCCCACTCCGGCTTGCGCTTCTTTGGGTCGTGGAAGAAGTGAGGCTCCACGTAGTGCGTGACGTGAAACACCGCGGCGAAGCGTCGTCTTCCGATTCGGTCCAGCTTCTCCAGCGCCAGCTCGCCGTCGCGCTTGGAGCGCACCCGCCGCTTGGCGCCAGCCTTGGAGTCAGCGGCATAGTGAGGCTCCAGCGCGTCGAAGTCGCGACTGGTGAGCTGCCGGGTCAGACGCAACGGCAATAGCTTTCGACTGTCCACACGTGCGTCCCGAGCCAGCAGGATCAGCTGGTCCGCTTCGGTCTCGCCCTTCGCCAGGCGCGGACAGGCGCGGTCCCTGGGCTTGCTCGGCAGCTCCCAGCTCACGTGCTCCCGGCTCTCCAGCTCGTGGCGCTTGAAGGCGACCCGTTCGGTCAGCTGCGTCAGTTCCTCGACACGGGTGTTCGAGTTGACGGCCGCCATCGCGAGCGGTGGTGAAGCGGCGTCGTCATCGCAGCCGACCAAGGAGAGAACGGACAGGCTCGCCAAGGCGACGACTCGACTCGACCAGGGGGACACGCTTCGTGCCTACACCGCACAGCAGTCCATGGACAATTAACGAGCACGATGGACGATGAGAGCATCGGCTGGAGCAACCATCACCAGGACGCTCTCGCCGCCGGAGGGGGAGAGCGCTCCCAATCGTGTCCGCGACCGCGGGGCCGGAGCGAGCGCGTGCTCCGAGGTTGCATCGATCTCAGTTCGAGATCTCGAGTGTTCCTTGGCGGCGTCGCTGCGGATTCCGCAGGTATTGGGCGGCTGCGTTCAGCGCGAGTCCTTGCGGGTCGGTCGAACGGTCGTTTTCCGCTCGCGCTTTCTTCTTCCCGCTTCCGCTACAACCACATCCACCCCTAATATCGGGCCGCTGTGGGTCCCCAGTTCAGGAGTCGTTTCGTACGCGACGTCATCGATGCGCTCGAGCGCAGCGACGCGTCCGTTCCGATGCGGCTGGCGGCGCGGCTGATCCCTCGGCTGATGCGTTCGCTCAGCGAGCACGTCTACAACGCGTCCGATCTGCGCAGCACCATGCCGCTGGTCGAGGCGGAAGAGCTGTTGCTCGGCATCGACGCTGCGCTCGGAGATGGCTCTGGGAAGGTGCTCGAGTCCGCAGGCTTCGTGATCGGGTCGCGCCTGTTGTCGCATCGTGGCAGCGTCGTCGTACCCGGCGATGTCGTGCGCACGATTGCTCGGCTGCGCACCCCGGTGGAGCTCCCGTACGAAGGGGTTCGCGTGGTGTTCGACGTTACGGAGACGGACGTCGGCTTCGAGCTTGCTCTGGGAGTGCTGGGTAACCCCCGCTCGACCCGCATCCTCCGCCATCTCTGTGTCGGTTATGTGAAGGCGGCCTACACCTTCGGTCAGAACCGCAACCCCGACGAGCTACGCCTGTTCGCGGACGTGATCGGCGATCGGGCGAGCATCGCCGGTCGCTTCAAGCAGCCGAGCATGCTGCCTCCACCGATGCCCGGCGCAGTCCCAGGGCCCCGGCGTAGCATCAGCAAGAGCCGCATTCCGGCGGCCGGGAGCCTCAGCGCGGAGGTGGACCGCATCTTCGAGCGCACCACGTTGCCCCCCCAGTCTCGTCGCCCGGGGGCGCGCTCCTCGTCAAGTTTCCGTGCGGTAAGGTCCTCGCAGCCGCCGCCGCCGCCAACGTATGATCCGGAGCGTCGCGAGAGTTCCTCTCCCCCACCCCCACGAACAGGCGGTGAACGTCGAGAGGGGAGGCCCGCTTCGGAGATCCGTCAGCGCGGTGGTGCCCAACCTGGCAAGAAGCCCGGTGGCGGCCGGACTACCGGCTCTGCGAGCTACGACCCGCAGCCAAGCGCGCCGCGCCATCCTGCCGCCAAGTTTCCCGCTGGCCAGTACCCGGTGGTGCCAGGTGGCGCTCCTGGCGATGGGGAACGGCCGCGTCGGGATAGCATCCTCCCGCCGCCGCCTGAGGCCCGTCCGAAGTCCGGGTACAATCTGCGTCATAACCCGACCTCCGGCGCGTACGAGCTCCGGGAGCACAGCCCTGAGGTGCGAGAGTCCGGTGGCTATCCCGTGAGGCGCGCCGACGCTCCGGCGGAGCGCCCCAACTCAGGGACGTTCCCCATGGATGACCGACAGACGCCGGTCCATCCCTACGACGACGAGCTCTTGCGCGCCCAGCGTCGGCGCCGCTGAAGGCTCGAGCGCGCGAGAACTCAGGCTCGGAGTCGCCAGCCAGGTGCGGGGCGCGGTCGACGCTCGGCCCTGGCGCGTCGGAAGAAAAATCCACGCGGAATCACTATCGGCTCTCGATCCTCTCGCGGCACTCCGTGTCCTGCTGTCTTGCCCGCGCGACGCGCCACGCCTGATCCCTTCGCAGGTAGACGTAGAAGGGAGAGCCGCCATCGAAGCGGACCTCGAAGCAAGCGTCGCTGAAGCCGCCTGCCATCCCTGTTATGACCTGACCACGGCTGCGCTCCGCGGCGTCCAGGAACGGTCGCTCGATCTGCGCGGTCGGTGTGCTCTGCTGGACGACCTGCGCGGAGTTCTTGCTGCGTGCAGCGCTCAGGAAGCGGGCGAGCGCTTCGTGCTGCGCCCGCTGCTGGGGAGCCAGGAAGAGCATGACGAAGAGCGCTGTCGGGATCTGGAGCACTCCAATGAGCCCCATCACCAGCGCGAGGGTGCGCGTGTGGATCGGCCTGAGGATCGTCGCTTCGCTGGGGCGTGCTGGGTCGTAGCGAACCGCTATCGAGTCCCCCAGGTGGTACGCCGCACCCAGCCCTTCGCGGAGCCGGTACGGTTGGCCGCCGACGAGGATCTCTCCGCCTGGTGAGAACTCGATCACGGCCATGCGCGAGCTGGAGTCCGCGTCGATGGAGATGACCACCCCCTGGGCCACGCGGTACGCGCGCTGCTGTCGCCGATACACGAACCACAGCCCCACCCCTGCGACGACCAAGACCACCCCGATGAGCAGCACGCCGCCTCCGAGCAGGAACAGATCCATGCTGGGAGTCTACCCGAGCGCCAGCGGAGAACGCTTCGACTTCGATGTCAGTCCGCCCGAGAGCTGATGCGGCCGGCGCAGCTGGGGTCGTGATCGCTGGCGCGAACCAGGAGCCAGCTGGCGGGCTCGACTTCCGTGGCCTACATGTTGCGGCGGTATTGGCCCCCCACGCGATATAGAGCCTCGCTGATCTGTCCGAGCGTGCAGACCTTGGTTGTCTCCATCAGCGCCTCGAACAGGTTCCCGCTCTCCACGGCCGTGCGCTGCAGGTCGCTCAGCGCCTTGGCGCCACGCTGCTGGTTGCGCAGCTTGAAGGCGTCCCGCGAGGAGATCGCGAACTCCTTCTCCTCGGTGGTCGAACGAATCACTTCCGCGGGGATAATCGTCGGGGAGCCCTTGTCGTCGAGGAAGGTGTTGACGCCCACGATGGGCATGCGTCCGTCGTGCTTCAGCTGCTCGTAGTACAGGCTCTCTTCCTGGATCTTCGAGCGCTGGTACATGCGCTCCATCGCGCCGAGCACGCCGCCGCGCTCGGAGATGTTGCGGAACTCGGTCAGCACTGCCTGCTCGACCAGGTCGGTCAGCTCTTCGATGATGAACGCGCCCTGCAGCGGGTTCTCGTTGGTGTTGAGGCCCAGCTCCTTGTTGATGATGAGCTGGATGGCCATCGCGCGGCGCACGCTCTCTTCGGTCGGCGTGGTGATCGCCTCGTCGTAGGCGTTCGTGTGGAGCGAGTTGCAGTTGTCGTAGAGCGCGTAGAGCGCTTGCAGCGTCGTGCGGATGTCGTTGAAGGCGATCTCCTGCGCGTGCAGCGAGCGACCCGAGGTCTGGATGTGATACTTCAGCTTCTGGCTGCGGTCGTTGCCCCTGTACTTCTGCTTGATCGCCTTGGCCCAGATCCTCCGGGCAACGCGGCCCATGACGGAGTACTCGGGGTCCATGCCGTTCGAGAAGAAGAAGCTGAAGTTCGGCGCGAAGTCGTCGATGTTCATGCCTCGGGAGAGGTAGTACTCGACGAATGTGAAGCCGTTGGCCAGGGTGAAGGCTAGCTGACTGATGGGGTTCGCCCCAGCCTCGGCGATGTGATAGCCGCTGATCGACACCGAGTAGAAGTTCCGCACCCGGTGATCGATGAAGTACTGCTGGATGTCCCCCATCATCCGCAGGGCGAACTCCGTGGAGAAGATGCAGGTGTTCTGCGCCTGATCCTCCTTGAGGATGTCTGCCTGCACGGTGCCGCGCACCTTGGAGAGCACGTCCGCCCTGATCTTCTGGTAGCTCTCGGCGGGCAGCACCTCGTCGCCGCTCACGCCGAGCAGCAACAAACCCAGTCCATCGTTTCCTTCAGGAAGTGACCCGTTGTACCGGGGACGCGGCAAGCCGCGCTCCTTGTACAGAGCGTCCATCTTGCTCTCCACGTCCGCGATCAAACCTTGTTCGCGGATGTAGCGCTCGCAGCCCTGATCCACCGCGGCGTTCAGGAAGAAGCCGAGCAGCATGGGCGCGGGGCCGTTGATCGTCATCGAGACGCTGGTCGAGGGGCTCGACAGATCGAAGCCGCTGTACAGCTTCTTCGCGTCGTCGACGTTGGCGATGGACACGCCGCTGTTGCCGATCTTGCCGTAGATGTCCGGGCGGTGATCCGGGTCTTCGCCGTACAGCGTGACCGAGTCGAAGGCCGTGGAGAGGCGCTTGGCGGGCAAGCCGCGAGAGACGTAGTGGAAGCGCTTGTTGGTGCGCTCGGGGCCGCCCTCGCCCGCGAACATGCGCGCGGGGTCTTCGCCCTGACGCTTCAAGGGGAACACACCGGCCGCGTACGGAAACTCGCCCGGCAGGTTCTCCGTGAGCAACCAGCGCAGCACGTCGCCCCAGTCCTCGTAGCGGGGCAGGGCGACCTTCGGCACCTTGAGGTGAGACAGCGACTCCGTGAACAAGCTCTGTTTGAACACCTTGTCACGCACCCTGTACTCGTAAAAATCCGCACGGTAACGGGCGACCGTCGCCGGCCACTCGGTGAGCAGGCGCTTGCACTCGCGATCGAGCTTCGCTTCGATCTCGAGGTAGCGATCGACCAGCGCCTTTGCGACTGGTGCAACAGAGAGCGTCGCGTCTCCATCTTCGCTCTTCAGGTCCGGCACCAGGGCGCTCACATCGCGCTTGTTCTGGGGGGGAGGAGCGCTGTTTGCGCTGCCAAGCAGCTTCAGCGCGCCATGCAGCTGGTACAGCGCGCTGGCGTACCCCGCCTGGGTGTCCACGAACTCGTCGTACGCCTTGCTGCTGTCGCAGATCTCCGCGAGGTAGCGCACCCGCTCCGGCGGGATCACGTAGCGCTTCTCGTACTCCGCGGCCGAGAGCTCGCGTCGCGGCCCGAGGTCGCTGGCGCCCGTCTTCTCCGCGATGGTCTGCATCAAGCGCCGGTAGAGCTGCGTGGTCCCGGGGTCGTTGAACTGGGATGCGATGCTGCCAAAGATGGGAAGCTCGTCGTCCTGCGCCTGGAACAGCTGGTGGTTGCGCTTGTACTGGCGACGCACGTCGCGCAAGGCGTCCAGGCTGCCGCGCTTGTCGAACTTGTTGATCGCAATCACGTCGGCGAAGTCGAGCATGTCGATCTTCTCGAGCTGCGTCGCCGCGCCATATTCGGCGGTCATCACGTACAGCGCGACGTCGGAGTGCTCCGTGATCTCCGTGTCGCTCTGTCCGATACCGCTCGTCTCGACGATCACCAGATCGAAGCCGGCGAGCTTCGCCAGCTGGATGCTGTGCTTGACGTAGCGGCTGAGCGCGAGGTTGCTCTGCCGGGTCGCGAGGGAACGCATGTAGACGCGATCGTCGTGGATCGAGTTCATGCGGATGCGGTCGCCGAGCAGCGCGCCACCGCTCTTCCGTTTCGACGGATCGACGCTGATGATCGCCATGCGCTTGTCCGGGTGGTCCAGCAAGAAGCGCCGCACCAGCTCGTCTACCAGGCTCGATTTGCCCGCGCCGCCGGTACCCGTGATGCCGAGGACCGGAGTCTTGATCGCCGCGCTCTTCGCGCTGAGCTCGGCCTGCAGCGCTTGCGTTTCCTCCGGGTAATTCTCGACCAAGGAGATCAAGCGCGCCAGCACCGCGGGCTTGTCGCTCTGGATTTCAGGGAGGAGCTCGTCCGCGTCGCTCGGCTTACCAACGGCGAAGTCGCACTGGCGCATGACGTCGTCGATCATGCCTTGCAGGCCCAGCGAGCGACCGTCGTCCGGAGAGTAGATGCGGTCGATGCCGTAGGCGTGGAGCTCTTCGATTTCGCTGGGCAGGATGGTTCCCCCTCCCCCCCCGAAAATCTTGATCCTGGCCCCGCGTTCCTTCAGCAGGTCGTGCATGTACTTCAGGTACTCGACGTGACCGCCCTGGTAGCTCGTGAGGCAGATGCCCTGGGCGTCTTCCTGGATGGCGCAGTCGACGATCTCGGCGACCGAGCGGTTGTGTCCGAGGTGGATCACCTCCGCGCCCGACGCCTGGAGGATGCGGCGCATGATGTTGATCGCCGCGTCGTGACCGTCGAAGAGCGAAGCTGCCGTCACCAAGCGCACGTGGTGCGTGGGCTTGTAGGGAGACACATGCCCGTTGCCGGACTGGGCGACGGGTTGCTTGCTGGCTTGAGAGTCCTGAGACTCCACGCTTTGAGTCTGATCCACGAGCGCTACATAGCGCGATGTGCAGCGCCTCAAAAGCCGTGAAGCGCTGTGGATTCAGGCTTCAGTGCAGGTGTTCAGGCACTGCGGCGAGCTTGCGACGCGGAGCGTCGTCAGGGACAACCGCTGATGCTGATCGCCGCGCCACGCACCGAGGTGACGGCGTTGTCGCTCAAGCTGTCCCGAAGCGACGCGCGCACTTCCACGTCGCCTTCGCAGACGGCCGTGACCTCCGCTTCGCTCAGCGTGTCGCTGTCGGGCAACGTGAGCGTGATCTGGCGCTTGTCCCCGGCGGCGAGCGTCACGGGAAAGCTCTCCGTGGTCTCTGGTGCGAAGCCGGGGACCAGATCTCCGACGCCACCAGCTGGACCCAACGCGAAATCCTCCAGGCTCACTTCGGTGCTGCCCGAGGCCTCGGGCCCGAGCTCCAGGTGCAACACGAAGGAGCCAGTGAGGCGGTTGCCCAGCGTTCCCGCCTGCAGGGTGAAATCTTCGTTGCTGATCCAGGCGCTCAGGGCCACCGAGTCCTTGCTGCCGCAACCCGCGCCACTCGAGAGCGCGAGACAGGGGACGAGCAGAGACAGGGCGAGACGCAAGGATCGACGAGGCATGGCTCAGATGATAGCAGGACAGCGATGGGAGTCAGCGACGCCTTCCGTAGACCCGCGTGGGTGATCGCTGCGCTGAGTCTGCTCGGCTGCGGCGGCGCTCAGGTGGATGTGCCGAGCCTGGGGACGCCACCTCCGCACCCCCCAGCGTCTCCACGCGTGAAGTCGCCAGAGGTCGCCAGTCCGAAGACGCCCCAGCCCTTACCGGAGGGCAGCATCGCCGCGCCGGGGCCGCTGTTGCTGCAGCGCGCGAGCGGCAATCGGCGCTGGGTTGCGCTGTGTCAGGCACGCGAAGACAGCGACGGTGATGGTCAGGTCGCGTTTCACGTCGGGCCACGAGGGGAGCTGCTGGGGGACGCTGTGCGCAGCTACCTCGTGCGCGGCGCGGGGGAGGGCACGCCCCTCGACGAGTTCATCGACGCGGATCCGAGTGGTCGTTGGCTGCTGCTGCGGCGCGAAGGAAGGCTGGAGCTCTTCGACGATTTCAGCGGAGAAGCCACGGATCTGAGCGCCCTGGGGGCAGACGCTCGGGATGACGTCAGCAGAGACTTGCCCCATCGGGCGCTCTCATTCGATGCCGCGGGGAAACTGGCATACTTGCGACTGGGCGCTCACGAGTCGGGCATGCTGCCAGGACAGCGCAAGGAACAGCTGGTCCTGCGCGATCTCGAGAGCGGCACGGAGCGGGTCTTCGACCCGGGGCGCGGCAGCGTGTACCGGCTGCGCCTCGACGCGACAGGCAACTGGCTGGTGCTCGAGGTGTTGATCGATGACACCAACAAAAATGGCCGCTTCGACTGGCCGCTCCCGGAGCAGGGATCGGGGGTGAGCAAGCGCTGCGTTTCCTCACGGGCGACGTACAGCGTCTATCCAGGGCGCGGCGACCGAGTCTACACGCGCAGCTTGTATCTAGGCGACGTGTCCCGCGGCAAGCCCGCGAAGCTCGAGCGGCGGGACGGCCTCGTGACGCCGCTCGGCAAGCGACTGATCTACCGCGGAGCCTCGCCGAAGCTCTTCAGTCGTGCCTACCGTCGCGGACGGCCTCACAGCGAAGCGCTCGACCTCGAGGACTGCGAGCCTCGAGTCCTTTACGCCGACGCCGCGCGGAACAGTCTGGTCGTGGCGTGTGAGCCGAGCAGAGAGCAAGTCAAGAAGACGCACAACTACCGCCACGCCGTGGAGCTCGTGCGGCTCCTCGGAGGTGGCCAGATCGAGCGCAAGCCCCTCGGCTTCGATCTGGCACCGATCCGCGGAGACACCTGGGCGGGCGCCCTCAGTGGGCCGCGACTCCTGCACTTCTACCCCGGCAGCGAGACCCGGGTCCTGGATCTGCAGAACACGGAGGTCTTGCCGCTGAAGGTCGGAGACATCGTGCTGCACACGTACGAGGCGCATGCACTGGTGCGGAGGGGAAACTCACTCTGGCTGTTCGATGCGCAGGCAGCTGAGAGCTCGGGGGACAAGAGCGCCTGGCTGGACCTCGGCGCGAAGGTGGACGAGGTCAGCGAGGAGCTGCACCGCGGACGCTTCTCGTGGGTGTCGCCGCAGTGGATCGATCTCGGCGCAGGGCGGGTGCTGGGCAAGCAGGCACGAGTCTTGGCGCTGAGTGACGACGGCCGAGCGCTGGTGCCCCTGCGCCCCGAGGAGACCTCGGAGGAGCTGGCCACGGGACCGCTCGTCTGGGTCGAATCCGCCGCACCGACGTTGCCCTGAGGCAACATCTGTGTTGTCCCGCTAGACTCGATCGAGCGCTTGCAGGAGATCGCCGATGACGTCGTCGGTCTCTTCGACGCCGACCGCGAGGCGGACGAGAGCGGGATCGATGCCCACGCTCTGAAGGCCCGCCTCGTCGAGCTCGAAGAAGCTCATGTAGCGCGGCTGCTCGATCAGCGTCTCCACGCCGCCGAGCGAGGAGGCGATGGTGGCGAGCTGGCAGCCATCGATCAGTCGACTGGCGGCGTCTTGACCACCCTTCACGACGAAGCTCACGATGCCCCCGGAGCCGCGCATCTGCCGTCTCGCGATCGCATGGGACGGGTGGCTCTCGAGCCCGGCGTAGAACACGCGCTCGATCTTTGGGTGCGCTTCCAGAGCCTGAGCCACGGCGAGGGCCGTGTGATTCTGACGCTGCATGCGGATCCCCAGGGTGCGCAGGCCGCGCAGGATCAGAAACGCCGCGTGCGGGTCCAGGATCCCACCGAGCACCCCCCGGGTCTCTCGCAGCAGGGAGACCAGGTGACCGGGCCCAGAGACGACGCCACCCATCACATCGTTGTGTCCGCCGAGGTACTTCGTGGCGCTATGCAGCACCAGGTCGACCCCGAACTCAGCTGGGCGGCAGTTGTAAGGGGTCGCGAAGGTCGCGTCCACGACGGTGCGCACGCGGCCGTGGCGCTTGCAGATGGCGACCATCTCACCAAAATCCACGCAGAAATTATAGGGGTTGGTGGGTGACTCGCTGACGACGACCTTGGTCTGCTTCGTGATGGCGCGGTCGAGGCCTTCGAGGTCTCCGGGCTCCACCAGCGAGTGCTCGACGCCGAAGCGGGACAGCATCTGGGTAACGAACTGGCGGGTGCGTCGATAGCAGTCGCGAAACAGGACGACGTGGTCACCTGCCTTGGTCAAGCCGAGCAGCAGCGTGGTCACTGCGGCCATGCCGCTCGAGAAGGCCACGCAGTCCGCGGTGCCTTCCAGCGCCGCCATGCGTTGCTCCAGCTCGTGCACCGTTGGGTTGCCGTAGCGACCGTACTCTTCACGCCCGGAGTCCGCGTCTTCGCCACGCATGTATTGCACCAGGTCCGCGGTGTTCTGGAACTTGTAGGTCGCGGTCTGGGCGATACTGGGGGCGAGGGTGTGATGGGGGCGCTCGGCCGGCACGCCGGCGTGGACGGTCTGTGTGGAGCCAACGCCCCTCGAGTGCCCCGGGAGGGTGTCCCGACTCGCGCTGTCCGGAGACTGGACGAGCTTGCTGTCGGGGCTGCCGTCGTGGCCCCCGGCGCTCACTGCGCTTCCTTGGCAGGAGGCGGCGCCGGATTGGCGAGCAGCTCCTGGACCAGTGTCTGGATCCGCGCTGCTGCCTGGTCCGTGGGGACCAGCTCGGCCTTCTTGGGGTCCTTCTCCGTGCGGAGCTTGAGCTCGACGCCGCCGTTCTGCAGCGAACGCGCCCCGATGGTTACCCGCAGGGGCACACCGATCAGATCCGCGTCCTTGAACTTGCCACCGGGTCGCTGCTCGCGATCGTCCACCAGCACCTCCAGGCCGGCTGCTTCCAGCTGACCTTCGAGGGCGCTCACCGCGCTCACCACCTCGGGCTCCATCCCCAGCTGCACGATGTGCACCTGGTAGGGCGCAATACTCATCGGCCAGCAGATGCCGTCCTTGTCGTTGTGCTGCTCGATGGCGGCAGCGACCAGGCGGGAGACGCCGATGCCATAGCAGCCCATGACCAGGGGCTTCTTCTCCTGCTTCTCGTCGAGGTAGGTCGCGCCCATCTTGGACGAGTAGTGCGTACCGAGGATGAAGATGTGTCCTGCCTCGATGCCGCGGTAGAGCTTCAGCTCCTTGCCGCATTCGGGGCAGGGATCACCCTCGGCCACCATGCGGATGTCGGCGACCTGGCCCTCGAAGTCGCGGCCGTACTGCACGTGGAGCAGGTGGTAGTCGGTCTCGTTCGCGCCAGTGATCGCGTCGCTCACGCTCGCGGCGTCGCGGTCGATGACCAGCTTGCCCTTGAAGCCCACCGGACCTGCGAATCCAACCTCGGCGCCCGTCGCCTTGCGGATGTCCTCGGGGCTGGCCAGGAACACCTCGTCGACGCCGAGCACCCGCGCGAGCTTGATCTCGTTGAGCTCATGGTTGCCGCGGACGACCGCCATCACGACCTCGTTGTCAGCCACGTAGAGCAGGCTCTTCAGGAAATCCGCGGGTTCCCGCTTCAAGAACCTGGACACCTCCTCGATGGTCTTCTGCTTTGGAGTCTCGACCTTCTCCAGTGCCGGGACGTCGGAAGCTGCCGGACCACGAGGCTCCGCGGGCGTCGACGCCGCGACCTCGGCGTTCGCTGCGTACTCGCAGCTGGTGCAGGCAGCGATGACGTCCTCGCCGCTGTGCACCAGGACCTGGAACTCGGCGCTCGTGGAGCCGCCCATTGCGCCAGAGTCCGCGCCGACCATGCGGTACAGGAAGCCACAGCGATCGAAGATGTTGCGGTAGGCGACGCGCATGGCCTCGTAGCTCTGCTTCGCGGCGTCTTCGCTCACGTCGAAGGAGTAGGCGTCCTTCATCAGGAACTCGCGGCAGCGCAGCAGACCGGCGCGCGGGCGAGGCTCGTCCCGGAACTTGGTCTGTACCTGGTAGAGGTTCTTCGGCAAGTCGCGGTAGCTGTGGATCTCGCGGCGCGCGAGGTCGGTGATGATCTCCTCGTGGGTGGGGCCGAGGTGGTAGTCGCCGCCCTTGCGATCCTTGAGGCGCATCAGGGTGTCGCCGAACAGCGTCCAGCGGTTGGTCTCCTGGAAATACTCTGCGGGTAGAAGCGCGGGCAACAACACCTCCTCCGCTCCTGCGCGGTTCATTTCCTCGCGGACAATGGCTTCGATCTTGCGCAGCACCCTCACCCCGAGCGGGAGGAAGGAGTAGATCCCGGCGCCGACTCTCCGGACGTAGCCGGCGCGCAGCAGGAAGATGTGGCTGGTGGTGGTCGCGTCAGCGGGGGCTTCTTTGACCGTGGGAAGGAGCGCGCGTGAATACCGCATGGGACCGCGCGTTTAGCACGACCAAGGCGGTCGGCGAAGCCGAGGGAGCGTGCGGCTGTGCAGCCTGACCGAGGAACCCCCCGAACCGCCTGCAAAATGGTCCGCCTGTGCACGGAATCCCCCAGGGCGGCGCCCGGCGCGGGGAGAACCAATGGGCGATCTCACGGCGAAGGGGAGTGCCGCTTGCGGAGTAGCGGGGGCACGCAGTCCTCCCGAGCGCAGGGGGCGAGGATCGGAGCTGGGCGCGCGGTGACTGGCCTCACACCCAGCGACGGCGTCGGCGGTGGGCTCGACTTCGCCGCTGGCGAATCCTGCTGCGGTGAGGCAGCGAGGACGGCGGTTCGTCAGGCGGTCAGGCGGTGGTCGGGCGGTGAGGGTGCTTCGACTCCAGCCACTCGTCGCGCTGTTGCCGTGAGGATCATACCGCGCCTACCCGATCCGTGGGCGGCAGCTTTCGACCCACGGATCGGGCGACCCCCTCTGCGCCGAGGGCCGCTGGGGGCGGCGGGCTTCCGCGTGCGGCCGGGTAGGGCCAAAATCTTTCACCGCTCCACGAAAGTCGCTGAGAAAGGCTTGCTTCGCCTTGCGAAGCGACGGCTCGCTCGGTCATCCTGAGTGGTGAGGACGACTATGTTTGGACTTGGCGTGCGCTTGGAGAACTCGAGAAGAACTGGAACGCTGCGACTAGTAGGCGCCGCCGTGGTTCTGCTGGGCTTCGGGGTTGGCGCCTGCGGGAGCGCGGAGGATGGCGGGCTCACAGGAAACGGCAGTGGCGGAAGCAGCGCGAACGGCGGCTCGGGTGGTGACGCCTCCTGCGAGGGCCTCTCGTGTTACGAAGAGTGCTTGTGTCTGGGGGGCACCCCGGGGCCCTGTCTGGATTCTTGCGCCAGCGGTCAAGGTGGCTCTGGCGCACAGGGCGGCTCCGGCGCACAGGGCGGCTCCGGCGCACAGGGCGGCTCCGGCGCACAGGGCGGCTCCGGTGCGCAGGGCGGCTCCGGCGCACAGGGCGGCTCCGGCGCGCAAGGCGGCTCCGGTGCGCAAGGCGGCTCTGGCGCTCAGGGTGGCTCTGGCGCTCAGGGCGGGTCTGGCGCACAGGGTGGCTCTGGGGCCGGTGGCTCTGGGGCGCAAGGCGGCACCACGAGCACCTGCGATCCTGCGCAGTGCCCGAGCTCCCAGGGGGGCTACATCCGCGGTTGCTGCGCTGCGAGCGGCAAGTGCGGCTACGACCTGAGCAACGTGCTGAGCGGCGCGGGCTGCGTCGAGACGAATCAGCCAGGGCAAGTCACCGACAAGTGCCCAGACACCTCGATCTACAATCAACCAATCCAGGGATGTTGCCGCGCGGATCATACCTGTGGCTTCTACGACTCGACCTTCGGCTTGGGTTGCGTGGATCCGCAGGACTTCGGCGCACCGCCCGGCGGCCCCTGCTGACCGACGCTGCGCCTCACCCCCAACCGGAGGGGTGTCAGGTCAGTCTTGGGGTGAGAAGACCATCGGATAGCGGACCGTCACGAGTCCGCCCTCGGGTGCAGGAAAGCGTAGCTCGTAGAAGCGCTGGACGATGCACTTCGAGACCTGTTCATCGCTCAGGTCCGTCGTCTTCGGATTCGTGGTTGCATTCGAGACCAAGCCCTCGCGATCGATCACGAACGCGACCGTCACTCTGCCAGCGAGCTTCGGGTCCTTGGCTAGGCCCTCCTGGTAGCAGGCCCGAACCTTGGGGAGCGCTTGGCGCACGACTCGCCTGATCTCACTCGGTGGGAGGGTTCCGCTGCTCGGCAACTCCTCGTTTGGCGGAGGGGCGGCGATCGGTGCAGGCGCTTTCGCGACCTTGGGTTCGCTCGCCGTGGTTGCCGCAACGGCCGGCGCTTCCTCCGTCGGGGCTGAGGTCGGCGCTGCAGAGGGTGCTGGCTGGGCCGACGCGCAGGCGCTTAGCAGCGCTGAGAACCCGAAGCACACGAGGGGAAGCCGCATATCTCGTTGGCTAGCCTTCCTGGTGCGCCGTTTCAAGCAGCGCGCCTGGTGAAGGGGCCTACGCGGGTTGGGGGGAGGTGCGCTGCTTCGAAGCAGAGCTTGCCCAGGAGGGACGTTCGAGGCGCCACAGCCGGAGGGGCAGTCGACCACGGGACTGTCTGCACGGAAACGAATGGCGCCCGCTGGGTCTACTCGGACGGCGTCGGCTGACGAAGCGGGAGCTCAGCTGGAATCCGACGTCGTGGAGTCAAGATAGGCGTGCGAGGGCCTTCGAGAGAGCCGCTGGCCTTCGCACGCGCGCACTGTGTAGCTACGAGTGAGGATTGCCGATGGGTTGCTCGTCTTCGCATAGCGTCAGGCTGTACAAAGCGTTGAACTCTTCAATGAGCGCTTCCTTTCGACTCCCGTCTCTGGTGGCATGAAGCCCCGCGCAGCTGTGAACGATGGTCATCATCTCGTTGGCGTCGGTTGCGTTGACCTCTCGGCTGTGGGCCGAGATTCCGCCCCAGCTGGTGTCAATGCCTTGCTCACAGCCGAACTCCACGAAGCTTGCGATACATGTCCGTTCGGGGAGGCAACTCGCACCGACGCAACCTGCCATGTAGGCGTCGACGAAGGCGCTCTTGTTCGCGGCGCTGCAGACGTCACCAGGGATGCGGGGGGGCAAGCCCGTGCTACCGCCGGGGGGAGCGAAGTCCCCGCTGAAGACGAGGCAGAGCTGGGGGTCGACATCCCCTCCGTAGGACGGTGGAGTCGGCTCCTCCGCTTGGGGAACGTCGACCGGTTCCGCGAGGCACTGCCCCACGCTGGCAGGGAAGGCCTGGAACTGCTCTCCGCCCGGCTGTTGACCGTCGGGCAGGTGTGAGAAGACGGTCGGCTGCTGAGCATCGCGATTGAATGCCGAGAGTCCCAGTTGCGAGAACTCACCGACTCGAAGCTTCTCGGCTTCCAGACTACGAGAGTACTTGGGGAAGAGATCGAGCGTCCCGGCGTTGTAGAGTTCCTTTGACCACTCCACGTCGAAGCTTCCGATCACCAGGTCGAAGTGCGCCGTGAAGATCAGTCGGATCGAGAGGGGATCCGCGGCTACGTCGCTCGTGCGCTCGACCTCGGCCATGGCGTTTGACTGCAGGTGTAGCGAGCCGCCTTGGGGGGTCGCGCTCAGGTGCTCCCTGAACACGGTGTCCATTTGCGAGGCGACCGAGATCGAGCCGTCGACGTCGAGCCTGACTTGGATCGGGCCCACTGGTGTTGGGGTGACATCTGCACCCAAAGTGAGCGTGTCCGTGATCCTGTCTCTCACCACTTGCGCGCGATCATCCTCTTGATCGTATCGAACGCGTGTTCCGAAAAGCGACGAATCCGGAATCGAGCCCGGATACAGTCCATTGGTAACCGTTCACGGACCGAGCACCGTTTGAGCAGCTGACCCGCTAAGTGATCTACTTTGCTCCATTATCTCGCTGCGCTTTCCATCGTGGCGAGGATCTGGCAGCCATGAGGTCGTGGAGCGCGACTGGCAAAGCGAGCTGGATGCACGGGATCGCGAGATCGCTGAGCTCAAGGCCCAGCTCGCCGCGGCGCTAGCGCGCATCGCGGAGCTGGAGCGACTGCTAGCTGCCAACTCGATCAATCCCGGCAAGCCGCCATCACGGACGACGCGGCGACGCGAGAGGAGCGACGGAAGAAGCGCAACTGACTCAAGAGCGAGCGCGCGGAGCCAGGCCGGGCCACAAGGCGAAGTTCCGCGCGTTAGTACCCCCAGAGCGAGTGACGCGCCGTCAGCCAGAGTATTCTCTCAAGGAGTGTGGAGGTGCAACCATCACTTGCCGAAGCGGCCGAGCGGGGATCCGTCGAGACACCAGGTTGCAGAGATCCCGGAGATCCATCCGGACGTCGACGAGCACCTGCTGCACCAGGTGCAGTGCCCATGCTGCGGTGAAGTGACTCGTGCGAAGCTCCCGAAGCGGGTTCCGCGAGGTGTATTCGGTCCACGTTTGATGGCGTTCGTGGCGCTGTTGACGGGCGTCTACCATCTGAGTCGTCGCGACACCGCATCCTTTCGAAGCAAGCGCTCGACCTCGATGTCTCGCTCGGAGGTATCAGCGGAATCGAGCGACGCGGTCGACGCCCTCGCCCCGGCGACCAAAGAGGCGACCGAGCACGCACTCGATGCATGTGCCAAGCATGTCGACGCAACGGGCTGGCGCAAACGCAGGTCGTTATCGCAACCTCTGGACGATCGCCACGGAGGCGGTGACCGTGTTCGGGACCACGCCGGATGGCAGTCGCAAGGCGCTACGCAAGCTCTTGTCGCGTGCCTCCATGGCGTGCCTTCGTCTCCGGATCGAGCCGGGCAGTTCAACTTCTGGGCGATGCAGGATCGTCAGATCCGGCCCACTTGCTCCGCAAGTTCGAGTACTCGAGCGCGGCGGCGAAGCTGGTGAGTCTTGGCAGGGGGCTCGTGTTACTCACCCAGACGTTGTTCCACGCGATCCACAAGGTGCGAGACGGAACGATCCTCGAGACGGCTCCGTCATCTCATGGCGAATCTCGGGCCGCACATCGAGGCGAAGCTCGAACGCACTGCTGCGCTCAAAACTGAGGTGTAAGCCGCTCGTGCACGAACATCCTCGAACACCGCGAGGCGCTGTGGACCCTCGTCGACAATCCCGACGTGGAGCCCACCAACAACCACGCAGAGCGAGAGCCCGACGCTTCGTTCTGTGGCGCAAGAGGAGCTTCGCCTCAGAGCGAACGCGGCGAGCGCTACGCCGAGCGGACCGCGACCGTCGCACACACCCTGCGGAAGAAGCGTAGTCTGCTCGCGTTCCTGACTGACACGCTCAAGGCTCAACTACGCCGCAAGCCGCATCCGTTGCTCTTGCCCGCCCGAGCATGATCGCGACTTGGTCCGTGAACGGTTACGTCCATTGGGCCCATAGACGTATAGGGGGGGCCACCCGACGGTCGACGTGCCGCGCTTGATCTGACCATCGCTCGCGAAGACCGTGCCCTGGCTGGGGTCGAGGTTCACCGAGCGAGTCGGAGCCGCGCCCTGACGGAGTTCGTGATCCGTTTTTGGAACTCCGAGTTCGAAGTCCATGGACACGCCGAGGTTCACGTTCAGCACTTCCCAGATGGTGAACAACGTCACGTCTTGAAGGGCGATCCTTGCCGTGCGGGACCTGCCCGCCAAGTAGTCGGCGTGCGCCATGTTGTCGTAGCGCTTGGTCCACCCGTAGACCGGCTCCAGATGGATATTCGGCCACGTGCCGACGTACCGCACTCCGGTCTTCCCCCAGACCTCTTGGGATTCGTACTGCCCGTCCGCGGTCACCCACACGAGAGGATGAGTAAGGTCGGAGAACTCCGGAAGCAGCGGCCCCGTCAACGGATTCACGGCTCCGCTGACGACCATGGGGATCACATAGGCCTTGGTGTTCGGGTATGGATCGATCTCCTTGATCTTCGACGGCGGCAGAAAGCGCAGGTTCCCGTCCACCTTGCCCACCTCCCAGAACAGAAACTGCCCGATCTGATGGTTACCCAACGGGAGTTTGGAACCGCCGGCCCGTTGCGCAGCCTCGCGCATCGAGCAATAGCTCTTGCTCGCGCGGCCATCCATTTCCGCGAGGCATTCAGGCTCAGCGTAGACGTGATTGGAGTAGCCTAGTCCGCTGGGGAGGTACTGGCTCTTCAGATGTCGGGCGTATTGCGGGGGAAACGCGAGCGCCCACGCCTGGTTGCTCTGGAACACCTTCTGGGCAATTTCCTGCCGCAGCGTCGCACTGCCGCAGATCGCCTGTGGCGCTAGCAAACCCAGTGAGTTCAGGTAGGACGTGACCGTAATGGAGTGACTGAGTTTAGAGACGCTGGGGGTCAGGCTGCCGCCCCGTTGAGTCTGCCCGACCGCTAGGTACGCCCACGCGTAGCAGAGGTTCTCTTCGAGCGCGGAGTTGTACGAGCCGCCGATGAGGTCGTCGGCGATCGCCTTCCCTTCCGTCAGCGCTTCGGGCATGCCCGTGCTCGAGCCGAACCTAGGGAACGATGCCTTCCAGGTGTTGAAGTCGAACGCCAGGGGGTATTGGTCGTGGGGAAAGTCGCTGTGGTTCGTGTAGCTGCACTCCCGGCAGACCGTCGAGTCGTTGTCAGCGCCGCTAGTCTTCGACCAGCTGCCGGACATCGGCTTGCCTGCGAGGGGATTGATGCTGATCGGATAGAATTTCAGGTCGTCGCTGGTGCTCTCTACGTCTTCGGTCGGGTCCGAAGACACGTTGCACGCGGAGAGGATGAAGGACGAGAGAGCAAGGGCGCTAAAGTGTTTCTTCATGGGATCTCCTGATGTGCAGGGACGCGGAGAGTAGCGCTTGAAGGTTGCTCGGGAAAGGCGGTTCTTGAAGGGGAGAGGCGACTTGAATGCCGTGCGGATCCAAGTCCGTGACCGTGCGGTTCTGGGGTCGGTGTGGCTAGCGCTGATGCACGGAGGGCCGCGTTCCGCCGTCCGGATGGTGGTCCGGGAGGCGGATGGCGTGGGTGCACGCCCAGCGCCTGACCGCGGATGGTGTGGTGTCAGCGCCCTGCACGCCCAGCGCCTGACCGCCAATCCGGCTACGGAACTTCAAGGCTCAACGAATTTTCCGCGGCCGGCGCTCCGTTCTGCTGGAAAGTGTGCGGTTTCGCACGCCAACTTTGACGCGGCGCCACAAGGCTGCCAAAACCAGGCAGGTCTTGTGCGGTCGCGCCCCCAGGCGCGTCTTTTGATGCTCGCCGGCGCGCGGGCGCTTGATTTGTGGAGGGTCGGCCATGCGTTTGGTGGGCGTGACGAAGTGGGTTTCCGGAGCTGCGATGTTGGCGGCGGCTGGGGGCTTGTTCTCAGGTGGTTGCTCGGCGAGTTCGGGGTCCGGCTCAGGGGTCAACAACGGCGGCAACGGCGGCAACGGCGGTAGCGGTAACAACGGCGGGACCGGAGGGGACGGCTTTGGGGCGTTCGGCGGCAGCGGCGGCCAGATCGACGGCGGTGGTGGCAGCGGGGGGAACTCGGGTGGGATCCCCGAGAGCTGTGCCCAGGCCCAAGCTCAGAAGAGCTACCTCGGCTGCGAGTACTGGCCGACCGTGACCAACAACGCGGGCCTGGATGATGGCTTCGAGTTCGCGGTGGTCGCCGCGAACCCGACCAAATCCAACGCCGACGTGACCGTGGAGTTCCAGGGTCAGGTCCTGGCGACAAGGACGATCGCTCCGGGACAGCTAGACACGATTCGGTTGCCGTGGGTGACCGCGCTGAAGCAGACCTTCCCCAACTTCACTTCGGGCCTGGTCCAGGCAGGTGCGTTCCACGTGACGAGTTCCGTCCCAATCACGCTCTACCAGTTCAACCCACTGGAGTTCGAGCGCCCCGGGGACGCCAACTGTCCAGCGCCCTGCAACTCCTTCACCAACGACGCATCCTTGCTGATCCCGACCACGGCCTTGGGGTCCGACTACTACGTCATGTCCTATCCGACGCATCACGTTGGACAGGGGCCCACAGGGCTCGGTCCGTCGCAGTGGAATGATGCGCCTGGTTTCCTTGCGGTAACGGCGACGGAGGACGGCACGGACGTGACCGTCAACAGCTCGGCTTACGTCAGGTCAGGCAATGGCGTGTCCGCGCTCTCGCCTGGACAGCAAGGGACCTATTCGCTCAACCGCGGCGACGTTCTCGTGCTGTCGAGTGGTGTCATGCCAGAGCAGAAGACGCCCCAGCCCAACAAGCCCTGCGGCACGGAAGTCACGGGGCTTGGCAGCGAGGCCACGCTGTGTCCTTCGCCGAAGGAGTACGACCTCACCGGGTCGCGCATCACCTCCAACAAACCGATCAGCGTGATTGGTGGCCACGACTGCACCTTCGTGCCGTACAGCCGCTTCGCCTGTGATCACCTCGAAGAGAGCATGTTTCCCACGGAAACGCTTGGCCAGGATCTGGTGGTCACCGCGCCGCAGGCGGTGGCTTCAATCCAGAGCAATCCGGGTCAGGCGGACAACATGTTCGTGCGTGTGATGTCCGCGGCCGATGGCAACAAGATCGACTTCGAGCCAGCGGTGAATCCCAGCGTGACCTTGAACGCGGGCGAGTGGGTCGAGATCGGCCCCATCACTTCTGACTTCCGGATTCAGTCGGACAACCGCGTGATGGTCAGCCAGTACATGGTCGGAGAGAACTTCTCTGGGCAGAGCGCCGGCGCAGGCGATCCATCGCTCTCCATCGCCATCCCGGTGGAGCAGTACCGCCTTGAATACACCTTCCTCGCCCCCACGACGTACACCTACAACTTCGTGAACGTCGTGGCGCCGCCGGGAGCGGTGATCTCCATCGACGGCGCCCCGATCGACCAGAGCCGCTTCACTCCGATCGGGAACTCCGGGTTCAACGTGGCGCGCGTTCAGGTCCCTGGCGGCGCTCACGCGATGAAGGGCGACAAGAACTTCGGAATCGTCGTGTACGGGTACGCCTCGTACACGAGCTACATGTACCCAGGTGGTCTCAATCTCGAGAAGGTCGAGATCGTCCCCCGCTAGACCTTTTTTCGACTCGAAGCGTAAGGAGCCTCCACGGGCGGCGTTGAAGCCGTCTGGGAGGCTTCTTCATGTTTCGACGCACACACAAGACTGGCACCGAGGCTGGCGCGCTGAGAGCGCCCTCACGTGGGAGCGCGGCGACCGGCATCGGCGGGCTGGCGCTGCTGGTCGCTCTGGGACTGTCCTCTGTGACGACCGGCTGCACCAAGAACCTGCCAGTCAGCGAGCCCATCCGCACCGACGCCGCGCTCGGAAAGGTCGTGATCTATCGCAACGGCGTTGCGTACTTCGAGCGTCGAGCGCTGGTCCGCGGCGACAAGCTGACGTTGACGGTGCCGTCGGGGAAGATCGACGACTTCCTCAAGAGTCTCACGATCGTGGACGCCAAGACGGGCGAGAGCCTCCCGGTTGCCTACCCCACGGTGGACGAGAGCGGAGCCGACACCGAGCTCACGATTCAGCTCCCAGGCAAGGGGCCACACGATCTGGCCATCAGCTACGTCACCGAGAGTCCGGCGTGGAAGCCGAGCTACCGCGTGGAGCTGGCGGAGGGGGGGAGCGGGCAACTCGAGGCCTGGGCCGTCGTCGACAACGTCTCTGGCGAGGACTGGAAGCGGGTGCGCGTCGGTGTGGGCAGCTCCTCGGCGCTGTCGTTCCGCTACGATCTCGCGAGCGTGCGTCTGATCGAGCGCGAGACCCTCACCGACAACGCTGCGCTCGCGCTGGCCCCGCCGACGGGGGGCTCGTCCTACACGGTGGCGAAGAAGGAAGTGCAGGTCCTCGGAGGTATCTCCGATGAGGAACTGGAGCGCGAGAAGGACGATGATGGCCGCTTTGCCGCGGCGGACGTCTCAGAGACCGCCAAGGTGCTCAAGCAGTCCGGCTATGGGCGCGGGGAGAGCGCTGGCGCACCGGCACGGGAGCCACGACCCGTGTCCAAGCCTGCTTCGCGAGCAGCCGACAAGAAGTCCGAGGTCTACCGACGCAAGCCCAAGCAGGCCAACGCGGCGGGCAACATCGCAGCGCGCGCCCAGCAGCACGGTCGTATCCGTGTGGAAGGATACGCGAAGGCGGGCGACGACGACGGCGCGCGGGCGTCTCTCGAGCGCGCCAACAGGGCTCGGGACCTGCTGATCGCAAACGGAGTCGACGCAGACCGCATCGAGGTGGTGGCCACCGGCAAGACGAACACCGAAGGCGTGCGAGTCATCGCCGTCGATCAGCCGCCTGCGCCTGAGCAGCCCAGACAGGCCGCTGGAAATCCAGAGGAGCCCACGGGCTCCGCTTACTTCATGGCCGACAGCCCGATGAGCATCGAGCGGGATCACTCGGCGATGATCAGCCTGGTCAAGTCCAAGACAGAGGTGGAGCCGGTTTACTACTACGACCCCGTGAGCGCGCGCGGCTCCCGCCAGTTCGCCTTCAAGGCGGTGCGCATCAAGAACCCGACCAAGTACACCCTGGACCAGGGACCGTTCACCGTCTATGCCAAGGGTCAGTTCCTCGGGGAAGGGCTCTCGGAGGCCATCCCGCCGAAGAGCGAGGCATTCATCCCGTACGCCCTGGATCGCCAGGTCGTCGTGGAGACGAAGGAAGACTCACGAGAGGAGATCGAGCAGCTGGTGACGATCCAGCGCGGCATCGTGACCGCTCAGAGTCAGCGCATTCGGCGCACCAAGCTCGAGCTCGCGAACAAGGGGCAAGACGCCGTGCGCGTGTTCATCCGTCACGCCACCAAGCCCGGCTACGATCTGGTCGCCGCCAAGGGCTCCAAGCAGCAGAAGCTGAACGGTGCCTACCTGTTCCCGGTGACGATCCCCGCTGGGGGCAACGTGGACGTCGAGATCGAGGAAGCGACGCCCATCACGGCGAGCCTCGACATGGCCACGCCGAGCGGCGCAAAGGCCATCTCGCTCTATCTCAAGACGTCCAGGTCGCTGGACCCGGACCTGCGCAAGGGCCTTCAGGAGGTGCTCGCGTTGCATCGCGCGATGCACGACGCTCAGGACAAGGTCGACACGCTGCACCGCCAGATGGCCGAGTATCGTCGACGCATCGATGAGATCCACGTGCAGCTGGTGACCCTCAAGAAGGTCCCCCAGGCGCAGACCTTGAGTCGCGGCCTCGCGAAGAAGATGGAAGAGATCTCCGACCGTCTGCAGAAGGCCACGCTGGACGTGGCAACGGTCGAAGGCGAACAGATGACGCGCCGGGTAGAGCTGCAGGACAAGCTCGCAGAGCTGAAGCTGAAGCCAGCCAACGAGCGCGTCGCATCCAAATGAGTTGGGGCGCGGCTCTACCTTCAGGCCGTCGCCACAATGAAGAACGCCGCGAGGAGCACGGGGGCAACTCGCGGCGTTCGCCTATCCAGGCTTCGGGTGCGACGTCTCAGAACATGGACTCGAGCATCTTGCAGCTCTCCTTGTCGTCGTCGGACTTGTCCGCCCTCTCCTTGCTGCAGTTGGCTTCCACCATCTTCTTGGCCGCGGCGCCGTCGAGCTTCTTGAGCTCCTTGCAGCCGAACTCCGACGCGCCGCCGCACAGCTTGTCAATTTCCGTGCGGTGACGCGACTTGTCGGCGGTCATCAGCTCTCGGCAGCTCCACTCGTCTTCACGGCTGCAATCCTCGGCGATCGCGTCGAGCCACACCTTCTTGTCGAGGCGCTTCGCGTTGGCGCAAGCGGGCTTGTTCTCGCTGTTGCATAGCTTGCCGTATAGCTCCGCGGCGCGCTCCGTGTTCCTGGGCAAGCCATCACCCTTCTCCAGGGCTTCAGCAGCCTGTGCCACGAACTTGTCGTCGACGCTGGCGATCCAGTACTCCACGGCGGAGGCCTTGTCCTTCGGCCCGCCTTTGCCGTTCAGCTCCATGTCCGCCATGCGCAGGCAGGTGTCGCCGTCACCCTTGCAGCCGGTTGGAAGGTACTTGCGCGCCATCTCCCACTTCTGCTCCACGTAGTACACGTGGCCCAGACGCGCGCAGGCGTCGTCACGCTTGCCCTTGCTGCAGGCGCGGTCCAGTAGCTCACGTCCGAGCTCGTTTGCGCGTGGAACCTCCTTCACCGGATTCACGCCGGTCATCTTGGCGTCGTACCTGTCGAAGATGCCGAGCAGGTGCTCTCCAAGCTCCTGACAGGTCTCCCACTCGCCCTGAGCGCAGAACTGGCCAAGGAACTCGTAGCCACGCGCCGGATCCTTCGAGAGGTACTCGCCCTTGAAGTAGTACTCCCCGAGCTTCTGGCAGGAGTACTGATCCCCGAGCTTGCAGGCTCGGTCGGTCAGACCGAGGCCCTTCATGGTGTCCTTCTTCAGGCCCTCGTCCCCCTTCAGGTACGAGTCACCCAGCAAGTAGCAGGAGTCGGCCTTCCCGAGCTGGCAGCCCTTGTCCAGAGCTGCGAGCGCGGTCGGCTTGTCAGCCTTGACCAACTTGAAGCCGGTCAGCAGGTAGTTCCCGATCTGGTCGCAAGCGTCGGCGATGTCGCCCTTGTCACACGCCTGGCGCCAGTAACCCACGGCCTCCGCCTCGCGCCTGTCGTTCTCCGCGCCGTTGGTCTCGTCACACACCTGCTTCTTCGATGGGTCGTTGCAGAAGTTGGAGAACACCGCCTCCGCGTAGTTGTGGCAGCTCCCCATGTCGCCCTTGTCGCACTGGGCCTTGCAGTCGTCGGAGTCCTTCGGATCGCAGAGGTGGGGCGCGCCGGAATCCGCGCGGCTACACTTGCCGCCGACCATCACGAAGCCTTCTGCTCCGCAGGGGTTCTCGATCGGCTTGGCGTCCTTCTTTGCGGCTTCGTCCTTCTTCTCGCCGTCCTTCTTTGCGGTGGGCAGCTCCTGAGCGATCGGCACCAGCTCGACTCGGATCGCCGACTGGCATTGATCCGGAGGAGCATCGGACGAGGGCTTGGAGGTCTTGCAGGAGCCGATGTCGCCATCCTTGTTGGCCCGCTTCTCCTGGGCAGAACTCTGACCGCTGGTGCCAGCGCCGAAGAGCTCCACGGCCGCAGCCACGCGGCCCTTGGTGCCGGTCTTCATCGCGAAGGCGCCGACGGTCGCGGCGCGCACGAAGTGCGTCGCCTCGCCGCACTGGGAGCCTTCGAGCACGGGGCGCGCCACCTTGGCGGCGGTGGATCGCTTGCCGATCATGATCAGCGCGAGATCGAGCTGGCTCCCCGTCTCCAGCTCCGCTCCGACCGAGCCAGAGGAGAATGGCAAGTTGGCTCTCAGCTCGTCCTCATTCTGTAGGGAAATGACCTGTTCCTTCATGCTCACGCCGGCGAACGCGTACTTGCCCGCCAGGTTGCAGTCCTTGAGCACCCGGATTTCGTTGCAGTCGTAGCGCACGATGGCCACGCCAGCGTTCATCTGGCTCTCGAGATCCACACGCTTGTCCGCCGACAGATCGATCACCAGGGGCTCGGCGTAGCTGCCTTGCTTGCAGCTGAGGTCAGCGCCACCCATGGCTTCGTTCGCCGTCGGGGCGTTCGGCTTGACCTGACTTGCGACATTGGATGTGCCGCAGGCGAGTGGCGTGAGTGAACTGCCAATCACGGCGCACGCGGTGAGTAACGTCGACGGGCGAGGGAAAACGTAAGCACGCATAGCGGCTGAAGTTACGCCGCCGGGCATGCGCGGAACACCCTCACCCCCATACTCGCCTTAAGCGTCCTTAACTCTGCACACCCATCGGGATATCCGCTCGTCCACGAGCGGCGTCCTGGTGACACCCCGTGCTGCGCGTCACATGACCGTGGGCGCGCGGCCGTCCACGACGAGCTGCGGCTGGAGACGCCAGCCGACGTCGCCGGTCTCAAGGAGCTCGCCAAAGACCCGGCTCCGCAGCTTCGACAGCGTGACGTAGGCGCGATTGCTGGCGGCGCCACGTTCGAGATCCTCGTTCGGCCAGCCAGCGCGAATAATGTTCCGCAGGGATACGAAGCGACCTGGTAGCGTGCAGTGCGTATCGATCAGCTGGCGCGCGATGCGTCGCAGGACGGGGCTGCGCGCCAGGTCGACCCGCGTGCCCGACGGCAGCACCAGCCACCGACAATCCGGGCCTACCTCGAGGCGCGGATGCGCGACGGCCCGCATGTGCTGGACGCAAGCTTCCAGAAATGTGGACAGCGCGTCCGGGGCCGACCAGTGACCGGTCATCCGCCACAGAGCGTGGAATTCGTCGAGCGCCTCTCGCATGTGGGCGTGACGGGTGAGGGGAACCATGCTCATGCCCTTGAGGTGGGCCTGCGCGAAGGCGCGCGCGTAGGGCTCCAGTTCGCGATCGATGTCGCCTCGCAGCACCCGGTTCTGCACCTCGGGCACCTCCGAGACGGCGCGCAGCCGCTCCAGCAACATCAGCAGCACGTAGACGTCGGCGCTGGGCGACGGCGCCGCTCCGCCGCTCAGCTCTGGGGCCCGTAGAACCGGGATCGGCGAATCCAGCTCGGGGGTCGCACCAGCGAGCAGCACCATATCTCCGTGGGGAGACGCAAAGACGTTGCACCAGCCCAGCGCTCCCTGAGGATGTCCTGCCTCCGCCAGCGCGTGGAGGCCCTCTGCGAGCTGCTCCCCGAGCGACAGCGCGCCAGCGTAGGGGACCTTGTGCTCGCCCTGCTCCAGATCCGCGACCAAGGTCTCGAAGTCGCAGTACACGTCGGCTCCGAAGAGCAACGAGGCTCCCAATGCCGTCTCTTCTCGCCCGACGAGGCGCGGGAGCAACGGGTGACCCACGCAATGACAGCGGGCGACCCGGTCGAGCTGAGCCAGGCCGTCGAGGTTGCCGTAGAGTTCGAGCTGACCCCCACGCGAGCGCAGCTCGAGCTTTCCCCAGCGTCTGAGCAGACGCGTGTTGCTCGAGGAGGCTTGGCTCGGCGGGGCGACGGACTTCATGGCTCTCGAGCACGCGCGGCGAGCTGACCGCACGCAGCTCCAACGTCACCTCCGCCGCTGTAGCGGCGATGGCTGCCGATTCCACGCTCACGCAAGATCTCGCGGAAGCGGTCCTCGCGCTCCCTGCTGGAGCGTTCGAAGGGATCGGCCTGGCTGTCGATTGAGTTGTAGGGGATCACCGTGAGACGGGGGCGGCGACCGGCCCGGGCGCTGAAGTCGTCGATGAGGTCTGCGAGGGCCTGGGCGTCGGCCTCGCCGTCGTTGACGTCGGCCAGCAGTGTGAGGGCCCACATCGGCGATCGTCGCGTCACTCGCGTGTGCTCGATCACGGCCTCCAGTACCTCGGGGAAAGGATGAGCCTCGTCGATGGGCATGAGTCGGCGACGGGTTTCCCGGAGCGCGGAGCCGAGTGACCAGCCCAGACGGACTCTCGGCGCCTCACGAGCCAGACGGCGGATCCCCGTTGGCAGTCCCGAGGTGCAAACGGTCATGTTCCGCGCGTCGATGGCCAGGGTGCTCGGATCGCTGAGCACCGCGATGGCGTTCAGCACACGATCCAGGTTGGCGAGTGGCTCTCCCATGCCCTGAAACACCACGCCATGAACACGCTCCCCGCGCGCGGGATCGAGGGTGCCGCGGAGCTCGCGCACCTGCTCGACGATCTCCCATACTTCCAAGTTGCGCTTGAGTCCCATGCGTCCCGTCGCGCAGAAGCGACAGGCCAGGGCGCAGCCCACCTGGGAACTCACGCAGACCGAGAAGCGTCCGGGCTTCTCCAGGGGGATGCGCACCGACTCCACGACCTCGCCGCTGGGCACGCGGAAGGCCAGCTTCACGAATGGATCCAGGGAGCTGTGCTGGCGACTGACCACCTCGAGTCGCGGCACGTATCCAGCGTCGCGGGCGCTGGCGAGCGCCGCCCGTCGAACGTTTGCCAGCGGTGTCTCGAGGTGCCCGGCCCGGTGCACCTGAGCGAGGATGCGCCGCGCGTCCGCGATGCTCACGGGACCGAGCGTGTTCGCGAGGAACTCGGGAGTTACTGCCTGCAGGGCCAGCACGCTCAGCGCTTAGCACTCACCGCCAGGGAACAGAAGCGCCGCCTGGCTGGTCCCGCGCCGCCCCGCGCTGAAGCGAACTCGGGTGGCGCATTCGTCACAGGACGCGATTCGTCACCGGGGCGCACCGAGCGGAACGGTGTACGACGATGTGAGGGTAGTTTTCCGCGGAATCGTGACAGCGCTTGGCGCGTCGCTTCGAGCCGCCTACCGTCTGAGCATGGCGGATCTCCGAGATCTGTTGCGCTATCTCGAACGTGACGACGTGACGATGCTGGTGCTCCAAACGGGGAGTGCGATCAGCGTCGAACACAACGGCCAGCTGCGGCGCCTCACGCGCGATCCGCTGGCGCCGGAGCAGATGGCCGACTTGATCGAGGGAACCCCCATCCTCGGGCTGGTGCCAGCCCAGGACAGCAACGGCGCCCCCACACCGGTGGAGCTCTTCGGAGGCAGCTATCGGGTGGAGGTGGCGAGGCGGGGCGACAAGCTGAGGCTGAAGATCGCCCGCAGCGCGCCCGTCGAATCGAGCGGCCTCGAGCTCGAGACCAACGACGAGGCTCTGCAGGCGGCACCGCGACCGGAGCCGCCGCCGGCTGCTGCACGTCCGGCGCTCGCGTCCCAGGTCATGCTTGGCGGAGGAAGCCTCGACGAGCTGCTGAGCGCGGCCCGCGCGGAGCGCGCCAGCGATGTTCACATCACCTCCGAGCGCCCTGCCCAGATGCGCGTCTCCGGCTACCTCCGCCCGCTCACCGACGCCCTCCCGCATCGCACCGTCGAGCAGCTGCTGAGACCGCTGCTCGGACGCAACGAGGCTCAGCTCGATGAGCTGGGCTACGCTGACTTCTCCCTCGACTTGCCTCGCGCGGGGCGCATGCGCGTCAACGTGAATCGTCATCGCATGGGGCTCAAAGGGTGTTTCCGTCTGGTATCCCCTCACCCCCCAACCCTCGAGGAACTGGGGCTACCCGAAGACCTGATGCGCATCACCAACCAGCACCAGGGGCTGGTGGTGATTGCCGGGCCGAACGGTTCGGGGAAGACGACGACTCTCGGCGCGCTGGTCGATTGGTTCAACACGAACAAGGCGATTCACATCATCACCGTCGAGGACCCGGTCGAGATCGTGCATCCGGTCAAGCGTGCGGTCATCAGCCAGCGCGAGGTTGGCTCGCACACACGGAGCTTCGCCTCGGCGCTGAAGGGCAGCTTGCGAGAAGACCCCGACGTTCTGGCGATCGGCGAGCTTCGAGATCGCGACACCGTGGAGATGGCCCTGAGCGCCGCCGAAACGGGCCACCTGGTGCTGGCCACGATGAGCACACCCAGCGGCGCGAAGACGATCGATCGGCTGATCGAGCTGTTTCCGCCCGACGATCAGGCTCAGGTCCGCGCGACGATGGCTGGCGCGCTGAAATTCGTGGTCAGCCAGCGCTTGGTGCCGGCGGTGGATGGCGGCATGGCGGCGGCGGTCGAGATGATCACTGGAAATATTCCCTTGTGGAAACTAATTCGGGACAACAAGCTGTACCAGCTCCCGAGTCTGCAGCAGCGAGGTCGCGCCTACGGGATGCTGCGGGTGGAGGACACGCTGGCCGATCTGGTGCGCCAGGGACGCATCACCGTGGAGGCGGCGATGGCCCATGCCGACGACCCACGCGGTCTGGAGGGGGCCTCTCGCTCGCAGAGTCCCCAGCCTCGAGTCGACGGGCCTCCCCCTCGACCGCCCATGCAGAGCGACACCGATCTCCGCGAGCGTCTCGGGGGCGGCCTGAAGAACCTGTTTCGTAGGAAGGACGACTGATGGCGCAAATCGATCGTCTGTTCGACGTGTTGCTCGAGCGTGGTGGCTCGGACCTCCACCTGTCCGTGGGCTATCCCCCCATGATTCGCGCCAAGGGGGACCTCGTCCGCATCAGTCAGACTCCCATCTCCCGCGAGACGATGGAGCCGTTGCTGCAGGAGATTTGCGACGCGGAGCGCTTCGCGACGTTCAAGCAGACCGGTGATCTCGATTTCGCGTATGCGTACGGAAACAAAGCGCGCTTTCGCGCCAACTACCTCTGGAAGACCACCGGGCCGGGCGCAGTATTCCGTACCATCCCGAGCAAGATCCTCACCGCCGAGCAGCTCGATCTACCCGCGGCGGTGGTCAAGCTGGCGACGAGGCGCGCCGGGTTGGTGCTGGTGACGGGCCCGACGGGGAGCGGCAAGAGCACGACGCTGGCAGCGATGATCAATCACATCAACGCGGCGCGCCCCGGGCACATCCTCACGGTCGAGGATCCGGTCGAGTTCGTCCACCAGCCCATCAAATGCCAGATCACCCATCGCGAAGTGGGCCTCGACACGCCGACCTTCGCCGACGCCATCCGCAGCGCCGGGCGTGAGAACGCCGACGTGATCCTGGTCGGCGAGCTGCGCGGACCGGAGACCATGCGCCTGGCCCTGCAGCTCGCCAGCTTCGGTTGCCTGGTCTTCGCCACGGTCCATACGAACTCGGCGCCCGCCACCATCGATCGCTTCATCAACGCATTCCCCAACAGTCAGCAGGGCCAGATCCGCGGAATGCTCTCGGACGCGCTGGCCGGCATCGTCGCGCAGCAGCTGCTCAAGCGGGCCGACGGCACCGGGCGCATCGCCGCTCACGAGATCCTGATCGCCAACCCTGGCGTGGCCTCGGCGATCCGCGAAGCGAAGACCAGCATGATCGTCAATCTGATCCAGGGCGGCGCCCAGCAAGGCATGCAGAGCCTCGACTCTGCGCTGGAGCGCCTGTTCGCCTCGGGGCTCGTCACCGCGGAGGATGCGCTCGAGAAGGCGAACGACAAGGAGTACTTCGCGCGAATCCCCGAGGTAGCAAGGCAACTCGGGAAGGCGATGACGGGGTGAGGGGAAGATGACACTCGAGAGCTTTCGTATTCGACAGCGGCGGATCAACGTGGAGCTCGAGCTCCAACGCACCGGCTCGCTCAAGGGACACGTTCTGTGTCCGAAGCAGGTCGGCGCCGTCTTGGCGGAGGAGGTGCAGGGATTCTTGGATGCTCACGAACGCTTCCTGCCCTTCTTTCCCGAGGGAGATGCCCAGCCATCGGTCCTGATCAATCGCGATCATCTGCTCCTGGTTCGCCTCATCCAAGTCCAGGCTCCGCACACGACCAGCGGCGTCGAGCTCGAGGTCAGCGTCGACGAGCTGGACGATGAGTATCCACCCATCTCCCGGCGTCCCGAGGGTAGGCGCAGAAGAGTCCGCTTGGTGCTCAACGACGAACGTGAGGTCTCTGGCCACATCGTCGTGGCGGGGCCGCTGGGACATACGCGCACCCAGGACCTGTTGAACGAAGCGGGCCGCTTCATATACTTCGAAGACGCTGACGAGAGGAGTCTGCTCGTCCAGGTGTCAGCCATCCTGGTTGCCGCGGACGTCCCGGAGTGAGCGATCAAGGGTGACGTCAGGTGTCGGCGCTCCCTCGATCTAGCCGAGGCGCGCGCCGGGGCGTACCTCATGATTTATCGCGCGGAAATATTCAAGGCTCAGGTTTGGCTGCCAGGACTCCAGCGCCGCCTCCGCGAAGCGACGCTGGCTGGCGCGCGTCGGGGTCTCCACCAGCACGGCGCGGCGGATCTCGCGACTGGCGTCCAGAGGGCGGTTCAGCTCCAGCGCGCTCCTCGCCGCACAGATCGCCGAGAGGCTGGGGTTGTATGCGGCGTTCTCGGCGTAGGGCGCGGCCACGACGTGGCCATCTTCGGTCATCAGCGCCACCCCCGCCGCGTCGTGCGAGTAGGGCGAGTAGGAGCGGCGGGCTGCCGCGAGGGCCGCGTTGACCACCGAGTCGTCGCTCGGATCTTCGAGGTCGAGTCGCTGATCCGCGGTCGAAAGTAACCCTGCGGAAATGCCCAGGTCGCTCGGGCCGAACGCCTGGGGCAGGTAGTCGGTCATCAGGCGTCGCTTCGGGGCGTTGGTCAGCAGCAGCTCGAGGCGCTTCGCGCAGCCCAGTTCGTTGAGGAACTGCCGACAGTGCCCGCAAGGCGGGGCCGAGATCGCCAGCGCGTTCACCTGCGTCTCACCGTTGACCCAGGCATTGACGATGGCCGCCTGTTCGCCATGAACACTGAAGGCGAGCGCGCCGTCTGCGAACTCACAGTTGGCTCCGAGGTAGAGCGTGCTGCCCTGCGCGCTGGTCACCTCCGCCACCACTCCCACACGGTAGTTGGAGATTGGCACCACCGCGAACGCCGCCGCGAGCGGCAGCAGACGCAGCATCAGGCGGTCGAGCGAGAGCTCGCTTTCCTCCATCAGAAGGCTAACGGTGTCGTGGGGAATCACCGCACGGTCCGCCAACGCTGCGTTAATTTTCGCACGCGAACTCTCGGGGAACGCGTCGAGTGCAGCGCCTATCAAGCTCGAGTCGGGCATGGGGGGAGGATAGCCAAGTTGTGCGCCGAGCGCTCAGTCGTCAACCAAGCTGACCGGGAGCGCGACCGGGCGCTGGGAACGGAACATGCAGCAGCGCTTTCGATGCGAGTCGTTGTGCGCGACAATGAACCGATGGGGTCATGCTGGGGGAGCAGCTGATGGCTCGGGGTGCCAACGCTCTGGCGCGCAGGCTGTGGCCGATGTGCGTCATCGGCGCAGCGCTGACGTTCGCCCTGTCGGCGAGCGCAGCCCGTTCGCGGCTCACCGGGAGCCTGGTTTGGCACGAGCCGTCCAGTCGACCTCGGGCGGGGAGCGCCGCCAGCATCGCGGACGCGTTCCTGGTCCACCAGGGTGTCGGGCTGGGTCTGCGCGGCGTCCAGCTGACGCGACACGGCGATCTCGAGTTGCACGGGGCGCACGTCCTTCGCTACCAACAGCGTCACGGCGGCGTCCCGGTATACGGCGCCGGGCTCGCGCTCTGGGTGGACGCAGATGGCCGTGTGCGCGCGCTGGTCGGGGACGTCGCGCCGGTCAGTGGGGACTCGACGCCAGCCATCTCGAGGCAGCGAGCCTCAAGCCGCGTCGCGGCGCTCGCAGGCCCGTCCGGCGTCTCCGGCGGCGCCCCGGAGCTGATGTGGTGGCGCGGAGCCAGTGGGCAGGCGCGGCTGGTCTGGCGGATCGACTCGCTGACGACGAACGGCGCTGAACGTTTCCTTGTGGATGCAAAAACTGGCGGCTGGGTCAAGCGCTTGGCGCTCGGTCGCAGCGTGCTGGGTCGTGTCAGTCGGGGTGGCAGCTTGACCGAGCCGGCCTACGTCGACGTGGAGCTCGACGCGCTGGACCTCGGGAGCCCCCAGCGCTTGCGAGGCTGGGGCGGCGCGCTAGACGTCGCGAACTACGTGGACGGCGGGTTTCTCCAGGGGCACGTCGACTACGAGCAGACGCTGGGGCCAGGGCCTGGCGGCGATTTTCTCTTCATGCCGCCCAAGAGTCCCCTGGACGCTCAGGATGCCTTCGCGCAGGTGAGCCTCTACGAGCAGATGTCTCGCATGCGGCGCGCCTACGAGCGGCTGGGAGTCGACTTCACGTCCGCCAAATGGCGCTTGCTGGTCGTCGCGAACATGCAAGAGAACGGCGCTCCCTTCGACAACGCGTACTTCGCGCCGCTCGACATGGGAGGGACGCTCGCGGCTCCGAATTTCATCGGCATCGGGCAAGGGTCGCTGGGTGACTTCGCGGTCGACGCCGACGTGGCGATGCACGAGTTCACTCACTACGTCACCCACAACTCGATCAACTTCAACCAGGGCTGGTACTGGACCAATGAGTTTGGGCTCTCGCCCTGGGCCAGCGCGATCGACGAGGGCTTGGCGGACTACTTCATGGCTTCGGAGACGAACGACCCGGTGGTGGGTGACACCGTCCTGGAGGCGTACGGTCTGGTTCGCCGCCTGGACGACGCCTCGAAGCGCTGCCCGGGCGATCTCGGTGGCGAGCCTCACGCGGATGGGGAGCTGATCGGGAGTCTGGGCTGGACCTTGCACCAGCGGTTCGGGCAGGCGCGTGCGGATCGCCTGATGTGGAGCGCCGCGACGCTGCTCGGTCCGGATGCCACCCTCGGAGACTTTGCTCGCGGCCTGGAGTTGGCGGCGGAAGACCTCCAAGGCCGCGGCGAGTTCAGCGAGGCGGAGCGGACCGTGCTGGACATGCTGGTCATGCAGCGGGGGCTGGACGACTGCGACGCGGTGCTGGACGTGAGCCCAGCCTCTCCGCGCCATGTCCTGCTCGCCACCGGGGGAGAAGGCCTGGGTTATGAGTGCGGAGAGCTGCGCAATCAGGGCTACTTCCAGCAGTCCCTGTTTCAGTTCAGGGTGACCCCCCCTGGCGGCGCCACGGGGATGAGGCTCCGGGTGGAGCTGCTGTCGGGCTCGCCTGCACACCTGAGCTGGAGCCTGTTTGCTCGCGGTGGCGAACACATAGGGATGAACGACGACGGTTTCCTGCCTCGCGTCGAGTCCTTCAATTATTCCGTAAGGAATATAACGACGCGCTCGGCCGAGCTGGTGATCGACGACACGCGTCTGCCTGCCTTCGACCCCGAGCAGGCCTACTTCTTCAGCATCGAACATCAGAACTGCATCACCAGCGAAGCCGTGGTCAGCGTCGAGTACACCTGGAGCCCGTCATCGGGAGGTGCTGGCGGTGTGGGTGGAAGCGCCGGGGGTGAGAGCGGAGCTGGTGCTGGTGGTGCCATCGGCGGGCATGGCAACGGGGGTGAAGGCGAGCAGGGCGGGCAGCCCGTCGACTGGGAGGACGCGGAGAGGCGCTCGTCCGGCTGCGGCTGCGCGGTCCCCAGGCGCGGAGCACCCCCGATCAAGCTCGTCTTCCCGCTGCTCGGGCTGGCGCTGCTGGTCCGCCGTCGAAGCTGAGTCGAGACGCGCCTTTCAGGGAGCCAGTAAACCACCGCTCGCCGCGCTTCAGGGGAGTACGCTCCAGCCGATGGCGAGTATCCAGCGTGCGATCGAGGCGTTTCGCGAACTTCAGGCCCGGGACCCCAATCGTGTCCAGGTTGGGGGCGAGCTGCGCCCCAAGGCACTGGTCGAGGCCGAGCGTCTCGCGAGCTGGGTGGAGCGCCTCGCGCCCGACGCCGGCGCTGCCCTGCGCATCGCGCCCTACTGTCAGCACCTCGAGCGCTGGAGGCTTCCGCGCAGTGACTTCCCCGATGGCCGCAAGGGCTACATCGCCTGGCGTACCAATCTCGCAAAATACCATGCGGAAAAATCTGGTCAAGTGCTCATGGAGCTCGGCTTCGAGCCCGCCGTGATCCAGGCCGTCCAGCGCATCAACCTCAAGAAGGGTCTGGGGCAGGCGTCGGACGCTCAGGTGATGGAGGACGCGCTATGCTTGTGCTTTCTCGAGTTCGAGCTCGCGGCCTTCGCTGCCAAGCACCCGCGGGAGAAGCTCGTCGACATCATCCAGAAGACCTGGCGCAAGATGAGCGACGTGGGGCATCAGCAGGCTTCGTCGCTGCCCCTCACCCCCGAACTCTCCGCGCTCGTACGGGAAGCGCTCGCATAGCGAAATAGAGGAGAGCCGCATCCCCTCTGCAAAGGATGCGGCTCTCGATGACGTAGACGCCGCTTGGACAACGCCGACGTCGCTTGGCGACCTTGACTGACTGGACTCACCACCCGGGGGGCGGTTCTGCGAACTGACCCGGGAAGGGATCTGCGGAGTTGCGCCGGCGCACCTCGTCGGGGCCCCAGCCCCAGCTCGAGCCGCGCTCGTGGAAGAACGCGATGCCGATCACACCGACGTTGCGCGCCTTGCCCTTGCGCGCCGCGTAGGAGCCGCCGACGCTGCCGAAACGGAAGGAAGCCACCGTCTCCGTGCTCTGCCGGAATCCGTCGATTTCTACCGTGGAAAATGGACTGACGATGTAGCCGCGCTTGGAGAAGGAACCATCGCGGCCGTCGATCACGTCGAGACCGTCCACCGTGGCGACCGCCTCGATGCGCGAGCCGGTGTTGTTCTTGATCTGGATGACGTAGCGCTGACCGTTCTGGCCAACGATGAAGTTCTTGCCGCCGCTCTCCATCCCGGGCAGCGGGCGCCCGTTCTCGTCGATCAAGCGTACCAAGAGCGCGCCGCCAGCGACCGACACGACCCCTTGCTCGGCGCTGACGAAGCCTCGTCCACCCATGGCGCGAACCCCAGCGAGGTCGTTGTAGAAGAACGATGTGACGGCGGTCGGCGACGTGGGGTCGTCGCGGAAGAAGGGCGAGGTCGAGATGCGGCTGACCCGGCTCTCTCCCCAGGTCGTGCCGAGACCCGGGCGCTGCTTGGCAGGGGCTTCGTCGAAGTCGGCGCCGCCAGACTCGGCGCGCGCCGCGGACGCGGGGGGCGGCGAGGGCATGTCGGCGCTCGCGGATTCTTCAGCAGGTTCGAAGCTTCCGGGCTGGCCGTAGCTCTGCTGCGGGGCAGACGGAGGAGCACCTCCGGCACTGGGAGCACCACCGCCCGCACAGGCGAGGGTGATGAAGGCGGTTCCGAGGAGAAGGAGTTGAGGTCGCATGTTCCCGAAACGGGGGGGAGCAGGGGCTCTTACAGCCGCCTCGAGATTTTTCTCCGCTCAGCGCTGGCTCAGAGGAAATGCCTGTGGCCCCGGCGGCTTGGCGAAACCCTCGTCACCGAATACGCGGATGCCGCGCGCCTCGAGGCCGGCGCGATTGTCGTAGCGCACGCTGCTGACGAAGTCGGGGCGCTCGGGGTTCGCCCGCTGGAAGTCCTCCCGAGAGACCTGGGAGTGGCGGTTCTCGCCCCAGCCAGTGCCGAGGCCCGGGCGTTCTGGGGACTTCTTGGCGCCGCCTGTCGCGCGCCGCCCGCGCCAGCCATCGCCAGGCGCCGGAGCAGGACGTGGAGCGGCAGCGCTGTCCGCCGACGGGTCGGCCTCTTCCTTCGCCTTCTGATCGAAGCCTTCCTGGGGAAGCTCGGCGATCGCCTGAGGACGGCTTGGCGCCTCGGAGAACACCGCCAGCCCGATCACGCCCACGTGGTTGCCCGAGCCCTTGAGCGCACTGTACGAGCGTTCTGGTGTGGAAAATCGGAAGGCCGCCACGGTGTCCAGGCTGCGGCGGAAGCCATCGATCACCACCGAGCCGTGCGCCGGGACGATGTAACCGCGGCGCTGGAAGTCGCCGAGCTCACCGCTGACCACGTCGCGCCCGTCGACCGTCACCACCGCCTCGACCCGCTCGTCACCGTGATTGAACACGCGGATCGCGTAGCGCTGCCCGGCTTCGCCCAGAACGAAGCGCTGATCCTCGTTGAAGAAGCTGGAGAGCGCGCGGCCGTTGCCGTCTTCGAGCTGAAGCACCACGTCGCGCCGGACTTCGGCGCCGGCCACGAAACCCTCCCCACCGCCGGGCTTTGCGGCTTCTCCCATGCTGCTCATCGCGACGCCCAGCGCGATCCCGGCTCCAATCAGTACCCCGGCCTTGACCTTCCACGACAGCTTCATGAGCAGGTGCTACGCGAAGCGCCGCGAAAGGATCTGCGCGCACCAGGTTTTGTCGGGCCGTAGCCAGCGTCGCCTGCTGGTTTCTCGGGGGAGAGACGCGGAGCAAGGTCTCGCGGGCTCACTCGTCGAGGAGCCGCTCAGGGAAGGTGTAGGCGTTGAGCCGACCCTCACGCACGAAGCCGCAGAGCAAGATCCCTGCGCGCTCCGCGGTCTGAATCGCGAGGCTCGAGGGCGCGGACACCCCCGCCACCGCCCCGAAGCCAGCGCGCGCCGCTTTCTGCACGATCTCGAAGCTGGTGCGCCCGCTGACCACCAGCAGCTTGCCCCGGGCGGGCGCGCGCTCGTCGTCTTCGCTCTTCAGGAGCAGGTGCCCGACGAGCTTGTCCACGGCGTTGTGTCGCCCAACGTCCTCGAAGGCGACGCACACGCTGCCGCCGGGCTCTGCGAGCCCAGCGGCATGCAGACCACCGGAGAGCCGGTGCATCTGTTGCCCCGCGGTAAGGGCTGCGATGGCCGAGACGATCGCTCTGCTCGCCATGCTCAGCGGCTTCACTACTCCACAGCGCTCCAGCAGGTCGTCGATGGTGCGGCGACCACACACTCCGCAAGCCGAGGTGCTCAACGTGCCGCGGCGCGCCGGCGAGCCATCGGCGATGTTCAGGCTCACGCCCGGTGCGCTGCGTACCTCGATCACGTTGCCATAGCCTTCGTCGCCAGGCCTGCCGCAGTGGCTCACGCTACCAATATCCCCCCGGCAATTAATCACGGATTCGGCAAACAGCAGGCCCAGGGCGAGCTCCCGGTCGCTTCCGGGGGTGCGCATGGTCGTCGCAAGCACGTCCTCGTCCACCGAGACGCTCAGCGGTTCCTCGACGCTGATCCAGTCGCGCGTCGTCTCCCGCCCGTCGCCTCGCTGGCGGGTGACCTCGGTCTCCCAGAGTCCCGGGAAGCGGGGATGGGCAGTGAAGCGCTCAGCCATCGCTGGTCAAGCTGCCACACTTCGCCGCGCCGTGAGCCACAAACGAGCGAGGGCCGCGCTCAGCGTGGGAAACGTGCTCAGCGCGGCCGACGGGTGGGCGAGTCGCGGCGACTCGCAGCGGGTGCTCGACTCAGGGAGCCGACGCGAACTTCGTCTTACGTACCTGGTAGAGCTTGAAGTAGCTCTCGTCATCGAGGTTCGCCGTGTCGGCGTTGCCGGTGTTCGTGCGGGTGAGGGTCAGCGTCAGGTCGCAGGTCTCCTCGTCCTCCGGGTTGACGCCCGTGGAGTCGATCTCGCCCGCCTTGATCGTGTACTCCGTGCTGCCGGTCGCGGCCTTGAAGCTGTTGCTGAAGATGCAGTCGCCTTCGACCTCGATCTTCATGTCGCCGTTGCCGTCGTCCCACTTGATCGTGATCGCGTCACTGGCGCGGGAAGGCGTCGTGCTCGGCACCTCGGTGACGTTGAACGGAGCTGGCAGGGTACCGACGCTGTTCGGCGCATCGTCGTCGTCGGGGCGCTCCAGGGAGATCTTGAACTCGGTACCGCCAGCGCCATTGGCGAAGCTCGCTTCGTAGCGCCCAGGGCCGTCGCCGGTGGTCATGGTCTTGGTCTCGTCCCCGGCCGTTGCCGTGAGCTTGTCGCCGTTGTCCAGCGTCACGTACGTGTTGCTCTCGTCCCCGCCGACGACCAGCTTGGCGTTCACGGTGGATGACGTGTCGCTGCTCGCGGTGACCTCGAACAGTCCGGCGATGCCTTTGGTCTTGATGTTGGTGGAAGACACGGTCTCCTCGGAGCAGCCCATCAGAGCGGTCGAGGCCAAGAGCGCGCCAGCCAAGAAGCGAAGCGTGGTGTGCATGTGAATTGTCTCTCCTTGCGGTTGATCCAAGAGGCTCCGACGGCTTTGCCCTGCCGTCAACGCTGCCATCCCAGGGGACTGCTCTATCAAGCTTCGTGCCGTCTCCGGACGCACCGGGGTCTGTCTCTCCGAGCACGAGTCGATCGCTGCTTTCGGCGGTGCTCTCACCCCAGGGTAGGCGCCCAACGGGGCGACGCCGACACTCGCGTCGCTTCGCCCGTTCCTGATCTTCGTGTCAGGGGGGTGTGGGGGGAGAATCACACCGCAGCCATTTCCGCGCCACCCGAAGGCCAGACGGACTGACTTCTTCAGGGGAGAACCGCCTGGCGGCGGCGTATCAACCGGATCGGGTCTCGCTCGAGCTACTGCCGCTCGATGGTCACCACGGTGCCGTAGTCGGGCTCTCCGGACTGGGGGTCGTATTTGCGCGGCAGGAGCACATTGCACTCCGGCCAGAAGCCCTGAACGTGCTGCTGGCGGCAGGGGCCGCTCTTCGCGACGGCGTTCATCTGACCCGCCTCCGAGCGCACGAGGATCGTCTCGCCGTCCTCCACGCCGACGTCCTGCATGTCCCGAGGATCCAGGAAGACCGTCGAGCGGGTCGCGTCCCGAGTCAGCGGATCGGTGTTTCCGTACGTCATCGAGTTGAACTGCTTGCCTCGACGCATGCGCAACAAGAACGTGCCCTCGGGGACGTCGATGCGCGGGATCTTCACGGGGGCGAAGCGAGCCTTGCCTCCCGGCATGCCGGGGAAACCTTCGGAGCCTAGCTGCGGCCCTCCCCACTGCACCCAGTCACCTTCCTTCTCCAGGGTCTCGATGCCCGCGTAGAGCGGCATCAGTCGAGACATTTCCTGACGGATTTCAGAGGTGCTGGCGTAGCTGAACAGATCGTCGCGGTCGGGGAGCAGCTTCTTGCCGACCAGGCAGGGGATCTCCCACTCCGGGCGAGCCTCGGCGATGCGCGGACCCTCGATCTCCGGGCTGAAGCGGATGCGGCGCTCGGTGGAGGTGCTGGTCCCACCGCTCTTCTGCTCGTAGCGCGTCTGGGCCGGTAACAGCAGCACGGCTTCCTTGGCGGGCAGCAGCGTCGAGGTGTTGAAGACGATGTCTTGGTGGACTCGCAAGCCGACGTTGCTCAACGCCTCCCGGGCGTGCTTGCGGTCGGGCATGGTCTCGAGGTGGTTGCCGCCGACCAGGTAGAGCAGGTCGAGGCCCTGTTTGCCTGCGTGCTCCAGCAGGGCCGTTGCGCGCAGGCCCTTGCGATGAGGAATCGAGTGTTTCCAGGCGGCCTCGAAGGGTTTGCAGTTCTCTTCCGTGATGTCCTTGGCGCCAGGCAGCTTGTCGCTGTCCGCGCCGCACTCCGCCGAGCCCTGCACCCCCGAGTGGCCCCGGATGGGCATGATGCCGCACTTGGGGCGGCCGATGTTTCCGCGCGACAACGCGACGTTGACGACCATCTTCACGTTCTCGACGCCGAACTCGTACTGCGTCAGTCCCATCGAGTAGACGATCACCGCGCTGTTGCTCTTGGCGTAGAACTCAGCAAGCTCGCGGATGCGCGCCTCGCTGATGCCCGAGTCCTGGACGATCTCGGCCCAGCTGGTGCGCTTCAGCTGGTCTCTGAGCGCTTCACTGCCGACGGTGTGCTCGGCGACGTACTCCTCGTCCCAGCCACCGATCTCGTCCAGCGCCTTGAGCAGACCGCTCATGAATGCGATGTCTCCTCCCGGGCGCACGTCGTAGTAGTCGTCCATCAGCTTGCTGCCGAACAGGGCAGAGCTGGCGATGCTGGGGATCCAGTAGCGCTCCAGCGCGGGCTCCCTGAACGGGTTGACGACGACCACCTTGGTGCCGGCCTTGCGTGCAGCGTGGAGGTACTTCGTGCTGACGGGTTGGTTGTTCGGCAGGTTGCTGCCAATGATCAGCAGCAGGTCGGTGCCGATCCAGTCGGAGAGGGAGATCAGCGGAGCAGCGAAGCCGGTCGTCTCCTTGAGGCCCACGCTCGACGCCGCGTGGCAAAGCCTCGCGCAGCAGTCGATGTGTGGCGTCCCGGCGATTCGCGCGAGCTTCTGCAGGCAGTAGTAGGTCTCGTTGGTGAGTCCACGACTGGTGACGAACATGCCGACCCGGTCCGGGTCGGAGCTCCTCAGCTTGTCGGCGATCAGCTCCGTCGCCGTGTCCCAGCTGATGCGCGTGAAGGCGTTCTCACCGGCCCTGCGCAGCAGCGGGTAGGGAATGCGCCCCAGGCGATGGAGCTCCTCGTTGCTCAGCACGTCGAGGCGCTCGGTGTCGCCGTACCAGCTGGGGTCCATGGCGCGCATGGTGTTCAGCTTGAGCAGCTTCAAGCGGGACAAGCACAGGTGCACCCCGGGGATGACGTCGTCTCGCAGGCCACGTGGCCCGAGCGAGCATCCGTCGCAGACACCGTGACGCAGGATCCTGAGCGCGTAGCCCCAGCGTCCACGGTTGTCCCAGAGCACCCGGAACATCTCGCGGTAGTGGCGCGGCTTCGTGCTGATCAACAACCCGAACGGCACCGCGAGGCTCAGCCAGTGCCACAGTCTCTTCAGCGCGCCCATGTCGAAAGGCTAGTGCGCAGGATCACGGATTCGCCAGAAAACAACGCGCGTGGGGCGCACATTCATGCGGTTCCAGCGGCGATCGACGAACTACAGTGCAGGTCACCCGCGATCTCGCGCCGCGTCTGCGCGGGTTGGCTCAGGGCGCTGCGTCGGCTCCAGCGTCACTGACGATCGGATTGCCATCCACGTCCGTGTCCCAGTACGCATCCTTGCGCGGGCTCTGGACCTTGACGCGCAGGCGAATGCCCATGCTGCGGGGCAGATCGCGCTTCACGCTGACGAAGCCGACGTGAGCGTTCTCCAGCCGCAGCTCCGACAGAGCTCGCCCTGCCAGCGGCGGGATGCGCTCGAGCTTCACCTCGGAAAGCGGGAACAGGTTGTCCTCGAGCTTGCCGCTGCCCTGGAGCTTCACCGGCACGGCCTTGCCGACCTTGCCGTCCTTGTAGATGTACTGGTCCACGTTGGAGGGGCGCTTGGGGTCCTGCGCCTGGAGCACCACCCGCGTCGGGTAGATCCGCAGTTCGATCGCCTGCACGTCTCCGCCGACGGCCTCACGCAGTCCCAGCAGCGCCTGCTGCAGCGGCTTTTCCGTGAGGAGAGAAGGTCCCTTCTCTGGGCTGGCGCTGGCGACGCTCGGCACGGGGTCCGACGAAGCACGGCTCTTGCACCCGAGCAACAGCGCCGCACCCAGCAGGACCAAGGCGGCGCCACGCAAGCAGCGTGAGCGCGCAGCCGTGGCGCGGAGATGCTGGCTGCGGGGCGATGTGGGGCTGCTTGTGGCTCTGCTGATGAGCACGATGGGTCGTGGACCTCCGCGGGGGGTGAACGCTCAGGCGTCTAGACGGAGACGTTGAACTCCCGAAGCGCGGTGTTGAGGGACGTCTTCTTGTCGGTGCTTTCCTTGCGCTGACCGATGATCAACGCACAGGGCACCTGGTATTCTCCCGCGGGGAAGCGCTTTGTGCGAGTTCCCGGGATCACGACGCTACGTGGAGGGATGCGGCCTCTCAGCTCGACAGGCTCGGAGCCCGTGACGTCGATCACGGTTGTCGACGCGGTGAGGGTCACGCCGGCCCCGATCACCGACTCCCGCTCGATCAGCATGCCTTCCACGACGATGCAGCGCGAACCGATGAAGCAGCCATCCTCGATGATCACCGGCTGGGCTCCGGGCGGCTCCAGCACCCCGCCGATGCCGACTCCCCCCGAGAGGTGACAATCGCGGCCGATCTGCGCGCACGAGCCCACGGTCGCCCAGGTGTCGACCATCGACCCGGCGCCGACGTAAGCGCCGATGTTCACGTAGCCCGGCATCACGATCGCGCCCTTCTCGATGAATGAACCGTAGCGAACGGTTCCGGGAGGAACCACCCGCACTCCAGCATCCTGCAGGTTGTGCTTCAAGGGGACCTTGTCGAAAAACTCGATCGGGCCGGCGTGCCAGGTCTCCATCTGCGCTACGCCGAAGTAGAGCAGCACGGCCTGCTTGATCCAGGCGTGAGTGGTCCACTTCCCGGGGGCCTCCTGAGTCGCGACGCGGATCTTCCCAGAGTCCAACAGCGCCAGGGTGTCGAGCACTGCTTGCTTGTGCTCGGCTCCCGCAAGCAGCGAGCGGTCTTCGAACGCCGCGCTGACCAGAGCCTTCAGGTTGTCGAGGTTTTCCGCTTCGTTGGTCGCCATGAGGGCATGGATGTACCGACGCCCCGTGGACTGAGCAAGCCCTCTGCCGTGAGCGACCCGTGGGGGCTCATCGAGATGGGACCACGGACGTTCAGCGTCAGCCGCTCGCGCGCGTCGACTCTGCGCTCCAGCGCAGCACCAGCTCACCGCCGGTTTGGCTCAGCTCCGCCCTCGTGAGCGCTGCCACGGCGTTCAGGCACGTCGCCGAGGGGGGGATCTTCGCAGGCAGTCCCACCGTGTAGGCCCCGGTTGGGGCGTGCTCCAGGCCTCGCAGTCGCAGTTCACAGCCGCCCTGGGGGACCTTGGCGATGGACAGCTGCGCTGGTCGTTGTCCGCCGTCGGTCACTGCCGAGGCGCACAACACGATCAGCTGTGTCGCGACCTTGGGATTGACCGACAGCTCCTCGCCGAGACGCTCCGCGGACAGGCCGATGTGAGCGCGAGGACCTGCCGCCTCACCCCCTGCAGCCAGAGCCTGCTGGGCGAGCTGGGACAGGTCGATGTGCACCTGGCGTCCGCTTGCGGCCTCGTCGAGGCACTCGGCCAGGGCACGCACCGCATCGAGCTCGTTCGTTTTGGCAGCGACGATGCGCTCGAGGTCCAGCCGCTTCTTTGCGGTCAACGTCTTGCGTCGGGCCTTGCCCAGTGCGTCGACCAGCTCCTTCGCTCGAGGTAGCGCGAACGCTTCGAGTTCTTGCGTGGGGCTGGCGTCCGCGATCCTGCCGGCGACGGAGCCGAGGAGCGAGCTGATGGTGTTCGACAGGCTCTGGCAGGAGCTGTGGACGTCTGGGATGACCGAAGACAGCGCCCGAGGCCCGACGCGGATCGACTTCAGCAGTTGCTCCAGGTTGCGAAGCGCACTCAGCGTCTCGCGAAGCGAGCCGCGTGCAGCTTCCAACGTGGCGTCTGCAGGACGCGGCTGAGAGGTTCCGGTAAGCATTTGGTGTGGCAGCCAGATCCGGGTCGAGCGAGGCGATCACACGCCAGTGGCCAAACCGCGCGCGCCCCCAACCAGGGCGGGGGGCGCACGAAGCGGTCGACGCGGAGGCGAGGACCGACGGGACCCGCCCGCCGCGCAGGTCCAGATGGGGCCTATAGCAACTCGTGTCCAGGGAAGAAATACGCCGTCTCGATCAGGCCGTTTTCGGGCGAGTCCGAGCCGTGCGTGGCGTTTTCACCCACATTGGCGCCATACAGCTTGCGGATCGTGCCCTCGTCGGCCTTCGCTGGATCGGTCGCACCGATCACCTTGCGCCAGTGCGCGACGGCCTCGTCTCGCTCGAGCGCGGCGATCACCACCGGACCTCGGGTCATGAAGGTGCAGAGCTCGTCGAAGAAGGGGCGCTCGCGGTGCACGGCGTAGAAACCTTCGGCCTGGGCGCGACTCAACTGAGTCTGCTGCATGGCCACGACGCGGAAGCCCTCGTCCAGAACGCGCTGGATGATGTGGCCCTGGACCTTCTTCTCCACGGCGTCGGGCTTGATGATGCAAAGGGTGCGCTGGGTAGGCATTGAGTACTCCTGATTCGGTTTGCGCCACTGGGGCAAGGAAGGGTCGGGCGCCGCAGTCCGTCGTTGCTCGGTCCGTCGTTGGCTCGAGAACTGCCCCTGGGGACGCCTCGAACCGTTGCGTCAACCGTTCAAGCGCGGCTGATTCGAGCCGCGACTCCGGGGCCGCAGCGCGCTCGGCGCGGCCCTCTTAGCACCATCCTCCAAGTCAGGGAACCAAACGCCGCCGCCAACTGCACCCTCTTGCTCTCGTCTCGGCGTCGCGTCACGTGGCCGTCGCGGGCGTGGGACACGAGCGAGGATCGGCACTCGAGCCCTCGCTTTCGCTCTCCCGGTTCAATTGGCGGCTCTGCGAAGGCCCGTGGATGGCGTACCCTTGACCGACGATGGCAGGCGTGCGCGAAGAGCACCCGGAGTTGATGGCGCAGGCTGCGGATGCTTGCTCGAGGCTCTTGGGCATCACGCCCACCGAGGTCCAGCCTCCACGGCGGGCCCCCGTAGGGGTCCCGGAGTCGTTCCGTTGCATCTTTGGTCGTCGCTCGGTGATCGCCACTTCGCGCCCGAATGCACGGGCGTTGGCGCTCGAAGCTCGCGCGCTCAGAGAGCTCGGCGAACGCGGTGTACCCGTCCCGAAGCTCCTTGCCGAGTCCGACGACTGGATCATCGTGGAGGATGTCGGCAGTCGGCGCATGTCTCGGGAGCTCAACCAGGCAATCAATTCCCCTACGGAAAAATGGTTGAGCGTGTGCCTCGATGGACTCTCGCGGGCACACGCCGCTGGCCGCGTGGCGCGCCTCGACGCGGTCTTCGATCCGCTGCGAGAGGGGCGGCTGGACGAGCTGGTGCAGATGCTGCCCGTGCTCGGTGGACTGGCGAACCTGGAGACGCCGGAGGTCGACGTGGCGGCGCTGCGTCGAACCATCGATCTCACGGAGACGAACTTCATCAAGCACACCGCGAGCCCCGCCTACATGGTGCTGCTGGACGAGCCGGAGCGGCCCGTCGTGCTCATCGACTGGCAGGCGGCCGGTCCTGGCGATCCGATCGAGGATCTGATGACGCTGCTCAGCGACGAGTCGCTGCCGGACGACGAGGCGATCGAGGCGCGCCTCCTCGCGAATCACTTGTCCGACTTCGGTGGTGTCGAGCGCCTCGCTGCCGCGCACCTCCTGGGAGCGCTCTACGTCGTGAGGCGACTGGTCATGATCCTCAGCTACAAGGGGGAAGACGACTGGTGGGACAGCGACGCCGCGCTCGCGCGCGATCTGCCCTTGGTCCGTGCGGAAGCGGTGGCGCGCTTGGTCGCGCGCGGGCAGCGCTGGATGCGTCAGACCAAGGAGCTCGGGGGATTGTCAGACTGGCTGGCGTCGGTGGGGCGCGTCGCGACCACCAAGCGACCTGCCTGAAAGGGCGGAGCGAAGGCCTGCTTCGGAGTGCTCACGTCGAAGCCTGCTGCGCGGAGGTGCTGTCCGAGCCTCGGCCAGGTGTGGGTCAAGTAGTACATGTGGAACTGCGGGCTGCGCACGTAGTTTCGGATGTGGGTGAGCCCGTTGTATGCGCGGGAGAACAGCCATGCGGGGTGCCAGGGCTTCGGGTGATCGAAGGTGACGAGAACCAAGCGCCCTCCCGGGACCAGGCAACGCAGCACACCCCGAAAGAAGGGCACCGAGTCGACCTCGCGGATGTGCCCCAGGGCGCCGAAGCAAGTCGCGACGTCGAAGCGCGAGTGCAGCTCCGTCCGGTCTCCCAGTTCCAGTACATCCCCACGGATCAGCTCCAGCTGGGGGTGAGGTTCACCTCGGGCCGCCGAAACCGACTCCAGCCGGCGTCGCGCCTGCTCCAGCATGTTGCGGCTGAAGTCCACGCCTACCAGCCGCTCGAGCGTCCTGCGCCGCAGCATCTCGAGGCCAACGCCGGTGCCGCAGCACAGGTCGATGCTCGAGCGTGGAGGCGGACCCGCGCGCAGATATTGCTCCGTGCCGAGGACGATTGCGTCCGGCGTACGAAACGGAGTCCAGTCGAACTTGGCAGCAAGCAAGTCGTACCCGCGCTCGGTGGAGCTGAGCGCTTGCTCCGCCAGCTCCCAGAATCCCGGACCGCCCGCCGTGAACATGCACCCACGTTAGCAGCCGCAGAGCAGAATGCGTGGAGTCCGCACGACGACGGAGGCGAGCGGGCTGGCGGCCCGGCGCGCGCTGCACTAGATCTCGACGGCGGGGGGAGGCTGTCGCTGATGCTCTATCCCTCTCTCTCCCCGAACGACCCCATCACGGGCGAGCCTCGTCGCTCTGCTACCGCGGACTACGCCGTGCGCTACGAGGACATCGCGCAAGACGGGCGGGTCAAGCTCGAGGCGATCCCGCAGGGTGTCGGGTTCAGCGCCTGGCGCAAGCTGCTGCGGGATACGCCGCTGCCGGAGCTGGCGAAGCGAGCGCACATCGCGGCCATCCCGAGCCGGTTCTTCATTCAGACGTTCGCTGGTCCAGTATCCGTGAGGAATCATTTGGAGGCGACGTCTCGCTATCAGCTGGCGCGGGCCGAGCACGCAGGTGAGGTGACGCGCCTCCTGCTCAATTTTCATACGGATATTTTTGGTGTCGCCGAGCGGACCTACGACCCCCAGCCCGAACAGCGGGGAGAGCGGATCCACGTTGGCCGCATCTTCTCCGAGCAGGTCTGGACCAGGCCGTTTGCCGCGGCCGGTGAGCGACGGGTGCTGCGACTCCCGGGTGGCCTCGGGGTGCCGGAGCTGCCCACCGAGATCTACCCCTGGCAGGCGCCGGAGCAGGCGCTCGAACTCCCCGACGGCGCGCGCTGGCTCGAAGGGGCCGAGTCTCCGGACCCCCAGCTGCTCCACTTCGGGCTGGTCCACACCGACTCCAATCAGCACGTGAACAGCCTGGTCTACCCCCGCGTGATCGAGGAGGCGGCGCTGCGACGCTTCGCGGCGCTGGGGCACCGGTTCGACGTGATGGGGACGGAGCTCGAGCTTGCGTTTGCTCGCCCGTGCTTCGCAGGGCGCTGCTATCGCGTGTGGCTGCGAACCTTCGAACTCGACCGACGTCTCGGCGTCAGCGCGCGGCTTCTCGCGGACCCAGACACCGGCAAGGCTCACTGCTTCGCCCGGCTGTTGTTCTAGCAGGCGCTGCGCAGCGTGATCAGGCCACGGGTTCGTGGTTCTGAATCAGCTCGGCGGAGAGCTGTCGGGCAAGGTTTCGCAAGAGCCTCACGCCGAGCGTGGGGCGTCGTTGCACGAGGCGCCGGAAGCGTGGCCCATCCAGACGAATGAGCCAGGTGGGCTCAGCGGCCTCCAGGCTGACCTCGGAGACGTGGGGGCTCACCAGAGCGGTGGCTTGCGCGTGATCGCCCCGCAGCAGATCCCGTTCCCCCCTTGGTCCAACTTCCTTCAGCCGACCTCGGATCACCATCAGCATGCCGTCGGACGAATCCCCGCGGATCAGTGGCCGCTCTCCGATGGCCAGCGCCGTCACGTCCGCCAGGTTCAGCACCCTCAGGAGGCCATCCATGCGCAGCTCCTGGCACAAGAAGGAGCTCTCCAGGACCTTCAGCTCCACCTTGTTCTCGGCGCTCAGCTCGAAGTCGGTTTCGAGCAACGTGTCAGCTGGGGCGCGCGCCGATCTCACGCACACCACCGTCACGTTGTCGCTGCCTCCTCGCACGTTCGCCAGGTCAACCAGCATCTGAGGCAGGTTCTCGACGTGGTTCTCCTCGAGGATCAGTCCCAGCTCCTCTGAACTCTCGAGCGCGCCGCTGAGTCCGTCCGAGCAGATCACCAGGGTGTCCCCAGGCAGGACGTCGAACAGCAAGGTATCGACGAGCACCGTCTCCTGGACTCCCAGCGAGCGCGTGAGCACGGAGGCATATGGGTGGCGCTTCGCGTCTTCGGGGCTGATCGTGCCGCTGCTTATCAGACTCGCGACGAAGGTGTGGTCGGAGCTGAGTTGGTGCACCTCACCTTGACGGTAGAGGTAGAGCCGACTGTCACCGACGTGTCCCATGACGGCGAAGTCGCCGACCAGCAGCAGCAGGGTGATGGTCGTGCCCATGCCGCGCAGTCTGGGATCCGCGCTCGCGCGCCCGAACACCTCACGACAAGCGGCCTCGATCGCGGTCTCGACGAGCTGGACGAGCGCGTTTCGCCCTTCCTTGCTCTTCACCAGGTCGGCGAAGCTCGCGTGGGACTCCTCCAGCAGGCGGGCCGTCGTGTCGACGGCGAGGCGCGAGGCGACTTCTCCGCCCTGGTGGCCTCCCATGCCGTCACACACCACGTACAGGCCGAGGTCGTTGTCGATCAGGAACGAGTCTTCGTTGTTCTCGCGCTTCTGACCGACGTCGCTCAACCCTGTCGCGATGTACCGCATTCTGCTTCCTTTCCCCGTGGACAGCCCCCGACTCGCGCAGCGATGCCCGCGCTCATTGTTACATCATTCGGCCTGCCCGCGGGACCAAAGTCCGCAAGATGCAGCTACTCGAGGAGCTGAGATGCTGCGAGTGTAGGCCACTGGGGGGCGTTGATCAGGACGCGCGTCTGAAGGCTCACACCAGCGTCTTGAGTCTCCTGCTGCAAGCGGCCAACCGGGTACAGCCAAGCCTCGGAGTGCCAGAGTCGACCGCGAGTCACCTGCTCTGGACCTGCTGGGCCTCGATCGCGCCACTCGGCTTCGACGAGCGCGATGAGCGAGTCCTGGCTCACACCCAGGCTGCCTGGCGCGCGCCACTCGAGCAACCGGTAGGCGCGCTCGGATACCACCGGACCCGAGGCCTCGTCGAAGCGCAGTGTGGTGTGCCAGCTCGCGCCGACACCCAGCGGAAGGCGCGGCAACGGATCGAGCAGCAGGCTTGGTAGCATCGCGCGCGCGAAGCCGAAGAACGGAAGCTGACTGCGGTCGTCGAAGCCCGTATCGAGGAGCGTCGTCTGCAGTCGCTGCTGGGTTCCGGCTCCTCCTCGCTCTTCAGGCAGCATCAGCTGCAGCTCGACGCGGCGCTCCACCTGATCTGGGGCACGGTGCATCGTCACCTCTCCTCGCAGGGTCAGGCGACGCGAGGCGTCTTCTCCCACTCGGGTCACGCTGAATGCCACGATCTGACGGGCCTGGTCTGCTGGCCGAAACCGAGCCAGCGTTCTCGCCAGGGTGTGGCGTGGCGCAGCTCCCTTCGACGAGACGCGCAGCGCTGCCTGCTGCCTGCTGTAGCCCGGGGGACTCGGTTCGGGGGGAGAGGGGGCGTTGCTCGGCGCCGAACTCTGCTCGGTACTTGACGCTTCCGGTCTTGCCGTGTGGATCTGACTCGGCTGTCCAGAGCAAGCCAACGCCAGGCCTGCCCCGGTGCAGACGACCAGCCAGGAGAGCGAGCTCATGGCAGGAGCACGGTCGAGCCAACCGTCTTTCGCGCTTCGAGATCGGCGTGCGCTTTGCGAACTTCGGCGAGGGCGTACCGCTGTCCGATATGAACCTGCAGCGCGCCCTCCCGGAGCGCAGAGAACAGCGCCTCGCTGGCCTCCAGCAGCTCGGTGCGGAGCTTGGTATAGGTGGCCAGCGTCGGCCGAGTGAGGTACAGCGAGCCCTTCTGGCTGAGGACGCCGATGTCGAGCGGCGGAACCTTGCCCGACGACTGGCCGAAGCTGACCAGCGTGCCGCGGGCCGCGAGGCAGTCCAGCGAGTCCATGAAGGTCGCTCGACCGACGGAGTCATAAACCACCGGTACGCCTGCGCCGTCGGTGAGTTCACGGATCCTCGTGGATACTGATTCCTTGCGGTAAAGAATGACTTCGCTGGCGCCGTGCTGCCGTGCAAGCCTTGCCTTGGCCTCGCTGCCCACGGTCGCGATTACCCTGGCGCCCAGGTGCTTTCCCCACTGGCAGAGCAGGCTGCCGACGCCGCCCGCCCCGGCGTGCACCAGGATACTCTCTCCCCCCCGAACCCGGTACGTGCGCCGAAGCAGGTACTCGGCAGTCAGGCCCTTGAGCAATATGGCAGCCGCGACCTCATCGCTGACGTCGTCGGGAAGTGGGACCAGACGGTCCGCGGCGATCACCCGTGCCTCGCTGTACGCGCCCAGGCTCGCTCCGGCATAGGCCACGCGATCACCGACCTCGAACTCCGTCACACCGTGCCCCAGCGCGGTGATCACCCCCGCGGCCTCGGCGCCAGGTGTGAAGGGTAGGCTGGTCTCGTACAAACCCGTACGGAAATACGTGTCGATGAAGTTCAGCCCGATCGCCGTGTGGCGGAGCTGCACCTCTCCCGGGCCTGGAGCGGGGGTCGTGTCGGTCACGAACTCCAGAGCGTCGACGCCTCCGGTCCGGCGCACCACGACGGCCTTTCGCTCAGCTGTGCTCATGTCCGGAGGCTACCGCCTTCGAGTCGTGGAGGACACTAGCTCCAGGCGAACAGCGGTTGCTCGTAGTGGGCCACGCGCGTGGTGCGACCGAACAGAGCGACCTCCCGAAACTGGTAGATGAGGGCAGCGGTGGGGGCGAAGATGCGTAGCTCTCCGAGTTGCATCGACAGCACCGGCCGATCGCTCTGCGGGATCGGCCACAGATCGACCAGCGCTTCGCGTTCCAGCGCCGCCAGCGGGATGCGGTGAATCGCCCCAACCTCGGCGGGGTCGGCGCACAGTGCTGGTTCGCTACCGCCCCACAGCACGACGGGCGTCATGCAGAAGCCCGAGCGAGTCTCGAAATCGTCCAAGCAGCCGAGCACGTGCGCTTCGGGAAGCGCGAGGCCGATCTCTTCCTCGAGCTCGCGCAGCGCCGCGACCACGGGGGTCTCTCCGGGATCCAGGCGCCCACCCGGCAGGGCGAATTGCCCAGCGTGGCGTGACAGCGTTCGCGAGCGCTGGGTGAGGATGAAAGCGGGACCTTCACGCTCGTCGACGAGCGTGAAGGCGACGGCGGCGGGGCGCAGGTTGGCTTTGGCGATGCTCTGGCGCTCGAACTCCGCGAGGCGTCGGCGAATCGGCTCGAGCCAGTCCGTTGCCACGGCGACTGGCGTTTCGGAGGGGGACACCAGGACAGAGTCGCACAGGAGCAGGGCGTTGGTGGCGCTGATGACGCGTAGCGAAACCCCTGGCTGAAGCATGTTGCTGGTACGAGGCGACAAGCTGCAGTCCAGCGCGTTGTTCGATTGCCGTCACGACGACAGGGAAGTACTTACGACGCGAGCCTCGGTCGAGTCCGAGTTGCCGAAACGAGCAGTCGCGCGGTGCGCGTAGGAGACAATCAGATGGCGTTGGTGCACGAGTCGATTCTGGATGCGGTTGGGGGCACCCCGATGGTCAAGCTCTCGAGGATCGCCCACAACTTGCCTTGCGAGTTGTTCGGCAAGCTCGAGTTCATGAATCCCGGTGGTTCCGTCAAGGACCGCATCGGTGTGCGCATGCTGCTCGAGGCGGAGAAGTCCGGGCGCATCAAGCCAGGGGACACGCTGATCGAGCCGACCAGCGGCAACACGGGCATCGGTCTGGCGATGGCAGCTGCGGTGCGTGGCTATCGCATGATCATCACCATGCCCGAGAAGATGAGTCGGGAGAAGCAGGTGGTGCTCGAGGCGCTCGGCGCCGAGATCATCCGTACCCCCACGGAAGCAGCCTGGGATTCCCCCGAGAGCCACATCGGTGTCGCCAAGCGCCTGCGTGAGGTGATCCCCAACTCACACATCCTCGACCAGTACTCCAACGAGGACAACCCGCTGGCGCACGTGGAGGGTACGGGGCGCGAGATCCTCGAGCAGTGCGAAGGCAAGCTCGATGCGCTGGTCGCGACTGCGGGAACCGGCGGCACCATCACCGGTATCGCGCGGGTGCTGAAGAAGGAGATCCCTTCGTGCAAGATCATCGGGGTGGACCCCGAGGGATCGATCCTGGCGGGCCCTGGAGAGATCCGTTCCTACAAGGTCGAGGGCATCGGCTACGACTTCATCCCGGACGTGCTGGATCGGTCATTGGTCGACCGCTGGATCAAGTCGAACGATCGCGATTCTTTCCGTGTGGCCCGGCAGCTGATCCGTACGGAAGGATTGCTGTGTGGTGGCTCCTCGGGCTCGGCGGTCTGGGCTGCCCTGCAGGTGTGTCGGGAGATGCCTGAGGGCTCGCGGGTGTGCGTGATCCTCCCCGACAGCATCCGCAACTATCTCACCAAGTTCGTGGACGACGTGTGGATGCGTCAGAACGGCTTCGGAGCCGCCGACTGGGAGGTCGGCACGATCGGTGAGATGGTGCGCAGCCGTCCGCCCCAGACCGTGATCACGGTTCCGGACGACCGTTCCCTCGGCGACGCCGTGGAGCTGTTCAAGCGTCACGGCATCAGCCAGATGCCCTGCACGTCTCAGGGTGCGCTGACGGGAATCATCACGGAAACGGATCTGCTCACGCAGCTGGTCCAGGGGCGAAACCGCCAGTCATCCATCGCCGAGGTCATGGTTCGGCGTGTATCCACGGTGTCTGCGCACGATCCCGCGGCCAGTCTGCAAGAGATCTTCGAGCGCGGCGAGGTCGCCATCGTGGTCGATGACCAGCGTCACGTGCAGGCCGTGCTCACCAAGATGGACCTGATCGACTTCCTGGCGAATCGTCTGACCAAGGCTCCCTGAGCGGTGCGTCCGTCTCCGACGCCATCGCTCAGTTGGCGTCGGGGCGCGACGGCGGTGGGTTGGACGGACGGCTCTGTAGATCGCGGAGCCTCTCGAGGGCGCGCTCTCCGAGGGCGGTCAGGGGAGTGTAGCCATCGGGGCGATGGCGAAGCTCGGCGCCGCGCACCTGGTCGTCGCGGCCCGCGAGCGCGTGATCGATGTCGGCGATCAGCTCGAGCATGCCGGGGTAGCGGTTCTCGGGGTGCTTGCGCAGCGCCGAGAGCACGATGCGTTCGATGGACTCTGGAATCGCCTCGAGGAGCCACGACGGGGGCGGCGCCGGAGACAGCAGCTGATGAGCCAGCAGCTCGGTCTTGAGCGCCTCGTCGAACGGCAGCTCGCGAGTCAGCAAGCGAAACATCACCACACCGAGGCCGTAGACATCGGCTCGAGCATCCGCGCCCTCGGTGAGCACCTGCTCGGGGGCCATGTACTCGATGGTGCCAGCGACCATGCCACGGGACAACGGCGGCTCGTCCGCGAGCTTGGCCAGGCCGAAGTCGAACAACTTGACCCTGGGCTGCTCTTCGTTGCCGCAGAGAAACAAGTTGTCGGGTTTGACGTCGCGGTGGATGACGCCCTCCGAGTGAGCTGCGGCGAGGCCGAGCGCTGCTTGTCGTACGATGCCGAGCGTGTAGCGTACGTGTGCCTCGGGATCCTGATACAGCTCCGGACGCTGGAAGTGTTCCCCCAGCGTCTCCCCCTGGAGCCGCTCCATCACGAGGTAAGGTACACCGTCCTCGTCGTGGAGGTGCGCTTCGCCGTAGTCGAGGATCTCCACGACGTTCGGATGCGAGACCTTCGCCGACACCTCCACCTCACGTCGAAAGCGCTCGCGCGCTTCTCGCGTTGCGTGACGCGCGACCTTGATCGCCACCTCGAGCCCGCTCTTCACCTCGCGCGCCAGATAGACGTTCCCCATGCTGCCCCGGCCGAGCAATGCCTCGACGTGGTAGCTCGAATCCAGTGGGGAACCTGTCAGCGGACCAGACACGAGATCCTCCTTCCTAGAGCGTCGGAAGAAAAAACGCTAGATCCGGACCATGTCGCGGAGGTTTCTCCAACGTCAGGCCAGTGACTACCTTCAGCGCTTCGGTCCCTGGGCGATCGTCGCCGGAGGCTCTGAAGGTATCGGCGCTGCGTTCGCCGAGGAACTCGCGGCTCGCGGCTTCGACCTGGTGCTCGTCGCAGAGCGCGCCGAACCCCTCGAGGGGTTCGCGAGAGATCTCGCGAGTCGGTCGTCTCGACGCGTGCGCCCCCTGGTCTTGGATCTGGGGGAGCTGGACGCTCATGCCCAGCTCAGAGCAGAGGTGGAAACCCTCGATGTTGGCCTTGGCGTCTACAACGCGGCCTTCTCCGAGGTGAAGCCCTTCAACGAGCAGAGCTTGCAGGCAAAGCTGCGGACGCTGGACGTGAACGCCCGGGGCGCGCTGATGTTCTGCGACTGGGTCGCCCCACGTCTCACGGCGCGGGGACGCGGCGGGTTGCTCCTGATGAGCTCCCTTGCCGCCTTGCAGGGGACCCCACGGGTGGCGAGCTATGCGGCAACCAAGGCCTTCGATCTGGTGCTCGCCGAGGCGCTATGGCACGAGCTGAAGCCGGCCGGGGTGAGCGTCCTGGCGGCCTGCGCCGGTGCCACTCGCACGCCGGGCTACACCAAGACTCAACCGAAGCACGCGGGGCTGCTCTCTCCCCCGCTGATGGAGCCCGAAGAGGTCGCCCGGGAGGCGCTGGACGCCCTGGGCAGCGGTCCGAGTCACGTGATCGGCCGAAGCAATCGCCTGGTCGCCTCGCTGCTGGCCCGCGTACTCGGAAGGCGACGGGCGGTGGAGACCCTGGGGCGCTCGATGGACGACCAGTACCGATGAATCCGCGAGGATATGACCAGGAGCCGGGCGCTTTCAGCGCTCGCCAGCCGCTGTGATGGCGACGCCCAGATAGGCGCTGAGGCGCACGCGGTGTCGCTCGAGCGCCACTCCGTCGTCGCGCACGACTCGGGGCTCTCCGAGCTGGATGTCGAAGAGCGTGCCGAAGACTCCGTCGACCCGATCGCTCAACACCAGACGCAGCTCACCCATCAGCGTTCCGACCAGGGACTGGGATTCCGTACGCCGGTCGCCGCTGTCCAGGATCACGTTCTCCAGTGACGCCGATGCCCCAGCGCGCTGGCAACCAGCGCTCGATGCCGAGGGTGAACAGCCCTCGGAGGTGCGCGACTCGCGGTCTGGAGTCCGTGAACTCGAACGCCACGGTGGTGTCGGTCGACAGGCGAATGCCCGGATTCGCCGCGAGGCTCTGCGCGACGCCCTCGAAGCCCAGACCCAGCCCAAACAACACGTTGGGGTCCTGAGCGTAGGTCGTGGCCGCGTAGGTCGGCTCGAAGTCGAGCCGATAGGGTGTGCGTTGTGGAGTCGATGGCCCCGGTGAGGTGTCGGCGAGTGGCGCAGCGCCAGCGCGAGTGGTGGTCTTCCCTGGCGATTCTGCACCTGCCACCGTGGCCGCGGGCTCCGGCTCTGAAGGGGCTGGTTCCGGTTCCCTGGCGAGCGCCTCGACGGCGCTGCGAACGGCCAACGCCAGTTCCTCGAAATGCACGTCGTCGCTCGCGCCATTGCGTCCGACCTTGCGTTCGCCGACCACCTCTCCGTGACGCGTGAAGATCACACGCGACGTCCGAGGGTCGCTCAGGTCAATCCACACCGTCAGTCGCTCGCCGCCGCCCTGGCTAGCCCGGGCGGTGAGGTCCGACTCCGGTATGCGCTTGCTGCGCACGTCGACGAGCAGCTGATGGCTCAGGGCGCGGTGAAGCGCCAGGACCTGTGCTGGCTCTCCAGAGATGCGTACCGTGAGCGCATCGCTCGCGAAGCTCGCGGGTGACAGCAATGTCAAGAGCGCGGCGACGAGCGCCCCCAAGAAGAGGCTCGGCGCGGTTCCTTGGGGCAGCGAGATCCACCCCAGGGCGGCGTTCATGGCTTGCTCAGGGCGCTCAGGCGACGCTGGGCTTCTCCAGCCGCCGCTGACTTGGGAAAGCGTCGCAGGAGCTGGGACCAAGCTTCACGCTCCCGCTTCGCGTCCCCCATCGCTTGCAGGGCCCTCGCGCGACCCACCAGAGCCTCTTCGCGCAGCGCGGGCTGGCTCTGGCGGATGTAGTCGTCGTAGGCCGTGAGGGCTCGCTCTGGGCTGCCGTGATCCAGCGCCAGCTGGCCGAGCAGGGCTCGCGAGGCCCCCGACTCTCGGGCCTCGGGGTAGCGTCGGATGAGATCCGTGTACAGCGCTTCCGCGCGTTCCAGGCGTCCCTGGGCCCGAGCTTCGTTCGCTTGGCGGAACAGACTGCTCGCGCTGGGGATTCCGGGAGGAATTGGCCGCACCGGCGGAACGCTCCTGCGTCGCTTCACAGCGGACGCCGGAGACACTTGCTGCGCCGAGCTTGCCGTGGGCGCTTGCGCGATCGCGAGTCCGTTCGACAAGGTCGATGATGGTGGAACCACGCGCTTCGCAGCTCGAGCCGGCGTTGCCGGAGGATTTGCTGACGACCGCTCGCTGGCCCCTCCAAGCGCCGCAGTGGTTGCCGCGGTCTCTGCCTCGCCACCGCCATGGGCCACGCCGCCGAGCGCCGCGGCAGCCCCCGCGATCAGGAACCCTCCCAGCATCAACGCGCTAGCTCGGCGACGCTTGTTCGCTGGACGCTCGTCCGGGGGTGAGGGAGAGACAGGCACCCGGGGCGAAGCAGCAGCCTGTGGCTCTCTCGCCCGCTCCTCGGCTATCTGCCCGAGGACGCCCCCCAGCGCGAACTCGAGGGCGCCTTGGTCCAGGGTCAACGCCTGTCGAAAGTGCTCGCGCGCATCTCTTTCCGCGCGGCAAGCGACACAGCGTGCTAGGTGCTCGTTGAGCACGCGCGCTTCGGCTTCGCTGAGATCGTGCTTCGCGAGCTTGTCGAAGAGCTCTTCGGGGTGCAGCTCGGTGATGTTGCGAGGCGAAGCGTGCGGAGGCAGGCGGCGCGGCGAACTCATGCTTCACCTCCCGCGTCGCGCGTGGTGTCGAGGCACCTGGCCGCCCCGCCGGCGCGCTGGGAGCTGGGTTGCTCGAGGTCGGTCAAGCGCGCGCGCAGCGCCGCCTTCGCGAGACGCAGGCGGCTCTTGACGGTGTTTCGCGGCACCTGCATCGCCTCGGCGATCTCGTCGATACTGAAGCCAAGCACGGTGCGTAGCGCGAGCGTCTCCGCTTGCTCCTCCACCAGCTCGTCCAGCAGGGCATGCACGTGAGAGGCCACCTCTTCCCGCGGATTCACCAGCTGTTCGGGTTGAGCCAAGGCGTAGCTCTCGTGAACCTCGGCACGGCGGCGCTCCCGACGTCGAGCGGCCAGCGCCGTCCGCGTGGTGATGCGGCTGGTGTAGGTGCTGAGATTCGATTCCGCGCGGTATTGAGGTAAGCTGCGAATCAGAGCGACGAAGGACTGCTGGATCACGTCGTCGGCATCTGGATGCTGCGGACCCAGGATCACCCGAGCCGTGCGCGCGACCAGCGGGCCGAGAGCTCGAAGGAGCTCGGTGATCGCGTCGAGCTCTCCGGCGACGGCGCGCTCCACCAGCTCCGGTTCCCGAGCCGCACGCGCTTCAGCGGCTGCGGCTCCCCGTGTGGAGGTGGATGTGGGACGAAAGGACATGACGAACCGGCTCAGGACACCAAGAGTAGCTCAACCTCGTACGGCGCGCGCTTCAGCTGACTCTTGATCTTGCGCTTGGCCCGTAGCTCGAGCTGACGAACCCGCTCGCGGGAGACGCCAAGCGCCTGGCCGAGCTCGCTGAGTGACATCTCCTCATCTGGACTCGCCATGAGGTGAGACTCGACGATGAAGCGCTCGCGGTCGTCCAGGGATTCCAGCGCGGCGGCGACGACGTCCCGGCGCACGTCGCACACTTCCCTGGAGAGCAGCAGCACCTCGGAGTCCGGTGCGTCGTCAGTGAGCTCCTCGAGGCGCGTCAGCTGTCCGCCAGGGCTCACGGGCTCATCCAGGGCGACGTCCCGCCGGTTCCACTCGGACATCCCGCGGCGGAACTGCTCCAGGCTCACTCCGGCCCGGTCCGCCAGCGCCTCGTCGACCGCGTCCTGATCTCCCGTCTCCTGGAGCAGGCGTTCCCGCTCGTGGCGCAGCGGGTGGAGACGCCGCTGAAGCTTGCTTCGCCCCGCAGGGACCAGCGAGCGATTGTGCCAGACGAAGCTGAGCATCTCCGCACGGACCCAGAAGCTGGCGTAGGTCATGAAGCGCAGGCCGCGCTCGGGGTCGAAGGTTTCGCAGGCGCGGAGCAGCCCGATGCGCCCCACGGCGACCAGGTCGTCGAGGGGGGCGCGCCCGGAGGCGTACTTGTGCGCCAGCGCCCGCACCGAGTCCAGGTGCGACTCGACCAGTCGGTTTCGCGCAGCGACATCCTGATGGTCGCGCCACGCACGGCACAGCTCCAGTTCTTCCATCCGGTCCACGGTACTCGCGTGGTTCCCGCTGCCGGCCGAGGCGTTCAACGAACGCAGAGATTTGGTATTGCGGTCACGCACGTCGCTGTTCGACTCCGCAGATCCCAACGAATCATCGCTGAAGCGCACGATTGCTCGCGATGCCGGGAAGGAAGCAGCCATCGTCGTGCTAGTAGGCTGAGCAACGGGATCCGGGTCACGGCGTGGCAGACGCTTTTTCCTCACCAGGTGTCGATTCTCCGCGAGACGAGGTGCTCGCTTTTTCCACGGTGAATGACCTCCAAAACGACTGGAGTTCTTGAGCGCTCTGGAGGAAGCGTTGCGGCTCGGCGTTCGAACCGTGGAGGAGCCTACGGCTTGAAGGGGCGCTGGCAGATTGAAGGGCGCTGGCAGATTGTGTGGGGTTTTCGGCTGCAGGGTGGCGCGTGAGCTCATGCACCGGAGCATCGTCAAGCCCTGTGAAGGGCTTGTTCGGAGAAGTATTAAGTAGTGTTGCGTTGGAACCGCTCGGTGAAATGGCGCGCCCTCCCCCCCAAGAAATCCCCTCGTTCATCAGATGAATCTGCGGTTCTTGAGCTGGGCTTCGTTACAGCTCGGAAACGCTGTCTGGTCGCGGAACCTACAAAACGCCTCGAGGCGCCGTCCCTCCCCTTTTTCTCACTTCCACGTGAGCGGGGATTGACGACGCCTCTTGGCGGATTAGCTGGCGACTCAGCTGCTGCTCAGAGCAAGCTCTTGAGCGTCACGCCCATTTCCGCGGGGGTCGGTGCGACCTTCACACCCGCTGCTTCCAGCGCTGCGATCTTGTCGCTCGCCGTGCCCTTGCCGCCGCTGATGATCGCGCCAGCATGGCCCATGCGCTTTCCTGGAGGCGCCGTGGTGCCGGCGATGAAGGCCGCGACGGGCTTCTTCATGTTGGCCTTGATCCACGCGGCAGCGTTCTCCTCGGCGTTGCCGCCGATCTCGCCCATCATCATCACGGCTTCGGTGTTGGAATCCTCGTTGAACAGCTTGAGGCAGTCGATGAAGTCCATGCCACCGACGGGGTCACCGCCGATGCCGATCGCCGTGCTCTGGCCGAGGCCGAGCGCCGTCAGCTGACCCACGGCTTCGTAAGTCAGCGTGCCGGAGCGGCTGACCACGCCGATCTTGCCAGGCTTGTGGATGTGACCGGGCATGATGCCGATCTTGCACTCGCCGGGCGTGATCACGCCGGGGCAGTTGGGCCCCACCATCACGGTCTTCGAGGTCTCGAGCTTGCGCCGCACGCGGATCATGTCCATCACCGGCACGCCCTCGGTGATCGGGATCACCAGCTCGCAGCCCGCGTCGATGGCCTCGAGGATCGCGTCCGCGGCGCCGAGCGGCGGCACGAAGATGCAGCTCACCGTCGCGCCCGTCGCCTTCACCGCTTCGCTCACGGTGTCGTAGACCGGAACCTCGACCTTCTTGCCGTTCGCGTCCTCGGCCTCGAACTTCTCTCCGCCGCGGCCAGGCGTGCAGCCAGCCACGATCTGCGTGCCGTAGGCGATGCACTGGCGAGAGTGGAAGGAACCGGCGCTGCCGGTGATGCCCTGAACCAGGACCTTGGTGTCTTTACCAATCAAAACGCTCATGGTTTCTCTCCCTTGGTCCTTCAGGCCTGCTTCGCGAGCTCGACGATCTTCTGCGCGCCGTCAGCCATGCTGTCGGCGGGCTCGATCTTCAGCCCACTTTCCTTGAGGATTTTCTTCCCCTGGTCGACGTTCGTGCCTTCGAGGCGCACGACGAGGGGCACGGTGAGCCCGAGCTCCTTGGTCGCCGCGACGACACCCTCGGCGATCACGTCACACTTCATGATACCGCCGAAGATGTTGACGAAGATCCCCTTCACCTTGTCGCTCGAGAGGATCATCTTGAAGGCCTTGGTGACCTGCTCCTTGTTGGCGCCGCCGCCGACGTCCAAGAAGTTCGCGGGCTCACCGCCGTAGTACTTGATGATGTCCATGGTGCTCATGGCGAGGCCCGCGCCGTTCACCAGGCAGCCGATGTTGCCGTCCAGGGATACGTAGGAGAGACCGGCTTCCTTGGCCTCGAGCTCCACGGCATCCTCCTCGTCCTTGTCCTCCAGCTCTTCCCACTCCTTGTGGCGAGCCTCGGCGTTGGAGTCGAAGTTGATCTTGGAGTCGAGCGCGACGACGTCGCCGCTACCGGTGACCACGAGCGGGTTCACCTCACACAGCGAGCAGTCCTCCTTCTCGAACAGCTTGGCCATCGCCATCACGATCGCGCCGAACTGCTTGATGGTCTTCTTGGGGTCCGGGCTGCCCTCGCCAATTTTGAGGCCGTAGGCGATCTGGCGAGCCTGGAAGGCGCCGAGCCCGATCAGCGGATCCACGTGCACCGTGATGATCTTCTCGGGAGTGTGGGCCGCCACCTCCTCGATGTCCATGCCACCCTCGGTGGAGGCCATGACGGCGATGCGACGCGCGGCGCGGTCGACCACGAGCGCCAGGTACAGCTCACGCTTGATGTCGAGGCCTTGCTCGACGTACAGGCGGCGCACCTTCTGGCCTTCGGGACCGGTCTGATGGGTCACCAGCTGCATGCCGAGCAGCTGCTCCCCAACTTTCCGTGCGGCAGCAGGGCCGTCCTTCACGACCTTGACGCCACCGCCCTTGCCACGACCACCGGCATGGATCTGGGCCTTGACCACCACCACGGGGATCTTGGTCTCGTCGATCAGCTTCTTTGCTGCCGCCTCGACCTCGTCCACGCTGAAGCAGGGCACCCCCTGCGGGATCGGGATGCCGTACTTCGCAAAAATCTGCTTGCCTTGATACTCGTGAATCTTCATCGCTCAGCCTTTCGCTGGGACACTTGCCTTCGAATCAGGGGCTTGTGCATTCTGCATCCCGTGGGTATTTCCCCCGGGAACTCGAACCTTGGAGACAGTTGAGGCCGGGGCCACCGCGCCCATGTCATCGCGCGACAGCACCGGCCCGTATCCGCCGCCGATCTTCGCTCAGTCGGCGCTCTTCTTCACGACGTCGACGACCGACTGCACGCTGGCGATGCTCTTGGCCATCATCGCCTTCTCGTCATCGGTGAGCTCGAGCTCCACGATCTTCTCGACGCCGCCCTTTCCGATCACCACGGGCACGCCCAGGTACATGTCGCTGCAGCCGTACTGGCCCTCGAGGTACGCCGCCGCCGGGAGCAAGCGCTTCTCGTCGTTCAAGTATGCCTGGGCCATGGTGATGGCGCTGGCGGCGGGGGCAAAGTATGCGCTGGTGCCCATCAGCTTGACGATCTCGCCGCCGCCCTTGCGGGTGCGGTCGACGATCGCGTCGAGCTTGTCCTTGGCGATGAACTTGCTGATCTCGATGCCGTTGATCGTGGTGTAGGAGAGCAACGGCACCATGTCGTCTCCGTGGCCGCCGAGCACCATGGCGCGCACGTCCTTGACGCTGACGCCCGCCTCGCGGGCCAAGAACAGGCTGAAGCGCGCGCTGTCCAGCACACCGGCCATTCCCGCAACCTTTGCCGCAGGGAATCCAGTGCGACGCTTGAACTCGTAGACCATCGCGTCCAAGGGGTTGCTGATCACGATCACGAAGGCGTCAGGGCAGTACTTCTTCGCGTTGTCTGCGACGTCGCGGATGATGGGCAGGTTGATGCCGACGAGATCGTCGCGGCTCTGGCCCGGCTTGCGCGGGACGCCGGCAGTGATGATCAGCACGTCGGCGCCGGCGCAGTCCTCCCAGTTGGAGCTGCCGATGACGCTGGCGTCCGCACCGCTCTGGGTCGACGCTTGCTCGAGGTCGAGGGCCTTGCCCTTGGCGAAGTCCTCCTTCGGGGGGATGTCGAACAGCACGATGTCACCGAGCTGCTTGGTGAGCGCCAGGTTGGCCAACTCACCACCGATGTTCCCGGCGCCGATGAGGGCGATCTTCTTTCTTGCCATGTCTGTCTGATCTCCGTTGCCAAGACCCGCTCGGTGGGGGCTGCCGGCGCTTTCGATCTAGGAGAGGTCGGCGATCGGTCGAGCGAGTCGAAACAGGTGCGGGTCACGGGGCCCGCGCCAAGACTCTGGAGCGGGCCGACGGGCGCCCGCTGGGTGTTCGCGGTTCGCGCCACGATGGACGCGGATCGAGGACACCCGGGCGACTAACCCACCGCAAGTCTCGCGGCAACCGATCAATATCGCAGGCGAAACTCGCGGGCTTCCTGCGCCGTCGGGGCGTTCAGAGCGTCAGTAGCCGATCAGCTCGAGGCGCCGCTCACAGTCGATGCAGAGCGCCGCTGCGTCTCTCGGACTGCCCGCGAGTTCAGCCAAGCGAGCCCGCCCCAGCACGGCGAACGGAACGGCGCGCGCGGAACGGCGCCCGAGCAGCTCCGTCAGGCGGTTCAGCTCGCGACGATCGTCCTCGCCCGGCGTGGTGACCAGCGCGAGAACACGCGCCGCGTCGCTGGACTCCGGTTCCTGAAGCTCCTTCAGGAGCGGCCTCAAGCGCTCGACCAGCGCGTCACTGTCCACGGGTCGAGGTTAGCACTCAGCCGCCGGGTTGCCGACGTGGACTCCTAGCTCGCACGCCGACAGCGACCCTCGGGCGCGTGCCGGGTTGCGCCCTGGAGCGAACGCGAGCTCGCTCGTGGCGAGCGTGGCCCTTCGCAGATTCGGTGGGCGCTCGGCTGACTCCTCGGGAAACAGCGCGCCTCTCCCCGAACCCGTTCGAGCGATGCCAAGCTTCGCTGGAGAGCGTGCGTCGTCTTGTGCCGAGCGCTCACGAGCGCTGCCGCGAGAATGACTTCGTGTATCCCCAGGGATTCAGTCCTAGAGGGGCGCTGGTTCTCAGGGTGCCACAGGGGCTGCCGGTGGCTAGTGACCCTGGGAGCTTTCATGTTCTGGGTGGGCGTCCGAAGCCGAAGTATGCGCTGGATCCCCCTTCACCAAGCGAGGGGAGGAGCTGCTACGCCGCGATGTGGGTGGATGGCTTCGTCGAGACCCAGCACTCCATGGTGGTGTGGGGTGAGCAATGCGACCGGGAGCGGACACGCATCGAGTGGTGGAACGACCGGGGGCACTATTCTCACAGCTTCGATCCGAAGCTGATTGAGCCCCCGAGCGTGGCAGAGGCTGCCGGGACCACGTATCTGGCCGCCGCAGGTCAGCTGTATGTGGTGAAGCGCGCCCTTGAAGCAGGCTGAGTGGCAGAGTCGGGCGAGCTGCTTCAGTCAGGTCCCTGAAGCTCCTCGAGCCAGGCGTACCACGCGTCGAGTCCGTCCCCGCTCTTCGTCGAGAGCTGCAGCACCCGGGCGTCCGGTGCGATCCGGTCGATGGCTCCCTGCGCATCGGCCACCCGGAAGTCCAGGTAGGGCAGGAGGTCGGTCTTGGTCAGCAGGATCAGCTGCGCTCGTCGGAACATGTTCGGGTACTTCAATGGCTTGTCTTCGCCCTCGGTGACGCTGAACAGCACCACGCGGGCGCGTTCCCCGAGATCGAACAGCGCCGGGCACACCAGGTTGCCGACGTTCTCGATGAACAGGGTCGTTCCCGGTTCTGGATCCAGCTCCTGGACGCCGTGCCAGACCATGTCGGCTTCGAGGTGACAGCCCTTGCCTGTGTTGATCTGGACGACGCTCACGCCCGTCGCGCGTATCCGCGCGGCGTCGTTGTTCGTCTCTTGATCGCCCTCGAGGACCGCGAACTTTCCCGTCGCCTCGCGCAGAGTGCGCTCGAGGAGCGAGGTCTTCCCCGACCCCGGGCTACTCATCAGGTTGATGGACGTCAGGCGGCGCCCCAGGAAGAACGCCCGGTTACGCTCGGCGAGCTGCTCGTTCTTCTCGAGCAGCCGTTGCTCCAGCCGGATCGACTCTCGCTGGGGGTGAGAGTGCGAATGGGAGCGCCCAGCGTCATCCGGCTCGGGGCTCGCCTGGCCGTGGGAATGCGTCACTTTGCTTCCGTCGGGTAACACGTGCGTATGTGTCCCCTCGCGACCGTGGATCGTCGCGCCGTCACCATCGCATCCGCAGGTCTCACACATCGTCGACCTCCATCGACTCGAGCATCAGCTCGTCACCGGAAACCACCTTCAAGCGCGCCCGCCGCTCGCAGGGACAGATCGCGATGGGCGAGTCCAGACTCACGCGAGCGCCGCACTCCCCACACTCGCCGCATCCGGCGATCTCCTCGATCGCGAGCTCCGCTCCCTCGACCAGCGTGCCCTCGGCGCACAGCTCGAAGCAGAAGCGCAGCGCCTGGAGCTCGACCCCCGCGAAGCTCCCGATCTTGAGACGCACGACCCGCACGGCGCGTCCCTGGGCGCGCTCGGCGCACGCCGCGACGATGCCTCGAGTCAGGCCCAGCTCGTGCATCAGCAGATCCTCGGCAGCGGCTCGCCCACCAGCATGTCCAAGACGCGTTCACCACCGAAGCCTGTGTCGATGGTCACCAGCCCGGGTGGGCTCGCCGTGCAGCGGCCAACCAGTGCGGCCTCGCGCCCCAGCGGGTGACCGCGCATGATCTCCAGAGCCCGCTCGGCTGCACGCGCCGGCAGCACCACGACCAGCTTGCCTTCGTTCGCGAGATGCACGGGGTCGAGCCCCAAGAGCTCACACAAGCCGCTCACCTCCGCGCGTACCGGGAGCGCTGCTGCGTCGACCACCATCCCGACCTCGGAGGCGAGGGCCAGCTCGTTCAGTACGGCTGCGAGGCCGCCTCGGGTCAGATCGCGCATGCTGTGGAGCTCGACCTCGTTCAGGAGCTCGGCGACGAGTCCATGCAAGGTCGCGCAGTCGCTCCGCACGTCGGCGTTCAGCTGCAGCTCTCCGCGCGCCAGCAGGACCGCGGCTCCGTGGTCGCCCAGGAAGCCGTTCACGAGGACCACGTCCCCCGCTTCGATGCGGTGAGCGCCCAGGTCGAGGTCGCCGCGGATCACGCCCACGCCCGCCGTGTTGATGAACAGCCGGTCCGCGGCGCCTCGCGGAACGACCTTCGTGTCGCCGGTGACGATGCGCACGTCGGCCTCTTCGGCGGCTGCCGCCATGCTGCGCAGGATGCGCCGCAAGACACTTACCTCGAGTCCCTCCTCGATCACCAGTCCACACGAAAGATACAGCGGTCGCGCGCCCCCGACGGCGAGGTCGTTGAGCGTGCCATTCACGGCCAGTCGACCTATATCTCCTCCCGGAAACTCGAGCGGGGTGATGACGTAGCTGTCGGTGGTGAATGCGAGGCGTGTACCCAGGGCGCTGAACTCGGTCAGCGGAAGGCGGGCCTGGTCCTCCCGATCTTGAAGCTGAGCGCCGAACTCGCGCTTCACCACGTCGTCCAGCAGATCGCGCATCGCCTTGCCGCCGCCTCCGTGCGCGAGCTCGATGCGTTCCTGCTTCACCCGACCGGCGCGACGACGAAAGGCTTCGATGCGCGCGAAGAGCTGAGGGTCACGTCCGCTCACGTGGCCCCCTCCCCAGCTTCGCGAGGCGTCCGTAGTTGTAGTACGCCGCGCAGGCGCCCTCGCTGGAGACCATGCAGGCGCCGATGGGAGTCTCCGGAGTGCAGGCGGTGCCGAAGACCTTGCAGTCCCACGGCCGCAGCGATCCCTTGAGCACTTCTCCACACTGACAGGCTTTGGGGTCGGCGACCGAAAGGCCTGGCAGGTCGAAGCGCCGCTCGGCGTCGAAGCGTGCGTAGGCTTCGCTGAAGGTGAGTCCACTCTGTTCGATGGAGCCGAGTCCACGCCACTCGAAGTGAGGTCGAGGCTCGAACACCTTGGCGAGCGCCTCGCGCGCCGCCCGGTTCCCGTCGCTGCGCGCGAGCCGTCCGTACTGGTTCTCGACCTCGGCGCGCCCCTCCACGAGCTGCTTGACCAGCATCCGCACGGATTGCATCACGTCCAGCGGCTCGAAGCCGGCGACTACCAGCGGCTTGCGGTAGTGCTCCGCGACGAAGCGGTAGGGCTCCGTCCCGATCACCATGGTCACGTGACCGGGTCCGATGAAGCCATCCAGCTGGAGATCCGGCGCCTGCAAGATCGCCTGGAGGGTGGGGACGATGGTGATGTGGTTCGAGAACACGAAGAAGTTCTCCACGCCATCGGCTTCTGCCTCCAGCACCGTCAGCGCCGTGGAAGGCGCGGTCGTCTCGAAACCGATACCGAAGAACACGACTGGGTGCGCTGGGTTCTCCCGCGCCAGCTTCAGCGCGTCCGTCGGGGAGTACACCGTCCGCACGTCGGCGCCCTCCGCCTTGGCCGAGAGCAAGCTCTGCTTCGAGCCCGGTACCCGCAGCGCGTCGCCGAACGTCGTGAAGATCACGTCTGGCTGGCGCGCGATCGCGATGGCGTCGTCGACGCGTCCGACGGGGAGCACGCACACCGGGCAGCCCGGACCGTGCACGAACTCGATGTCCTCACCCAGCAGCGCTTCGAGTCCGTACCTGAAGATGGTGTGAGTGTGTCCGCCGCAAACCTCCATCAACTTGAGCGGACGCTCGCGCCCCTGGTCTTGCAAGCGGGCGACCAGGCTCTGGATGTCGTCCGCCATGCTTCGCGCGAGCCGTGGGTCGCGAAACTCGTCCACGTATTTCATGGCACGTCTCGCTCGATGTCTTGGACCTCCGCGAGCAGCTCCAGGGTGCGCGCGGCCTCGCTCGCATCGATCCGGCTCATCGCGAAGCCGACGTGGATCAGCACCCACTCACCCACACACTCCGAAACCGGCCTGTCATCGACGACACACGCGAGGTTGACGGTACGGCGTACTCCAGACACGTCCACCACACCGAGCAGGCGCTCTGCGTCCTGAATCTCCACCACCAGTCCTGGAATACCGAGGCACATCGAGCTGAGGTCCTCCTAAGTCATGCGAGCGGCGGCGATCAGCGCCTGGCCGAGCGCGATGCAGGCATCGTTCGGCGGTACCCGGCGGTGCAGCAGCACCTCGAAGCCCGCTTCGTCCAAGTGCTGCTTGAGTGTCTCCGTCAAGACGCGATTCTGGAAGCAACCGCCGCTCAACGCCACCGTCGTCTTGCCCGTTTCTTCGCGGGCCCGTTCCACCAGCCGCGCCCAGATGCGGGCGAGACCGACGTGAAAGCGCGCAGCGACGAGGGCGCGATCCGCCCCGCCCCGCAAGTCCTGCAGGAGTTCGCCCCACATCTCTGCGGGCTCGATGCACGGTAGAGCTCGCGCGTCCGAGTGGCCGAGCGAGAACGCATAGGGCGAGCGCCGCGCACGTTCGAGAGCAGCGTTCGTGATCAGGCTCTCCAGCAGCATGGCGGCGTGGCCTTCATACTCCTGGGTTTCAACTGCCAGGCCGAGAGCGGCGGCGACCGCGTCGAACAAGCGCCCCGTCGAGCTGGCGGGTGGAGAGAGTGTCGGGTCACGAAGAGCCTGGTCCAGCAGGTCGCTGCGCCTACTCGTGATCAAGCGCACCGCGGCCGTGCCTCCATAGCACTCCTCGAGCTCGCTCCAGGCGAATGCGGCGTCGAGCTGCGCGTAGAGGCAGCGCCAGGGTGCGCGTGACGCTGCGTCACCGCCGAGCAAGGGGATGGGGGCGAGGGTCGCCAGCCAGCGGCACTCGGAGTAGTCGCACAGCAAGAGTTCTCCGCCAAGCAGCTCCCCCGATGGCCCGGCTCCGAGGCCGTCCAGAGCCAGCCCCAGCACAGCGCCGCGATCTCGTGCCCAGCCGTGTTCCGCGAGGCAGCCCACGACGTGCGCATGGTGATGAGCGACCTCCAGCGTCGGTACACCGAGGGCCAGCGCGAGGTCCGCACCCAGTCGATGACTGTGATACGCGGCGTGCGCGTCCAGCGCGACGAGGCGCGGCGCATGGTGGTGTAGCTCTCGCAGCAACCTCAACGTGTCGTCGAATGCTTCCAGGGCTCGAGCGTGATGCAGATCTCCCAGGTGGGGGGAGAGGATCACCTGGCCCGACGAAATCAGCGCAAACGTCGCCTTCAGATCCGCGCCGAGCGCCAGGATGTCCGGCGTCGACTCGAATCCGCGAGGCAACTGGATGGGGGTCGGTGCATAGCCTCGAGCCCGCCGAAGCACGCGATGCTGGCCTGCGATGGTCGCGACCACGGAGTCGTCCACGCGGTTCCGAATCGGACGATCGTGCGACACCAGCCAGTCGGCGACGCCGCCCAGGCGCCGTCGCGCGTCGTCGTCGTCGATGCACTGAGGCTCGTCGGTCAGGTTTCCGCTGGTGCAGACGATGGGCACGTCGAGGTCAGCCATCAACAGCGAGTGCAGGGGGCTCGTGGGCAACATCACCCCGAGGCGCCGTTGCCCCGGCGCGACTTCGTCGCAGACCCCGGGCGCTCCGTCGTCTTCGCTGCGGTCCGCCAGCAGGATCGGCCCTTGGGGGCTCTCGAGGAGCGCCCGATCGGCGTCGCTCAACGTCACGAGGCGGGCGGCCGCTGCGAGGTCGCGCACCATCAACGCGAAGGCACGATGCGCGCGGCGCTTGCGCGCCCGCAGGTTGCGCACCGCCACGGGGTTCGTTGCGTCGCAGCACAGCTGGTAGCCTCCGAGACCCTTGATGGCGACGATCTGGCCCTCGCGGATCAGCCGCGCGGCTGCGGCGATGGGATCCGCCTCGAGCACTAGCTGAGTGTCGTTTCCCTGAGGTTCCAGAGAAGCCGTGGGGCCACAGCGCGGGCAGGCCAGCGCCTGTGCGTGATAGCGGCGGTCGGTCTCGTCCTCGTACTCCTGACGACAGGCAGCGCAGAGCGGGAAGGCGGCGAGACTCGTGTTCTGGCGGTCGTATGGCACCGCCTCCACGACGCTGTAGCGTGGACCACAGTTCGTGCAGCTGGTGAAGGGGTAGCGAAAGCGCCTTGCGAACGGATCTCGGATCTCGTCGTCGCACGCCAAGCAGAGTCGGGAGTCGGTCGTGATGGCGGTCCGCGGGGGACCACCAGCGCTGCGCTGGATGTCGAACGACGCAGCGCGGACGTCCGCCGGGGTGCGCTCGATGTGTTCGATGTGGGCGAGCGGAGGCAGCTCACTCAGCAGCGCCTCCAGGAATCGCTCACACGCGGCGGTGTCGGCGGCCAGGCCAATGGTCACGCCCGAGCCGTCGTTGCGTACGAAGCCCGACAGCTGCTGCGCACGCGCAAGGCGCGCGACGGTGGGACGAAAACCAACGCCCTGCACCGTCCCCCGAACGCGGATCAGCTCACCCACGCTCGCTCCGGTGCGCTTGGTGTCGCTTGGCAGGATCGATCGTGGCAGGCGCCGCCGCTGTCATGGAGCTGATTCGTAGCACAAGCATCACACGCATTTCGCAGCAACGACGCGTCTTCAACGCCCCGCGAAGCTAACTGTCGACAGGTGACCAGCGTAGAAGTACTCGGCCGGTATCGCCTGCTCTCACTGCTCGGACGCGGAGGCATGGCGTCCGTTCATCTCGCCGTCTCCGAGGGGCCGGCCGGGTTCAACAAGCTCACGGTGATCAAGGAGCTGCTGCCGGAGCTCGCGCATGACCCCGAGTTCCTCGGCATGTTCCTTGATGAGGCACGCCTTGCCGCGCGGCTTCGTCACCCCAGCATCGTCCAGACCCACGATGTGGGTCAGGAAGCCGGGAGGTTCTACCTCGCCATGGAGTTCCTCGACGGCCAACCCCTGAGCCGCGTGACCCATCGCCTCGCGGAACTCGGAGCTCCTCTGTCTCGAGAGCACTACGTCAGGGTCCTGATGGAGGTGCTGGCTGCCCTCGACTACGCTCACCACCTGTGTGACTACGACGGGAAGCCGCTGCAGATCGTGCACCGGGACGTGAGCCCACAGAACGTGTTCATCACCTACGATGGCCAGGTGAAGCTGGTCGACTTCGGGATCGCCAAGGCGGTGGACTCGAGCACGGAGACGCGCACCGGGGTGCTCAAGGGCAAGGTGAAGTACATGTCCCCGGAGCAAGCTGCCGGAGACAAGGTGGACGCCCGGGCCGATCTGTTCGCCGTGGGCGCCATGCTCTTCGAAGCCGTGACGGGAGAGCGCCTCTGGGCCGGGATGCGCAACGTCACGGTCGTCTCTCGACTGCTGCGCGGGGAGATCCCCGACCCGCGCGAAGTGAAGCCGGACCTACCCGAGAGTCTGCACGCGATCCTCAAGACGGCGCTCGCTCCGGAGATCAGCGACCGCTACGTGACCGCGGGCGCCTTCCTCAACGACCTGGAGGCGTACCTGGCAACGCGTCCTCGGGTGAGTCTGGCTCAGCTCGGAGAGCGAGTCGCGGGCGCCTTCGATCGCGAGCGGCGTGAGGTCCAGCGCACGATCAGCCTGGGGGTGGGGAGCGTCGGAGCGGCTCGGGATGCCGAGCGCACAGGAAACACCCCCACTCGTGCGGCACCCCGCTCCTCGCTGAGCTTCAACGACGTCACGTCCACCTCCAGCGTGTCGGCCACCAACCCTGGGATCTCGGGGCTCACCCAGAGCCACCTGTCGACCACGAGCGCGCGCCTGCTCGCCCAGTCGGGCGACGAGGCGCGGTCTGACCAGCGCTTTCGACGTTTCGCCTTCGCTGCAGCGGGTCTCGCCGCCGCGGGGGCTGGAGTCTACTTTGGTGCACCCTTCCTGCGGGCGCAGTCGGGGCCTGGCGTCGAGACTCCTGCGGCCGTGGAGACACCCGTGGACCGCTGCGCGGCTTCGGACAAGCCGGTCGTGGAGCTGACCGGGGACATCGAGGAAGACGCGCGGCTGGAGTGCGACAAGGACTACCGGCTCAAGTTCCAGACCGTGATCAAGCCCGGCGTGACGCTGACCATCGAGCGCGGCACCCAAATCCTCGGGGATACAGCGACGAAGGCTACGCTGGTCGTCCAACCAGGGGGCAAGCTGGTCGCTCGAGGAACCCGCGAGGCCCCTGTGGTCTTCACAAGCTCCAAGCCGCCAGCGGAGCGCGCCGCGGGTGACTGGGGTGGAGTCATCCTGCTGGGGCGTGCCCCGATCAACCTGCGGGACGAGCGCGGGCGTCCGGCCAAGGGGCAGGTGGAAGGTCTGACCCGAGGTGGCGAGTACGGCGGGGACAACCCAGAGGACAACAGCGGGTCCCTCGAGTACGTGCGCATCGAGTACAGCGGAACGGCGCTCGGGCCGGGGAACGAGATCAATGGTCTCACTCTCGCTGGGGTGGGCCGTGGGACGCTCCTCGATCACATCCAGATCCGTCATACCGCGGACGACTGCTTCGAGTTCTTCGGCGGCACGGTCGATGCGAAGCACCTGATCTGTCAGTACAACGGAGACGACGGCTTCGACTGGGACTATGGCTACACCGGGCGCCTGCAGTTCCTGGTGCTGCAACAAGACCCAAACGTCACCGGTAACGCCAACGGCTTCGAGGGCGACAACGACCCGAACTCGTCGGACAACTCCCCGCGTAGCGCGCCGACCATCTACAACGCGACCCTGTGCGGCATCAACAAGAAGGCCGGAAAGGAGCAGTTCGGCATGCTGCTCCGGAAGGGTACCGGCGCCACGATCCGCAATACAATCGTCACCGGATTCGATGTCGGGCTCGACATCCGCAACGCGAATACCCGTGCGGATATATCGCACAGCGTCTTCTTCGGCAACATCACCCACAACATCGCGGTGCCCGAGGCTGGCAGGGACGGCGAGGCGAGCGATGACGATCACGGACTCGACGAAGAGCGCTGGCTCCTCGACGCCAAGCGTCACGTCCTGACGACGAACCCGAGCCTGGGCGACTGTTTCAATCCGACCCGCCCGATCTTCGGCCCGGCCAACTCGCTGGTCGACGAGGCGGCGGTACCGCCCAAGGATGGCTTCTTCGACGTCAGCGCACGCTACGTGGGTGCGTTCCGCGATGCAAAGGACGACTGGGCGACCGCGCCGTGGACCCACTGGGACGGGCGATAGCGTTTGACAGGGGCGTCACGGCGCGGCACGAGCGCTGGGTGCGCGAGCCCTACGACGCCGAACTCTACGAGCTGACCCACCGGGGGAACCCCGGCGACGTCGACTTCTACCGTGCGGCATGCCGTGAGGCGCGAAGCGTGCTGGAGCTCGGATCGGGGTACGGCCGCATCGCGATTGCGCTCGCGGAGGCAGGGCACGACGTGGTGGGGATCGAGCTGGATGCCGGGCTACTCGAGCGCGCGCGCCTGAATGCCGCTGCCGCATCGCTCGACGGAACCCTGGAGTTCATCCAGGGAGACATGACGAGTGTGAACCTGGGGCGCCGCTTCGATCGCGTGCTGATCCCCCACAGCGGTCTCTACTGCTTGCTGGAGCTAGAGCAGGTGCGGGCAGCGCTGCGGGTCGCGCGGGCCCACCTGACCGAGTCCGGGCTGTTGCTGCTGGATGGATATGCAGCTGATGATTTCCATGAGGAATCAGAGCCGGAGGACATCCCGGAAGATGCGCTGGAGGCGGTGGCTCAGGTTGAGACTGCCGGGCGCCGGTACAGCGTGTTCGAGAAGAGCCGCTGGGACCGTGAGCGCCAGCTCCTGTGGGTGACCTACGTCTATACTCGGGAGCCGAGCGGCGAGGAGCGCAGGTTCGACCTTCCCCAGCGCTACCTCTTGCAGCACGAGCTGCGGGAACTGCTCGCCGAGGCGGGCTTCGATGACGTCTTGATGCGTGGCGGCTTCGAAGGCGAGCCCTATGACGAAGACGCGGAGCACCTCGTGGTTGCGGCCTCACCCGCCCAATCCCCGTGAAGTTCCCAGCCCACTTGGTGCGTGGCTGGCGCGCGCTCTGCCGAGGAGTATAGACTCCGCCGCGATGACCCAGCTGCCCGTGTCTGCCCCGCCCCATCGTTCGGCCTCACGTCCACGCCGCGTCCCTCGCTGGATGCTCAGGGGTCCGATCGGTGTTGCGCTGCTCGCCCTGGGCTACGCGGCGTGTGGCCCCGCTGCCTCGCCGAACAAGTGCATGTACGAAGGCTGGGCGGGGCAGTGTCAGCTCAAGGGCCTGATCAAGGTGCGCGAGATGGAGTCGTTTCCGCGAGCCTTCGCGGTCTTCGAGGTGACCTACGAACCCCTCGACACGGAGAGCCCGCTGAGTCCGCCGGCCTCCCGCTTCGAGGTCATGGCGCCCGCGGACAACGAGGGGCAGCTGGAGGCGCACTTTCAGCAGTACGCGACCGCCGCGTGTCGCATCGACCCCTCCAGCCTCGAGGCCTGCAAGGAAGGCAAGCTGCAGGTCCAAGTGCCCGCCTTCACCCCGACCCAGGTCGCGCCGGATGCTCCTCAGCAGCTCGGCTGCAAGCAGCTCGAGGCCCGGGGACAGGTCAACCCCGACTTCAACGCAGGTCAGGTGCTGGAGGTGGAGTTCAGCTTCGACGCCGACTCGGGCGCTCCGGGGCCTGACGCGACGGCGAAGGCGCAGCAGCTGGCGAGCCTGATCAAGAGCAAGCCGGGCTGGGAGTGCATCGCGATCACCGGCTTCATCACCTTCGGTGAGTCCTTGAGCCTCGCGGAAACGCGTGCTCGCGCGATCAAGAAGCTGCTGCTCGACCAGGGCGTAGACGCAAGTCGCTTCGTGACCTTCGCGGCTTCAATCGGCACCGCGGCGGCGGAGGACCGCGTCGCGCGGCCCGAAGAGCGTCGCGTGAAGCTCAAGGTGTTGATCGAGAAGAAGTAGGCCGCGCCTCAGCGAGGCGGCTCGACCGGCGCCGCCGTGGTCGTACCTGCCCCCCAGAACGAGAGCCCAGCGGGGATGTTGGGCAAGGGGATCGAAGCGCCAGCGCCCGTCGCCAGGTCGATGCTCAAGAGGTCACCGCTGGCGCTGAAGCCATACGCCGTCCCAGCCCAGAATCCGAGGCCCCACAGCTGCGAGAAACCGGTCGTGCCAATCACCTTGAGCACCTGGCCCGTCTTCGGATCGATCTCGACCAGGCTGTCCACGGCGGTGGTGCTGCTCAGCGCAGGGCGCACGGTGGCGTAGGTCCCGCCTCCCTGGAGCGAGACGACGTCTCCGCTCGAGACCCAGTTGGTGCCCGTCGAGTTGGGGTTCATCGAGCCAATCTGGGCCGTGGCTCCCGTCACCGGATCGATGCGCAGGTAGTTGCTCTTCGAGAAACCCACCAGCGCTTCCTGCGCCGCGTCCAGAACACCGGCGGGGACATAGGTGAGCGAGTTGGGGAAGTTGCCATTGGCGATCGGAGTGCAGTGCGCGGTCTCGGGGTCGATCTCCACCAGCGACCCCGACGAGATCGACATCGCTGCACCCACCATGCGGCCGTCACCGTCGATGGCGATGTCCCACATCTCGAGCCCATTCAGGCAGTCGAACTGCCCTATTTGCCGTACGGATTTGCTGAAGGGCTCGAGCTCGTACAGCGTGCTCTGACTGTGGCCGAAGACCTGCCCAACTTGGCTTCCGTCTCCACCGGTGGCGCCGCTTCCGCCGTCGCCGATCAAGTCACCACCAGAGCCGCCCTGAGTCGACCCAGCGGCCCCGCCCTGACTCGAGTTGCCAGCCTGCCCCGAGCCGCCTTGGCTCGCGCCGGCGCAGTCGACACAGCTGCTCTCTCCGCCGTTCGCCGAGCAACCGGTTCCGAGCGCTACCAGCAGCGCGCCCAATCCCAAGACCTTCCGCGATCGCCCGAGCATCCTGGTCAGATACCACTTCCGCGGGGACCAGCCCAGGCGGGACTCGCACGAGCGATCTCAGCAGGGACACTCGAAGCTTGGGATGTGCAGGGGGATCCTCGGGATTTCATCGTTGGGCGCGCGGACGCCGTCGATGTCCCAGAGCTCCAGCCGATCGCCGTAGCTGACGATGCGGTCCGGCAGCGGCGACGCTTCGTTGATCTCGACCAGCCGCAGTCGCTCGCCATCCGTGCCTTGGACCACCTCGTAGAGCACGCTCAGGTTGCCCTGGAAGTCCCCGCATCCTTCCCCGGCGTGCAGGGTCCAGCCGACGAACTGGCGCTCGTCGTTGCCGTAGAAGACCAGCTCGGGCTGCGCCCCGGCGTAGGTCTCCCACTCGCTCTCGACGCCCTCGGGAAGACTCGCATTCGAATCCCCGAGGAACTGATGGTAGAAGTCCCTGGTGGTCTGATAAGGCTTCAGCGCCTTGACGCCGACGAACGCCTGCTGCGCCAGGCGGTAGCTCTGAGCGCTGTCGGGCGCGGGTTGATAGCGCTCGAGCACTTCAGGTGCTTCGGTCCCAACCAGCGTGACGTAGGTCGCGCTGCGGCACTCCGGGGACGTCACGAGCTCCGCCACCAGTAGACCGAAGCCCTCGCTCTGTTCCCAGGCGGTCTTCGCGAAGTCCGCATCACTCAGCTTGGCCGTCTCGGGGTCGTAGCTCAGGTAGGCGGAGCCCATGCGGTTCAGGACCCGGACCTCACCGAGCCGTCCGGCGCAACCCCGCGGGACTCCCGCGAGCGAGAGCTCTGCTTCGTGGATACCCGGTACCCGCGTCTGGACCGTGCTGGCGGCCGCGGCGCGCGAGGTCACGACCACGTCTGCGCCGCGGTCGGTTTCCATGTGGATCTTTCCGACGCTGGACTTCGGCTCTGCGTGACCCAGCACCACCCAGCGGCCTTCGACCACGGGTAGTACGCCCGAGAGCCGCATCGCCTCCCGCTCGGCCGTCACGGAACGCCGCTCGAGTTCGAACCGGGGAGAGAACCCGCTGCCCGCGTCGTCTATTGCCTCGGGGAAAGTTTCGTCGCCGACGGGCGAAGAGCAGGCAGCGCCTACTCCGCTAGCCGCCAGCAGGCAGAGCACGGAGAGCGAACGCAGGGGCAACAGCTTGGAGAGAGTCGAGCGGAGCATGCCCCCCAACACAGCAACCAGCATGCCGGGCACCCAAACAGTGCTTTTTCGCCGATTTCGTTGGTCTCGGGGGTGAGGCGCGTCAGGTCCCCGTGGCCGGCGAGACACAAGCCCCCGCGGCCCGAGACACGCTTCGAGGCGGCGCCTCGCGAAGCGAGCCGAGGACAAAACGCGAGAGCCGCGCCCTGCTGGGCGCGGCTCCGACGCTTTGATGTGCCGTCTACTGACTCAGTAGCGGTAGTGCTCGGGCTTGTACGGGCCCTCGACCTTGACGCCAATGTAGTCCGCCTGCTCCTTGCTCAGGGTCGTGAGCTTGGCACCGAGCTTCGCGAGGTGGAGACGAGCGACCTCCTCGTCGAGCTGCTTCGGCAACACGTACACGCCGACTTCGCGCTTGTTCTTCCACAGGTCGATCTGGGCCAGCGTCTGGTTCGTGAAGCTGTTGCTCATCACGAAGCTGGGGTGACCCGTCGCGCAGCCGAGGTTCACCAGCCGACCCTCGGCGAGCAGGTAGATGCTGTGCCCGTCAGGGAAGGTGAACATGTCGACCTGGGGCTTGATGTTGGTGCGCTTGATGCCGGGGTACGCCATCAGCTTCGCCACCTGGATCTCGTTGTCGAAATGGCCGATGTTACACACGATGGCCTGATCCTTCATCTTCGCCATGTGATCGACGGTGAGGATGTCCTTGTTGCCGGTCGTGGTGACGAAGACGTCGACGTACGGCAGCGCGTCCTCGACGGTGGTCACCTTGTAGCCGGTCATGCAGGCCTGGAGCGCGCAGATCGGGTCGATCTCGCTGACGAAGACCTGAGCTTTGTGAGAAGCGAGCGCCTCGGCGGAACCCTTGCCCACGTCGCCGAAGCCGCAGACCATCGCGGTCTTGCCGGCGAGCATCACGTCCGTGGCGCGCTTGATGCCGTCCACCAGGGACTCGCGACAGCCGTACACGTTGTCGAACTTGCTCTTGGTGACGGAGTCGTTGACGTTGATCGCGGGGATCAACAGCTCGCCCTTGGTGTGCATCTCGTAGAGGCGATGCACTCCGGTCGTCGTCTCTTCCGAGACGCCCTGCCAGTCCTCCACGACGCGGTGCCAGTGCTTGGGGTTCTCCTTGAGCACGCGCTTCAGGAGCTTGTTGATGACCTTGAGCTCCTCGTTGTCCGTGGGCTCATCGAGAATGGCCGCGTTCTTCTCCGCCGCGTATCCGCGATGAATCAGCAGCGTCGCGTCGCCGCCGTCGTCGACGATCAGCTGCGGCCCCTTGCCGTCGGGCCAGGTCAGGGCCTTGAAGGTCATCTCCCAGTACTCTTCCAGTGTCTCGCCCTTGAAGGCGAAGACCGGGGTCCCGCTGGCGGCGATGGCGGCCGCGGCGTGGTCCTGGGTAGAGAAGATGTTGCAGGAGGCCCAGCGGACGTCCGCGCCGAGATCCTTCAGGGTCTCGATCAGCACCGCGGTCTGGATCGTCATGTGCAGCGAGCCCGACACGCGCACGCCCTTGAGGGGCTTCTCGGGACCATACTTCTCGCGGGTCGCCATCAGGCCGGGCATCTCGTGCTCCGCGATGGTGATCTCCTTGCGGCCCCAGTCCGCCAGGGCGATGTCCTTGATGACGTAGTCTTTGTCTTGGCCGCTGGCCTTGCTCGTAACCGGTACGCTCTGTGTCATGTTCGTTCCTCTCATCTCCCGAGCTGGCGGGAGCCTCGAATGTGTTTAGCGTTTCCTCCTCGGAGACTCGCTGGTGGTGCGACGCCCGAGGAGGCAGATCCACGGCACATGGCCGTCGTTGGTGCCCCGCGAGAGAGCGCGTGGCAGATTGGACACCGTGATATCGACCAGTCCAGCGCCCGACGCAAGGTCACGCAGTTCGTCCTGGTCGAATCCGAGCCACACATCGGCTTGTTGTTCGCTCAGCCGCTCATCGTCGTGATGCGCGTAGTCGATCACGAGTACGTGCCCTCCGTCGCGCGCCAGGCGCACCAGCTCGCTCATGGCCTCTCGAGGCAGCGGCGCGTGATGCAACATGCGTGACGCGACCACCAGATCCGCGCCGTCCCCGAGCAGGCGCCTGGTGCTCCCGGCTCCCAGAGGCTCGCAAAGCAGCTCCACGTTGTCGAAACCGCGCTGAGCGACACGTTGCTTGGCACGCTCGATCTGGGCTTCGCTGCGGTCCAGCGCGACCACGCGTTGGAAGAGCGGAGCGAGGACGTCGAGCCAGCTGCCGTCACCGGTCCCGGCGTCCACCGCCAGGTTGCGGTTCGGGAAGAGCGGCGCCAGCGCGAAGAGATACGCGGGTAGCTCCGGGCAGATCCCCAGGGAACCATCTCCGTGCCCCGGCTGCGCGAAGAACTCCCGGGTGCGATCGTCGCGTCGACTGACCACGTCAGCGATGCGACCCAGGCTACCGTCGTGCTCACACAGCTCGCGTCCGGTGGTGAGCGCGTCGAGGACCACGGGGTCGTTGCGAGTCGCCGGCCCCAGTCGGATCAGGGTGCGCGTGCCCTGACGCCGGTCCGACAGGAGCCCCGCCTTGCGCAGGGGGGCAGCGTGCCGACTCACGTTTGGCTGGGACTCTCCGAGAAGCTCCGCAAGCTCCCCGACGCTCAGCTCCTCCACCGCCGCCAGCGCCATCAGGCGCAGGCGGGTGGGGTCACTCAACAGCCGGTACAGCTGCCAGCGATCGCTGGGGATGCTCACGCGCTCCATCTCGGACGAATCTATATTCCGTTATCTGTATGAATGCAAGGATGGCGTAATTATTCGTTTTCATTGCGTATTTGGAAACGAACGCGTCGCGCCCTGTCTGAGCGGGCGCCGGAGCCAGCGCGCCAGCCGTCTGCCCGCCCCTCCACTCGCCTCGGTGCCGTTGAAGACGTGCCCGTCGTCAGTGTGAATGAATAATCATTCGCAGCTTGACTCGGTGATTGATCGGGCGCACAAACGGCTTGTGAATGTTCATTCACAAGCCGAGCTTCCCCGGGACACTCGCTCCGCCATCCTGAAGGCCGCGCTCGAGGCATTCGTGGAGCGCGGGTTCCATGGCACCAGCGTTCCGCAGATCGCGTCTCGTGCCGGAGTCGCCGCGGGCACGATGTACCGCCATTTCCAGAGCAAGGAAGAGCTGGTCAACGTGCTGTATCGCGAGGCGAAGGCGCGCTTCATGAGCAGCGTCGCGGGAAGCGAGTTGCCGCGAGGAACAGAACTCCCGACCGATGCTCCCGCGCGCCAGCAGTTCCGCTGGTTCTGGTTCCGCATCGTCGACCACGCGCGACGTCATGGCGATGAGCTGGCGTTCCTCGAGCTTCATCACCACGCCGCCTATCTGGACGAACAGAGCCTGGCGCTCGAGACCGCCTCGCTCGAGGCCTTCGCCAGCTTCTTCGAAATGGAGCGTCTGCGCGGCGAGCTCAAGCCACTCCCCGGCATGGTTCTGATGGTGATCGTGTGGGGGATCCTCGCGCAGCTGTTCAAGACCTATCGCCTCGGCCACCTGCCGTGGAGCGACGCCTTGATCGCCGAGGCAGAAGCGGCGGCGTGGGACGCCATCGCCGCGCCAGATCGCTCGTGAGCCCCTGGGTGGGTCCACCGAGCACTCCGACCAACGCACGCACGACGTGCCATGACCGTGGGGAACTGAAATGCAAGCTAGCGTGGATCTGCAGGGGACTGCCCCTGCGCGTTCGAAGGCCCGTACACAGCTGACCGCAGATGACTTGGCCCGTCTCGGTGTGGACGAACTCAGGGCCCTGTACGAAGCAGGTGAGCTCTTCGATCTGAAGTGCCTGGAGGGCGCGCCCAGGGGGCGCATGCTCACCCTGGCTGGTGGGCTGGGCAAGCCGACCGCTCGCAGGGTGCTGGCGCGCCTGGCGAAGGCAGGCTTGTTTCCCTGGCGGGGCAAGTCGTTCTCGACCCACAGCGATGACGCGCAGCGAGGGGGCGGAGTCAACCGGCTGCTCTTGCTCGGTGATCGCTTCCCCTTCGATACCTTCGTGGAGGCCTCGGCGATCGACGGCAAGCCCTGTATCCGGCTCGACTACGACAAGCCCGAGAACCCGTTCTTCATTCGCGTGATCCGAGACGAGCTGCGGGAGGTCGCGAAGGACCTCTACCTTGGCCCGGCGATGTTCGACGGCAAGCGCCCGGAGCTCGTGCTGTGGTTCGCGATCGATTGCCGCTGAACGGTGCGCTGTCGGGGCACTGGCTGATCACGGGCGCGGGGCGCGGCATCGGCGCGGCCGTCGCCCGTGAGGTGCGAGGCCGAGAGCCGAGTGCACAGCTGAGTCTGGTGGATCTCGACGGAGAGGCGGCGCGGGCTGTGGCCGCGGAGCTCGGGCGGGCGACGGGGTTCGAGACGGACCTCTCCCAGGTGACGCGCTTGCCCGAGCTGCTCCGCGAGCTCCAGGCGCGAAGCGGACCCGTCGATGTGTTGGTCAACAACGCTGGCGTGATGTGGGTCGGTGACGCGACGGCGCTGTCCGCGGAGCGCAGCGAGGCGCTGCTGACCATCGACTTGCTGGCGCCCGTACGCCTGGTCCAGCTGGTGTTGCCAGACATGAGGCGCCGAGCGCGCGGCGGCATCGTGAACGTCGCCAGCTTGGCTGGAGTGACACCGCTGCGCGGCTGCACCGTGTACGCGGCGGCGAAGGCAGGCGTCGCTCACTACTCCGAGACGCTGCGCGCCGAAATGCTACCGCACGGTATCGATGTCTTGACGGTGTACCCCGGGCCAGTGCGCACGGAGCTCGAGCGCGAGGCTCGACGGGGCCTGCGTGCGACGTGGGCCAGCCGCGCGGCGCCCGTCGGCGAGCCCGAGGTGCTCGCGCGTCGCATCTACGAGGGGCTGCGTTTCGGTGCGCCGCGTGTGGTGTACCCCCGGAGCTACGAGCTGGCCTGGCGCTTCCCGCGCCTCGCGTCGTGGATCACGGCGCGCTTCTCACCCCCGGCCCATGCTCCAGAAGTCGAGCAGAGGGACCAGGCGCCGCCGGTCTGCTCGGACGGGGCCCGCGAGCATCAGACGCTCGCGCACTCGGGGTAGGCGAGGGTGAAGTGGCGTAGCTCGGCCGCGTTGCGCGGTACGTAGATCACCACGGAAACACGACGATCGTCGAGCAGATCCAGTAGTCGCGCGGGCTCCAGGCGATAGGCCAGCGCGGGCAAGCCGCGGCTGCGGGGTGGCTCTTCTCCGAGGTGCTCGAAGAACAGCCGGAGCGAGCCGAGCCCAGGGGCGTCGCGTAGCGCCCCGGTCTGCTCCTCGGCGCACACCACGAGGGCGCAGCTCCCACAGCGTTGCGCTTGCTCCGCCAGCTTCTTGAAAGCCGGCTCATCGTGATCCGCGCCCTGCGCATAGTACACCGGGATACCCTGCATGGCCGCGCAGTTTGACAGTGCCGCTGGCGTAGTCAAAGCCGCGGGTGCTCGGCGTATGCGAGAACCGTGAGTAGGCGGCGCGGGCGGTGTTGGGGGACCCGAGCCGGGTTGCTACCCTGAGGCTGCTCCGGGCACGCCGGTGCTAAGCCAGGGGAGAGCCATGTCGAGCAGCGTCACCGAACACGTCGAGCACAGGTCGCCAGGCAGCGCTCGCGCCATGCCGACTCCTCGCAGATCCACGGACTCGGTCTACGAGTGCGAGCCCTTCGGGCTGCCGTTCTTCGGTCTGGAGAGTGACGCCGGCGCGGCGCCAGTGCGCTACCAGTTCCGACGCGAGCTGGACGTCTCGCCCGCGCGTCTATGGCAGATCCTGGAGGATCCGAAGTCGTGGCCCGTATGGGCAGCGCCCGGCATCGTCGAGGTCGAGTGGACTACCGCCAAGCCCTACCAGGTGGGCACCGAGCGCACCGTGTTCTTCATCGGGGGCATGGAGGTCTACGAGCGCTTCATCGCCTGGACTCCGGAGCGCGAGATGGCTTTTTGTTTCCGTGGAGCAACGCAGCGAGTGTGGTGGCGCTTCGGAGAACACTACGCCATCCGACCCCTGGGCGCCGATCGCTGCGAGCTCACGTGGACCGTCGCTTACGAGCCGCGCTTCGTGTTCGCGAAGATCCACGCACTGGTCGGCCCGTTGATGCGCCTCTCGCTGAAGCGCTACGCGGACGGTCTGGTCAAGTATTGCCGGCGAGCGCGCAACGGGCCCTGAAACGACCGCGACATTTCGGGGACTTGTTGCGTACGTCTCGCGGCTCTACGCTGCGCCAATGTCCCTGGTGCTGCACTACGCAGGCATGTCCCGCTACAACGCGTGGATGAACGAGAAGTTGCTGACGGTCTGCGACACCCTGAGCGACTCCGAGTTGCGCTCCAATCAGGGCCTCTTCTTCAAGTCGGTGCTCGCGACCTTGAACCACCTGCTGTTGGCGGATCGGATCTGGATGCTGCGCTTCACCGGTGATCGTGAACGCTACGTATCGCGTTCCGCCGACGGCTGCGCCATGCAGGTCACCGGGCTCGATCACGTTCTCTACGACGACTGGGAGGCGTTCAAGGCCGAACGCCGCAAGACCGACGCAGATATCGACGCCTGGGTCGAGGAGCTGGACGAGGGGGGGCTGATGGTGCCCATGAGCTACAAGACGTCCAGCGGTCTGGAGTTCAGCCACCCGACTTGGCAGGCGGTGAGCCACATGTTCAATCATCAGACGCATCATCGCGGTCAGGTGACGGCGGCGCTGACGCGACTGGGCAAGGACCCTGGGATCACGGACCTCGCGGTGATGTTCCGCGGCTAGCCCGCGCGCGCCCGCCATTGCGACTGCTCCAGGCGCTGCCCGGTCTGCGCACTCGCGACCTGCTTGGTCACTCGAGCAAGCGTTCACTGAGCTCCCAGAGGCGACTCGCATCTCCCGGGTCGATCGAACTGGAGTGAATGTCCGCAGGGATATAGCTGGCGGTCAAGCGTCGTGGCTCGTCGTCCAGAGCAGAGATGTCGCAGTCTTTCAGGTAGACGCCGCCGACGCCCGCCAGCATTGGGCTGGTGGCAGCGAAGACGATCGTCGCGGCGCCTTGGGCTGGCGTCTTCTTTCCTGCGCGAGGATCGATGATCGGCGCTCCCGCCTCGTCGACCAGACCCATCGCGCGCAATGCTTCGGGCCCCGCGGCGCTGTTCAGTTTGGTGCCCACCACGACTCCCGGGTGAACGGCGTAGGCGCGCACGCCATCAGGTGCGTAGCGCCGATCGAGCTCCACCGTGAAGAGCACGTTGGCCTTCTTGGACTGACCGTACGCTGCGCCAGGGTCGTACCCGAGGGTGAAGTTCGGATCGTTCCAACGGATCGCACCGAAGCGTTGGGCGCCGGACGACACGTTCACCACGCGCGCCCCGCGGGCAGCCCGCAGCGCGGGCAGCAGTGCGAGGGTGAGCTGGAAGTGTCCGAGGTGGCTGGTAGCGAACTGCAGCTCATATCCGCGCGGGTCTGTCTGCAGGCTCTTCGGAGCCGGAGGAGCCGCGTTGTTGATCAGTATTTCCAGCGGATCTCCGCGGTCGAGGTAGCGCTCGGCGAAAGCCGCGACGGACCTTGGATCGATCAAGTCGAGCTGGCTCACCTCGGCGTCCTCGAGGCCTTCGAGTTCGAGCCGAGCGCGCCGTGGATCCCTCGAGGCGACTGTCACGGATGCGCCAGCCCGAAGCAGGGCGCGGGTCGTCTCGCGTCCGAGTCCCGAGTGGCCACCGGTGACGATGGCGTGTTTGCCCTTCAGATCGATGCCGCGGATCACGTCGTTCGTCGTGGACTCGGCGCCAAAGCCCGTGCCGATGGGTCGCTGTTCGTGCGTCATGACCAGTGCCTACCGCCTAGGGAGCTGGCTGGATTGGAAGGAACGGACATCTCGAGAACCTCTTCGCTTGACGGTGTCGGCAGACGCACCAGAACTCAGGGGATGCATGCACGAGCCAGCGCTGAGCTGTCCCGAGTCATCGAGCGAACGAGCTGGCTGTCGGCACTCGGCCACGAGCGCCGCGTGGACCGCCTGCCCGATGGACGCACAGCGCTCGTGGTGCGTGTGCTGGGGGCCGAGCGGGGTGAGGTGCACGTGCTGGGGCCGCGCACTCAGGCGACGCTCAAGCGCGCGACGTTCGAGCGCGCGTTGCTCGTGCAGTTCAAGCCGGGTTGCTCCGCTTCACTGCTCGGTGTGCCTGCTCGTGAGCTCACCGATCGCTACGTACCGTTGGAAGACCTGTGGGGGCGAGCTGCGGCGACCCTTGCCTCGGATCTGGTTCGTGCGCCGGATGCTGGTACCGCCCTCGTGCACCTCCAGCGCGCCTTCACCGCGCGTCGCGGCTCCAGGTGGCGGCCGACATCGGCTGGCCTCGCGCGCCACGCGGCCTACTTGCTCGAGCACGAGGACTCTCGCGTAGAGGGTGTCGCGAGGCGCCTCGGCGTAACCTCCCGCCATCTCCGGCGGACGTTCGACCAGTGCATTGGCGTTGCCCCCAAGAGCTTCGCGCGCGCTGCTCGTTTGCAGCGCGCGGTGCGTATGCTGAACAGGTCGAACGACTGGGGGAGCATCGCGCTCGAAGCGGGCTACTACGATCAGCCCCACCTGATCGCCGAGTTCCGCTCGCTCGTGGGCCTCACGCCGGGTGCTTTTGCCGAGCGCGTCCGCAGATAGTGTCCGTTGATCAGCCACGCAGGCTGCTGGAAGACGCAGTGCTCCAGCAGCCCGCTAGACCGGGATGTCCTCCCATGGGACGCGGTCGACATCCTTGCGGAAGGCTTCGACGATGACATTCACATCCCAGATGCTGCGGGAGAGCTTGACTGCATCGAGGTACATGCAGCGCTCCGCGACTTGCTTCAGGTCGAAGTTCCAGTAGCAGCTCATCAGCGGATTGATCCAGAGCTTCGAGCCGGTGGTGCGGCTCGTGCGGTGGACGTCGCCATACTCGCCCTCGATCGCGCTCGCGATGCTGTTCCCAACGATGCTCTGGGCAGCGGGCATGCGAGCGTTCGTGAAGGCGATGGCGTCGCAGAGCAGCTGCGCCTCGGGCATTTGGGGCAACAGCGCCAGTGTGCCGAGGTAGCCGCCCCGCTGGCTGAGGGCGGCGACGTTCCTCAGAAAGTGCGCGTGGCAAACCCCGTGGAACCGGTCGATGCCGAAGCCGAGACAGCACACGAGCGTGTCAGTGGCGTCTAGCTGACTGACGGCGGCGAGACTGGTCACGTCTTCTTGAGGTGTCCCGAGACCGGCTTCGTCGCCGCGCATCAAGATGTCGGTGCCGCCGTCGACCAGCACGACGCAGTCGAAGGCCAGCTCTGTCTGAAGCGCTCGGTAGCTGGTCAAGAGCGGAACCGCCCCTGTCTTCTCGAAGGCGTAAACAGGCACCTGCAGGCCTCGCTCCGCGAGGAAGTGGGTCAGATAGCCTTCGGGGAAATACCGGGCGGGACCATCGCTGTCCGTCGTCACCTCGACGCAGTGAGGCGTGACTCTGCGACCCGTGACCTCGCTCAGCGACGTGAACGACGAGTTGGCGAGGGATACCGCCTTGCCTTGCTCCCGTAGTAGCGCGAACAACGGCAGCGCGCTGAATACGTCGAAGCCCCCGCCCGCACCTGCGAACAGTATGTGTCTTGCCTGGTTCAGACGTTGGAGCAATGGGGACTCGGCGAGTCGATACATGGGCCCGTCTCCTCGATGAGTGCAGGGCGGTCTCCCCACACACCGAGTTGTAGCTCAGCAGGCTTCGGGGCGGTGGGGCTGTCTTTGGCTCTCGCCTTTGGGTATCGTGCGACCGATGCCGACCGAGCCCCGCGGAAAGCGCCTCTCGTGGCTCCTGGTTTTGGGGGTGAGTAGCTCTGCGGCTTGCGCGGGGAACTCACCGCCTGCGTCAGGTTCCGGAGCGGCTGCTCCTGTCGCCGTAGCCCGCCGCGCAGCCGGCGTCGCCGACGACTGTGAACAGCAGCCAGGCAAGCCGGCGCCAGACCCGCTCAAGCGCGAATATCGAGGCGTCGCCGCCAAGGCGCGCTGCGACCGCGAGGTATACACGGTCATGGGCGGCGTCGTGCACAGCCTCGGCGTGGAGTGCGAGTACTGTCACGTCAAGGACGACTACCCCGCGATGACCCACAACAAGCGCGTGGCGAACTGGATGGCGCAGGAGCTCATTCCAAGTATCCGCGCGAAAACTGGGCAGGACGTGTGGTGCAGTGATTGCCATCACGTGGGGGAGTCTGGAACGCCCAAGCCGCTGGGGAAGCCGCGGCAGGCATCCAGCGCCATCGAGTGGATGAACACGCAGCTGGTGGCGCGCTTCGAGAGCAAGGCGGGCGAGCCGCTGTACTGCAAGAGCTGTCACGGCGGGAATGTTGGCAGCGCGGACTTCAAGCAGAAGCTCATCCTCGAGGATCTGCTAGGGGACGGCAGCTTCCCTCCGGCCGAGTCGCTCGACGCAGGATCAGCGTCGACCGGAGATCAGCTCGACGCGGGCGTGCCTGACGGCGCCGCGCTCGATGGCGCCGCGCCGGACGCGACGCCGGACATGGGCGACCGCAAGTAGCAGCAGGCGACCGTGGTGACGCTCAGCAGCTCGGGCCCGGGCCCGAGCAGCAATCGGCGTTGGTCAGGTTCGTCTCGCAGGCCGTGCTCCACTTGCATGAACTCAGACAGAACTGCCATGAGTCGACGCCACAGCAGCGCCAGTGGTGTCCCATGTTCCAGTCGCACTCGTTGCCTACCTTGAGCTCGCATCCACCCCAGCTGCAGTCGTTCTGGCACACCTGCTCGGAGCAGCTGTCACAGGCTCCGGCTGCGTGGTGCCCGGCGCGCAGGGCCCCTCGTTCCCACAGCCGCTCCAGGTATCCCAGAGACAGTCGTTCCCGCAGCTGCGCGAGCGTGTCCCGCAGTTGCCGCAGTCCTCCGTCTCCTGGACGCCGGGCTGGCATTCGCAGTTCCCGCCCGTGCCTCCCATGCCACCCGAGGGCGTTCCGCCAGTTGACATCCCCGCGGAACCGCCCCCCGTGCCGCCAGAGGACTGACTTCCGCCGCTGCTGCTGGCGCCAGTTCCGGCGGAGCCGCCCCAGGCCGTTCCAGAGCCGCCGGAGCCTCCCGTCTGGGCTCCGCCGCTGCCGCCGCCGGCGTCCGCCTGCTCACCACCGCTGCCGCCGAACGTTCCCGGATCATTCGTCGCGATGTCGCCCCCGCTTGCACATCCCGCGATGGGGACGAGGAGCAGCCACAAGCCTCGCATCGACCAGAGCTTACTGGATTGCCAGGGTTCCGTCAGACGGCTGACTGACGTTGCGCGCCGAGCCTGCAGCTACCCCCGCGTACGGGATTTTGGCACTCAGTGATAAGCCTGCGATTTCAAGTCGTTGTGAGCGAGATCCTGGCTTCGACTTGCACCCACTACCAAGCGGTTGTCTGGTTGGGCTCATGTCCATCGCCCCCCGACGTATCCGAAACCCGAAGAAGCGACCCACCCAACGCCGCCGCGGCAACACGCGCTCCGACAACCGGCGTGACGAGTTGCTCGCCGCCGCGGCCCGCCTGTTCAGCAAGAACGGCTTCGAGGCGACGAGCATGCGCGACATCGCCAACGAGGTCGGGATGCTGGCCGGCTCGATGTACTACCACTTCCCTGCGAAGGACGATCTGATCGTCGCTGCCCACGCGGAGGGAGTGCAGGAGCTGCTACGCGCCATGGACAAGGCCTTGGACGGGGTCGTCGGCGGGTGGGAGCGTCTCGAAGCGGCTTGCGTTGCGCACCTCGACAATCTGCTGGGGGGCAGTGACATCGCGGGCGTGGTCGCCGTCGATTTCTCCCAGCTTCCGGAGGAGCTGCGCGCTCGCCTGATCGAGCAGCGCGACGAGTACGAGGGGCGTCTCGCGCAGCTGATCGATGGATTGGAGCTGCGGGAGGGCGTGGATCGCCGCCTGATGCGCCTCTCCTTGCTCGGTTCGCTGAACTGGACGCCCAATTGGTTCCGCGCGGATGGCCAAACGCCGGCATCCATCGCCCGGCACTTCGTGGCGCTGCTGCGTGAAGGCGTGGCCTGAGTCGAGACACCAGCCCCGCATCCGATGAGGGACCCGTTCGGGGTCCCTCATTCGTTTTTGGTGCGCCCGACGGGGGGATTCGTCGGGAGGCGCAAGTCGTGCTCCCTCGAGACCCCATGAAAGGGAGGAGGGATGCGCCCGGGAGCCGCATCGAACGCACCGTGCGAGAGCAAGCTCCGGCGCGAGTCGGCGCGGCATGGTGGATGTGCTTCCGAGACTCATCGTCGTCTCATCCTCTCACTCCTTCGGTCCTCCACCGTTACCTCGCGGCAATCGCTGGTGTGGCTTCTGCCGACTTCTCGCTACGCTGCATTCGCCCCCGCAGGCGTGGACGAGATGGGAAGGGTCCTCGAGACGATTCTCGTGTCCCGATTGATTGGTCACGGCTCGGCGCTTCCGGTACTCGAGCTGTCGGGCTCCAGTCCAGCACGGGCCGCTGACCACCCCGGAGCGCTCCACGAGCGCCCGAGATGACGATCGCGTGACGGTCTCGTCCACCGGGGACGACGCGGAGTTGGCAATGGCGAACGGGGCGTGTTGCGTTTCGAAACACCCAGCGGCTTCGATCCCGGTTGAGGCACAATGCCATGAGTCGTGCGGCCTGGGACCGCGCTGGCCCCGCGCGGTCGTCCAGAGGCGGCCCGGACGCAAACGCGAGTACCTCTTCTGGTTCGGGTCGGCACCGGATTCACGCGCCGAATAGACATGCGGAATAGTTGGGCTGATGGCTTTGCTGAGGGGAAACTTGCTGGATTGTTACTGCGGAAAAGCTAGCGGCGAGCTGCCCAGCAGCGGCCGAGCGTGCCCGCGAGGGTTCTCTCTCGGGGGGAGAGGGTCGCCGGTCGGTCACTTCCCACCGCCGAGGGGCCGAGCGACAAATTCCACGTGGGTTAGCTGTCGGAACTCTCCACGGAAAAAAGCAGCGCCCCATCAGATTGCCCATCGACGTTCTGGGTTATGGGTGTTAGCAACATTGCGTGGCGACTAAGAAGAAGATCCAATGGCCTGACACTGCATTCTCTGGAGCCCCCGCGCTGGGTGGCAAGGACGCCGTAGAGATCGGACGTCTCGTCTACGAGAACTTCGAAGACACGTCGGTTCCCGAAATCGTCCGCAGTGAGAAGCTGAACCTGACACCCATGACGCTGAACCGTTGCCTCGCGGCTTACCGCGTGGCGATGAACCTCGGCGACGGCAAGTGGGAGCACCTCTCCTTCGCGATGCTGCGCACGCTGGATTCCCTCGCGGAAGCTCAGCAAGCAGCCATGGCGAAGAAGGCGGCCAAGGAGAACTGGTCTGCGCACCAGCTCCAGGCCGAGGTCGCGCGTCTGAACAAGAAGAAGAAGGGCAAGCGTCGCGGCCGCCCCGCGCTGCCGAGCATCGTCCGCTCCGTCAATCAGCTGAAGAGCTTCGTCGATGGTCCGCGCGGAATCTCGGCAAGCATGGAGTCGTTGAAGGAGTTGTCTCCTGAGCAGGTCGACCACGTGAAGACCGTGGTGCGCGGCTTGCGCTCGCAGCTCAAGGACGTCGAAGGCAAGCTCAAGTAGGCTCGAGGCAAGCAGGTGAGGGAACGTGCTACGTCGCGCGGTGAGCGCGACCTGGGCCTGACCCTCGCGGGAGGAGGCAACCGGGCGTTCTACCAGGTTGGCCTCCTCCGGCGTTTTCACGAGGAAATCGAGCCTCGGCTGGCTGCGGTGGCTTCCTGCAGCGCAGGAGCCTGCGTTGCGGTGCTGCACTTCTCCGGGCGAGCGGACGCTGCCCACGAGTTCTGGCGTCATCGGCGGCGTCACGTCACGCGGAACTTCGACTGGCGTCTCTTGTTGCGCGGGGAGCGACCGGCGCCTCATGCCCCCGTGTATCGGGACACTGTGGAGTTCGCGATGCGAGACGGGGGGCTGGACCGCCTGCGCGCCTTGCCGTTCCCGATATGGGTCGTGACGTCGAGCTTGCCGCGCCGGTTGCCGGTCCCCCTGGCGCTGTCCCTGGGGCTCGCAGCCTACAACCTCGAGAAGCGCATCGCGCCCGCGCGGGTCCACCCACGCCTTGCGGCCCGGGTGGGTTTCCGCGCGGCGCTCTTTGACGCCCGCGACTGCGAGACCCCGGCGGAGGTGGCGGATCTGGTTCTGGCGTCCTCGGCGACTCCGCCGTTCACGCCCCTCGGCCTGCATCGCGGGCAACGTCTGCTGGATGGAGGTCTGGTGGACAACGTGCCCGCGTTTGCCAACGAGGAGCGCTCCGGCGTGCACAGGCAACTCGTGCTGCTGACGCGCCCATATCCCGAGGCTGCACTCGGCTTGCGGGGGGAGCGGTTGTACCTCGCCCCCAAGCGAGCCGTCCCGATCGGTCGCTGGGACTACACGCGTCCAGAGCTGCTCGCCCGCACCATCGAACAGGGCGAACTCGAGGCCGCGGAGCATGCGCCGCTCCTGCGGGCGCTGCTGGGCCGCGGCTGAAGCGTCATCTCTGCGCGGCGTGGCGGGGCTTCACGCTGCGCCTGCCCGTGCGCTTCATGGCCCAGGGCTGCGCCTCGAGCTCTTTCAGCACGTGGTCGCGAAACGCGCGCACCTTCGCGCTGAGATGTCGCGAGCTGGGATAGACGAGATACAGCGCGCCGTCGGTGTTCTTGTAGTCCGGGAGCACCTCCGCGAGGCGTCCGGCGTGCACGTCGCACTTCACGATGAAGCGTGGGAGCTGCGTGATGCCCGCGCCCGTGATGAGCATTCCGTGCAGAAAAGAGAAGTCGTTCGCGCTGACGTGGCCCGTGACGTCCACGGATTCGCGACCGTTCGGCCCGTCGAGGTTCCAGCGCCGGCGTCCGGGGCGCCCGCGAAACAGCAGGCAGTCGTGCTGGGCCAGGTCCGCCAGCGCCTTGGGCGCTCCGCGGGCGGCGAGATAGCTCGGGCTCGCGAACAGACCGAACTCCGTCTCTGCGAGCTTGGTGGCCACGAGCGACGAATCGGCGAGCTTGCCCGCCCGCAGAGCGAGGTCGAAGCCCTCCTCCACCAGGTTGATCGTGCGTTGCGTGATCTCCACATCCACGTCGACCTCGGGATACAGCTTGCGAAAGCTGGCCACGATGTCGCCCAAGTAGCTGAAGCCGAAGTCGACGGGCGCTGTGATCCGGATGACTCCGCGGGGGATCTCCTGGTCATCGCTGACGGAGCGCGCTGCCTCTTCCAGATCTTCCACGGCTTTCGAGACGCGGTCGTAGAACTCACTGCCGACCTCGGTTAGCCGCAGCTGACGGGTCGTGCGATGTAGCAAGCGCGCGCCGAGCTCTTGCTCGAGGCGGGTCACCCGCCGGCTGATGGTGCTCTTCGGGAGGCCGAGGCGCTCTCCCGCGGCGGTGAAGCTCCCCGCCTTGATCACCTGGATGAAGACCTCGATCCCGCTCAGATCCAATGTTGCGCTCATGCAACAGTCGTTTTCGCATGAGGGCACTGGTGACGCCAGCGGAACGAACAATGTTCCTCGCAACTGACCAAGGAGCACATCGAATGTCCAAGATCCAACGCATCGCACCCCACGCCGCGCGGCTAGTCCTCGGCCTGCTCTTCACCGTCTTCGGGCTGAACGGCTTCCTGCATTTCATCCCCAATCCACCAGTCCCTGAAGCCGCAGGCAGCTTCCTCGGCGCGCTGGCAGCGACCGGATACATGTTTCCGTTGATCAAGGGCACCGAGGTCGTTGCCGGTCTGGCGCTGCTCAGCAACCGCTTCGTACCACTGGCGCTGATCGCGCTGAGTCCGATCGTGGTGAACATCTTCGCCTTCCACACGCTGCTAGCTCCGGCGCCCATTGGCGTCGTGCTGGTCCTGCTGACGGGCTACCTCGGCTACGCGTACCGCAGTCACTTCGCAGCGCTGTTTGCGGCCAGAGCCCAGCCCGAGCCGAGCTCCTCAGGGTCAGCGCTCAGGCAGCGGCTGGCCGACGCCGAGTAGTTTTTCACACGTCACACGTCGCGGGCCATTGCGCCCGCGGCGTCGAAGGTCGAGAACCACGGTCATGAGCAGCACGCGCAGCGAGAAGTGGGAGTTCTCCGGGTCGCAGGGCGATCGCCTTGCGGGCCTCCTCGAGCTACCTGCAGGCGAGGTCAAGGCGGTCGCGCTCTTCGCGCATTGCTTCACTTGCAGCAAGGACAGCTTCGCTGCCGCACGGATAGCAAGAGGTCTGGCTTCCCGCGGATTCGCCGTGCTGCGCTTCGACTTCACGGGTCTTGGAGCCAGCGACGGTGAGTTCGCCAACACCAACTTCTCGTCCAACGTCGAAGACCTGGTGTACGCCGCGAACGCGCTGAGCGAGCGGTTGAAGGCGCCTTCGTTGCTCGTGGGGCATAGCCTCGGCGGCACCGCGGCAATCGCCGCTGCCGGGCAGCTCTCCAGCGTCAAGGCAGTGGTCACCATCAATGCGCCGCACGAACCCGCTCACGTCGAGCGCTACCTCGAGTCGGCCACGGCGGAGATCGAGGCGCGCGGAGAGGCTACGGTGCGTCTCGCGGGGCGGCCCTTCAAGATCAAGAAGCAGTTCCTCGAGGATATTTCCGCGCAGCGTATCGATCAGCACTTGAAGCAACTCGACGCCGCGCTCCTGGTGTTTCACTCACCTGAAGACGAGACCGTCGGCATCGAGAACGCGCAGCAGGTCTATCAAGCCGCGCGGCACCCCAAGAGCTTCGTCTCGCTCGACGGCGCGGATCACCTCTTGCACCGCAGGCAAGACGCCGAGTACGTGTCGGAGGTGCTGAGCGCCTGGGTGTCACGCTACGTCTCGCTGGGTGACTCGAGGCCCGAGCCGCTGCCTAAGCAGGTTCACGTCGCGCGTGCCCGAGCGCGGGAGCTACATCAGCCTTCGAAGCTGACCCTGGAGCTTCAGAGTGGCGATGACCGATTCCTCGCGGATGAACCCGAGCAGCTCGGCGGTGCCGATCTGGGCCCTGCGCCCTACGACTACTTGCTGATGGCGCTGGGCGCGTGCACCACGATGACGGTGCGCCTCTATGCGGACCACAAGGGGCTGCCTCTCGAGGACGTCCAAGTCGATCTGCGTCACGAGAAGGTCGACGCCAGCGAATGCCCGGACTGCCAGACGAAGACGGGCAAGATCGACAAGATCGAGCGCGAGATCCGTCTGACGGGCGATCTCACGGATGAGCAACGCACGCGCCTGCTGGAGATCGCGAACCGCTGCCCAGTGCACCGAACGCTTCACGCGGAGGTGTGGGAGGTCTCCACACTGGTCTAGCGAAGAGGGACCGGCCGGGCCTCAACGCCCGGCGCGCACCAAGCGGCCCGGGAGGGCGCCGGTCAGCTGTCCGTCCCTTGCCACGACCTGCCCCGCGACCAGTGTCGCGCGGTAGCCCTCGGCGTCCTGCAGCAGACGCTTGCCGCCTGCGGGCAGATCCGCCACCAGCCGCGGGCGCAGCAGGCGCAGCTTCTCGAAGTCGATCACGTTCAGGTCGGCACGTTGCCCTACGGCAATGTTACCGCGGTCCTTCAGACCGACGAAGCGAGCCGTGTCCTGACACAGCTTGCGGATCACCTCCTCCAGCTCGAAGCCGCCTTCTTTGCGGTCCCGCGCCCAGTGCGTGAGCATGAACGTGGGAAAGCTGGCGTCGCAGATCGTGCCGACGTGGGCGCCCCCGTCGCTCAACCCGGGGAGCGATAGCGGGTGATGCAGCATGGTGCTGACGTTGTTCAGATCGAAATCGATGTAGTTGTAGAGCGGGAAGTACAGAAGCTCCTTGCCGTCGCTCTCGAGCAGCGCGTCGTAGACTGCCTCCAGGGAGTCTTTGCCCTGCTTGCGGGCCTCGTAGTACAGCGAGTCCTCGAGCTTGGGCTCGTAGTCCGGGTGCTCCCCGAGGCGGAACAGCTTCAGCGTGACGAACTCCAGGTTGGCGAGCAGCATGTCGGCGAGCGGCGGAATGGGGCTACCATCGCCGGCGACCTTCTCGGTCTTTTCCTTGAGGATCCGTGCTTTGAACTCCGGGTCGCGCATCGCCTTGACCCGCTCCTCGAGCGGCAGGTGGCTGATGGCCTTGTAGCTGGGGAAGCCCATGAAGGGGTGAAAGGTGGCTTCCAGGCCCAGCAGCACGCCGATGGCTCGGGCGGCGACCTGCAGGTTGATCCTGATCCCTTGCTTCTCCGCGGCCTCGCAGCGCGCGATGATCTGGCGCCACTGGTTCGCCACGTTGTCGCGCTGCATGAGCGAGATGCTCATGTTGTGACCAGCGCCGGCCTTGGCCATGGCCTCGATCAGGTCGAACTCCCGATCGAAGCTCTCGTCGGACAGGTCGAAGTCGCTCACCGCCTGGAGCACGCCATAGTCGAAGTCGGTGAGCGCGCTGGCGATGCCTGCCAGCTCGCGCGCGCCAGCCTCGGAGGCGGGGGTGGCGGAGCCGTCCTTGGCTCGGTGGTTGTCGCTGCGCCCGGTGCTGAACCCGAAGGCTCCTGCCTTCACCGCGTCGGCGACCAGCGCCTTCATCTTGGCGATGTCCTCGTCGGTTGCGACCTCATTGGCCAGCGCGCGCTCGCCCATGACGTATACTCGCATCGCATCGTGGGTCGCCATCAGGCCGAAGTCGATTGCATGTGGAAAATCGACTGCGTTCATGTATTCGGGGAAGCTCTCCCAGCCCCAGGGGATACCCTCTGCCAGCGCGGTTCCCGGGATGTCCTCGACGCCCTCCATGAGTTCTATCAGGCGCTTGCGATCGCTCTCCCGCACGGGGGCGAAGCCGACGCCGCAGCTACCCATCACCGCGGTGGTGACGCCGTGCAAGGACGATGGCGCGAGATCCGCGTCCCAGGAGACCTGGCCATCGTAGTGCGTGTGGATGTCCACGAAGCCAGGCGTCACGATGGCGCCCTCGGCGTCGATGGTCTCCTTCGCGCTGCCTGTGCATTCGCCGACCTCGACGATGCGTCCAGCCTTGATGCCGACGTTGGTCTTGCGGCGTGGCGCGCCGGTGCCATCGACGACGGTCCCACCCACGATCTTGAGATCGAAATCCATGGGGGGCGTTGTACCACGCGCGGCCGCGCGTCCGACGGCAGCCGCTTCTCTTTTCGCCGCACCTCCCCCCAGAAAAAATTTCGGACGCCGTGCGATTGGCTCAACCAGTTGGCAGGGCGACGGAAAGCCCTGCGCTCACTCCCGTAGCCGTGCGTGAACGCGCAGTCGCACGTAGTCGAGCTGCCAGTGGTCGCCATGCCACAAGGTGGGACGACAGGCGTCCTCGACTTCGGCGTAGAAGTCATCGCCATCGTACCCAGCGACGACATCCGAGAGGAACATGCGCACCCAGTTCCTCAGTCCGATGGTTCCGTCCTCGAGCTTGGTTGGCCGAGGCCACGAACGCGCCTGGCTGACGTCGAAGCCGTGGTGCTCGAGCAGTGAGGCGTACTCGCCGAGGCGTGGGAAGTACCAGCGCTGGCTCCAGTCGATGAGCTTGCCTCTCCGCGCAAGGGCGCGCTCGACCGCCTCACGGAGCGTCGCGATGTTGCCGTGCCCACCGAGCTCCGCGACGACGCGCCCGGTGTAGGTCGCTCGGGAACGACTCGCGCCGAGCACCCGGGCCAGCTCGCTCACGACCCGCTCTGCCTCCGGGATCCAGTGTAGCGTGGCGTTGGAGATCACGGAGTCGACGTGGATGTCACCGAGCTCGCGAGCATCCAGCTGCCTCACATCGGCGTCCGGGCAACGCGCGCGCGCCGCCTGGACCATCTTCGGGTCGGGGTCGATACCCAGCGCGCGAGCGCCGGCTTCGAGCACCCACTCCGTCATGCGCCCGCTACCGCAGCCGAGGTCGAGCACCAGCTCACCATTGCTGGGCGCCAGCTCGCTCACCATGTCCCGGGCGAGGTCGGCGACGAAGCGGTGATGTTGGTCGTAGAGCGCAGCGTTCCATTCTCGTGACATCCCTCGACTTCCTTTCCGTGGGGTACCCCCAAGCGTCGACCGGAGTCGGCGCCCGTTGGTTCGGGGGTGAGGAGCGCAGTCTGTGCTCCCGAGAACCATCGGTGAAGTCGAAAGATTCGATGGTATCCATCGAATCCGTGGATGGCTTGGCGTGCAGGCGTAGCGCCGTCTCTGGGGCGTCGCCCTCAGTGGGCGCTCGTTTGCAGGTCACCCAAACGGCGACTGATCAGGTCGCACATCGCCATGATCGTGGCCTGCGGGTTCACCGCGCTGGGACTGGGGAAGATGCTGGCGTCGCAGATGTACAGGTTCTCGACGCCCTTCACGCGGCCGTGTTCGTCGACCACGCCTTCGTCGCCTTCGCTCATGCGGCAGGAACCGAAGACGTGGTTCATCGTCATCTGCAGGTGGCGCGCGCCAACCTTGGGGTGCAGCAGCTCCTCGGTGTCCTTTTTCGTGCGGAACTCATCAGCGACGATCGGGATGCCGGTGTGCACGCCCCGCGCGCCGATGTCGAGCAGGCCGTCCGCGGCTTGCTTCATGCCTCGCAGGACTGGCTTTGCCTCGCTGTCGGGGATCCAGATCTTCATGCTGGGCATGCCGTTGCGCCGCGCCTTCACCCTACCGGTCACGTTCGCGCGGTAGACCAGGGCGATCACGGTTGCGTAGCGAAGCTGGGGGATCTGTTCCAGGAAGCGTCGTCCCAGGTCGCCCCAGCGCACCATCAGCACGCTGGGATCTGCCCACAGTCCCTCGAACTTCAGCCCGCGGATCTCTTCACTGATCGCCCCCCAGCCTTGAGTGGCCCCGATCCACGGCTCCACGATTTCGTCCAGGATGCCCACCATGCCGCCGCCCACGTGGGCGAAGAGCGTCGCGCCGACGCGGTCGCTGGGGTTGATGCCGCTCATCTGCAAGATCACCGGCGTGTGCATGGTCCCGGCGGCCATGATCACCAGCTTGGCGTTGACGCTGAACTCAGCGACCTTGCGCCGGCCGACGGGGTCCACCACGCGGCCGCGCACGCCAGTGGCGCGCTTGCCCTTGGTCTCGACCTCTTCCACATGGCAACAGGTGTAGACCTCGGCGCCATCCTCGAGAGCGTCTTCGATGTAGGTGCGATCCACGGACTGCTTCGCGCCGTTTGCGCAACCGGTGAGGCAATCCGCGCAGCCTTCACAGTCGACCACGGCGCGAGGCAAGGGCTTCCCCTTGATGCCCGCGGCCTCGAGCGCATCCCGCGTCGTCAGGTTCCGTCGTCCCATCACCGTCATCGGAGTTGGAGCGACGCCCAGGCGATCGAAGACGCGATCGTAGGCGGCCTCGAAGTCCGGATGGTGGAACATCCCCGAGTGGGTCTCTTCGCGCCAGATGTCTCGCACCCACTGGGGGAGCTTCAACATGATGGCTGAGTTGACCACGGTGCTGCCACCGAGGCAGCGCGCCTGGAGCGACGGTGTCTGCGTGGTGCCTGCGATCATGCGCAAGCCACCTTCCCAGTAGTAGCGGGCGAGGAAACGCGGAGCGTCCCGGGTCATGTCTTCGGCGCGCAGCTTCGGGCCAGCCTCGAGCACCACGACCTTCATGCCGGCGCGGGCCAGGTTGGCTGCTGCTACACCACCGCCCGCGCCGGAGCCAACCACCACCACATCGCAGTCGATGTCGAAGCCGTGCTCGAGATCCTCGAGACCGTAGATCATGACACCACCGGGAGCCGCTTGAGCGCATCCTTATCCACAGGGAACCGAAGGGGATCCGCAGGCCGCTCACAGGTCTTGAACGCCTGCAGATGCTTCACTACCGCAGGATGGGAGAAGTACATCATGGTCATGGTGGCCTTCAGCGCGTCGCCCAACCACTGAAAGGGCTGGAACCAGTGCTTGCGCCAGCCACGCACGAGCCTCACGCGGCGTTCAGGATCGAACCCTGAGAACTTGCGAAAGCGGAGGCTCAGGAGCGGTGTCGCCAGCTCCACGAATACGAACAGCGCGAGAACCAGCCGCCGCTGCTCCGGGGGCAGCTCGTCGATGTACTCCCGAGTGCGGCGCACCAGGTCCGTCGCTTCGTAGTCCGGCGCGCCGAGGTCGTTCTTGGGAAACAACGCCTCGCTCACCGCGTGGATCGAGACCATCGCGGTGCGCAGCCAGTAGCCGTCGGGGTCAGCCATATTTGGCTTGGGTTATGCCTGGAGTGCGCCGGCGCTGGCAACCACGCTGGCGAGTAGAACCACGCAAACGACGCTTGCCCGACTGCCGCTCCCGCGGCACCTTCCGCGCCGCGGGGCGTATCAGGGGTACGCAAGGACAGACTGGGGAGAGATCGGACGCAATGAAACGGCTTGGCAGCGCCAGCATGAGCGCGAATCGGACGTCGAAGCGGGAGTGGCGCGCAGGGGGTAGCGCGCGCGAGGAAGCGCGGACTGGACGGGGGCCGCACGAGGAGGCTGGCGTCGCGGGTTCGCGCCGCTGGCTTGGCGCCTGCCTCGGGATCCTGTTGCCCATGGGCTTCGTCGCCGTGGGCTGCGACGAGAAGGGGAGCCCTGGACCGGCACCTGTGGCGAGCAGTGCCCAGCTCGCGGTGTCTTCAGCCAGCGCGCTCGGCCCGGCGCCGACCGGGTCGGTCTCGGCAGCTGCGTCGAGCCTCCCCCCCAAGCCCGAGGATAAGTTTCCGAAGGCGATCACCGAGGGCTGCCCCGACGGGATGGTGCGCGTCAAAGGCAACTACTGCAAGGGCATGGTGGAGACGTGCAAGAAGCACCACCCCGAGTACGACAACGCCAAGGACAAGTCGAAGGTCAGCGAGCGCTGCCTCGAGTACGAAGAGCCGTCCAAGTGCATCTCCAAGGAGCGCACGCCGCTGGACTTCTGCATGGACCGCTTCGAGTACCCGAACGAGGTGGGGGAGCTACCGCGAGTGCTGACGAGCTGGCTCGAAGCACGTCAGCGCTGCGAGCTGCAGGGCAAGCGCCTGTGCACCGAGGACGAGTTCAACTTCGCTTGTGAGGGAGAGGAAGGGAAGCCCCACGTGTTCGGCTACGTGCGTACCGACAAGTACTGCAACATGGACAAGCCGTACGTGATGCCCGACCACGAGCATCAGATGAAGCACTACGATGAGTGCTACAAGAACGAACGCTGCAAGGCGGAGATGGAGCGCCTGGATCAGCGTCACAAGATCGGTGAGCGGCTGACGTGCGTATCATGGGCCGGGGTCGTCGACATGAACGGAAACGTCAACGAATGGGTGGAGCTGCCTGGAAAGCAGTATCCCAACCGTTCCGGCTTGAAGGGCGGCTGGTGGGGACCCGTGCGGAACCGCTGCCGACCGACGGTGACCTTCCACAAGGAAGAAGACTACGGTTACGAGGCCGGCTTCCGCTGCTGCGCCGACGCGGACAAGCCGCTGGTACCGAATCCGAAGGCCCAAGCGAAACCCTAGTGCTCGCGCGCTGCGCCGCATCCAACCTGCGGCAAACGCCTCCAGGCGCCGTTCAGGGTCGCTGCGGTGCGGCTTCCGCGGCGCCGGTCAGTGCGGCGCCAGGCGCTCGAGCAGCTTGGCGAGCGCACGGGCAGCGTGGCCGCGGTGACTTCGCGCGTTCTTGTCCTCGGGGCTGAGTTCGGCGCTGGTCTTGCCGACGTCCGGCAGGTAGAGAAGCGGGTCGTAGCCGAAGCCTCCGCTGCCCCGTGGCCCGTCAGCGACCAGGCCTTCGTAGCGACCCTGGGTCTCTGCCACGATGCTTCCGTCGGGATCTGCTACACACATCGCGCACACGAAGCGAGCCGTGCGCTGCTCCATGGGGATGTTCACCAGCGCGCCAAGGAGCTTCTTGTTGTTGGCCTGGTCCTTCTCTTCGCGGGTGCCCTGGGCGCCCGCGTAGCGCGCGCTGAACACGCCGGGCGCGCCGTCCAGCGCGTCGACCTCCAGACCAGAGTCTTCCGCGAGGCAGCGGTAGTTCGTGGTCTTGGCGTAGTACAACGCCTTGAGACGGGCGTTGCCCTCGAACGTCGTCTCCGTCTCTTCAGGCTCCTCGGGGATACTCTCCAGGCTATCCAGGCCCACCACTTCGACGCCAAGGGGCCCGAGCACCTCGGTGACTTCGCGGATCTTGCCTGGGTTCGAAGTGGCGAACAGGATGCGCATTGGAGTCCTGGCTAAGTAGCCTCGGGGTCTATGAGCCGCAAGCCTCCACCAGGCCGCGAAACAACCTGTAGCCGTGGGCTTCTTCCGGTTCGATGAAGTACTCGGGGTGCCACTGCACACCGATGCAGAAGTGCGCTCGTGTGTGCTCGATGGCTTCGACCACGCCGTCCGCGCTGCGGGCCGACACGCGCAGGTCGCGTCCCAGGCGGTCCACCGCCTGGTGGTGTGTGCTGTTCACGGCCAGCTGCGCGCCCAGCAATCGAAACAAGTGGGTGCCAGGTTCGACGCGGACGTCGTGGCTCGGCGCTTCGTGGGGCGCGGCTTGCTCGTGCGCAAGCGCTCCCGGGACCTGATCTGGGATGTGCTGAATCAGCGTGCCTCCGAGCACCACGTTCAGCAGCTGCTCACCCCCACAGATCCCGAGCAGCGGGAGCTCACGCTGCAGGCTCGCCTCGATCAGCCGCCACTCGAACTCGGTGCGACGAGCCTTGGTGTGCACGCTGGGGTGGACACTGCTCGCCCCGAAGGCTCGCGGATCGACGTCGAACGCGCCGCCCGTGATCACCACCCCCGACAAACGATCGAGGTAGGCGGGCGCCAGAGCGCTGTGATGGGGCAGGCACACCGGAAGGCCCCCCGCGCGAGCGATTGCCTCGCAGTAGTTCTGCCGCAACGCGTACCAGGCCGCGGCGGACCAGCCGCCGGGGGCTTCGCTGTCCAACGTCACGCCGATCGAAGGCCGCACGCCGTGGAGTATAGCTCTCCGGCTCGCCGAGCGCGTGCTTCAGGGTGCGCACGCGGGCAGTCATTCGTGATACTCGTGGAGTGTGGCGCTGCGCGTGAGCTTCGGGGACTTCGAGCTGGATGAACCGCGCTTCGAGTTGCGCGAGGGCGGGCAGCCCGTCGAGATCCAGCCGAAGGTGCTCGACCTGGTGTTCTACCTGGTGAAGAACGCCGAGCGAGTGGTCACCAAGACCGAGCTCCTCGACAACGTGTGGCCCGGGGTGGTGGTGACGGAGGCGTCCCTCAGCCAGGCCGTGAGCGCCGCGAGGCGAGCGCTGGGTGACGATGGTTCCGCCCAGTCCTTTATCCGTACGGTAAGAGGGCGCGGATTCCGCTTCACCGCCGACGTGAAGGAACTCGCAACAGACCCGTCACAGAATCACGTCGAGGCCCCGACGACCTCGCTCGTTCCCCCATCCGTCGAGGGCCCGCCGAGCAGCATGGGTACGTTCGAGAGCGCCCGCGCTCGAGCGGCGACCACCAACACTTCCTTGGAGATCGAGACACACGAGGAAGCGCAGCATCAGGCGCGCAACTCGGAGCTTGGGACCCACCTGTTCGTGCTGTGCCACGCCGACGAGCCCAGCTTGGGGGGTGCTCGCTACGCGCTGGACGGTATCGACGACGTGGAAATAGTCCGCGGCGCCGAGCGAGGTGTGGATCGCATCCTCGAGGGCCCCACCAAGCGCCTCGTGATCAGCATCCCTGGCAGCCTGGTCTCGCGTCGTCACGCGCAGCTGGTGCGCGGCTTGGGTGATTGGCAGCTGCTCGACCTGGACTCCCGCAACGGGACCTACATCGAGGGTGAGCGGATCAAGAAACACACGCTCTCGGACGGCGACGTCTTCGAATGCGGGCACACCCTTTTCATGTTCCGCAGGGATCTGAAGTCGCCCCCCGGCCTCAAGCCCGACGCCGACACTCGAGGGATGAAGCAGCGGGCGCTCGCGAGCTTGCTGCCCGAGCGCCAGGGCATTCGTCATGCGCTCTCGCGGATCGCGCGCTCCGATCTGTCGGTCCTGATTTCGGGGGAGAGCGGCACTGGCAAGGAGCTCGCGGCCAAGGCGTTCCACGAGCTGAGCGAGCGGACGGGGCCGCTCGTCGCCGTGAGCTGCGGCGCGCTGGGGGAGCATCCAGAAGCCGTGCTCCTAGGACGCGCCGCCGCGCCCGGCGTCGAGGCAGAGGCTGGCTTTCTCCAGCGAGCCCGTGGAGGCACGCTGCTTCTGGACCAGGTGGAGAGCCTCCCGCCGGCGGCTCAGGCCGCGCTCGTGCGGGCTCTGGAGACCTTCGAGGTGGTACCTGTTGGAGGACTGGGCGTGGAGCGCGTCGATTTGAGAGTGATCGCGCTGACGACCTCGGACCTCGGCGAGGCCGTCGCTCGTGGGGATTTCCGTGGAGATTTGTTCTCGCGATTGAGTGGCTTCCAGTTCGCTCTGCCGCCGCTCAGGGAGCGCAAGGAAGACCTGGGGTTGGTCCTGGCGAAGCTGATGAAGGAGCTGGGGCTCGGCGTGAAGATCGGCCCCGAGGCTGTGCGCGCTCTGCTGCGCTACGATTGGCCCGGCAATGCCCGCGAACTGAAGCAGACGCTCATCGCCGCCGCGGCCCTGGCTTCGCTGAGCAGCATCGAGCTGGAGCACCTGCCCCAGACGATTGCGGCTCGGCGCTAGCTCAGAACGTCCAGCTCGCAGACCCGGCTCGCCCCGCGAGCCGCAGGCGCAGGCCGGACCGTGGCCTGGAATTCGTATCCGTGAGGAACAGATAGGTCGCGACACCCAGCGCCACTATGCCGAGCCCCACGCCGACGTCGGAGTACAGCGCAAAGCGCCGAGCGTCCTCGTCGGCGCTGACGCCTTCCGCGCTGGTACAACGCGTCGTGGGGCACAGGTCATCGGCGGTGCTCTTCTCACTCAGGGCGCGCACGCCGAAGTAGCTGCCGATGCCGAGCGCGAGCGCGCCGCCGCCGAGTAGCCAGTAAGCCGACACGGGGGGACCGTGGGTCTCGTCCTTGGGCGGCGCCAGCTCGTCGTTCTCTCGTGGCTCGGGGTTCGAGCCGACCGTTGGTTCGGGCGCTTCCTGAGCGCGTAGGTTCAGCGTCACCAGGAGTTCTTTTTCCGGAGGGATTTCAGTCGTGACCCGGCTGCTGGAGTATCCGGGAGCGGTGGCCTCGATCACCACGCTCCCCGCCTTGACACGGACACGCCTGGAAGCGTCCACGGGTTCGCCGGCGATCGTGACCTTTGCCTTCACGAAGCTCGGTCGCACGACGATGCGAGCCCACGCCAGCTGTCGTTCAGCGTAGCGCAGCGCGCCCCTGAGCAGCTCCTCGTTCTCCGTCACCCATGGATCGTCGCTCGCGGCCAGGGCCTCTCGCAGGTGTCCTTCGGCCTCTCGCGCGAGGCCGAGAGCGCGCTCGGCGAGGCCCAGGTGTCCCGCGACCCGCGGGCTCTTTTCCTCGCGGTATGCCTGTTGAAGGAGCTCCCGGGCTGCGGACTCGTTGCGTTGCTTTCGGAGCTCGATGGCCCGCTCGATCAGGCTCTCTTGCTCGCTCGGGTCGCCATCCGGCTGGCTGTCAGGCGCGGTGTCTGCGCTGTGCTCCTCACCCCCATCCCCTGGAGCGCTGGGTGAGTTCTGGGCGAAGGCGCCGCCCGAGCAGAGCGACGTGATCAGGTACGCCGTCAGCCAGCGCTTGCTAGTCCGGGATCGGGAAGCCGTCATCATCGGTTACTGGCGCGGGCTCGGGAGGCGTGGCGGGCGTGGTGGTGTGGGGCGTCGACTTGGCGGAGTCGGAGGCTGCGGGATTGCCTCGGGGTTTGGCGGGTTGGGGGAGAGGCGCGCTGGTCTTGGCCACGTGCGGCGCCGGGGCCTGCGCCGGCTTGCCAGAGCTTGCGGCGCTGGTTGGCGCGGGCTCCGGCTCGGCACTGGCGCCAGGAGGCCCGGGCTCCGCAGCTCGCGTCGTCTCTGGAACCGCCACGACACTCGAAGGCGTTTCCGTAGGGTGTTCGACCGCTGTCGCCGCTGCCGCGTCGACCGTGGGGCCACTACCCGCGAGGCGACCGATGGCCGCGCCCGCGAGCAGCAGGCCAAGCGCCACCAGCGCGGGGATCCAGTAGCGGCGCCTGGATGCGCCGGGCGGTCGATCGATGGTTTGCGACGTGGGGTGGTTGAGCGTCGCTTCCGTGAGCTCCGTCGCGGCGGAGCTCGCGAGCTCGCGAGGTGCCGACCCTTCCGCGTCCAGCGTCGCCTCGCTCTCGAGCTTTGGCTGCCAGCGTTGCGCGGATTCGGGGGCCGCCGGCGCGTACAACGTGCTGATGCGATCGGCGCTCAGGCGTCCGCGCTTCGTGGCGAACGGTCCGAGTTCCGTCGCCAGCTCCACCACGGACTGGGTGCGCTCCTCCGGGCGCTTCGCCAGGCAGCGGGAGAGGATCTCCTCGAGCCCTTCTGGGAGCTCCAAATCCTCGGGGAATGGTCGTGGCGGGTCCGCCACGATGCTGGCGCAGACCCCGTGGACGCCCTCGCCGTCGAACGGCGGCTCCCCGGTCAAGCAGCTGTACAGCGTGACACCGAGCGCCCAGACGTCCGCGCGTGCGTCGATGGAGCGGGCGCTCCGGATCTGCTCGGGGCTCATGTACAGCGGCGAACCCAGCATTGCAACGGAGCCGGTCAGGCTCTTCTCCGCATCGTCATCCGAATCCAGTACCTTGCTGATGCCGAAATCGACGACCTTGATCAGCGGCGTTCCGTTCTTGCGCCGGATGAGGATCAGATTGGATGGCTTGATGTCCCGGTGCACGATGCCCGCCGCGTGGGCCTCGGCCAGTGCCTCACAGGCCCCCAGGACGTAGTCCACTGCGTTATCCGCGGGGAAGCGACCATGGGCGTGCAGGAGGTGTGCGAGATCCTGCCCTTCCAGGTACTCCATCACCAGGTAGGGCGTGCCGCTCTCGAGCACGCCGAGATCGTAGACACGCACCACGTGTTCGTCTTGCAGTGACTGGGTGACGCGAGCTTCCCGAACGAAACGCTCTGCGGCGTTGGGGTTCGCGGCGAAGCCGAGCACGAACTTGATCGCGACCTTGCGCTGCATCAACAGGTGCTCTGCGGCCATGACGCAACCCATCGCGCCGCGCCCCACCACCTCGCCGAGCTCGTACTTGTCCGCGATGACCTCCCCTGGAGCCGGCAAGCCACGCGCACGCATGCGCTCCTGTGCGCTCGCGGAGGGGGCAGAGTCGGGCTTGGGGTTGCTCACGAGCCCTTGGTTCTAGCGCGGGTGGCCTGCTCCTCCAAAGCGACTCCTCGCTGCATCCGCGCTGAAGGTTTCCATGCTGGATGTATCCCACCCACGGCGGAGCGGGGGACCACAGCAAATTTGGTGGCGCGTGGCGATTCGCAGGTAGAACCGGCGTCTCTGGAGAGGTCGAGATGACTGGGGAAGACGAGCTAGACGCTGGCTGGGACGAAGACGAGAGCAACGACGCGTCCGCCAACGCTGACGGACTGGACGACGCCTGGGACGACGACGTCGACGAAGAGGCGTTGGACGAGGGTTGGTCGGAGGCTGGCGAGGGCGGGGCGCCGGCCTCGAGAGGGGCGGCGTCGTTGCTGGCTGCCGTCGACTCGAGCCTCGACGCGGCCTGGGAAGACGCGGCGAGTGAGCAGCCTGCGCGCTGGCAGCCGTATCGCAAGAAGCGCCGAACGAAGAAGCGTGGTCGAGTCGCTCGCGCAGGCGCCGATGCCGATATCGCCCTGCAGGCGCCGCAGCCCGCCTCGGCCGGTGTGAAGGCGCTGCGAAAGGCGCAGCGCAGTGAACAGGCCAAGCGGAGCGGAGGCCGATCCAAGCGCGCGGCGCGGGAGGCGGAGCGACGCCAGGCGCGAGAGGTAGAGCGGGAAGAGGCTCCCAAGCCCAGGAAGAAGCGACCCAAGCGGAACGCTTCGCAGACCGAGGCCAGGCCGTCCTCAACCGTTGCTCCGGGCAAGCCAGCGCGCAAGCGCCGGAAGGAGATGCCAGCCCCCAGGGTCAAAGCGGCCACCCAAAAATCCTCAAGGAAATCTTCGGCGGCTCACGAGGAGCCGGAACGGCGAACGCCCCCCGCGGTGGAACTGCCCGCGGACCGCGGGCGCAACCTGCTGATATTGGTGGGCGCGCTGGTTCTGGTTGCGTTGCTGGCCTGGCTCCTGATGGGTGCGCGCTGAGGGCTATTTGACCTCGACCAACGCGACCTCCAGCTCGCGCACCTGCTCGCCGCGCTGTACTCGAAGCTTCACCTTGGCGCCCTCTTCGAAGCCGTCGAGGGCGTTGTAGAGGTCGTCGTAGTCTTCGACCTGTTTGCCCGCGACTCCGATGATCACATCGCCGATCGCGATGCCGCGTCGCGTCTCCCTCACCCCCTGAAGACCTAGCTTCTCGGCCGGAGACCCCTTCGTGGTCTCGAGGACGATCACACCCTTCAGGCCTGCGCGTTGCTCCAGGCGTCCCTGTGGGTCGATCTGGATGCCGATGCCGACTTGCTTGACGGCGCCGTGGTCGATCAGCTGGGGGACCACCCTGGCGATGGTCGAGGCGGGTACCGCGAAGCCAATCCCTGCGGAACTGCCGCTCTTGCTGAAGATCATGGTGTTCATGCCGATCAGGCGTCCGCCGGAGTCGAGCAGCGGACCACCGGAGTTGCCCGGATTGATCGCAGCGTCCGTCTGAATCATGTCACGGATCGTGACACCACCCACGCCCTGTACTTCACGCCCCAGCGCGCTCACGATTCCCGTGGTCAGGGTATGGTCGAGACCGAATGGGTTGCCAATGGCGACGGCCTTCTGGCCCACCTCCAGGCGTGCGATCTGCTTGCTGTCGTGCTGGATCCTGATGGGCTTCAGCGCCGGCTTCGGGGCGCCGATCAGGGCGAGCACGGCGATGTCCTTGCGCGGTTCGGCGCCGATCACCTTCGCCTCGTAGGTCTTCTGATCGTAGAGCGTCACGCTCAGGCTCTGTGCGCCAGCGATCACGTGGAAGTTGGTCACCACGTGGCCCGCGTCGTCCCAGATGAAGCCTGAGCCGCTACCTGCCGGAACCTCCGTGGCGCGCATCGCATAGCGATCCAGCACCACGCGCTTCTGGGTCACGAAGACCACGGACGGCGCTACCTCGCGGAAAATCTGGATGCTGTTGCTCTCGTCCTCGATACGCGCGCCTGGGGAGAGCGGCGTTACTCCGGCGCTCGGCGCGGTCGCGCCCGCGAGTATCATGCTCACGGCGGGCGCCAGTTCCTTGGCACCTTCGCTCTTGCCCTGGGCTTCTCGATGACAGCCGGCGAGCGACAGCGCGGTGAGCGCGATGCCCATGCCGCGCCAGAGCCTGCGCTTGCGTGCACTGGGCGACCGTGCAGCAGCTATCGAGGGGAGTTCAGTGGTGAAAGCTAGGCGTTCTTCTCGGGCCACGGCGCCTGCAACCCGTGAAGCGTCGAGGTTGTTCCCGCTCGTGAGCGCTGCTGTAGCCCTAGAACGAGTACTCGACCGTGTTCAGGCTGGGCACGCGGTCCTTCCACTCGAGGCCGCGGATGCGTTCGTCGACGCAAGCGGCGAACTTGTCGTTCTTCGGCGCGGTGTCCACGTCCACTCCCACCGCCTTGCCCTGCCAGATGGCCACGCGGACCGTCCACTTCTGACGCGCGCTCGGCTTGCACGGTTCGTACAGCGCGAACTCGCTGAGCGGCTTGGAGAGCGCGGCCGGGTCGAGGTTCATCCGCTCCGTCCCTGTCGGGACGGCGTTCACCGCTTGGTCGACGCTCATACCTGGCTTGAACTCGGGCTCCGGGACGGCTGGCTTCTCCGGCTCGGCCGGTTCAGGCGGGGTGTCTGCTAGGGGGGGCGCCTCCGGCTCGGGTTCCGGCGCGGGTTCCACGCTCGGCTCCGGTTCCGGCGCCTCGGGCTGCGGCGGACTGCCACAAGCGGCGAGACCAAGCACACACATCCCGGCGAGCACGCGCGTCAGCATGGGCCGAGGATACACCCTTCCAACGCATTGAAAAGACGACGGCGGCTTCCGCGCGAAAATGGCGCAGGGTGACCTGCACGTCGACTCGCGCAACGCCGCGGGCTCAATCCGGCTCGCATGGGTTCGTCGACGCAGCGCAGCACACCGAGCTGCACTCTAGTGCGTGGTCGTTTGGCGTGGTGTACGGCCTGGTTGGGTGAGTGTCCGGACATGCACGCTCCGGTGTCCGGCCGACTCGGCCAGCGCCGACATGGTTCTTCCCTGCAGAAATTGGCGAGTCGACTCCTGGGCGAGCAGACGCTCGCGTTGGTGGGCCTGTACGCGCGTGACGCAAAAGAAATACAGCCGATCGGCGCCGTGTGGGTTGCGGGGGAGAGGCCGGAGGATCGACAATCGGTCAGGTGGTCGGCTTGCTGTGGCGCCGGAGAACGCGGGCGTGTCTCCCGGCGCGGATTGGCTTCTGGGAGCGAGACAGATGAAGAGCGATGAGAAGAGCGCGGCTCGGCGCGGGTGGCTTGTCCGAGGTGGCGCGGTTGGACTTGGCTTCCTGATCACGTTGGCGTGCTCTGCGGGAGGCGCCGGTGGGTCTGGTGTCGGGACCGGCGGAGATGGTGGGAGTTCCAGTGGTGGTTCCTCGGGGAACAGCGGTAACGGCGGAAGCGGCGCCGACGGCTTTGGTGGCAACCTGATCGGCGGAACCAGCAACGGCGGCAACGGTGGCAGCGGGCTCGAGGATGGAGGCGAGTGTTTCGCCGAGACCAAGACCGCGAGCAACACGGTACGACCCGTGGACATCATCTGGGCCCTCGACAACTCCGGGAGTATGACGGCGGAGGCGAAGGAGGTTCAGGACAACATGAACCTGTTCGCCGGCGCCATCCTGACCCAGGGCATCGACGTGCACGTCGTCGTGATCTCCGAGAGCGGTCCTCCAGGAGGGTTCCCCCCGAAGAACGGCGTCTGTATCCCGTCGCCCTTGGGCAGCGGAACTTGCCCGGCGGATACGAACTTGCCCACCTACGCGCGAATCGATGACTCCGTGGCGAGCAGCAACAGCCTGGACAAGCTGCTGGAGCACTACCCCACGTACAAGCCAGTACTGAGGCAGAACGCCAGCAAGTACTTCGCCGTCGTGACCGACGACAACTCGGCGATGTCGGCTCAGACCTTCATCGACTCGGTCAACAACCTCGATCCCGGCTGGTTCGACAGCTGGCGCTTCTTCGGTGTGTATTGCACGGGGAGTTGTAGCAACGCCTTTGCGTGCGCCAGCACGGGGACGGTGTACACAGAGCTGACCAACTACTCGGGGACCACGCCCGGCGACTTGTGCGTCGGGCAGTCGAACTTCTCTGGTGTGTTCTCCGCGCTCGCGAAGGCGGTCGTCGATGGCACGCAGCTCGACTGCCAGTGGGAGATCCCCGCGCCGCCGCCTGGGCAAGAGTTCGACTCGAAGAAGGTCAACGTCAAGTACACGCCGAGCGGTGGCGGCGGGGCTCAGGAGATCTACTACGTGCCGTCCGCTGCGGACTGTGGCGCCCAGGGGGGCTGGTACTATGACAACCCCCAGAACCCCACGAAGATCCTGGTGTGTCCCGACACCTGCGATCAGCTGAGCGGGGACCTCAACGGCAAGGTGGACATCGCCTTCGGGTGTGCGCGGGTGGAGGTGCCGCGCTAGATTTTCCGGTTCCCGTGCGCGATCGACTTCTCGCGTTCGAGGAGTAACCTCGCGTGGTGGCTCCACTGCGGCGGACGATCTGGGCTTGGTGGATGGCGTCTGTCTCTCTGCTGACCGCGGAGGGTGCCGCCGCGCAGGAGGCCGAGTTCGATACGCAACGCTTCGTGCTGGACCTTGGCCTGATGCCGCTCAAGGCCACTGGTGAGCCGGACGCCCTGCCGCTAGGCGGCGGAGCGCGCTTGGGCGTCGACTACGCGCCCAGCGCAGAGATTCTCCTTGCCGCGGGGATGCAAGCGGCGGTGCTGAATGGCGGGGATGGCGTGATCGCGCCCCTCGGAACGTACGCCGACGTGGGCGTCCAGCTCGGGGACTGGTGCATCGTCTTCGGTTTCGTCACCGGCTACCAGGTGGGCAAGCCCGGGCACTCAGGCGATCGCATGCTGGCGACGCTGGGCTTCTTCATCGCGCCTGAGACCGGGGTGACCGTGCGCCTGTCCGATGCGTTCGCCCTGGCGACGCGGGTCCACTGGCACCTGAGTGAGCGAGCGGATCGCGAACGGGTCGACTTCGATCTGACGCACGTCGGACCGAGCCTGTGGCTCAGCTATCGCTTCGGGCGCCATTCCTCGACGGAGCAGCGGAGCCGAGGGGCGCGTCTGCCCGAGGACGGCCCCGGGGGGATGCCATAGGTCGGCGCCAGCGGTAGCGCCCGGTCGTTCTGACCCTCCCCCCCAAACGAGAAATCTGGCTGAAAAGGCCCGCAACTGGCCGAGAACGCCCGATGGTGTTGACAGCCCGCGAGGCGAACACAGTTTGTGCCGCACTCGAGGCAACGCCCGGAACCCGCCGCTGGCAGAACCCGTGGAGTTCCCGAGTTGGACAGGCAAACCGACAGTAACCTCCCACCGGGGTTGGCTCCGTCGTGTCTTGCCTCGAGGATTCAAACTGACTCGAACCGCGCGAAGCGCGGCCAGCATTCGAAGAGACCAGAGGAGGACCCCATGAACGAACTCAGCCTTTTCCGTCGTGACCCATTCGCGTTCAGCTTCGACACCCAGCTCCCCCGCATGATGCGTGAGCTCATGCGCTTCGAGGACGAACCCCGCCTCGCGCGGTTCGTGCCGAGCTTCGACGTCAAGGAGACCGCAGAGGCCTTCGAGCTGTTCGCTGACCTGCCTGGTGTCAAGGCCGAGAACGTGGACGTGCGAGTCAACGGGAACCAGCTCTCGATCACCGGAAAGCGCGAGGCGGAGACCAAGAAGGAAGGTGAGAACTTCCATCAGGTCGAGCGCACCTACGGCAGCTTCAGTCGTGTGTTCACCCTGCCGGACAACGCGGGGCATGAAGTCGACGCCGAGCTCAAGGACGGCGTGCTCAAGGTGAGCATTCCGAAGAAGCCCGAGAGCAAGCCCCGCCAGATCTCTGTCAAGGCTGGCTAGGCCAGCCCCTCAGCCGAGGGTGCGAGCCGCAGAGAACGCAAGCAGCTGAGCCTGCAAGGCCCCGGACCGAGCGGTTCGGGGCCATCACGCGTTCAGCCATCACGCGTCCGTGAGCGCACGCCCACGCCGCCGACGAAGGAACCAGCCAAGGCCAAGCAGCCCCAGCAAGAGCGATGCAGGCGCCGAGTGCCCCCCGGAACCGGGGAGGGCACAGCCACAGCCACCCTCGTCGGAGCCACCGCCGGACGCCCCCCCGCTGGAGCTCGAGGACCCGGCGTTGCTGCTCCCGCCGTTGGGACCGGCGCCGTTGCCACCGAAGCCGGGGTTGCCTCCGCTCGCGCCGCCGTCCACTGGGCCAGGGTCGTCCGTGTACTCGTAAGCCCCGACGCTCGGGGGCTCTGTGCGCTGGCGCCCGTCGAGATCGGTGGTCACCAGAGGCACCGCGGTCCCTGCGCCACGGGCTGGCGAGTCAGGCGCGAGGTGGTAGTCGCCCGCCGCGAAGAACTTGGCTTCGGCGACGGACACCACTTCGAGGTTGGAGGCCTCGTCGACGTCGACGTCGCCTCCAGCGGAGATGGTGGCGTTGGCTCCAGCGGAGAGGTTGTTCTTCAGTTCGTTCCCCACCAGGTCGGGACCGAAGAGCTTGATGGCGCCGTCCCCGCTATCGACGACGGTGTTGTACCAGATGCGGTAGCCGTGGCCTGCGCCGAAGTCCTGTTGATTGGCGTAGATCCCGGTGCCCTGGAAACCGATGATCAGGTTGTTGAAGACCGAGGTGTCGTAGGCGCCGAGCACGAACACGCCGTTCGTTGGACCGTTCTCCAGGAGGTTCCCCCAGATTTCGCATGCGGAAAAAGAGCCGATCTGGAGACCCTGCTGCTGATACTGGACGCCTTCGAGTCCCACGTTGCGGATCACGTTGGCGTACACCTGGCAGCCCTGGCGTGCCATGCCGACCTGAGCGCCGTCCCAGCCCGTGTTCTCGATCACGTTGTGGTGGAGCTTGATGCCTTCGAGGAAGTGGGGCTGGTGGATCTCTTGCTTGCCGTTGCAAGTGATGGTCTGCCCCTTGGATTGCGTGCTCCCCACGTAGAAGCCTTCACCGCCGGTGTCATGGACGTAGAGGTGGTGAAGATCCACGTCCCTCTGGATGAACTTGTCTTGATCGGCGCTGCCGTCGCAGAGCGGGTCGGTCTTCGCCGAAACCCCCGCGAACCCCGTGTCGAAGATCTCCAGATGGTCTGCCTCGTAGTTGGTGCTCTTACCCAGCAGCCAGAGGCCGATACCGGGGTAGGGATCCTTGGCGGGAGCGCTGATCTTGAAGCCGTACTCGACGCTCGCGTCGCCGGTGCCCGTCACGCGAAAGTGATGCGAGTCGCCTTCGAACACCAGAGCGTAAGCGCGGGTCTCGTTGTGGATCTCCACCAGCCCACCGCAGTTGACTATCTCTATCCGTGCGGATTCAGAACCTTGGATGCGCTGGAAGCGCAAGAACTCCCGGGTGCCCGCCATCACACACACCCGATCGCCCGGTTTCACGCCGTTGTCGACGCCGTCGAAGGAGGTCGTCGACGCATCGAGCCGATGATCGCAGTCGCAGTCTTGAGCGAGCGCGGCCTGCTGCCAGAGGCCTAGCCCGAGCGCGAATGCTGCGCTGATTCGAGTTCGCTGGGTCACGCTCCTAGGGTAACCGTTCGTAGCCCGCGCAGGTGCCCCATCGGACCGCGCGGCCGAGTGGTGAGATGTGGGCAGCTGTCCGCGGGGAAAGTCGCAAACTGGGAACACGTCGGCCACGCTTTCTCGGAGATGGTGCAGCCACGCGGTATCACCGGACTTTTTCCGAGCGCGAAGGGTTTCCTTCGGCGGGCGGATCACACTTTTCTAGATGGGAATGTTCGATTCGTCTCCGGAAGCACGGCCCCGTGAGTCTTGCCGAAATCGCACGGCGTCCGATTTCTGGAGCAAGGAGCGGCTTCGTCGGGCCTCGCTGCTAGGTTCTGCGGCGTGACTGTGGTGTTTGGTGTTGGTCCCGTGGCGTTGAGTGCGCGTCAGGCCGAGGCCTCGATCGAGTTCGAACGCGTGCTCGGCAGGGTGCTGAACCTGGACGTTCGGATCGAGCAGCTGTCCAGCTACGAGGAACTCTTGGACGCCATGGCGCGCGATCAGGTCGACTTCGCGTGGCTCCCTCCCGCCGTGTACGTGGAGTCCAGCAGACGTTGTGATCTGACGCTGATCGCGAGTGGCGTGCGGCAGCGCGATGCCGCGTTTCGCGGGGCGCTGTTCGTGCGCAGCGACGGTCCTCTCGCGGACCTCGACGACCTACGAGGCGCTCGAGTTGGCTGGGTCGATCCGATGTCGGCCGCGGGATACCTGTTTCCATTGCTCGAGCTGCGGCAGCGCGGCTTCGCGCTGGAGGAGTTCTCGCAGCAGCGCTTCTGCGGGGATCACAGGACCGTGGCTGAGCTGGTCGCGCGCCGCGAGCTCGACGTTGGCGCGACCTTCGTGACCGCCGCTACCCAGCGCCTCGATGCCGAGCTCTCGCGTGCGGGCTGGATGCTGGCAGTCGACTTCGAAGCCATGCGCCCGCTGCTGATCACGCCCACGATCCCTGCGGATACAATCTGCGCCGCCCCTCACGTCCCCCGTCCGCTGCGCGACGCGGTCTCCGAAGCGTTGACGGAGCTGCACCGTCAGGAGCAGGGCGGAGACGTGTTGATGAACTTCTTCTGGGTCGAGCAGTTCGAGCCGACGTTGCCGCGCCGCTACGACTCGATCCGTGTGGCCATGGACCGAGCGATCTGAGCTTCAGCTGGCGGCTCTGATTCGCGTTGCGCTCGGGGGCTCGTGGGGCATCAGGAACAGCATCCGCGTACCCTGGCCGATCCGTGTCTCCAGGGATGGGTGGATCCCCAGGGATTTGGCGCTGGTCCAGACTGAGCCGAGACCGACTCCGCGTCCAGAGATGTCGCTGACGCTGTCGCTGGTGGAGAACCCGTCGCAGAGCAGCGCAGCCAAGCGCTGTTCGGCTGTCGCGGCAGGTAGACCCAGGCGCTTGGCCTTCTCGGCGATCTGCTCCCAGTCGATGCCGCGCCCGTCATCCGCGACGCTCAGCAGCGTCCCCTCGACGCTGTCGGTTGCCTGGAGGCGGACCGTCGCCCGCTTCGGCTTGTTCGCCGCGTGGCGGGCATCGGGTGACTCGACCCCATGGTCGATCGCGTTGCGCACCACGTGACATAGCTGAGCGATGAACTCACCATGTGCGTCCAGGTTGACGCGGGCGTCTCCGGCCTCGGCGACGAAATCGACCTGCTTGCCCAGGCGCTCGGCGACGCGCTCGCCGTGGGAGACCAGGCGGTCGAGGATCGGTTGCAGGGGTTCATGGGTCCAGCGCTCGAGGGTCTTGCGGATGTGCTCCGAGACTCCGCCCGAGTCGGCGAGGCGCAGAAGCTCTTCCCTTGATACTCGAACGACGTCGGCCTCGTCGGGCAGGAAGGCCGCGACTTGCTGGATGCTGTCGGCGTACGTCTCCCGCAGTCGCTTGCCTTGCTCCTCGTCCAGGAGGGGCGCCCCGCTGTCCTGAAGCTCGTCTTCGATCTGATGACAGACGCTGGCCAGGCGACAGAATCCATAGACCGCCGAGTTGCCTTTGAGTGTGTGGAGCGCCTTCTTGCAGGTCGCCTCACTGTCCGTCTCTCGTGCTTCCTCGAGGAGATGCTCGCAGTCGGTCCTGAAGAGCTGGAAGCCGCCCGGATCGCGGAGCATCTGCGCGATCACGGCGTGGCGTTCTTCGCTGGCGGCGCGTTCCCGGGCCAGCGCAAGGCGGTCGGTGGCATCTCGAATGACCAGCAGCAGCTCTCGACCACCGGGGATCACCCGCGCGTCGAACTCGTATTGACGGTCGCCTGACTGGAACTGCCTCGGAAGTTGCTCCAGGGTCAGCTCCACGGGGAGGATGTCCTCACGGATCTGGTCGAGACCCATGGCGAGCAGATCGCCGAACGTCGGGTCGTCGGCTTTCAGCCACTCGGCTAGACCGCTTCGATCCGTCGGCTCGCCGAACCAGCGCACCGCCTGCGCCGAGGCGGGACCGACGAGCCTCCCATCCAGGTCGATGGTGAGCAGCCCGTCGGCGACGTTGTCGGTGATCAGTCGCAGGCGGTCCACGGCGCTCACCAGATCGGCCGTGCGTTCCTTCACGCGGTCTTCGAGCTCCGCCGTCAGTCCGCGTAGACCGTCGTGCTGGTGCCCTCCGAGCGCCGCGAAGACGCCGAGGAAGAGCGGCGCCGTCACGATGATCCACAAGAGGGGATCGGTCGTCAGTGCGACCCAAGCGCCAGCGCTGCCTGTCTGGGCCCAGCGGATCCCAAGGGCCATCAGAGGAAAGCACAGACCAAACAGCGCCCCCCAGAGGCCCCATCTCAGACGGGAAGAGTTCATGGTGGCGCAGAACGGTCCCAGAGCTGGAATCTGTAGTTTCCACGTCTCCTCGAAAACCGACCGGCCGGGGTCGCCGATCTGAGCACAAGCTCGGGTGCCTGCGAATCCGGCACTTCCAGCTGCGAACTCTGCAGTGGCGCGTGCATCGAGGCGTGGTCCCGTGCGCCGCTCCGAGCCGAGAACTCGCTTGCGCGCCCACCGCTCCTCCGTGGCAGGCATCATGCAAGACCGAGGCAGATCCCACGACGAGAGCGGAAGGTCCTCATGCCGGCTGGAGAAGAAGCAACGTTCCTACAGGTGTCCCTCGCAGGTGCGGTGGGCTGCCTCGTCCTCGGTGCCTGTCTGCCCATGGTCGCGTGCCAGACTTCGGATGGCGCAGGCAGCGACTCGGGCACCAGCGGATCCATCGACATCACGGGCGCGACCTTCACCCGGCGAAGCGCGGATTGTGCAGACTACGCTCAGAGCTATTCGTCTGCGGTGGTCGACGTCCAGCGCCGGCTCGGCTTCGAGGGCTTCGTCGAGATCGTCGCGAGCGACGACTCCTGCACGCTGACCTCCAATGCGATCCCGAATCATGACTTCGATCAACAGGGCGCGTCCTTTGCGACTCCCACTGCGGCGCTCGAAACGACCTTCGTGATCAAGCGTCACCCCGGCGTGGCGAGCAGTCCGACCGCCCTGGAGCTCCGCAGCTACGACGCGGTGATGCTGAACGGCGTCGTCGTCGACCTGCTGGCTGCGGGGTGCTTTGGTGTCGGGGATGGCAAGATCGGCTGCAACGATCTGAGCTCGGCCTGGCGCTACGATCCCATGTCGCCGAGCGCGAACTTCGGCACCGACGTTCACAACGCTCACACTCAACCCGATGGTCGCTATCATTACCACGGGGATCCGCTGGCCATGTACGGGGAGTCAAGCGAGGTATCGCCGGTGATTGGCTTCGCTGCGGACGGCTTCCCCATCTATGGTCCGTACTTCGATGATGGCGGGACGATCCGTGAGGCGCGATCAGGCTTCAGTCTGAAGATCGGAAGTCGCCCGAGCGGTGCGAGTGACCCCGGCGGCGACTACGACGGCACCTTCGTCGACGACTACGAGTACACCGGTGCTGGTGATCTCGACGAATGCAATGGCATGACCATCGACGGCCAGTACGGCTACTACGTAACGCGCACGTACCCCTGGGTGCTCGCGTGTCTGAAAGGCGCGCCTGACGCGTCGTTCGACAAGCGGCCCTGAGTCGATCAGGGCTCGGGGGAGAGGGGCGCGAAGTGTGAACGCGGGATCAGGCGTCGCACACTAGGTTGCGGGCAAGTGCACGCGGATCCGCGTACCCACGCCGCGGCGACTATCGACGGTGACGAATCCGCCGGCGTCGTCGACCAGGTCGTGTACGACCGCGAGGCCGAGTCCCGTCCCACTGGCCCCCTTGGTCGTGAAGAAGGGCTCGAAGAGCCTCGCGGCGGTGTGCTGGTCCATGCCGCTGCCTTCGTCACGCACGGTGATGCGCACGAACTCGCCTGACGGGCCGTGTCCGACGACCGTCACCCGCTCTGCAATCACGTCGACCACGCCGCCGCTGGGCTGGGCGTCTCGGGCGTTCAACACCAGGTTCCACAGCACGCGCTCGAGGTCGAGCGCGTCCAGTCGCACCACGCCCACGGGATCACGGACATCGATGCGCAAAGTGACCTTCTCCGCGAAGACGTCTCGCAGGACGGCGACGATGCGCTGAAGTTCCACTGCGACGTCGATGCGGGGGGTCACGCCCACCGAGCTGCGAGCGAGGTGTTGTATCCGGGAGGTAAAAGCGGACGTGCGTTGGGCCGTGTCCTTGATGTCCTCGATGAGCCGGAGGTTGTCTTCGCTGGATTCGGGGGTGAGGGCGCTGCAGAGCAGCGTGAGCGCGCCGACGACGTTGTTCAGGTCGTGTGCGAGCCCTGCGGCGATGGTGCCCGCGCTTGCCAGCGCCTGCAGCCGTCGCACGCGGGCGCTCAGCTCGACGCGCTCGGTGACGTCCTGACAGGCGCCATAGAGTCGTACCACCTGGCGGTCGTCATCGCAGTCCACGTGGGCATACGAGCGCAGCACGCGTACCTCACCATCGTCGCGCACGATGCGGTGCTGGTGCTCGACGTCGCGGCAATCGAGCAGCGCGCGTTCGACGGTGCTGCGCGTCAGATCGCGATCCTCGGGGTGCACCCGGGACAGGAATGCCTGGTAGTTTGCCGGTCCCTGACCGCCAGGGAGGCCATAGATGCGCGAAAGCTCCGGAGACCAGCACAGGCGATCGTTGGCCACGTCCCAGTCCCAGGTTCCAGCCTGAGCGAGTCGTTCCATCGTTCGGGCCGCTCGATTCATGGGCACCTCGATTCGGAGGGAGTCACTGGAGCCCAGAAGGGAGTAATTGCTCCAGAACGGACACAAACATGGCGTGAAACTCGAGGTTGTCAAACTCCCGGAAGGGAGCTTACACTCCTCTTCTCAAGTGTCCGAGATCGTTGGTCCGCTGCGTGTGAAGCCGGTGCAGACGCGCGCCATCCAGACCGTGGAGCACATTCTGCGCACCGCCGCGCTGCTGCTAGCGGACGTCGGCGTGGATCAGTTCAACACCAACTTGCTCGCGGAGCGCGCGGATGTGCGAGTGCGCACCGTGTACCGCTACTTCGTGGACAAGCACGCAGTGATTCTGTGCCTCGCGGAACGCATGTATCAGCGCGCTGACGAGAGTTTCACCCGAACGTTGCGCGTGCTCGCCGACCCGCGAGTGGAGTGGCGCTTGGCGATCGACGGCGCGATCGAGGACTATTTCCTCACCATGGGCGCGAACCCCGAGTGGGTGGCCATTCGCCGGGCCGTGCAGTCAGTGCCGGGCCTGGACTCGCTACGCGCGCGAAGCGTCGCGCGTCACGCAGAGTGGCTGGCCGATGCCCTGTGCGCGCGGGGGCTGAGCCTACCCAAGAGCCAGGTGCGCATCATCGCTGCGGTCACGTTCGCGGGCGCGTCAGGGGCCATCGAACCCGCAGTCCGTGCCAACCCGCGACAGCGCAAGGTCGTGGTGCGGGAGCTCAAGTCGATGGTTCACGCGTACCTCTCTGGCTACCTCGACTAGTCCCCTGTCTCGGTAGTTCGCTGCAAAAGTCGCCCGCCCCCCGAGGGCGTGGGCGAGCGAGTCTTGCGCCCTGGGGCGCCTCTTGAGACGAGCCGTGTTCCGCCGGCGCTCTCAAAGGTGGGCTGGATGTCCCTGCTCCGGCCGAATGATTTGCTTCGGGGCCGAGCCAAAGAGGCTCGACAGCGCGGCGATCTGCGCTTCACGACCCCGTCGCTCCTGGTGCATCTGGAGGCTCGGCAGCAAGCGCTGCGCCCCAAAGCCTAGGAAGCGAGGCGCGAGCGTCAGCAGCGGATACCAGGGCGTGACCCCGGATGGCAGGCCCAGCTGCGCCATCTTCTTTGCCCCAAGGAAATAGCGGCTCACGCTGAGGTGCTGGTGCCACGCGAGCGAACGGCGCAGTCCCTGGAAGCTCTCGAAATGGCGCTCGAGAGGCTCCTCGGACAGCGCCTTGCCGAGCTCGCGGCTCGTCCAGTCTGGCTGACCCTGCGTCAGCGTCGCGTGGTGCAGGAGCACGATCCCCTCGTTCTCGTTGAGCCGGATCCACTCGTCGCTCACACCCATCAGCCAGCCAGCGTAGCTCCAGAGCTGCATCACCGCCGCGGACTCCCGCTTCGAAACCGGGACACCGAGCAAACGAACACCGCCGAGCATTGCCACACAGAAACCCAGGTAGGTGGCGGCCATGTCGATCTGACTTATCGGGAGCCCCCACTCCTCGGCGTCCCAGTCCGAGCGCTTCGCGAGTCCCCGTCGCACGAGCGCGTGCACCAGTCGCACGTGGACCGTGGTCTTGAAGCCGGGCGCGAAGCGCTGCATGCCGCCAGGATCCGTGCAGTCGACCCACCATTTGCCCGTCTCCGCGATGCGCTTCGCGGTGCCCTTGTTGAGCGCGCCGGTCTTGACCAGGGTCTGGTTGAAGCCGGACAGCAGGTAGCCGCCCATGAGCGCCAGGTCGCGCAGGACGAAGGTCGCGGTCAGGCCCAAGCGACGACAGAAGCGAGCACCCTCCTCCGCCAGCTCGGGATCCACCCAGTCGGGAGGCTGTTCCACGCGCTCGAAGAAGGCGCGCAACGCTGGGGGAGCATCGGGGACGCTCTCCAAGCCCTCATTCAGTGCGCGCTCGAAGAGCGGCTTGCCCTGCTTCGGACCAACCTCGAAGAGCCACTCCACGACGGCATCCATCAGCGGATCGCCATCCCACAGGGCGGCGCAAGCGCGCTCGTACTCGACACGCGACGGCGCGAGCTCACGCCCGATGAGCGCGCGCTGTAGCCAAGGCGTGGGGCGCTGGGTCTTCTCGAAGGGGCGGACTCGCCGCGGCAGCCGACGCTCGGAGGTTGACATCGATCCGCTCTAACGCCGGTCGTGACTGGCATTCAACTGGCGTTTGGGAACAGCGCCGTTTCGGGCGGTTTCCCCGTGCTGCTGGGCAGTCGATCGTGCGCAGGGGGAGCCGGCCGCATTGCGAGCGAAGCACACTCCGTCGCGACAGGTGGTGCCATTGACGCACTAGCCGGGCTCGGCCGTGCCTCGTGACCGAGCCATGGGTTCGGATGGCAGGCCGACGGCCGTTCACCGCTCGAGCAGCGACGGCCGCTCGGGCCTGCGGGTCACCACTCAAGCGTGGGCCGAAGGAGCCTGACCTTTGGTCGTCTCCTGCTTCACCGCGAGTCGGTCGAAGACGTCCTTGGTGATGGCCTGCTCTTCCTTGTTGTCGCTGGATACCGTCACCAGGATCCCGCCCCTCTTCAGCACTTCCTGGCCGAGCTTGGCCTCGTGCTCGGTCATGCCGTAGCCGACCAGGCCGCCAACGGCGCCGCCCACGGCACCACCTGCGCCAGCTCCGGCCAGGCCTGCGACGATGGGGCCGGCCGCGAGCAGGCCGACGCCGGGGACGACGACGGTCGCGATCGCGGTGAGACCCGCGGCGAGGCCGCCGAGCGCGAGACCCGCGGCGCCACCAATCGCAGCGCCCTCGGGGGCCTTGGTGTTGTCATCGATGCGGGCGAACTCGGTCTTCGCTTCCTGCGGCATCATCACGCTGATGGTCTCCTGCCGGACACCACGAGCGTAGAGCTCGTTGATGGCAGAGCGAGCCTTGAGGGTCGAGTCGAACGCGCCTGAAATCACTTTGTTGGTCATGCCTCGGGCCCTAGCAACCGTCGGGCCAGGCGAATGCCCTGGATTTCCCTGGGGTGTCAGCGGTGAGCGAGCGGCGTTGTGCCCCGATTCGACATTTTTCCATACCACATCGCAACACTCGGGCGGACCGGGCGAGCCGTCTCGTACCTGCAAGAGGTCCCCGTTTGGTTCGGTCTGGAAGCTGCAAAGCGTGCCCGCGCATGGCTGAAGAGACACAACGTCCAACTCGAGCACGCCGCTCGGAGCGGAGCGAAAAGCAACGCTGGAACCACGACGTCACGCGGGCGGCGATTGGTGGGGTAGTGACCCTCGGGATGGGCGCCGGATCCTCTGCGATACTGGACTCGGCGAACCGCTTCGAGACGCGGCACCTGATCTCGTCTCTCTCGAAGGTGCTCCCGTACCTGGCTTCCGCGGGGATCGGCGGTGGAGCGTCGATCCTGGCGCTGATGCTCACGCTGCTCAGCGTGAGTCGCCAGTCCGACGTGCGCTTCTCGGAGACCTTCTACCGGCGCATTCTCTGGATCGGACGCCAGGCGAGCGCGCTGTTCGCTGGCTGCATCCTGCTGCTCTTGACCATGGCAGCGCCGGTGGTGGAGGCTGACGCGTTCGCCTCGGCGCAAACGCTGTTGACCGGGCAGTACTACCTCACGGCGATGCTCACCTCGCTGATCAGCGGGCTCAGTATCTCGCTGATCATGATGCTGCAGAGCACGGTCTCGGACCTGGTGATGGTGCTCGGTTTCGGCGTGGAGGACCACTACGTCCTCGCACCCTCAGCGGAGCCGACGGCGGAGGAGGCATGACGACCTCGGTGAGGCGCCGAGTCACGCAGCGTGCGCGCGCCACGTCGCGTCGGGCTTGGAGCGTGCGTCAGGCACGAGATCTGCATCGGTCGCGCTCATGGAAAACGCAATCACCACCAACTCGAAAGAGCCGCTCCACGACAAGGTCAATCATCGCGTCGACGAGATGACCAGTTCCGTGGGGCAATCAGCGCGAAGCGCAGCCGAGCGCGTGCGCGACGCGGATCTGACAGAGCGCACCGCAGGAGGCCTCGAGCAAGTCGGGGGCTATCTGGAGGGCGCCGACTACGACCAGCTGGTGGAGGACGTCACGGCCGTGGTGAAACGTCACCCCGTCCCGGCCATCCTCGCTGGTGTCGGTCTGGGCTACCTGATCGGTCGCTTGACGTCATGAACGCCCCGACTTCGAGCCAGACCACCCCAGCGCTGGTTCGTGAGCTCCTGATCGATGTGAAGGACCTCGCGCAGAAGGAGCTCGAGGTCGCCAAACTCCAAGCGCGCGATGAACTCGCTCGAGTTCAGCGTCGCGTGTTCTACGGGCTGGGAGCGCTGGGCATGGGGTTGATCGTGGTCGCGCTGATCGCGCTCGCGTCTGCCCTTGGGCTGGCGCGCTCGTCCCAACTCCAGCTGGAGGCCGCGCTGCTGATCGTCGCGGCCGTTCCGACGCTGGTCGCAGCGGGGCTCTACGCCAAGGCCCGAAAGGTAAGAAGAGATGACTAGTCAAGTCGTTCAGGTCGAACGCGAGATCGAGGCCAAGAAGGCCGACATCGGAGACAAACTGGAGCGGCTCGAAGACCGAGCCGTGGTCGCCGCGAAGAAGGGCAAGCGAGCCCTCAGCGTCAAACACCAGTTCAACGAGCGACCCTGGGTGGTGCTCGCTGGAGCGGTGGGCGTCGGCGTGTTGCTCGGCCGCAAGCAGCCGCAGATGCAGGCGATGCTCGTGAACCTGCCAAAGGCGAAGAAGCAGCAGAAGACGCCGAAGCGTTCCAGGTCCGAGTCGAGTTCCTCTCATCCGTTGTTCGAGCACGGGCAGCGGCTCCTGATGTCGACGGTGCTGCCCGGCGTCGCCAGCGCGCTCGCTCGGCGCTACGCCCCGGATCTCACCGACCACTGAGCTCGCGTCGTGCACCCATGAGCAAGGCACCCCCAGGCGTTCTCGAGATCGTCTGGGGGTGAGGGGGAGCGCTCCAAGCCGTCGCAGCTAGCCGAATAGCTCGTCCAGTAGCCTGGCGAAGGTGTCGCCGACCACGTCTCGCTGCAGACTCGCCGAGTCTCCTAGCAAGAAGCCCGCGAGATCGCGATCCACGTGGTGGGTGGCCAGCAGGTTCAAGGCCTCCTCCTCCGTGGCGCAGTTCTCCGCGTAGATCACCTGATGCTCCGATTCGGCGGCCTTCGCCTCTTCGGTCTCCTTCGCCGGCAGGCGCTCCGCGAGCAGACGCAGGAAGTAGAGCTTCGTCGACTCGCGATAGCGCGCCTGGTGACTCGCGCAGATCACGACCTTCAGCGCACGCCAGTCGCTGTGCTGGAAGTCACGAGTCCATGCGGAAACGGTCCGGTGAAGATCATCGAGCTCGCTCTGCGCTGCAGCTCGCATGCAGGGGCCGATGGCAGGCTGCGCCGCGAGCTTGAAGGCCTTCACGCGGTCTTCGTCGGGGGCAGCTCGGGCCGACCCGCGGCGCGCTCCGAGCCATGCCTCCAGGAGCTTCGAGCAAGGCTCGAGCACGCTGCGCATCTCCGCCAGGGCGCGATCCGAACCGAGCCAGCCGCGCACGTCCTCGGCGAGGTCTTGCAGCTGGGGAGTCGTGGGAGGAGGTGTCTGCACGAGCGCGAGCGCCAACGTCGCCGGCACGTGGGCTACCGATTTGAATGCGTGGTACCTCTCCCCCAAGATCTCGGCGCGCTTGCGACACCCGCGACGCAGGAACACGAGATCCGACTCGACGCGGATGATGGTCGGGCGGTCCGCCTCTAGCGCGCGTGCGAATGCGCTTGCTCGCGACTGCGCGTAGCGCTGAGTAAAATGGCGGTTCAGCTCCAGGGTGGGGTCGGGCATGCCACCATTGTTCTCGGTCCCTGATTCCAGGAGTCAAGCGGTTTCCGCGGGGATGATCCCGGTAGGGCTCGCGTGATCGAACTCGCCGCTGAGTCGAGCGGGCTCGCGGTGCCGTCCGAGTCTTCCGCTGAGTCGCAGTTCAGCGCACGAATTTCGCTCTGTCAGGGCGCTGCAGAGGTGTTTACGCCCTTCCGAACCCACGCGGTGCACCTGGGTTCTCTCGTGGGCGCGCAAGTCCTGGGTTCCGGAGAAACGGCTCGAGAGTTGCACGGGGGGAGCGCTCCGCGGCGAAGCGGTGTTCGGCGACCGAGCATGAACGCCTCAGCGGAGCTAGCGAGTGGTCTCCGTGGTCAGCGTCCTCGGGCATCCTCGAGACGAGGGAGCTCCTCAACGATGGCGAACCACGGAGTCACCACACCGGAGGACTCATGAAGAAGAACGACCCGATCTCACACATCATGACCAAGAACCCCGCCACCGTGCACACGCGGCAGAACATCAGCGACGTACGGCGCCTGATGAGCGAGAGCCGGTTTCACCATGTCCCGGTGGTGTCGGGAGAGAAGCTGCTCGGTATGGTCTCCGCCTCCGATCTGCTCGCGATTCGAGTGGAGGGTGTGGGCGCGGACGACCGCGCGATGGATGCCTATCTGGATCAGCAGTTCTCCATCGAGGGCGTCATGTGCAAGGACCTCCGGACCTTGAAGACGACCGACAGTGTGCGGGACGCTGCCAAGGAGCTGGCGAGCGGGAGCTTCCACGCGCTGCCAGTCGTCGACGGGGAAGATCGCCTTCAAGGCATCGTCACCTCCACCGATCTGGTGCGCTACCTGCTCGATCAGTACTGAGCCACGCGAGCAGCGTCCCGCTCGATGGGTAAGGCCCAGGATCGGCTTCGCCGAGCCTGGGCCTGGCACTCCAGGAGGGGTTCTCTGCGCTCCTCGCTTCCCTGGAAGCCTTTCCCACGCGACGAATCACGCATCGTCGAGGCAGACGACCTGGCCAACCCGAGCGCGCAGCTGCGCGGAACCCTCGCCATAGTGCGAGCGCGAGGCGCTGCACTCAGAGCTCCGTCAGGCCGCTTGGAGTGCAACGAACGGCAAGTGCTTCTTGCCGGCGAAGGGGCTCACTCGTAGCTCGACGGAGGACACGCTTCGCACCGAGACGGAAGCAGCGACGGAGGCGAAGCCGCGTCAGTCGCACGACTCGTTGGTGAAGCAGATCTTCGGTGATCCCAAGAACGCGCGGGTCGAGCTGGAAGCCGTTTTGCCACCGGCGGTGGTGGCAGCGCTGGATTGGTCGACGCTGGAGGTGCTGCCGGAGACGTTCATTAGGCCGGCGTTCGCGAAGACTCAGGCAGACTGAGCCTCCCCCCAAATCGCGGACAGTGGATTGTGCGGCGTTGCGGCTGTGAGTGAAAGCCAGTTCTCGCTCAAGCGGGCTCGCGTAGTCGTTGGTGAATGGAGGCGTGTGCAGTTGTAGAAGGTCTCGATGTACTCGCCGATTAGAACGAATGCGCGCTCGGCACCCCGAATGGTTGCCCCGCGGAGACACTCGTGCTCAATCGTAGAAAAGAAACTTTCCGCGACAGCGTTGTCCCAGCAGTCACCCTTCTTGCTCATACTCCTTCGACAACCGGCAGCATCCAGAGCTTCGATGTAATCGTCGGACCCGTACGGTGACCCTCGGTCGGAGTGGTGGATAAGTCCTGGAGGTGGCTTCCGCTGCACGAGTGCACGTTGCAACGCGGAAAGGGCGAGCGCCGTGTCATTCGACTCCGAGAGGGCCCAGCCCACTACCCGACGAGCGTACAGGTCGAGGATAGCGGCTAGGTACACCCAACCTGAACGGGTCCGGACAGCCTTCACGTCGGTCACCCAAGCTTCGTTCGGATGTTCTGCTTCGAAGTCACGTGCGAGCAGGTTTGGTGCGATACGTTTAGTGTGCCTGCTGTTCGTGGTTACCTTGAAATGCTTCTTTTTGCGGGCAAACAAGCCGGATTCGCGCATAGCTCGGGCGACACTCTTCCGCGAAACCGCATCCCTTGTTTCCGTAAGGCACGATGCACGCGAGGGCTTCCATATCGGCACTTCGAAGCGGAGTAGACGGCCTGCACCTGCTCTAACAAGGCCTCGTGCTGTCGTTCGCGCTCGCTAGGCTTGCGTTCTAGCCAGGCGTAGAAGGCAGAGCGAGATACGCCCATTACCTTGCACATTGCCGCGACTGGGAAGTTTGCCTTCTCCGTGCGGATAAACTCGTAGGCACTCACGAGCTTTCCTTCGCGAAGAAGGCTGCGGCTTTTTTTAGGATATCTCGTTCCAACGCCAGCCGCTTGTTCTCCCGTCGAAGCTGAGCCAGCTCTTCGCGCTCATTCGTGGTCAGCGCGTCTGCCGTACCGCCCGCGGCATCGACTTCCGCCTGCTTGACCCAGGCTCGGACCGCGGTCTCGGTCAAGTCCATCCGACGGGCAACGGATGAGATGCTCGCCCCGCCGCTCTGACAAAGTCTGACGACGTCCGCCTTGAACTCCGGTGTGAACGTGCGTCGCGCTCGGCGCTTCTTGCTCTTCGACATGTGGACACTCCTTGCGCATTATCGCGCTATATTGGGTGTCCGTGAACTGGGGGCAGGCTCACAAGTCGCCGACACCACCAAAACCCGAGGTCGTGACCAAGCCCACTCCTTCGATCAAGGGGACTGCCGAACCGGTACCGGCTGCGCCTGAGGTGAAGGCTCCGGCTGCTGCGGAAAAGCCGCCTCCCAAGACGCAGCCCGAACCTGCATCCCCTCGAGGTGGTGGCTGTTTTGTCGCCGGCACACTCGTACTCACGGAGCGTGGCTGGCAGAACATCGAGGACGTCCGCGCGGGCGATCTGGTCCTCTCGATGCCAGACGACGGGGACGAGAACGGTGAGCCTGTTTGGCGCCGGGTCGAAGCTGCGTACGAGCGCACTACCGCGATCATCGACCTGACCATTGAGGCACCCGACGGCACGACCGCGGTGATCGGGACGACCCACGAGCACCCGTTCTGGATCGGTGGGCGCGGCTGGACGCGCGCGGAGGACATTCGCCCCGACGACTACGTCTGGAGCGTGGAACGCGGCTGGCTCTGGGTGCGTTCAGTGCACGAGCGACCGGAGGAAGAGCCCGTCTACAACGTGCGGGTTGCCGAGGACCACACGTACTTTGTTTCCAACGTTGCTGTTTGGGTCCACAATGCGGATGACTGTCCCCCGGTCCAGCGCGCCGGCCACAACGGTTTTGAAGGTCCGGTGGCGCACGAAAGTCGGATTACGCGCCAAGGTGAAACCGCAGTTAGGCAGACGTTTCCCGACGGGAGCGTCAAAGATATCAGTCCTCGGCGTGTCAAGGAGTTCGTTCCGAACCCTCACCCGAAGGCGCCGGCAGGAAGCCTGAACAAGGTCAAGTTCCCCGACGCGCAGCCCGGTACCAAGGGTTTCAAGCGCGATCCGACACCAGCCGAACTGAAGGAAGTGCAATGATATCCCCTTACATCCGAATCGATTCGATCGCTGGGGAAACCCATGTAGTGGTAGATGACTGGGAAGTCTTCGACTTCCTGGACGACCACCTTTCGGCGCTTGGGTTCGACTTTGACTGGTTCAAGGAATCGATGAACGGCCGCAAACGCTACGTTATGCGTTTTGGGAAGGAGATTGGGCGAGATAGCTTGGAACAGGCACTCGCGACCATTCCGGACGGTGAAATCGAGCGGATCTGGAGCATCAACCACTAGGGGTCCTCGTGCAAGACCGCGGCAGGTGTATGTGTCCACCGAGGTCTAGTGGCTACGCTGTGCTTGCCGCGGGGAAACAAACGGCAGTTCCGTTGAGCGTTCCAGATCCGCTTCGTTGCATCAGGCTTCAGTTTCAGCAAACCTGAGCGCTCGGTCTTCGCCTCCAAGACGCACCTCGGCCTTCACGCGAGGCAGCTCGCGCAGACGGAGTCAACTCAAGCCGCTTCGACTTCGCGCATCACACGGGGCGGGGCGCCTCAAAGCCAGGGGCCAACCATCAAGAAGTCGTAACCCAGCGTGAGGAGAATGCTGTTCTCCTCGACGTCGAAGCGCCTCGAGCCTCGCGCACGGAGCCAGAAGCCTTCGGCTGCGCCGTTCAGGGGTAGGCCAATCCCCACGGAACCGACCAGGCCACTCGAGTCGCCAAAGTCTGCGCCTTCGGGGGTCGCCCAGTAGGCGCCGAAGCCGAGGCTCAGGGAGTCGATGAACAGGTCGAACCAGGCGGGGCCTTGCTCGAGGTCCAGGATCCAGCGCGGCAGAAATAGCGGGCGCAGGTCGAGCTCGACGCTCAGGCTGCTCTTCTCGGCGGCGTCGTCGTCGGGGTTGACGACGAAGGCGGCGACGAAACCCACGCTGGAGAAGTCGTGGAGACTCAGCAGGCCGCCGACGCCTTGCGCGGGGGCGAAGCGCGTGCCGGCGTTGAGGCCGAGCACCAGGTCGCCGTCGAAGCGGCCGTAGACGCCGTCGGTGAAGCCCAGGAGCTTCGGGTCGACTTCGGTCTCCAGGGGCGCCGTCGGATAGTCGCCGGGGTTCCAGTGATCGTCGGTGGCGCTCTTCTCCGGCGGCGGCACCGGCTCGGCGCTTCCCTCGGGATACTTCCAGGTGGTGTTCGGCGGGGGCTGGCTGTCGGTACCCGTGGGGTCGCGCACGCCGGGGACGTCGACTTCCGGCTGCTCTGCAGGCGCTGCGGCTGGCGCGTCGTCGGCGGGCTGGGCGCCTGCCAGGTTCGTCCACACGGAACAGAGCAACGCGGCGGACAGGAGCGGCAGGCAGCGCGCCTCACCCCCAAACCGAGAGCGGGATGCAAAACCGAAGACGCCGCGTTCACGGCTGCTTCGGAGGCTCGCACTTGCACGCTTCACTTGTGCAGCGCCTCCCGCACTTCCGCGCGGATTTCTGGTGCGAGCACCAGGCGCGCTTGCTCCAGGGTCTGGCCCTCGAGGCGGCTCAGGAGGAAGGAGACATTGCGCGGCGGCTCGGTGGAGCCGTCCGGCAAGAGCACGCTGAGGGAAGTGTCGTCGCTGTCGAAGGGGGTCAGCTGGGCGGAGTCGAGACCGACGTAGATCTCCGGGTCGAGGCCCGCGCGCTGGGCGGCGTCCCGAGCGAGCTCCAGAGCCTTCTCGCGGCCGCTGGGGGTCGCGTGTTCGCCCCACAGGTCGATGGTCTTGAACAGGCGTCGGGAGTAGAGGCGGGTGGCGAGATCCTCGAGCAGCGGGTCGTTGCAAGCCTGCCACTCGGAGATCGCGGTCCAGAGCCTGGAGTCGTCGAGCTTCAGGTACTCGCCGAGGCTGGTGTCGCCCTTGATGGCCAGCTCCTCGACGGCGCGAGGCAGCGCGGGGACGCGGGTGCCGTCGATCAGCAGCTGACGCACCCGGCTCATGATGCAGCGGAGCATCCACTCGCTGGCTCGACTTGCCTTGTGGAAATACACTTGCTGGAACATGAACAGCCGCGCCAGGATGAAGCTCTCGATGGCAGGCAAGCCTCGGGTGCCGTCGATGGCCAGGGGCGGCGCCACGTCGGGGCTCTCGCTCACGCCGAGGCGCAGGCTGCGGATCAGCCAGTCGAGGTCGAAATGCCCGTAGGAGACGCCGCTCGCGTGGGCATCTCGCAGGAGGTAGTCGCAGCGATCGACGTCGAAGGTCCCGCTCACCGTGCGCGCCAGGTAGGTGAGGGGGTGGCGCCCGTGCACCAGCTCGCTGACCCGACCCGGCAGGGAAGGATCCGCGCGGTAAAGCACCTGGTGGACGTCGGTGCTGGGGTCGAGGATGATGCGCTCCGTCCACGTCTCGTGGAGCGGTCCGTCGGGAAGCGCCTCCTCGAAGAGGTGGGAGAAGGGACCGTGACCCACGTCGTGGAGCAAGGCCGCGGCGATGCCGTCTCGCGCGCGTTCGCTGGTCAGGCGCTGCCAGAAGGGGAGCGACTCGTGTTCCTTGCGGAGACGCGCGATGAAGCGCGTCATCACGAACGCCGCGCCCAGCGCATGAGCGAAGCGCGTGTGGTCGGCCCCGGGATAGACCAAGGAAGTCAGTCCGAGCTGACGAACCAGGCGCAGGCGTTGCAGCTCACGGGTCTTCAGCAGATCGACGACGATGGCGTCTTCTTCGCTCTCGAAGGAGACCAGGCCATGCACCGGATCGCGGAGGATCATCCGGGCTGATTAGCCGGCTCCAGCCTGCAAGGAAAGCAGACCGGCCCGGACCCAGGCCCTGGAGCCCGTTCCTCAAGCACCTGGCAGCACCTGGCGGCATGTGGCGGAGTGTGGCCGAGTGGCGGAGTGTGGCCGAGTGTGGCGGCCCCGTGGTCTCGCTCGGATACAGTTGATCCAGGTATCGAGCACTTCCGCCGCAGCGGCCGTAAAAGTTTCTGCCATCCGCGGAACTGACGTTACGCGCCCGCGGGCCAGTCGGCCGAAATTCCTCACGTACAGCGCGGTATCTACTGGACGTCGCGCAAAATTCGCGGTTTAGAAGAAAGCTCCGGGATCCCGCGCTGGCGCATGGGAAACCGCAACGTTAGATGGCTGGGATGGTGAGTCCGAGCCACCGCTGTTCGCTCAATCGGAACCGTCACGCATGAGCCAGGAAAACAAGCCAGGTCGGCGGAAGCGGGGGGGCCGCCCACTCAAACTGATCGACGTCCTCCGGGCGATCCCGGAGAAGGAGCTGCAAAGCCTCGTTCGGCGGCTGCGGATCAACGTCGATGAGGCCAAGCGCATCGACGTGCCGTCGCAGGTCGCGCGCGCCTTGGTCGGCCTACCGGAGTTGAAGGATCCCGGCCTCTTGCCCGGCCCCACGCGTGAGCTGCTGTACCGCATCGCGGAGGAAGGCGGCCTGTTTCGCGTCGATGCCTTGCCCGTCGCCCTCGAACCCCTGGCGGCGCGCGGTCTGGTCTTCGCCCGCGGTGGAAACGAAGGCGTGGAGCTCATCCTCCCCGTCGCCTTCTTGCTCGAGCTGACCACCTGGGAAGGGGAGAATCCGCGCGGATTGCGCGCGCTGCTCGCCCAGGCGTCCGCCGACGTGAAGTCCAGCGTGGCGACGCACTACCTCGGCCGCCCGGCGACTCCGCCGTTCTCCATCGCCCTGGAAGACGCCTGGGAAGTCCTGAGCGACGCCGATCAACTCGCCGCAGGCGTCGACGCCTTGGCCCCCATGGAGCGCAACCTCCTGCAATCCATCGAGCATGTTGGGGGTGAGGTCGACACCGAAGAGCTGCTCGAGCTGGAGCGCGAGCCGCTCAGGCTGCGCGGAGCCACCGGGGCGACGCCGTCTCGGCGCGGCGTGGGCTTTGCGCTGGAGCGCCGTGGCTTCCTGATTCCGGTGCACCCGAACCGCCACGTGATCCCTACGGAAGTAGCGGTGCTGGTCGGCGCGAAGCGGCAACGGGAGCGCGAGCGCATGCGTCGTGAGATCCGTGAGCTCGTGCTCGGCGAAGATCACGCCCCGCGCCGCGCGCGTTTCAGCGAGGATCCGGTGCCGCTGACGATGGCGATGGCGCTCAGCGTCCGCGACCCGTCGGTGGAGGTGAAGCCCGGCGTGGGCACGCCGCGCTCGCTCCTGAACCGCTTCTCGACGCGCTTTGGTCGTGATCTCGAGTGTGTGTCGTTGCTCGCCGCGCTCAGCCGCGCCACGGGCGTCTGGGATCCCGCGGTGGTGAACGTCAGCTGCTCCCCCGGCTCGCTGCCCTTCGCGGAGCTCGGGGGCATGCTATTCGAGGCCTGGAAGCGCGGCGGCGCGTGGGACGAAGCGCGCCCCGACGCCGAGGTGCTGCGTGCGCCGCGGGAGTCGCGGGAAGCCAGCAGCGTCGGCGTGATCCGCGAGATGGTGCTCGAAGCCCTGAGCGAGCTCGGCGAAGGCCGCTGGGTGCCCTGGAGCGCGCTGGCTGCGTTCGTGCGCTCCGATGCGCGTACGCCGGGCGTCGCGCGCCTGCTGGAGCGCTGGGCGGGGCGCCTCGGCATCGACCCGCCGACGCCGATCGAGGTCGCGCGCCGCATCGTCTTCGAGACGCTGTTCAACCTCGGCGTCGTCGACCTGGGGGACGTCGAGGACGAAGCTCAGGAGGGCGAGCTCGGCACCACGGTGCGTCTCACCCCCCGCGGCCGCGCCTACCTGAGCGACGTGCCGCCGAAGACGCGGGACACCCAGGCGAGCTTTCTCGATACCCACGCCTTGCGTTTCGGTGCAGAAACGCTGGTCGGTCACGCGGTGGCCATCGCGCCCTTCGTGGAGATCGGCCGCGCCCAGGGCCACCTGGACGTGATCATCTCGCCGCAGTCGCTGAGCCGCGCGCTGAGCGCTGGCTTCGGCATCGACGTGATCGGCGATCGGCTGCGCACGATTCAGAGCCTCCCCGATCCCATCGAACGCATGCTCGTGCAGGCGAGCGCGGTGCTCGGGCGCGCCGAGTACGTGCCGTGTCAGGGCTTCCTCTGGGTGGACGACGCCGAGCTGTGCGAGATGCTGCGCAGCCGCCGCCAGACCATGGATCTCTTCGTCGACCCGTCGCCGCCCGGTGGCCTGCTCATCGCGCCCGGCGTCGAGCTCGAGCGCCTGGCGGGTCGTTGCCGCGCGCTGGGCATCGAAGTCGTGGTCGAGGGGAACGTCTACCGCACCAAGAGCACGGCGCCGCCACGGCGCTCGAGCGCTTCCCTGCGGATGGGCAGCGAGTCGAAGACGCGGCGCTCCACCGGCAGCATGAAGGCCGTGAAGAAGCGCTCCCGCTCCTCGACCAGCTTCGAGGCGGTGGACTCGTCTTCCGACCCCGAGCCCCGCGGCGCAAAGAGCGGCACGCGACGTGCGCGCGGCGTCAGCGAGCCGCCGCTCCGCACCGGCAAGAGCCGGGGGTAGTTGCGCCCGCCCTCGGGTCCCCTGTAGAAGGCGGGAGCAGATGAAGTACCTCATTTCGTTTCCCGCTTCCGCGATGCAGGTCCCCGAGAGCGAGATGGCGGCGGTGAGCGTCGACTCCCACGCAGCGATCCGCGAGGCAAAGGCAGCGGGGGTCTACGTGTTTGGCGGCGGCATCGACGAGTCGGTGCCGCCCGTGCTGGTGTCCGCCGACGGCTCAGTTGCCGAGGGCGGCTACTCGTGGGCGCCGCCGCTCACCGGCGGCTTCCTGGTGCTCGAGGTGCCGACGAGGGAGGAAGCGGTCGCGTGGGCGGCTCGCATCGCGAAGGCGTGCCGCTGCGCTCAGGAGCTGCGCGTCTTCGGCTACGACCCCGAGTCGTGACGCACGTCGAGCGTTCCGAGGTGAACGAACGCCTCACGCCTCGAGGCGGCTCTTCACCCAGGCGTCGACGCCGGGGCTCGGCTTCTTGTGCACGACCTTGCCTCCGCTGATGAAGATTTCCGCGGGGAGAGCACGCCCGTTGTACTCGCTGGCCATCGCGAAGCCGTAGGCGCCCGCGTCGCGCATCACCAGCAAGCCGCTCGGCGCGTCTCCGAGCTGGTGCTCGCCGAAATCGTCGGAGCTCTCACACACGGGCCCGACGACGCGCCACGTCTTCGCGCCGGGCGCCGCGCCGCACGGCTCGACACGGTGCTTCGCCGCGTAGAGCGCCGGACGGATCAAGTCGTTCATGCCGGCGTCCACCATCACCCAGCGCCGCTCGCCGCTCTGCTTGAGCTGGATGACGGAGCTCAGGAGCACGCCGTGCGGCCCGACCAGCGCACGCCCCGGCTCGACGACCAGCTTCAGATCGCCGAAACCCTCTTCGCCTGCCAGCGCCAGGGCGCGCCGGGCGAAGGTCGCCGGAGGCTGCGCGAAGCCTCCGCCGTAGTCGATGCCGAAGCCGCCTCCGAAGTCGATGAACTCCAGGCTCCCGCCCTGGGCACGGAACGCCTTGGCCACGTCGCACACCGTGCGCGCCGACTCGAGGTAGGGCTCCGGCTGCTTGAGCATGGAACCGACGTGAGTCGAGATCCCGCTGATCACGAGGTGCTCGGCGCTTTTCCGCGCGAAATCGAAGGCGCCAGGTAGGTCGCTCTCGAGGATCCCGAACTTGGCCTCGTCGTGCCCCGTCGCGATGTGGGCATGGGAGTCGATTTCGATGCCCGGGTTGACGCGGAGCGAGGCCCGCGCGCGCTTGCCCTGGGCTCGCGCGCGCGCCGCGATGCGCGGCAGCTCCTCGACGCTCTCGGCCTGGATGGCCAGCAGGGTCAAACCGATGGCGCGGTCCAGCTCGCGATCCGACTTGGCGACGCCGCTCATCACGATCCGCTCGGGGCGCATACCGCACGCCAGCGCCACCTCCAGCTCGCCGCCGCTGACCAAATCCGCCCCGGCACCCGCGGCGGCGATCCGCTTCACGACGCTCGCGGCGCTGTTCGCCTTGATGGCGTACGCCACGACGTGCTCCTCCCCGAGCGCGGTCACGAGCTCTCTCGCTTCCGCTTCGATGGCGTCGAGATCGTAGACGTACGCCGGCGTGGACACGCCCGCTTGCTCGAGCGCCTCTTCCAGAGGCAGCCCGCTCAGACAAGCGCGGCCAGCAGAATCACGGTGAAAGGAGGACATCGCGTGGCGTCATGACAGTTGCTTGCTGCGAGCGCAAGAGCGCTCGCGGGCTCCGCCCCTTGCGGGGCCTCGCCACGGGCTTTCGCCAAAGGGCTCCGCCCCTGCGGGGCTCCGCCAAGTGGCTCACTGCGTTCGCCAGGGGCTCGCTTCGCTTCGCCAAGGGCGCCGGCTGCGCGGCGCCAGGGCTTCGCGGTGGTCTTCGGCGTTTGTTTTGGTGGGTGGTTCTCGGATGGGGTTTGTTGGGGCTTGACTTGATAGGTGCTCTGGGTCGCGTTTGCCTTTGGCGACCTGTTGCATTGTCGCGTGGAAAATGACAGCCAACGCCCAGAGGGGCTGCCGCCATTCGCGAATGCCGGTCGAAACGTATTGGTCAGCAACGCGTGGAGGCCGATCACACGCACCTCCCGGCCGTCCAGCTCCGCGACGATCGAGGATTCGGAAACCTCGTCGAAGGATACTCCGCTGATTTTGGTGAGCAGCGCGATTTGAAGTGGCTTCACACCGATGCGGTACGCGGGACCTTCAGTGCCGAACGTTGTCGTTGCTAACGCCGTGGGAGGCTAGCGGCGCGCCAAAGTTGGATAGCGCCGAGACGACCTTGGCAGAGTTATCCGCGGAGGCGCGCACCAGGATGTCGATGTCCTCTGTTGCTCGCGGACGGCCGTGGACGGCCATGGCCCAACCACCAACCAGAACAAACTCTACCTGCGCGTCAGCGAGCTCGGTGAGCAAGTCCCTGAAGTCATCGGGCAGCTCAAGTCTGGGCATGGTCTGGCACGTAGACTTCGCCTGGAAGCGTTGACCGATGTTCCCGTCCGCTAGGGGGCATTGGGCGACCTGTGGCCAGCCACGCCGAGCTGCAAAGGCGGGTCATGGCGCTGAGGCGCTCTTCGACGGACTCTCCCTCGTGCAACGCGACCGGTGCATCGAGCGAGTGAATGCGCTCAATGGTGATCTGTTGCGCGCGGCGGGCGGCAGCCCGCTCTCGAGCACGCGTTGCCGCAGGGAGTCGAAGGCGGCCGACACGAGTGCGCCGGCCGCCCCGGGCGGGCTAGCGGAGCGTGACGCGCACGAGCGCGCCGATGACCTGATCGAACTCACGGCGCAGGTTGGGTTCCAGCGGGGGAAGATGGCCGAACGCGGTGGCTACCTCGAAGCACGCGAGGGCTTCGCGCAGGGAGCCTAGCGCTGTGTGATAGCGAACCTTGCGGTTGCCGCCGCGGCTGTAGCCGCCCTCGGCGATGTTGAGCGGTACGCTAGACAGAGCGCGCTTGCACTGACGGGCCAGGTCGTAGTCGTGGAGCTCCAGCTGACGGATCAGGGGTGTGACGGATTGAACGAGGGCGAGAAGTTGAGGATACACGCGAAGCATTGGGTTCTCCTTGGTTGAGTGCCCACGCGGGCAACGCCCCCACCGCTCCACCGCGCGCAGGTGCGGTCGAGGCTGCGGGCAACGCCCGCACCGCGCGCAGCCACGCGCAGGGCGCAGCCCGAGCATGGCGAGCACGGCCCCGGCCTCGACCGCACCGAGCACGGTGGAAGACTCGCGAGTCCGCGAACGAGCAACCTCAGCGAACGAGCAACCCCGAGCAGCGGCGGCAAGAGCACCGAACGGTCAGCGGAAGCATGCGAGCGGCAAAGCACCGGAACGGTCAGCGCAATCGATGCGAGCGGTGGCGAGCGAGCCGCCGGCGAGAGTTCGGCGTAGGCAATGCGAGCGTAGCGAGCGAGCCATGGCTGACTGGCCATCGAGCCATTGCATGTAGGTCGCCGGAACACGCGAAGACCGAAGGGTCAGGGCAAGCGATGCGAGCGTAGCGAGCGAGCCGCCGGCGAGAGTTCGGCGTAGGCAATGCGAGCGCAGCGAGCGAGCCATGGCTGACTGGCCATCGAGCCATTGCATGTAGGTCGCCGGAACACGCGAAGACCGAAGGGTCAGGGCAAGCGATGCGAGCGTGCGAGCGAGCCGCCGGCGAGAGTCGGCGTAGGCAATGCGAGCGCAGCGAGCGAGCCATGGCTGACCGGCCATCGAGCCATTGCATGTAGGTCGCCGGAACACGCGAAGACCGAAGGGTCAGGGCAAGCGATGCGAGCGTAGCGAGCGAGCCGTCGGCGAGAGTTCGGCGTAGGCAATGCGAGCGCAGCGAGCGAGCCATGGCTGACTGGCCATCGAGCCATTGCATGTAGGTCGCCGGAACACGCGAAGACCGAAGGGTCAGGGCAAGCGATGCGAGCGTAGCGAGCGAGCCGTCGGCGAGAGTTCGGCGTAGGCAACGCGAGCGCAGCGAGCGAGCCGAAGACGACGCAGACGAACACCACAGCAAGGCGAATCCGTACGGAATGCGCGGCAGCCTTGGCGGCAGCCCCTGGCGAGCGCAGCGAGCCCCTGGGCGCAGCCCACCTGGCGCAGCCCTGCAGGCGCAGCCCGTGGGCGGAGCCCCGCTCCGCCCGAAAACAGAGCCTCCCCCCGGGGAAATCCATTACTTGGTTCCCAACCGCCTCTCCGGGTTGCATGCTCCCCAAGCAATGGAAGTCCGTCGAGCCAAGATCGTGTGTACGATTGGTCCGGCCGTCGACTCGAGAGAGAAGCTCAGGCAACTGATCGAATCCGGAATGGATGTCGCTCGCCTGAACTTCTCCCACGGAACGGCCGACGAACACCGCGCCCGCGCAGTGGCCATCCGCGAGGAGAGTCAGAGCCTGGGCAAGCCGGTGGCCATCCTCCAGGACCTGTGCGGCCCGAAGATCCGCACGGGCTTCGAGGGGCCCGACGGCGTCGAGGCGGGGGCGATGGTGTCGCTGATGGAGGGCTCGAGCGGCACCAAGGACACCATCGCGATCGACTACCAGGGTCTGACCGAGGATGTCCACGAGGGCGACCGTATCCTGCTCGGCGACGGCCACGTCGAGCTGGAGGTCGTGCAGATCCGAGAGAGCCGTGTGGAAACGCGAGTCCTGCATGGTGGCAGTCTGCGCTCGCGCATGGGGGTGAACCTGCCGTCGAAGCGCGTGCGCCTGTCCGCCATCACGGACAAGGACAAGAAGGATCTCGAGGTCGGCCTGGACATGGGCGTCGACTTCGTGGCGCTCTCGTTCGTGCGTAGCGCCGAGGACATCAAGCAGCTGCAGCAGCTGATGCAGGCGCACGGGCGCGTCACACCGATCGTGGCCAAGGTCGAGACGCCGAGCGCGGTGGACCATCTGGAGGCCGTGGTGCGCACCGCAGACGCGGTGATGGTCGCCCGCGGCGACCTGGGGGTGGAGCTGCCGCCGGAGATGGTGCCGGTGATCCAGAAGGAGATCATCGGCACCTGTCGTCGCTACCAGCGCCCGGTGATCGTGGCGACCGAGATGCTGCAGTCGATGGTCGAGGCGCCGCGGCCTACCCGTGCGGAAGCGAGCGACGTCGCCGGGGCGATCTTCGACGGCGCGGACGCCGTGATGCTGAGCGCCGAGACCGCGACGGGGCAGCACCCGTTCAAGGCCTGCGCGATCATGGACCGAATCATTCGTCAGGCGGAGTCGAGTCGCTTCTATCAGCCGCTTCCGTCGGAGCCCGGCGACAGCACGCCGGAGGCCATCGCGAACTCCGCGTGCGACGTGGCGAAGACGATTCGCGCCAGTGTCCTGGTGGCGCTGACGGAGAGCGGAGGGACCGCGAGGCTGATCAGCAAGGCGCGCCCCACGGCGCCGATCCTGGCGCTGAGCCCCGACGAGAAGACGCTCCGTCGCCTGGCGCTGTACTGGGGAGTCATCCCGCGCTACCTCGACATGGTCAGCGACGTCGACCGCCTCGTGCGGCAGACCAGCGCCTTCCTCAAGCAATCCGGCTACGCATCACCGGGTGAGCGCTTCGTGATGACCTATGGCGCCCCGGTCGGGGTGCGCGGATCGACGAACGCCATCCGCGTCGAGCTCGTGCGCTGACGCATTGCGCTAGGCGGGCCGGCCGCGCCGCCCAGGCATGGAGTCTGCGAAAAGCGAGCCAAGTACACCGTCGGAGGGGCGAAGCGCTGGTGTTAAGCTATCCTGGAGCTGGACCGCCTGTTTACGCCGGTCTCTCCGCGGCGAGACGCTTCCACGCTGCGGTGGCTCGATTCGAGGTCGCACTGCGTGGAGAGTAGGAGCCCATCCGCCGCTGAGGTCACGCCGGGTCTGGCGCGCGCGAGCGATTTCCCGGTGCTCGAGGAGTACGAGCTGCTGGACGAGGTGGGGCATGGCGGCATGGCCACCGTGTATCGCGCCCGGGATCCAAGGCTCGAGCGCGAAGTCGCGGTGAAGATCATCCACCGGCACCTGCGGGAGAACGCGGAGGTCGCGGCTCGCTTCACCAGCGAGGCGCGCGCGGTCGCGAAGCTGCGGCACCCCAACATCGTCGAGGTGTACGACGTCTCTCGAGAGGAGGATCCGGAGCGCTTCCTGGTGGTGGAGCTGGTGCGAGGCACCACCTTGCGCAAGCTGCTCTCCGAGCATCAGGCCCTGCCGCCGGAGATCGCGGTGCTGCTCGGGCTGGAGGTGGGCAAGGCCCTCGAGCACGCCCACAGTCACGGCGTCGTGCACCGGGACATCAAGCCGGAGAACGTGCTCGTGGCGCTCCCCGGGCCACCTCGCAGTGATCCGCGCGGCAAGCGCTCCCTCCCCCCGGACGACTCGGGGCAGCGGCCGTCGGAGCCGACGGCCAAGCGTTCTCTGACGCCAGACTCCGGCAAGAAGGCGCGTGACACGGGCGCGACCGATGGGCCAGAACCACCGCGGGTCAAGCTGACGGATTTCGGCATCGCCAAGGTTCTGGACGCGCAGGGGGTCACCAGCACGGGGCAGGTGCTGGGTTCACCCGCTCACATGGCGCCCGAGCAGATCGAGGGCGGTGACGTGGATGAGCGCGCCGATGTCTTCGGGCTCGGCGTCTTGCTCTATGAGACCATGGTCGGGCAGCTGCCATTTCACGGCCGCAATCCCGCGCAGGTGCTGCGACGAGTGCTGGACGGGCTGTATGAGCCTGCCGTCAAGGAGCGCCCAGAGGTGGGCGCGCGCTGGTCGGCGCTGCTCGATCGCGCGCTCGCCAAGCGTCCCGAGGATCGGTTCCAGAGCGTGACCGAGTTGATGGAGGCCGCTCAGGAAATCCTTGCGGAATTAGAGTTCGTCGATGGGAAGCAGGAGCTGGCGCTGTACTTCGCCGATCCCGAAGCCTACCGGGAGAGCTACAAGACGCGCCTCGTCGCGCGGTTGGCCGACCTCGCCAAGCGCGCGCGCAGCGATCGGCAGGTGGTGCTGGCGACGCAGCTCTTCAATCGCGCGCTGGCCTTCAAGCCAGGCGACCCTGACCTGCTCCGGCAGGTGAGCGGCATCGCGCGCAGCGCGGGGATGCGACGGGTGGCCGTGCGAGTTGGGCTGATCGCCGCGGGGAGCCTGGTCCTCGGAGGCGTCGCGTTCTTGATCACTGGGGCGACGCGCTCGGAGACCGCCAGCGCCAACGCGAGCGCCACGCCGGCGGCGATGGGGACGACCCCGGAGACTCGCTTCCAGCCGCGTATCTCCACGGAACCGTCGCGGCCTCAAACCACGCAGAGTGCTTCTCCGCGGGGACGCGCTCCCCGGCTGAGTTCGAGCCTGATCCGTCGCCTGAGGCTTCCTCCGCCTGCGGCCAAGGAGTCGGGGACCCGCATGGTGCAGGTGGTGATCAAGGGCGCCGCGGGGACGGCGAGCGTCGAGGGAGTGCCGATCCGGTTCGGGCAGAAGGTGGAGCTCCCCGTTGGACCTCACTCATTCGAGTTCAAGCCAGCGGACGAGAAGTGCTGCTACGCCGAGAAGGCGAGCGTGTCGGTGACGATCCGCGCGCCCAAGGAGCCAGGGGACAAGGGCGACGTGCAGACGGTGTTCGGGCATATCAAGATCCGCGACGCCACGCTCAGTATCAGCGGCGGTCCTCCGGGGGCGACGGTCACCTGTCGCACGCTGTTCGGCGATACGCTCACCACCCCTGCCGAGAAGTCGGTGCCGATGGGGAGCCAGCTCAAGCTCGACGGTGCCTGTACCCTCACCCCGCCCAAGGACAGCGGGGAGAGCCCGCGTACGCGCAGCGTTCGACTGGTCGCCGGTCAAGTCACCGCGCTGCGCTTCTGAGACCCTCGAACCGTCGTGCCCTCCCGCCGTCCGTCGCTCCCGAAGCCGCGCGTCCGGTCGCAGCGCAAAACTTTGACCCCTCAACAGCGCTGTTTGCGGTAGCTTTTCCGCCCGCAGCGCCACGTGACCCCCGCGAAACACAATCCCCGCTCCTCGAGGCCCCGCCGGCTGGTGGTGTGCCTCGGCTTGGGGCTGTGCTGCTTGGCGTCGAACGCAGCGGCCCAGGTGCCGGACGAGGTCGAGGACACCACCGATCCAGAGACTGCGGACGCGGTGGCCCTCGAGCGAGGCAAGCTGGAGTACCAGTCCGGTCGCTGGGTGGAGTGTGCGGAGGTGCTGGGTCGGGCCCTGGACATCAAGAACGAGCACCGCATTCGCGACACGGAGCTCATCCGCGAGGCGCGGTTGTATCGCGCGGCGTGTTTGATCGGCAGCGGTCAGGACAGCGCGGCGGAGGAAGAGCTGCGCGCAGCGGTGCGTGAGGGACCAACGCTGGACCCTCCTGACCAGCGCTTGTTCCCTCCAGAGCTCGTGCGGCGCTACATCCAGATCCGCTTGTCGATGCTCGACCAGCTCGAGAAGGAAGACGAGAAGCGCAAGCAGGCAGAGGCGGCGGCGAAGGCGGCTCGGGACACGAAGGCAAAGAAGGAAGCTCAACGCGTCAAGGCGCTCGAGCAGTACGCCCAGGTCCAGAGCTACACCAGCGTGAACAGTCGCTGGCTCGCGCTGGTGCCGTTCGGGGTCGGTCAGTTCCAGAACCGGGACAACGCCTTGGGTTACACGCTGCTCGCGACGGAGGGGTTGCTGGCGGCGACGACTCTCACCGCCATGGTGCTCGAGATCCGCCTTCATCGCCAGGCGCAAGCCAGCCAAGCGGAGGGGCAGACCCTCGACGTCGCCACGCTGAACTCCGACTTGCAGACCGTGTCAACGCTGATGGATATTTCCGCGTGGAGTTTCGTTGGCGTCACCCTGCTGGGCATTCTGCAGGCGCAGCTGGCCTTCGTGCCGGAGCACAACGACGTGCGCTACAAGCCGTTGCCTTCGAGCTTGGTCCCAGGGGGATCGGGGGAGGCGCGACGTTCCCGAGGCGTAGCCCGCGTCGAGTCATCACCCAGCGTGCGCGTCGCTCCGAGCTTCCGGGTGACGCCGGGTGGCGGAAGCCTGGGCTTCGTCGGAACCTTCTAGCGGCGCCCAGGGCGTTCGAGCAAGCCGCTCAGCTCCGGGTCAGGCTGACCAGCCGCCAGTCGTCACGATCGCGGATCGTCGTCGGGCGCATGCCGCGGCTCTCGAAGGCGCGCAGCACCTCGGAGAGCTGTTCCGCAAGGATCCCGGTCAAGATCAGGTGCTTGCCAGAGACTCGCACCAGATCGTCAGCCAACTGCAGCAGCACCGTGGTCTCGATATTGGCGATCACGATGTCCCAGTCGGCTTCGTGGAACTCGCCAAGGGGCGTCGCGCTGAACTCGATGGGGGCGCAGCGGCGGTTGAGCCCGAGGTTCTTCTGGGCCGAGCGCAGCGCGCGGGGGTCGATTTCCAGCCCCACGACGCGCTCGGCGCCGAGCAACCGAGCCATGAAGCACAACACGCCGGTGCCGGTGCCGACGTCCAGCACTCGCTTGGCGTCCTTCCAGGTCGCGAGCAAGGAGCGCGCAGCGAGCTGCGTCGTGGCGTGGCTGCCGATGCCGAAGGCCAGATCTGGCTCGATGTGGATGAGCTGGGCGTTGGCAGGGCCGTGAGCGTGTGCGGTGGTGGGCTTCACCCAGAAGCCCTTGCAGAGCTCGATTGGCTCGAGGTGCTGCGCCCACGCCGTCTCCCAGCCGTCCTTCTCGGGCAGGATGCGGTAGCGACTCACCCGACTGGCCTCGACGCCTTGAACCAGCTCTCGCAGTTCGCTCTCGCTCTCGGAGTACAGCACGAGCTCCGCGCCGTCGGCGTGGTCCCGCTCTTCGATGCCTTGTGCTCCGAGCTCGAAGAGCTCGAGGCTCGTGAGCTCGGGCTCCAAGGTCACGATGCGCAAGCTGAACAGGGCCATCAGGTCACAGCTCCTGCACCCGAACTCGACTGCGGTCCGCGAAGCGCTCCGCGGCGTCGATATCGGCGACTCGAGTCACCGGACGAGGCGCGGCCCCCAGCGCCGCCAGCAACCAGCGAGGCCGCTTCAGGCCCAGATCCTGGAGCTCGTCGCTCAGTTCCGCGAGGTGCGTCGCATAGGCGCGCATCAGCTCCAGGCGACCGATGCCGTCGAACGCGCCGGCCTTCGGGCGACTCGCTAGCGGGAGCAGCACCAGGGTGTAGAAGAGCAGCCGATGGAGCGCTCTTAGCTTCAGTCGGCTCAGCTTGCCCTCGTCCTTCATCACTTCCCGCAGGAAGTGCACGTTGAGGGGCACGTGGAATGACTCGTCCCGCGTCAGCACCGTCAGCATGCGCTTGAACTCCGGCTGAGCCACACGACGCAGGGTCAGGCGATACGTGGTGGACCCGATGGTCTCGAACATCAGGTTCGTCAGCACGATGCTGTCCATCGCCTTGGCGCCACCATAGAGGCGATACAGGGTGCGGGTCACGCGCCCCATGGGCTTCACTCCGCCGCCCAGCCAGCCGAGGAACTCCGTCAGCAGCTCTCGGTGCCAGCCCTCCTCGTCGCCATACAGCCGGAGCGTCTCGGCCAGATCGGGATCTCGGGCTTCGAACTGCTCCGCCAGTTCATGGGCCTGGCGCAGGCCGGACTCTTCCGCCCGGAATGCCGCGTTGAAGAAGTTGAGCGCGGCCTCTCGGGCCTCGACGCTGAGCTCCACTGGAGCCTTCAGGTCGAGCTCGTCGTCTGCCATGCGCTCGGCGCGCTGCCTCAGCTTCTCGAGCCACCAGGCGGTGGGTCGGGTGGCAGCGCGGGCGTAGCGGGAGGGGAGCGGAGGAGCTGCCACCGAATCAAGTGACCTTGGCGTAAGCGGCGATGTAGAAGCCCGCGAAGCGCTTCAGTGGCGAATCGCACAGCGCGAACTCCGCTCGGCGCAGCGCCTGACGCAAGAGCGGGACGCGCATCACGAAGGCCGTGGGGGTGATGATGCGAACGCCGCGGCTGTCGACGAGAGTGCAGCCCGGCGGGGTCAGCGCCTCGGCTTCGTCGGGGCTGTGGTAGGCGGTGAACACGTGGCTCTCGTTGGCCGAATGCGCAACCTCCCGGGCGGGGCCGTAGCGCTTCACCACGCCACGGAAGCTGTGCGGGTTGTAGAGCTCCGCGAGTACCATGCCGCCGGGACGCGTGACTCGGGCCATCTCCGACAACGCCTGGTTCAGGTCCGGCACGTGGGCAAGCACCTTGAAGGCGCAGGTCACATCGAACGAGGCGTCGGGGAAGGGCAGTTCGGTCGCGGAGCCCAGCGTCACGTCCAGACCACGCTCCTTGGCCTTCTCCAGCATCCCCGGTGACAGATCGAGTCCCTGAGCGTGCTTCGCGAAGCGCGCGATGCGCGACAAGACGAGCCCAGTTCCGCAGCCCACCTCCAGCACCTCCCGACCGGTGGCGAAGCGCTGAACGAACGACGCCTCCAGCTCGTCCAGGAGCTCGTGATAGCCGCCGGGGTCGTTGTCGCCACGCAGCGCCTCGTAGCGCTTGCTGAAGGCATCGTAGTAGGCGCGGTTGGAGTCGTGGCTTCCGGAGGCATCCATAGAGCGCGGAAGGTACGCGCTGGGCGTGTCCGCGCAAGGGTTAAGCGGGCCGACGGCGCGTTTCTTGCCGACCGGCTCAGCGAACGCTGCCGCCCGGGCGCGCTGGTTCAGCCGATGCGTGACTCGATGTCCGCGTACGCTTGCGCGGTTGGAGTCCGGCCCTGGCTGCGTGCTCGCTCCAGAAGCGAGCGCGTCCCGGCTCCGCAGACCTCGTCGATGCGTCGCTCCACGCGCGCCAGGCTCGGCTCCGGGTGCAGGTACTCCTCGAAGCCGGTCAGCACACCGCCCATGGTGTAGGTCCAGTCGGGCTGAGTCAGAATGTCTCGAGCGGCGAGCTCTTCCGCCAGCTCCTGTTCCTCGTCGCGGCTGCTCGCGCAGAGCTGATTGTTGGCGCCGCCGTAGATCAGCTCGCAGTCCAGACGAGCGATTGCCTGGCTGTCGAACAGCCCTCCGAAGGCGCAGGGCGCCAGAACGTCGCATTTGACATGTGGAAATAGATCTCGTGGCATCCGCTCGCTGCCTGGCAGCGCCTCCAGCAATGCTGCCTCGCGTTCTGGGTCCAGGTCGCATAGCAACAGCCGCGCGCCCGCCTCGTGGGCGAAGCGGCTGAGCACGCTACCAACGGACCCGAGGCCTTGAACCGCGATCACTCGCCCCCGAAGACCCGCGGGCCCCCAGCGCACCTCCGCGGCCGCCTCCAGCGCACGAAACACGCCGCGCGCGGTGGGTCCGCCGGTGTGGCCCAGGTGAGCGCCGGGGCCGCAAACCATGTGGCCAGTGAAGTGTCGGCGTAGCGCGTCGATCAGCTGGGGGGCGAAACCCATGTCGGGCCCCGTGACCAGACTCCCCGAGTCGATCACCCAGGCCAGGTAGCCCAGGCGCTCGAGCTGTTCGTGGCTCGGATTGGCTCCGTACGTTGCCTCGGGGAAATCTTCGCAGTGGGCCGTGAGCTTGCAGCCACCGAACGGCAAGCCGGCGGCGGCGTTCTTGTAGCTCATCGCTCGGGAGAGGTTCAGTCCGTCCTGGAACACCACCTGCTCGGGCGTCGATGGCTCGTGGCGCCGCAAGCCTCCGGCGTAGAGCCCGTGGATGCCGTTGTTGCGGCCGACTCGGAACGAGTGCAGGTAACTGGTCACCCGCAGCCCCAGGCGCTCGTGGGTCTCGCAGCGCACCGCTCGGTGCCCGCCGCGCCTCATGGCGTCGAGCAACTGGCTCAGCGCGGCGTCGGCACCCAGCGCTGACAGGCGCTCACGCGCGTCCTCGTCGCCAAACATCTGCGGCGCCGCGCAGGGCAGCAGATCCCGGTGGAAGTCGTGAGTGAAGCGGCTGAAGTCGAGATCTGCATCCCATTGCTTGCTCACACGCAGACGAAAGCTGCCAGGATCGGGCTGCAGGATCATGAGGCTGGTGAAGCCGCCCGCGGCGAGCGCCGAGTACACGCCTGTCATCGCGCGTCGTATACCAGGGGCGCGACCGTCCGGGAACACGCCGCCCGTTGCAGACGAGCCGCTCGAACACCGCCAGGCGATGCGGCGCTCCAGAACCCAGCGGCTAGCGCACGGGCAGGTCGAGCCCGGTGTCGCCATCCGCGAACAACACACGGGACACCTTCTTGCCGAACAGGTTGGTCACGTAGAGCCACTCGCTGCCGTAGCTGCCGACCCCGAAGGCGCCGTTGGCGGCCACGTTGAACTCAGCACCGGGCGCGAGCACGCGTGACCCGCTCGTGTCCGCGCGCACGACGCCGTCGCCGCTGGTGATCAGCACCAGATCGCCGGCCTCCATCGTGATCACACCATCCACGGACTTGACGCCCGTGAGGAACTCGCTGCCGGGACCGTAGTTGCCGATTTTTGGATCCCTGGGGATACTCCAGACGGACTCCGCGTTCCAGCTGGCCACGAACAGCTGAGTGCCGTCGGCGCTGAAGGCCATGCCGTTGGGGTAGCGGATGTCGCTGGAGAGGATCGCGAGGTTCTGGCCGGCTGAGTCCGTGAGGTAGACGCGCTCGGCCTTGGAGTCGCTGAACACGATCTTGTCGTCTGGAGCGATGGCGACGAAGTTCGTGGTCTCGAAGGGCTCTAGATCCCCACGGATGAACACGCTGGTGTCCCCGCTGGGGGTGACCTTCCAGATCACGCCCTCGGCGGTTCCCGTGGAGTCATCTTGACCGCAGACCAGGAGGTCGCCGTCCTTGGTCAGCGCCATGCCGAGAGGAGACTTCACGCTGGCGAACTCGCTCACCTGACCCTGGTCGGTGACGGTCACGATGCGGTCGGTGCTGTTCAACCCGACGTACAGGATGGGATCGCCACCCGGCGTCAGTCCGAAGGCCAGTCCCTCGCTACCGCTGTCGAGCTCCGCGAACGTCTCGACGTCCCCGGGCAGTGGCGTGCTCTGGCCGCCGCTGCCAGCGGAGCCTGCCGAGCCTCCGGATCCGCCCACCGCGCCGCTTCCGGAGCTGCCTCCGCTTCCGGCGCTGCCTCCACTCCCGTCAGCAGCGTCGTCGCTCGAGCAACTCACCATCAGCGCCCCCGAGAGCGCCGCCACCCACACCCACCGCATGCGACCGATCCTACCCGAGGTCGCTCGGCCGACAGAGCGCCTTGTGAGGGGCCGCCGCGGAACCGCCAACAACCCGAAAATCATGGCCTTTCTGCCTCTTCCCTGGGCCAAAAGGCGACCCGACGGAGGGGCGGTGCGCTAGAGTGAGCTGCGGTTTCGTCCGGCTGGGCGAGCAGCTTTGGAGTGTGGCGAGGGTGAAAGCTCGGGCCACTCGAGACGTTGCACGAATCGTTCGGGCAACTCGCGCGTACAAGGGCAGATCAGATGGAGCGCATCGGTGAATACCTCGTTCGCCGCCTGGTGGGTGAAGGCGGCATGGGGAAGGTGTACGAGGCGGAGGAGCGGCTCTCGAAGCGCCGGGTCGCGCTGAAGGTGCTGCGCCCCGAGCTCGCCCGCTCCGAAGACGGACGCCGCCTGTTCCTCAACGAGATGACCATCCTGGCTCACCTCGATCATCCGAACATCGTGCGCAGCCTGGCCTGCACCGAGACCGACGGACAGCTGGTGATGGCGCTCGAGTTCCTGGAGGGGCACACGCTGCGCGAGCTGCTCACTCAGCGGGGGCGTCTCGACTGGGCGGAGGCGCTGTCCATCACCAACCAGGTCGCTTCGGCGCTCGCGGTCGCGCATCGCCAGGAGCCGCCGATCATCCACCGCGACCTGAAGCCCGAGAACATCATGGTGTTGCCGAGCGGCAAGGTGAAGGTCATGGACTTCGGCATCGCCAAGGTGCTCGAGGCCTTGAGCCGCACCACGACCCAGAGCGTGGGCACCCTGCAGTACATGAGCCCCGAGCAGATCGACGCCGTGGGAGTCGACGCGCGCAGCGACCTCTACTGCCTCGGCCTGATCCTGTACGAAATGCTCGCCGGCGTGCCGCCCTTCGAGTCGGCCTCGCCCCGGGAGCTGCTGAACCTGCAGTGCACCGCGCCGCCGCCCGAGCTGCCGGAAGACGTGCGTCGGGGGTTGCCTCGGGGAATCGAGCGGCTGCTCTACGAGCTGCTCGAGAAGTCCCCCGACGATCGCCCTGGCTCGGCCCTCGACGTGCTGCACGACATCGAGCCCTTCGCGCCCGCCGACGGCATCCCCGTCAGCGCGACGCGTTCCAGCGGCGCTGGCGCGCCTGGTAGCGATCCGACCTCCGATGGTCCTGCGCGTCGCAGCCAGCCCAGCTCAGACCGCGTCAGCTCCGACCGGCGACCATCCGGCGCAGCCCGCGACTCCGCCCCGCGTGAAGCGGCCGAACCGCGCGGGGACTCTCCAGCGCGGCGCGCTGCCGAGCGTGACCTGCCTCACAACGACACCATCGCGCTGGTCGAGCGAGCCACCGAGCAGCGCCAGATCTCCACGCCTCTCGCCCTCGCCGTGGTGGTCGTGCTGTCCCTGGTCGCCGGGGGCGTGACGTATCTGATCAAGTCCCATCGCGCGAGCCAGCCGAGCGTCGCACCGAGCGCCGCGATCCCCGCGGGTAGTCCTCTGCGAGGCGCGACGCCAGCAGGGGATCCCGGACCTTGACCCTGCGCTCGCCTGAATCCGCGCGGATCGAGCGAGGCGCGCTGCGCTTCGAGCTCGGTCGAGCGAAGATCTTCACGGCGAGCCAGACCGGCGGCCCTCGAGGGCCACGTGACTGCGAGCTGTGGCTGGTCGAGGGGGGCGAGGGCCTGCTCTCCCTGGCTCAGCGCCTGATCGCCCTGGGGCGCCATGGTATCGGCCGCTTCTCGGACTACGGTCTGGCAGAGGGAGCGCTCTGGCTGTTGCGAGAGGTCGAGGGCACACCCCTCGATCGCTTCGTGCGCGCCCGGCGTCACGACGTTGCCTCCTGGGGGCTCGCCGAGCGCCTGCGCCTGGGAGTCCAGTGCGCCCGCCTGCTCGAGGAATGCGAGCTCTCCGCCCTGTTCCCCGGACCCATGCGCCCCTCGGAGCTGATCCTCGATGGGAGCGGGCGCCTTCATACCCGTGCGGATACACTCGTCGGTTCACTCCTGGGCTTGCCGGAGCTTCCGGCGCACAACACCCCGGGAAACAGCCTGTCGCCGCGCTGGCTCCCGCCGGAGCAAGCGAACGGCGCGGAGTGGGATGCGCTGGCGAACCGCTACGTGCTCGGGCTCGTGCTTTACTGGCTGCTTGCCGGCGCCCATGCCTTCGCTGGCCTCGGGTTGCGACACGGCCTCGAGGAGCAGCGCCTGCGAGGCGCGCCGCCGATGCCCGACGAGATCGCCCGAGAGCTGCCTCCAGGCCTGCAGGGGCTGGTGCTGCGCATGCTGGAGCCGAACCCCGACGCGCGCCCGAGCAGCAGCAGCGAGGTCGTCGAGCGCCTCGAGCAGTTCGCGAACTCATTGCCGCAGGGGAATGAACCGCTGAAACGTCGTCAGGCGAGGACGGAGCCGATGCTCGGGCCGGGAGCAGGGCAGGGGGTGAGGGACCCCCAGGTGCCGTCCCGCCCCGCCTCCAGCGATCCGCAGATCCATGAGGTCGCGACCTTGCACAGCGCGGGGAGCGACTCCGAGGCAGCCCAGGACTCCCCGGCGCAGGTCAGCGTGCGGGCGCTGCGTGAACACCGTGGGTTGCGCGGAGGGGCGCCGCAGCGCCGAAATCCTGACGAGGCGCAGGCAGCGCACGAGCGGCGCTCCTCACCCCCAAGAGGTGAGCGACCTGAACCGGAGCAGGCTGTGGACGGCTCCCCTCGCGGCAGCAAGGCGCGAGACGTGGATTCCGTCAGACCTCGGGGAAATACCCGAGCGCTACGCACGCTGCTCGCGTTGTTGCCCGTGGTCGTCGGGCTCGGGATCGCTGGCTGGCTGCTCCACGAGCCAGCCAAGCTGGCCCCGGAGGGCCCGGTGGTGAAGCCGCAGCAGCCGCTGGATGCGTTTCACACCACGAGCGCGGACTGCGCTGGCTGTCATGCGCGACAGACCGCGGAGTGGCGCCGCTCGGTGATGGCCCACTCGGTGAAGAGCCCGCTGTTTCAGGGGCTCGAGATCTTGATCCAGGAACAGGTCGGAAAGGATCTCGACTGCCCAGGCGGCGCTGGCGTGCTTCGCCGCGTGGATACGCGTACGGCCTGCAGGGATCGCGACAGCGGGCTGCCCATCACAGGCGCCGGGGGTGAGCACTGGTGCGTGAACTGTCACTCTCCCGGCGACAACCTCGGTACCAGCGTGCCGCCCTGGGACGGCCGCAGCCTGACCTCTGCCACCCGTCAGCCACTGAAGGATCTGCTGCCCGCCAGCGCGATGGAAGGCATCAGCTGCGCGTTCTGTCATCAGGTCGCCGGTGCGGTGCGTCCAGGCAATCAAGCGCGCGGACTGTACGAGGGCAACCCCAGCTGGACGTCCTTCGTCGATGGACGCCGCTTCAGCATGCGCCCGGAGGACTCCCGGGGGCGCTTCGGGATCGCCAACAGCGCGTACTTCCTCGACCCGAGCATCTTCCTGAGCCTGGCTGGACGCAGCGCGGGCGGCGGGGGCTTCGAACCCAGCGCCTTCCCCGGGGCGCCGACTCCTGGAAGCGCTCAGGTCGCGCGAGCGACCGAGGAGCTGCTCGGCGGCGCGCATCTTCCGATCCCCGAGGAGACGAAGAGCTACATCCAGAGCAGCGAGTTCTGCGGCGCCTGCCACGACGTGCGTCTGTTCGGTACTGACGTGCTCGGCGCGCGAATAGGCGAGCATTTCAAGCGACTGCGCAATGCCTACAGCGAGTGGGTGGCCTACAGCAACGCCGAGCGCGCCAAGGGCAAGGAGCCCGCGAGCTGTCAGGACTGTCACATGTCCACGTTCCCAGGTGTGTGCGTGCCCGGGGAGCCGAAGCCAGGAGCAGCGGAGGCGGGCGGGACGACCTACACCGCCCTGCTGCGAGGCTGCCCGCCCGGCTCCCACTTCGAGGCTCGTGAGCCGGGCGCATTTCCGGGGGGACACGCGGCAGTGAACAGCGGCGGGTCGGATCGCGTGACCCCGCATTACTTCAGCGGGGTCGACGTGCCGCTCGGGGGAGACTTCGAGGCTCACCTGGTCAACGAGGACCACATCGATGGCTTCGGGATCCCGCTCGGCGCTCGCGCGCGCCGCGACTTGCTCCTGGGCAAGACGTTCCGCTTCGAGCTGCGGAGCCCCGCGCGCAGCGGATCGCGGCTGCTGATCCCGGTGGAGATCGAGAACGTTGGCGGCGGGCACCGCGTGCCCGCAGGGTTCAGCCAGGAGCGCGAGTTCTGGGTGCACCTCAGGGTGACTGACGCGAGTGGCCGCGTGGTGTACGAAGTGGGGCGCGTGGATCGACCCGACGAGGATCTGCACGACAAGGAGTTCCTGCGCGTCAACGTACGTGACGATCTGCGGGACGGCAGGGGGCGGCCGCTCGGCGTGTTCGGTGCCGACGTCGCCGACGGACGTGACGTCCCGCGCTGGTTCCCCGATCCGCGGCTCGGGGGCACGGACTTCCGTGGCAGCGGGCTCATCAACTTGCAGAACGGCTTCTTGCGCTGCGTGGTGTGCATCGGGCGTATCGATGAGCGCGGCGAGTGTCAGCCGGGGCCGGGCCAGAGCGCGACGCGAGCCCTGCGCTTCACCGACGGCGATTACGACCTGGACACGGGCGAGTGTCGCTCGAACCTGAGCGGGGAGAACGCCCTGTTCGAGACCTACTTCCCCATCGGGAGCCTGGACGCCAGTCGCGGCGTGGCCAAGGGCCCAGACGCCATCATCGACCGGCGCTCGGCCCCGCACGGCGTCCCGCTGCGCTACACCTACGATCTTCCGACGTCAGGCGCCGGACCTTTCCACGTGGAAGCGGAGCTGCTGTTCCGCGCCTTCCCGCCGTTCCTGATCAAGGCCTTCGCCGCCTACGAGGAGCAGATGTCGCGGCGTGGGCAGCGGCCTTCGGGGCCGCTCGTCACCGAGGAGGCCCTCGAGCGGTTGGAGATCGTCCAGATCGCGAAGGTCGAGGTGGACCTGCCGTGAGTGCCTCTCGAGGCGCCGTCACGACGCCTTGGCCCCGACAAGTCTTCGAGTCCCCGGTGCTCCGGGGACTCGACGGTCGGGGACGCGAGGCCTTGGTAGAGGCGGGGCGACTGCGTGACTTCGCCGCCGGCGACGTGATCTACCGCGCGGGCGATCCCGGTGATGCGTTCTTCGTCGTTGCGCACGGCGAGGTGGAGCTGTTCGGCGCCCGTCGCGGGGATGCCGAGGCGAGTCGACTGCGCCTCGTGCGACGCAGCGAGACGTTCGGAGAGGAGGCGGTGCTCCCCGGTTCCTCGCGGAGAGCCGAGGCGCGGGCGCTGTCCGACATCCAGGTCGCCGAGGTGCCGGCGCGGGTGCTGACCCGCGCCGCCACGCGCGAAGGCGCCGAGAACTACGGGCGAGAGGAGCGCGCTCTGAGGCGCCAGGCGACTCGCGATCTGCTGAGTACGCTGGCGTTCACCCGAGAGCTCGATCCCCACGACGTCGACCTGGTGCTGGACGCCGCCGAGTACCGCAGCGTGCGGCGCGGGGAACGCTTGTACGTCAGCGGCGATCCGGCGGACGACTTCTACCTGCTGGTGGATGGCCTGGTGCAGCTGCAGACCGAGACCGATGCCGGGATCCGCGTCACCGGTTATCTGTCGCGGGGTGACTTCTTCGGTGACGAGGAGGTGCAGAGCGGACAACCGCGGCGACTGACCGCGGCGGCGCTCGGCGAGTGCGCCGTGCTGTGCCTGCCGATCTCCGTGCTGCGAACCCTCGCCGATCGCAACCCGGGGCTCCTGCCCCGCCTGCGGCGCATCAGCGCCGAGCGCCAGCGCGCCCAGGTGAAGCTCGTGGGAGACGCCGCCAAGCGCACCACCCAGCACGTGTTCAAGGACGTCTATCGCATGCAGATGGCGCGGGCGCTGCTCGCCATCGACCAGGACACCTGCGTGCGCTGCGGACACTGTGCGTGGGCCTGCGAACACACTCACGGCGTCTCGCGGCTGGTGCGGCGTGGGGACAAGATCATCACGCCCCTGGTCAGCGACTCCAGCGCGCCGAAGAGCCTCCTGCTGCCAAATTCCTGTCAGCACTGCAAGAACCCGGTCTGCATGATCGACTGCCCCACGGGTGCCATCGGGCGCGAGGCGGAGGGCGAGGTCTTCATCCGCGAGGATCTGTGCACGGGGTGCACGGCGTGCGCCAAGGCCTGCCCGTGGGACAACATTCGCATGGCGCCACGCATGGCCGGCGGCGGCCTCGCGGCGCGACTCAAGGCCGAGGCCGACTCCGCGCAGAGCGGAAAGCGGCGCCTGGACCTGGTGCAGATCTACCCGGAGGTCGCGGTGAAGTGCGATCTGTGTCGCGATTTCTCGGAGCCGGCCTGCGTCGTGGCTTGCCCCACCGAGAGCATCTTCCGTCTGGATCCCAGCGAGGAGATCCAGGAGGTGCGGGCGCTCTTCGGCGGCGCCGCTCAGAGCCGCAAGCTCCGCGCGGCTCGTCCCTGGCAGGACTACGTGTTTCCCTTGGGGCTCGGTGGAAGCCTGGTGCTCGGCGCTGTCTTGTTGAGGATCCTCGGGGAACCGACCGCCAGTCGTAGCCTCGGTCTCGGCATGGCCGTGGCGGCTCTGGGAGCGCTCGGTTGCTTCGGCCTGGCCGCCTATGTGCTGCCCAAGCGACGCTTGAAGCTGTGGATGAAGGCCGCCCAGCGCAGCTCGCTGCGTCAGGAGACCGCCCATGTCCATCGTGGCCGGTCCCGGGTGAAGCCGTACTACGTGGCTCACGTGCTCGGGGGTCTGCTGGTGCTGGCGCTGGTCGCTGGGCACACACGCCTGGGGCTCGGTCACGGCCTCACCGCCTGGCTCTCCTTGACCTTCTGGGCGGTGGCAGCTCTGGGGCTCCTGGGCGCGTGGCTTCAGCACTGGTTGCCGGCGCGACTCGCGCGGATCGAGCGGGCGGGGCTCCTGCCCGAGGACTTCCCCGCGGAGAAGCGCAAGCTGAACGACCGGCTGTTTCGCGAGATCTCGGGGCGTAGCGACCTGGTGAAGAAGATCGCCGAGCGCGTGCTCTTGCCCTACGCCAGGAGCCCCGTCGGTCCGCTCTGGTTGTTCCTGAGTGGGCGCAGCGCCGGCGAGGAGCAAGCGCGCCTCGAGTCGCGCATCGACGAGATCCTCCAAGGGCGAGGCGCCGAGCGCCGACTCGGCCTCGATCAGCTGACCAAGATCGCCGTGGAACTCAGGGCGCTGCCTTTGCGGCGCGTCCTGACCTTCTCGCTGCGCGCCTGGCACACGCCCCACGCCATGCTGAGCGTGCTGCTGCTGATCTTCCTGCTACTGCACGTGGTGAGCGTCGTGGGGGCCTCGTGAGCGAGCCAGCGCCCGAAGCCGGCATCGACATCGCCCGCGGCAAGGCCGTCGGCCGCAGCCGCGTGGCCCGCAAGGCCGAGCGTACGAGTGACGTCTTGCGTTTCCGTGGGGTTCTGGTGGGCGCGGTGGTCTGCAGCGTGGCAGCGCTGGTCGCCTACTTCGCCGGTGGAGGCCGGGTGATGAGCGCCCCGGGCCCGCTCTCCGACTCTCACGTCGAGGCTCAGGTCGCCTGCGCGAGCTGTCACACCGAGGAGGACGGCAGCGCGTCGGCGCGCGCCTGCGTCGGCTGTCATGGGCCTCATCCGTCGACTCGTCAGGGGCACCTGCGCCTCAGCCAGGCGGGGCGCATGACCTGCGGGACCTGTCATCGCGCCCACGGCGGAGGCGAGATCGTGGAGCTCGCCCCCGACGGAGTCGCCTGGGTGCGTCGCGCGGGCGCGGAACCCATGAAGCTCCAGCTGGCGGCGATCGGCGGGAGCAAGCGCCTGAAGGTCCCGACCCCGCCGCTCGCGCGCTGCGCCAGTTGTCACCGCACGGAATCAAAAGAAGACCCCGTTGCGCGCTGCGTGGCCTGGGCAGGCGGCAAGGGGGGCGAGCCAGTCAGCGTGTGCTTCGACGAACACCGAGTGGCCGCCGCGGCTGGGGCAAGCGGGGGCGCGGAGCGAGACGCCGCCTACGAACAGGCGCGAGTGGCGGTGGCGAGCGTAGCGCCTGGCTCTCGCAGGGCGCTCGATCTCACCTGGCTCGGCGTGTCATTGGCGGTGGTGCTCGGCTTGGTGAGCAGCGCCCTGCTGAGACGCCAGGCCAGACGTGAAGAGCCGCGCGGCGCCAAGCAACCGGTGCTCGCGCCGGCCCTGGTGCGTCGCCTGCCCACCATCGATGAGAGCACCTGCATCGGCTGCAACGCCTGCGTCGACGCGTGTCCCTACGACGTCCTGCAGCTGGAGCGCTACGTCGCCAAGGTCGTGCGCCCCGACGACTGCTGTGGGCTCACGCTGTGCGAGCAGCGTTGCCCCAACGGCTCTTTGGTCGTGCGAGAAGGCGAGCCGATCTTCGACCGACCGCTGGTGAGCGAGAGCCTCGAGGCTCTGGAGAGCGCCGGCGTGTTCCTGGCCGGGGACGTGACCGGGCTGCCGCTGATCCGCAACGCCATCAACCAGGGAGCGCAGGCCATGGACGCCATCGCCCAGAGCCTGACCGCGGCGGGGCCCGCGGCAGCGCGAGGCGACGTCTTGGACGTGTTGATCGTTGGCGCGGGCCCGGCGGGGCTCAGCGCGGCGCTGGCGGCCGACGAGCAGCGCCTCGACTACCTGGTGGTGGAGCAGGGCTCCGTCGCCGAGAGTATTCGCAGTTTTCCGCGAGGCAAATTAGTGTTCGACCAGCCGCTCGGAGTGCCCAAGATCGGCGAGCTTTGGCTGGAGGAGAGCAGCAAGGAGGAGCTGCTGGCGAAATGGCGTCGCATCGTCAGAGAGCAGCGCGTGCGCATCGACGAAGGTTGGCGCGTGGTCGCCTGTCAGCGCGTCGATGGCGGACCGCCGCTCGGCTTGCTCGAGGTGACCCTGCAAGATGCCGATCGGCACGAGCGCAGGCTGCTCACACGGCGCGTGCTGCTGGCTGTGGGACGCCGCGGCTCGCCCCGCAAGCTGCCCCTCGAGCTGCCCGACACGACCCTCGACTCGGTGTTCTACCACCTGGCGGACGCGCGGACGTTTGCCGGCAAGCGGGTGCTGATCGTGGGCCTGGGCGACGTCGCGATGGAGACGGCGATCGCGATCGGTCGCCAGCCGGGGACACGGGTCGCCATATCTTACCGGGGGGAAACGTTCAGGCGGGGCAAGCGGCGCAACATCCAGGAGCTCGAGCGGCTGGTGCGCGGCGGACGCGTGGAGCTGCTCTGGAACAGCGACGTGACGAGCATCGCTGGCAGCGGGCACGTCGGGGAGCTTGGACAAGGGCTCAAGGTCTGGTTGAACGAAGGGGGCGTGGAGCGCGTCCTGGAGCTCGATGCGCTGTTCGTGATGATCGGCAGCGTCGCACCCTGGCGACTGCTGGAGGGCTTCGGGGTGCGCCACGGCGCGGCTCTCACCCCCGAAAAATCCACGGAACAGGCGGCAGCCGACTCGCCCGTCAGCACCGAGCGGAGCACCTGAAGCAAATTAACGAATTGAAATAATTAAGGAATTCTTTCTGTCTCCGCGGGAGATCGAATCCGGCGCTTTTTCGTACAAGGTGAAAGTTCAGGCGGCTCGCTGCGTTGGGCGGGGAGCAAGGGAGAGTTCGCAGATGAAGGTTGGAACCGTCGGGCTGCTCGCGGCCCTGGGGATGACGTTGACGTCGGTGTCGGTGTGGTCGCTCACGCCCGAGGCCTCGGGAGATCCCCAGGCGCCCGTCGTGGGGAGCGACCTGGTCGTCGCCGATCCGGGGCCAGCGCAACCGGTCATCCGCGCGGATTTCACTGCGGGGAGCACCGTGATGGTGGAGGGACGCCTCGGCAACGGCGTGATGCAGGCGGGTCGTGACAACGAGACGTTCTTGATGGCGCGGGTGTTCGCCGACGGCAACGCACGAGCCACCGAGGCCGCTCCCGTGAACCTGGCCATCGTCATCGATCGCTCTGGGTCCATGAAGGGCAAGCGCCTGGAGAACGCGATCAACGCAGCGCGTGGCACCATCGCGGGTCTGAACCGCGGCGACGTGGTGAGCGTGATCGCGTACGACGTCGAGGCCGAGGTGCTGGTGCAGCCCACCACCATCGACGAGATCTCTCGCGCTCGGGTCACGGAAGCCCTGTCCAACGTGCGCGCCGTGGGCGACACCTGCATCTCCTGCGCGCTGGACGCCGCCGAGCGCGCCCTCGCGAATCGTGACGGCATGGTGAACCGCGTCCTGTTGCTCACGGATGGAGAGCCCACCCGCGGCATGAAGGACGTCAGCGGCTTCGAGCGCATGAGCGCCCGCTTGCGCGACAAGGGGATCCCCGTCAGCACGATCGGGGTCGACGTCGACTACAACGAGCGCATCCTCACGGCGATCGCTCGCGAGTCCAACGGTCGCCACTATTTCGTGGAGGACGCGGACTCGCTGTCCAAGATCTTCGAAGAGGAGCGCAACGCGCTGAAGCAGACCGTCGCCAAGGACACGGAGCTCGTCGTGGACCTCGCCCCAGGTATCCGGGTGGAAAAAGTATTCGACCGCTCGTTCCGTCAGGAAGGCAACAAGCTGATCGTGCCGATGGGGACGATCTCCGGGGGTGAGGAGAAGACCCTGCTCGTGCGCCTCAGCGTGCCGCGAGGCGCGGAAGGCGAGCGCGCCGTGGCCAAGGTGGATCTGGCGTATCAGGATCTGGTCGAGCGCCGTCGCGGTTCCTGCAACGGGGAGCTGGCGGCGTTCATCAGCTCGGACCCCGCGCGGGTGACCCCGCTGGACCCGTTCGTCGCCGCGCGCGTTGGGCGCAGCGAGACGGCGGAGTCATTGCTCGAGGCCAACGAGCTGTTCGCGCAGGGCCGGGTCGCGGAAGCACAGAAGCGCCTGACCAGTCAGCTCGACGCGCTGAACAAGCGCCGCGCTGCGGCCAAGTCGGCGCCGAACTTCGCGCCCAAGGCGGACAAGGACTTCGATCGGCAGCAAGCGGCGCTGGGCGCCGCCAACAGCGGCTTCGCGCAACCACCACCGGCCCCAGGGGCAGCTCCGGCCGAGCCTGCGCAGGAGACCCGCAAGGGCAAGGCTCAGACGCGTTCGAACGCCGAGGCCGCCGCGGATCTGGCATTCTGAGCTGGCGAGACTTGCAGCGGCGCGCGCGGTCGTCGAAACGACCCGATCGGGCGACGCCTGACTTGGCTTCAAACGCGCTGCCGAGCGCGTTAGTGTTGGCTGGCTCGGCGCCGCCGAGCCGGGGGAATGGTGCCGGGGCGACCTGAGCGAATGTTACTGTGTGGAAATAACTGGGTGGTCTCCGCGACGGAGGGTGCCTGCTCCACGCGTCCAGGGCTCGAGCGGCGGGCGCGAGTGACACCAGACTTTTTTCGGCGTCCAGTGGGAACTTTGCCAAGTCATGGCTTCCCAAGGCGTCTCTCTCTCGAGCGCCTCGGGCGCGGAGCTATGCACCCTGCGTATCCGTAAGGAGTCGGGGTCAGAGGAAACCATGAAGAACAAGCGCGGAGTTCTGCGAGTCCTACTCATCACTCTCTCGGTGTGCCTGGTCGGCGCGGTGGTGGTCTACGTGCTGAAGCGCGAGCCTCCTCCGAGCGCCGCGGCTCCGATCCAGGCGCGCCTCGAACTGGCGACCGGTGACGTGAAGATCGAGCAGGGGGGCGCCGAGGAGCGCGGCTCGAGCGGCATGGCGTTGCTGAGCCAGGCCAAGGTGGTCACCGGCAAGGGGGCGCGCGCCCTGGTACGCCTGCCCGATGGCTCCAGCATGTTTCTGCGGGGAGACAGCGACGTCACGCTGAGCGAGGGCCAGATCAGCCTCGGCAAGGGTGAGTACTGGCTCAACGCACCGCCCACGGATCGCAAGGCGCTGGTGCACGCGGTCGGTGACGTCAGCGTTTCCGCGGTGGACTCCGGGCTCAGCGTGAAGCTGAAGGACTCGGCGGCGGTGATCTACGTCGCCCGCGGCATGGCCATCGTGACTGGCAAGGGCGGACGCGTGGAGGTCAACGCGGGCGAGCAGGCGACGGTGAAGGGCGCGGACGCTCCCCGCGTGGCTCCGCTGGCGTTCTGGGATGACTGGACGGGGGGCATGGCCGACTTCGCCGCTGGCGGGAGCATCCCGGGCGCAGGCACCGGTACCATCTACGGGGTGGACGACGGCGCCGCACCTGGTAGTGCCACGCGGAAACTGGAGATCGCCAAGCAGGCGGTGCGCGCAGTCGTGCGCAACGGGCTCTCCGAGACCGAGGTGGACCAGACGTTCTTCAACCCTGGTTCGCGTGACGTCGAGGGTTGGTACTGGTTCACCTTGCCGAATGGCGCGAGCGTCACCGGCTTCGCCGTCGAGACCGACGGGGTGCTCGTCGAAGGTGAGTTCCAGGAGAAGAAGGAGGCCGCGAAGAACTACGGCACCGCCAAGGCCACCGGGCACGCTCCAGCGATCCTCGAGTGGGTCGATCAGAGCACGTACCGGGCGCGCATCTTCCCGGTGCGCTCGGGCAAGACACGGCGTGTGGTGCTGCGCTACATCGAGCTGAAGCCCGTGGTCGAGAACGTGATTGAATACGTCTACCCCATGGGCCGCGGGGAGCCCGTGCGCATCGGCGAGTTCTCCCTCTCCGTGGATCTCGGGAAGGCGGGCGAGTCGATGAAGATCGCGACGCTCGCGGACGCGCGGGTCGAGCAAGGGGGCCGCAAGATCACCATGCGCCGCTCCGGCTTCACCCCACGCGCCGACTTCCAGCTCGAGGCGACGACCGCAGACGAGCGACCGCCGCTGCGGGTGTCCCGCTTCAAGGCGGGCGGCGAGACCGCTGACTATCTGATGGCGCGCTACACCCCGGACATCGACTGGAGCGCAGCAGAGCAACCCCAGGCGGACGTGGTGGTGGTCGTCGACACCTCGGCGGCGGGTGACGAAGCCAGCCGTCAGCTCAGAGCGCAGACCGCTGAGGCCATCCTGCGCGCCATGAGTGACACGGATCACTTCGCGTTGGTCAGCGTCGACGTGCGACCGACGGTGCTGCACCCGAAGGAGGGCCTCGCCGCGGCCAACGACAAGGAGATCGCCAAGGCGCTCGAGGCCCTCGCGGAGCACTCGAGCGGCGGCGCCACGGATCTCGCGTCTTCGTTCGACGTCTCCTTGAAGCGCCTGCACGGCACCGCGCAGCCCGCCGTGGTCTACGTGGGCGATGGCGTCGCGACCAGCGGCGAGATGACCGGCGAGCAGCTGATCGAGCGCCTGCGTCGGGCGCTCACCACGAGCCGCTCGCGGCTGTTCACCGTGGCCGTCGGCGCGGAGTCCGATCGCGCGCTGCTCAGCGAGCTGGCGCGCGCTGGCGGAGGCTCCGCTTTCCGTGTGGAAGAAAGCGACCAGACCACGGCGCAGGCCCTGGAGCTGCTTTCAAGCATCAAGCTGCCGACCCTCACCGACTTCGAGATCGATCTCGGCGCGGGTCTCGACGAGCCGTTCGTCAGCAACAGCGGCAAGGTCAGCAAGGGCCAGGAGGTCGTGGTGCTCGCGCGGACGCATCACGAGATCCCTTCGGAGATCAAGGTGAAGGGCCATTTCGCGGGCAAGCCGTTCGAGAAGGCGTATCCGGTGGAACAGGACGACAGCGTCGTGCAAGCGTTCGTGCCCCGCTTGTGGGCGGCGGAGTACGTGCGGCGCCTGCTCGGCTCGGCCCAAGGCGCCGAGACGGAGCAGGGGCGCATCGCCGCGCTGGGCCTCGAGTACGGCCTGATGACTCCATACAGTAGCATTCTCGCGCTCGAGAGCGAGTCCGCTTATTCCCGCATGGGAATCGAGCGCAAGAAGCGACCGCTGCGCGGCGTGCGCCTCGGCATGCTCTCTCCGGATCAGGAGTGGCGCCTGTCTCAGACGCTGGCGGCTCCCGCGGCGCCACGGGTGGCGATGGGCTGCAGCAAGCTCGAGCGCAGCCTGGGTGGTGAAGACGAACCACCGACGGCGACCGCGTCCGACGAAGAGCGCCAGGGCGGCACGGGCACGCGCGCCAAGAGCGACGAAGGCTCCATGGGCAGCCGCTACGGCGTGCGAGGCCCAGCCGACAATCCGACGCCGCTCGAGGAGCCCCCAGCTCAGCCAGCGCCAGCAGCGACGACCGTCCCGGAACTCGACAAGAAGCCCGAGGAGGCGAAGGCGGAGGCGACGGAGGAAGCCGAGGACGCGCCGCGGTTGGCTCCGAAGCCCCGCGCGCCGTCGGGCGGGACGGGGAACGGCTTCGCTGGCGGCGGCACGTCCAAGCCGGCCTCGGCGGTACCGTTCAGGGCGGCGACGCGCGACGGAGATCTGAAGGAGAAGCGAGCCGAGAACGGTCGCATCCAAGGGAACCTGGACGCGCTTCGTCAGGCCGACGAGTTCGGGCTGATCGGTCTGTTGGCTGACGGGAAGGACCGCAACGGCGTCAAGACCGGCTGGGGCGGAAGCATCGTCGCCAGCACCTGCAGCGACAGCTCCGAGCGTCCCTTGGCTCAGCGCGTGTTGCTGTGGAAGAAGCGCATCTCCACGGCGCGCGGCTCGAGCGACCTGATCGCGCGCTATCGCGCCGCGTTCGAGGCCTGCGAGCTAAAGGACTGGCGTAGCGAGCGCGCGTTCCTCGAGCTTCTGCAGGCGAAGGTGGAGACGCCCGAAGCCGCGAACACCGTGCTCGGGTTCTTCCGCGCGCGTCCTGACGTGCAGAAGTTCGTCGCGAAGCTGATCCTCCGCCGCAGCGTCAACCCCGCGCTCACGGCCGCAGTCGAGCAGCAGCTGTTCGGCAACCGGGTGTCGTGGACCGACGTGGACCGTCAGCTGAGCGAGATCACGGATCTGGACAAGCGCATCACCAAGCTGAAGGAGTTCATGGCGCGCGCTCCCGAGGACCCCAACGGCGACATCCGCCTGGTGAAGCTGCTGAGCCTGGCGGGACGCAAGGACGAGGCGCTGGCTCACGGGCGGCGGCTCCGCGATCGCGGCTTCATCACCCCGCAGATCGCGCGCAAGCTCGGCGATGTGCTGGCCCGCGCCAAGCTCGACGCCGAGGCGGTGCGCACCTACTCGGAGATCGTGGAGTTCGACCCAGAGAGCGCGCCGTCCCGGCTGCTGCTCGGCGACATCTACCTGAGCCACGGCTGGTATGCCCCCGCGTATCGTCAGTACAAGACGCTGAGCGAGCTGCAACCAGGCTCCGCCCTGGGCGAGCTGCGCCTGGCGGCCGCGGCGGCCGGCGCGGGTCGCATCGATGAATCCCTACGGATTCAACGCCAGGTGGCTTCTGCCGAGGGCACGCCGGGGCCCAACGACCCGCGGCTCTGGGCGCGGCTGTGGTCTGCCGCGCGTCTGGCGCGCCTGATGGTCGACCCGCCGCCGCCCACGCCGGGGCAGCCCAAGGTCGATCCCGCGCGGCGCAAGGCGAACCTCGAGCGCAAGCTGAAGGAGCTGCAGCTGTTCAGCGGCGAGGGCACCCTCGTGATCCTCACCTGGGAGGATCTCACCGCGAGTCTCCAGCTGATGACGCTCGACGGAAAGGCCGCCGTCGCCACGGGTGATGTGACCCGCGCAGCGCCAGTTGGTCTGAGCTCCGCACTGATCCCCAACAGCGACTTCTCGAAGCTGACCTACGAGGCGCAGCTCATGAGTGAGCTGTCGGACGACGCGATCCCCCTCGTGCGCCACGACATCACTTGGGACGGCAAGAGCTTCAGCGTGAAGGTGACGAAGCAGACGCTGGAGCCCCGAGAGCAGAAGGTCGCTCTCTAGACGCCGACTCGCGCCCTTCGATGGCGCGCCCTCACCCCCAAACCCAGCATCGAGTCGCGGTGACGCTGCTCGAGGGGTTGGGGGAGAGGTGCGTCGGAAACCGACTCGAGCCCACATTCGCACACCGTCCGATACCGCTCCGGTCAGGCGTTCGCTTTCCAGGTATGCTCGGCCATGGCTTGGCGTTCCAGAGGCTTGTTTCTGTGTGTTTCCTGCGTGGGCCTGGTGCTGGGCGCCTGGGGTTGCGGCTCCGACGAGAGCTCCGCGTCGAATGGTGGCAATGGCGGTAGCGCGGGTGCTGGTGGCAGCGGCGGGAGCGGCGGGAGCGCCGGGAGCGCTGGCAGTCCCCCTTCCTGTGACGTCTACGCGACCAGCGCCGCCCCGAGCTTCGTGCGCAACTCCGCGGCCTGGGGCCTGGAGGGCGTCGAGGGGAACCGAATTTCCGCAGTGGATTTGGACGGGGACGACTACCCGGACCTGATCATCCACGGCCTCGGCAACAACACGCGAGCGCCGAACAGCGCGCCGACCTCACGCATCCTGATGAACCGGGAGAGGGCGGGAGGCGGACGCGAGTTCGTCGACGAGACGCTGCCCAGTGGGTACGGAACACCACGCGACGGTGACACGGAAAACCAGCGCTCGACCCAGCTCGCGGTCGCGGCCGACGTCGACAACGACGGCGATCTCGATCTGTTCAGCGGCACGTACACCGACAAGACCAAGCTCGACAGCCCCGAGACCCCCGGGCAGCTCGATCGCAGCGAGGTGTTGCTGAACGATGGTTCGGGGCATTTCAGTCTCGCGCCGCAGCTGGCGCTGCTGGGCACGGATGCGTTCCCGACTTCGGGAGCGACCTTCGCCGACGTCGACTTGGACGGCAACGTCGATCTGTTCGTCGTCGGCTGGTACGACCTCTACGGTGTGACGAATCAAGGCAGTCAGGCGCGCCTGTTCATGGGCGTGGGCGATGGTTCGTTCAACGAGATCACCGGAGCCGTGGGCTTGCGCACGTCGGACCTCGGCTACGACGCGGGGACCAATCACCGGCCAGCGTATGGCACCACGAGCTGCGATGTCGATGGGGACGGCGACATGGACCTCTTGGTGAGCGCCTACGGACGGCAGTGGAACCAGCTGTATTTGAACGACGGCAGCGGCAAGTTCAGCGAGATGGGGCGCGACAGCGGGTTCGCCGGCGACGAGAACGAGAGCTACACCGACAACCAGTTCTTCCTCTGCTGGTGCACCCTTCACGACGATCCGGCGTGCCCTGGCGAAGGCCCCAAGGTGCAGTGCCCGAGTCCTGCGGACGGCTACTGGTCGGCCTCGGATACCCGGCCCTGGCGCGCGAATGGCAACACCTTCAGCACCGCGTGCGGCGACGTGAACAACGACGGGGTAGCTGACCTCTACAACGCCGAGATCCATCACTGGTGGGCTGGCGACGGGAGTGACACCTCACGCCTTCTCCTCGCGGATACGAGCGGCGGGAGCCTCAAGTACTCCCGGCCCGACCTGCAAGCAGCAGGCTTGGGCCTACCGCGCCCGGGTGTCGACTGGAACGAGGGTGGTATCAACGCGGCCATCGCGGATCTGGATCTCGACGGGCGGCCGGACATCCTGCTCACGACCAGCGACTATCCCGACCAGGCCCTGCGTGTGTTCCATCAGAGAGCCGATGGAAGCTTCGAGGCGGTGGAGGACGCATGGGGGCTGAACCACGACTGCCCGGTGGGGCTGGCGGTCGCAGACTTCGATCGAGATGGCGACCTGGACGTAGTGGTTGGTAGCAGTCGTGCCCGCGACTGCGCCCAGCTGTGGGACACCCGCGCGGTGCACCTGTACGAGAGCGACGCCGCCGACCATGCCAAGTGGCTCAGCGTGAAGCTCGCGGGTGGCGCGGGGGCGAACCGCGCGGCCATCGGCGCCGAGGTGCGCGTGACCGCCGGTGGGTTGACCCAGGTGAAGAGCGTCCAGGGAGGCTACGGGCACTTCGGCATGCAGCAGGACCTCGTGCTGTCGTTCGGGCTCGGCGCTTGCAGCGACGCGAGCGTCGAGGTGATCTGGCCCGATGCGGGGCACACGACCACACGGAGCGAGGGCGTCGCTGCTGGACAGCTGCTGAGCCTGAGCCAAAGTGACGGCACATGAAGCCTGGCGATCACCCCGAGTTTTTCCGCTTTCCTCCGCCGCCCGGTCGCTCTCGCGAGAGCACGATCCGTTTGGATCGGAACGGTCGCTTCTGGCACGACGACGCACCGGTGGAGCACAGCCAGATGGCCAAAGCGTTTGCCGCGTGGATTTCGAAGCACCCGGACGACGGACGCTTCATCCTGACCAATGGCTACGACTGGACCTATTTCAGCGTCGAGGATACGCCGTTCTTCGTCAGCGGGGTGCGGCTGTCAGACGGCGTCGTGGAGCTCGAGCTGTCCGACGGCAGCTCCGAGCCCATGGATCCCAGCACGCTCCGAGAGGGTCCAGACGGCGCCCTGTACCTGAAGGTCAAGGACGGGCAGTTCGACGCTCGCTTCCAGCCGTCCGCACAGCTCGAGCTTGCGCCGCTGCTGGTCGAAGCAGACGGAGGCGTTGGTCTGGAGATTGGTGGGCAGCGCTTTTCCGTTCCGCCGCGCTAGCTCACGGCAAGCAATGATTGCCAGACAGCAGGGAGCGCTGTAGATCGCGCCGGATGCGCGTTCTAGTCGCTGATCGTCTGCCCGAAACGAGTCTGCTCGAAATCCGCGCCCTGGGCGTCGACGTCGACTACCAGCCGGAGCTCACTCCGCAGCAGCTCGTGGAGTCCCTTCCGGGACACGGGGTGCTCATCGTGCGTGGGACGCGGGTCAGCGCCGAGGCCATCGAGGCCGCGCCGACGCTGAACCTGATCGTGCGCGCCGGCGCGGGTACGGGGAACATCGACGTGACCGCTGCCAGCGCGCGCGGCGTCTACGTCGCGAACACGCCAGGCAAGAACGCGAGCGCCGTGGCCGAGCTGGCGCTCACCCTGATGGGGGCGCTCGACCGGCGCGTGGTCGACGCCACTCTCAGCTTGCGTGACGGCAAGTGGGAGAAAGAGGAGTACGCCCAGGCCGTGGGGCTGCGCGGGAAGCGCCTGGGTATCATGGGCTTTGGCCACGTGGGCCGGCGAGTCGCCGAGCTCGCCCGCGCTTACGGCATGCGGGTCCGCGTCTGGAGTCGCTCGCTGACGCGCTCGAAGGCTCAGGCGCTCGAGATCGAATTCGCTCAGAGCCCCGAGGAGCTGGCGAAGCAGAGCGACATCTTCAGCATCCACCTGGAGCTCAACGAGCGCACCCGGGGCATCGTCGGGCGCAACGTGCTCGAGGCTTTGCCTCGGGGATCCATGCTGATCAACACCGCGCAGGACGGGCTGATCGACAGCGAGGCGTTGCTCGAGGTCGCTCCGAGGAAGGCCCTACGGCTCGGGCTGGACGTCTTGCCCGATGAGCCGAGCGTGCGCACCTCCAGCTACGATCACCCCGTGCTGCGTACCGGCCTTTGTTACGCGACGCCTCACATCGGTGCCTCCACGGACGAGGCGCAGGGTGCGATCGCCGACGAGTGTGTGCGCGTGCTGCGCGCGTTCTTGATCGAAGGGCGCGTCCCGAACGTCGTGAACGTCTGCGCGAGCTCCCCAGCGCGCTACCAGCTCATCATTCGCCACCTCGACAAGGTGGGCGTGCTGGCGAACACCCTCAGCGTGCTCAAGCGCCATGGGCTCAACGTGGAAGAGCTGGACAACACCGTCTTCGACGGCGCCCGCGCGGGCTGTGCGCGCATCCGGGTGGACTCTCGACCCAGCGACGCCTGCCTGGCGGAGATCACCGCGTTCACCGGCGACGTGCTCCACGTCGACGTGGTCACGTTGCCGAACCTCGCCTGAGCGCGCCGAGCTGCGCCTCTGCCAGTTTTTCCGGGGGTGAGGACGCGCCGTCCGGCTCTTCGGCCCGCTGGCCGATATGCGGGATTCCCCTGCCGAATTGGCGGTTCTTCACGCGATCCACAGGGCCCGACCAGGTCGAGCGCGGAGCGTCGAGGGGCGCCAGCGCCCGGGGTAGCTTGCGCGGTGGCCTTCGGTTCAGTAGATTGCGCGCCCGGTGGATCCCTGCGGGCCCCTTCGGGTCCGTTTTTTTTTGGCGCCCCCCCCACACCAAGACTCTGTTCCGGCCTCGGACGGGCCGAGCGGCTCCCAGCGCCGCAGTGGTGTGAGGTGGTCCCTCCGAGAAACGCGAGTTTCTCGGGCCGCACCCTCGGGCGCGGCGCGCCACGGGCAGGATCTCACGAACGGATCCACCTACTCAGACCCTCGAATGCATATCGCTCACGAAAAACTCCAAGGCCTCGATCGGGAGGGAATCATCGCCCTCGTCGAGCCCATCTTGCGTGCCCATGGCGTGCAGGCGGTGGAGTTCGTGTGGGCGGGGCGTTCGGGGGAGTCGGTGCTCTCGCTGACGATCGAGCGTCCAGAGGCCAAGCTGGCTGGGGAGGGAATCACCCTGGACCTGTGCAGCGAGATCTCCCGCGACATTTCGTCGGCGCTCGACGTGACCGACTTGATCCCAGGTCGCTTCCGCCTGGAAGTGGGGTCGCCTGGGATCGAACGCAAACTGTACGAAGCGGCCGAGTACGTCCGCTTCGAGGGGCAGTCAGCGAAGCTCAAGCTCAGGGTACCAGTCGAAGGGCAATACACCTTCCGCGGTCAGCTCGGGGGCTTGGATGAGGCTGGCAACGTGTTGATCCACACCGACGCTGGAGAACTCCACCTCGAGTTCGCCAACATCCAGTCGGGACACTTGGTGTTCGACTGGAAGGTAGCGAAGCCGGGCCGCTCGGCGAACCCAAGCAAGAGCGGAGCCGGGAAGAACGGGCGCAAGGCGCGCCAACGGAGCCGATGACTCATGGCACAAGCAACGTCTACTGTCGAAGACCTAGGTCTGATCGTCGAGCAAGTCGCCCAGGAGAAGGGCATCGACAAGCAGATCCTAATAGACACGATGGAAGCGGCGATCCTCAAGGCAGCTCAAGCTGCCTTCGGCCAGTCGCGTGAACTCGAAGCACGTTTCAACGATGAAACGGGGCAGATCGACCTCTTTCAGTACATGACGGTGGTGGAAGAGGTGGACGAGCCGGAGCGGGAGATCGCCATCGAAGACGCCAAGAAGCACGGCTTGGACGCCGAGGAGGGCGAGGAGCTGGGCTTCCAGGTGTTCTGGCACCCCAAGGACGCGGATCGCGCTCGTCAGCAGGACAAGGAGTTCGGAGATCTGCTGAAGATCAAGCAGGCGCGCAGCCAGTTCGGTCGCATCGCGGCACAGACGGCCAAGCAGGTGCTTCTGCAGCGCGTGCGCGACGCGGAGCGCGACCTCATCTACAACGAGTACAAGGACCGCAAGGGGCAGCTGATCCGGGGCATCATCCGTCGCTTCGAGAAGGGCCACAACGTGATCGTGGACCTCGGCCGGACCGAAGGTGTGCTGCCCTACCGCGAGCAGACCCCCCGCGAGACCTATCGTCCGGGAGATCGCGTCGTCGCCTACGTGAAGGACATCGACCGTGAGGCGAGGGGACCGATCGTGATCCTGAGCCGCAGCGCGCCCAGCTTGGTCGAGAAGCTCTTCGAGGCCGAGGTTCCGGAGATCTACGAAGGCATCGTGAAGATCGTGGCCGTCGCTCGCGAGGCAGGATCCCGTAGCAAGATCGCGGTGACCACCCGCGACTCCGATGTGGATCCCGTAGGCGCGTGCGTCGGTATCAAGGGCTCTCGCGTGCAAGCGGTCGTTCAAGAGCTGCGGGGCGAGAAGATCGATATCGTGCCCTACGACCGCGATCCGGCGCGCTACGTGATCGCCGCTATTCAGCCTGCAGAGGTCAACAAGGTCATCGTCGACGAGCCCGATCACCGCATGGAACTGGTGGTCCCTGACGAGAAGCTCTCGCTGGCCATTGGTCGCAAGGGCCAGAACGTGCGCTTGGCGTCCCAACTTACCGCGTGGAAACTTGACATCATCTCCGAGTCGAAGTTCAAGCAGATGGAGGAGGAAGCCCTCCAGGCGCTGCGCGAGATCGATGGCATCGACGACGAGCTGGCGAAGCAGATGTATCGACTGGGCTTCCGCGCGCTAGAGGAGATCGCCGAGGCCGCCGTCGAAGAGCTGGTGACCATTCCTGGTGTCGAGAACACCGCAGCCGCCGAAGACCTGAAGGCGCGTGCGGAGGGCACCATGGAGCGACTACGCAAGGAGCGCCTGGCGGAGGCCACGAGCCGCGCGGAGTCGCTCTCGGATCGCGACATGTTGCGCTTCGTCCGCGGCGTGGGGCTACGGACGCTCCACCTGCTCGAGGAGTCGGGCTACCGCACGGTGCAGGACCTGGCGCGGGAGGATCCGGATCGCCTGGCGATCAAGAGCGGCCTGGGGATCAAGAAGGCCCGCCTGGTCCAGATGGGTGCGGTCCAGTTCCTGGAGAACGACCTGCACGAGATCGAGGCAGCTCGCCGAGCCGCCCGAGCCAGCGTGGAACAAGGCACTGCCGACTGAGGTCGGCTCCAGCCCTAACCAGGATCTCACACAGCGACCAAACCCTAGATGATGTCTTCCTTCCGTACCCCGCAGCCCTCCAAGGGGCGCCCCCACGCAGCGCGTGGTGCTGACCGTGGCACCCAGGCGTCGCGGCCGGTGCGCACCTGCGTCGGGTGTGGCGAACGGGATCACTCTGCGGCGCTCGCCTGCGTGGTGCTGGACGAACTGGGGCAGCCGGTGGTGGATCTGGCGGCGCGCCCGTCGGCCTTTGGAGGTCGGGGGGTCTGGGTCCACGTGCGCCAGACGTGTCTCGAGCGGGCTGCGCGCCACGGGCTCTCGAAGGGGTTTCGGGCGGCGGTCAGGGTCGCCCCGGAGAGCCTGCTCGCCGCGGTTGCTGGCGCGGCGAATCGTCGCGTCAGCGGCTTGCTCGGCGCGGCCCAGCGGGGCCGCCACCTCGCAGTGGGTGCGGACGCGGTGAGCGACGCCTGGGGCCAAGGCGGGGTGGAGCTGGTGCTCGTGACGCACGACGCCGCCGCCGCACGCAAGTTGAGCTGTGTCGCAGCTGCAGAGGTTTCTGGCCGCTTGGCCGAGTGGGGGGAGAAGTCAGCTTTGGGGACGGTGCTGGGCCGACCCGACACCGCGATCATCGCGGTGCTTGATACCGGACTAGCTTCGGCGGTAAGGACCGCCCTGGCTGCTGCCGGACTGGTGTCTCCCGCCGTCGCGGGTGAGCAGGGAATGCGTGGCTCGTCGGACCAAGAACTGACCAACGAGCCCGCGCAAGTCGTGGATGAATCCACGGAGGATCGATGAGCAAGGTGCGTGTGTACGAGGTCGCCCGAGATTTGGGCATGGACAACAAGGCGCTCCTCGGCTTGTTGAAGGACCTCGGTGTCTCTGATGTGCGAAACCACATGAGCGCAATCGCGCCAGAGGCGGTCGAGCGGGTGAAGCGCCACCTCGACAAGCAGAATGGGGAAAAGATGGTGGAGGAACGCATTCATGCGGCGGTGGTCAAGCGCCGTCCGAAGCGTTCTTCCGCGAAGGCCGAGGTTTCTTCACCTCGCGCTGCTCCCGCTCCGTCCTCGCCAGCTGCCAGCGCGGCGCCCGAACCCGCGAAGCGCGAGGCGCCCGTCGAGAGGCCCGCGCCCGTCGTGGCGAAGAAGCCCGAGCCAGCCCCGGAAGCAAAGCAGGAGACACCCGTCCCTGCAGTGAAGCCGTCCGCTCCCGAGCCCAAGCCGGAACCCAAGGCCGAGGTTGCTCCGCGGAAGTCGAGTCCCAAGGCGGCGCCCGCTCCGGCTCCCGAGCCCCCCCCTGCGGCGCCCGCCGCCGAGGAGAAGCCGGTGGAGCCTGCAACGCCCCCGAAGGCCGCAGCAGAGGCAGAGCCGGCCGCGAAGCCCGCGGAGGCCCCGAAGGCCGAAGTGCCCAAGAAGGCGCCCGAGCCCGCCGCCGCTGCGCCCTCCGCCGCCGCTGCGCCCTCCGCCGCCGCTGCGCCCTCCGCCGCTGCTGCGCCCTCCGCTGCTGCGCCCAAGGCCGCAGCTCCGGCGGCGCCCGCCAGACCTTCGCCCTCGGCGCCGCCGCCACGTCCGAGCACACCTCCCAAGACTGGTATCGACGTCTGGAAGGGGCGCCCCGGCGTCCCCATGCCGCAGGCACCTCGAGGTCCGACCCCCCGACGCACCACCTTCGATGCCAAGGCCGGTGGTCCCGGCGGCCCGCGTGGCCGCGGACCGGCTGGCCGTGGTGGTCGCATGGGGCGCGGCAACCGCTTCTCCATCGCGCCCAAGCGGGGCGGGGGTGCGATCCTCACCCAGGAGCGCTCGGCCCACAAGAAGGTGGTCCGCATCGAGGACACGATCACGCTGCAGCAGCTTGGCCAGAAGATGGCGCTCAAGGCCAATCAGCTGCTGGGCAAGCTGATGCAACTCGGGATGAGCGGCGTGCACATCAATAGCTCGCTCGACGCGGACACCGCCAAGATCGTGGCCAACGAGTTTGGCTGGGAGGTCGAGAACGTCGCCATCAGTGAGGAAGAAGCCCTCAAGGCCGCTCGTGGTCTCGAAGGCGAGGAGGCAGCGACGGTCGAAGACGACGCGGATCGTGTGCCGCGTCCTCCTGTGGTCGCGGTCATGGGGCACGTCGATCACGGCAAGACCAGCCTGCTGGATCGCATTCGCAAGGCAGACGTTGCAGGTGGCGAAGCTGGCGGGATCACGCAGCACATCGGCGCCTACTCGGTCAAGACGAAGCACGGACGCATCACGTTCCTGGACACGCCAGGTCACGCCGCGTTCACGGCGATGCGCATGCGCGGCGCTCAGTGCACCGACCTCGTGATCTTGGTCGTCGCAGCCGACGACGGTGTGATGCCGCAGACCAAGGAAGCCATCAACCACGCGCGCGCGGCCGGAGTTCCGATCGTCGTCGCGGTCAACAAGATCGACAAGGAAGACGCTCAGCCCGAGCGCGTCCGCCGTGAGCTCAGCGAGCAGAACCTCGTTCCCGAGGAGTGGGGTGGTGACACCCTCTTCACGGAGGTCTCCGCGGCCACCGGCGAAGGCGTGGAGAACCTCCTGGAGCAAGTGATTCTCCAGGCGGAAATCCTGGAACTGAAGGCCAACCCGAAGAACCCCGCCGAGGGAGTCGTCGTGGAGGCTCAGCTGGATCGCGGCATGGGCGCGCTCGCGACGGTGCTGGTCATGGACGGCACGTTGCGCCGCGGTGACTACATCCTGGCGGGACGCGCCTTCGGCAAGCTCCGCGCGATGCACGACCACAACGGGCGCAAGGTCAACGAGGCCGGCCCGGCCACGCCGGTCAGCGTGATCGGACTGGACGACGTGCCTTTCGCGGGCGACTCGGTACACGCCGTCAAGGACATGAAGAAGGCGCAGGAGATCGCGCAGCAGCGGAAGACCAAGACCCGCTCGAGCACGATCGCGCCGCGCCCAGCCCGCATGTCCTTGGAGGAGATCGCCAAGCAGATGAGCGCCACTCAGACGCTCGAGCTGAAGGTGATCATCAAGGCCGACGTCCAGGGGTCCGTCGAAGCGCTGCGCACGTCTCTCGAGCAGCTGAGCACCGAGAAGGTCAAGGTGACGGTCGTGCATGCCGCCGCTGGTGGCATCACCGAGAGCGACGTGAACCTCGCAGTGGCTGCGCAAGCGATGATCATCGGCTTCAACGTGCGACCCGCGGGCAAGGCTTCGAGCCTCGCTCAGCACGAGGGCGTGGAGATCCGTCGCTACGAGGTGATCTACGCGGTCGTGGACGACGTGAAGGCGGCCATGGAGGGTCTGCTCGCACCGACTCTCGTCGAGAAGGCGCTCGGCAAGGCCGACGTGCTGCAGGTGTTCCGCGTCTCGAAGGCGGGAACCATCGCTGGCTGTATGGTCACCGATGGCATCATCAGGCGTAACGCGGGCGCTCGCGTCCTGCGCGACGGCGACGTGGTCTACGAAGGCAAGATCAACAGCCTCAAGCGCTTCAAGGATGACGCGCGCGAGGTTCGCAACGGCTTCGAGTGCGGTATCTCCGTCGACGGCTGGAACGGCATCGAGGTTGGCGACCAGATCGAGGCCTTCGAGATGGAAGAGGTCAAGCAGACGCTCTGAGTCTTGCGGACCGTTTGCCAAGCGACCAGCGAGCAGCGCCATCCAGGCGCTGCTCGCTTTTCATTGCCGGGTCCAACCCGATCCCGCATCCAGCTGCAGGCGCGACGAGCGCGCCCCACATCCAGGCCATGTTCGTAGGAGTCGCCCGCATCGTGCTGCGTTTGCCCGGCAGCCGCTCGCTCAAAGACAAGCGCCGCGTCGTGCGCAGCTACAAGGAGCGACTTGCCAGTCGCTTCCCCGTCAGCGTCGCCGAGATCGGTGAGCTGAACCTGCACCAGCTCGCCACGCTCGGAGTCTGCACGGTGAGCAACGACTCTCGCCACTGTGATGAAGTCCTCGCCTCCTGCGTGAAGCTCGCGAGGCAAGTCGGGGACGCCCAGCTCAGCGACGTGGCGACAGAAGTGGTCTCATTCGGCGAAGGCGGTTCGGGGATCCGTGGCGGCATCGAACAGCTGGCGCACGACTCACCCTGGGGCGCGGGCGTCGCTGAAGACTCCGAAGCTCCGAGCGGCGACTTCAGTGATCTACCCTGGGGAAGGCCAGCGAAGGAAGAAGATGAAGAGTGATGGCAGGCGCCCCCAGCGGGTCGCAGAAGGTATCCGGGGGCGACTCGCGGAGCTGATTCGACGCGAAGCGGGTGATCCGCGCGTCGCAGCGCTCGTGATCACCTCGGTGGACATGACAGACGACCTGGGCATCGCGAAGGTCAACGTGCGGTTGCTGGCGGGGGACGACGAGCGCTCTCGCAAGCGCGTGATGTCTTCGCTCAGCCGGATGGCGGGCCATCTGCGCAAGGGTCTCGGTCAGAGCTTGAAGATGAAGAGACTCCCGGAGCTGCGCTTCTACTACGACGCGGGCATCGACAACGAACGTCGGGTGGAGGCGATCCTCGATGAGCTCCACGCCGAGGAGTCGGGCGGTTCGCCTGGGGACGCTGGCGATGACCCCGCAGACGCCGGCTGAGCCTCCACCTTCGGCCGACGAAGGTGGACGCCAGCCCGAGGAACTGCACACAAAGCAAGGGCGCCTCCCGAGCTGAGCCTGGGAGGCGCCACGTTGCGTCGCGGGTTTCAGGTCACTTCTGGATCATGAGCTGTACGCGACGGTTGCGGGCGCGGTTGGCGTCCGACACGTTGGGCACCAGCGGCTTCTCCTGCCCGTAACCCTTGGCCGTGAGGCGAGAGGGCGAGACGCCGAGCGTGATCAGCGCGGTGCGTACGGCGTTCGCGCGCTCGTTGCTCAATCGCATGTTGTACTCGGGCGTTCCGGTGTTGTCCGTGTGTCCCTGGATCTCCAGACCGGCGATCTCGGACTTCTGGCGCAACACGTCGGCGATCTCTTCGAGCAGAGCCATCGAGTCGGGGGAGATCTTCGCCGAGTTGTGCTCGAAGTGGACCTGCTTCTTGAGCTTCAGCTCACGTGCGGTCACGACCACGTTCGCGGTCTTGGGGCGCTTGTTGAGGCTGATGCGAGCCTGCACGTCCTCTTGCGGCTTGATCTCCCACTCGGTCACGCTGGTGAAGAAGCCAGGCGCCGTAACGGTGATCTTCACCGTACCAGGCGGCACGTTCTCGAAGCGGAAGGCTCCGACCGCGTCCGCGGTGAGCTCGAGCTCGCGGTTCAGCTTGTCCGTGATCTTCACCGTGGCGCCCCCGACGGCGCCACCACCGTCAGAGTCCGTGAGGGTGCCCACCACGTTCCCGACCTTGGGCAGCGCCTCGAGTTCGCACTCGACACGGGTCACCATCGGGGTACCAGGCATCGCCTGGGGTGCGCCGGGCGCGGCTCCAGGTGCGGGTGCCATTCCGGGCGCGGGCGCCATTCCGGGCGCGGGCGCCATTCCGGGCGCGGGCGCCATTCCGGGCGCGGGTGCCATTCCGGGCGCGGGCGCCATTCCGGGCGCGGGCGCCATGCCAGGCGCGGGTGCCATGCCGGGGTTGGACATCGGCACCGTCACCGAGCACTGGCCCTCACGGAAGCCATCCGCGGAAACGTTGAAGGTGTACGTCCCAGGCTCCAGTGTCCCGCTGGTGAAGGTGCCGTCAGCCGTGGCGACCATGCCGGTGATGGGGCGGCCGTCGAACTTCAGCACTGCGCCGCCGATCGGCGCGCGGGAGTCCTTGTCGACCACGGTGCCTTCGACGACGCGCTGGGGTGGTGGCGGAACCTGGACCACCTTCTCGACCTCGACGGTCTTCACGGTGGCCTCGCCCTTCTCTACGTCATAGGCGTATCCGACACCGAGCCAGAGCTGCCACGGTAGCTCGGGCGCGACCTCCTCGATGAACGAGCTCGTCGCGCCGGTGCCGATGTCGAAGGCGGCGGTGAACGTCAGCCCCTCCAGCCATGGCTGGGCCCGAGCGCCAAGCGTCACCCGGGATGGCGTCGTGCTGAAGCCCGCCGAGTCGCCCAGACAGTCCTCGCCGACCAGCGTGTTGCGGTTACAGGTGTAGCCGTTGCGGTTCACCGGAACGTCGATGGTGTACTCGATGAACGGGCGGATCATCTCGAACACGCCCTCCACGCCAAGCCCGATCTGGAACGAATCCGTGCGGTTGATATCGAGCCCAAAGCGCTCGATCCGGCTGATGGGCTGCTTGCGAGTCGACTCGGTGTCGGACACCAGGGACGCAGACTCGTCGAGGTAGTAGCCCAGGTTGAGGTGCGCGCGCAGCGGGATGCGCTCGTCGGGGTTGGTCTTGTTGTGGAAGTCGGCGGTCGCGAGGCCACGGATGGCACCGCTCGTGCCGGAGCCATCGAGTCCAACACCACCGGTGCCGTTGAGTAGCCACAGCTGCGCCTCGCCGCCGAACGAGAGCAACTGGTCGGGCTCGTGAGGCATGAAGAACTTCAGGCCCAGGTCCGTGTCGCCGAGGACCTGCAGCAACTGCGGCCGGCCCTGGTCGTTCGAAGTCGCGTAGGAATGGAGCCCGAGGTAGGCCTCCATGAAGGGGAACAGCGTGGCTGACAGCGTGAGGTTCGCGCCGACTCGGCTCACCTCGTCCGCCTGGGCTTCGTCCTGCCCAGGAGGCGTCGGGCAGGTGCGGTCACCTTTACCACACAGAAAATCCGAACCCGAGAAGTAGCTGGCCAGGAACTGGACGCGGAAGGTCCCCTCTGCCCCTGAACCCGCCTCCGCGACGCGGAACAGGCCAGTCGAGCCGCTCAACCCGTTGGAGATGTACAGCGATTGCCGCCGCCACCCAGGCTCGTCGACCGGCACCTCGGGGCCACTCGCCTCGGCGTCGCCTTGGAAACCCCCGCCGAGAGACCAGCTGCCTTGCGCGCCAACACCAGCACCGGGTGCCGCGCCGGGAGCGGGTGCGCCGGGAGCGGGTGCGCCGGGAGCAGGTGCGCCGGGAGCAGGGGCGCCGGGCGCGGGAGCGCCGGGAACCGGAGCGCCAGGCGGCGCAGCGCCGGGCGGCGCCGGCTCTCCGGGGGTCTGGGCGTGGGCGGCACCGGCGATGCTGCACAGTGCAAGGAAGGACGCAAAACCAGCTCTCGTTCTCATGTTTCCTCGCCGCGGGAGCTACTCAAACTGTCTCCCGGCGGCGCGTTGTATCACTTTACCCGCTGACTTCGAAACACTCGGCTTGGATGCGAGCGCTCGATTCCGCGAAAAAAGCCGGACGGCGTGCTGCTCAAGGCAGCCGTGACGAGCGACGCTCGCTCGACTCAGCTTCTGACAGCCCGTTCCACACGCACGGTGGCTGGACTTTGGCAGCGTTGCTGAAGCCAAGGGATGGCCCGTTCACACGCCGGGCGGTCCGCATGGCTCGGTGCGCCGAGCCGATCGGAGGACCCGCGCCAAGAGGCAAGGAGTCGCCCCGCCCGCTCCTCGATTTGAGCTAACGTGTGAGCATCGTGGCGGCTCCGTTGATCCAGGTCGAGCAACTCGCGAAGACATTTCGCCAGGGCTTCTGGATGCGTCGGGTGGAGGCTGTGCGCGGCGTCTCTTTCGAGGTCCACGCCGGCGATATCTTTGGCTTTCTGGGGCCGAACGGCGCCGGCAAGACCACCACCATCAAGATGCTCACTGGGCTGATCTCGCCCAGCTCGGGGCGCGCGCTGCTGATGGGTGAACCGGTCGGGCGTCCCCGAGTGCTGTCCCGCGTTGGTTTCCTTCCGGAAAATCCCTACGTCTATCCGTATCTCACGCCGCTGGAGTTCGTGGAGATGTGCGGCGAGCTGTCGGGAGTCAGGGGAAAGGCGTGCCGCGATCGCGCGCGACAGGTGCTGGAACGTACCGGCGTCTGGTACGCCGCAGACCGCCAGGTGCGGCGCCTCTCGAAGGGCATGCTTCAGCGTACCGGGCTGGCAGCCGCGCTGGTCGCCGATCCGGAGCTCCTCATCCTGGATGAGCCGATGAGCGGCCTGGACCCCGTGGGGCGCAGGGAAGTGAAGGATCTGATCCTCGAAGAGCGCGCAAACGGTCGGACCATCTTCTTCTCGACACATATCCTCGCGGATGTGGAGGCGCTCTGCGATCGCGTGACGATCCTGCGCAAGGGGGAGGTGGTGGTGAGCGGCGCGTTGAGCGAGCTGCTGAACATTGGAGCGAACGAGACACAGATCGTCCTGGACTCCGTGTCGGCAGCGCTTCAAGAGCAGCTCGAGGCAGGGGGCGCGCGCCTGGGCCGCGCCGGGGAGCGCACGACCGTCGAGGTCGCGTCGGAGCGCGTCGATCGAGTGCTGAGGCTCGCGCTGGAGAACGGAGCGGGGGTGGTCGAGGTGCAGGCGCACCACGCGACGCTGGAGGACCTCTTCGTGCGCGAAGCCATCTATTCCGGGGACCGAGCAGATCCCGAGCAGTCGAAGCCCAGCTGACCGAGAAGTCGGGGACCGCCTGCTACCGGCAGCGGGGATGCGGCCGTGGTCAGGACAGCGCAAGCGCCCAGCACGTTCGTCGTGATACGTCGACGCTCTGCCTGCTAGAAGCGGAGCTGCTGGTTTCTACGACTCGAACGGTCCATGGCGACGATCATCCCCTCTCAGGCCTACTTGCTCTCATTCGTGGCGACGGTGCTCGCCTGCGTGTTCGGCTTCACGCTGGCGCTGCGGAAGGCGAACGCCGGCGCACCGCGCGCGGCCGTCGTGATCCTGACCGCTTGGATGGCGATCGTCGCGCTGCTTGCGATGCTGGGAGTCCTGGGACGCTTCGAAGCGCAACTGCCGCCGATCATGCCCGTGTTCCTCGGTACCACTCTGCTCACCATCTGGCTTCGCGCGGGAGCGAGCAAGGGCGCAAGCGTGTTCCTGGCGCTGCCCTGACCTGGCTGGTTGGCCTGTGTTTCCGCGTAGTGGAGCCGTTGCTTCACCGAGGATACGTCGAGGGCTTCGTGCCGCGGGAGCTCACCTTCGAGGGACGCAACTTCGACATCGTCTCCGGCGTGCTGGGGCTGGCTCTGGGGCTCTGGGCGCGGCGTGCCACGCCTCCGCGCTGGGCGCTGTATGGGTTCAATGTGCTCGGCCTCTTGCTGCTCGGCCTGGTGGTGTCGACGGCGGTCATGGCGATGCCGACGCGGTTCCAGGTGCTCCACACGGATCCGCCGAACGTCTGGATCGCCGAGGTGCCCTTCGTCTGGCTGCCGACGGTGCTGGTCCAGGCGGCGCTGCTCGGGCACTTGCTGCTGTTCCGACGCCTGTGGGGGAAGCCCGTGGTGGCGTCTGCTTCCTGAAGTGGATGCTGAAGCCATCGCCAGGTCGTCCGGAACTTGCCTACATGTAGGTGCGTGAGGCAAGCGTGGTTCGTGGTTCGCTCTCTCGCTCTCATCGTGCTCGCCATTCAGCTCTCACGCCCGACGATCCCGCGGCAGGAGGCGCTGCACTACGCGAAGGTGCTCCAGCAGGAGGCAAAGGAGCACGACTTCGACCCCTTCACGGGGGTCGCGATCATCCACTTCGAGAGCTACTGGCATCCTGGCGTGGTGTCGAAGGACGGCGAAGACTACGGTCTCGCACAGATCCGCGCGCGCTACGTTCGAGGTTGCCGTGGGGATGAGGATCCGCTGAACGATCCGTCGACCGATTGCCAGTCAGCGAAGGCGCGGCTCCTGGACGGCGCGACGAACATCCGCCGCATGGCAGCGCTGATCACCGCGAATCGGGAGCTCTGCAAGGAGAAGACGGGGCGTGTCTGGTTCCACGAGTGGCTGGCGAGCTATCAAGGCCGCAACCGCCCGAAGGAAGACAAGTGGTGTACGCCCGGGGACGGGACCTGGCGCGTGGTCAATTACCGCAAGGAACTGATTGCGAAGCTGATTCCGAAGGCCGCGCCGACGAAGCACGGCGCGGAGCGGGAAAAGAGCAAGCCCGCCGGCCACGCCCAGCGCGACCGGTCTTCCAAGCGGACCGAGGGCAAGCCCGCAGCGCGCCATCGAACCTCCAGCGAGAAGCGCGTCAAGCAGCCCGTGGGCAAGCGCGCCAAGGGGGAGGGGAGTTCGCGCTCCGAGCAGACGAAGCGCGCCAAGGCGAAGCGCAAGGCCTCGCGCCGCGAGGCGTCCCGCGAGAAGCAAGCTGGCCAGGGCTGAAGTCTTCAACGCGTGGCCGCGTCGCAGCGCTGGTTCTTGAGTCTCAGCTCACATGCGGCTGACGGCATCTTCACCAGCGGCGCCCGACTCCGGACACTTCCGTTTCCGTAGGGTTGGGGGAGAGGCGAGCCATCGGTCGCCTCGGTGACGTGCACGTCGATCGGCACGAACTCGCTGGGGCGACGTCGACGGGCGCTGGACGCTCGGGCGCTCGACCACGGGTCCTCGCCCCCTGCTGAAAGTGATAGGCGTTATCAGACGCCAGCAGCGCCCGGTTTTTCCCGCAGTCGACGGCCGGTAGGGCACCGATCAAGTGGGGTAGAACCGCTGAAACGCGCAGGGATTGCGGCCATCTGGTCCGCTGAACCCGGCGAAAATGCTTGTTGAAAACGCTTTTCATTTTCAGTATGGAGTGCTTCAAGCTAGACCCCAACCCCACTCGAGGAGTTCTCCGAGATGCGTTTCTTGATTCCTGCGGCCGTGCTGGCCGGCTTGCTCGTCAGTTGCTCGAGCGACGACGAGACCACTGCTTCGGGCGGCCTACCCGCGAGCGCGAGCGATGCCGTGGCGACGTACGCCGACATCGTCGAGGCCACCTACCAAGACTCTGCGAAGACAGCGGGCGACCTCGACGCTGCCGCCCAGGCGCTGGTTGCGGAGCCGTCGCAGGTCACGCTGGACGCGGCGCGCGCCGCCTGGTTGGCTTCCCGCGAGCCGTACCTGCAGAGCGAGGCGTTCCGGTTCTACGACGGCCCGATCGACAACCCCGAGGACGGGCCCGAGGGCATGATCAACGCCTGGCCGCTGGACGAAGCGTACATCGACTACGTCGATGACATGCCCGAGGCCGGGATAGTCAACGACAGCGCCGAGACCATCGACGCCAGCACGCTGATGAGCCTGAACGAGCAAGGCGGCGAGGAGAACATCGCGACGGGCTATCACGCCATCGAGTTCCTGCTCTGGGGACAAGACCACAGCGAAACGGGGCCGGGCGATCGGTCCTTCAACGACTACACCGATGGGGCGGAATCCACTGCGCCCAACGCCGATCGTCGCGGGCTGTACCTCACCACCACCACGGGTCTGCTGCAGAGCCAGCTCGATGACCTGGTCGCTGCCTGGGCGCCTGGTGAAGAGAATTACCGGAAGGAAATGGAGTCGGCCGAACCGAAGGAGGCCTTCCGGCGCATTCTGACCGGGATGATCGTTCTCTCCGGGTTCGAGACGGGCGGCGAGCGCCTGCAGACCGCGCTGGATTCGGGAAGTCAGGAGGACGAACACTCCTGCTTCAGCGACAACACACACCGGGACATGATCCAGGACATCCAGGGCGTGAAGAACGTCTGGGAGGGGCACTACCACCGCCTCGACGGCAGCATGGTCTCGGGAGTCGGGATCGGCAGCGTGATCGCCGAGATCGACGCCGACCTCGCGAAGCAGGTCGGCGACAAGATCGACGCCAGCCTGGCGCTGGCCAAGGCGCTGCAGCCACCCTTCGACCAGGAGATCGCCCTCGACAACACCGAGGGCCGAGCGCGAGTCGAGGCGCTCATCGTTTCCCTGAGAGAACAGGAAAAACTGCTCGAGCAAGTCTTTCGCAAGCTCGAGCTGGACATCCCAGTAGCCGAGTAACCCCCAACGCTCCCACCAGGCGGCCCAGCGAGTCAACAGACCGGGGCCGCCTGAGGTGCTTCTAGAGTCATGCTTCATCGAACCTTCCCCAGGCCAAGAATCGCGAAATCTCCGCCAGCGGTGCCGCGCGCCGCGCGGATCTTGCCGCTGGTCCTGCTGCCGCTGATCGGGACCCTCGGGTGCTCCAGCGAGGACGCAGAGCCCAGCTCGCAGGTGGACGACGGCGAGTGGCTTCCTGGCGGAGATACGACGAACACCCTGCTCGGAGGCAAGAACGCCTTCACGATGCCGGCCGAGAACATCCAGCCGGAGCACGAGTCGCTGTTCTATTCCGGCAACGCCTTCTTCAATCAGGCCTGGGTGCAGGCGCCATCGAGCACCGACGCGCGAGATGGCCTGGGGCCGCTGTTCAACGCGCGCTCGTGCGCGGCCTGTCACTTCAAGGATGGGCGTGGCAGTCCACCCCTGGCGGCCGACGAAGGTTTCGTCGGCTTGCTGCTGCGGCTGTCGGTGCCGGGCGAGGACGAGCACGGTGGTCCGAAGGGAGACCCCAACTACGGGGGCCAGTTGCAGCCCTTCGCCATCGGCGACGTTCCGGCGGAGGGTACCCCCAGTGTCAGCTATCGAGAGCAGGGCGGAAGCTACGCGGACGGGGAGAGCTATTCCTTGGCGGTGCCTGAGTACACCATCGACGCTCTCGCGTACGGTCCGCTGGCAGACTCGGTGCTCGTTTCCCCGCGGGTTGCTCCCGCAGTGATTGGGCTCGGACTGCTGGAGACGATTCCCGAGTCGCGTCTGCAGGAGCTCGCAGATCCCGACGACGCGGACGGAGACGGGATCAGCGGCCGCATCAACTACGTGTGGGACGCCGAGCGTGGGGAGCTGGCGGTGGGCCGCATGGGCTGGAAGTCGGAGCAACCCAGCGTCCGCTTGCAGTCTGCGGGCGCGTTCAATGGTGACATCGGCATCACCACTTCCATCTTCACTCAGCAGGACTGCAGCAGCACTCAGGCCGAGTGCCTCGCGGCCACCCCCGGAGGGTCACCGGAGCTGGGAGACGACCTGCTCGACCGCGTTCAACTGTATGGGCGCCTGCTCGCGGTGCCGGCGCGGGTCGCCTACGACGAGAAGCGTGTGCTGCAAGGCAAGCAGCTGTTCCACGACGCTGGTTGCGCGGGCTGTCACACGCCGCGCCACACCACCGGGGACAGCGATCTGCCAGAGCTGGCTTATCAGACCATCTGGCCTTACACGGACCTGCTGCTGCACGACATGGGGCCGGAGCTCAGTGACGAGCGGCCGGTGTTCGACGCGGCCGGTGCGGAGTGGCGCACGCCGCCGCTGTGGGGTATCGGTCGCTATCCCGACGTCAATGGACACCAGCAGCTGCTCCACGACGGGCGCGCGCGGGGCGTCGCCGAGGCCATCCTGTGGCACGGCGGCGAAGCCGCGGCCTCGCGAGAAGCCTTCAAGGGCTTGAGCCGTGAGGAGCGCGACGCCCTCGTCACCTTCGTCGAGTCGCTATGAGGCGAAGGGACTTCGTCGGCTGCGTGGGCGTCGGCGCCGCCGCGCTGGTGCTGGGGCGCGCTTGTCTCCCTGAGGATACAGTGGACGTGCGTCGCCGCTTGCTGCGCTCCTGGACCTCCGAGCTCGCGATCGGTGACTATCAGCAGCTGGTCAGCGCGAGTCGAGCGCTGGGCGCTCGCGCCGGGGAGCTCCGAGACGAAGGCGGCGACGCCGAACTCACGGCGGCGCGCCAAGCTTGGAACGTCGCGCGCGCGCCGCTCAAGCGCGCCGAGCTCTTCGGCTTCGGACCCTACCTCGAGGAGCCCGAGCGCTTCGGACCGAAGCTCGACTTCTGGCCGGTCCGCCCAGACGCCATCCAGGCGGTTCTGGCCGGCACGGGTGTCCTGAATGCGCTCAGCGCCAGGAGCCTCGGGGCGCCCGCCAAGGGTTTCCCGGCGCTGGAGTATCTGCTGTGGGAGCCTGGCGTGGCAGCGCAGGATTTCGCGGGAAGTCGCCGTGGAGACTACGTGGTCGCCCTCGCCGCCGAGCTCGAGCGTGTGGCACAGGCGCTCCTCGACGCCTGGAGTGCAGGCTTCGCGGAGTCCATCAGCGAGGCGGGAGAGAGCGACGACGAGCTCTATCCGACCCTGCCGGCAGCGCTCGGAGCGATGGTGCAGCAGGCTGCGGTGCTCATAGAACTGATCCGTGGGGATAAGCTCGCGAAGCCGCTGGGTGACTCTGCTGGAGGTGTGCCACAGCCCGAGAAGGCCGAGTCGCAGTTCAGTCAGCGGGGCATGCAGGACATCCTGGACAACCTGGACGGCGTCCGGATGCTGCTGTTCGGGGCGGAGTCGCCCGAGGTGCTCGGGCTGTCTCGCTACCTCGAGCGCCTGAAGCCCCAGCTCTCGTCTCGGTTGCGTGTGCGCTTCGAGGCCGCGACGGCGGCCTGCGCTGAGGTCCGTCTGCCGCTCACCGAGGCCGTGGTGCGTGCGCCTGAGCTGCTTCGCAGCGCCGAAAAGGCCCTGGGCGACCTGCAGCGAATGATTCAGGTCGACGTGCTCGGCGCGCTCTCGGTCAGCGTGGGCTTCAGCGGGAACGACGGTGACTGAGATGTCCGAGAGCTGGCGAGCGCGGCTCTCGAGGCCAGCCAGCGCCGCGGGCCTCGGCGCCTTCCGCGCGCTATTTGGCCTGCTGATGTGCTTCGGCACGCTGCGCTTCCTGGCGCGGGGATGGATCGAAGAACTCTACGTCCGCCCCGAGTTCCACTTCAGCTACCTGGGCTTCGAGTGGCTGCGGCCGTGGCCGACGTGGGGTCTCTATCTACACTTCGCGCTGATGTTCGTGGCGGCGCTCGCGCTGGCGGTCGGTCTCTATTCCCGACTCAGCGCAGCGGCCTTCGGGCTGCTCTTCACCTGGGCGGAGCTCTTCGACAAGGCCACGTACCTGAACCACTACTACCTGGTGAGCTTGCTGGCGTTGCTGCTCGTTGTAGTGCCGTGCGGCAATGCGTGTTCCGTGGACTCCTGGCGCGCTCGGCGTCGGGGCGAGGCGCCCGCGCCAGTCGCTTGGGCTCACTACGGTCTGCTTCGCGCGCAGCTGTTCTGCGTGTACACCTTCGCGGGGTTGGCGAAGCTGAACTCCGACTGGCTCTTGCGCGCCGAGCCCGTGCGTGGCTGGCTGCTGCAGTTCGCGGACTGGCCGCTGCTCGGGCGGCTCTTCGTCGCGCAGCCCAGCGCGTTCGCCATGAGCTGGGCGGGGGCCCTGTTCGACCTGAGCGTGGTCCCGCTGCTCTGGTGGAAGCGCACACGCAAGGCCGCGTTCGCGCTGGCCCTGGTGTTTCACCTCAGCAACTGGCTGATGTTTCCAATCGGCATCTTCTCCTGGCTGATGCTGGTGAGCCTCACGCTGTGCTGGGATCCCGACTGGCCCGCGGCGCTGCTCGGGCGCTGGTCCAGAGTTCCTCACCCCCGATCCTGCTCGAGGGACGAGCGGCCACTGCGAGAGCGTTCGCCTCGCCTGGTTGGGCGAACCTGGCTTGCGCTCGCTGGCGCCTACTTGCTCCTGCAGTTCTTGCTGCCCTTGCGCGGCTTGCTTTACCCCGGGGAACTGAACTGGACCGAGCAGGGCTTTCGCTTCGCCTGGCGCGTGATGCTCATCGAGAAGACTGGCAGCGTGGAGTACGAGGTCGAGACGCCGCGGCGGCGCTTCCTGGTGTCGCCCCGGGACGAACTATCGGCCTTGCAGCTGCGCATGCTGTCGACGCAGCCAGACATGATCCACGAGTACGCGCTGCACCTCGCGCGCCGCTACAGCGACGAGGGACCTGTCAAGGTGCGCGCCCGCGCCTATGCGTCGCTGAACGGCCGCCCCTCGCAGCCGCTGATCGATCCGGAGTTCGACCTCGCGAGCGCGCCGCTGGGCCTCGGGCCAGCACCTTACATCGTCCCCCTGGAGCGGCCGGGCGCAGAGCTCGCTGCGCGCTGAGCGGTTTGCGCGCTAGCATGCGCACATGGCGGACAAGGCCGCACTGGTTTTTGGGGCCCTGGAGCAGCTCAGGCTGCAGCTCGAGGAGCTGACTCGTGCCGCGAACGCGACACGGGAGGGCGCAGTGCACGAAGAGGCGCGACCCGAGAATGACAAGGACACGCGAGCGCTCGAGCAGAGCTACCTCGCCCGGGGACAGGCCCAGCGAGTCGTGGAGACGGAAGCGGCGCTGCAACGGCTGCGCTTCATGGAACTCCGGGAGTTCGGCGAGGCCACCCCGATCGCGCTCTCGGCACTGATCCGCGTGGAAGTGAACCAGAGAGAGCAACGGTTGTTCCTGGTCAACGCCGGCGGAGGGATCCGTCTGATGGATGCAGGGGGGGAGATCCAGCTGGTGAGCGTCGAGGCGCCGCTGGGGCAGGCGCTGGTTGGCAAGGAAGTCGGCGAGGCCTTCGAGCTTCGCATCGGCGGCGCGCTGCGCGAGTACGAGATCCTCGAAGTCGAGTGAGTTCGCGCGCTCGGCCCCCCACGTCGGCAGCTCAGTGCAGGCCCGGCGCTTCGTGGCCGGACTCGGCGACGTACTCGGTGTAACCACCGAGGTACTCCCGCGGGCCCTCCGGGGTGAGCTCCAGCACGCGATTCGACAGCGCTGCAAGGAACTTGCGGTCGTGAGACACGAACAGCATGGTGCCCTCGAAGTCCTTCAGCGCCTTGATCAGCACCTCCTTGGTCTCCATGTCGAGGTGGTTGGTGGGCTCGTCGAGCACCAGCAGGTTCGGCGGGTCGTAGAGCATCTTGGCGAGCACGAGGCGCGCCTTCTCTCCGCCGGAGAGGATGCTGCAGCGCTTCTCGACCTCGTCTCCGGAGAAGCCGAAGGCGCCGGCGAGAGTCTTCAGTGAGCCGACACTCGCCGTGGGGAAATCATGCTGGAGTGCTTCGAAGACCGTGTGCCCCGCGTCGAGGAGATCCATCGCGTGCTGGGCGAAGTAGCCGACCTTCACGGCGGCTCCGAGCTGAACCTCGCCGGAGTCGGGCTCGGCGAAGCCCGTGACCAGCTTGAGCAACGTGGATTTTCCAGCGCCGTTCACGCCCATCACGCACCAGCGCTCCCGGCGCCTCACCAGGAAGCTGAAGTGGTCGTAGATCTCGAGCTCGCCGTACGCCTTGGAGACGTCCTCCACCTTGATCACGTCGTCTCCCGAACGGGGCGGCGCGCGGAACTCGAACTCGACCGTGCGGCGCCGCTTCGGCGGATCCATGACGTCGATCTTCTCCAGCTTCTTCACCCGGCTCTGCACCTGCGCCGCGTGGCTGGCCCGCGCCTTGAAGCGGGCGATGAAGGCCTTCTCCTTGGCGAGCATGGCCTGCTGCCGCGCGTACTGCGCCTCTTGCTGAGCGGCGGCGATGGCGCGCTGCTCCTCGTAGAAGTCGTAGTTGCCGGAGTACGTCGTCAGCTCGCCCGAGTCGATCTCGACGATCTTGGTGGCCAGGCGATTGAGGAACTCGCGGTCGTGAGACGTGACCACCAGGCCGCCTTCGAAGCCGCGCAAGAACTGCTCGAGCCAGATGATGGACTCGATGTCGAGGTGGTTGGTGGGCTCGTCCAGCAGCAACAGATCGGGGCGCATGAGCAGGATGCGTGCCAGCGCGACGCGCATCTTCCAGCCCCCGGAGAGCTTGCTGACGTCGTCCTCAATGACTTCCGGACGGAAACTTAGGCCGGCCAGGATCTCGCGCGCGCGGGCGTCGAGGGCGTAGCCACCGAGCTCGTCGAAGCGCGCCTGCACCGTCCCAAAGCGCTCGATCAGGGTCTCGAGTTCATCCATCCGCTCTGGATCGGCCATGGCTTGCTCCAGCTCGGCGAGCTCATGCCCGATCTCGGAGACTTCGCCGGCACCGGCGAGGGTCTCCTCGATCACACTTCGACCTGCCATCTCTCCGACGTCCTGGCTGAAGTAGCCAACGGTGACGCCGCGATCGAGCACGACGTTGCCGTTGTCCGGCTGATCCTGACCGACCACCATGCGAAAGATGGTGGACTTACCGGCGCCGTTCGGACCCACCAGGCCAACTCGCTCCCCCGCGAAGACCCCCATGGAGGCCTCCAGGAACAGGATCTGCTTTCCGTGGCGTTTGGAGACGGAGTCGAGGCGTAACACGGCCGCGCAAGCTGGCAGCAAATGCTCGACATCGCAACGTCGGCGCACGCGGCGGCTTCGCGTGCTCGTGCTCGGGTGACGATGAACACCTCCGCGGAAACAGCTTCGCGTGCTCGTTCCCGGCTCGACGCTGCTCGTTTGTCCTCGCCCCGTGCGGTCGGAGGTGGGTGGGTGCGACGCCCACAGGGCGTGTCACCTGCCCGACCCCAGGGGCGGGGATACACCGCCGGTTCGCGACCTCGCCCCCCGGCGTGCGCTTCCGCGGGCGTGGATTTGGCTCGCTGGGGCTCGGAGCACCCTTTCGGGTGAGAGCGGACTCAGGCAGGATGGCTGATCGTGGGGGGATCGGAGGAGCACGACTCGCTGGCGAAGCTGCGTCTGCGTCAGAGTCTCCCGCCGGCCAGTGACAAGCGGCGCGGCGGGCTGCCAGTCCAGCTCGGCACCTTCGGCGCGCTGGGGATCGGCGTGATATCGGCTGACGATTCCGGCTTCGTGGTGGGCATGAACTCCACCGCGGAGGTGCTGACCGGCTTTGGCGACGCGGAGGCGCGGGGCAAGCTCCTCGACGTCGTGTTCCAGATCTCGGACAGCCCCGACGACGCTGGTTGGCCCCTCTCGGTGCTTTCCACTGAATCCGTGAGGAAGCCAGCGTACGCTGCCGTCGACGCCATCGGTCCCCAGGCCCAGAGCGCGTTGAAGGGTGACGGCCACGTCTACCTGCACGCGCGCGATGGTCGCAAGCGCGCGGTGCGCTACGCCGTCGAGCGCATCGAGACCGGTGATGGCCCCCGCCTCTCGGTGTTCATCGAGGCCGTCACCGAAGCGCCTGACCGGCCTGCGGTTGATGCACCTCGCCGACACGACCCACTGACGGGCTTGCTCACCCGTCAGCGCTTCATCCGCCTGATGAACCAGGCCATCGTCTCCCGCACGCAGACCGCGCGGCGCATCAGCCTGGTCTACGTCGACATCGATCGTTTCCGCTTCGTCAACGACGCCTCGGGCCTCGACGCCGGGGACACGCTGCTTCACTGGATCGCCGCGATGCTCAAGGAGGCCGCCGGCACGGGGAACGCGGTTGGACGCCTGGGCGGCAACGAGTTCGGGATGATGCTCTACGGTCAGGGGCTGGGGGAGGCGGCGCTGACGGCGCGGGTCCTGCAGCGACGCCTGCGTGAGTTTCGCTTTGCGTGGAGGGACAGCACCTTCAGCGTGCGCTCCAGCGTGGGTGTCGTGGAGGTGACCACCGATTTCGAGAACGCGTCGCACCTGCTCGGCGCCGCGGAGACGGCGAGCGCTCGCGCGCGGGACCAAGGGGGCAACCGGCTCTCGCTGTGGATGCCCGACCAACAGGAAGAAGATTCCGCGCGGCAGAAGGCGCTGGACTGGGTAGCCCACATCAAGAAGAACCTGCAGCGGGGTCACGTGGAGCTCTTCTGTCAGCCGATCGTGTCGCTCACCGAGCCCGACGCGCCCCGCTCGAGAGAAGTGCTGTTTCGCATGCTGGACTCCGAGGGCAAGCCTCGTGGCCCGCAGGACATCTTGCTGACCGCAGAGCGTTACGGCTTGATGGATGCCGTGGACAAGTTCGTGGTCAAGCACACGCTACGTCAGCTCCAGCAGGAGCCGCGGCTGCTCAAGGACGTCGACCACTGGTCGATCAACCTCTCGGCGACCAGCCTCAAGCAGGAGACGATCCTCGACTACATCCATGAATGCTTCAGCAGGACCCAGGTGCCACCGAGCAAGATCTGCTTCGAGATCACCGAGACCGCGGCGGTAGAGAACCTCGCGGAAGTGCGCTGGCTGATGCAGGAGCTTGGCAGCATCGGCTGCCGCTTCTCCCTCGACGACTTCGGCAGCGGCATGGCCTCGTACGCCTACCTGCGAGACCTGCCGGTCAACTACATCAAGATCGACCGCAGCTTCATCAAGGACGTCGTGCAGAGCGAACTCAACTCGGCGATCGTGGAGTCGATCCATCAGATCAGCTCGCTCCTCGGGGCACACACCATCGCGGAGGGCGTCGAAGACGCCGAGTCGGTCGCGAAGTTGACGGCGCTCGGGCTCGACTACGGGCAGGGTTACTTCTTCGGAAGACCAGGTCCGATGCTCGACGTTTGCTGGTGAGCGAGTCCGTGAATCACCGCGCACCGCGGCGTACGGTGCCTCCCGGCATCCTCTCGGGGCCTCGCATCAGGCCAGGCGGAGGCGCACCGCGACGTGCTTGTGATAGGGCGTGCGCGTGAGCGGATCGCAGTGCGAAGCTCGGGTCAGGTAGTTGATGCCCGGGCCGCTCTGCCTGCGTTCGCCGTCGCTGTCGGGGTGGCCTAGACCATATCCGTGAGGCAAAACGACCAGCCCGCGCTGTAGGCTCGGGTCGAGCTCGGCGGTCACCTCCAGGGCGCCACCCTCGGACTCGCAGAGCAAGCAAGCCCCATCGCTCGCGCCGAGCTCCTTGGCGTCTTCGGGGTGGATCCGGAGCGCTCCGCTCGGGTCGTTGCGGCGCCAGCCCGGATCGCGATAGATGGTGTTGGCATTGTAGCTGCGACGCTGCCCCGCGATCAGGATGAACGGGAAGGCCGCGTCGCGTCCTGGTTCGGCGCCATCGATCGCGGGGGTGAGGGAGAGCGCTCCGAGCTCGCTCAGCAGCTCCGGGATGGCGAGGTGTACCTTGCCGTCTTGGTGACGCAGCAGCTTCCAGACGTCGCTGTACGCATGGTGACTCAGCTCGACCCCCGAGCGCCGCTCGAGCATGGCCTCGAAGAGCGCTTCGCCGAGCCCCTGGCCGCGATCGCGAATCCCTGCTCGCAGCACCGCGTCCCGATGCTTCACTGCATACTGGTTGGCGGCGCCCCACAGGACCGCTGCGGCCCGAGCTCCGTCCGGCAACGCCGGACCAAGAGTCGCGTAGAGCAGGTTGGGCAGCACCTTCACCAGCTCCGGCTGCAGCTTGAGCAAGGCCGCGAGGGCCAGCGGATAGAGCCGCAGCGTGGGGCGCTTGCGATCGAGGCGCGCCACGCGTTCGAGCCAGTGGAGGCGCCGGGGCAGGGCGCCCAGGGCCACCAGCAGTCGCTGGTAGATCTCCGGCTCGGGGAGCGTGCCGGGGAGGGGTTCGATGAAGGGCTTTCGCAGATGGAAATGGTTCCTCGGGAAGCCGAGGTTGAAGAAGGTGGCCTCCCATTTCTCGAACTGAGAGCTCGCAGGGAGCACGTAGTGCGCCTGCTGTGCGGTCTCGGTCAACGCCACGTCGATCACCACCATCAGCTCCAGGCGCTGGCAGGCTGCCTCGTAGGCGCCGGTGTCGGCGCCGCTCCGTAGCGGGTTCGCGCTGTCCACGATCAGGGCCCTCACCCGATCCTCTCGGTCGCTGAGGATCTCCTGTGGCAAGACGTTGGGCGGGAAGAGCTTGGCTATCTCCTCCACCTGCGTCGCCTTGGTGCGCAGCGCCTTTGCTGGATCGGAGTGGCCGAGCAGCGGTAGCAGGTAGGTATGGAGGTTGTTTCCGCCAGGTCGCGCGAAGTTGCCGCTCAGCAGGCTGAGCAGTTTCTCGAGGTAGGAGTTGAGCGTGCTGTGGAGGCTCTGTTGGAGGCCCAGATCCGCGCGAACGCAGCAGGAGCTCGCCGTCGCCATGCGTCGTGCGACGGTCCCGATGACCCCAAGCTCGATCCCGGTGCGCGCGGCGCAGTCCTCGAGAGAGAGGTCTTCGAGGCTCCGCTTCACCTCGGCGAAGCCGCTGGTGTGGGCCTCGAGGAAGCGCCTGTCGACGAGATCCTCGTCGATCCAGAGCTTCAGGATCGCTGCCATGAGCCAGGCATCGCTGCTCGGCTTGATCTGCAGGAAGTGGTCTGCGAGCCTGGCTGTATCCGTGCGGATTGGATCGACGACGATCAGGCAACGCTTCGGGTCCCTGGAGAGCGCCGTGAGCTGTCGGCGCGCCTCGGGGAAGCCGTGCGACTGCCAGGGGTTGGTGCCGATGAAGAGCACCACCTCGGCGTTCGGGATGTCCGTCGTCAAGTGGCACGTCTGCCGGCCGAACAGCTTGCCGTTGACCCAGAAGTCGCCGGTCTTCTCCTGGGCCAGCGCGGTGTAGAGGTAGCGCGTACCCAAGGCCGCGCGCAGCCCGGCGCCGTAGACGCCGCCCAGGTGATTGCCCTGACCACCGCCCCCGTAGTACGCGAAGGCGTCACCGCCGTGAGCTCGCTTGATCGCGCTGAGCTTGTCCGCGATCTCGCGCACAGCCGTGTCCCAGTCGATCGCTTCGAAGCTGCCGTCCGGGCGGCGTCTCAGCGGAGTGTTCAGGCGATCGGCGTGGTTCTGGTAGTGATCGAGGCGTGCAGCCTTCTGGCAGAGGTAGCCCGCCGATGCGGGATGGGCTTCATCCCCACGGATCTTACCGAGGCGTACGCGACCTTCGGGGGTCTGGGTCGCGGTGATCCGCAGCCCGCAGTTCTCCGAGCATAGGATGCAAGCGGTCGAGACCTCTCGGGTGTGGGTTGCTCGTTCGTTCGTCGTCATGAGCGATCTCCTAACAGCGAGGCCCTGCGCAGGAAGCGGGCGACGAGCTCCAGCTCTGCGTCACTGAACCCGGCGTAGAGCTCGGCGTTGAGCCGTCGGTGAACGTGCCTTGCTCTCGCCACGCGAGCCTTGCCTTCGGGGGTGAGGGCGAGCTGGAAGGCGCGGGCATCACCCGGCGCCGACCGACGCGCGACCAGCGACTCCGCTTCGAGGCGTGCGACCATGCTGGTGATTGCGCTCTTGGCCACGCCCAGGCTGCGCGCCAGCTGTTGCTGTTGTTGTTCCGGGCGCGCCTCGAGGCAGAAGAGCACTCCGAGCTGCGCTGCGGTGATGCCCACGGCCTGGAGCAACTCGTGGTCGGCGCGTCGCTTGGTGGCTTGCTGAGCACGCTGGAGCAGCGCGTAGATCCTGGGTCTTGCCATGGGCTCTTCCTGGCCGGCTTCAGGAACGAGCCGAGCCGATAGTTCACTAGCGAACTATATGGGCGGTAGCGAGCGACCAACGCGCTCATCGCCGCAGGCTCGGGCTGCGTCGCTGCAGGTTCCGCCCAAGTCCGCGGAATGGCGAGAGATCGACGCGCTACTCGGGGTAGAGCTGCCGATCCAGTGCCTGCCAGAGGTACCAGCTGGCTACGCTACGGTAAGGCTTCCAGCGTTCTCCGTGGGCCTCGAGCATCGCCGCCGAGGGCTCTCTCACCCCGAAGACCAGACCGAACGCCTTGCGCACGCTGAGATCGTCCGTGGGCAGCACGTCGGGGCGCCCAAGGTGGAAGATCAGGAACATCTGTGCGCTCCAGCGCCCGATGCCGCGCACCTGTGTCAGCTCTTCGATCAGTGCTTCGTCGGCCAGCGCCTGCGCGGTCTCGAAGTCCGGGAGTCGACCGTCGACGGCGCGGCGCGCGAGGTCTTGCAGGGCGAGTCGCTTGTTCTGACTGATCCCTGCGGCAGCGAGCTGCTCGTTGCTGAGCTTCAGCAGGCGCTCTGGCTCGAGGCCGTGTTCTCCATCGCGGGGCTTGGTGCAGGCATCGCACAGGCGCCCGTGGATGGTTCCGGCGGCCTTTGCGGAGAGCTGTTGATAGACGATGGCGCGGGCCAGGGCACGAAACACGCTGGGCGTCGGACGGGGCCGCAGCGCGAAGTCGCCGACTCTGTCGATCAGGACTCGCAGAACGGGATCCGCCTTGCGCAGGTGCTTCCGCGCGGCGCCGCCGTCGAACGGCAACTCGAGCCCGGCGGCGCGCTCGATCTCCAGCAAGCGCTGCTTGGTTTGGACCCCGCCGTGGGCCGAGAAGCCGCCGAGCTTGCCTCCGGCCGCGGTCACGCGGTGGCAAGGCACGATCACCGCGATCGGGTTCTGGCCCATCGCTCGTCCAACGGCGCGACTCGCTCCGGGGGAGCCCACTTCACGCGCCAGCTCACCGTAGCTGCGCGTCGTCCCGCTCGGGATGTGCCTGGCGACCTCGTAGACGCGGCGGTGGAACGGCGGCACCCCGCTCAGGTCGAGGGGCGTCTGCGAGAGGTCGACGGCCTCACCGGCGAGCAGGCGAGTCACACCATCGATGACCCGGGCCAGGACGTCCGGCGGTTCCACGATGATTGCTGCAGGGAAACGTTGACGCAGCGTCTCGAACGTCAGCGTCGGCGTCGCCTCGGGGAGCTGGAAGCCCACCACGCCCGCGTCGCTCCAGACCAGGGCGCAGTCGCCGATGGCGGTGGGAAACGAGCACGCGGAGAGCTCGGGGGCGCTGCTCCCTCGACCTCGACCCCCCTTCGCTGGTCGAGTCGGCTCCCGTGCGTCCCTCCCCGCCCTTGCTGCCTTCGGCATGCGCCACAGGATAGCGTGGGATCAGTTCGGCGCCGAGCCTTCCGGAGCCGCCGCCGGTGGGCGCAGCCAGGAGGCGAGCACCGAGAGCAGCAGGATCCCCGCGATGATCGCCAGCGAGGCCAGCACCGGGATCTTGACGAAGCTCATCAGCAACATCTTCGCGCCAACGAACACCAGGACGAAGGACAGCCCGAGCTTGAGGTAGTGGAACTTGGAGATCACGCCGGCGAGCAGGAAGTACATCGAGCGCAGGCCCAGGATGGCGAAGATGTTCGAGGTGAAGACGATGAACGGATCGGTCGTGATGGCGAAGATCGCGGGGATGGAGTCGACCGCGAAGATCACGTCGCTCACCTCCACGGCAACCAGCGCCAGGAGCAGCGGCGTCGCCATGCGTCGGCCATCCCGCTTGACGAAGAAGCGATCACCCTCGAACTGGGGCCAGACAGGCACGACGCGGCGGAACGCGCGGATCGCCAGGCTCTTCTCCGGCTCGACCGCCTCTTCCTTCTGCATCATGAGCTTGATCCCGGTTACCGCGAGGATGCCGCCGAAGACGTAGATCGCCCAGTGGAAGCGCTGGATGAACGCACCACCCGCGAGGATGAAACCCGCGCGCAAGACCAGCGCCCCGATCACGCCCCAGAACAGCACCCGGTGCTGGTAGAGCGCCGGCACCCGGAAGGTCGCGAAGATGATCACGAAGACGAAGATGTTGTCGACGGCGAGCGCCTTTTCGAGCAGATAGCCGGTCGTGAACTCCAAGCCCCGCTGGGGGCCGAACCAGATGTAGACCCCGGCGTTGAACACCAGCGCCAGGGCGACCCAGACCGCGCTCCAGATCCCGGCTTCCTTGAGGCTGACCTCGTGGGCCTGCTTGTGGAACACGCCGAGATCGATGGCCAGCATTACCAGCACGAACCCCAGGAAGCCGAGCCAGAGCAGTGGAGAACCAATGGTGTCGAAGGGCATTGCCCGTAGCATCTAGGGCCAGCGCATTGTGTCGACCAGGACGATAATTTGGACGCTACTTGTAGGCTGAGACGACATATAATCTCGGCATGGAGTGGCTGAACTACCATCACCTCTTGTACTTCTGGATGGTCGCCAGGGAGGGCGGACTGGTTCCTGCGGGAAAGGTGCTCCGCCTGTCTCACCCCACGCTGAGCGCTCAGGTCCACGCCCTGGAAGAGCAGCTCGGAGAGAAGCTCTTCACCAAGGTCGGGCGCAAGCTCGAGCTGACCGAGATGGGCCGCGTGGTCTATCGCTATGCCGATGAGATCTTCAGCCTGGGGCGGGAGATGGTCGACACGGTGAAGGGGCGCTCGACAGGGCAACCGGTGCGCCTCGACGTCGGTATCGTGGACGTCGTGCCAAAGCTCATCGTGCGGCGTCTGCTGGAGCCCGCCCTGGGCTTGGAGGAACGGGTGCGTCTCGTGTGCCACGAGGATACGGCAGAGCGACTGCTGGCGGAGCTTGCGTTGCACAAACTCGATCTGGTGATCTCGGACACGCCAGTTCCGTCGGGCAGCGCGATCCGCGCCTACAATCACCTGCTGGGCGAGACCGGGGTCAGCCTGTTTGCCAGCAAGCGGCTCAGCACCCAGTATCAGAAGGACTTTCCCCGCTCCCTGGACAACGCGCCGATGCTCTTGCCGCTGGAGACGTTGACGCTGCGCCGTAGCTTGAACCAGTTCTTCGATCGTCATGGCATCTCCCCACGCGTGATCGTCGAGTGCGCGGACTCAGCGCTGCTCAAGGTGTTTGGCGCCGACGGCGTGGGGCTGTTCCCGGCGCCGAGCCTGCTCGCGGACGAGTTGACTCGTCAGCACGGGGTGCGCTTGGTGGGGCAGCTCGAGGGGGTGCGCGAGCGCTTCTACGCCATCTCCGGCGAACGCAAGCTGAAGAACCCAGCCGTAGTCGCCATCTCCGAGGCAGCGCGGCACGAGCTCTTCTCCGAGTGAGCGCTCGCCCGCGCCGTCTCGGGGGGCTCGGGTTTCGGAGCTGAGCTTGCAACGAGTGGAACCTTCCAGCAGGTTCTTGGCGGTGAAGCTCTACTCGGAATGGACCCATTTCTACCGACTGTTCACTCCTCCGGAGGAGTACGCCGCCGAGGCTGCCGCCTACCGCGCGGGCTTCGCAGCGGCAGCGCCCCACGCGGAGACTTTGCTGGAGCTGGGAGCCGGCGCGGGGCACAACGCCGTTCACTTGAAGCGATACTACCGATGCACGCTCACCGATCTGTCCGAGGGCATGCTCGACCTGAGTCGGGAGTTGAACCCCGAGTGTGAGCACGCGCCGGGGGACATGCGAAGCCTGCGTCTGGGGCGAGAGTTCGATCTCGTGTTCGTGCATGATGCGGTGATGTACATGCTGAGCGAGGAGGACCTCGCTTCGGCCATCGACACCGCCTACGCCCACACCGCGCCTGGCGGAGCGGCGATCTTTGCCCCAGACTGCTTCGCCGAAAGTTTCCAGGAGGATACAGTCTGCTGGGAGTCTGGCGACGCCGTGCGGCAGCTCCGCTGCACCGAGTGGAGCTGGGACCCGGAGCCTGGGGATTGCTGGTTCGCCGTGGAGTACGCGGTGTTGCTGCGCGAAGCAGGGCGAGTGTCAGCGTACCACGAGCAACAGAGGAATGGTCTCTTCCCGCGCGCGACCTGGCGACGGCTGCTCGAGGGTGCTGGCTACGCGGTGGAGTTGATCGACCGACCACTGGACGATGGCGCCCACGACCAGGTCTGGCTCTGCCGGCGACCTGGCTGAACCTTCACACTTGCCACACGCGTGCGCCTTGCGCAGATCTCCGAGGTCAAATGAAGATACGGGTACCGCTCGACGCTCGGGCGGAAACGGAGGGCCGATGGTGAGCACGCGATCCGCAAGCAGAGCAACCAAGAAGAAGGCGCCGAGCAAGAAGGCGCCGAGCAAGAAGGCGCCCAGCAAGAAGGAGGCGCCGAGCAAGAAGGCGCCGAGCAAGAAGGCGCCGAGCAAGAAGGCGCCGAGCAAGAAGAAGGCGCCGAGCAAGAAGGCTCCCGGGAAGCCGAGGAAGGGGCCTGCGAAGGCGCCTGGCAAGCGCAGCGCGCCGGCGAAGGCACCGGGCAAGCGCAGCGCGCCGATGAAGGCGCCTGGCAAGCGCAGCGGCCGCGCCAAGCTCTGAGCTAGTGAGGCGAATCGATGATTCGCTGAACAAGTCAACACAGCGTTGCCTCGTCTCAAACGCGGCGCGGGGGCGAAAAACTCGCCCACACCCTCAGGGGGCGGGCGAGTTTTTCAGCGAACTGCGGAGACAGGACACTAGATCCGGCCGAGTTGTTCCTTCAGCCAGTCGTCACCGGCCAGGGGCACTATGCTCGAGTCGCCTGGCCAGGCTGCGATCCCTACGGAAAGAACTCCCCGGCTCACCAAGAGCACGAGCCGCGTGTCGTCGCCCCGTCGCAGCAAGCGGCCGTCGACGCGAGCGCTGCCGCTCTGTCCGCGGACGATGCGCACGTCCTGCCGCTGCTTCGAGACCTCCGTCTCGAGCACGAGCTCCAGGCCCTCGAGCCCGAACAGGCCCTTGGCGAGATCGGGCGCGTCGACGTCCGCGGCCTGCTCCAGGGGTCGTGTGTCGCTCAGCTCTACCCGGACAGGCCCAGACCCCTCGAGCGATTGCAGCTGGAGTTGATAGCCGGTGGTGCGCAGCGCTGCATCGAAGCTCCCGCTGCGTCGCGCGCCGCGCCGCACGCTCGCGCGCTTGAGGTCCAGGCTCAGCTTCGAGAAATCCAGCTCCCTGAAGGGGGCGGACGCGCTCGCGCGAGCCGAGAACCAAGCGTCCGTGCGCAGGTCGAGGTTGTCGGACCCAATTCGCAGCCGGGTGGCGGTCAGCTCGCTCTGTGCCTCCAGCCTGGCTCCGGCGTACTGAGCGTGGACGCTTCCACGCAACGAACCTCGGAGCACCTTCGGAGGCTCGCGGAGCGCGGCGCGGAGCACTCCCAGGTCGTCCACGGCCAGCCGATCGACGTCCAGCTCTCCGCGCTCGACCCCGAGGCGATGCAATGGCCCCTCGGCTGCGAGCATCAGCTTGACGCGGTCGATGCTGCCGAGCGCCCGGGGGGCTGCCTTCGCCCCGCTGACGCGCAGGATGTCCACCTGGCTCAAGGTCCAGCGCGCGAACCCATGCTCGCGCTGCTCGATGAGCAGATCACTGGTTCCCACCACGCGCAGGTCTTCGCGGTGCAGTTCGAGCTCCGGGCTTCGATAGTCGAGGCGCGAGTCCTGATCGAGCTCGAGGTTCCTCAGCCCCACGTCCATCTTCAGCCGCCCCTCACCCCCAACCAGGCCCCACTCCGAGGGGAGATAGGCGCTCAGCGGGTCGAGGCGCTCCACCCGGGCGCTGAGTTCGCTCTTGGCCACCGCTTGCTCGAGCAGGCGCGGTCCGGCGGCGCCAGCGACCGATGTCCTCGGCACGTCGACCTGGAGCTTCGCGTCGAGCGCGCTCAGCAGGCGTGAGTCTCCGAGCCAGACGTCTGCTTCGGAGAGCTCGACGTGCGTGGCCGACACGCTCAGGTAGTCCAGCGGCTGGAGGTCGAACGCGCCGCGGACGGAGGTGTTTCCACGCAGGTGCACGTCGTCGTACCAGATCTCTTCCAACCGCAGATCTTCGATCCCGACGGCAACGCCCCAGAGGTCCGAGGCGCGCGAGGTGCCGGTCGCTGGCTTGGGTGCGCTGAGGTTCGGCAGGCGGGCCTCCCGGCTCTTGGAGCGATACGGCGGGGCGCTGCGGACGCGCAGCACGGCGCCGCTGGCCGTGAGCTCGCGACCCTCGAACCGACGCTGAACCAGCGCGGGGAGGTCGACCTGCACGTCACCGCGAGGGATCCGGAGGTCGAAGTGGACCGAGGAGTCATGAATTTCCAGGTGGAGATCACGGAACTCGACCCGACCTGGCCAGAGCGAGTACGCGTGTCCAAGCTCCAGGCGCACGTCGTCCGTGCTCTGCGCGATGAGCCAGCCGAGACCCCCGCTCCCGAGCAACGCGTTGGTGAGCCACATCAGGCTGAAGAAGCCACCGACCAGCAGCGCCACCAGGAAGGTGACGCCCCGTCCAAGCCGACTCTTGACCAGTGCGTGTGCGGCGCGGGCCATGGGTTTGCGAGGCGACTCGGACATGCGCCTGGGGAAGAGCACGATTCGTGCCGTGCGGAAGTTACATCCCGCCGCGAGGATCCAGTGCGTGAGCCGTGGCGCTCTGGCGTGGGCGCTGCGCGCCGGCGGGTCGAAACGCCCCGCAAGGGGCCGACTCAGCCGCCGAGCGCCCGTGCACGCTCCAGCAGCAGCGCCCGTTCCCGACCGTTGCGCGCCAGGAACGCTGCTCGTTCGAGCTCGCTGCGGGCCTCGGCGGTGCGTCCGAGCTTGGTCAGGAGATCCGCGCGCACCGCAGGCAGCAGGTGGTAACGGGCGAGCGCCGGCTCTTGCTGGAGCGCGTCCACCAGCTCGAGCCCCGCCGCGGGCCCGAACGCCATCGACACCGCGACCGCCCGGTTGAGCTCGATGACGGGTGAGGGGATCAGGCTGGCGAGTCCGTCGTAGAGCGCGACGATGCGCTCCCAGTCGGTGTCCTCGGCGCGCGTCGCGACCGCGTGGCAAGCAGCGATGGCCGCCTGCAGAGAGTAGGGACCGTAGCCCGGGTGGAGCGCCTGGGCCCGTCTCAGCGCGTCGAGGCCGCGCCGGATCAGAAGCTGATCCCAGCGGCTGCGATCCTGATCCATGAGCAGGATCGGCTGGCCCCGGGCGTCCACCCGCGCGCGACTCCGCGAGGCCTGGAGCTCGAGCAATGCCACCAGGCCGTGCACTTCGGATTCCGTAGGGCAAAGCTCGGCGAGGATGCGGCCGAGACGTAGGGCCTCGTCACAGAGCTCGCTGCGCAGCCAGTCGTCTCCGGAGGTCGCGGCGTAGCCCTCGTTGAAGATCAGGTAGACCACCTCGAGAACGGAGCCGAGGCGCTGAGAGAGCTCGTCTACCGGCGGTAACTCGAACGGGACCTGGGCCGCTCCCAGCGTGCGTTTGGCCCGCACCAGGCGTTGCGCCAGCGTTGGCTCCGGGACCAGGTAGGCCCGGGCGATCTCGTCGGTGGTCAAGCCCGCCACGAGGCGCAGCGTGAGGGCCACCCGGGCTTCGGTGCTCAGCACCGGGTGGCAGGTGATGAAGACCAGTCGCAGTACGTCGTCGCCGACCGCGTCATCGAGATCGGGCTCGTCGACGCTGGGCTCCGCCTCCAGCTTCAGCTCACCGTGTTTGCGGCCCATCATTTCCGTGCGGCGAATGCCGTCGATCGCGCGGCGCTTGGCGGTGGTCATCAGCCAGGCGCCGGGGTTCTCCGGGATGCCCTGCTCCGGCCAGCGCTCGAGGGCAGCGATCAGCGCCTCTTGCGCCCAATCCTCGGCCTTGGTCACGTCCCCGAGCATGCGCACCAGGCCGCCGATGACCCGGGCGGATTCGATGCGCCAGATGGCTTCGACGGCCTTGTGGATGTCCCGGGTCACGCTCGGCTACCCTCAGCGCCTGGCTTCGAAGCCGGCGTCTCGCAGGACGCCCTGCACGTCAGCGGGGAAGTCGCCCATCTCTTGCACCTGGCGAACCTCGATCACCTCGTCATCGCTGCCTGGGCAGCGTCGCGCCCACTCGATCGCCTCTTCACGCGACTTGACCTGGAGGATCCAGTAGCCGCCGACGACCTCCTTCGCCTCGGCGAACGGTCCGTCAGTGACCTGTGGCTTGCCTCCCGAGAAGCTGACCCGTGCCCCAGTCGCCGGGGGGTGGAGGCCGTCCAGCGCGAGGAGTACACCCGCCTCGTGCAGCGTGCGGTTGAACTTCATCATCTGCTCCACACGCGCTCGGCTTGGCGTCGCACTCGGCGCCGCCACATCGTATCCGCGGGGTAGCATCAACAACATGAATCGCATGGCGGTGGCTCCCGGTTCACTGCTTGTTCTTTTCGATTTTCGCCCGGAGACGGGCTTCTTGAGCGCGAAGCTCTGGCGTCATCTCCTCGAAGTCCGCGGTGTCGAAGACGGGACGGATCTCGACGGAACCGTCTCGTCCCTCGGGGTTGGGGATGCGACTCGCCCAGTCGACGGCTTGCTCCATCGAGTCGACCTTCCACATCCAGAACCCTGCGATCAGCTCCTTGGTTTCTGCGAAGGGGCCATCCACGACTCGCGAACCCTGCTTGCTGAACAGCACACGCTTGCCAGCGGAGCTGGGCTTCAGTCCGTCACCGTCGAGCATGATCCCCGCGCTGACCAGCTCTTGATTGAAAGCACCCATCTGGGTGAGCAGCTCTTGGCTCGGCATTTCACCGTTCTCGGAAGCCTCGTTCGCCTTGATGATGACCATTACTCGCATTGCTCTGCTCTCCTGGTGAGGGGCGCGGGCTTGGGTGCCCGGTCGCCGTTGTGTACTGGCAACGAACGGCGGGGGGGCAGATCGACAGCACGGTCAGTTTTTTTCATCGACCTCGGCGTCGACCCTGCTCGGCGCGGTGCGGCAAACAGCCTCGCTCTCGTGGAGACCGGACTTGGGGGGGAGGTCGCGCTCGCTACGCACTGCTTGACACGAATAGAGAACGGAGCATTCTCTAATGATGCCGCAGCGGCTCAAACCGGACGTGCGTGAGCGCCTCCTGCGCGCTGCGCGAGCCGAGCTCGCGGAGCGCGGCCTACCCGGCATGCGGCTGGCGGCGGTGGCGGAACGCGCGGAGAGTTCGGTGGGCAACCTCTACAAGTACTTCGCGAACAAGCAGGAGCTGTTCGCGCTCGCGATCCCCGAGCAGTGGGTCGTCGAGGTCCGGCAGCGCCTGGAGGCGCGAATCGCGGCGCTGGGCACGGCGCGAGACGCGTTCGAGCTGGCTCCGGATCACCCCTACCTGGAGGCCTCGGCTGAGCTCCACGCCTTCACCGTACGCCACCGAGACGCGTTGCGCTTCCTGCTGCTGCGCGCCACTGACAGTCCCTATGCGGAGTTCCGGGCCACCCTGAGTGAGGACCTGACCCGCTGCGCCGTCGACTATGCGCGCCGCGCTCACCCCGCGTATCGGCACACATCGCTGATGCAGCGGGCGCTGGTCAGGATCTATCGCCACTACCTCGAGAGCCTCGGAGAGCTACTCGAGGCGGAGCCAAGCGCGCGCCGCCTGGAGGGCGCTATCGCCGTGCTGGTGCGCTACCACCTGAGCGGCCTCTCCGCGCTGTTCTCCGCCCAAGCCGAGGAGATGGAAACATGAAGACCGATCTCGCGCGACTGCCGTCAGCGCGAATCTTGGAACGCCTGATCCAGTCCCCGGATCTGGTTGAACGAGTGCAGCGCCTCCCGCCCGAGGATTTTTCCGCGCTGATACGTCGGGTGGGCGTCGAGGACGCAGGTGAGCTGATCGCACTCGGTACGACCGAGCAGCTCACTCGCGCGTTCGACGAGGACCTGTTCACGGCGGAGGGCGCGGGGGAGCGCGAGCGCTTCGACGCTCAGCGTTTCGCCACCTGGCTCGAGGTCTTGCTCGAGGCTGGAGATGGCGCAGCAGCCAGCCGCTTGACCGAGCTCTCCGAGGACTTCGTCGTGCATGCTCTGCTCAGCGCCCTCGTGGTGCTGGACGATGACGCCCTGCGCGAGCGCATGGACCTGGCTGATAGCGACGCCGAGCTTGCCGACAAGGTGCTGGAGAGCGCCCTCAGCGAGCAGCTCGACGGCTACTTGCTGGTGGGGCGAGGGGAGCCGGGATGGGACGCGTGGCTGAGCGTGATCCTGGCTCTGGACCGAGACAATCGTGCGTTCCTCGAGCGCATCCTCGATCGAGCCGCCGCCGCCTGCGCGGGCTACCTGGAGGATCTCGACGACCTCTGCGAGGCGCTCACAGCCGCGGAGTCCCTGGCGGAGGATGTCGAAGGCGAACGTGAGGAGCGCCGTGCCGCGCTCGGCTACGTCGAGCCCCGCACAGCGTCGGGCTTTCTCGCGCTGGCGGCGCGACCCCTTCAAGGGTCCCTCTCGAGCCACGAACGTGACGCGACCACCAAGGCCTACTTTCGCGATCTCGCGACCGACGATCAGTTCCAGGCGTCCAGGTCGTTGTCGCGGGGAAATGTTCGAGGTGAAGAGCGCATGCTCGCGGCGCTGCTGGGCGACGAGGCGCTGCTGGGCGACGAGGCGCTGCTGGGGGACGCCAGCACCCCTGGCGGGACCGGCCCGCGCGCTGGGTTCAGCACCGATGTCGCGGCTGACTCGGAGGCTGCGCCTCCACTTCAGGAGGCGTTCGCAGCGTTGGCCGCCTCGCGGCCCTCGGTGTTCGGCGAGCGCATGGGGGAGCTGGCCTATCTGGCGAACGTGCTGGTCGCCGGTGCGCACGCCGAGGCGGGGCGTTCGAGCCCCACGGAGGCGGCCTCCGCGGCGCTGGCGACCGTCGGCTTGGGGGTGTTGCTCGAGCTCGGGGTCTCGACTGCGTCGCGAGCCCTCACCCCCGACGAGCTGGCCCATGTTCTGGAAAAATTCTCTGCGGATTTGTTGTTTCGGCGCGCGGCGGGCGCTCTCGTCGCGGCCGGCGTCTCCCCAGCCAGGCGCCCAACGGTCTCCTCGCTGGACGCGCTGCCAGCGGCGTGGCGGCGAGTCGCTGCTTCTGGCTGAGTCCCAGCGCAGCTGAACGATTCTGCGCTTTTTCGCCTTGCAGCCGGGGCGGCGCCGGGACTGACTCCGAGGTCCGCATGGCGGAGAAGGACCCTGACGTTGCCCACGAGGTGTTGCGCTCGATCCGACAGATCGTGCGCCGCATCTCCGAACACTCGAAGTACCTCTCGAGCGAGGCCGGACTCACCGTGCCGCAGTTGATGTGTCTGAAGGCGATCGGCGAAATCGACGAACGAGGGCGCGACGCGGAGATCACCGTGGCCATGGTGGGCAAATCGGTGACCCTCTCGGCGGCGACCGTCTCTCGTATCGTGGACCGCCTGGTCACGGCTGGCCTGGTGGCGCGTGAACGGCGCGCGGTCGATCGACGTAAGGTCTGCTTATCGCTGACGGCCGCGGGTCTGGAGCGCTACCAGACGCTCCCCACGCCGCTGCAAGAGACGTTCGTCGCGCGCTTCAAGGCCCTCGAGCCAGGGGAACGCGATCATCTGCTCAGCGCGCTGCGCCGCATCAGTTCGCTGATGGACGCGACCGATCTCGACGCGGCGCCCCTGTTGGTGCTCGGCGAGGACATCAAGCAGGCCGACGGCGAGGGCTAGCAGCGACGATCGGTTCGAGGCTGGCTGAGCGCGGGGCGACCCCCACGAAGCTCATGCCTTGCGGAAACGAAAGATGCCCCAGCTCAGGTAGCCGCGTTCCCCGCCGTCGACCCAGCGCTGCAGACCGGCCTTCATGCGCTCGATGTAGTCGGGCGCGATCTTGCCTCGGAGCTGGTCCGCGCGCTTCACGGTCTCCTGGAGCACACGCCCGTAATGCGTGGAGAGCTGGTGAGTCAGCTCTTCGAAGCCGACCTCGCTGAGGCCGTTCGCCTTCGCGGCCTCGCGGTAGAACTTGGGAGAGCCGAGACTCGCCAGGTGGATCCGATCGAGGATTGGCTGGAGCACCCCGTCGGGGCAGCTGTCCGAAGCCATCGGATCGGTGAAGATGAACTGGCCACCGGCGCGTAGCACTCGCGCGACCTCCTGGATCACGGCGCTGCGGTTGCCGCTGTGCAAGATCGCGTCTTGCGACCACACGACGTCGAAGCTTTCGTCAGGGAAGGGGAGCTTCTCGAAGCTGCCGTCGATCACCTCGATCTTGTCCGCGAGGCCCTGCTCTTGGTTGAGCTTGCGGGCGCGCTGGTTCTCCACCTCCGCCAGGTTCAACGCCGTGACGCGACAGCCGTAGGTCTTCGCGAGGTAGCGGGCAGCACCGCCGTAACCCGAGCCGATGTCGAGCACCTTCGAGTGGGTGTCGAGGCCCTCGATCTGGGAGGCCATGTGCGCGACGGTGCGTCGGCTGGCGTCGAAGATGGCGTCTTCAGCGCCTTCGTAGAGGCCGATATGGATGTCCTCTCCCCCCCAAATCGAGGAGTAGAAGGAGTCGGCATCTTCGCTGTTGTAGTAGTCCCGGGCGGTATCCACCGCGCCTGTGGTCTGGCTCATTCAGCCTCCTTCGTCGTGCGGTAGCGCTTCTCGGCGACGTGAATGAAGAAGTCGGGCTGCTCTTCCCGGTGGGTCTCCTGGAAGTCGCCGTACGTCTCCACCGACTGAAAGCCGACCTCGCCCAGAAGCCGCTGCATGTAGGCCTTGCGCAGAGGGAACATGTTCAGGTGGAACTTGGATCCGTCAGGAAACCCATAGTCGAAGCGCGCGAGGCCTTCGTCTACGTGGCTGGGTTTCACCGAGACTTCGTCGCCGCAGTAGTAGTACGTGTGTTTGCTCGAGTACCCGGCGTCGAGGATGGTGTCGTAGTTGCGTTGATCGAGGATCAGGATCCCGTCGTGGCGCAGGGCCGCGTAGAACTCTGCGAGCGCCTTGCGTCGGTCGTTCTCCGAGAACAGGTGCGTGAACGAGTTGCCGAGGCAGACGACCGCGTCGAACTTGCCGTGGATGTCGCGGTTCAGCCAGCGCCAGTCGGCTTGTACCGTGCGCAGGACGTGGCCGCGCCGCCGCGCGTTCTCGAAGGCCTTGAAGAGCATCGCGGCGCTGCCGTCCGCGCTCACCACGTCGAAGCCGGCCTCGATCAACCTGACCGAGTGGAAGCCAGTGCCCGTCGCGACGTCCAAGATCTTCTTCGCACCACGCTGCTTGAGGTGGTTGATGAAGAAGGCGCCCTCGGACTCGGAGCGGGCGTCCCAGTCGATCAGCTCATCCCACTTGTCGACGAAGGAGTGGATGTACTCCTCGTGATAGTGGTTGGTCTCTCGTACCGAGAGGGGCTGATCCCCGAAGTCCTGAACTGCCCCCCCGCGCGAACTACCCGCTTCGATCTTGCTCGACACCAAACGATACTCCTTCTCCCGCACCTGCTGCGCGGAGTCAGGGCGGATGCTTAGTTGCGCAATGATTGCAGCAGCAACCATTTGCTGGGCAACGTTGATAACGGCTTCCGGCCTGTCTCGCAAGCTCAGCACCCGATTCCTGTCGCACTGTGTCGAGCTTCGTGGGCTAAGTTGGCATACCGATACGTTTCTGAGACAAGCTCGAAACCTTTGCCGGCCTATTGGCCGGATCGCCGGCGCGTGCCGACGCGGCGTGGCGCTTCGAGCTCGGCCTCGGCCGCTGGCCTAACCGCGCGGATTCAGGAGGGACAATGCTGGAGTTCTTGCTCAAGCTGCTCGACACCGATGATTTCCCGGCACGCTGGCACTGTGGTCGCTGGACGGAAGGCCATGGCTGGCTGCATATCCTCTCGGATCTGAGCATCTTCGCGGCCTACATGGCGATCCCCAGCGTGCTCGCGGTCTTCGTGGTCAAGCGCAAGGACATCCCGTTTCCGCGCATCTTCTGGCTGTTCGTCGGTTTCATCGCCTCGTGCGGAACGGTGCACCTGATCGAGGCGATCATCTTCTGGCACCCGATCTATCGCTTGGACGGCGTGGTGAAGCTGTTCACGGCCGTGATCTCCTGGGGCACCGTCATCGCGCTGATCCCGGTCGTTCCCCGGGCGCTCAGCTTGCGCACACCCGAGAGTCTGGAGCGGGAGGTCGCAGCGAGGACTCGCGAGCTTGCTGACGCCAAAGCCAAGCTGGAGGCGGTGCTCTCGAGCCTCGGCGCGGGCGTCGTGGTCGTCGACCCGCAGGGGCGCGTGGCGATGGCGAACGCCGCAAGTCGCGCGTTGCTCGGTGAGGACGTCGTGGGTAGTGCCGTAGGGAACTGGGCGACGGACTACGCCCTGAGAAGACCCGAGGACGGTGCGCGCCTGGACGCCGAGCGGACGGCGCTGTTCGATGCGCTGGAGGTCGAGCGGGGCCAGGCGGACCGGGACTTGCTGGTGCGTCCCAAGGGTCGCGAGGAGGACGCGACCTTCACGATCGCCGCGCGTCCCATCGTTGGCGAAGGCCAGCAAGGCACCGTGATGGTGTTCAGTGACGTCACCGAGCGTCGCCGCGTGGAGGCGGAGCTACAGCGAACGAATCAGGAGCTCCAGCGTTCGAACGCCGATCTGGAGCGCTTCGCATATGTGGCCTCTCACGATCTGCAGGAACCCCTGAGGATGGTGGCGATGTACAGCGAGCTCCTCGCCGAGCGTTATCGCGGTCAGCTCGATGAGAAGGCAGACAAGTACATCGCCTACGCGGTCGATGGGGCCCAGCGTATGCGCCGTCTGATCGACGATCTGTTGCTCTATTCGCGAGTTCAGTCCGACGCGAAGCCAAGCGCGCCCACCGACCTGAACGCGATCGTGTCGGAGGCCAGGGAGTTGCTGGCGGCCGCGATCGAGGCCAGCGGCGCTCGCGTGGAGTGTGATGAGTTGCCGACCCTCGCCGGGGATGCCGCCCAGTTGCGGCAGGTGTTCACGAACCTGATCGGAAACGCCATCAAGTACGTGGCGCCCGGGACGACGCCGCGCGTGAAGGTGCACGCGGAGCAGCGTCCAGGCGAATGGGTGATCTCGGTGGCTGACAACGGCATCGGGGTGGAGGCCAGGCACGCCGAGCGGATCTTCGAGATCTTCCAGCGCTTGCACGGCCGCGAGGCGTACCCCGGAACGGGCATCGGACTGGCGATCGTCAAGCGTGTGGTCGAGCGCCATGGAGGAAGGGTTTGGCTCGAGTCGGTGCCGGGGGAGGGCTCGACCTTCTTCATTGCGCTGCCGCGAGGCTGAGCGGGCTTGTGTTCCGCTCGTGGGGGCGCAAGGTTATCGCTCGATGGACGACAGCGACGACGCGCTCCTGCAAGCCGCCAAATCCGGTGACGCTGCCGCCCTCGAGGCGCTGCTCGCCCGCTACCAGAACCAGGTTTACCGGTTCGGGATGCGCATGTGCCGTGATCCAGAGGACGCGAAGGACGTCCTGCAGGATACCCTGATCGCCACAGCGCGCGGTGTTCGCGACTTCCGCGGCGCCTCATCCATCTCGACTTGGCTCTACAGCATCGCACGCAGCTTCTGCATCAAGAAGCGTCGGCGCTCCAAGTTCGCACCCGAGGTGGAGCGCTCCCTGGACACCGAGGTCGGAGAGCAGGTGATCGCCATGGCCGATGGGGGCAGGCTGCCCGAGGACGCCGTCGCCGGAAAGCAGATCCAGGAAGCGCTGGAGCGGGCCATCGGGAGCCTCGAGCCGATGTATCGCGAGGTCCTGGTGTTGCGCGACGTCGAGGGACTGAGCGCACAGGAGGTCGCGGAGGTACTCGACATCTCGGTGCAGGCGGTGAAGAGCCGCCTGCATCGAGCAAGAATTGCCGTGCGGAATCAGATGCTGCCGCTGTTGAACGAGCAGCCGAGCGACTCCTCCGGGCCGAGCTGCCCCGATGTGCTGCAGCTGTTCTCTCAGCACCTCGAGGACGAGATCAGCCGCGAGACCTGCGAGCGCATGGAGCGTCATCTGGAAAACTGCGCGCACTGCCGGACGACCTGCGAAAGCCTGAAGCAGAGTCTGGCCATGTGCCGTACCGCTGCCCCGAACGTTCCCGTCCCCGAGGACGTTCAGCGCCTGGTGCGGGTCGCGCTGAAGCAGGCCTTGGCCAGCGGCTGAGCGGCTGCTTGGAGCCCCGAACCCTTTTGATGCGGTGCGGCTCTCACCCCCAGGAAACGCAGCAAGCGCCGCTCGGTCCCAGCCGGGACCGCAGGCGGATCGAGGACGGAGGCCACATGGCGACAATCAAGGTAACCGAGCAAAACTTCGACGAAACCGTGAAGGAAGGGATCGTGCTCTTGGACTTCTGGGCCGAGTGGTGCGGACCCTGTCGCATGTTCGCCCCGGTGTTCGAGTCGGCGTCGGAGCGCCATCCTGACGTCAAGTTCGGCAAGATTACCACGGAGGCGGAGCGCGACTGGCAGCGGCGTTTCAGATCCGGGCGATCCCCACGCTGATGGTGCTGCGTGACGGGGTGTTGCTGGCGAACCAGCCCGGCATGGTGCCCGCTGGAGCCCTCGACAAGCTCATCGCCAAGGTCAAGGAGCTCGACATGGACGAGGTGCGGCGTAGCCTCGACGAGCAGCAGCCAGCGGCCGCAGGGGGCGTGATGCTACTGAGTCGAGTGTCGGGAGTGCGGCCGGCCGAGCTGGGCTTAAGGCTGCGGCGCACATGTGGAACAGGTCTTGGGCGACGTGCCCGTGGAGGCCTGGCTGCCAGTGTCGGCGGCGCTTCCAGGCTCCGCGCCTCGGCGTCATGGCTGCACCGCTTTCGACGTCCCAGGAGCGCGAGCGCTAAGAAGTTACCAGTGAGGAAAATTTTAGCTACCAGTAGCGTCCAACTGCATCGAGGAGAGGGAGCGAACCCGTGAGCGAAGCAAGCCCGTTGAAGAGAGTGCTCGATATGAGCTACGAGGAGGCCTTGACGAAGGTGCCAGAGGCGCTCAAGTCCGAGGGCTTCGGCGTGTTGACCGAGATCGACGTCAAGGCAACGCTGAAGGCGAAGATCGACGTCGAGTTCCGGCCTTACAAGATCCTTGGCGCCTGCAACCCGCCGCTCGCGCACCAGGCTCTCAGCGCGGATCTGGACGTCGGGTTGATGCTGCCGTGCAACGTCGTTGTCTACGCAGACGACGATGGCAAGGCGGTGGTTCAGGCGATTGATCCGACCCAGACGCTTGCGGCCGCGAACCCGAAGCTCGTGGAAGTGGCCAAGTCCGTCAGAGACAAGCTCGCCCTGGTCGTCTCCCGCATCTAGCCTCGTCAGGCCGCGGCCACGGCTCGTGCGTGCTCGCGTGAGCAGCGCCTCGCGGAAACGAGCCTCCGCGTCGAAGACGCGCAGGATCTGCGGCGGCGTTCACGCTCCCGGCGGTCGAGGGACTGCAATTAGCCCTGAGAGTCGGAATCCCGTTCTCAGGGCGAGACTTTCTCTCAGCGCGTCTGCCCAACACCTCAAGCGTCCCTCACGTCCTCCGTTTGTGGGGGAGTGCCGGCAACTTGCTCGGCGCGGAAAGGATCACGATGAGCGTGTACGAGCAGTTGGGTGGAGCGGCGGCGATCGACGCCGCAGTGGACATCTTCTACCGCAAGGTTCTGGGCGACGACCGCATCTCGAAGTTCTTCGATGGTGTGGACATCGACAAGCAGGCCGCGAAGCAGAAGGCGTTCTTGACCATGGTGACCGGCGGTCCCAACCACTACTCCGGGAGAGACATGCGCGCAGCGCACTCGCGCCTGGTGGCTCGCGGTCTCACCGACGAGCACTTCGATGCCGTGGTCGCGCACCTCGGTGGCACGCTGAAGGAGCTGGGGGTCGCGGACGAGCTGATCGGTCAGGTCGCTGCGGTGGCGGAATCGGTGCGCGACGACGTCCTGGGGCGCGTCAGGCAGGCTGTCTGAACCAGGATGTCCAAGATCAGCTATCGCGGATCGTCCGTGGAGCTCGAAGCGGAGGAGAGCGTCCTGGATGCCCTCCTACGCGCCGGGTTGGAGGTGGCTTCATCGTGCCGGGCTGGCGCCTGTCAGGCGTGTATGCTCCGTGCGGAATCGGGAGACCCCGGCGCTGCCGCGCAGGCAGGGCTACGACCGGCGCAGCGTGAGGCGGGCTTCTTCTTGGCCTGCATGGCGCGTCCCGAGGAGGACCTGGTCATCGCCGACGCGGCGTTGCCGAGCCACGTCACCCGGATCCAGGAGGTGCGGGATTGGGGGGGAGGGATCTACCGCGTCCGCCTCGACGTCCCCGAAGGCTTCAGCTATCGCGGCGGACAGTACGTACAGCTCGCGCGCTCCGCGGCGCAGGTGCGGGCCTACTCCCTCGCGAGCCTGCCCGGAGATCCGTGGCTCGAGCTGCACGTTCGCCAACATCCGCGTGGAAAGGTGAGCCGCTGGCTCACGACCGCCGCGGCTGGGGACGAGGTCTCGCTGCGTGGTCCTTCAGGGGAGTGCTACTACCAGGTCGCTAGCTCATCTCAACCCTTGGTGCTCGTCGGTATGGGTACCGGGATGGCTCCCATCTACGCCGTGCTGAGGGACGCCATCGCCGCAGGGCATGACGGACCCATCACGCTGGTACAGGGCGCGCGGAGCGCCGCAGCGCTCTATCTCGAACGTGAGCTGAGCGAGCTGTGTGATGGCCGCCCCGGTATCGAGTTCCTGCGCTGTGTGCTCGAGGGGGACCCAGACGATCCGCGGGTCGGGGATGCAGTACAGCGCACCCTCGAGGCCTGCACGGACTTCAAGGGGCGACGGGTGTACCTGTGCGGTGGCGTGGAGCAGGTGAACGCGCTCAAGCGTCAGGCGTTTCTCCGCGGGGCGCGCTTGCAGGACATCAGCGCCGATCCCTTCGTGCTAGCGGCTGCCGGCTGAGACCGCGGACGCGACGCGCTCGAGCTGGAACAGGGGGTCGAGAAGCACCCTGCCAAGCGACAATCGCTAGTGCATCGGGTGCATGGGGTGGTCCGGCGCCTGCTGACCGCTCAGCTCCTCCCACTTCGCTTGACTGACCACTGACTGCTTCCAGGTCGCATGGCAGCTGGTGCACGTCTTGAGCGTGCTGCTCAAGGCGCTGAGCACCTTGGCGCGGTCCTTCTCCTTCGCGGCGGCGCTGATCCCATCGGCGGCCTTGTGGAAGCCGAGCGCCTGCTCGGTGAAGCCAGGCGCTGCTGCACCCATGTGCTGGCACATCTGCGCCTCACTGTCGGAGTACCCGATGCGCCCCGCCGCCTTCTCCACGCCAGCGTAGTCGTCGCCCGCCAGAGCCGTCACGATGTCTTGAACTGCGACGAGGTGGTCGCGCATCTGCTGCTTCTGGTGATGAGCCATCATCGGCAACAGCGGCACTGCCTTGCGGGAGTCCATCGCGTCGAGGTGCGCGCTCGGGGAGTCTGCTCCCGGGGCATGCACGGGTGGGGGGCTGGGTGTGTTCGACGTCGAGGTCTGGGCAGCTGGCGTCTCTGGCTTCGCGGGGGCTGGAGCATCGCAGGCTACGAGGACGAGGCAGGCGCTGAGAACGAGGTACTTCATGAATCGGGCTCCGTTGGCGGGGACAGCTGCTCCATGCCGCGCACCAGCTCCTGGAGCACGGGGATCAGCTGCTTGCGGTGTGAGGACATACTGTCAATTATCGCGCGGAAACGAAATTCGCTGGCTTCGTCGACCTGCCGCGCGAGGCGCTTGCCGGATGGCGTCAGGCGGACCAAGCGCTGGCGCGCGTCGTCCCCGACGCGTTGCTCGATGTGTCCAGCCGAGGACAGCTTCTGGCAGAGCCGCGTGACGTTGCTCTTGTCGATGCAGAGCGCCTGTCCAAGCTGTTGCTGAGTCAGCGGCTGGGACGCCAGCAGCACCATCAGCGCGTGAGCGTGGGCGATGGGCAAGGCCTGACCACATGGTGTGCGGTCGCTGGCCAGCACGCCGAAGCGACGAAAGAGCACTTGCATGAGTTCACGCAGCTGGGTCGCCTCGCCTGCCATGGGCGGGAGTGTAGTCACAATAGTTGCGTACGCAACTAATTGAAGGCCGAGGCTCGCGAGGCGTTCGTCTGGCCACGCGCTTTCTGCGCCTCGAAGGCCTCGCGTTGCTGTGCGCGAGCGCCCTGGCGTTCCAGCACCTCGGGGGTAGCTGGGCGCTGTTCGGCCTGCTCTTCTTGCTCCCGGACTCGTCGCTGCTCGGCTACCTGCGGAGCGCGGAGTTCGGCGCCTGGGCCTACAACCTCGCCCACAGCACGCTCTTGCCTGGCGCACTGGGCCTCGCGGGCTGGCTCATGGGCAGCTCCGCTTGCTGGCTGGTCGCGCTGATCTGGACGGCGCACATCGGCTTCGACCGTCTGCTCGGGTATGGCCTGAAGCAGAGGGGTGGATTCCGCGACACGCACCTCGGGCGCATCGGTAAGGGTAGCTGACCGAAGGCGCCGCTCGGTCGGAGCCAGGGCGCTCAGGGCGCTGCGGCGAGTTGCTGCTCGACGTCCGCCGCGGCCAGCTGTCCTTCGAGGCGCGAGAGGCCTTGCTTTATTTCCGTCGGGTGTGGTCCCGCGAGCGCGGCGCGCACCAAGATGAGTGCGATCTTCGGCGAGCCGAGGCGGTTGAAGTGCTCCACCAGATCTCCGATCACGGCTGCCATGTGCGGGGTGAAGCTGGGGCCGCGCAGCAGGTGGGCCGTGGCCTGGAGGATCTCCACCCGCATGTCACCCGCCAGGATCAGCTGGCGCGCGATCTCCAGATCCGAGTACGCGCGCAGGTGCCGCGCCATCCACTCCCCGCTCTGCGCCGGGTTTGGGTGTAGCTCTCCCGTGTAGGGCAGGGGCAGGACGTCCTGCTGCGCACCCGTCGGCTCTCCCAGCACGTACAGCGTCGACTCGTCGATCACACGCAAGTTGCCCAGGCCGGCGCGCTTGAACAGGACGCTCAGGGTGTGGGGACCGAAGTTGAAGAGGTGGACGTTTTGGAAGAAGTTCCCCTCGAGCAGGCCGTAGGGCTGATGCACGTTGGGCACCTCCACGAGCAGCTTTCCGCCGGGCGCGAGCCAGCCGCGGAGACGCATCAGCACGGCGAGCGGATCGTGCACGTGCTCGAGCACGTGGAAGGACTGGATCAGATCGAAACGGGTCTCGCCAGGGTCGAAGTTCTCGACGGTGCCGGTGAAGCAGTTCACCCCGGCCTTGCGCGCCTTCTCGGCGTCGGCCTCCCCCGGTTCGATGCCGTATGGAATCGCTCCGTGCTTGTCCGCCAGGAGGCTCAGCGTGCGACCGTAGCGACAGCCCATCTCGAGCACCTTGGCGCCAGGCTGGAGCAGCGGCGCCACCAGCTCGGCCTGATGCTGATAGCGTCCGTCGGTGTAGGCCTCCCAGTCCGGTGAGTCCGGCGTGATCCGGGTCCCGTCCGCACGGATCGCGCCCACGCTACCGTAGTGGATGCGGTAGCTGGTCGCGTAGTAGCGCGCCATGTCCTCGATGGTGGGACGTGGGGTGATGTAAACGAGGCCGCACCGGGCGCAGGTGACGCTGCTGACGTCCATGTTGAAGCGGGCCTTGGCGCCAACGGGAATTGGCTCGTCTGCACCACACACCACGCACGACACGTGTTCGGTGGAGGGTGGGATGTAGACGGTGTCGGTTTCAGCGCTGGCGTTCATGCCCGCGCTGAGGCAAGCGGCGTGCCGCAGCCGCCGAGGCTGCTGGAGACCCACGTCGCGTCTGGAGAATCCACGCAGGCGCGAGCAATCCGTTGAGACTGGCGCTGGTCGAGGGCGGCAGCTTCACGTCGAGCGCCAACGGCTTGGCGCCGCATGGGCCGAGCGTCAGGCGTCTGGCTCTCCGCTTGGTGCACTTCGCTCACTCGACTATCGTGGTCGCGCGGCGGGAGTGACTCGTCGCGTGGTTTGGTTGGGTGTCCGCGGGCGCCTGTTCTGGAGGACGACAGAGATGAAGCGATGGCTGGCGTTGGCGCTGCTAGGCGCCCTGAGTGCGGGGTGCGACGAGGACAAACCCAAGCAGGAGAAGGCTGCTGCAACCGCGAGCGCCGAGGCTCCCAAGCCCGAGGCTGCGCCCAGCGCCGTCGCCAAGGAAGAAGAGGCGGAGCAGCCCAAGGGCCCTCGCATGGACAGCGATACCATCCTGGGGATCCCCACGGAAAAATCGGACGAGCCGAGTGATGGTCAGTGGGACGCCGTGAAGGATCTGGAGAGCGTTCCGGGCAACGTCGGTCCCACTGCCTGTGAAGTCCGAGTCGTGAGGGAGTGGCTTCGCGTCAAGTGCAAGGCGTTCGGCGGCGACGACCCAAAGAAGCCGAAGTTCAAGCCCGAGAAGGCCGAGATCGTCTCGGGCAAGACCCCCGAGATGAAGACCGCGATGAAGGGGCTCGAGGGCATCGTGATCCTGCCGTTGCGCGAGGACATCAACGTCTCGGCGCTGATCAGCTACAGCTCCGGTGGACCCAAGAAGGCCATCAACGTCGAGTGGCCGAAGGGAACCGACGGCCCAACACTGAAGACACGCACCGGCATGTGACATGCGCCGCTGGCTCGCGCTCAAGGATCTGCTGGTCGACGCAACCTTGAAGACCACCGATCTGGTGCAGGAGACGCACCAGTCGGTGACTCAGCGGGTCTTCGGCTACGCCAAGTGGGTCGAGCCGCTGCGTGAGTCGGCGGAGCTGGTGGAGAGCCTCGAGCGGGTCAGCTCTGGTGTCGCGTACGATGGGGTGCGCCTGGGCACGCAGCTGGCCGGGCGCTTGCTCGATGTGGGTCTGAACGTGGCGCGCCAGGCCGCGGGTGACGCGAAGCCGGAAGTCTCGACACCGATGAGCTCGAGCGCGGTCGGCGGAGTGGCCTGGACACGGGACGCGGCGCTGGGCGTGCTGAATGGCGTGGTCGGTGACTTCCTCGAATCGCGCGAGAACGGGCTCAGCACTCCCATGAGCCTACGTCGTGCTGGCGAAGAAATCCGCGCGGAAACTAATGCGCTGCGCGAAGCGTTGCCGGACGCCAGCGGCAAGCTGTGCGTCTTCGTGCATGGGCTCGCGTGCACCGAGTGGTCCTGGAGCGCCTACGCCGAAGAGGTGTGGGGCGATCCCGAGGTGAACTACGGCAGTCTGCTCGAAGCCGAACACGGCTTCAGCGTGCTCTATGTGCGCTACAACTCGGGGCGCCGTATCGCGACGAACGGCCGCGCGCTGGCTCAGCTGCTCGAGGAGTTGCTTCGCGCCTACCCAAGGCCCGTCGACCAGCTGGTGTTGATCGGACACAGCATGGGTGGTCTGGTCAGTCGCAGCGCGGCGCATTACGCGACGGAGCTCGGCCTCGAGTGGCCGGACCGGCTGCGCCACGTGTTCTGCATCGGCTCTCCGCATCACGGCGCCCCGCTGGAGAAGGCGGGCAACCTGCTCACCAACGTGCTCCTCGCCTTCGACACGCCGGGCACTCAGCTTCCGGGGAAGGTGATCAACGCTCGCAGCGCGGGCATCAAGGATCTGAGGTACGGCGCCCTGCTCGACGACGACTGGGGAGGCGCCTCGGTGGACGCGTTGCTCGACGACCGACGGCGTCCGGTGCTCCCTCTCCCCCACGTGAAGCATCACTTCGTCGCCGCCAGCGTGAGTCAGGACCCGGACCATCCGGTAGGTCGAGTGCTGGGCGACCTCCTGGTGCGCCGGGGCAGCGCCGAAGGCGAACATCCGAGCAAGGCGATTGGCCTCGAAACGGGAGATCGACTGGTGCTCGGCGGTGTCACCCACCTCGGGCTGGTGAACGAACCTCGCGTCTACGCCCAGCTGCTTGCCTGGCTCGGCGAGGCACCCACAGCGGGGGATCTGCGAGCGCTCGAGCGAGCGCAGAAGGCGCCGTGAAGCGTCGCTCGGTTGCGCTCGCGCTCGCTCTGGCTTGGCAATTCGCGGCTGCTGAAAGCCGCGCGGAAACGAGCACGGCGCTGGTCGCGCACGTCGATGCCCGCGTGGCAGCCTTCGACGGGGCGCCCCGCTTCGATGCTCGACAGCAGCTCAGCGTCGGCACCGAGGTGCGAGGGCTGCTGGCGCCCGAAGGTGTGCCGCTGGCCTACTTGGCTGGAGTGGGCTACCAGTTCGGCGTCGCGAGCCCCCTGGGCTTCCTCTACGATGTCCACCTGCTGCCGCTCGGGCTCGGCTTCGACCTGGGGGACTCCGGGTTGATCGGCGTGTTCGGAGGCGGCAGGCTGAGCGGCGTGACGGCCCGTGTCCCGCCATCAGCGTCGGGTATGGTGGAGCTGCGCTCGGAGCTCGCCCTGGGGAACGCCCTGGTCGGCTCGCTGTGGGTCGCCGCCAGCGGGGAGGGCAACTCCGCGCGGCGTGACGGCGCGCCCAGCCTCGGGTTCGTGGATGAGTTCAGCTCCGGCATTGCCGTGCGGTTTGGTGAGCTGAGCAGCGACTGGCAGGGGCATGCCGGCGCGGGGCTGTTCGTCGGCGCTCTGTACCTCGAGCGCGGCGGTGCGCGAGGCGCGGGTCTGCTGCTCGGGCACGGCTTGAACACGTTCGGGGGAGGTTTCTAGTGGCTTCGATCTCCAGGTTCGGGGGGGAGGTGTGGCGCGTGAGCGCTGGCTTCGCCTTGGGCGCCAGTGTGCTGACCAGCGGTTGCGTGGCCGGGCAGCGACCCGTCGAGGTACCCCAGGACGCTGACGCCCACGTCCTCTTGCTGAGCGCCGCGCTGCCGGAGCCCGTGAGCGCCGTGGCGCGTCATCCGTGGCTCGCGTATCGCGCACTCGGTGGCGACTGGGAGCGCTACGAGGTGGCGTCGTCCAGGCCCGTTCCCCCGCTGGGGGTGGTGCGCTGGCATCGCATGGATCCCCTCGAAGACTACGCCGCCGGTGGGGGGGACGTGCGGCTTCACGGGAGCTGGCACGGAAACGAAGCCACGGAAGCAATCCTGTGTCTGAAGCGCGAAGCTCCGAGCTACCCTTACCGTCACTCGTATCGGGCCTGGCCAGGGCCGAACAGCAACACCTTCGTGGACTACATGTTGCGAGAGTGTGGTCTGCACGCCGATCTTCCGGCTGTCGCCATCGGCAAGGACTATCGTGGCTTGATCTTCGGTGCGTCGACGACCAGCGGCGGGACGGGGATTCAGATCGAGACCGCGATCTTGGGGGTGAAGGCGGGACTCACCGAGGGCGTGGAGGTTCATCTGTTTCAGATGGCCTGGGGGATCGACCTCTGGCCTCCGGCGCTGATCCTCCCCGTCGGACCCGGTCGATTCGGGTTCGACGACCGCTAGCCGCACGGTTTGGGTCGTTTCCGCCGTGATCGGCGCGGGTTTTGCCGGCAAGCGGCCCGGAGCCGCGCAAATTCGGGGGTGGCTAGTCGCAGCGGCGGTCGCTAGGGTGTTGCCCCGGTATGGCTGACGAGCAACCCGACTCTGGCCCAAGCGGCGCGAGTCCGTCTTCCCCGACACCTCCCGAAACCGCCGAAGCACCCAAGGCCAGCGGCCCCGACGCCTCCGCTCCCCCGTGGGTGTTCGCTGGCTGGGGAAACGCCACGAACATCACCGATCTCGAGGCCGCGATCCCGTCGGTGGGCTACGCGCAGCACCACGTGGGCCACAAGCTAGGTCAGTGGCGCGCCACCGCCATCTGCGGAAACGACATCACGTCGAGCGTGCTATACGTCGCGGCGCTGTGCACCCTCGCGGCGGGTGTCTACGCGCCCATCGCGCTCGCCACGGTGGGGGTGGTGCTCTACCTGTTTCGGCGGATCTACGCCGAGGTGGGCTCCGCGCTTCCGCTGAACGGTGGAGCCTACAACGTCTTGCTCAACACCACGAGCAAGGGCAAGGCGAGCGTCGCGGCGTGCCTCACGTTGCTCTCCTACGTGGCGACGGCGGTGATCAGCGCCAACGAGGCCGTGCACTACGCCCATCACGTCTTTCACGGTGTGCCGATCATGATCGCGACGGTGGTGTTGCTAGCGATCTTCGCCTTGCTGAACATCATCGGCATCACCGAGAGCGCCGTGGTGGCGCTGGTGATCTTCGTGCTTCACATTGGCACCCTGATCTTCCTGACCGTCGCTGCTGCCCGCTACGCCTACGTCGACGGCTTCAGTCAGCTGATCGAGAACTGGAAGCACCCGCCGCCCCAGGGTGTCGCCAAGGCGTTGTTCTTCGGGTTCGCCGCTGGAATGCTCGGGATCAGTGGCTTCGAGAGCTCTGCGAACTTCATCGAGGAGCAGGAGCCCGGCGTGTTCGTGAAGACGTTGCGGAACATGTGGATCGCCGTGTTCGTCTTCAACCCGCTGATCTGTCTGCTCGCGCTCTCGATGCTGCCGACCGACTCCTTCGGTCAGTACGATACGGCGCTGCTCAGCGAGATGGGCACGCGCTCCGTCGGCAAATGGCTCGCGACCTGGGTCAGCATCGACGCGGTGCTGGTGCTGAGCGGTGCGGTGCTGACGAGCTACGTCGGTGTCACGGGTCTGGTGCGGCGCATGGCTCTCGACCGCTGCCTGCCTCAGGGGTTGTTGATCGAGAACAAGCGTTTCCGCACGCCGCACTGGATCATCCTCTCGTTCTTCCTGCTGTGCTGCTCGATCCTGTTCATCACCCAGGGTGACGTGGGGACCCTGGCGGGCGTCTACACCATCTCGTTCCTGGGCGTGATGTTGCTGTTTGCGCTGGGCAACCGACTGCTGGCCATCAAGCGCGGTCGTCTACCCCGGGTGGTGCGGGCGAGCTGGCCGACGGTGGTGATCGCCGCGTCCGCCGTCGCCATTGGGCTGGCGGGAAACCTCATCAAGTCCCCTCGGCAGGCCCTGATCTTCGCGGCCTACTTCTCCGTCGCTTTCGTGATCGTGGGCATCATGTTCCTGCGAGTGCGGATCCTGCGCGTGTTCCTCTACATCGGAGAGGCGTTCCACGCGCAGGTGCAGCGGATGAACGACCGCATCGCGCGCTGGACGACGCGGAACATCCAGACCATCAACAGTCAGGCCATGGTCTTCTTCACCCGGGGAGACGGACCCGCGAATCTTCGTCGCGCCATCGAGTACGTGCTCGACAACGAACACACGAACAACCTCAAGGTGGTGCATGTCTACCAAGATCAGGCGCAGATCCCGCCGCGTCTCGCGGAGCAACTGAAGGCCCTGGACGAGATCTATCCGGAGATCCGCATCGACTTCATCGCCATCCAAGGCAAGTTCGGCCCCGACCTGATCGAGCGCCTCTCCGGGTACCTGAACGTGCCCAAGAACTACATGTTCATCGGCTGCCCCGGTGATCGCTTCCCACATAACCTCGCGGATCTGGGCGGAGTGCGCCTGATCGTCTGACGCTACCCCCCCGACCCACGAACGCGAAGAGGCCAGCTCTCCGAGCAGGCCGAGGCGTACCCGAGCAGCAGGAAGCCGGCGGCGCGAGCCGTGGTCGGGCCTGCGGCGCCCGAGGTCAGTCTTCGGAGCGCCAGAGCTTCGAGCCAGCCATCGGAGGCCTGGGTCCGTTCATCGACTGGTATCCCTGGCCAGGCCGTGGTTTGCATTTCCAGGGGGCAATTGCCTCCGGAGGCGTCGTCATAGACGAGCGCCACTGCAACATCGACCATGGTGGGCACGTCTGCACGCTGAGCCCGACCCCGATCGCTGGGCTGATGTTCGGGTTGGGGGCGGGTTTCGAGGTCTGGACGGGGGCGGAGTGGGGCCTCGGCGGGCTGCTCCGGGTGTCTCACATCCTTGCGTCGAAGGACGACGGAGCCGGGGACTTCGAGGTCTGGGCGCCGTCGCTGCTGCTCACCGCGACTCACCACTGAGCGGTCGCTTGCTCGATCTCGGGGGGTGAGGAACTAGCGCTGCTCGCCGCGCGCGACTTCCAAGATCTCGGTGAAGCTGTCGAGCAGGAAGGGCTTCTGCAAGAAGCCAGCAAGCCCATTGTTGAACGCCTCGCGAACCGTATCGACGTGGTTGTAGCCGCTCATCAGGATGACGACGGCCTGCGGGAGTAGCTTGCGGATTTCTGCGAATACCTGGGGACCGCTCATCTGAGGCATCGAAACGTCGACCAGGAACGCGTCGAACTCCTGACCTCGCGCTCGGGTCAAGAGCAGCGCTTCCTCACCATTCGCCGCCGTCACCACCTGGTAGCCGGCGCGCCCGAGTAGCCTCGACAAGGTGTTGCGGACGCTCTCTTCATCGTCAACGACCAGGATGGTGTGCGAAGACGTTGGCTGTTTGCGCCGAACGCTGTCGCTCGTCTCCTTGGCGGCCGGCAAGAAGACCTTGATGCTCGTGCCACGCGCTTCCGCGGTGTAGAGCGTGATGGTGCCCTGGTGCGCCCGCACGATGCCGTGAACTGCGGCGAGGCCCAGACCATGCCCGGACGCTTTGGTGGTGAAGAACGGATCGAAGACCTTGTCGCGGTGTTCCGTGGGGATCCCACATCCAGTGTCGGACACCTCGATACAGACATACAGCCCTGGCGCCGCGGCGAGGTTGGAGCTCCGTGCGATCACCTCGCCGTCCAGCTCCCGCAGCGTGGTGGAGATGCTGACCAGCCCACGGTTGCCTTCGAGCGCCTCGCCGGCGTTCAGCACCAGGTTCATCACCACCTGGCGGAGCTGCGTGGCGTCGCCCACGGTGTGCAGCCCGTCGGCGAGCTCGAGCTTGACCAGCGCGTCGCGGCCCACGCTGACGTCCAGCACCTGGGCGATCTCACGCACCAGCTCCGAGACGTTGAGCAGCTCGTCCTGGTAGCGGCCCTTGCCGGAGTAGGCCAGCAGCTGCCGGCACAGGTCCGCTGCGCGCCGCGTGGCGGTCATGATGTCCGTCAGGGAGGCCAGCGCGTCGGGCAGGTGACGGACCTCTTCCATGGCGATCTGAGCGTTGCCCAAGATCGAGACCAGGAGATTGTTGAAGTCGTGGGCAATGCCGCCAGCCATCAAGCCGAGGCTCTCGAGCTTCTGTGCGTCGCGCATGCGTCGCTCGAGCTCGCGCTGCCCAGTCAAGTCCTCGAGCGCCGCTGAGCTCCGGATCACCTCACCCCGCTCGTTCCGGATTGCGACCCCGCGCAGGCGCACCGGGAAGCTCGTGCCGTCCTTGCGGACCATCTGATACTCGACGTCGCACTCTCCGGTCTGGAAGAACTCCGGCAACACGACTTCCCGCGCGTAGCGCTGGCTCTCCTCCGTCAGGAACTCCGTGGATTTGCGCCCGACGACCTCTTCTCGCGAGTATCCGAACTTGCGTAGCCAGGTATCACTGACGTCCAGGATTCGACCGTCTGGATCGATGCTGTGCAGCATCGCCGGTGAGTCGCGAAAAAGGTCAGCCATCCCGACGGACTCTAGCACGGCCACGTTGCTGAACGCTGCGCTGCGGGTGCGGGAAACCGAGCAGGTCGGGCAGCGCTGCGAGCAAGGCGCGTACTCGGGGCACCTGGGCCTGACCAGGCTTCGTCAGCGCGTGGATGGGCGGACCAAGGGCGCTGTAGTCAGCCAGGATGGCCTGCACTCGCCCACTTGCGACTGCTTCTCGCCCCAGGAAGCCGAACACCTGAGCCACTCCGAGGCCCGCCGCCGCAGCGTCGACCAGGCGCTCACCCTGATCGAAGACGTGACTGTCGGGCAGACTGATGACACGTCCGGTTCTCCCCGCGCTGGCCGTCGTCGCGAACACCCACTCCACAGCAAGCCCGGAAGGCGCTCGGAACTTCAGACAGCGATGCTCGAGCAGCGCTCGAGGCCGTTCGGGGGTGCCATGGCGGCGCAGGTAGTCGGCGCTGGCGATCGTGACCCAGTCGAGGCGGCCCAGGCGCTTGGCTCTCAGGCTGCTGTCGGGGAGCTCGCCGATGCGTAACGCGAGGTCCACGTCTTCTTCCAGGAGCCAGACGAAGCGATCGGTGAAGCGCAGGTCGAAGGTTACCTCGGGGAACCGATCCAGGAATCGGGGCAGCGCCTGCACCAGGAGGGGTCCAAGCACGAACGGTAAGCTCACGCGCAGGGCGCCCCGTACCCGCGTGGTTGCTTCGTGCAGCGCTGCCTCGCCCGAGGTCAAGGCTTCCAGTGCTTGCTTGCAGTAGGGTAGCAATCGCGCCCCGGGGTCCGTCAACGCGACGCCGCGCGACGTGCGGTCCAGCAGGCTAACTCCGGCTTGCTCCTCCAACGCTGCGATCGCCTTGCTCACCGCCGCGGGGGTGACACCCAGAGCGACCGCTGCACGACGAAAGGAGCGAAGCTCGGATACCTGAACGAAAGCTTGAACCGCACTGATGCTAAACACAGCACTGGGTATCATTAACCTTTGGTTAACCAAAGGCTGAGTCCTTGGCGCATTGTGTGGCGAATGGATCTCCCTATGCTCCTCCCGAACCCAAGGAGGACGACATGAGCGCAAGCAAGCACGCGGTACTGGGCACGGGGATGGTGGGCAAGGCGATCGCCAGCAAGTTGGTCGCGCTGGGTCACCCGACGAGGATGGGATCGCGCAGCAAAGGAAACGCTACCGCGGTGGAGTGGGCGGGCGGCGCCGGGGAGCTGGCGGGGGAGGGGACCTTCGGTGAGGTCGCGAGGGACGCTGAGGTGGTGTGGCTCGCGCTGAAGGGCGAACACGCGCTCGGCGTCGTGGAATCGCTGCGCGAGGAGCTGGCTGGAAAGGTCGTGCTCGACCTCACGAACCCACTCGATTTCTCTCAGGGCTTTCCGCCGCGCCTCAGCGTGATGAACGACGACAGCCTGGGAGAGCAAATCCAGCGCGCCGCGCCGGAGGCGCGGGTGGTCAAGACATTCAACACGCTGGCCAACACCCTGATGGTCGAGCCGCAGAAGCTCGGCGAACCGACCGACGTCTTCGTCGCCGGGGAAGACGCAGAAGCGAAGGCCACTGCAGTGGACATCCTCAGGTCGTTCGGTCACGAAGCGCCGATCGACATGGGTGGGATCGCAGCGTCGCGTGGTCTCGAAGCCTGGCTCCTGCTCTGGACGCGGCTGTTCGGCGTGTTCGGGAGCGCCGAGTTCAACTTGAAGCTGGTGCGTCCGCAGTCATAGCTCTGCCGAATCCGGGATTGGCTGAACGGATCAGTCCGCGCGGATCCAGACGCAGACTGCTGGAAAGCGCAGCTTCTCGGCAGCCTGCTAGCGTCCTGTCTCCATAGTTCGCTGCAAGCCTCGCCCGCCCCCCTGAAGCCGTGGGCGAGCGAGTCTTGCGCCTTGGTGCGCCTCTCGAGACGAGGAAACGCTGTGTTGACTCGTTCAGCGAATCACAGCTTCGCCTCACTAGCGCTTCAGAGCGGCCTCGAGCAGGACTCGCCGCTCGGCGGCGTCGATCACCCTACGAGCGCGCACATGGGCGTCGGGGTTCACCGAGATCGAGGTGATGCCGAAGCGCACGAGCTTCTCGGCGAACTCGGGTCGGTTGGACGGTGCTTGCCCACACAGAGAAGAGGTGAGGCCGTTTGCACTCGCCGCCTGGACGATGTCCCGAATCGCGCTCAAGACCGCGAGATCACTCTCGTCAAACAATTCCGCGCAGATTTCCGAGTCGCGATCGACACCCAGCATGAGCTGGGTCAGATCGTTGGAGCCGATGGACACGCCGTGGATGCCGAGCTTCGCGTAGTCCGGGATGCGGTAGACCACGGACGGCACCTCCGCCATGACCCAGCGCAGGAGCCCGCGCTGACGCCCCAGAGCGTGCCGGTCGATGCGCTCGAGGCAGCTCTCGAGCTCCCACGCCGTGCGCACGAAGGGGATCATGACGTGGAGGTTGGGGGTCTCTTCCCGCACCCGCGCCAGGACGTCGAGTTCCAGGTCGAAGAGCCCCGGGTCCTTCACGTAGCGATAGCACCCGCGGTAGCCGATCATCGGGTTCTCTTCGTGGGGCTCGAAGGCGTCCCCACCGGAGAGCCCCCGGAACTCGTTGGTGCGAAAATCATACGTGCGATAGATCACCGGACGTGGCGCAAACGCTCGGGTGATGCGCAGCAGCGACTCGCTCATCAGGTCGATGAAGGACTGGCTGCCGCCGTCGGCGATGAGCTTCTTTGGGTGCACACCTCCGAGCGCGTCGCTGATCATGAACTCTGCTCTCAGCAACCCAACGCCGTCCACGGGCAGCGCGGCCACGCGCTCCGCCTGATCGGCGATGGCCAGGTTCACGTAGAGCTTCGTGGCGGTGGCTCCCGCGGCCTCTACCGCGCCAGTGGGCGTGGCGGCGGTGCTGGGAGCCGCCGCCGCTGCCGAGGCGCCGGTCACATCTCCAGCGTAGACCCTACCCTCGCGACCATCGACGGTGATCACCTCTCGATCACGCAAGCCGGTGGTCGCGGTGCGAGCACCGACGACGCAGGGGATGCGTAGCTCGCGACTGACGATGGCCGCATGACACGTCATGCCGCCTCCGTCGGTGACCAGCGCGGCGGCGCGGCGCATGACTGGCACCCAGTCGGGACTCGTCATGCTCGCGACCAGCACACTACCCGGCGGAAACGCGTCGCCGTCCGCGGGCGACGCGAGCTTGCACACCGGACCCGCGGCGCGACCCGGAGAAGCCCCCAGGCCTCGCAGCAGCTCGGCGCCCTCGGGGTTGGAGGCCGTGTCGAGCGTCGTGATGGGGCGAGTCTGCAGCAAGAACAGCGCTCCCGACGCGTCGAACGCCCACTCCAGGTCCTGGGGTGCGGCGTAGTGCTGCTCGACACGCAGTCCGAGCTCGGCCACCTGCGCCACCTCCGCTTCACCGAGCACCTGAGCGCGCATCTGCTCGGCGTCGAGGTCGAGTCGCTGCTGACCGCCACTCGCAGACCACCGCAGCTGATGCGTCTTGTTCCCGACGCGCGTCTCGAGGAGCGTCGGCCCCTGCTTGTCGACCAGGTACGTATCCGGCTCCACCTGGCCGCTCACCACGACCTCTCCCAGCCCGAACGCTGCCTCGATGACTACACGATCTCGTTGATTGTTGGCGGGATTGGCAGTGAACATGACGCCCGAGCGCGTGGAGTCGACCATGCGTTGCACGACCACGGCGATCGCCGGCTCATCGAGCATGTGCTGGCTCTGACGGTAGACCAGCACGCGCTTGCCCCAGACGCTCGCCCAGCAGTCCACCAGGCGTTCGATCAACTGTTCCAGGCCCGAAACATTCGTGAAGGTCTCGTTCATGCCGGCGAACGAGGTGCCTGCGGTGTCCTCGGAGGTAGCCGAGGAACGCACCGCCACTCGGACGTCGTCGCCAAGCTCGGCGTAGGCCTGGGCCACGGCGGCTCGCACCTCCGCCGTGGGACCCGCACCGCGAACGATTTGCTTGAGTTCGGCGGACGCGCGCGCAAGGGCTGCGTCATCTTCGATCGACCCTCGAGCCAGCTCGACGAGGCGCTCGCGGACGCCGGCGCTCTCCATCGACCGCAGGTAAGCGTCCGCCGTGATCACGAAGCCCGGTGGCACGGGGAAGCCAGCTTGGGTCAGCTCCCCGAGATTGGCGCCTTTTCCGCCGGCGACGGCCGTGTCCGACTTGCCAATCTGCGAGAAGCGCCGCACCCAACGGTCGGTTTGCGTGTTGCGCCCCAGTTCAACGACTTCGCTCTGCATGCCTCGCTCCTCCGCTAGCGCGCCCAGCGCGCCCCCCCGGAGTTTGCAAGGCGTGTTCCGCATGCTTCGCAGGCGCCGAGGGTGAGCATCGTGAGCGCTGAGTGGGGCGCGTCGACCGGGCCTACGCCCGCCGCGCGGTTGCCTTCTGTCCAGCCGGAGCGTTCCTGCTAGGCTCCATCGGTGACACAGGCGATCACCGTGATCAGCGAGGCGAGGGACGAAGCCCGCTGGGTGGTCGCCAGAGCACGGATCCCTGAGGATCTAGCTCCCTGGGTCGTGTCCTGGGTCGGCTACAGCGAGCGACGTCCAGGCTTGCATCGGCAGCGGGAGTTGCCGAGCGGTGTCGTCCACCTGATCTTCGAGTTCGGTCCTCCGCTCGCCATTTCCGGGAGTGGGGGAGAGGTGTGTCGTCCCCGCCGCGAGCAGAGTTTCGTCGTTGGCCTGGACGACTGCTTTGGGCTCACCGAGCACGCCGGAGAGCAGGCCGGAGTCCAGGTGAGCCTCTCCCCTGCCGCGGCCCGCCGAGTGCTGGGTATGCCGCTCCAGCTATTGACTCACCAGGTCGTGGACGTCGGCGCGCTGGAGTGTTTCCGGGAGGCACGCCGGTTCGGCGATCTCGACGGCTGGGAGGAGCGCTTCGGGTGGCTCACGGCGTTCTTGCGGCGCAGGCTGCGCCTCGGGAACTCGCGCAGTGACGTCGCGTGGGCGGTGGAGCGGATCCGGCGGAGTGACGGCGGGGTTGCGGTCGCGCAGCTGGCGAAGGAGCTCGGTTTCAGCCGCAAGCATTTGGCGACGCTGTTTCAGGACCAGGTTGGTCTCACGCCGAAACGGTATGCGGAGTTGACGCGCTTCGAGCGGCTGACCCAGCGTATCAAGGCGTCGCGTGGCACTTCATGGGCGCAGCTGGCCGTGCAGCTCGGCTTCGCCGATCAGGCGCACCTCAGCCGCAGCGTGAGGCGATTCAGTGGGCTGACGCCCCGCGGCCTCGGTGCCTTGCTCGAGGCACCGCATCTCGAGCTGTTCGAGTCCAGGTAACAATCGTTCAAGCGCGGCGCTCCTGGACTCGCTATCTGGGGCCCATGAGCGAAGAAACCCCGAACGGATTCGAGATCGGCAAGTTGATGATGGGCCTGTGGGTTCCCCAGGCGCTCCACGCCGCGGCAGACCTGGGGCTCGCGGACGCGATGGCCGATGGACCACTGAGCGCCTCGGAACTCTCACGGCGTCTGGCAACCCATCCGGGGGCAACTGCGCGGCTCCTGGAGGCACTGTGTGTGCTGAACGTCGTCGAACGCGCCCCGGCGGGCTTCGCCCTGGCCCCGCTGGGGCAGTTCTTGAGGAGTGACGTCGATGGGTCTCGCCGGGCGTGGGCGCGGCTCATGGGTGGTCCCGAGGTCTGGCGCGCCTGGGGTCGACTCAGCGAGTGCGTGCGCACTGGCGAAGCCGCGTACAGCCTCGGGGAACATCGCCGTACGGAAACAGAGACCTTCGATGCGCTGTTCGCGGACGAGACGGCTGCCAGCGTGTTTCATCAGGCGATGGCCGATGGGACGCGGAGCCAGACGGAGGCGATCCTGTCTGCGCTGGAGCTGCCCGCGGGCGCGACGGTCGTGGATGTCGGCGGAGGGTTCGGCGAGCTGTTGTGTGCCGCGCTCGAGCGCGATCCAACCGCGCGAGGACAGGTGTTCGATCTGGCGCACGCCGAGCGCGGCGCGGTGCAGCTCTTCTGCTCCCGGGGGCTCGCAGGGCGGGCGGCGTTCGTGTCCGGAAACCTGTTCGAGGATGCTCCGCCGAGCGCCGACTGGTTGCTGTTGAAGAGCGTGATCCACGACTGGAGCGATGAGCGTTCGCTGCGCATCCTGGAGAGCTGTGCTCGCGCCATCGCAGGCGGCGGTCGACTGGCCGTGGTCGAGCCGTTCGCGCTCCCTCCGGGGAACGGCGTCTCTGCGTCCTTCGCGTGGATCCTGGCGTTCAGTGATCTGAACATGCTCGTGAACACCGGGGGGCGGGAGCGGAGTCGGGACCAGTTCGCGTCGCTGGCCGAGCGCGCGGGGCTGTCGGTGGAGCGCGTGGTGAGCTGCGGGGGCTTCTACAGCGCGCTGGTCTGTCGCTCGGCGTCGACAGGGTGTTGACGAAGACCCTGTCAATCAAGAGCCGCTAGGCCAGGTCGAGTCCCCGCCTTGCGCTGATGGGGCTTGCCGGTTAAATCGTGGACACTACAATCATTGACATGTCCATGGATTTGTTGACGGCCATCATCGAGCTACGCCGCGGGCTGGCGCGCGCGTTCAGCGCCACCTTCAGTGGCGAGATCAGCGCTCGCCAGGCGGCGCTCTTGCGGGAGATCCGCGTGACCCCAGGGAGCTCTCAGGCTGCGTTGGCTCGAGCGACCGCGAACGATCCGTCCTTCGTCGTGCGGATGCTCGATCAGCTCGAGCGGCGTGGTCTGGTGACGCGGGAGCAGAGCCAGACCGATCGCCGAGAGCGTGAAGTCGGGCTGACCAAGGCTGGACTCAAGGCGCTTGGTCCGCTGGATGCCACGTTCGACGCCCTGGCCTCGGCCACCTCCGAAGCGCTCACCAGGAGCGAGCAGGCGCAGTTCGTCGCGCTCGCCGCCAAGATCACGGACTCGCTGGTGCAGGTCGCCGATTCCGGGGGAGAGCTGGAGGGGCGACGTGTCGGCGGCGCAGCGTGAAGTCCAGGCTCTGAGCGAGCCCGAGCATCGGAACCCACCTGAACTCGAAGAGGCGGAACCCGAGCAGTCAGTGGCGCCCGATCAGGAGCCAGCTCGGTCCGCTGCCAAGGCGGCGAGCCGTCTGGCCGCGTTGAAGCACCCGCGGGTGCGCCGGGTGATGTTCGGCGTGATGCTGGCGCTGGCCGCGGGTGCTGCGCTCTGGTGGGTTCGCTATCGACCCTACGTGACCACGGAGGACGCACGCGTCGCTGCCCCCACCGTCTCCGTTGCGGCCGACGGACTGGGTGGGCGCGTCGAACGCGTGCTGGTCCGCGAAGGCGATCACGTCGATGCAGACCAGGCGCTACTGGAGCTGGACTCCGCTGCCCAGCGTGCACAGCTCCAGCGCGCCCAGGCGAGCCTGAAGCTGGCCGAGGCCAACGTCTCGGAGGCAAAGGCCAGCCTCGCCCTCGAGCGCCACCTCGCGACGGCGTCGGTGAGTCGGGCGAAGGCGGGGGTGCACTCCGCCAAGGCCGCGCTGCTGCGCACGGTGCACGGCGCGCGCAGCGAGGAGATCGAGCAAGCCAAGGCTCGCGTCGCGGCCGCCAAGGCTCGGGTCGCCGAGGCGAAGCGCAACCTCGAGCGCGCTGAGCGGTTGCTCGACCAGGGCGCCACGACTCAGCAGTCCGTCGATACCGCCCTGACCAACCGACAGGCGGCGGAGGCGAGCCTGCGAGCCGCCGAGGCGGGGTTGGCGCTGCTCCAGGATGGTTCGCGGCCCGAGGACGTTTCGATTTCCCGAGGCCAGGTCGCGCTGGCTCAGGCCAACCTCGAGGAGGCTGGCGCGGGCGCCGACAGGGTCGCCCTCAGGCAGCGCCAGCTGGACAAGGCTGAGGCGCAGCTCTCGAGCGCCAAGGCGGACGTGGCGCTGGCTCGGCTGGCCCTCGACCGCACGACGCTCAAGAGCCCCACGGCGGGCGTGGTGGTGCGAGTCCAGGCAGATCCAGGCGACCACCTCTCGACCGGCCAAGGTGCCGTCACAGTGGTCGACATCGAGCACGCTTATGTCTCGGCGAACGTGGAAGAGACCGAGTCCGGAGAGCTCGCCGTCGGCCAGCCGGTGTACGTCTCGGTGGACGAAGGCGGCGAACTGAGCGGCCACGTGGCCGTGGTGGCCCAGAGCGCGGCCTCGGCCTTCGCGCTGATCCCTGCGGACAACGCCGCCGGAAACTTCACCAAGGTCGTCCAGCGCATCCCGCTGCGGGTTGCGCTCGACCCGAGTCCGCGGCTCTCCAGCCTGCGTGTCGGGCAGTCGGTGGTGTTGCGGATCCGCGTGCGATGAGCGGAACCTCGCCAGACGATCCGAGCTACCGCTGGATGGTGCTCGGTGTGGTGATGGTGGGCACCGTGATGTCCGCGCTCGACGCGAGCATCGTCAACGTCGCGCTGCCCAACATCATGGCGAGCTTCGGGGCCAACGTCGACCAGATCGAGTGGGTCGTGACCGGCTACATGCTGGGCTTCTCCACCTTCATGCCGTTGACCGCGTGGCTGCGCGAGCGCGTCGGCTACCGCACGCTCTACATGAGCAGCCTCGGAGTGTTCACCGTCGGCTCGGTCTTGTGCGGGCTGGCGCCAAATCTCACGACGCTGGTCATCGCTCGGGTGATCCAGGCCTTCGGTGGCGGCGCGATCACGCCCACCGGGATGGCGCTGATCGCGGAGGTCTTCCCACCCAGGGAACGCGGCCGAGCGCTGGGCTACTGGGGCGTCGGAGTGATCCTCGGTCCTGCGATCGGTCCCACACTCGGTGGTTACCTTACGGAAATATTTGGCTGGCGCAGCATCTTCAACATCAACCTCCCGGTCGGTGTCATTGCGCTGGTCGCGGCGGGAAGGGTGCTCCACCGCGAGGCCGCTGGAGCGTCTCGGGGCCGCCCCTTCGACTTCCCTGGATTCGTGCTGTTGTCGAGCTTCCTCGTGACCGCGCTGCTCGCGCTGTCCAATGGCAATCACGAGGGCTGGACCTCGCACTACGTGGTGACCTGCGCGATCCTCAGTGCGGTCTCCCTGGCGCTGTTCCTCGCGGTGGAGTCTGTCGTGGGGGAGGGGATCCTCGACCTCGGGCTGTTCAAGAACACGCAGTTCTCGGTGGCACTCGTCGTCACCGGCGCGCGCTCGATCGCGCTGTACGGTGGTACCTTCCTGCTGCCGCTGTTCTTGCAGCAGTACATGGGGCGCAGCGAGGTCGAGGCGGGACTGCTGTTGCTCCCAGGAGCGCTGGTCATCGGAGCCATGATGCCCATTGCCGCGCGGATTGCCGAGCGAACGGGGCCGCGACTGCCCACCCTGGTCGGTCTGTTGCTCACCGCCCTGTTCATGTGGATGTATCGGCGCCTCGACGTCACCACGAGCACCTGGGACGTGCTGCTGCCCACGCTGATCCGCGGCGTTGGTCTCGGCTTGCTGATCACGCCGGTGATGACCGCCGCCATGAACGCCGTACCGACCCAGAAGGCCGGCATGGCTTCTTCGATGCTGAGTCTGACCCAGCAGGTGGCCGGCTCTCTGGGGATCGCGATTCTGGCGTCGGTGCTGGGGCACCGGGCCACGTTCCATCGCGCCGTGGTGGGTGAGAGCCTGCACGCGGACTCGCCTGCGTTCTTCCAAGCGACTCACGAGCTCGCTGCCCGTGCGCTGGAGCTCGGAGCGGCACCACGGTCGGCGCTGCTCCTCGGACAGTCGCTGGTGGGGCGACACGCGATGGTGTCCGCTGGCGTGTTGAGCTTCAACGACGCATTCCTGGTGGGGGCGGCGGTGGTGCTGCTGGGCGTGGTGCCCGCCCTGTGGTTGCGCGACGTGGCGCGGGTCTCGAACGCCCCGGCGGAGGGCAACGAGGTGCACGCCCTGGAGTAGCTTTGCTACTCTCCCGGAGATGACCGACCCGACGCTTCCGCTCACCGGAGGCTGCTTCTGTGGAGCGTTGCGCTACGAGATCAGCAAGCCCTTGCTGGGAGCGCAGAGCTGCCATTGCTCGAAATGCCGAAAGGTGTTCAGCGGGCCTGGCTCTGCCTTCGCCTTCCTCGCGGACGAGAGCTTCCGCTGGCGAGGCGAGCCCAGCGCGCTCAGTCGCTACGCGAGCGGAGGAGGCTGGGAGATCGGCTTCTGCAGCCGCTGCGGATCCACCTTGTGCGGGATCCATGAAGGCAGCGTGAAGGGTGTGACCCTCGGAACCATCGAGGGCGATCCCGGGATCCAGCTGCAGCAACACATCTTCGTCGGCTCCAAGGCGCCCTGGGATCACATCGGCGGCTCCGCGCCCCAGTTCGAGCAGGGCCCCGAGTAGCCCTCAGTTGCTCGAAATACAGCGCGGCGAATTTTTGTCGGCGCCCGGCGATGAGTCTTCCGAAGTCACCCGGTCCAAGCAAGTAGTGGGTGAATGAGACCCGCGGAGCAAACACGGAGCCTGACGATGACGATTCGAGCAGCCACCCCCTATTTGATCCTCCACGGCCGCGCCCGGGACGCGATCGAGTTCTACGCCGGCGCCCTCGGTGCGAAGGTCGAGGCGCTCCTGACGTTTGGAGAGCTGAACAAGGCCACGGGTCCACGCAAGGACGACGTGATGCACTGCGTGCTGAACGTTGGCTCCACGATCCTCATGCTGAGCGACGGACCGATGGACGGTGAGCTGCCCCCAACGGGCCTGGTCGCGGTCGCGCTCGATTTCGATGATCGCGAGGAGCTTGACCGCGTGTTCGCTGCTCTGGCGAAGGATGGCAGAGTGATCGAAGCCGTCTTCGACGCGCCCTGGGGAGCGCGCTTTGGAGTCGTCCACGATCGCTTCGGCGCCGCCTGGATGTTGAACTGCATGCAGGCGTAGTCGGTGGTCGCGAAGAAGCCCCAGCTCGACGAAGACGCCTCCTGACAGCACGCTGTCAGCGACGCGGAGTAGGCTCTCGAAATGGCCCAGACTTCGAAGCTCCGTGTTTACATCGCAACCTCCCTCGATGGCTTCATCGCCGGACCGGACGACGATCTCTCCTGGCTCACCGGTGCCGAGCCGGGCGAAACGCCCAGCGCTCCACCTGCGCCCGATCCGGAGAGCGGCGCCCTGTCTCTTGAAGATTTCCTTGCGGAAGTAGGGTGCGTGCTGATGGGACGACGCACCTTCGACGTCGTTCAGGGGTTTGGGGGGGAGTGGTTCTACGGGGAGTTGCCGATGCTGATCGCGACTAGCCGCGAGTTCAGCTGTGACAGGCCCCAGGTGCAAGCCAGGCGAGGGGACATCCAGCAGCTGGTGAAGCAGGCATTGGAGCTCGCTCGGGGCAAGGACGTGTACATCGACGGCGGGAACCTGATCCGTCAAGCGCTCGACGCGCGGCTGGTCGACGACGTGGTGGTCACGCTGGCCCCCGTCGTCCTCGGCGAAGGGATCCCGCTGTTCGCGGGCGCCGCTCAACGCCATCAGTTCGAGACATTGGGGCACTATCCGTTTCCCGGCGGCATGGTGCAGTGGCATCTGCGCCCGCGGCGCTAGCTCGCCCAGAATGGAGGAAAGGTGATGACAAAGGACACGCCCTCGTGGCGCCTGACGGCTGGCGAGCTTGGGTCCGCCATTCGCGCGGGTCGGATCTCGGCGCGAGTTGCCCTCGAGAATCAGATCGCCCGCATCGATGCGCTGAACCCGAAGCTGAACGCCGTAGTCTCGTTGGATCTCGAGGCGGCCAGGCGACAGGCGGAACAGGTCGACGCCGCGCGAGACCGCGGGGAGCCGTTGGGACCTCTCGCGGGTGTGCCGATCACCTTGAAAGACGGCATCGACGTCGCCTGCTTGCGCACGACACTGGGTGCGAGGGAACTCGATCGCATCGCGGATGCGGACGCCAGTGTTGCCGCCCGGCTCAAGCAGGCAGGCGCCGTGATCTTGGGCCACAGCAACGTGGCTCCGTTTCTGGGGGACTTCCAGACGAACAACGCCGTGTTCGGGCGTTCGCTCAATCCCTGGGCCGCCGAGCGCACTCCCGGAGGCTCGAGCGGCGGTGCGGCTGCTGCGGTTGCGGCGGGGCTCAGCTCGTTCGAGGTCGCGTCGGATCTGGCCGGCTCGATCCGTCAACCAGCGGCGTTCTGTGGCGTCTACGGTCTCAAACCCAGCGAGAGACGGGTCCCGATGACTGGGTTCTTCAACTTGCCCGGACCCCGCCCCGTGCGGATCTTGAGCTGTCTCGGGCCACTCGCCAGGAGCCTGGACGACCTGCTGCTGGTGCTCGACGTGATCTCGGGCCCAGACGGAGCGGACCATGAGATCGCGCCGGTGCCTCTGGGGTCGAGCGCTGCGCCCGGGCTTGCAGGCCTGCGGGTCGCGGTGGCCCCAGAGCTGCCTTTCTGCAAGGTCGCGCGCTCCTTGTCCGACGAAGTCGAGCGCCTGGCGAATGCGCTCGAAGGGGCAGGTGTCCAGCTGACTCGGACGCTACCAGGGGTCGACTGGAGCGCGGCGCAGGCGCTGTTTGGTGAGTTGGCCACGGAGCTGACTGGTCCTGATCAGACCCAGAGCCTGAGTTGGTATCTGCATGCGCTCGCTCGGCGTGACGGAATCATGAGTGCCTGGGATCGGTTCTTCGAGGAAGTCGATTTCGTGGTCTGGCCCAGCGGAATGAGCGCGGCGTACCCCCACTGTGAACCGGGCCAGCCGGTCGTCGTCGATGGTCAGCCGTTTCCCTATTTCGCCCAGGTTGGCGCGCTCATCCCCGCAAACCTCGCTGGGGTCCCGGCCCTGGCGGCGCCTGCTGCCCGCGATACCGCGGGGCTTCCCCTCGGTGTTCAGCTGATTGGACCGCGCTGGCGGGATTTCGAACTCATCGGCTTTGCGAAGGCCCTGGAGGAGGTAGGGATCCTGCCTGGATTCGCTTGGCCGAAAAGTCTCCTGTCTCCATAGTGAGGAGCGGTGCGCCCGGGAGGCGCATCGAACGCGCAATGCAAGATCTAGTGCGAGTCTGCGCGGTCATTGATTGGCCGGGTGTTTTCTTGACACCCTGCTAGCGTTCCTGCAGGCGCGCCGCCCGCATCAGGAGGTAGTCACGCTCGGGGCTGCTGGTCGTCTTCGATGCTGCCGTGCGGTAATGGATTAGGGCCCGTTCGGCTTGCCCCAGGCGCTCGTGGAGGTGGGCTCGGGCCACGTGCATGCGCAGGTGTCCGGCGACGCGGGGATCCTGTTCGAGTTCGTCCAGGAGCTCCAGGCCGTGCGCTGGGCCATGGACCATGGCCGCCGCGACGGCGCCGTTCAGTGCCACCATCGGGTTCTCGGTGAGCCGATGGAGCGCAGCGTAGAGCGCCGCTATCTGGCGCCAGTCCGTCGCCTCGGGAGTCCGAGCTTCGTCGTGCAACGCGGCGATGGCGGCCTGGAGCTGATAGGGCCCGACCGGCCCTCGCCGCATGGCGGTTTCGATGAGGAGTGTGCCCTCGGCGATCGCCGCTCGATCCCACAGGTGTCGATCCTGTTCGTCCAGCGGGATGGGCTCTCCCTGGGTGGTGGTGCGCGCCCGTCGGCGAGCGTGGGTAAGCAGCATCAGCGCCAAGAGCCCCATCATCTCTGGATCCTCGGGGAAGCCACTCTGTAGCTGCCTGGTCAGGCGCAGGGCTTCTTCGGCGAGGTCCACGCGCACGAGCTGCTCTCCGCCGCTCGCGTAGCCTTCGTTGAACACCAGGTACAGCACGTGCATCACCGCGTCGACGCGCTCGCGAAGCTCTCTCACCCCCGGCAAATCGAACGGCACCTGGGAGTGCCTGATACTCTGCTTGGCGCGGCTGATGCGCTGAGCCAGCGTCGCCTCTGGCACCAGGAAGGCTCGGGCGATCTCCGACGTCGTCAGACCGCCGACCGCCCGCAGCGTGAGGGCGATGGCAGAGGGACGGGTGAGCGCCGGGTGACAGCACACGAAGAGCAACTTCAGGGTGTCGTCTGCTTCCAGCTCGAGCTCGGCGTCCGGCGGCGGAACCTGGGCCTCTTCGGGCTGCATGACCACGAGCAGCTCGCGCCGGCGGCGCGCGAGATCGGCGCGCTGGGCGTCCACGATGCGACGCTTGGCGACGTGCACCAGCCAGCCTCGAGGGTTCGTCGGTACGCCCTCCGAGGGCCATTGCTGGGCAGCGGCGAGGAGCGCCTCTTGCAGCGCATCCTCGGCTGTCGAGAAGTCGCGGTAGCGGCGCACCAGTACGCCGAGCACCTGGGGCGCGACCTCGCGCAACAAGCGCTCGACGTTGGGCTCGTTCATTGGTTTCGCAGGGAAATACGCTCAGTCGGCAGGGGGCGCTTCCATGACCTGGCGCACCTCGATGGACAGTCGCAGCGGCTCCCCATCGGAGCCGGGCGCCAGCGAAGCTGCTGCCGCGATCTCGTAGGCGCGCTCCTTGTTCTCCACGTCCACGATCCAGTAGCCCACGAGGAACTCCTTGGTCTCCGCGAAGGGGCCGTCACTCACGTCGGGCTTTCCCGCTGCGTCCGCCTTCACCACGCGCGCGTCTCCCGGTGGCGCCAGGCCCTCGGCGCCAACGAGCTCACCGTCTGCCGCCAGCTTGCTGGCGAAGTCCTTCATGAACGCGATGTGGTTCTGGATGGCCTTCGGCGGCCAGCTCATGATCTGGTAGCTGCCGCCGCCGTGGGGTGCGTTCATCATCAGCATGAATTTCATCGATCGGTCCTTTCCATGAGGGCGAGCCGGCGCCGGATCCCGGCGCTCGACTCGCGGTTTCATGGGGTTGTCGGAGCCTGACGCGACTTCTCGACACGCATGGAGATCTTTTTCTCGAGCGCGTCGATTTCGGGTCGTTCTGCCTCAGCGGTAGCGCTTCGACTTGTCGAAGCTCCGCATCTGCTTGTGAATGGACTTCCAGCGCCGCTTGGCGTTGCTCATCTGCTCGGGGCTCTGCCGACGCTCGAAGGCAGCGGTCTCCCTGAGCAGCTTGCGATAGCTCTGCAGGCGCTCACTCGGTAGCTCGCCGCTCTGCTCGGCCGCGAGCACGGCACACCCCGGCTCGCTCTCGTGTTTGCAGTCTTGGAAGTGACAGCTCGCGCCGAGCTCGGCGATGTCCGCGAACGCAGCATCGAGGCTGGCTTCGTCGGCCACGACGCCGAACTCTCGCATGCCGGGCGTATCCACGAGGACACTCCCGTTGCTCAGCGGGATCAACTCCCGTCGAGTCGTGGCGTGGCGACCGGTGCCGTCGTCGCGGATCTGCAAGGTGATCTGCGTCTCGTGACCCTGGAGTCGGTTCACGAGCGACGACTTGCCGACGCCCGAGGAGCCGACGAAGCCGAAGGTCAGGCCCGGCGCGAGGACGGACTCCAGGGCCTCGATCCCCGTGCCATCCAGCGCGCTCAGGCACAGGACATCGACGCCTGGACAGGCGCTCTCCACGGCACGCACGTACTCGCCGGGATCGGGGGTGAGGTCCACCTTGTTGAGCGCCACGACCGGCCGCGCTCCGCTGTCCCAGACCGCGGTGACGTAGCGCTCCAGTCGCCGTGGGCTGAAGTCCTCGTTGGCCGAGGTCACGATGAAGAACACGTCCACGTTGGCGGCGACCAGCTGTTCGCCGCCCCCACGCACCGCACGTCGGACCAGCGCCGTGCGTCGGGGCAACACGCGCTGAATCGTCGCGCGCTCGCCCTGCACTTCGAGCATCACCCAGTCGCCGGTATTCGGACGCTGCGGGCCGCTCAGTTCGTGGCGCAGCCGACCCGAGAGCTCCGCGAGCTGGACCTCGCAGCCCAGCAGATGAAAGCGACTCTGGGAAGCCGCGGAAACACGTGCAGGGATCCAGCCCTGCGTCGAGAACTCAGCCGCCTGTGCGGCAAAAAAGCCAGAAAAGCCCAGCTGTTCGAGAGAATACACGTCGAGACACTCCGCTTGAGGGATGAACAAGGGGGACGTCTCCGAACGCGCGGTCGCCGGATCGAGGCAGCATCGCGAACGCAGTCCGCGTCAGGCGTGGATCGCAGCGCGCACGGAGACGAACGAAACTGAGAATCGGGGTCGGGCATCCATAGTTCGTCTCCTTTCGGCCGAGAGCTTCGCACGGGACTCGAGGTCGCGCAAGCAACACGTTTCGAGGACGCCTGCTCCACGTCGCTCGTTTTTTTTGGGGGTGAGACGCGTTGCATGTCCGGATGGGCACACCTCGCCCGTCGTTCGGGTAGCGTCGGCAATGGAGCCGAACCGCCGCGCCCGAGGAATCACGCGCGGCCTCGACCGAGGAGGACCTCATGGCTGATTTCATGTTTCTGTACCGTGCCAGCGCCGAAGCCAATCAACGGGCGATGGGCACCCCCGAGGCGGCCCGCGCCAGCATGCAGGCGTTCATGACCTGGATTCAGGAGCTCGAGCGAAAGGGCCACGTGAAGGACTACGGCCAACCGCTGGACCGCGCTGGAAAGGTCGTGCGTGGCCCGGGCGTGGCGACCGACGGCCCTTTCACGGAGCTGAAAGACCTCGTACTGGGCTTCACGCTGATCCAGGCGGAAAGCCTCGAGGAGGCCGCAAGACTCGCAGAGGGTTGTCCCATGTTGCAGGGCGAGGCCTCCGTCGAGGTGCGTCCGATTGTCCAGGCGAACTACTGATAGGAGGTCCACCAGATGAAGCACTTCTTGGCCGTCTACACCGGAACCCAGGCTTCTCACGATCGCAGCGGTTGGGACCGACTCAGCGAGGCTCGACAGACCGAACGCCGTGCGGCAGGAGTTCGGGCCTGGACAGAGTGGGGAGAACGTCACGCTGCGGCGATCGTCGATAGCGGCTCTCCACTGGGGAAGACCAAGCTCGTCAATCGAGAGGGCATCACCGACACCACGAATCACCTGGTGGCCTACGCGATCGTGAAGGCCGAGGACCACGAAGCCGCGGCGAGGCTGTTCGAAGAGCATCCCCACTTCAGCATTTTCCCGGGAGATGGCGTGGAGATCCTGGAGTGCCTTCCGCTCCCGGGTACCGATCGATAGTCAGGTGGAAAATGAATCCAGCGTTCGACCACGACTCGCTGTTCAGGCATGAAGCGCCGCGCTTGACCGCGGCGCTCGTGCGCTTGTTCGGCGTCCACAACCTCGAGCTCGCTGAGGATGTAGTTCAGGAGGCGTTCTGTAGCGCCCTCGAGCGCTGGGCGGAGACGGGACCACCGCAGAACCCCGGAGCCTGGCTGATGACCACGGCAAAGCGCCGTGCCCTCGATGTCGTGCGGCGCCGTCGTACGGCCCAGCGCTTGAGTCCGGAGCTTGGACGGCTCCTGGACAGCGAGTGGACGCTCCAGCCAACCGTCGATGAAGCGTTCAGTGACGAGGTGATCCAAGACGAGCAGCTGCGCTTGATGTTCTCATGCTGTCATCCCGACCTCCGCGAGGGCGTGCAGCTCGCGCTGGTGCTGAACCTGCTGTGCGGGCTGTCCGCTCCCCAAGTCGCCTCGGCCCTGCTGATTCAGCGCGCGGCCGCCGAGAAGCGCATCACGCGGGGCAAGCAAGGACTCGCTGGAGTCGCTCGGCTCTTTGACCTGTCTCGAGGAGATTTCGAGGCGCGTCTCGCGACGCTGACTCGTGCTCTGTACCTGCTGTTCAACGAGGGCTACCACAGCGCGAGCCTCGAGCCGGTGCGCCTCGAGCTGTGCAGCGAGGCGCTGCGCCTGACTCGCTTGCTCAAGCAGCATCCAGCAGCCGACACGCCGACCACCAGCGCCCTCGCGGCGCTGATGTGTCTGCACGCCGCGCGCTTGCCCTCCCGGCTGGATCCGCACGGAGAACTGTACGGGCTCGCGGATCAGGACCGCGCGCGCTGGGATCGAGCGCTGGTAGCCGAGGGCTTGCAGTGGCTTCGTCTGTCGGCGACTGGAGAGGCTCTCAGCACGTACCACCTGGAGGCGGCGATCGCCGCCACGCACGCCAGCGCCGAGCGCCTCGCGGAAACGGATTGGGAGCGGATCGTGGAGCTGTACGATCGCCTGCTCGCGCTGGGAGCGAGCCCCATGGCGGAGCTGGGGCGCGCCGTGGCTCTCGGTTGGTCGCTTGGAGCTGACGAGGGCCTGCGGGCCCTCGAGGGCATCGCGGACGCGCAGTGCCTCGGGGGGTATCCTTTCTACGGCGCCGCTCGGGGTGAGCTCGAGGCGCTGCGGGGCAATCACATTGCCGCGCGGAGGCACCTGGAGGAGGCCATCGGGCGCTGCCGCAACGGCGCCGAACGCCGCTTCCTGGAGAGGCGCCTGGCAGTCCTGGCGACCTAGCGGCGCGCCTCACCCCCCAAGAAAAAAGGAAGGCAAGTGTTCCCACGCCGTGTCGTGTTCTTACAAGACGCCGATCAGGCTTGAGCTATGCTTCGGCGCATGCAGGTCCGCGGAACGTTCCAGGTCGAGATGATCGCTGAGCCCGCCTTCGACGATGTCGAAGGCGTCACGTTGAGTCGCGCGCGCTTCGACAAGCGCTTCGAAGGCGCCCTCGACGCGACGAGCGAGGTGCACATGCTGGCGGTGCGCACGCCGGTGGAAGGCTCGGGCTCCTACGTTGCCGTCGAGCGCATCAGCGGCAGTCTGGAGGGACGCAAGGGAACGTTCGTGGTCGTCCACACGGGCTTCATGCGCGCCGGACTCGAGCTGACCATTGCCCACGACTCGGGGACGGGTGAGCTGAAGGGGATCGCCGGCAAGATGCAGGTGGAGGTGAAGGACGGGCAGCACTTCTACGAGCTCGACTACCGCTTCGAGTGATCAGGCGCCGAGGATGAAGCCGACGGTGGCCAGCAGTCCTCCGAAGCCTCCCATGCCGATGGCCAGCAGGCCGCCGATGACCTGCTTCTTGGTGAGCGCAGCCAAGCCCAGCGCGACCGCCACGAGCGCGAACACGTCGGCCAGGAGCACCGGGAACGCCATCATCTCCCAGCCCGCGCTGTGGCCGCGGAAGCCGGCGATCAGGAAGGCGACGACCCCGACGAAGCCGGCGATCGCGCCGGTCACGAGTCCGCCTGCGGGAAAGCCTGCGGGCTTCGCGGGCGTTTGTGGGAAGCCCTGCTGGGGATACTGCGCGTACTGAGGCTGCTGAGCTTGCGAGTGTGGGTTCATCTGCGCCCTCATACGCTCCGCGCACTCCTCATCTTCTCTGGTGTTGCTGGACAGCTCGTGGATTTCCGCGCGCCGGGTGGTGCGTTCGGCGGTAGAACGGCTCGATGAAGCGTGGGAAGCAAGGCGGACGCGAGTCCTCGGTCGACCGCCGTCAGTTCCTGGGGACTGGCGCGGCGTTGCTCGGGTTTGCCGTGGGCTGCTCCAGCGAGGACTCCGAAGCCGAGGAGGCGTTCGAGCCCGAGGCGGTCCCGGAGTCGATGGAGGTCTTTCCCCGGACGCCCATCGCTGGGGAGATGAAGCCGACCTCCTTCCTGGTCGCCGGGTTCGTGGCGAGTGGTGACGCGGTCAGCCTGCGGGTGTGGCAGCGGGCGGGAGCGGTCGCGAAGCTCGTCTGGGACCAGCAGGTGACGGCCGACGCTCGCGGCTTCCTGAAGGCGCAGGTCGACGGACTGGCAGGGGGCGAGTGGTACGAGTACGCGCTGTTCAGCGCCGACGCGGCAGGCGCCCTCAGCGCCCGCAGCCTGATCGGGAAGGTGCGCACGGCGTTGCCCGACGGATCCAAGGAGCCGGTGCGCGTGGCGATCGCGGCTTGCATCGGTCGCGGGGTGATCCCGGAGTACGTCGAGCCCGACGATCCGGCCCCGGTTGCGCTGTGGGACTCCCTCGCTCAGTGCGCCGGACACGACTACGACGTCTTCATCCACCTGGGCGATCAGGGCTATTTCGACCGCGTGTGGGAGGCGGGGGGCAGTCTGGAGCAGTACCTCGCGGCCTGGGGCGCCTACCACGGCGGCGGCTACCGCGACGTGTACCCGAGGACCGGCGTCTATTGCACCTGGGACGATCACGAGGTCACCAACAACAGCAGCGTCGACCCCTGGACCAGTGACCCCGAAGAGCGCGCGCGGATCGAGAACGCGCTCCGCGCCTACTACACCGTCATGCCCATCGATGCGACGGAGCCCTTCGTCGACAAGCTGTGGCGGAGCTTCCGCTGGGGGGACACGGTGGAGTTCATCGTGCTCGATTGTCGCTACGAGCGTCAGGCGCTGGAGAGCGGCGTGTACCTGAGCGCCGAACAGTTCGCGTTCCTGAAGGATCGCCTGCTGAACAGCCCCTGCCAGTTCAAGTGCGTCGTCAACTCCGTGCCTTTCTCCAACCTGAATCTCCCCGCGGATGCGCCCCTCGCGAACCAGCTCGTGAACCCGGAAGACCGCTGGCAAGGGTACGTCACTCAGCGCGCGGAGCTGCAGGCCTTCGTCGACGAGCACGCCATCGACAACGTGCTGTGGATCACCGGCGACGTGCACATGTGCTTCGTCGGTCAGGTGGACCGGAACCCGACGACCCGGGGACAGGCGATGTGGGAGGTGTGCGTGACCTCGGGCAACTTGAACCCGCTGGCGAACCGGATCCCCAAGGATCAGTTCCCCTGGGCGTCCGAAGATGCTCACCTGCCGCTGCTGACCTTCGACCCCGAGAGCAACACCGTGCGGCTCGAGTTCATCGCCACGGACGGCAGCGTCGCGCACTCGCGAGAGCTGTCACTCGGGTTCAGCGCCTGAGCAGCTTGAACGCGAGGTCGCGTGTCCCCAGCTGCTGCCAGCTGGCTATCCAGAGCAGGATCGGCGACTCCTGCAGCCTGCTTCAAGGGACCGACGTCGATGGCCTCGAAGCCGACCTGTTCGACGAGCTGCCGCAGGATTTCCTTGCCGCGGGGATCATCTCCGGCTGCGAGAACGAGTTGCATCGATTGCAGGTCAGCGCCTTGGTCGCCTGGGCCTGCAAGGATAGTCGAGCCGACTTCCACCATGTGACACATCTCAGGGTCGGCATCCGGCTCCGGAGCTGGCCACTTCTGACAAGTACTCTGTCCGCTCCGCACCTAGTGAACGTGCTCTGCCGGGACCAGAGTAGATGCTGACAGGAGAGACGAACGCATGTCAGCACCGGTAGCCAGCCCCACGAAAACAGCCGCCCGCGAGACCATCAAGGTCCGCCGTATGGACTTCGAGTTCTCGGAGTCGACGCCGACCTTCTGGTTCGACGACAACCCGCTGCTCACCGCGACCTTGTCCGCCCTGGCCGTGTCCTTTCCCCCAGGGGAGCGCTACTTCATCGCAAGCGTGCGTCACTTTCTCGATCGAGTGGACGATCCGGAGCTGCTCGCCCGCGTGAAGGCGTTCGTGGGGCAGGAGGCGAACCACACGAAGGAGCACATCGCCTTCAACAAGTTCCTCGACAGCCGCGGCTTCCCGGCGAGCGCGATGGAGCGCTGGGTCGCCGATCGGGTCGGCGAGCTGCAGAAGCGCTCGAGCCCGGAGTCCAACCTGGCGCGTACGGCGGCCCTCGAACACTTCACGGCGATCCTCGCCTCGGTGCTGCTCGAGCACCCCGAGATCGCCGAGCGCATGAGCCCCGAGGTGGCTCGGCTCTGGGTGTGGCACGCCATCGAGGAGGTGGAGCACCGCTCGGTCGCCTTCGACGTCTACAAGATCGCGGTCGACGACGAGAAGCTGCGCATCAAGGTGATGCTCGCGACGACGGTGATCTTCGTGCTGGTCAACAGCGTACGCACCGCGATGCTGCTGCGCGCGTCCGGGCGCCAGTGGGAGCTGCGCTCGCTGCTGAAGGGCCTCAACGTGATGTGGGGCAAGCCGGGGCTGTTTCGCAAGGTGGTGCCACACTACCTCGAGTATTTCCGCAAGGATTTTCATCCGTCGCAGCTGGACTGCGAGCAGCACCTCGAGGCGGCCAAGCAGCGCTACCTCGGCGCCCTGGCGTGAGCAGCAGAGAGCGCTACTTGCCGCCGAGGCAGGCGCCGTAGACGTCCTGGGCGGCGCTGAAGGCAGCTTCTTCCGCCACGCACGCTTCGTCGCCGCCGAGGGCCAGCTCGCAAGACCGAGCGCGGCAGACATAGAGCGCCTTCGCGGCGTCCTTCAGGGCGCTGTCCGGATCGCAGGCCTCGTCGACGAAGGCCCAGGTGTCTCCGAACATCGCCTTGCAGGAGGCCACGGTGGCGTCCGGGTAGTGGACGGCGCCGGCGTCGTCGTTCACGCACTGAGCGGTCATCTCACACAAGGCGTCCGTGGCCGCGCTGTAGGCATCGGCCGGACGCTGCTTGCCAGCGCCGCGATCGGGCTCGGGGACATTGGCCAGCAGGCCATCCGGAGGGCCAGCGTTCACGATGATGCCCGCCCTGCACTGGAAGCGCACCTGATTGAACACCGTATCCGCGCGGCTCGCGCTCATCACGTAGTCGCCCGGCGGCACGTTGTAGAACAAGACGCCTCCGTCCTTGCTGGTCGCCGGCTGGTCGACGGCGGGCAGCACGTCCTCGTCGAAGTAGATGGGGCCGCTCTCTGGGGGCGGGGCGGGGGAGAGGGAGACCTGAACGTCCGGCATGCCCTGGCGCAAGTGCACGTAGAGCGAGCCACCCATGCGGGCCACGGTGGTCGCGATCACGCACTTGTCGTCCTCGACGGGGCTCGGGACCAGCGTCGACAGCGCCGTGAAGATCCCCTTGGAGACGATCTGAACGGAGAACGGGTAGATGCCGTTCGGACCGAGCTTCAGGGTCGCCGTCTGCGTGGTGCGATAGCTCGGGTGCTCCACGAGTAGCGTGACGTCGCTGCCCACCTTCAGACCGTCGAAGCGAAAGTGCGCGTCGTCGCCCGTCACGACTTGCATCTCGGGGTGCTCGAGCACCGTCACTCTGGCTCCCGACACTCGCTCACCCCCAACCTCGTCGAGGAACGCGAGGACATCGCCTTCGACGGAGGCGACCGCGGGTTCTTCGATCACGTCTTCGTTGCTGCACGCGCCGCCGAGCAGGGCGAGGGGGAGAGAGGCGAAGGTCAGGCGAAGGAGAGTGCGCATCGCCTGGGACGTTAGCCTGCTTCGCTGCGTCTGCCAGCACTCAGTGACCAGCGCCTGCCTAGCGCTTGGCGTTCGTCCGCTGCTTGCGCGCGCTGCGATACTGGCTCGGCGTCTGACCGGTCCAGCGGCGAAAGGCGCGGGTGAAGTTGGCGGCGTCGACATACCCCAGCATCTCCGCGACCTCGTGAGCCTGCAGCCTGGGGTTGTCGAGCAGGCGCAGCGACTCGCGCCGCCGGGCGGTCTCCACGAGGGCCGAGTAGCGCGTGCCCTCGTTCTGCAGGTGGCGGCGCAGCGTGCGCGGCGCCATGCCCAGGCGCCTGGCCATGTCCTCCAGCGAGGGGTAGCCCTCGGGCCCGGGCTTCAGCTCGGCCTGCAGGCGCGCGATCAGGCGGCCGTCGGCCAGGCCGCGCTCTTGCTCCTCGCGGGCGCACCATTTGATCGCGGAGCTCAGCGCCGTGGAGTTCGACATCCCGAGGCGCGTGTCGAGCAATTTCGTGGGGAAACGAAACTGCGAGCTGGGCATGCCGAAGCGCACGTTACCGAGGCGCCTCCTCAGGTAGGCTGCGTGAGCAGGCTCCGGAAAGCTGAACCAGACCTCGGCCTCACCCTCGGTTTGCGGGGCGAGCGCGGCGATCCCGCGATAGATGGCGGAGAAGCAGATCTGCGTGACCTCGGAGCGCTGCACGTCGGGCACCGGCAGGTTGACGTCGATCTCGATGCAGCCCGTTTCCCCGCGGGTATCTACGACGAGGGTCGACGCGCGACCGATCAGATGCCAGAAGCGCTGCAGCACCTCCAGCGCCTCGCGCAAGGTCGAGCTCGCGAGGATGGCGTAGCCGACGCTGCCTAGGGCCGTCGGGGGCAGGCGCCATCCGAGCTCCGCGGAGAGCGAAGGATCCGCGAGCTCCTGCTGCACCAGCTGGGTGAGCTGGAGGTGCTGACTCAGGCTGAGCCCGGACTCGGCGATCTCCTGGGGGCTCAGCGGGATCCCCGCTCGGGACAGCAGATCCCTGGACGCCAGCCCGCGCTCGCTGGCGATCTCCAGCACCGTCATCGGGAAGACGCCGGGGATGAACCAGCGCTGCCAGTCGCTCGCGGGATCCGCACTCACTGCCTCGAATCCTGCCTTCGTGGCCCGAAATGACAACCAGGATGTCCCCTGGGGACCTGCCCGTTCGGGTCGTTGGCGTCTACACTACTGAGACGGGTTCAATAGCGAGCCTCGAGAGGAAGCGACACGATGCAGCAGGAAACCCTCGATGTGGTGATCATCGGCGCCGGGCTCTCCGGCGTGGGAGCGGGCGTTCACTTGTCTAAGAAGTGCCCGAACAAGAGCTTCACGCTGCTCGAGATGCGCGAGGCGATGGGGGGCACCTGGGACCTGTTTCGCTACCCGGGGATCCGCTCGGACTCCGACATGTACACCCTGGGCTACCACTTCAAGCCCTGGTCGAACCCCAAGGCCATCGCCGACGGCGACGACATCCGCAGCTACATCCAGGAGACCGCGCGTGAGTACGGGGTCGATCGCAAGGTCCGCTACCGCCACAGGGTGAAGCGCCTCGACTGGAACAGCCAGAGCGGGCGCTGGAACCTCGAAGTGGAGCGCCTCGACACGGGGGAGACGATCCAGATCGCTGCGCGCTTCGTGATCTGCTGCGCCGGCTACTACAGGTACGAAAGCGGCTACACGCCAGACTTCCCGGGACGCGAGGATTTCGGGGGTGAGGTGATCCATCCCCAGCTGTGGCCCGCAGATTTTGATTACGCGGGGAAACGCATCGTGGTCATCGGGAGCGGCGCGACCGCCGTCACGCTGGTCCCCGCGCTCACCGACAAGGCGGCTCACGTCACCATGCTCCAGCGCTCGCCGAGCTACGTGATCAACGTGCCTGAGAAGGACCTGATCTCGAACAAGCTACGAGAGTACCTGCCGGAGCAAGTCGTCTACTCGATGGCCCGCGTGCGCAACGTGCTGCTGAGCATGGGGCTCTACAACTTCGCGCGGCGCTACCCGGCGCAGGCGCGGCGACTGTTGATGGGGCGCGCGAAGAAGGAGCTCGAGGGCGCCGTGGAGCTCCAGCACTTCTCTCCCAAGTACAACGTGTGGGACGAGCGGCTGTGCGCCGTGCCCGACGGCGACCTGTTCGCCGCCCTGAGGTCTGGCAAGGCCTCCGTGGTCACTGATCAGATCGAGCGCTTCACCGAGCGCGGCATCTTGCTCGAGTCGGGCGAAGAGCTCCCCGCCGACGTCATCGTCACCGCCACGGGGCTCGAGCTGCAGGTGCTCGGAGGTACCGAGCTGACCCTCGATGGCGAGCCGGTGAACGTCGCCGACAAGTTCTACTACAAGGGCGCGATGCTGCAGGACGTGCCGAACCTGGCGATGGTCTTCGGCTACACGAACTCCTCGTGGACCCTGAAGGCGGACCTGATCCTCGATTACTTCTGTCGCGTCATCAATCACCTGGACCGGACGGGAAACACGGTCTGCACGCCGACCAATGACGGCAGCGTCGAGGACGGTGGCCCCTTCTTGAACCTGAACTCCGGATACGTGAAGCGCGCGCTCCACTTGATGCCGCGTCAAGGCGCCGGGCGCCCCTGGAAGCTCTATCAGAACTACATCCTCGACTACGTGATGATGAAGCTCACCAGGCTCGAAGACGGTGCGCTGACGTTCAGCAATCCGGTTTCCCGAGGAAACGAAGAGTCGGCGCCCAGCCTGTCGGAGATCCATGCAACCCAGCTCAACTGAGGCGCCGCAAGCGTCCTCGGCGTCCCATGTCTACTCGAGTGCGAAGGAGCTGCTCGAGGACCTTCGCGGAGGCAAGCTCTCGAGTCGCGAGCTGCTCGAGCAGTACATCGCGCGCATCGAGCGCCGAGATGGCGCGCTCAATGCGGTCGTCGCGCGTGATTTCGCTGGCGCGCGCAAGGCGGCGGACGCCGCCGATCTGGCGCGTGGGCGAGGTGAAGGGCTCGGGCCCCTGCATGGCTTGCCCCTCACCCTGAAGGACACCTGGGAGGTGCCGGGAATGCCGTGCGCCGCGGGCGCGCCGGAGTACCGCGAGCATCGCCCGACGGAGCCCGCCGACGTCGTTCGGCGCCTCCAGGAGGCGGGCGCCATCGTCTTCGGCAAGACCAACGTCCCCTACCTCGCCTCGGACATCCAGACCTACAACGAGGTCTACGGCACGACTAACAATCCGTGGGGAACCGAACGCACTCCCGGAGGCTCGTCCGGCGGCGCCGCGGCGGCGCTGGCCGCTGGCTTCACGCCCCTCGAGGTGGGCAGCGACCTGGCCGGCTCGATCCGCATCCCGGCGCACTACTGCGGCGTCTACGGGCACAAGCCGACCTACGGTGTGGTGTCGTTCCGTGGACATGTACCGGGGCCCCCGGGAACGCTGTCGGAGCCGACCCTGGCGGTGGCCGGGCCGATGAGTCGCTCGGCGGCGGACCTGCGGCTGTTGCTGGACGTGCTGCTCGGCCCGCCCACGGAGCGCAGCGCCTGGTCGCTGAAGCTGCCGGAGCCGCCCCAGCGCCTGGAAGACTACCGTGTCTTGCTCTGGACCGACGATCCGCTGTGTCCAGTCGACGACGAGCTCCGGGAGCAATACCAGCGCCTGGGTCAGAAGCTCGGAGAGGCTGGTGTGAAGGTGACCGTCGGTCCCCCGCGCGGCTTCCGGCTCGAGCAGTTCTACGCCCTTTACTTGCGTGGTCTGGGGGCGCTGCTCGGCGCCGCGCTTCCCGCACGGCAACGCCACCTGATGGGGCTGACCGGCGCGCTCATGCCGGTGTTGTCTCGGGCGCTGGGCGCGCCAGCAGACTTCGGCCACTTCCTGCGAGGCATCAACCAGCGCTCGGCTCACAGTCGCCTGCAGCAGGAACGGACCGCGCGCCTCGGCGCCGACTTCCATGCAGTGTTCGAGGACTTCGACGTGATCCTCATGCCACCGGCGCTGACCACGGCCATCCCTCACGACAAGCGTCCGTCGCTGATGCAGCGGAAGATCCGTGTCAACGGCCAGCAGCGCGCCTACAGCGATCTGTTCGTGTGGATCGCTCTGGCGTCGCTGCTCGGCTTGCCGGCCACGAGCGCACCCCTCGGGGCGACCTCGAGCGGCCTGCCTTTCAATGTGCAAATCGTGGGCGCTGCGTATCGGGATTACACCACGATCCGCTTCGCCGAGTTGCTGGCGCCTCTGATGGGCGGCTTCGCGAGGCCGCCGGGGTTCTGAGCGCGCCGTTCGGCCGTTGTGGGATTGCGTCTCTCGAGCCGAGGGTGGTACCGGAGATCATGCTCCGAGTTCTCACCGTCGCTGTTTCCATGTTGGTATTCGTTGGCTGCTCTTCGGAGAAGATCTGCCTCTACGAACAACCCGCCGGCAAGTTCTGCTCGGTGATGAAGAAGTGCACCAAGGGCGAGACGAAGGACTTCATCGATGGTGATGATCCGAAGTCACCGACCGCGGGCAGGAAGACCTGCGAGAGCCTCGGCTACGACTGCGGTATCAGCGTCGGCAAGGCCCGGGGCTGCCGCATGGAGGATCCGCCCCTGAGCAGGGACTAGAGCAATCAGCAAGGGGTAGGGGACTCGAGGCGCTCGACGTACGCGCACAGCATGTCGGCGAGGGCGTCTGCGTAGGCGTCGATCTCTGCCGCGCTGCGCGGTTGCTCGGAGAACTGCTTGGCCACGGCGCTGATGGTCGTCTTGAGCAGATCTTCGGCCAGGACGCGTTTTCTGTGCGGTGTGGTGGGAAGTAGCTCGGTCACGAAGCGGTGCAGGGTGGCCGCTGACTCGGCGCGGGCCGCCTTCGCTTCTGGGGCATCCCGATACAGCGGCGCGGCGTCGTTCAGCGCGCCACGCACCGCCGCTTCGTCGCACTCGGAGCGCACGAATGCGTGGACCGTGCGCCTCAGTCGCTGGAGCGGAGGATGAGCCGTATCCTCGAGGATCGAGCGCAGGAGCTCTCCGGTCTCTCGCCACTCGTCGCTCTGCAGCCGGAACAGGATCGCCGCCTTGTTCGGGAAGTACTGGTACAGCGACCCGACGCTGACGCCCGCCTTCTCCGCCACCCGCGCCATGGTGAATCGAGTCGCGCCCTGCTTCACCAGAACCTGAACAGCTGCCTCGAGCACCGCCGCCACGAGGTCGTTCGAGCGGGCCTGTTGCGGCGCCTTTCTCGCGGAGATCTGCGGTGCTTTGCGTTTGGCCATGTTGCGTTTCTCGGATGCGAATCGCGAATGCGAATGATTCATCGCATTCTACCTGGGTGACCCAAATCGCCCAAACGGAGAATCATATGACCACGCTGACTCAGATCGCCCCGCTGCTCGACCGCCTGTTCCGCGAGGCAGAGGGCGCTTCCCCGCTGCAAGTACCGGAGGTCGCCGCGCTCTCCAGCGAAGAGCAGTGGCGCCTGTTGCTCAGCAAGACCGAGTACCGCCGAGCCTACGGTCTGCTCAAAGACATCGCGCTCCCGGTCTCCCGTGAGACGGGCACGCTGCTCTACCTGCTCGCGCGAAGCTCGAGGGCGCGGAACATCGTCGAGTTCGGCACGTCCTTCGGAGTCTCGACGCTACACCTTGCAGCAGCCCTGAGGGACAACGGGGGCGGGCGGCTCATCACCACGGAGTTCGAGCCGAGCAAGGTCCTGCGGGCGCGGCAACATCTCAGCGAAGGCGGCCTCAGCGATCTGGTGGAGATCCGTGAAGGCGACGCCCTGGAGACCCTGCAGCGTGATTTGCCCGGGGCGATCGACCTGGTGCTGCTCGATGGCGCGAAGTCGCTCTACCCCGAGGTGCTGAGCCTGCTCGAGCCACACCTCGGACCCGGCGCGCTGATCGTCGCGGACAACGCCGACCACAGCCCGGACTTCCTCGCGATGGTGCGCGGCTCCTCGGGCGCCTACCTCTCGTTGCCCTTCGGCGCTGACGTGGAGCTCTCGCTGCGCTGCGCCTGAACGTTGCCGTAGGGATATCTTGAAGGCGAAGCGGCTGACCTCTCCCCCAACCAGAAGGCTTGCACCGGCTCCTGGGCACGCGTGCGTCAGGGCAGGGGGGGAGGTGAGTCGTCCGTCTTCGAGAGCGACGCGGGGTGGTTTCGCCTATCTCGAACCGGGAGCCCGTTGGTGCACGCGAGGCAGAGCGCGCGGAGGCCTGCCGTGGCCCTGGGGGTGGTCTGGCGGTGTCTGCCAAAACCCTCCAAAACGTTGGGATTTCAACGGGCTTCGTCAGTTTTTCTTGACCGGATCGCCGCTATGAGTAGCCTTCCGCCTCCCAACCATTCCGAGATAGCTCAGTTGGTAGAGCGGGCGGCTGTTAACCGCCTGGTCGTAGGTTCGAGTCCTACTCTCGGAGCCATTTTTCTCTCGTCGCCAACAAGGGGCGAGGGTCGGTAAACAGAAGCCCCCAAGGAGCGATCCGAGGGGGCTTCGCCGTTTCTCCCCAGAACTCCGGGCGTTTCGCGCGCTGCGCGTGCTGCGACGGTGCTCTCGCCCGTGCTCGCAGAGAGCGCCGAGCGAGCTCGATGAGCGCCGCCTGGGACAGCTCTCCCGCTCTCTCTCCTGTCCCGTGGGGAGAGAGAAGCCGAGAGGCGTTTAACTGCGTACCCGGCGATCAACAGTCGGCCCCGTTGGTCAACAGCTTCGGCGCCCGCGACGGGGCCGAGCCTGTTGATCATCGGGGCGACGGCTCGCGACGCGCGACGAACGGTGCCCGCCTTGGTGCGTGGAGAACTGGTCGCGTGAGGTTCGTGGGCGTACTCGCGGGCGTCGGCGGGCCTATCAACCTACGTTCACCGCGCTCGGCGGCGTGGGTATGCGCGATGACATCGGCAGCGGTCGCAGGTGCTCACTAATTTCTCCTCTCCGGCCGCGTTCATTGGTCAGGGAAGCGCGTGACCTGACCACGTGGTGTTCCGTATGCCGAGCTCACTCCTCTGCAAGAAGCTGCGCCGCCGCGGCTGCACGATGCTGGGGATTCCTGCTCTGCAGCGCGAACAGGCCGTAAGCCAGCGGCGCAGCCGCAGCGAGCTCCGCGCAGCGTTCGGCGAGGTGCGGGAGCAGAACGCCACCGGCCTCGATGTAGGCGGCCACGGTGGCCTCGAACGCGGCAGGTCCCATCATGTGCTGATAGGTGAAGTCGACGGCCGGGTCTCCCACCTTCGCCGTCGTCCAGTCGAGCACTCCGACGATGCGCGAGGGTCCGTCGACCAGCACGTGGGCGGCGTATAGCTCCCCGTGGGTGAACGCGGTGCGCTCAGGCCAGAGCCTGTCGTTGCTGAACCAGGCCTCCCAACGCGCTTGGAGCGGATGCGCGATCTCGAACGCGGCGCGCACTCTCTCGAAGTCGGCGCGCCACTGCGACCGCACCTCGGACATCGACATCACCGGCACGCCGGCCTCCCTGGCGGCGTCGACGTCAAAGGCCTGTAGCTCGGCGATAAGCCGCCCCAGCGCTGTCGCGAACTCGGGGGACGAAGGATCGAAGTGCCAGACGGGCTGGCTGCTCCCGTCGAGGGTCAACCCTGGTTCACCAGGAAGCCGCCGATACGCCACGAGCTCATCGCTGCACACCAGCCAGATCGGCACCGCCACCGAGAGCCGGGGCCGAACGAATTCCAGGATTCGCCCCTCGTCGGAGAGCTTGGCCGCAGCGTCGCGACTTCGAGGTACCCGAAGCACCCAGTCCTCCCCATCGGCGGCTCGCACGAAGGCGACGCGGTAGTCGAGCCCCGCCTCGTTGATGCGCACGGCGCCGGCATCCACTACGAGGCCGTGGCGAGCGGCCAACTCGACGAGTTGCACCGAGGCAGGGGCGCGCGCGCGACCTTTGGCAGGGGTACGCCTGCCATCGGGACCGCGCCTGGGCGACTCAAGCACGGAAGGCTCGGGGACCGTGAGCGAAGAGGGTGCCGTGACCTCGGCGAGCCGCCTCCGCAATCGCTCGACGAGCGCAGGCGCGGCGCGCACCGTCACGGTGAGGCTCTCGCCGTAGGACTCGGCGAGCACTCTCACCTGATCGCGCAGTTCTGCAAAGAGTGACTGGCGGTCATAGGACACCTCGAAAGTGGCGGTTTCGAGCCCCATGTCGAAGGAGTCGATCAACCGCTGTCGAAGCGCTGCCACGTCGCCAGACGAGAACGCGGAGAGCTGGATCGCTTCGGGAAGCTCGTCACGGAGCGCACGCCGAACGTCCTCGGAGACCCGGTCGATCTTGTTGAGCACCACGAGATGCGGGAGCGAGCCTGCGCCGATCTCCTTCACCGTTTGGCGCGTGACCTCGAGCTGCCGGCGGCTCTCGGAGTCAGCGGCATCGACGACGAACAGGAGGAGCGACGCTTCGTGTACCTCGTCGAGAGTCGAGTTGAAAGAAGCGAGCAGCGGATGCGGGAGCCGCTCGATGAACCCGACGGTGTCGGCGATGAGGATCGGCGGTGAGGTCGGAGGAACCAGCGTGCGCACCGTGGTATCGAGCGTGGCGAAGAGCTTGTCCTCGACCAGCACATCGCTGCCGGTGAGCGCTCGCATGAGCGAGGACTTTCCAGCATTGGTGTACCCGACGAGCGCGACCCTCTGCGCCGACGCCCGTCGCTGTCGGCGCACCGCCGCCCCATCCTGAAGCCCGGCGAGCTCGCGTCGCAGCTCGGCGATCCGATTCCGGGTACGCTGCTTGGCGAGGGCGACATTGGTATTCCCGCGCGAAGCGCGTCCGCCACCTCCCTCGCGATCGCCGAGCGAGACATCCTCCCGAATCCGGGGAAGCTCGTAGGTGAGACGGGCGAGCTCGACCTCGAGCATCGCCTCACGTGTGCGCGCGCGCCCTTCGAAGACCCGAAGGATGACGGCGGTCCGATCGAGAACCTCTGCAGCAGTGGCCTGCTCGAGGCTGCGCTGCTGGCCGGGCGAAAGCTCGTCATCGACCACCACGAGCCCGATGGCACCGGCGCGCGGTGCAGAACCGCTGGGTATCGGAACCCGTGAGACTTTGCCGCTTCCGCCGGTGAGGCCGGCCAACTCGCGCAGCTTACCCTCGCCGACGTAAGTTGCGGTCGGATGCTGCCGCTTCTGGACGAGCCGGGCGTGCACGCGAATGCCGAGCCCACGCAGCAACTGTTCGAGCTCGTTCAGCGAGCGCTCGGCCGCGGCATCAGAGCGATTGGGGCATTGAACGGAGACCAGCACCGCATGGCGTGGGGCTTTGTGGCGAAGAGACGTAGACAAGTGAACCTCCTGCTGGCGCATGACGAGCGCAGGAGATCCGAGGCGAGGAGCCTAGTGGCAGACGCGTCGAGGTATATGTATTCGCGTTACCGGAGCAGGCGCGCCGCGCCCCGGATCTCCCGACGGTCGACAATCCAAAATTGACCGGGAGACGGGGACGGAAGGCAGCGCCCCCGCGGGTCGATCACGATGAATCGTGCCGATGCGGGAACCGCTGCCGGCGCTAGCGCAGGCGGATGAAGAACGCGAATGACATGGGTAAGAATATACTGCTGCGGCGCGGAGGTCGCAAGCGCCCTGCGAGAAGTTGCGGCTCAGTGAACGCGTTCACGCGCCCGTGGCGCCCGCGTTCGTGAAGAGCGCGGCCGCGTCGCGCGCGCCGAGATGCGCGAGGTAGTGACCGATGGCCCCCCGGAAGAACTCCATGCGGTTCTTGATGCCCTTCGCGCGCCAGGCCTCGTCCATCTTGTCGGCGACGTCGGCCTCGAGCCGCAGCGGGAGAATCTTCACCTCAAGCGGCTCGCCATCGCGCGCGCGGGTCTTGCGCGGCCCGACGTTGATGCGGCCCTTCTCGGCCTCGCGGATCTTCCAGGTGAGGTAACGGCGGTTATGGGGAGCACCCCATAAGACCCCCTATGTGGAGCCCGCGAATATGGGGAGTCGTGCACCGGCGGGGCGTGTTCTTCCTCGGCGAACGCCTCGAAGGACTCCACATAATCGTGCTGCGTTCAGCAGCGGAATGACCTTGAGGTTCCCGCGCCCGGAAGCCTGTATGGCGAAGGGCGCCGCTTCATGGCGCTCACAAGGAGAGCGAGCATGAGCAAGGTCAAGATGAGCGAGGAGTTCCTCAAGGCGCTCCGGTTGCCGGAGCTTCAGGCGAAGTACGCCGAGATCGTCGGTGAGCCGACGCGCACGCCGAACAAGGCGTGGCTGGTGCGCAAGATCCTCGAGGCCGCGAAGACGCGGGCAACGACAGCCAAGAAGAAGCCGGCTGCGCCGCAGACCACCGTGTCGACGAAGACGATGTCGATCGAGGAACTGCAGGCGCGCCACCAGGAGATCATCGGAAGGCCCACGGGCTCGACCGATGTCGCGTATTTGCGATGGCGGCTGCGGCAGGCCGAGCGCGGCTTGATCCGTGTAGGCTCCGAGCCGCGCGCGGCTCACGGCACCGACGACATCTTGGTGCTGCCGCTGCGTATGGCCGCGCCGGTCGTCGAGCGGATTGACGAGGCTCGGCGGCGGCTCGGTCTTGCGAGCCGCGCCGAGCTGTTTCGTCGCGCGCTGCACCGCTACTTCGTCGAATCCGGCGAGCACGAGGTCGCGGACTTCCTCCTGCTGCGCGGCGACGGCGGCACCGGTGCGGGCGCCGCTCCCATGAGCGAAGCGAGGAGCTGATCGGGCGGGCTGAACGTGCCCTTGCGCAGCGAGGGCAGCTTCACCGCGTCGAGCGCCTCCATCTTCTCGGTCGGGTCGGCCTGTAGGTAGATCTCGGTCGTCTGCTGGCTCGCGTGACCGAGCCACAGCGAGACCTTGCGAATGTCGCCCGTCGCCTGGAGCAACGTCATCGCGCACGTGTGACGAAGCACGTGCGGCGAGACGTGGCGCTTCGCGATCGACGGGCACTTCGTCGTCGCTGCCTCAACGTGCTTGGCGAGCACATAGCGACAGCCCCACCGGGACATGGCACCACCACGCGCGTTGAGGAACACCTCGGGCACGAGGGCATCGCCGCGCACGGCGAGCCACGCCCGAACGGCATCGGCGACCTCCCTCCACAAGGTGAGGCCGCGCTGCTTGCGTCCCTTGCCGCGCACGCGCAGCTCCAGGTACGCGCCGTCGAACGAGAGCTCGTCGAGCCGCAGGCCGATGATCTCCGAGACGCGCAGCCCGCCTGCGGTACCCATCAACAGGATCGCGCGGTCGCGGATGCCCAGTCGACTCGTCGGATCGGGCGCATCGAGCAGCGCCTCCTGCTCGGCGCGATCGATGTGGCGCACGAGCATCGTGTCGGTGCGCTGCATCGGGATGGCGAGCACGCGGCGGACCTGCTCGATCGCCGACGGCACGCGATACTCGACGAAGCGCATGAAGGACTTGATGGCGACGAGCCGTGAGTTGCGCGTCCGCGCACTGTTGCCGCGCTCGGCCTGAAGGTGTGCGAGGAACTCGAGGAGCAGCGGCGCGTCGAGCTGCTCGATCGTCAGCGCCGAGGGTGCCACGCCGAGGCGCTTGGTCGTGAACGCGAAGAGCAGCTTGAACATGTACGTGTACGTGTCGACGGTATGCCGACTCGCTTGGCGCTCCTGCGGGAGGCGCTCGCGCAAGAAGGCCGTCAGGTGGGGCGCGAGGAGCGTCATCGGGCACCTCCATTTCCAAGCGCATCCCGGACGCGATCGGCGATGTCGCGCATCAGTCGCGGCGTTGCCTGCAAGTACCAGTAGGTGTCGGTCACGTGCTTGTGCCCGAGGTACGTCGTGAGGGCGAGCATGTGCTGGGCAACGCGCTCGCGACCTTCGGGGCAGGCTTCGAGCGCGCGCACGGCGAACGTGTGTCTGACGTCGTGGACGCGAGGCTGCTGCTCACCAGCCGGTCTTTCGATCCCTGCCGCACGGCAGATGCGTCGGAACACCATGCCGAAGCCTCGTTGGCCGAATCGGTTGCCGTGCCAGTTGAGGAAGAGCGCCTTGGTTGCTCGGCTGAGCGAGCGCCTGCGCTCAAGGTATCGATCGAGGCCAGCGCGTGCCGTCTCGTGCAGGGGAACGAGGCGCGTCTTGTTGAACTTGGTCCGTCGGATCAAGAGCCCTTCGGGCTTGATGTCGTCGATGTCGAGGGCGAGCAGCTCCGAGATACGGAGGCCGGTCGCGAAGAGCAGTGCGATGGCGGTCTGCGCCGTGAGCTCGCGCATCGAGCCAGGCATGCCGAGCGTCCCGACGGCCTCGACGATCCGTCGCGACTCCTCGGGGCTGTAGATGTACGGCATCAACTGGCGCGGCACGCGCGGGAAGACCCTGTTGCTCGGCACCTCGTGGCGCGGGTCTTCGGCCCGCACGTAGCGAGCGAAGAGCGCGATGGTGCGAAGACGACGCGAGCGCTGACCCGCCGTATTCGCCGAGCCTGCCCAGTCGATCGCGGTCGAAGCGCGCACATGAGACTCGCCACGCGCCGTCGCGTGCGCGACGAAGGCGTGGAGCGTCCTCTCAGGCTCGTAGAGTTCGAAGCCAAGAGCACGGCGGGTGTCGAGATACTCGGTCACGAGCTCCTTCAGCATGACGGCACCTCCAAGAGCCAAGGCTGCGCGACGCTTTTCAGCGCAGCACTCGGCGTCGGAGGCGGGTACGACGAGGCCGGTTGCGGTGTCGCTGTCGTCCACGGTTGGGCGACCGAGCCGAGGAGCCCCTGGTCGACACGCGCGTAGACCACCGTGGTGTCGATCGATCGGTGTCGCAGGATGGACGCGATGCCATCGAGCGAAGCTCCATCACGTAGCATCGAGGTCGCCGCCGAATGGCGAAGCACGTGCGAGCCGAAGGACGGCGCATCGACGCCAGCGCGGCGAATGGCCTTCTCGACGAGCTGTGCGATGGTCGAGTTGTTTCGAATGGGTGCCCAGGGCGCGCGCGCCGTCAGGAACAAGTGCTCCTCGACGATGCGTGGGCGGCCTCTGTCGATATAGGCGAGCAGCGCGTCGCCAACCTCCTGCGGGAGAGGAAGCCGCGACTCGTGGCGTCCCTTGCCGACCAAGCGAACCGTCGCCGCCTTCCAGTCAACATCGGCGAGCAGCAGTCTGAGCACGTCATCTGCGCGAAGACCGAGGCGCGCGAGCAACAGCATCACCGCGCGATCGCGAAGACCGGTCGCCGTGCTGACGTCGCACGTGGCGAGCAGCTTCTCGACGTCCTCCGACGACAGGTGCTTCGGCAACGTCGTCTGCGTCCACTGCGCCGGGCGCGGGATGCCGTCGGCGAGATCGATGCTGCATTGCCCGCGCACGGCGAGCTGTCGAACGAACGACCTCGTCGCCGTCGCGACCTGCTCTGCCGTTGCGTCGCCATGCCCCTCCGTGAGCGCGACGACGGCCTTCCGCAGCGCGTGGACCGTGTATGCGCCCGGGTCATTGCCAACGAGCGCGAGCAGACGTCGAACGACGCGCGAGAACGCTTTGACGGTCTGCTCGCTGGCTCCGCGCTGCTGCCGCATCCACGTCACGAACTCGGTGACGAGCGGATCGTCGACGATGGTCGGCGTCGGGCGCGCGACGACGCCGACGTCCTGCAGGTAGCGGCGAAACACGCGGAGCCGCGCGAGGGCACGCTCGTGACTGCCCGCGCGCTCGTCGTCGCAGTCGCAGTCCGGCAAGTGCCGCATGAAGGAGGCTATCACTGCCTCATCGAGGGCCGCGAGGACGATGTCTTGCGGCTCCATCCAGCGGCCGAGATGAACCGCGTGGCGCAGGCACGAGCCTCCGGCCTGAAACGAGTACCCCTGCGCGATCAGCGACGTGGCGAAGCCATCGATGTGCGAGCCAACCGGGCTCGCGCGAAAGCGCTCCAGCACGAACCGCTTCTCGAAGAACGTTTCCAACATGTTGTCTCCTTGGTGAATGACCGGGACAGCCCCGGCCGCCGGAGACAACGGCGCGATTATGTGGAGTTGTCGAGCCGCGCTGCGAGTCGAAGTCGCTGAACTTCCGGGGCTTCAAGCGGCGACGAGCCGGCGACTCCCCATATTCGCGGGCTCCACATAGCGGCGGTCGTCGCTGCCCGTCGAGCGACCGACGACCTCGAGGTACTTCGCGTGCAGCTCCTCGATCGTCATCGACGCGAACCGACCGCGCGGCCTCGGCGGCGTGCTCTCGGCGAGCGTCGTCTCGGGCTCGGGCGCCGACGTCGCGCGCGCGCTGGTGCGCGTCGGGCGCTGCGGCTCTTCGGCGGGTGCGGGCTCGACGGCGGGCGCGGCCAACGCCTCCTCGATGCGCCGGACGAGGAACTTCTTGTTCGGGCTCTTGGTGGTCTCCCCCGTCGCCTCCTTGAAGCGCTCCCACAGCGCCGGCAGCCCGAGGGCTGCGAGGTTCTCCTTCTTGGCCTTCGTCTTCGCGGTCTTGGTCTTCGTGCTCATGACTGCTCTCCTCGTCGGGCGCTGGGTACACGTCGCCCTTCACGCGCG
>JAWKRF010000010.1:0-65000 GCA_041389745.1 Polyangiaceae bacterium
AGCCGCGCCCAGCGCTCGCTTCAGGTGACCCAGAACGGCGTGGAGCATGTGATAGTTCTCGAGGCGTCGACTCGCGACGAGCCGCTCCACCAGTGGCAGCGCTCGCTGCGGGCCATCCGCCTTCCAGATCGCGACAGCGCGATTCAGCTCGATGATTGGCGAGCCTCGCCCGTCGCGATCGCTGGCGAAGTGGAGCAACGCGGCGTACAGGCCCGCGATCTGTGGCCAGTCGGTTTCGTCCGGGTTCCGAGCTCGAGCGTGGAGCGCGGCGATGGCGGCTTGGATCTGATACGGACCCGCGGCTCGGAGCGCCAGACCTCGATCCAGCTCGCGGAGGCCGCGCTCGATCGCTGCCGCATCCCAGAGCCTGCGGTCTTGGTCATCCAGCCGAACCAGTTCACCTTCACCGTCCGCGCGTGCGGCGTGCCGCGCGTGGCTCAGGCGCATCAGCGCCACCAGGCCGAGCGTCTCCGCGAGACGACGTCGCCCGCCCGGGTGCTGCCCGGCGCCGTGCTCGAGCAGCGCCAGCAGCACCTCGCCCAGGCGGATCGCCTCCTCACATAGCTGCGCGCGTACCAGCGCATCGCCTCCCGTCGCGAGATAGCCTTCATTGAAGATCAGGTAGATCACCGCGAGCACCGCCTCGAGGCGTTCCGGCAGGAGCTCCGGTGGCGGCACCCGATACGGGATGCCCGCCTCGGCGATCTTGCGCTTTGCGCGCACCAGGCGCTGGGCCAGCGTCGCCTCGGAGACCAAGAACGCCTTCGCGATCTCCGGCGTGGTCAAGCCTCCCAGCGTGCGCAACGTGAGCGCGACACTCGCTGACCGAGGCAGCGCGGGGTGACAGCAAGTGAAGAACAATCGCAGGCGGTCGTCGGGGAAGGTGTCGCCCGCGTCTTCCTCGTCCGCCTCTCGCGGTGGCTCGCTATCGCTGCCTTTTAGTTCCGCAAGGGAACGAGCGCGGCTCTCGATGCGCCGCAAGCGATCGATGGCAGCGTTGCGTGCCACGCGAGTTATCCAGGCTGCCGGGTTATCCGGGACGCCATCGACGGGCCAGCGATCCAGCGCGCGGGCCAGCGCCTCCTGGAACAGGTCCTCGGCGACTTGAAAGGCGTCCTCGCCGTGTCTGGTCGCGCCAGCGCGGGTGAGCCGGATGAGGCCAGCGATGACTCGCCCGGACTCCTCGCGGAACACCCGTTCTGCTGCGAGACGAGGGTCGGTCACGCCGGCTTGTCGAAGACCATCACCGGACGAACTTCGATCGAGCCGTGCTTCGCGCTCGGGATCTTCGCGGCCCACTTCAGCGCCTCGTCCAGGTTCGCGACCTCGATCAGGTAGTACCCGCCCAGGGCCTCCTTGGTCTCGGCGAACGGTCCGTCCGTGGTCATGGTCTCGTTGCCGCGCACCCGCACCGTCGTGGCGCTCGTGGTCGGTAGCAGGGCATCGCCTGCGCGCATCACGCCTGCGGTCACCAGCTCCTGGGTGTAGGTCATGTAGTCCGCGTGAAGCTGCTGCTGCTCCGCCGGGCTCATGTTGGCTCCAAGGGTTTCGTCGGAATAGATGAGTAGTAGGTACTGCATGCCGAGACGACGCAGGCTGACGCTCGAATCGACAGCCGGCGCTCATTTTTTCCTCGAGGACCGAAGGGTGGAAGCGAAAAACGCTGAATGACTCGGCGTTTTTGCCCCTGTGGCGGACCACCCTGTCTCGAAACGTCGCGCCTCACCCCCAACAAAAGGGCGGGCTGCGACTTCGCAGTCGCCTGGCTTGGCCTTAGGGTTTCTGGCTCATGAGCGCGCCGGTCCCGACTCCCGATCCGACAGCTTCCCTGACTCAGCGCTACCAGGCGGTGCGTCACTTCACGGAGCGGTTGCGGGTGCCGTTGAGTCCCGAGGACTGCGTCGTGCAGTCGATGCCCGACGTGAGCCCCACGAAGTGGCACCTGGCCCACGTCACCTGGTTCTTCGAGACGTTCGTGCTCAAGCCGCGGGCCGCCGCGGGCTTCGACTACACGGTGTTCGATCCGAGCTTCGAGTACCTGTTCAACTCCTACTACAACAGCGTTGGCGCTCAGTACCCCAGGGCACGGCGAGGGCTCGTGACGCGCCCCGACCTGGAGACGGTGCTGGCGTATCGAGTCCACGTCGATCGCGCGATGGAACGTCTGCTGGAGAGCGGGCTCTCCGCGAGTGAGCAGTCGGTGCTCGAACTCGGGCTCCACCACGAGCAACAGCACCAGGAGCTCCTGCTGATGGACATCAAGCACGTGCTGTTTCAGAGCCCGTGCTGCCCGGCGTACTCCGCAGATGCCGCAGGGAAACACGCGGGGCCTTCGTCGGGTAACGTCCCTCCGGTCGAGTTCCTGGGTTTCGGGGGAGGGCTCAAGGCTCTGGGACACGCTGGGGAAGGCTTTCACTTCGACAACGAGGGACCGCGGCACCAGGTCCACCTGGAGGACTACCGTCTGGCCTCGCGGCTGGTGACGAACGGAGAGTACCTGGAGTTCGTCCGCGACGCTGGCTACTCGGCGCCGCTGCTGTGGCTCAGCGACGGCTGGGCGACGGTGCAGCGCGAGGGCTGGACCGCGCCGCTCTACTGGGTCGAGCGCGACGGGGAGTTCTTCGAGTTCACGCTGCGTGGGCTGGAGCCGCTCGATCACTCGGCGCCTGTCTGTCACGTCAGCTACTTCGAGGCGGACGCATTCGCCAGCTGGGCCAGGGCGCGGTTGCCGAACGAGGCCGAGTGGGAGGTCGCCGCGCTCACGCTTGATAATCCACGGGGAAATTTTGTGGAGAGTGGTGCGTTACACCCGCGCCCGGCGGTCGACGTCGGACTCGGTCAGATGTGGGGCGACGTCTGGGAGTGGACTGCCAGCGCGTACGCGCCTTACCCCGGCTTCGAAGCCGCGGCTGGAGCGCTTGGTGAGTACAACGGGAAGTTCATGGTGAGCCAGCAGGTGCTGCGTGGTGGCGCGTGCGTCACCAGTCAGAGCCACTTCCGGCCCACCTATCGCAACTTCTTCTACCCGGGCCAGCGCTGGATGTTCTCCGGGATCCGCCTCGCCCGCTGAGGGCGGTCGCCGTCAGTTGCTGCGGGCACGGCCTGGCGTGGCCTTGTTTCCGCGCCGTGGTCCACCGCGCCGTTGCTTGCTCGCCTCCGGGCGTGGGTGTCCGTGTGCACCGCTCCCGCCACCCCCGCCGCCGGGGCGTCGACCACGGGGCCGGGCTGGCTTGGGACCGCCGCCGGACGGCGAGCGCGCGCCCGAGCGCCGCTCGAGCTGCGTGAGGGGAGGAGGAGGCTGGCTCGGCGGAAACGGGTGATCCTCGTCCCTTGGGATGTGCTGCTGGATCAGGCGCTCGATGTCGATCAGGTACGGGCGCTCCTCGGCCTCGCAGAAGGACCAGGCGATCCCCGCTGCTTCCGCGCGGCCAGTGCGACCGATGCGATGCACGTAGGTCTCCGGGACGTTGGGCAAGTCGACGTTGATCACGTGGGTGACTCCGCTGACGTCGATGCCGCGCGCAGCGATGTCCGTCGCCACGAGCACTGGAATGCTGGCGTCGCGGAAGCCGCTGAGCGCTCGGGTGCGTGCGCCTTGAGACTTGTTGCCGTGGATGGCCGCGGCGCGGATCCCCGATTTCTCCAGGTGTTCCGCGATGCGGTTCGCGCCGTGCTTGGTGCGACTGAAGACCAGCGTGCGGCCGACTCCAGGCTCCCGCAGCACGTGGGTCAACAGCTTCCGCTTGTTGGCCTTGTCCACGAAGAAGATGCGCTGCTCGATGCGCTCGGCGGTCGAGGACACGGGGGTCACCGCGACGCTGACTGGATCGATGAGCAAGCTCTCCGCGAGCTCGCGGATCTCCGGAGGCATGGTGGCCGAGAAGAACAGCGTCTGGCGCTTCTTCGGCAGCGCCCGCACCACACGCTTCACTGCCGGGAGGAAACCCATGTCGAGCATGCGGTCGGCTTCGTCCAGCACGAAGATCTCGATGTCGTCCAGCTTGAGCAGACCTTGCTCCATCAGATCGAGGAGGCGGCCTGGTGTGGCGATCAGCGCGTCGACGCCCCGCCGCAGTTCCTTCTCCTGCGGGGCCTGACCCACTCCGCCGAAGATCACCGTGTGGTACAGATCGAGGTGCTTGCCGTACGTCGCGAAGCTGTCGCCGATCTGGGCGGCCAGCTCACGCGTCGGTGTGAGCACCAGCGCTCGGAGCTTGGGCTGGTTGTCCGACTGCTTGTAGACGTGCTGAAGCAGGGGAAGGGTGAAGGCGGCGGTCTTTCCAGTGCCGGTCTGGGCGCAGCCGAGCAGGTCTCGACCTTCGAGGCAGGGCGGGATCGCTGCGCTTTGGATGGGGGTTGGCGTTTCGTAGCCAGCGTCCTCGACGGCTCGCAGTAGCTTGGGGTGAAGCCCCAGTTCGGAAAATGTCACGCGCGTCAGTGACACGCGACGCCAGCCGAGTCGAGGGGTTTCTTGGCTACGGAACCGGCTCGAACGTCGCGTGCACCGCCTGGTAGTAGAGCTGTGTGAAGCCCTCGTAGCCGGAGTCGGTGCCGATCAGCATCCAGATCACCCCCGTCGCGTCAGCGCGTTGTTCCACGTCCAGCAAGCGCGTGCGGCTGAGAGACTCGTACAGGGCGTTGCCCGGGCAGCCTGCTTGGCCGTTCGCGATGTTGCCTGCCAGGGTGCCGACGGGGCCGGCATTTCCCTGGTCCCCCTTGTCGACGTTCATGCGCCACACGCCGCCCATGAGCACCGGGATCGGATTGGTCGTCGTGGTGCCGAACTTGAGGAACACCGACTCTCCGGGGGCGCCGCCGATACCAACGCAGTCCGGCTGAGCGTTGCTGGCGAACCGAACGCGCATCGTGACCTGGTATTTCGCGAAGGCGCGGAGTCCGACTTCCGGGCCCACCGAACGTTTGATGAACATGTACAGGTCGTCGGAGCGATTGTGCCCCTGGATCATCAGGCCCTTGCCCGTCCCCACCTCGCTGGGCAACGTGCGGATACCCGAGTCCAGCTGCAGGTCCTGCGTACCGTCCGCGTAGTCCGCGAAGCCCGCGCTCCAGCCCTGCAAGCCCTGAGTGAAGTCGTAGTCGACGGTCACGCTCTGAGGTGGACCGCCGCTGGTGTCACCAGCAACGCCGCCGATGCCGCCAGCACCAGCGCCACCGCCGCTGGTGCCACCGCTGCCAGATTGCCCCGCGGAACCGCCACTCGCTCCCTCGCCGCCCGTAGCGCCGGTCGTGCCGGCACCTCCGCCAGTGGTCCCGCCGCTGCCGGGCGTGCCGCCGCTGCCTGCAGCGCCTGCGCTCCCGGCGCCTCCGGCGCTCGAACCACCTGGTGCAGTGCCGCTCGTCCCACCCTCACCCCCGGCCCCCGCGTCCGAGCCGCAAGCCAGGAACATGAACGCTGCCGCGACGCTGCCGCTACGGAAGAGACCGGTCCAAGCTCTCATCGCCCGAGTCTGGCCGACGACGCAGCGCCTTGCACGCGGGATGCTCGCGCTCAGTCGGGACGCAGCACGACCTTGCCCTTGTTCTTGCCGTACTCGATCTGGCCCCAGGCCTCCGCCGCCTGCGAGAAGGGAAAGACCTGGTCGATGTGGGGCTTGATCGCGCCCTGCTCGTACAGCTCGAGGAGCTCGCGCATCTCCTGAGTCAGCAGATCCAGCTCTCCCCACATGTGGCCGACGTTGACCCCGGCGATCGCCTTGTTCTCGTCGAGCAGCTTCATCATGCCGAAACGGGGTACCCGCAGAATCTGCTTGGCCACGTGGAACAGATTGCGCTTGCCACCCGTGTTGGTGTTGGCGAGACCAAAGGCGATCAACATGCCCGCGGGCTTGAGCAGGTCGTAGCCCTTCTTCCAGTCGGGACCGCCCAGGGCGTCCAGCACGAGGTCGACGCCGCGACCTCCGGTCAAGCGGCGCACTTCCTCGACGTAGTCTTGGCTGCGGTAGTCGATGGGGTGGGTGCAGCCGTGAGACCGCACGTAGTCGTGTTTCCCGGCGGATGCAGTGCCGTAGGTGGTGACGTCTCCGATGTGGCGACACAGCTGGAGAGCCGCCGTGCCGACGCCACCCGCGGCCATGTGGATCAACACGTGCTCTCCTGGACGCGTGCGGTGGATGCGATCGAGCATGTGGTACGCCGTCAGGTAGTTGACCGGTAGCGCCGCGCCCTCCTCGAAGCTCATCTTCTCGGGCATCGGCAAGGCTTGCCGATACGGGACGACCACCGTGTCCGAGTGGCCTCCGAAGCGGGTGAGGTAGACGACGCGGTCGCCCTCCTTCACGTCAGTCACACCGGAACCAACTCGGTCCACGATGCCCGCTCCCTCGTAGCCCACCACGCAAGGAGGCTTTGGGGCGTCCGGGTACAGGCCTTGCCGCGCGGAAATTTCTGCGAAGTTGAGCCCGCACGCCCTGGCGCGGACTCGCACCTCGCCCGCGTCGGGCTCCGGGTCGGGGGTCTCCCGGACCTCCAGGACGTCGGGACCTCCGTGCTTACGAATCCAGATTGCTCGCATGTTGCTTTGCCTCTCGCGGGCGCTCGGCCCCGGAATGCGCTGTCGCGCCGATTGAGCGAACACTCCACACCGAAGCTGAGCAAGCTTCACGTCTTCTCGGCCCTCGGGCTGACGAACTGCTTCCCTCGAGCTTCACGGCCAGGTGGGAGCGACAGCGGAGTCGCGTTCAGGTCCCTGGATACGCTGTGCGCGCGGCCTCGGTTCCAGAAACGTTGCGCAGTGTGCCAAGACCTCGAACCCGAGACTCGTAGGGGTGACGCTCCCAGGCCCTGTTCGGGGAAACAGGATGCAGCTGCAAGGATGCTCAGGTGCACTGCGGGTGGAGTCGACGCTCCCCGTGTCAAGCTGGCTCGGCGGGGGGAGGGAAGTCGCAGACTCGCCTCGACTTTTCCACCCGGGATTGCGCTGGGTCGAGGCCCGGCCCTGCTGGCCTGCTGCCTGGCCGATCAGGATGTATGTGGCTGTGGCACCCAACGCGAAAAAGGTGATAGCGTTGGCACTCACTCGCCACTGACTCCCCTGGGTCGCCACCCCTGTCGACCACCCGACAACCGATACAATTTTGCGCGGATTTCAAGTCAGTGCGCGCTTCTAGCGCGAGAGCCGTGCGGCCCTCATGGCTGAACGCTCCGCGCCGTTCAGGGATCATCCGGTGTCCTCCTCCGTCCCCAGCATCCTGGTTGCCGACGATGTCCAGCAGGACGTGGTGCACCCGTACGTCGAGGGGGAGATCGTCGCCGACAAGTACCGGCTGGAGGCTCCGCTGGGTGCAGGCGGGATGGGATCGGTATGGCACGCTCGCAATCTCGCCCTCGACTCCGACGTCGCGATCAAGTTGATCCTCAACGACCAGCGCAGAGCTCAGCTGGCGGATCGGCTGGTGCGAGAGGCACGAGCCAGCGCGAGGATGACCCATCCAGCCATCGTGCGCGTGTTCGACGTAGGAACCACGAGCCACGGGGACCCGTTCCTGGTGATGGAGCTGCTGAAGGGGCAGAGCCTGGCGGACTACATCCTGCAGCACGGTCGACTGTCGGCGACCCGCGCGGTGCAGCTCCTCTTGCCCATCGCCGATGCCCTGGACAGCGCCCACACTCGCGGCATCGTCCACCGCGACCTGAAACCGGACAATATATTCCTTGCGGAAAATGTTGGCCAGCTCAGCCCGAAGGTGCTGGACTTCGGTGTGGCGATGGATCTGAGCCAGGGCGGGGACCACCGGATCACCCAGGCTGGTACGCTCCTCGGGAGCCCCGCGTACATGTCCCCAGAGCAGGCCCGGGGCGAGCATCAGCTCGATCAAGCGACGGACATCTGGTCCTTCTGCGTGACGTTGTACGAGACCCTGACGGCGCAGACGCCCTTCGGTGACGATGGGAACTACCACGCGCTGCTGCGTCGTATCATCGAGGACGAGCCGACGCCGACGCACCAGCTCGTGGCGGGAGACAGCAAGCTCTGGAGCATCCTGGAGCGTGGCCTACAGAAGCGACCCGCGGATCGCTGGCCCAGCATGCGCGCACTGGGGTGCAGCCTCGCTGCGTGGCTCGATTTCCACGGCATCGACGAGGACATCCTGGGCCAGAGCATCCACACGACGTGGCTGGCGCCGGACTCGGGAAACCGCGTTTCGCTGGTTGACGAACCTCCGTTTTCCGCGAGGAGATCAGGGGCCATCCGTCGCGCGGCCGACCGTCCGCGCGCGTCCATGAACAGCGCGACTGGAGTCGACGAGCTGACGCCAGCCTCCATCGCACCCGGGCGAAACTCCACGCTGGGTTCGACGCTGAGGCCAGATACCCTCAGCGTTCGACCCAGTGTCTCGAGGCGCTGGCTGCTGCCCGCTGTCGGAGTCGGCTGCGTCGCGCTGGCGTCGTTGACCTGGTTGTTCTGGCCGAGCGCTGAGACCAGCGCACCCGGCGCGGCCAGCGCTTCACCGGCCGCGCGAGAGCCATCCCCCACGGTGGTCACGGAGCCGGCCAGCGTGGAGCGCCCAGCGCCCTCCGTCGCAGCGCCGAGTCTTGACTCGAGCCATCCTCCGCCACCCGAAGCCGAGGCCGCCGACGCCGCGCAGGCGAAGCCAGCCGCGATCAAGGGCACGAAGGTCCGGCGGGCGCCCGCCGCCGCAGAAAGGCCACCCGTGGCAAAAACCCCCGAGGCGCCACCGCCCAAAGCCAGACCCGTACCCGCACCGAGCAAGCCGAAGCTGGGTGACGACCTGGGCTTCTGAGGTTTCAGCGCCCGAGGAACTCGCGTACACGAGTGCCCATCAACTGCCCATGCTGCGACTCCCCTTCGCCGTATTGCTGCTCGCCAGCCTGACCGCCACGAGCCCGTGCTTCGCGCAGTCTTCCGAAGACGAGCGCCGCAACGCGGCTCGCGACTTCGGGATTCAAGGCAACGAAGCCTACGACGCGGGCGACTACGCCAAGGCGGTCGACCTCTACCGACGGGCCCAGAGTCTGTATCCGGCGCCGACGCTCTCGGTGCGCCTGGGACGCAGCCTGGTCAAGCTCGGCCGCCTGGTGGAGGCGGAGGAGGCCTACGTCAAGACCCTGCGCTATCCCCTCGCAGGCGACGCCCCATCGGTGTTCAAGCAGGCGATGGAGGTCGCCAAGGCCGATCTCGCAGAGCTGAGCCCTCGGGTCCCGCGTCTCAAGGTGAGCGTGATCGGCAGCGAGGACGCGACGGTGACGCTGAACGGGGTACGGCTGGAGAAGGCGCTGATCGGCATCCAGCGCAAGGTGGATCCTGGTTCGTACAAGATCCGCGCGGACGCGCCTGGGGCGGAGCCCGTCGAGAAGACCCTGGAGATCGCGGAAGGTGCGCGTGAGTCCGTGACCCTGACGTTGAAGGTCGACCCGAACGCGGTGCCACCCGCTGGGCCGCGAGCCGGCGACCCGCAGGGCTCCGGGGTCGACGTCGCTCCTGCCGAGGAGGGTCGATCGCCTCTCCCGTTCGTCGCGCTGGGTGTTGGTGGCGTCGGGCTCGTCGTGGGTGTGGTGACGGGGCTGATGGCCAACTCCAAGCACTCGAGCGCCGAGAGCGAGTGTCCCGGTTCGAAGTGCGAGCGCGGTTCTCAGGGTGAAGCGGATCTCCAGGCATTTCGTGACCTGCGCACGGTCTCGACGATCGGCTACGTGGTCGGCGTGGTTGGGGTCGCCGCGGGGGGCGTGCTGTGGTTCACCACGGCGCCAGCGTCGGACAGCAAGCGAACGGCTCACGTGTCGCCCTACGTCGGGCTCGGGCAAGCTGGTGTGTGGGGGAAGTTCTGATGCTTGCCGTAAGGAAACTCGCGGGCGCGAGGATGCTGGTCTACTGCCTGCCTCTGATCTTTCTGGTTGCCGGCTGCCCACAGCTCACCAGCGACGATTTCGAGGTCGTCGATCCCGCCGGGAACGGCGGGATCGGTGGGAGCGACTCCGACGCCAGCGCGGGTAGCGGCGGAGTCGGCGGTGCCTCCGGCGGCTCCTCGGGGGTTGGGGGAACCGCGAGCGACGCTGGCGGCGACGCCGCGGCGTGCACCGAGTGCGACGTCGTGGACTGCTGCGATGGGCAGTGCGTGGATCGCGAGTCCTCCACTCGTCACTGCGGCACCTGCGGCAACGGCTGCCCGGGAACGACCTGCTCTGGCGGCAGCTGCACCAGCACCTGTGCTCAGGGCTTCCTCGACTGCGACCAGAACATCGTCAACGGCTGTGAAGTGAACGCGGCCATGGATCCGATGCACTGCGGGAACTGCGACATCGCCTGCCCCGCGGACAACACGTGCGTCGGTGGTGTGTGCATGTGCCCCGAGGGCGCCCTCGACTGCGATGGCGAGGCGAGCAACGGCTGCGAGGTGTCCCAAGACTCGGATCCCAAGAACTGCGGTGGCTGCGGTCGCGCGTGCGGGCCGAACCAGGCGTGTAGCGGCGGCTCGTGCGTGTGCGCTGACGGTTTTGCCGACTGTGACGGCACCATGGACAACGGCTGCGAAGCGGATCTGAGCGCTCCGTCGACCTGCGGTAGCTGCGGCAACGACTGCGGAGTTCACGCGACCTGCAGCGGCACGACGTGCGGCTGCCAGACCGGCTACCAGGACTGCGATGGAACCGCCGGGTGCGAGCTCGAGCTGAGCGACGCGTTGCACTGCGGAAACTGCTCCACGCAGTGCACGGGCGGCAAGGTCTGCGACGGCACCGGCTGCGTCACCAGCTGCAGCAGCGGGACGCTCTGCAACGGGGCCTGCGTCGACACCCAGACCAGCACGACCCATTGTGGCGGCTGTAACCAGCCCGTTGGCTCGAATCAGCACTGTGAGGGCGGTGTGCCCACCTGCGACGTCGGCTTCGCCGACTGCAACGGGCAGCCCGGGGACGGCTGCGAGATCAACACCACCAGTGACGCCAGCCATTGCGGCAACTGCACCACGGCATGCAAGCCTGGTGCGCAGTGCACGACCTCCAGCTGCGGCTGCGCTCCGTCGACACCCAACGACTGTGGGGCCGAGTGCCGGGAGTGCTGTGGTGCCAGCGACTGCAGCGATGGTGATCCGTGCACCGAGAACTCGTGCACCGCGCAGGGCAAGTGCGACTTCTCGTCGGGCTGTAGCAACGGCACGATGTGTTGCTCCGGCAGCGGCTGCTTCGAATGCTGCGACAACTCACAGTGTGGTTCGGGTCAGACCTGCAGCGGTGGTCAGTGCGTGAGCGGGTGTTCGGCGCCTCAGACGCTGTGCGGTGGAAGCTGCGTGAACACGCAGAACGACCCGAACAACTGCGGCGGTTGTGGAATTTCGTGTGGAAACGGGCGGAGCTGCAGCTCCGGCCAGTGCACCCCAAGTGGGTGACCCTGGCAGCTGCGCCGGGTGGCTTCGTGGGGCGCACAGACCCCGCCTACACCGTGATCAATGGCAACCAGGTGTTCATCTGGGGTGGTAGCAGCGGACAGACGTCGCTGAACACCGGCGCGATCTACGACGTGAGCGCGAATACCTGGAGCAACGTCGCCGTCGACTCCAACACGCCCAGCGCGCGCGAAGGCGCCGTGGCGATCTGGACGGGGAGCAAGGTGCTGGTGTGGGGCGGTCTGAACCGCGCCTCGAACGCCGTGAGCGCCGATGGAGCCCTGTATGACCCCAGCCTGGACAGCTGGAGTCCGGTCGCGGCGGCGAACATCGCTGGCCGCAAGGACGCCTACGCGGTGTGGACCGGGACCAGGGCCCTGATCTGGGGCGGCGTCGATGCCGGTGGGAAGGAAGCCGTCGGGGCCGGTCGCTACGAGCCGGGCAGTGACAGCTGGCTCGGTGTCACGAACTCCAGCGCACCAAAGGAACGCCTGGACTGGACCTGGGGTTGGGACGGGAGCGGGCTGCTCCTGGCGGGGGGCGACTCCAAGCAGCTCTTCCGCTATCAGCCGGATAGCTGGCAGAAGCTGGACGATGCCTCGCGGAACCGTCGCGGAGCCTTCGGTGGCTGGACGGGGGCAGAGTTCATCTTCTGGGGTGGACGCGACAAGGGAAACGTCTTGAACAGCGGGGAGCGCTACAGCGCGAGCAACCACTGGGGGGATATGGCAACCAGCGGTGCGCCGAGCGTTCGCTGGGCGCCCCACCGCGAGACGGGGTGGTCTGCGCGCGTGCGTAACGGCGAGCTGATCTTCATGGGAGGGCGACCGAGTGTTGCCGCGGGCTTCGAGACGAACGGTGCCACGTACAACGCGTTCACGAACGCCTGGACCGCCGTGCCCAGCTGGCCGTCGGGACACGCTCACTCGTTTGGCGTTGGCGTGTTTGCCGGGGGTGAGTTCGTGCTCTGGGGCGGCGGCAGCCAGGCAGCCGGGACGAGTCCGGTGGCAACGGGAGAACGCTACCTGCCCTAGTGTCCTGTCTCCGTAGTTCGCTGAAAAACTCGCCCGCCCCCTGAGGGTGTGGGCGAGCGAGTTTTTCGCCCCCGGGGCCGCTGTTGAGACGAGGCAACGCTGTGCTGACCTGTTCAGCGAATCCTAGATTCGCCTCACCAGTGTCCTGTCTCCGCGCGGAGCCTCGGGTCTGCTAGGGCTCGAAGCCGTGGACGCCGAAGGTGCCGCGGGCGGTGTCCAGCGCGGAGAAGCTGAAGCGCCCCTCCTGACACGAGCCGCTGTTGAGGAACACCCGTGGACCTTCTTCGTGGCACTGAGCGCGGTGCGTGTGCCCGGTGACCACTATATCCGCGCGGTAATCTCTCGCGACGTCCAGGGCCCAGCGGCGAAACCGCTGATCGTTGCCCGAGTTGCTCTCGCTGAGGCGCTCGAGACCGCGGAACGCGCGGTACAGCGGATCCAGTCCAGCGCGGCGGGTCCAGCCGCCGACCCAGACGCCGAACTCGCTGAGCCAGCGCGCCTTGCTGATCAGAAGATCGTGGTGATGGCCATGGGTGAAGAGCACTCGAGCGCCACCCGCGTCGAGCAGCCAGCGATCGGGGACGCCCTCCGCGGAGCCAGCGACGAGGTCGTGGTTGCCGTGGACATAGTGATAGTTCGAGCGCTCGAAGCGTCGGGCGATTGCCGAGTGTGCCTCGCGGGCCACCTTGAGCCCTCCCACCGCATCTCCTCGGCGCCGTGAGGTCAGCGTCTCCCAGATGTCGCCCAGCAGGACGACGCGCTCGAAATTATCCTCGAGGAAACGTAGGAAGCCGAGGAACTGACCCTCGTCGTGGCCGAACCAGTCGCAGGCGTCGCCTGCGCCGAGGTGGAGGTCACTGATGACTGCGATCTTCATGGACAAGTAATGAGCGTGCGCCGCATGGATTGGCGCAACGACCCCGGGAGCTTCCCTCGGAGCGTTTGCGACAATCTCTAATATGACCTACGGACGGGCCGCGCGCATCCTAACAGGGGGCCGAAAACACCCGGCCAAGCAGGGTCGTCGCGAGCGGGCGCTCCCTCACCCCCTTGCCCGGCGGAACGCGCCCTGGCTATTTCACGCCCAGCTGGTCGAAGAGGAAGGCGTAGGTGTCCGCTCGGCGCTCCACCAGCTTCTCGACCATGTCGCCACCGCCGTGACCTGCGTTCGTCTCCATGCGGAACAGAACCGGGACGTCCGGCGACTTCTGCGCCGCCTGAATCGCCGCGGTGAACTTGCGAGCGTGCATCGGGTCGACGCGGTCGTCGCTGTCGGCGCTGAGCATGAGCAGAGCCGGGTAGGCGGTGTCGGCCTTCACGTGGTGGTAAGGCGAATAGGCGTAGAGCGCCTCGAACTGCGCGGGATCGTCTGCTGAGCCGTACTCCTCGATCCAGGTCTTGCCCGAGCCAAAGAGGTGGTAACGCACCATGTCGAGCAGCGGCACGCCGCACACCACTGCCTTGTAGAGATCGGGGCGCTGAGTCATCGCAGCGCCAACCAGCAGACCGCCGTTGCTCCCGCCGGAGATGGCCAGCCGATCGCTCTTCGTGTAGCCCTGCTGGACCAGGTACTCGGCTGCAGCGGTGAAGTCATCGAACACGTTCTGCTTCTTGAGCAGCATTCCGGCGCGGTGCCATTCCTCCCCATATTCGCCGCCGCCCCGCAGGTTCGGCACGGCGTAGCCACCGCCCTTGTCGAGCCAGGCGAAGATGGAGGCCTCGAAGTCCGGGGTCTCGTTGATGTTGAAGCCGCCGTAGCCGTAGAGCACGAACGGCGTGGAGCCGTCGAGCTTGGTGCCCTGCTTCAGCACGACGAACATGCTGACCTTGGTGCCGTCCTTCGAGGTGTACCAGACCTGCTTCACCTCGAAGCTCTTGGAGTCGACCGGCACCTCCAGCTCGAAGTAAGGCTTGCTCTTGCCCGTCTTCACGCTCGTCTCGAACGTGGTGTACGGAGTCGTGAACGAGGAGAACGTGTAGTACGCCTCGTCGTCCTCGGGGTTGCCCTTGAGGTTCGTGGCGCTACCGATGCCGGGGAGCTCGATGGTGCGGGTCAGCTTACCCGAGAGCTCGTGCAGCCGGAGTTCGGTGCTGGCGTTCTTGAGGTAGCTGAGTGCGAGCTTGCCGCCGACGACGGTGAAGCTCTCGAGCACCGCGTCGTCCTGCTCAGGCACGATCTCCCGCCAGTCCTCCAGGTCGGGGCGCCTCGGGTCGACCACGAGGATGCGCCCTTTGGGCCCCTCGTACTCGGTCTGGACGTAGAACTTGTTTTTCCATGCAAAAACATCGAACTTGGCGTCGAGCCCCACCACCAGCGGCTTGAACTGGTCGTCCTTCTTCTTCAGGTCCTTGTAGAAGACATCACGGCTGTTCCAGCCGTGGCTCTCGTAGACGAACAGCCAGCGGCCGTCTCGGGACACGTCGCCATGCAGGAAGCGCTTCGGATCATTGGTGCGCTCGTAGATCAGCTCATCCTGATCCGGCTTTTCGCCCAGCTTGTGGTAGCGGAGCTCAGCGTAACCCGGGAGCTCCGACTCCGGGATCTTCGGATCCGTGGGGAGCTTGACGTAGTAGAAGCCCTGGTTGTCGGGGCTCCACGATGGGTAGGCGTACTTCGCGCCATCGATCACCTCGGCCTCGCGCACCTTCCCCGTCTGCACATCCATGATGTGCAGCGAGGCTTCGTCTGCGTTGTTCTTGCTCAGCGAGTAGACGACGGTTTTGCCGTCGTACGAGGGTTCGACGAGCTTGAGCGCGATGCTGCCGTCGTCGCTCATGCTGTTCGGGTCCAGGAGAACCTTCGGCTCCGCAGCCTTGGAGGGTCGCCAGTACCACACCGTCTTCTCCTTTTCCTTGTGGCGACGGGCGAAGAAGTAGTGCTTTCCGCGGCGCTGGGGCGCCCCGACGAAGTCGATGTAGCTGAGCTCCTTGAGGCGCGAGATCAGCGCGTCGCGGCCAGGCAGCTTGCCCAGGTAGTCCCGTGTGAAATCGGCGTATTGCTTCATCCACGCTTGGGTCTCCGGAGACTCCTCGTCCTCCAGCCAGCGATATGGGTCGGCGACCTGCACGCCGTGGAGCGTGTCCACGACGGGGTCGCGCCTCGCGAGCGGGGGGCCGAAGTGAGGCTTTTCTGCAGGTTCGATCATGGCACTGGCTGTCGTGGAGGGGCTAGGGGCAGGAGCAATCTTGGGCTCCGCGGGCCCACCGCAAGCGCTCAACAGGGGCGCCCCGAGGCTCAGCAGGAGACCCAGGCGCTGGCGATCGAATACGCGGAAGCTACGTGCCATGCGCTGGTCATACCCCATCGAGTTCGACGTCGGAACCTCGCAGCGTGGCGGTTGTGCGCGACCACCAGCTGGGGCCATGCTCTTGGGCATGTTTCGCAAGAGGATCTGGGTGGCGACGGGTGCGCTGTGCCTCTCGCTGGCGTCTTCGTCCGCGGCAGGGGAAGCTCCAGGCGGAGCCTGGGTGCGCAAGGCGCCGATCACTGCGCTGGTGAACGGACACCGCTTCCATCACGTCGAGGTGCGAGGCAACGGCTGTCAGGTCGTGTTCACGCTGCGCTTCACTGCGCCGCCGAAGCTGTACGCGAACCCCAGCGCAAGCGCGAGCTACTTTCGTTTCCGTGGAGATATCGAGCTGGAGGAGGGGCTGAAGGTCGATACGGGACCGTTCTTCAACCGCAAGCCTGGAGCCCGCAAGTACACGGGGTCCTACGACACCAGCGCCGACGGCTGCTGGTCCAAGAGCATCAAGGGGCTGCGGCGGGTGGACATCGACGGCTGCCGCGGCAAGGGCTGCTCGCTGCCCAAGTAGCCCCAAACGCGACTCGGCCGCTGGATCCCTCCAGCGGCCGTCCGTCACTCGCTCAGCGGGCGTCACCCGCTCAGGGTCGTGGACTATTCCGCGTCGCCGCCTTCGCCCTCGCCTCCTGCCGCATCGCCCTTACCCGTCGGAGCGCCGTTCTTGTCCACCTTGGAGCAGTCCTTGAACGAGTAGCTCTGGTCGATCTTCGGGTCGTCGCCCCGCACGTGCCAGACCTGCTGGGCACCCCAGTCGAACTGAGGATCGAAGGAGATGCGCACCGTCTTGCCCTTGGTCAGGCCCTCCTTCTCCAGGTTCTTTGCCAGTTGCTTGATGGTGCACGTGGGCATCGCAGGCGGCTCCACGCCCTTCCACTGATTCGTGGCGTTCCAGCGACGGGAGAAGTCGACGAACGACGACGTGAAGACGTACTTGCGGATGCTGTCCTTGCGCACCGTCTTGGAGGGGGAGGTGACCTTGCTAGGCGAGATGTACATCACCTGCGCACCCTTGGAGACATCGACGGTGCCGTCGTTGCGAACCGCCTGGTAGTTCGTCGACCACCAGTAGGCGTCCTTCTTCCACTTCTTCGCGTTGGCGGCGACGCCGGTCATCATCACGTCACCGTCGGGGTTGTCCGAGGACTTCAGGCCCGCGGCGGAGTAGGTCATCTTGCCCTTGGGTGCGATGAAGCGGTTCTTGAGCATCTTGAACGCGAAGAAGCCGCCGCCAAGGAGCACCGCGACCAGCACGCCACCGATCGCGCGAAACATCGGGAAACCTCCGCCGCCGCTGGTCGTCGGCATCGCCATCGGTGGGGCCGAGGTGTTGGGCATTCCAGCGGCCATGCCACCCGGCACTCCGCCGGGCGCCCCGGGCTGGGGCGCGGCGCCTTGGGGCAGGTTGTTCTGGGTGTGGCACGACGGGCAAATGCCCATGCCCGCCTGGGGACTGATCCAAACCGTCGTGCCGCACTGGCGGCAAGGCACCTGAACGAAGCCGTAGTTTGCCATCGGAAGCTGTCTCCTTGCTCTCGGGATCTGGCTGCGCGATCGAGGAGACCAGCTGCGCTGTCCACGATCGGAAGTCCACAACCGGCGCCGCGCTCGGCACCGAAGACCACGCTACACGATGGAAGGCAGGCAGGATAGCCGAGCCTGCTGGGGCGTGCGATTTTCGAGTCGGTTCCCTGTGGACATACCCACCTGGCTTTCCCCAATCTCGAGCGTCTCTCGGGAATGACGAGCTCGGTCTCCCGCGTTGCTTCGACCGTGAGGTCGTGTCCTCTCGACTCCCGAAACCTACACTTCGCATGCGTCTTGCAGCTCTAGGTCTGTTCTTGCTGGCTAGCGGCTGCTCCAAGCACTCGGACCCTCAGCACGGAGCGACGGAGGAGCGGTCCTCGGCGTCACGACCGGGAGGTTCCGGCGTCACGTCCCCCTCCGGTGTTCCATCGGCGCCCGCTCGGCCGGTTCTGCGGAGCGTCGTGCTGTCGCCTCGAGCGTCCACGAAACCTCTGCTCGAGACCCTGGGCTTCGAGATCACGCACAGCTACGAGCGCAAGCGTCACACCTGGTTCCAGGTCGAACGTCTGAACTGGCAAGCTTCCGCGCGGAACGAGCAGGCGTTGTCAGAGCGGTCTGCGCCCGGCGATGTGCGGGGGTGTCCGCCTGGCATGCTGAGGGTCAAGGGAGCTTTGCTGCTGGACGCCAATGGGCATGACGATACCGACGCCGTGCAGCTGGCTCAGAACCAGAGCTGCAAGAAATGGCGTACCGAGGACCATGGAGTCAACGGTTTGTGCGACGGCTTCGATCGCTCCGACTGGCTCGAGCGCAGCCGAAGGCTCCAGCGACGGGCGATCGACGTGTGCGTGGATCGCTTCGAGTTTCCCAACGCGTTCGGCGAGTTCCCGCTGGTGGTCGTGACCTTCGCGGAGGCCGAGGGCTACTGCGAGCGCCTGAACAAGCGACTGTGTGACGAGAACGAGTGGACCCTCGCCTGCGAAGGCGAAGAGGGTGTCCCCTATCCGTACGGTTATGTTCGAGACAAGCAGAAGTGCAACATCGACGTGCTCGCCCCCGGCCCTGACAAGGACACCTTTCGTCCACGGACGACGGCGCACACTGCGTCCGGTGTGGACTTTGCTTGGCAGGGCAAGCGCTCGGGTGAGTCGAGCGCGTGCGTCAGCCCGTACGGCGTGTATGACATGACGGGCAACGTGGATGAGTGGACACGCAGCGTGCGACGGCATGGCTACCGCATGATCCTCAAGGGTGGTCACTGGGGCCCCGCGCGTCAGCGCTGTCGACCTCAGACGCGGGGTCACGGTCCGCACTACGTGCGCTACGATCAGGGGTTTCGCTGCTGTAGCGATCCCCAGCCGGACTGAGCGTGAGTCAATGGGCAGCGCGACGTCGCTCGTCTTCTTCCAGCACGCTCAGGGGCTTCAGCATGAACCAGGTTCGCGTGTTGCCCTGGAGGTTGAATACCTCCTCGCGCAGGATGCGATAGTGGTCCCGCCGATAGATGGCCATCGCAGCCGGGCGATCGGTCTCCAGGTACGCGTCGACACCGTGGCTGATCGCGCGTCGATTGAAATCTCTGAGCAGCGCTCCGCCGAGACCGCCACCCTGGGCGCTGGGATCCACGCCCAGCATGAACAGGTAGCAGTGCGGCTCGGTGATGTGGCGAGAGCGCAGGAAGACGTCCGCGATGATGATGCGGTGGACGTAGTGAAGCCCGGTCTCGAGCACGCCTCGCAGCATCATCCAGCCGGGGTCGCCCTCGGGGGGGAACTGCGTCGGCTCGTAGGCTAGCTGGGCGCCCAGCAACCGACCATCGCGCAACACGCAGCGCGCGATGGCGCCCACGCGACAAGCTTCGACGAAGCGAATGTAGAGGCGCTCGAGGACGTCGACGCGCTGCTCTTCGCTGACGTCATCGAAGATGGCCTGCATGCCCGGGTTCGTGGTGAAGGCGCGCGCGAGTACTCGAGCGGCGGTCACCACCTCGGAGGCCTGTATGTCTCGGATCTCGACGCCCCGCATCGGACAACCCTACACCGGGTACACCAGCGCGGGCGGCCAAAACGTGGTGCGGCGCGTTCGAGGTTCAGTCCTGGATGCAGCTGCCGCGCATGCGGACGAACAAGTCTCCGTCGACCCAGCCGTTCTCGCTGGGACCAATGCCGATGGCGCGCGCGATGTGGATCACGACGTCGCCCTGTCCCTCGCTCTGAGTGCGTACGTCGACCGAGTACTCCGTGTCGAGGAAGTCCGGCCCCACGTAGGCGACCAGGCGCTGCCAGTGGCCCTCGACGCGCTTGAGCTGGTCGAGTCGCACCGCGAGATCGAGCAAGCCGTCCTGGGACCAGCCCTCGATGGTCAGGGTGTTGCCCATGCCATCGCTGCGGGCCACGCGGAAATAGGAGCCGCAGACGTCTTGCGATTCCTTCTGGTCGTAGACGCTGTTCACGTCGACGCCGTCGAGTTGACCCACGGCGAGGGAGACGAAGTCTCCGTCCAGCGGGAGATCCGAGCCTGGCTCCGGTGGGTCCACCGGATCCGCTGGGTCCTCGGGTGGATCCGTGGAGAAAGGCGAGTCGGGGCGGGGGGCGGCCGACGTGAGATCCCCGGGGGGAGCGGGCGCGTCGGTGGGCTGCTCGGTCTCTCGATCGTCCGGCGAAGCGGCGCTCGGATCGCTCTCTTCAGAGCCCGTTTGAGACCAGGGGACGAACGCACAAGCGGTGCTCAGCGCACCAGCGACCATCAACCCCATCACTTGCGCCAAGGGAGCGGCGAACGGACTACGATTCAGCTTCATGGCAAACCTCCGAGCGAACTGGCGTACCTGCCCGGGAACGGCAGCGGAGTGAGGTCCTTGAACACTTGCTTGCGCTGGGACCGACACCTTTGGCACACAGTCGCCGACATGAGGGTCCGGCTGACTACCATCGCGGTCTCGCTGCTGCTCTCCTGCTGCAACCCGAGCGATCACCAGGACGCTCCGCCGCGGGTCCCGGAGAGCGCCAGCTCTCACGCGGCGATCGCGCCTCCGAGTGCTTCCGCTGACCCCGGGCCCCCCGCCGAACATGGTCCGGTGCGCTACCCGCGGGGATCAGTACATTCGCCGATTGTCGCTCGTCAAATTGACATGTGGAAAAAAGGCTGGGCGATGCACCCCAACCTGAAGGCGGATCGCTTCATCAAGGTCGGAGACTCCGTCACGGCCAGCGGCGACACCCTGTACTGCGTGCCGCGCAAGGCGAGTCTCGAGAAGCTGAAGCAGGACCACCCTGAGCTTCATGCGGTCGCCGAGTATTTCGGGGCGACCAAGCGCTACGGAGGATCGTTCGGCCACGAGAGCCAGGCGGCGGTGGTCGGGTGGAGCGCCTGGAACGCCATCGACGGCGTCAAGAACCGCCTCTGGCGAGAACAGACCTCCATGAACGCTCAGCTTGCGCTGGTGCAGTTTGGCACCAACGACATCGAGATCGGGGCGCTCCATCACTTCGCCGACAAGCTGTTCGACCTGACCGAGCAACTCGAGCGCGCGGGCACGCTGCCGATCCTGTACACCATCATGCGACGAGCGGATCGCGCCAGGGCCGCGCGAGAGGTTCCGCGCTACAACGCCGTGATCCGCGGGGTAGCGGTCGCGCTTCAAGCCCCGCTGATCGACTATCACGCGGCGCTTGAACCACTGCCCAAGCACGGGCTCTCGGGCGACGGGATCCACCCGTCGACCTATCAGGGCCCCGCGGGCCGCGACCCCTGCGACTTCGGCGAGCGCGGCCTGACCGCCGGCTACAACCTGAGAAACTGGCTCACGTTGCAGGCCCTCGATCGCCTGCACCGTGTTCAGCTCGGGGAGTACTCGGCGGACCACGTCACCGCATGGTCTGGAGATGGCTCCAGCAAGCGACCTTGGCTCGCGCCTGGGCTGCCGCTGGTCGACTTCCAGCCGTTGGCGACGGAGCTCGAGCCGTCGCCTTGTGACTCGAAGCCAAGCCAAGGAGTGAGCTACCGGCTGAACATCACCGAGGCCGGGCGCTACCGCCTGCTGGGGTTCGACCGCGGTCTCGAGAGCGACGTTAGCCTGTTCGACGAGGCGACGCCCGACGCATGCGCTGGCAAGAACGCGCGCAAGCTGGTGTTGAACCTGGAGCCGGGCAGCTACCGCGTGGAGCTGCGGCGCGACTCACCCAAACCCAAGCAGAAGGGCGCGGACGATGGGCGTCCCGCACCGCTCCACGTCGGGGCTCTGCTCGTGGTCTTGCCAGAGCCTTGAGCTGGCGTGATAACGTGAGCACCGTGGCTGAACCCGCTGCTCGCATCTACCTGATCCCTGGAATGTTCGGCTTCGGGACGCTCGCGGGGTTCGACTATTTCGTGCACATGCGCCGTGAGCTCACCGAGCGCTACCGCGCCCGAGGCGAGGACGTGGTGATCGAGGTGGTGCCCACGCCACCCACATCCTCCATTCGCTACCGCGCGGCAATGCTCGCGGAGCAGGTCAGCGCGCACGCCACCGACGGGCTGCCGATTCACCTGATTGGACACTCTACGGGCGGCCTCGACGCGCGGCTGGTGCTGTCGCCGACCACGAACCTGCCGGTGCGCGACGAACAGCTCGAGTGGACGAAGCGGGTCCAGTCGCTGGTCACGCTCAACACGCCGCACTACGGCACGCCCCTGGCTGGCTACTTCGCGACCGTGTCCGGCACGCGGGTGCTGTATGCGCTCAGCTTGTTCACCGTCGTGTCGCTCTCTCTCGGGGAACCCAGCTTGGCCATCTTCTCCAAGCTGCTCGCGGCGCTGGGAGGCGTCGACGCGTTCATCGGCGGCGACTCGCGGCTGATCGGTCGCGCGACGGACATGGTGTTGCGCTACGTCGACACCGGAGGTCGTGGTGAGATCCGGGAGTTCCTGTCGAAGGTGCGCCACGACCAGGGCGGCGTGATCCAGCTCATGCCCGAGGCGCTGGACCTGTTCAACGCTGCAACCGAGGACAACGATGACGTGCGCTATGGCTGCGTCGCGGCGGCCGCACCACCGCCGGTATCGCTGAGGGTGGCCAGACGGGTGCGCTCGCCCTACGCCGCGCTCACCGCCGGTGTCTACACGACGCTCTACACGTTCGCCTCTCAAGCGCACAAGCGCTACCCCTACGCGGTTCCCAGCGCCGCGGAGAAGCAACGCATCCGCGAAGGAGTCCGCACGGAAGTGGACGATCGCAGCAACGACGGCGTGGTGCCGACGCTCTCGATGCTGTGGGGCAAGTTGCTCTGGGTCGGTGAGGGGGATCACCTGGACATGCTCGGTCATTTCCACGACGACCGACCGGGCAGCTTGCATACGGACTGGATGACCTCCGGCGCGCACTTCGGGCCCGAGCGATTCGCCGAGATCCTCGACGAAATCGTCGCGTTTCAGCACGCCTAGGCGATGGCTGCGGCCCGATCCGGCAGGTCGGCGGGCTGCGTTCCAGCCATGCCTTGCGACTGTTGCCGGTCTCACGACGTCGATGCCGACACGACGGGATGGCGATCTCGGCTGCCGCTGATTTCCCGCTGTTGCCGGCGGGGACCGTGGCAGTATCCACCTCATGAGGGTCTACAGCCTGGTCCTGGGGTTGGGTGTGCTGTGCCTGAGCTGCGGAAGCGACGGTGACTCGGCCGGTGCAGGAGGCACGGCGGCCAGCGGTGGACAGGGGGGCGGCGCTGGCTCCGCTCAGGGAGGCAGCGGCGGTGGCAGCGGCGCGTCAGGCGGTTCCTCGGGGAACACATCGGGCGGCAGCGGCGGAAGTGGGGGCAGCGTTCCCGCCTGTTTGCGTGCGTGCTCCACCGCAGCTGATTGCGCCATGGGTTCTGCGCCTTATGACGCGGCCCACTATGCGTGCGAAGGCGGCGTGTGCAGGTGGCAGGGCTGCAAGGGGGACTCCGACTGCGCCGCGCTGGGGAACTACGTTTGCCGGGAACGTGATGGCTTGGCCCAGTGCGTGAAGGGCTGTAGCTCCCTGGGCGACTGCGGCAGCGACGCCCTCTACGACGACGCGGACAACTACAGCTGCACTGATGGTGGCTGCATCTACAGAGGCTGCAACCGCGAGGCCGAGTGTGACGCGCTCGGCGCTGACGTGGGACAGCCGTACACCTGCGCCGATCTGGGTGGGGGCTCCTTCTGCTTCCCCGAGTGCGTCACGGCCTCCGACTGCTCGCTCGGGCAGCCTGGCCTCATGGATCGCAACTACGAGTGCGATCAGGGAGTGTGTCGCTACACCGGCTGCGTCGGTGACTCGGACTGCGCGTCCCTTGGGAACTTCGTCTGCCGCTGATCTCCCGTATCTGCGCACACGATACATGGCAGAATGGAGGCCATGAAGCTTTCCCACATGGTTTGGGGGTTAGGCGCGCTGTGCCTGAGCTGTGGCAGCGACGGAAGCTCGGCCGGGGGCTCGGGCGGCGCTGGCCAAGGTGGGACGGCGCAGGGCGGCTCAGGTGTGAACGGCGGCTCAGGAGCGAATGGCGGCTCTGGAGCCAACGGCGGCTCGAGTAGCGGAGCCAGCGGTGGCGGTGCGAACGGTGGAACCGGCAATCAGGTGCCTTGCGACGGCGAGCCGGAGCACTCCGGCGAAGGGACCTACTACGACGCTGACGGCTCTGGCAACTGCAGCTTCGATGCGTCGCCGAACGATCTGATGGTCGGCGCGATGAACCAGACGGACTATCAGGAGTCGGCCAGCTGTGGAAGCTGCGCGGCGATCGAGGGACCCAGCGGTAGCGTTACCGTACGGATCGTGGATCGGTGCCCGGAGTGCGCGCCGGGCGACATCGACTTGAGTCCTCAGGCATTCGAGAAGATCGCGCAGATCTCCCAGGGTCGAGTGGCCATCAAGTGGAAGTACGCGCCTTGCGGCGTGCAGGGCAACATCAAGTACCGCTTCAAGGAAGGTTCCAACCAGTGGTGGTCGGCGGTCCAGGTGCGCAACCACAGGAACGCCATCGCCAAGTTCGAGTTCGATTCGGGGGGAGGGACCTTCGTCGAGGTCCCGCGTGAGAACTACAACTACTTCGTGTACGACTCAGGCATGGGGCCCGGGCCGTATACCTTCCGCATCACCGACGTGTATGGCAACCAGCTGACCGACTCCAACATCGCCTTTGCCGAGGCTCAAGAGGTCGCCGGCGCGGGCCAGTTCCCCGGCTGCAACTGAGCGCTCGCGGCTCGGCTCGAGCTGCCGCGTCGATCGAGCTGCCGCGTCGATCAAGCTGCCGCGTCGACCAAGAAGGCGTGGTTGGGTGCCGAAGCGAAGCGGTGATCTGGCCAGATGCTCACCAGGGAGTCGGCCATCTGGATGTCTCGGACCGTTCCCGAGCTGGTACGCCAGCGGAAAGGATACGGCGATCGCACCTCGAGCACGGAGCACTCCTCCAGGCTGCGCGCGACGCGCCAGCGCTCCGCGTCCTTTCGGGTGCGAAAGACGTACTCCTCAGCGGGCGTCGGGCGGTTTCTCCAGACCACGAAGCCTCGGTCACAGCTCGCGTCGCTGGCAAGACCATCGCAGAAATCGCAGACGAACGACACGAAGAGGGGAGTCATCGGACGTTTGCAGTTGGGACAGAACACGGTGATCCAGTCTGACACGACGCACGCGAATCTGCCGGTCCCGGAATGAGACTCGGTTAGTCTCGTGACCTTGCAACCGCAGACGTCGCCCACTCACGCCGCAACGATCCAGTGTCAGCGCTGTGGTGCGGCGTACCGTCCGCCTGCACTGACGCCGCACGTCGACTGTCCCTTCTGTCGTCACCGCCAGGCGCTGGAGCCCGAGCGCCTCGCCGTGCTTCGCGGCTACGAGCGCCAGGTCGGTGAGGATATCGCTGCCGCAGAGAAACACGCACAGCATCAGGCCACCTACGAGAAGTGGTACGGAAAACCGGAAGAGCGGAAGAACCACACCGCCGAGTTCTTCATCGTCGCCGCGGTGTGCGCGCTGGTAGCTGGTCTCGTCGGCGGAGTGCTCGTGGCCGCAGACGTCGTTCAGCCGATGCTGCTCCCCACGATCGTGATCATGGGCGGTTTCCTGTCGGCAACTGCGGTCACCTACGGGCGCATGTTTCTCCAGATGTTCCGCAAGGTCGACGTGAAGCGAGGCCAGCTGACGGACGTGGTCGTCGCCTGTCCCACCTGCGGTGCGCCGGGCAGGCTCACACCAGGTGACGCAATCGACACCTGCATGCATTGCCACGCTGCGCTGGTCCCCGAACAAGGTGCGATGCAGCAGGGCCTGGACGCAGCTGCGCGCGCTCGGCGGCGAGCGGCGATTCATCACTACCGTACGGAAATAGAAACGCATGCGAGCCTCTACGGGGGCGGCTCCGGGCGCCACATCGCCTTCGTGGTGCTCGTGCCGTTCGCGTTGATGTTCACCGTCCCGAGCATCGGCATCACCTTCGAGCAACTCACGTCAGGCAAGCCGCTGAGGGTGGCTCCGCTGCTGCTCATGTTCGCCGTGTGCGGCACGCTCTGGGGTATCATCGCGATGTTGCTCTGGCTGCGCTGGTCCCGGCGTCAGGCGATCCGCCGCGGCCTAGCACCGCTCCAGCAGCAGTTTCAGGGCCGACTCGGCCACGGAACTCGCGCGCTCGCCGACTGGCTACTGGCGCACTGGGCGGGGCCCTTCCCCCTGCAGCGGCTCTATACCGGCGTGAATCACCACTTGCTGCGGGGGAAGGCTGGTGGCTTCGAGTTCCTCATCGACTTCCACCCGGCCAAGGCTGAACACATGGTGACCCGAGCAACTCTGATGATCCCGGCGGAGATCCCGGGGGTCAGCCCCATGAGCGTGGAGCACCAGGCGACGCTGGCCGCGCTTGGCACTCAGTTGCCAGCGGGAAACTCCACCCTGAATCAGCTGGCCCTCGGATTGCGACACGCCGGCTTCGACCTGCGTGTCAGTGAGGCGGGTCTCAGCGCCTCCGCTGACGAAGAGCTGATGCGTGCGCTCAGAAAGCGCCCGGAACGCCTCGCGGAGTGGAGCCAGGTGATCGCTCGGTGCGTCGAGCTCGTGCGCGCGCTGGGCGGACGCCCGGCGTCCTGACCGGTGTCGAGCACACCCTGCCAATCAGCCTGGCTAGGAGCGTGCCAGCGTCGGCGCACGCAGTGGCAGCCACCCCAGACGCTTGCTCCGAGACTTGGCTGCAGCACGCGCTGCCTTGATGCCCGACGCCAGGCAGGGAGAGACGCCGGGACCGGTGACCCCCGACCCCGCCAGGAACAGGCCTTCGACCGGGCTCTTCGCCGAGTACGCGTTGGGGCCGAACTGACTGGGGATCACCGCGGGCCCGTAGATCCCCCCGGCAACGACGCCCGCGAAGTGCATGTTGCTGAGCGGCGTGGAGACATCCTCCACGACCACGTCTCCGATCACGCCGGGCCAGCGGCGGTCGACGGCGGCACGCAGCGTAGCGGCCGTCTCGGCCTTGAACGCCTCGTACTCCTCGCCGCGCTTCAACGCCCTCTCGTTCTGCCACTTGGCGAAGGGCGCGAACGGCACCAGGGTCACGACCTCGAGGGTGCTCATGCCCTCGGGCGCCATCTGGTTGGTGTCGTCCTTGAGGGAGTTGGGGGAGAGGAAGAAGGCGTAGTCCTCCGGAAGCTCTGTCCCTCGCAGCGCATAGCCGAAGGCCTCGTCGAGGTTCCAGGTGTGGTAGTCCCAGACGTTGAACGCGCCGAGCCCATGCTGTCTGAGGTCGCGGTTCATGCCGTAGTAGAGGCACAGCGAACCGACCGACGGCAGGTTCTTCGCGACCTTCTTCTGGAGCTTGCTGGGGACGACGTCGGAGTCCAGCAGGCGCCCGTAGGTCAGCGTGGGGTCGATGTTGCTGATGACTACATCCGCAGGGAAGTACTCGCCGTCGGTCAAGGTGACCCCGCTGACCCGACCGCCCTCGGTGTGGATCCTCGCCACCTCGGCGCGTCGCTTGTAGACGACGCCGAGCTTGCGCCCCGCATCGACCAGACCATCGCGCAGGCTACCGCTGCCTCCGCGAGGAAACCAGCCGCCGCTGTCGAGGTAGTGCGCCAGGAGCCCGACTCCGAGCAGCGCCGGCGCCTGGCTCGGGGGTAGCCCATAGTCCCCGCACTGCGCGCCGAGCACGCTTCGCAGCCTGGGGTTCTCGAAAGTGCGGTCCAGGTACTGACCGTAGGTTTCGAGCGCCAGGCGCGCGATGCGCGGTACGTTCATCAGCTTCCTTGCGCCGCTCGTGTCAGAGCGCATCAAGGGCAGCATCGCGCGGACGACGGCGAAGTAGCGGTCCAGGTCTGACTGATCCTCAGGGAAAAGCTCGAGCAGGTTCGCCCGGTAGCGATCCACGCCCTGGGGAACCTTCACCTCGAAGTCGGGGAAACGCAGCAGATCGAAGCACTCAGGGTCCATGGGCGCCATGATCGCAGCCGGGTCGAGACCACAGCGCTCCAGGACGCGATACATGTCTCCACCGGGATCGCACTGTCCGACGTAGTGCACGCCGGGATCAAAGTGGAACTTCTTTCGCTTGAACGGGTTGAGGAACCCACCGAGCTGCTTCTCGCGCTCGAGCGCGACCACCTCGAACCCCGCCTGAGCCAGGCCCACCGCCGCCGTCAGTCCGCCTGCCCCGGTGCCAATCACCACTGCTCGCTTCGTCATCTGCCGATCTCCTGGAACTCGCCGCACCGCCCTGGCCAGCCGCCTGGCGAATGTAAACGGCGCTAACAATGTTATTGGTGTTTACATCGCGACGGCCGTCGGGTCAAGCGGGACAGACGCTGCGCCTCACCCCCAAACCCCTCAGCGGCGGCTTCAGTGGCGGAAACGCCAGCAGATCCGTGCTGCCTGGCGGTGTATGAACTCAGCGATGACCAGCTCGTATCACCACGGAGCTCTGCGCGAGACGCTGCTCGACGCGGCGGTGGAGCTGGTGAGTGAAGCGGGTGGGGACGCGCTCTCGTTGCGTGAGCTGGCGCGGCGCGTCGGGGTGAGCAGCGCGGCGCCATATCGCCATTTTCCGGACAAGGACGCCCTGCTCAGGGCGGTTGCTGCGCGGGGCTACCAGCGCTTCGATCGTGCGCTCGACGAAGCCTCCCGGGAGGGGGCAGAGGTGTCGGCGCTCGAAGCCGTCGAGCAGCTTGGCGTCGCCTATGTTCGATTTGCCGCGCGGAATGTGAATCTGTTCCGGTTGATCTTCAGTCCCATCGGTCGATCCGCTGGTCACGACCCGGAGCTCGATTCAGCCTGTCGGCGATCGGCGGAGCACCTCCCTCGCTCTCTGGAGCGCTTGCAGCGTGAAGGCATCGCCACGTCGATCAACCTCCAGGAACTCACGGAGCTGGCGTGGGCCCTGGTACATGGCGTCGCCATGCTCTACCTGGATGGCCTGGTTGGCGATGGTCAGCCAGAGAGCGCCGAGGCCGCGGCCGAGCGGGTGACGCGACACCTGGCGGGACTGTTCCGTGCGGATTGAATCCAGCGTTCCATCGACCGGCTCGAGCTGGGCGTTCGGTGCCGGATCCACCGTCTCGCGAATGATCTCGGTGGTTCGTCGCGATGCTGAATGCGGGACTCCTCCAGGGCCGATATGAGGCGAGCGGCACCCACTGACCCCCCCGTGGAACGGGGGATGAGCGACCTGCGGCCTGACGGGCGCGTGTTCCAGCAGGGGGACGGAAAAAAAAGAGCCGCGCCCCTTGACCCGCGGAGAAGCGAATTTATCGGAATGTGCCGAGCTTCTTCACGGGAGTCGGCCTGCGCCGACCCGCGTGGAGCCTCGCGCGCCCGGAGCGCTGGCAGCCCGTCCTGTTCTTGCAGAGTAGCCGGCGCTCCGGGCCGGGGCCGGCCATGGCCGCGCGGCGATTCATGCGGATCCATGCGTGGACCGGGGCCGCCTTCTCATCAACCTGGAGGAGCAATGAAGATTCGACCCCTACACGACCGCCTGGTTGTCAGGCGCGTCGAAGAAGAACAAGTGACCAAGGGCGGTATCGTGATCCCCGACACCGCCAAGGAGAAGCCGATCGAAGGCGAGGTGATCGCCGTGGGCAACGGCAAGTTGCTCGACAACGGCGAACTGCGCGCGCTGGGGGTGTCCGCCGGGGACCGCGTGCTCTTCGGCAAGTATTCAGGGACCGAAGTGAAGATCGACGGCGAGGAGCACCTCATCCTGAGAGAGGACGACGTGCTCGCCGTCGTGGACAAGCAAGGCAACTGAGGACGGAGGTATCGAATGTCTGCGAAAGCCATCATGTACGACTCCGCTGCCCAGCAGAAGATCCTGGGCGGCGTGGACGCGCTCGCCAACGCAGTGAAGGTCACCCTCGGCCCGCGCGGCCGGAACGTCGTGCTCGAGAAGAGCTGGGGCTCTCCGAAGATCACCAAGGACGGCGTGAGCGTCGCCAAGGAGATCGAGCTCAGCGACAAATTCGAGAACATGGGCGCCCAGATGGTGAGGGAAGTCGCGTCGAAGACGGCGGATCTCGCTGGGGATGGGACCACGACGGCAACCGTGCTGGCCCAGGCGATCGCCCGAGAGGGCATGAAGCTCGTTTCCTCGGGGCATAATCCCATGGAGCTGAAGCGGGGCATTGACCACGCCGTGGCCCGCGCCATCGACGAGCTGCGCTCGCTGAGTCGGGACGTGAGCGACGACAACGAGCTGCGTCACGTCGGCACCATCAGCGCCAACGGAGATCATGCCGTGGGCGAGATGCTCGCCGAGGCGATGAACAAGGTCGGCAAGGAGGGCGTCATCACCATCGAAGAGGCGAAAGGCTTGGAGACCACCCTCGAGGTCGTCGAGGGCATGCAGTTCGACCGCGGCTACCTCTCCCCCTACTTCATCACCGACTCCGAGCGCATGAAGTGCGTCCTCGAGGACCCGTACATCCTCCTCTCGGAGAAGAAGATCTCGAACATGAAGGACCTGGTACCGGTCCTGGAACAGATCGCCCGAGAGCAGAAGCCGATCGTGATCGTCGCCGAGGACATCGACGGCGAGGCCTTGGCCACACTGGTCGTCAACAAACTGCGAGGCACGTTGCAGTGCCTTGCGGTGAAGGCGCCAGGCTTCGGAGACCGACGCAAGGAGATGCTCAAGGATCTGGCCGTGCTCACCGGAGGTCAGGTGATCAGCGACGACCTCGGGCTCAAGCTGGAGAACGTCTCCGTCAGCGACCTGGGGCGCGCGAAGCGCGTCGAGTCCGACAAGGACAACACGACCTTCGTGGACGGAGCCGGGAGCACCGAGGAGCTACGCGGTCGCGTAGAGCAGCTGCGCAAGCAGATCGAAGTGACGACCAGCGACTACGACCGTGAGAAGCTGCAGGAGCGCTTGGCCAAGCTGAGCGGCGGCGTCGCCGTGATCAAGGTTGGAGCCGCGACCGAGAGCGAGATGAAGGAGCGCAAGGACCGCGTCGAGGATGCGATGTACGCGACGCGTGCCGCGGCCGAAGAAGGCATCGTCCCTGGCGGAGGCGTTGCGCTCGTGCGTTGCCAGCGCGCGCTGGACTCGCTGCAGCTCTCAGAGGAGCAGCGCGCGGGGGCGAAGCTCCTTCGCAGGGCGCTCGAAGAGCCGCTCCGGCAGATCGCCGCGAACGCGGGCTTCGAGGGCTCGGTCGTCGTGAACAAGGTGCGCGAGAACCAGGGCGCGTTCGGCTTCGACGCGGCGACTGGCGAGTATCGCGATCTGCTCCAAGCCGGCGTGATCGACCCGACGAAGGTGGTGCGCACGGCCCTCGAGAACGCCGCGAGTGTTGCTGGCCTGTTGTTGACGACTCAGGCGCTGGTGGCGGAGAAACCCAAGCCAGAGCCGGCGAAGGGAGCTGGCGCCGCGGGCATGGATCCCGGGCTCGACTTCTAGCATCCGTGAGGAATCGTGGCGCACCTTCGGGTGCGCCACGCAAAGCCTGGCCGTCGAGGCTCGAGAGGTCCATCGCGTGATCGTCTTCGAGCGGTGCCCTCAGTCACCCATCGCGCGCTCTGCGTCAGGTGCGGCAGGGTGCTCGAGGCGAAACGTCGGCAAGCGGCGCTCGGGCGACCAGCCTTCGGCCAGGGCCCGCTGGATCAACGGGGCGACGAACGCGGGCGTGATGACCCCTGGTGAGTTGCGCGCCGAGGTCCACAGCTGGAGCATGCCATCGCGCTCCTCGAAACCGCTCAGGTTCAGCCAAGGGTCGCGCCAGTCCTTGAGCTCGACCACTAGGCGTTGCCCGGAGGAATCGGTGCCACTCACACGCAGCTCGCTGGAGTCATACCCTGGTTGCGGGCGCCACCAGTACTCTCGCCCGTCGACGTTGATGCGGCGGTAGCCGCGGCGCTTGCGCGGTCGAGTCACCTCTCTAGCTCCGAATCGACCAGGAGTGCGCTCCGTCTGGAGGTTCTCATGCGCCCACTGTACGCGAAACTCGCGGACCGGTCTGGAGACTGCGCTATGCTGCTCCTCGTGGACCCGTTGGAGGCAGACGACATCAAGCGAAGCCGCGAGACCCCTCCCGCGGAGAAGCTGCGCCAGGCGCTGGAGTTGATGGACGCCGGCTTCCGCCTTCAACGCGCCAAGCTCCGCGCGCGCTACCCGAACGCCTCGGAGGACGAGCTCGAGGCACGCTTCTTCGCCTGGTTATGCCGTGAAGAGTGAGCCGACAGAGGCCGCGCTCGCCCACGCGGCAGCCACGCTCCACGGACTGGGCATCCCCTTTGCGCTAGTGGGTGGATTGGCCGTTTCCGTGAGGAGCGAGGTCCGCTTCACGCGGGACGTGGACATCGCGGTTGCGGTGGCTGACGACAATGAGGCGGAAGACGTGATCTACAGACTGCGAGCGGCAGGCTATTCGCCGGTCGCAACCGTTGAGCACGAGAGGCATGAGCGCCTCGCCACCGCGCGTCTGCGGTCACCATCTGGTATGGTAGTTGGCCTGGTTTTCGCGTCGAGCGGCATCGAAGGCGAGGTTGTGCGTGAGGCGTCTACCTTCGACTATCCGGGCGTCGGAGAGATCCCGGTCGCCGAACCGGAGGAACTCCTGGCGATGAAGATCCTGTCGATGACGCACGATCGTCTCCAGGATCGCATCGATGCGTTGAACTTGCTCAAGTGCAATGAAGTCGACCTATCCCGGGTGCGACGAAGACTCCGAGACATCACGACTCGCGAGTACGACCGGGATCAGGACCTCGACGCAAAGCTGCAGAGCTTGCTCACTTCCCTAGCTCCGTGACCACGACCTCCGGCGGCTTCGACTCGAACACTTGCTCGTAGATGGTGGCGGCGGCCTTCTGAATTTCTGCGGAGGACTTGTCGAAGAGCTTCTCGGTGAGCTGCGCGAGCTGGTTGCGCTGTCGGCGCAGGGCGCTGAGCCACTGGTCCTTGGGGAGCAGGCCAAGCTCGTGCCCCAGGAGCGAGAGCACGAAGGCAGAGCCATGGGCGCGGGCCAGGTTCGTGACGTCGCTCAGTCCAGCCGCCGCGGTTCTCCAAAGCGCGATGCGCGGGCAAGGTTGCTCGCGCAGCAAGAGCATGAGCCGCGAGGAAACGAATGCCCGCTTGTCGACGCTGTCCTTACCTGCTTCCTCGGGCAGCGCGAACCGATCACCTGCGAGGCGCTGCTTCTCGAGCTGCTCGACCACGAACTCGCGCTGCTGGATCTCCAGGATGTGTGCCAGCGCGCTATCCACTTGGGGTTGGTAACCCTCGAGGCGATCCGCGGCCTTGACGATTTGCTGCGCGTCGGGGTCGTGGATCTGGTCCAGCTGATCGACGAGCGCCTCGGGCATGCGCAGCGTCACGTCGCTGCGCAGCCTGTAGTTCTTGCGCCGTAATGCCTGGATCGAGATGTCTCGGCGTTTCAGCTCGCTGGCGACGTACTCCGCATCTTCCTTGGTGAAGTCCGAGCTTGCGACGATCTCGTCCAGGATGAATGGAGCCGCCTTCTTGCCCGCGGCGACCACGGACTCGTGGTCGTTGCGGTCGACGCCGAGACCAACTGAGCCGCCAGTTCCCGACGGAAGTAATAGGCGGTCGAGGAAGTAGTACTCGTTGTACTCGATGGGCAGCATCACGAAGTCGTGCCCCGGCGAGCGCAGCCCCGTGGCGGTCATGTTGAAGTTGAGGCTGTCGATGCGCTTGCCCCACATCACCTTCAGCTCGTTGCCGGCGACGCTGACCGCGAAGCGCCGCCGCACCACGTAGGCCATCAGCCAGTTCGAGCTGAGACCGTCGTTCGTCGTCTCGAGGTAGGCGTACAAGAATGCGGGCACCTTGGCGTCGGTGAACGCCAGGTTCAGCGCGTTGAGCTGCTTGTTGTAGTCGAGGTACAGCTCCTCGGTCGGCTTCGTCTTGCTCATGGCGATGGTGGCGCTCACGACGTCCGACAGGCGGTTGTACGCCGCGTCGCCGGTTTGCTTCTGCACCGCCGGGCTCAGCAGCTTGTCCGTGAACGGCTTGGTGTCCTGAGCCTTGTCGACTGCGACGACGAAGCCGGTGAGCGGCTCGTCCAGCGCTTCGCCGAGAGGTGTCGCGAGGAAGGCGTCTTCCGGCGTGGGCTCGAGCTTCTTGTAGAGCAAGACGCCGCCGACCAGGATCACGCAAAGCCCGAGACTGATGAACGTCACCAGGCTGGGGAGGCGAGTCGAAGCCCTGGGCACCTCCGCGGACTCCCGTAGCTCGGAGAAGCGCTGCGCGACGGCGAGCGCATCCTGAACGTCGACATCCTTGCCGCGAGGATGCAGTTGCAGGAACGCGGCCTGCAACACGTGCTCCGGGCTCGCCTCCAGCAAGTCGGCGCGCGCGCTGTCGAGCGCTCGTTTCATGCCTCGCCTCACCCGCCCCCTGAGCAGCGGGTCGATGTTGGCGACGGTCAGGTGGCTCGCGTCAGTGAGGCCGAGCTCGTCGGCGCGGACGAGCGCCATCAGGGTGTGTGACTGTACGGTTCCCAGGGCCACGGGTCCTCCGTGAGGCAGCGCGCTCAGCGCGCAGAGAGAGCACTACCAATATTTCTCTGAGGAAATATGCCCTGGCTTGCGCACGCGGTGCTTGATCAGGCCGAGGGGCTTCAGCGCCTCGTGGGTATCATCGATCATCCGGGGATTGCCGCACAAGAGCACGTGGCTGTGCTCGGGTTCGAGCTCGGCGCCCGCCAGCGCCTGCAGCCTGCCGTCGGCGAGAGCCGCAGGGATCCGTCCGGCGGCCTCCCCGGGCGCGGGCTCTTCCCGGCTCACACAGCGCAAGTAGCGAAAGTTCCCGCGCTTTGTCTCGAGCTCCCGCAGCTCGTCCGCGTACGCGAAGTGGGCTCGCTCCCTCACCCCGTGCACCAGGAAGACGCGCTGGAAATGCCCCCACAGCTCGGCGTCCCGGAGCATCGAGATGAACGGTCCGAGCCCCGTGCCCGTGGCGAGCAGCCAGGCGTCGCGAGCCTCTGGCACGTAGTTCAGGGTGAAGAAGCCCTGGGGCTTGGGGTCTAGCTCCAGCGCGTCGCCTGGCCTGAGTCCGAAGAGGCTGGGGGTGAGGGCGCCCCCGGAGACTTCGGTGACGTAGAACTCCAGCGCCTGACCCGGCGCCGAAGCGGCCGAATACGAGCGGCGGATCGGGCCCTGTGGGGTGTCCACGCCGAAGTTGAAGAACTGTCCCGCTGCGAACTGGGGCGTGGCATCCAGGCGAAAAGTCGCCAGACCCGGTGCCCAGTCGTGGCGTTCGATCAGCGTGACGGTGCTCATTGCACGAGGGGACTTAGCGACGCACCGTGTGGCTGGCAAGCGACGTTCGGCTGCATCAAGCCGCATCTCGCTTCAGGAACGCGATCGCCGGCTCGGCCACGGAGCGCGAGAAGAGCAAGCCGAAATGACCGAGGTGGGGCACCTCGATGTCTTCGCCCCCGCGGGACGTCAGATACGAAGTCGACTTGGGGTGCACCACGTTGTCGTGGCTCGAGTAGATGCTCAGCACCGGCACGCCGGCCTCGAGCGTCGCCTGCTCCTTCAAGAGCTGGGAGCCGACTTTCAGGTCCGTGCCGGATGCGCCCAGGATTGGGCCACGGAACAGCACGCCCGCGTGGGGCGAGCCGATGGTCACGATGCGGCCGAGTAGCTCCGGACGTCGCGCGGCGAGATCCATCGCGACGAGGCCGCCCAGGCTGTGACATACCAGATCGACCTGAGGCGCGTGCGTTTCCTCTAGGACACGTTCGCAGAAGGCCTCGAGGCGTCGCGAGCTGTCGCGCACGCTGGCCAGGAACCAGTAGTTGATGCCGTAGCAGGGGCCGAGCCCTGCCGCCGCGAAGCGCCTGGCGAGCCAGATGAAATCCACGCGGTTTTGCCCGTAGCCGTGGACGCAGACGATCGGCCGCGGGGCGGCGGCGCTGGCGTCCGACGGGGGGCGGGGCGAGCTCAGGCGGCGACCCAGCGCGAAGTACAGCGGCAGCAGCGGCTGCACCCAGAGCACACACCACCACTCGAACAGCAGGCTGCGCGTGGCTTCCCCGGGAGAGCGCGGATCGACGTGGGCGTTCATCGCCCAGTAACTGAGGCGCAGGTAGAGCAACGCCCCCAGGGCGAAGCTCGCGTAGGCGAGGAGCACCAACAGCAGCACCCGCATCACGGGAGCCTGCCTTGCCTGGCCTGTCGGCGAACAGGCTTTCGGAGCCAGATCGGGCAACGCAGCGCGCTGCGGCCGGCGACCCGGTGGCCCAGAATGCTTCAGGAATGTTTCAAGCCTGGCGGGTTCCTGGTCTGGACGGCTGACCGCAGCGAGGAACGCCGCTATTTCCACGGCTTCTGCGGCGCGCTTCCGAGGCGGACTCGCGTTGACGGCGGGGAGCGCGCTGGGCAAGCTGGCGCTTCGCGCACGACGCAGCCTGCGAGCCGGGGTCATGCCCAAGGAGCTTCGATGTCATCTTGGAAGAAAGTGAAGAACCTGTTCTGGCAGTCCGAGGGCGGCGAGGCGCCAACGCCGGAGAGCAACCCTGAGGAGATGTCGGACGAAGACTTCGCGGCGTTCCTCGAGGCTGACGAGTTCTCGGTGCCGACCGAGCAGAGCGCGCCCGTCGCAGTGGGTAGCGTCCAGGTGACCACGGGCGCCAACGGCGTCGAGATCGACTTCCAGGATCAGTACGACGAAGCCGGGATCCCGGACACCGATGAGGTGGAGCAGCTGGAGAAGTTCCTCTCCGGGCTCGATCAGTCGTTGCCACAGACCTCACGGCTCGCCGCCGCGCAGGCGTTCCTGGGCGCCATCGGCAAGAGCAAGGACGAACTACCAGGAGATGCACAAGGCGGTGGGCAAGCTCGCTGCCGAGCGCAATCGCCTGCGCGCCTTGATTCAGGGCAAGACCTCGCAGCTCGCCGAGATCGAGCGCGACCTCGAGGGCGCGCTGCTGGAGGCGGAGGCCGGCAATCCCGAGGCCGCCGAGCTCGGCGAGGACCTGCTCAACGAGAAGGAGGCCCTCGAAGCCGAGATCGGTACCGTGCGGCAAGAGCTCTCGCGGAGCGAGGAGCTGGTCAGCGAGTACCTGAGCAAGCTCAGAGACCTGGAGAGCAAGACCAAGGCCATGGAGTCCAAGAAGGACGCCATGATCGCGAAGCTGCAGAGCGCCCAGGCACGCAAGGCCTTCGGCGACATGATGAGCGGCATGAGCACCAGCGCCGAGGAGGCGGCGGTCAGCGACATCGACAAGTACATCGAGGGCGTCGCGGCTCAGGCGGACATCACCGACGAGATGAGCGGTGCGACCCGGGAGGCCAAGCGCAAGAAGCTGCGTGAGTCGGCGCGTACGCGGCAGAGCAAGAGCAAGTTCCAGGAGATGCTCGAGGCGCGCAAGGCCGCTGCTGGTGGCGGGGGCGGCGGAGCCAAGCAAGTCGAGAAAGGCGGGATCGGCTGATGGCCGCGGGAAGACCAGGTCCCGCGCTCACCGTGGGGATCCCGCTGGTGATCCTCGCGGCAGGTGGTTACTTCGGCTACACGAAATTCATCAAGCCGGCCATGGACGAGAAGGAATCCAAGGCCAAGGAAGAGAAACTCGGGAAGTCGACGTCGCTGTCCGGCAAGCAGTACGGCACGATGATCAAGATGGCCGGCGACCCCTGGTCGGGCTACAGCACTTTCCGTAAGGAACCACAGCTCGAGCAAGAACTGGCCAAGAGCGACATCGGCATCGCCTACTTCGACGACGAGAAGTACTACGATCAGAACGAGCGCATGAAGGCGCTCGCCGCGGGGGACCTCGACGTCGTGCTGACGACCGTGGATGCGTTCCTGCAGCACGGCGCCAAGCACAAGAAGGACGGCCTGTACCCAGGGGTCATCATCTGGGGCATCGACGAGAGCAATGGCGGCGACGCCATCTTCCTGTCCAAGGACAAGAAGAGCTTCGACGACGTGAAGCCGAGCGACAAAGTCTGCTACTCCGCTGGCACGCCCAGCGAACACCTCTGGGACTTCGCGAGCCTCTCCTTCACCGCGCTCGAGAGCGTGAAGGCCGACGCCGGCGTCGTGGCCAAGGACTGCTGGGAGAAGCTCGAGAAGGGCGAGGTGCAGGTCGCTGTGCTGTGGCAGCCGTTCACTGCCATCGCCGAGAAGGCGGGCTACCCCAAGGTGTTCGCAACGGGTGGTCAGGCGGACGACGTGATCGTCGACGTCGCGGTCGCAAACCGCGACTACGTGATCAAGAACAAGGGCGCCCTGGAGAAGCTGACCCAGAGCTACTTCAAGGTGATCGACGGCTACCTCAAGGACCCCGCCGCCCACGGCAAGTTCATCACCGCTGACTGCGGGCCAGACTGCAATGGCGACCAGGCGCTCGGCACCGCGGTGCTCAAGGGCATCGACTTCCTCGACTACCAGGAGAACATGTGTCTCTGGTGGGGACAGTGCGGGAAGCCGGCGAAGATGGTGGATCGCATCGGCCGCACCGGGCGCTTGCTGCAAGCCAAGAACAAGCTCTCTGCGGGTGACATGCCGAAGCCGGCCGACGTGCTCAACGACTCCTTCCTGCTCACCATCAAATCCGCAATGGATATGAAGGCCAAGCTGGCGGCGGAGGTCGCTGGCAAGGACTCCAAGGAGGCCGAGGCCAAGCTCGAAGCCAAGGAGAAGGAGTACACCTACGCGGCGGAGAAGGCGAAGGACGACAAGAGCGCGACCATCGGCACCCTCAACCTCCCAAGCATCTATTTCCAGGAGGGCAAGGCCAGCCTGGATCCCAACGCCGAGAGCGTGGTCGACACCATCGGCGACCGCCTGAAGAGCTTCCCCGCGCTGTGCGTCCACGTCTGGGGCCACACCAACAGCGTGGGAAACGCCGCCTCCAACAAGACGCTGAGCGAGAAGCGCGCGAAGTCGATCGTCGAGTACCTGCAGCAGAGGGACGCGTCGTCGTTCCCCGCGTCGCGCTTCGACGTGCGGGGCTTCGGCTCCGAGAAGCCGGTGATGAAGGACGGCGTGGAGGACAAGAACGCCAGCCGCCGCACCGAGTTCAAGCTCTTCAACTGCAACTGAGCGCGAGCGAGATGCCCAAGTCCGCTGCCTACCTCCATCGGCGGGCTTGGCTTTTCCCCGCGCTGCAGTAGATCCTGACGAACGTGGCTCCCGTCACTCCGCTACCCACCTGGAAGGACCGACTGAAGGCCTGCTTCAGCTGGCGCCACCGGTTCCTGCACGTCTTCGGGGTGCCAGCGGCGGCGGGAGCGGCGGCCGCGGTCGCGACCAGCGCGATGCTGACTCCCGACGCGGCACCAGGCCTCGGTATGCTGGTGGCGGGGGTGGGGACGGCGCTCTACGGCTACTTCGTCACTGCCGGCTTCGACAAGAAGCTGAATCAAGCGCTGATCGACGAAGCCAAGCAGGAAGACGTGCAGGAGGAGTATCAGGAGCTCCAGAACGCCGTCTACAACGCCGAGCCCGCGCTGCGTCCAGTGCTCGAGCGCATCCTCTACTACTACAACAACATCGAGTCGGTGTACGCGGACGGCGCGAGCGACACCGTCGAGGCGGTGCTCGAGAGCTCCCGGGAGGACGTGAAGGGCCTCCGGGATCGGGCCCTGGGGCTGGTCAACTTGCACCGCCGCCTGAGCGCGGTGATCGCCCAGAGCGACGCGGGCTACCTCAAGCAGGAGCTGAACCGCATGGAGCGGGAGCTCGCGCGGACGCCCGAAGGCCCGGTGCGGGACGCGTTGCTCGCCGCTCACGAGTCCACCGAGCGCACGCTCAAGCAGTGGACGGCGGCGCTCGAGAAGCAGCACCAGATCCGCAGCGTGCTCACCGTGATCGAGTCGAACCTGCAGGAGTTCAAGCTGGCCATGGAGCTGCGCAAGGCGGACGCGGCCATGGGCGCCAACCAGGGCCACAACGTGAACGAGCTGCAGCAGCGCCTGATCGCTGCCGGGCGCGCTTGCGATGAGCTGGTCGGACGCACCAGCATCATGGGGGACCGCCGCAGCCGGCGCGTCTCCAGCTACTGATTCAGAAGAGGCAATGACCGCCCTCGAGCGCGAGGGCCAATCGGGGATATCGTCGGGGGAGCATGAGCGACAGCGAGCAGTACCTGCCCTGGGCCGAGGAGTTTCGCGAGGCCTACAACCGCCGTGAGTCGGCGATGTTCGTGCTCCACGACAACATCGAAGACGTCTTCCCCCTCGAGGGTAACTACGTTTCCCTGCGGACTTACCTGGAGGCGATGCTCGAGCGAGGCAACTACATCGCCATCAACTATGACGTCTCCCGAGGCATGCGCTTCGTGGACGACAACGAGGCGAAAGAGTTCCTGGCGCTGGCGAATCAGAACCGCCACGGCGACGATCGCATCATCCAGAGCATCTACGATTTTCCCCGGGAGCCGACCAAGGCGCTGGCCTTCATCGAGGCCTTCATCGTCGGCGTCGAGGCGAGCAAGCGCCCCGTCGCGGTGATCCTCGAGTACGCCGAGCACGTCGCGCCAAACGGCGATCCCCAGCACATGAACGAGGGGGACCGCATCAACGCGGTGACCTTGCAGCGCTTCGCGCGCCTGTTCTACGAGCGCCTGCAGCAGCCTGACGCGCGAGATGCCGTCTGCTTCCTGCTCACGCCGAATCTCCACGGCCTGCACCCGGACATCGTGCGCCAGGAGGTGGTGCAGGCGATCGACGTGCCGCGCCCCGATGACGAAGCGCGACGGCGCTACATCAAGTGGCAGCAGGCGAAGTTCGTGGTCGAGGGCAAGCCGCCGGTGACCATGGACGTCAGTGAAGAGGGGCTGGTCGAGCAGACCGCCGGACTCACGCTGACCGGCATTCGTCACCTGTTCTGGCGCGCGATGCATGCAGAGGAGCGCAAGCTCTCCACCAGCTTCGTGATGGAGCGCAAGCGGGAGCTGATCGAGCGCGACAGCCGCGGCATGCTGGAGATCATGATGCCGAAGCACGGCATGGGCGCCGTGGGCGGCAACGACGCGATCAAGGAGTTCTTTATCCGTACGGCAAAAGATCTTGCGGAGGGCGCCGATGACGTGCCGGTGGGCGTGGTGTGTCCAGGGCCGAACGGCGTCGGCAAGACCTTCATCGCCAAGGCCTTCGCGCGGGACAGCGGCCTGAACTGCGTGTCGCTGAAGAACTTCCGCGGCATGTACGTGGGTCAGACCGAGAGCAACCTCGACACCATCTTCAGCATCCTGAAGTCGATGACGCCGAACATCGTGATCATCGACGAAGCCGACAAGATGCTCGGCAATGAGCAGTCGTCACCGGGCAACAAGGTGGACGAGCGCGTGTTCGGCGCCTTCACGGCGTTCATGGGTGATCCGGAGTTTCGCGGCCGCATCTTCTGGCTGCTGCTCACGGCGCGTCCCTTCAACCTGGCGCCTGACACCGGGCGTCCGGGGCGCGTTGAGGAGCACGTACCGATCCTCGCGCCGGAGACGCCCGAGGAGAAGCTCGCGGTGCTGAACGCCATCTGCAGGAGCCGCAAGATCCGCCTGGAAGAGGCCGGCGCCGAGCCGAGCGGCGAGTCCCTCGAGAGGGTCTTCGAGGCTCTCGGCTTCGTCACCCCCGCCGCGCTCGAGCTGATCTGCAACCGCGCCCGCCGCGAGGCGCGCCAGTCCGGCGTGGAAGCGGACGACAAGGAGATCCTCCCGGTGCCCATCGAGATGTTCGAGCACCAGGCCCGCTGTTACGTTCCGGAAGGAAACCAGACCAAGCTCCTGCTGCAGACCATCGAGGCGGTGCTCTACACCAATCACCTCGAGTACCTGCCGGAGCCCTGGCGCTCGCGTCTGCGGGACGACGCGGCCGGTCTGAGCCGCGAACGGGAAGACCTGCAGCGACTCGTTGGCTATGCCTGAGCCGACCATCGGCGACTCGATGCCCGTCGGACACCAGCGGTCGAGGCCTCGCGCGTGTTATACGGGTTTGGGGGTGAGGACCGCTGCCTAGAAACCTTACGGAAACACGGATGACGATTCTCAGTCGAGCCCACGCCTTGAGTCCCAGCCTGCCTGACGCCTGGGCCCCCGCCCTGGAGGCGCTGGCCAGGATCCAGGAGCTGACCAAGGGCCCCGAGGAAGAGCTTGCCCAGCGCCAGGCCGAGGCGCGCGCGCTCTACGCGCAGCTCCTCGAGCAAGCCTGGGCCTACCGTGAGCCGATCCCCGAGTCGCTGTCCGTCGAGGCACCCAACTTTCGACGCTGGTTCTCCGAGGCCGTCCTGCTCTGGATGCGCTACGCCGAGACCAGCTCGGCGCCCTTGGTCGACACGGCGGGCACCCGCACGCTGGCGAAGTTCCCCGTGGACTTTCCAGTGAATGCGGGCGCGCGAGCGGCCATGCGGCGCGCCGTGCAAGCGGCGTTTGGCTGGAGCGACGCGGAGATGCGTGAGCTCGAGGCCAAGGTCGCGCACCTGACCAGCAATCTGGACATCAAGCTGAAGATCACGGCCTGCGTGGCTCAGTTCCTCGAGGAACTGCAGGGCGGTGAGCGCGACCCGCGTCTGGTGCTGATGGACGTGCTCTACGGCGAGCTGCCGTGGCGAGTCGGGGACATCGACTGGGTCATCACGGGTACCAGCATCTTCCCCTGCGTGCCGCGGAAAAAGGACCAGCTCTTGAAGGACGACTGGGAAGAGCGCAGCCCCGAAGAGCAGGCGGCGATCGGCGCCTTCATGGTCAAGCTCCGCAAGGCCAACACGGCGAACACTCTTCGCTTCCCTGCGTTCGGTCTGGCTCCCAACCGACCCGCAGAGCCGCTCTGGAGCCGCCTGGTCCTGGCCTGTGGAGTGAGTGAGGAGGTGCTGATCGAGACGCTCGAGACGATGGTGATGATCGTGCCGACACACCAGGTCGATCAGTACGTGGTGCACGACTCCTGGGGCCACACCTGGCAGGAGGCTTTGAGTGAGTTCGAGTGGGAGTACGCGCGAGTGCTCGAGCTCGCGGACGATCTGACGCCTCACGCTGGACCGGCCTTCGGCGGCGACGTGGCCACGCTCGGTTCGTGTTTGCGCGTGGAAAATGACGCGCTGGAGGTCGACGAGGAGAGGCTGCTCGAGATCGCGAAGCAAGACGTGCTCGGGCGTTTCGGCGTCGCGACGAGCATCGCCCTCAGCGAGATGCTGGCTGACTTCATGGAGTCGAAGTTTGCGCGCCAGGTGCCTGAGGAGGCGTTGCCAACGTCGTCGTTGATCGACGTGGCGCACTTGAAGATCGACCTGTCGCTGTCGGATATTGGCCGGCAGATCAAGCGCCTCGCCAAGCCGTATCGGCGCCTCGCGACGGAACCCGAGGCGCAGCAGCAGTTCGCGGACGCGCTGATCGCTGATGGGTTTCTTGCGGCGCACGCGCTCCCGGCGGCGCAGCGCGTGGGCACGTGCTTGTGGAGGGCTCTGGAGCCCCTGCTGAGCAGCGAGCTCTCACCGGCGCAGGTTGGCTGGACGGCGAACCTCACCCCCAAACCCGACGTAGCATCGGGTTCAACGGAAGGCGACGCGGCGACAGTGGGTGCGGAGACGGTGCCTTCCACCTTGTATCGTCGCGCCATGCTGCAGCTGATGCTGATCGCGGCGGAGCTCGAGAATGGTCTGGAGGGCCAGGGGGGTGACTGGCGCGACCCCGGTAGCTCCCCGGATTTGTTCTTGATCGCCATCACCCATCTGTATGAGCAGGATCGGCTGTTGAACTTCTGGCACATGGATCAGGTGATGCGGGTGGCGTTTGCGCCGGCTGCGGAGCGGCTGCGCATCGCGCTCGATGCAGCCTGAAAGCAGCTGTTCAAAGCGGACGCGGGTCCCTGTAGGATGACGCCATGACCGAGCTCAATCCGCTGTTCTCCGAGATCCCGATCAGCAGCCACGAAGCCCTCGCCATCGCGGGCGCGCTGCGAGACATCGCGGAGAGCGATGGCCTGCACGAGGAGGAACTCGCCATGATCAGCGAGCTCGTTCAGGGCCTCGACGAGGATCTGGGAGTCGAGGAGCCGACGCAGGTCCCGGCGATCACACCGGCGGAGCTCGCGGTCGCGCTCGGTGAAGACCCGGCGCTGAAGACGCTGGCCATGCAGTGCGCCGTGATGCTGGCGATGGCCGACGGCAAGATCAGCGAGCAGGAGGCCGAGCGCCTCGAGGCTTACCGCGCGGCGCTGGGTTTCTCCGCGGAAGCGTATGCCGTGTTGGAGAAGGGCATCGTCGCCTGGATCAAGGCGGGCGATCTCTCCCCGATGTTCTGAGCTCAGGCGCTCGCTTCGACTGTTTCCAGTGCGCGAGCAATGACCAGCTCGCGAAACAGACGCTGGCCTGGGTCAGTGTCGAAGCGCTCGTGCCACAGAGCAGCCACGGAGAGGCGCGGCAACGGCGCAGGCGCCGGCACGACCACGAGATCGAGGGGCTCGAGAAACTCCGTCACGAGTTCCTTGGGCGCGTTGAACAGCGCGTCGGAGTGAGCCACCGCGAACAGCGCCGCGAGGAACGTCGGCACACGCAGCGCGACCTCCCGGCGCAGCTCTACCTGGTCCAGCTTGGCCGCGACCACGCTGCGACTCCCGCTCCCCGACTCCACGACCACGTGAGGATGGCTGAGCCAGGCGTCGGTGCCGAGTTCTCCCGTGCTACTCAGCGCGGGGTGGCCGCGTCGCGCGACGACCTCGAAACGCACGCGCCCCAGCACTCGACACACGATGCCTGGCGCCTCTTCGGGAGTCGGACACAGCAACACGTCGGATCGTCCGTCCTCCAGGCGCGCCAGCTCGTCCAGGCTGCGTGAGCTGACGCGGAGCCTGGCACGCGGGCAGCGGCTGCGAAGCTCACTGAACAAGCGCGGGACGATGCCCGCCAACAAGTCGGGGCACGCTAGGTTGAACTCGCGCTGAGATCGCCGGGGGTCGAAGTCGGCGTCCTGTTCGAGCAAGCGGCGGGCGTCGTGGAGCAAGCGCGCCACGGGTGCCTTGAGTCCCTCGGATTTGGGGGTGAGGAGCATCGTCCTCCCGTTGCGCACCAGCAGTGGGTCGTCGAACAGCGTGCGCAGCCGAGCCAGCGCGTGGCTCATGGCAGGTTGCCCGACGCCGAGCTGACGTGCGGCGCGGGTCACGCTGTGGGTCGTCAACAGCGCGTCGAGGGACACCAGCAGGTTGAGGTCGATCGGTGTGCCATCAACCTGATGCATGGCTGCATTGCAGCAATCGATTCGTCGTCGCGCAAGCGCCACCCTACATGCTCGTCATGTCCAGGTGGAAACGGAGGGTACGCGGGGGTCTGTTGGGGGTGCTGGTGCTGTCGGGCGTGGCGCTCGTCGCAGTGAAGTGCGCGTATGGTGGAGGGGAGCCCTACCCGGACGTCAGCACTGCCCCCGCGCTTGGCGAGGATCGCCTCAGCTGCTTGATTCCGCTGGAGTTGCCTCCAGGTAACGTCTCGGCCTCTCCCGATGGTCGCATCTTCTACAACCTGCATCCGTTCGCCGAGCCCGATCGCTTCAGCGCTGCCTTCGTCTTCGAGTGGAAGGACGGAAAGGGCGTTCCGTTCCCTAGTCAGGAGCTGCAGGCGGGCCTGTACGGCACCCTTGGCATGACCGTGGACCGCCAGAACCGGCTGTGGCTGGTGCGCCCCGAGGGCATCGAGGACCGGGACACGAGGCTGGTCGCCATCGACCTCACGACGAACGCCGTGGTCGTCGACTACGCCTTCCCGAGGGGCACGGCGCCCTTCGCCCAGGACCTGCGCGTGACCCCCGACGGCAAGTACGTGATCCTTGCGGATACGGGGATCTTCCGCTTCACGCCGCCAGCGCTGATCGTCTTCGACGTCGAGCGGCGCACGGCGCGCCGGGTGCTCGAAGGGCATCCTTCGGTCTCGCCGCAGGACTGGGTGATCACCGCTCAGGGCGAGCCGTACAAGGTGTTCCACGGCCTGGTCACCTTCTCGGTCGGGGTGGACGGTGTTGCCATCGATGATCGGGGTAAGTGGCTCTACTACGCGACCATGAGTCACGACGCGGTGTATCGCGTGCCTCTGGACCGACTGACGACCGCGGGGGCGTCGGACGCCGACCTCGCGGCGGCCATCGAGCGCGTGGGACCCAAGCCGCTGAGCGACGGCATCGCGCTTGGCCCAGGCGGGCTTCTGATCACCGACGTCGAGCACGGTGGCTTGATGACCTTGAGTGAGGACGGCAAGCTCTCCACGCTGGTGAAGAGCCCGAAGGTGATCTGGGCCGACGGGGTGACCGCGACGCCGGAAGGCGACGTTCTGTTCACCGACAGCGCGATCCCGAGCTACATCGATCAGCTCCTGCGACCCCCAGCGCCCGAGCGGGTCAAGGCGACGCAACACTGCGTGTACAAGCTCGACTTGCCTGGCTAGCGCACGGTCGGCGGCTGTCGCACACCACCCTTGATGTGGGCGTCAGGGAAAACCGAGCGTTTCTCCGGGGGCGCGCCAAGGCCTCGGAAGGTCCTGGCACCGAGCGCCGAGTTGCCGATAAGGTGACGGCGTCGCCATGTCGAATCAGTGGGATGATGAGCCGACCGTCGTTTGGTCGCCACCGGAGTGGGTGGTCGAAGAAGAGGATCTGCCCAGAGGAGGCGCTGCCACCCGCATTCAGTTTGCGGAACCAGAACCTTCCCCGGCGCCACCGCCAGGACCAATGGAGCGCCCTGACGTGGAGATGGATATCCGCACGGTAAATGGGCCTTCGGCGCTGGCCAGCATCCGGCGGGTGTGGGAGATCTGGACCAAGAACCGCGTGTACGTGCTCGACTCCAGCATGCGTTGCATCGAAGTGATCGATCTGGCGACGGGAGTCGCCAACAAGGAGCATCCGTTCATCGGAGCGCGCTGCGCAGGTGGTCGCAATCATGCCAAGAGCGAGCTCTCGTTTCCGCTACCGGCGCCTGGCTCCGAAGCGGTGTTCCAGAAGGTCGAGGGCAGCAACCGGGTGAAGCTCAGCGTCACCTCGAAGGTCGTGCGGGTGATGTTCCACGCCAGCCGCGTGCGCATTCAGCAAGATCAAGCCGACCGCGTCTGGGGCAAGATCAGCACCTGGGGTTAGACTCTCGCCGCCGCGAGATACTTTTATTTCCTCGGGGCAATGCTGCCGGCAGGCTGCGGAAATCATAGGAGCCTGCGCCGGTTGAAGCCGCACCAGCCAGTGCCCAGCCGAACGCGGCCGAGGCGCCGTCAGCCTCCGCGGCGACTCGGGCAAGCAAGCCCTTTGCCGAGCGCTTCACCCAGGTCGCCTCCGACACGAACCTGAGCAACCTCGCCGTGTTTCTGCATGGTAGCACGATATAACCAGGCGGATATTCCAGTCTCGCCACCACGCCATTCGGCAACGTGGCGCTATGCTACGTTCGGTTTTGCCGAACTAGCCTAGACTAGTATTTCTTCATGGCGGGTGGGGAGGCCGGTTACTAGGCTTTCCTCTGCCTCATGGAAGCGATCTACCACTCATCTTTGCAGTCTAACGGAGTGCGTAGTCGTATCCGGGAGGCAACTCGGGTTGCGCACGCGCGCTTGGAACTACATGTCGGCTTGTCCAACGACCGCTTCGAGCGGAAGCGCTATGTGCGTTTCCTCGAGCGGATGTGGGGCTTCCAGTATCCGCTCGAGGAGCGCCTGACGGCCTTTCCGCGGCTCCGCACCGTGTTGCCGGATGTGCCGCTGCGCGCCCGCGCCAGGCTCGCCCGGGAGGACCTGCGGGTGCTTGCGCCCGATACTCGGCTTTCGATCTGCAGCGACCTGCCGTTGACCGACACGCTGCCTCGAGCGCTCGGAGTGCTCTACGTGCTCGAGGGAGCCACCCTTGGAGGGCGCTCGCTAGTGAAAGCCTTGGAGCGATTCCCGGAGGAAACTGACGGGGTGGGGCGGTACTTGCGCGGTTACGGTCCGCAGACCAGCTATCGCTGGAAGCGCTTCTTGAACGCCCTGGAGACGAGTGTGACCAGCGACCTGGACCAGCTGGAAGCGACGCAGGGTGCCGTCGACGCGTTCTCTCGGCTCGAAGCTTGGTTCGAGCAGGGAGCAGGTGTCCGAGATGGACAGTGAATCGCTACGCCGATACTGCGACACGGAGCCCGTTCACTTCATTGGTGCCATCCAACCTCATGGAGTGCTGCTGGCGCTGAACCCCGCCACGCTCGTGGTCGAGCGAGTGTCCCAGAACGCCCAGCAGCAGCTTCAGCGCGAGCTGAACGAGCTGATCGGTCTTCCGGTCAGCGCGTTGGTGGGCGCTGACACCCAGTCGCGCTTGCAGCGCCGGGTGCTGGAGGGCCTTGGGGATGCGATTCGGCACCTAGGAGTCGACCGTCTCGGCACGGACACGGACTTCGATATTCTCCTGCACCAGTGTGGTGACGTGGTGTTGCTCGAGGCGGAGCTCGCCCAGGGGAGAAACCTCATCGCGCTCGAGTTTGCAGAGCAGCTACACGAGAGCCTGGTGCGTTGCGAGAAAGCGCGGAGCATTCAAGTCCTCGCGGAAACGGTCGTGGCTGATGTTCGTCGCCTCACCGGCTACGACCGAGTCATGGTGTACCGCTTCGCAGAGAATGGCGCCGGACACGTCATTTCCGAGGCCATGGGCGAGAACCTCCAGCTGGAGAGTTTCCTCGATCTGCATTACCCAGCATCCGACATCCCCGAGCCCGCGCGGCGGGTGATGCTCTTGAAGCGATCACGCGTCATCGTCGACGTTGCGGCGCCGGCTTCACCTATCTGCCCATCGACGAACTCGGAGACCGGTGCGCTGGATCTCACCTACGCCGAGCTGCGGGCGGCGGCGCCGGTTCACCTCGAGTACCTGCGGAATATGGGAGTGACGGCGAGCCTCACCCTGTCCATCGTGGTGAACGGCCGCCTCTGGGGGTTGATCGCATGCCACCACTATTCAGGCTCTAGGCGGCTCTCCTATGACGCACGGCTTGCGTGCGAGGTGCTCTCACGAACGGTGTCCCTCCACGTGGAGCGCCAGCTCAAGCGGCGCGAGCTCGAGATCAAGGAGCAGGCGACCAACACGCGGCTGTTGCTGGTCGAGGCGCTCAAGGGGGAGAGCAAGGATCCTCTCCAGGCCCTGCTGAACGGCGGGGAGAAGCTCGCGGAGTACGTCGATTGCTCGGGCTTCGCGATCGTCGGGAGCCATCCAGGCAGCTGGGGTGAGTGTCCAGATCCCGCGCTGTTGCGGCGCTTCGTCAGCTGGCTGAATGCTCAGAACGTGCTCGACGTTTGGGCCACCGACTGCGTGGGGGAAGCGGGGTTTCAGGGCGCCGAGGACGTGACGGAGATCGCGAGCGGACTGCTCGCGTTGCCTTTGACCGACACCGGCACTGAGTGGCTGATCTGGTTCCGAGCGGAACAAGTGCGCGCGGTGAAGTGGGCGGGTAGGCCTGATGAGGCTTATACGGTCGATCCAGAGACCCAGCGCATCTCCCCCCGCAAGAGCTTCGCGGAGTGGAGTGAGAATGTGCGCGGTCGGAGCGTGGCATGGGACCCCGAGGAACTGCACTCCGTTCGACGGCTCAGGCAGGCGTTCGTGGAGATCACCTACCGGCGCCTGCGTCAGCTGGATCGCTTGAATGACCGCCTCAGGCAGGTGAACCAGGAGCTCGACGCGTTCGCTCACGTCGCCTCCCACGACTTGAAAGCTCCGCTGCGGACGATGCGCTACTGCGCCCAGTGGGTGCTCGAGGATCATGGCGACAAGTTGCCCGAAGACGGCCGCCAGCGCCTGGAGCAGCTGCTCTCCATATCCGACCGCATGCACGGCCTTCTGGACTCCCTAGTGGCCTTCTCGGAGTCGGGGCGACGGGTGATGCACCTTGAAGAGGTGTCTATCGCCGACGTGGTGCGTGAAGCGAAGGAGGAGCTCGGAGCTGCCTTCATTGCCAGCAACGCGGAGGTACAGCTCGATGTGCAGCTACCTCTTGTTTACGGCGATCGCACGATGCTGCGCGAGGTGTTTCAGAATCTGATCTCGAATGCGTTGAAGTACACCGACGCGAGCGCGCCGCTGATCCAGATCGGCGTGCTGGCGAGCAGCGGCGCTTCGCCGACAATCTACGTCAAGGATAACGGCATCGGAATCCCCAAGGAAAGACTCCAGGACGTGTTCACGGTCTTCAGGCGCCTTCACCCCGATGGGGCCTACCAAGGAGGCAGAGGCATCGGTCTGGCCATCGCGCAGAACCTGGTGTCCAGACATGGCGGTCGCATCTGGGTCGAGTCGGTTCCTGCGGAGGGCACGACGTTTCTCTTCACGCTCTCCGGAGGCGGTAGCGATTCCCGTACAGGCGACTTCGACGCTCAGGCAGACTCGGAGAGCTGAACTGGAGCCCGCTTGAGCAGCGCCAGCGCGTGCAGGATGCGCTCGTTCAGGCTCGTTCGCTCCCAGTAGAAGGCGTCGACGGAGATCACGTTCGGTAGCTCGTCGACCAGCTTGAGCTGACGAGCAGCGAGCTCGTGGCGAATCCCGGCTTCAGGGGCGAAGACCAGACACTCCGCGTCCTTTGCCAGAGCCAGAGACGCTGGGATGTCATCAGTTTCCCCGAGGATGTGCAGATCGGCCAGTTCGTGACGCAGGATGTAGTCGTCCGCAGCGCGCCGTAGAGCCGTGTCACGAGCCGGCAAGAGCACGCCCACCGGGCGTTCCACTGCCGCCCCGACCACCGCAACCACCTGCGTGGTGGTGAGCGAGTCGGTAACGAAGCCGCGTTCGGTTGCTCCCAGAGGCAGCTGATCCGTGATCGCCACGTCGACATCCCCACGTTGGATCGCCGCTTCCAGATCCTCCCCCGGCTGTACCCGCAACACGGTGCGGAGTCCCTCGACGCCGAAGATCGGCCGGAAGTAGTCAGCCGCAACTGCGCGTGACACGGAGTTCGCGACGCCGACTCGCAGCACCGCGTGATCCGTCTGTCCTGAGTATTGCTCCACCAGGGCGCTGGCTGCGCTGAACATGCGGCGACTCACGGAGAACGTCGTGCGTCCCTCCTGGGTGAGCTCCAGCCGGTTTCCGCGGCGCGCGAAGAGCTTCACGCCAAGGGTCGACTCCAGTTGCTTCACTTGCTCGCTGACGGTCGGCTTGGTGATGCGGAGGCGCTCCGCGGCCCGGGCAATCGAGCCCTCTTCGGCTACGATGTGGAAATAGAACAGATGATTGAAGTTGAGTCGCTCGAGAGCCATCGGCCGGGATCCGGATGCAACCGATGTGCCTGAGGTGACGCCGCGCTCCTGCCGTTCGACATCCATCGAAGCACGGTGAAAACCGCCCCAGTGTGCGACATGGCCACCCGCGGCGACCCAGCTATACGAACGGCGCGTCGTACTCGGGAATGGCGACGCTCTCCGCGGCGAGCTTCTCCCACTCGGCGACGATGGGGTGCTCCCAGATGGTGGCGCAGTAGTCCGCCGCGTCTCCGCTGAGCTCTACGCCGTAGGTGCGCAGGCGCGTTACCACGGGGAAGTACATGCAGTCGGCGATCGTGAAGTGGCCGAACAGGTAGGGGCCGCCGAGGCTCTGGAGCGACGCGCTCCAGACTTCGCTGACGCGCGCGATCTCCCTCTGCGCCTCGGCGCTGGGGCGGAAGGCCTTGGCCCGAGCGCGCCCATTCATGCCCATCTCGCCGCGCAGATACGGAAAGCCGCCGAGCATCTCGCAGCTGATGGCGCGAGCCCGAGCGCGCTGCGCGCGATCCTCGGGCCACAGCTTGGCGTCGGGCGCGAGCTCGCTGACGTACTCGCAGATGGCGAGGCTCTCGTGGACGCTGAGGTTGCCGTCGATCAGTACGGGCACCTTGCCCGCGCCCGAGAACTGCAAGACCTTGTTGTGCCACTCTGGATCCACGAAGAGGTCGATAGTGTGCGTCTTGAACGGTAGCCCGCTGTACTTCAGCGCGAGCCAAGGCCGCACCGACCAGGAGCTGTAGTTCAAGGGCCCGACCACTAGCCTGAGTGACATGGGGCGAGGATATCACCTAGTGGTCGCGCTGACTCACTATTGATATCCGACTGGGTTTCCGCCGCTCACTCTCGTCTGCCGGGGCGCGCGCAGCAGCAACGGCCTGCCCTCACCCCCAAGCCTGGATTGCCGTGCGGATTGAATATCGCGTTCCGTCATCGGGTGGACTAGGTGGTAAGGGCATGCCAGGCCGCAGCCTCAACTGTCCGAACCGTGGCGCACCGCTGCGCTGGAAGGGCAACGTCCCGGTCATCGAGTGCGCCTACTGCCAGACGCACATCGTGCCGGACCCCGCACCATCACGCACGAACCGTCGCACGTCGTCGCGACGAAGCCGGCGAACCTGACTCCGGTCCCGGTGCTGCCGGCGACCGCCGCACACGTCGCGAGCGTGAACATCGCGACCAGCGACAATCAGCTGGTGGGGGTGAGGAAGCACTGCCTCAATCCGTGATTGCCTCCAGGATCCTGACCAGCACATGTTCCAGCGAGTCTCGGACCTCGTGGTTCTCGAAGCGTAAGGTGCGGTAGCCAAGTCGAGCGAGAAACGCATCCCTGCGAGCGTCTGCCCCCTCGAGCCGCTCGTGCACGAAGCCATCCAGTTCCACGATCAGCTTGATGTCCCGCGCGACGAAGTCACAGATGTAGCGCCGCCCAAGCACCACCTGACGGCGAAACGTGGCGCCCAGCTGCGACCGGCGCAGGTAGAGCCAGAGCGTAGCCTCGGTGAGCGTCGGGTGGCGGCGCAACCAGTAGGCGCGCTCCTCGAGTTCGGCACGACGCAGAGCACGTTGGCGGTAGGTGTAGTTGGTTTGGGTCATTGCATGGACTCCTTCCCGCTCGGGGCTGCCGAGCTGCGCCCACCACGCGCAGAGCGCGTGCCGCGCTCCACCCGCGAGATCACTTTCAAACCCCGCGGAAACTGCGCGGCGCGAGCTGTGCGCGATCGGCAAGGCGCGGCAGCCCCGAGCGGGAAGTCGTTCAACCCCGCACACCGATCAGGGCCCGCCAGCACGCCGCCCTCAGAACCAGCTCCGCCGCCCACCTGTGGCAAGACGCTGCGAGGAGCGGCCGCGCGCGAGCGCGCCGCGTGCGGCACCCCCGCACGGTCACCCCCAGCCAGCAAGACGCTGCGAGGAGCGGCCGCGCGCGAGCGCGCCGCGATCACCCCGCGCCGACCGTCGGCTCCCCATACGACGCTCGAAGTAGAAAAACCGTGCGGAAACGTTCGGGGCGTTAGGTCGCTGAGCGAATGGGCCCCCTCCGCCCGCGCGCGCGAGCGAAGCGAGACGCGCCGGCGCCGGGAGGGGGCGGCCCGCCGGTCGCGCGAAGCGCACCGCCGGGCCGGGGGGAGGCATCAATTGAACACGACACCAAACTCAATCCGTCCGGAAATATCAATCGGATAGATCCCCGGGTGGATGTCGGCGTAGTTGCCCTGACGGTCGATGGCGATGTTCAGTTCGCCGTCGCAGTCGCTGGTCCTGGCGTTCTGAGGCAACTGCCCACCGTCCTCGGCGCAGCGCTGCTGATTCCCCAGGTAGTAGCCGAGGCCAAGACCACCGCCGATGGACACTGGTCCATATTTCCCGTAGGAACCGAAGAAGAAGATGAGCTTGTCAGACTTCTCGTCGACTGCGTCGAACTGACCCTGATCGTCGGTCGCCTTGTAGCTGTACGCAGCGTGATTGTAGATGGCGCGCAAGACATAGCCCTCGAGGGGCGCCTCGAGCCAGAAGCTGGCACCAAGGTTGATCTCGCTCATCGCGCCGATGAAGTTCCCCTCCTGGCTCAGGGTGTCTTCCCGCCCGTGGAGGTTGAACGCCGGCGGCTCGCTGTTGACCGTGAAGACGGGCGTCAGCTCGACGCTGAACCACTCGGTGAGGGCGATGTCGCCGCTGATCCCGAGCCGTCCCTGAAGCAGCCAGTTGAGCGGGTCGAGCCGTACCGCCCAGCCTTCGATCTCGAAGTCGCTCCCGCTGCTCTTCTTGGGGGGAGGGGGCGGCGGCGCGCCACCATAGCCCTGGCTGTAGCCAGGTTGCTGCTGATAGCCGGGCGGGGGCGCCTGCTGATAGCCGGGCGGCGGCGGTTGCTGCTGATAGCCAGGAGGCGGCGGCTGCCCATAGCCGGGAGGCGGTGGCTGGCCGTACTGAGCGCTGGCGTCGAGCGCGATCAATCCCAGGCCAGTGACGAGTGCTGTGGCCAATCCCGCGTGCTTGAGCCCCATATGGCGGAAGCATAGGAGCGATGGCCAGTCGCGGCCACCTCAAAGGAGCACGTCTTCGGGCAGCTTCGACTGGCGCCTCTCGCCGTGAGGCTTGCACGTTCCTGGCCGTTCTTGCGTCAAACGAGCCGCTCAGCGGTCTGGCGTGTCACCCCGCATGATCGCCTCGTAGTCCTCGACGTCGAGCTTGCTTCCGAGCGCCAGCGGCACGCGCTGGTGCAGCTCTCCGGGCTTCACGTCCAGGATGCGTTGCTTGCCCGTGGACGCAGCGCCACCCGCTGCCTCGAAGATCATCGCCATGGGAGCTGCCTCGTACAGCAGGCGTAGCTTTCCGTCGGGATTCTTCGTGTCCTCGGGGTACACGAAGACGCCGCCCCGAAGCAGCGTGCGATGGGCGTCGGCGACCAGGGTACCAACGTAGCGATGCCCGTAGGGACGACCGGGGCCGTCGCCCTTGATGTACTGGTTCCAGGCCTTGACCTCGGGGCTCCACTTGGCGTGGTTGCCTTCGTTGATCGAGTAGGTGTTGCCACGCTCCGGGATGCGGATGTTCTCGTGGCTCAGGAAGAACTCGCCCGCCGTGGGGTCGTAGGTGAAGCCGTGGACGCCTTCCCCCGTGGTCAACACGATCACCGTCGATGAACCGTAGATGATGTAGCCTGCCGCCACCATGTCCGAGCCCTTCTGCAGGAAGCTCTCCTCGGTGGCCGGGCCCGCCGTTCGATCGAAGCGCATCAGCGCGAAGATGGTGCCGATACTGATGTTGACGTCGATGTTGCTGGAGCCGTCCAGCGGGTCGAAGCACACCAGGTAGTTGCCTGTTGCCTCGGGGAAAAGAACCGCGTGGTCGAGTTCCTCGGAGGCGATGCCAGCGCAGTGACCGCGCCGCTTGAGCTGACGGATCAGCGTCTCGTTGGCGATCACGTCGAGCTTCTGCACCACCTCGCCCTGGACGTTGGTACCGCCAGTGTGCCCGAGGAGGTCTGCGAGGCCGGCCCGGCGCACCCGGCCGGTGATCAGCTTCGAGGCCAGCACGATCTGATTCAGGATCGAGGTGAACGTGCCGGTCGCGGCGGAAGCCTGGAACATGCCCTCGAGGATGAAGGTCTCGATGGTGGGGGAGTCGGAGACGGACGGCGGCATCCAGGACGTGTTCTGCATGGCAATTCCTCGCTGCTAGGCGGGAACGGACCGAGCCCGGCGGAGCGGCGCTCCCTGCCTCACGTTGTTTCGCATCCAGCGGATACGAGCGTCTCGCCGGCTTAGCAACGCCAGCCGCTGGATGCATGGACTCAGGGACAATCTGGCAGTTTTCCCCCCTCTGGATACCAAGAGGGGCAACTGGCTGGAGATTCCACTGCTCGACCCGCATGCGCCCGCGACCCAGGGGAGCGGGGAGGGAGGGGCAGCCAGTCGTTCACTTCGTTAACCGTGGAATCGGCACGCCCCCAAAGCGGGCTGCCCCGGACTCCGGCAAGGCGGTTGATAGTTGCTGGGAGCCGGTGCCATTATCCGCCCGGGTTTCGCTACGGAACCTTTCGTGGGCCCAGTCCCACCGTATTACTGGTTCCCGCTCGTTGGCGGGGACTGCGATTCGCTCGCCCCCCGCGAGCCGGAGAGACCCAAGAGAGGGAGCTTTAGATGGCGCTCAGCATTCGACTTTCCTCGGCGGACCCGTTGACCGCCAGCACCGACCTTCTGGCCGTTGGCGTGATCCAGAGTGCGCTGGACAAGCAGAAGCTCCTGGTCGCCCTCAACGGTGCGCTGGAAGGCGCCCTGTTCGCCGAGGCCGAGCGTGCGGAGTTTTCGGGTGCGCCGGACACGCTGCTCGAGGTGCAGACCGGCGGGCGGCTCCCGACGAAGCGCATCCTGTTGATTGGCCTTGGCCCGAAGCGCGGCGTCGACGCCGCCCGCCTGCGCATCTTCGCCGCGACAGCAGCCCGCTGCGGCAACGCCCTGCTCGCCACCAGCCTCGGCCTGGTGCCTCCGGACAAGGCCTCCGGGGCTCTGGTGCGTAGCCTTGGCGAAGGTGTGGTGCTCGGGGCCTACCGCTTCACCAAGTACCTGACCGGCGAGCGCAAGCCGAAGAAGGAGATCGCCGAGGTCGAGGTGTTCAAGTCCGGCAAGCCCAGCGCAGCGGAGAAGAAGGCCGTCGAGCGAGGTGTTGCCGTGGGGAACTCGATTTGCGTCGCTCGTGATGCGGTGAACGAGCCGCCGAACGAGCTGACCCCGGAGCGGATGGCGCAGATCGCCAGGGACATCTCCAAGGCGGGCAAGCTGAAGATCACGGTGCTCGACAAGGCGGGCATCGCCAAGGCCGGCATGAAGCTCCACTACGCCGTGGGGCAGGGCAGCTCCAACGAGCCGCGCTTCATCCACATGAGCTACGTCCCGAAGCGCGCGAAAAAGAAGATCGTCTTCGTCGGCAAGGGGCTCACCTTCGACGCCGGCGGTTTGTGCATCAAGCCCGCGCCTGGCATGGGCGAGATGAAGAGCGACATGGGGGGTGCCGCGTCGGTCCTGGGCGTGATGTCCGCGATGGCCGAGCTGAGCCCCAACGTGGAGGTCCACGGCATCATCGGCGCTGCGGAGAACATGCCCGATGGCGCGGCCTACCGCCCTGGAGACATCTTCGGTTCGCTCGACGGCAAGACGGTGGAGATCATCAACACCGATGCCGAAGGACGCCTGGTGCTGGCCGATGCTCTGGCCTACGCCCGCAAGCTCGAGCCCGACCTGATCGTCGACGCCGCGACCCTGACCGGCGCCTGCATGGTGGCGCTGGGCAAGAACTGCACGGGCTTCTACACGGACGACGACAAGCTGGCTCGCAGCATGGACCACGCGGCCAAGGACGCGGGAGAGAACTTCTGGCGCATGCCGCTCCTGCCCGAGATCCGAGAGCAGCTCAAGAGCGACTGCGCCGATCTGAAGCACACGGGCGAGCGCTGGGGCGGCAGCATCTCTGCGGCGCTGTTCCTGCGCGAGTTCGTGGGTGAGGTGCCGTGGGTGCACTGCGACATCGCTGGGCCCGCGTTCAGTGACGCACCGCGCGGCGTGCTGCCCAAGGGTGGCACCGGTCATCCGGTCTTGACCTTCCTGAACCTGGTCGAGAGCTTCAGCTAGCGGTTCGAGCGCTTCAGCTGGCTGATCATCGAAGCGGGTTCCGTACGGTAGGTGCGGAGCCCGGTCGCTTTTGTCTGGCGGCCCATCGCGTCAGGGCTGGTGAACGCCTGGATCGGGTCCAATACCGCGCAAGACCCCGCTGGGTGATAGGACTGGCGGGGAGGATCCACGAAGCTGATGCGATGACGGAGCGGTATGGATGGCAGTGGTATGGCCAGTCTCGGCCCCCGTTCGCCGTTGAACCGGGGCCCGATCAGGAATCCGTCTGGGACTATCCGCGGCCACCTCGGGTAGAGACCGACTCCCGCTTGGTCGAGGTCGTCGCCGCTGGCGTGCTGCTGGCCTGCTCGAGGGTAGCCATGCGCGTGCTGGAGACCGCGAGCCCTCCGACGTTCTACGTGTTGCCGGAAGACGTCCGCTTCGAGGAACTGCAGCGCTGCGCTGGCAGCTCGTACTGCGAGTGGAAAGGCGAGGCGAGCTACTGGGCACTACGCGGCTCGGAACGACCGGTGGGATGGAGCTACGATCGCCCCAAGGCTGGCTTCGAGGCGCTTGCCGGTGCGATCGCCTTCTACCCGGGGCGAGTGGAGTGCCTCGTCGCGGGAGAGCGGGTAAAGCCCCAGCCTGGAGAGTTCTACGGGGGCTGGGTGACCCGCGAGCTCGTGGGCCCGTTCAAGGGCGAGCCTGGGACCTCTGGCTGGTGAGTCGACGTCAGGTTCCCGGTGAGCGTTTCCGTAAGGCATCGGTGTGCGCCCCTGGGCTTTCCACGGTGCAGCGCGGTGACGGCCCTCGCTGAGGTGCTGGGCTACTGCGAAGCCCGGCGACGCCCTCCCGCGCGCCGTCGTTCCGCCGGGTAGTCGAAGCGCCGGGAGGCTCCTTCATGCAGTGGACGCTGACGACGGATTTGCGCAGCGTGGGATTCCGCGTCAGCGTGCGGCGCAGCTACGGTCGCTACGCGCTGGCGCCACGGAGAGCGGCGTTCTTGTGCCGGAAGCCTTGACGTAGGGCTCGCCGGCCCCCAAAGCTGCACACTGCTTGGCCACGAACTTCGATGACATCGGGGCGACGTTTCCGCTCTTCGCGGCCGCCGTGGAAGAGGCGGCGGAGTACGTCGGCCTCTCCACCTGTTGCCTCACCGGCGCAGAGCAGGTGCCTTGTTTCCGTCTCGGCATGGGTTGTGCGCTGATGGTCGAGTGTCCCGAGTGCCACGCCATCAACGGCCTCGACTGCGACGAGCGAGAAGACGAGGTCTGCCATGAGTGTGCCGACCTCGTGCATTTTCCAGATGGAATGTCTGACGAGATCGTCGTCTCCTACGCCGCGCTCAGGGACTTCCGGGCGGCCATCAGCAAGGACACCGAGTTCGGAATGATCACCTGGGAGCAGGCGCAGAGCGGCCTGACTCATGGCGTGCCGGGCGGCAGCGGCCTGCGTCACTCCGAGCGTGTGCCGCTGGTCGAGCTAGGCGAAGACTGGGTCGGAGCCCGACTCGATCCAGAGGTCATGCGCGAGCTGTTGACGACACCAACGTACATCTCCTGGCAGGGTGAGCGCTGGCTCTTCGATGGCGGTACGCCGGGGATCTATCAGGGTTGCTGGACCCAGGCAGACTTCAAGCACCACGCCGGCGCGAGCGATCCGCAGGCCTTCTTCCAGCAGGTCGTCGAGTGCAAGGAGCGCTGGATGTGGAAGGCGCTGGAGGGCGGGCGCATCAGCGTGTACGTGTTCCAGATGCCGAGCAGTGGGCGCTTTCGCGCGCACTGGGACATGGACTAGTAGCCGCAGCGCCGCCGGAAGCGCCGCAGGCAGTCTCTCTCCAGCTGTTCGCAGGTTCGCTCGCAGCGATTTCGCTCGTTGTCGCCCACTCGGTAGCTCATCCAGCAGTCGCGTTCGCAGTGATCGCGATCGTTTCCGCAGTCGTAGCTGTAGCCGTCACAGTCTGCAGGCAGCTCGTCGATCTTGCGCAGGAGCGCGTCGCGTCGCCCCTCCAGGGCGCTCAGCTCTGCTGGGTCTATGGCTTCGCTGTAGACCTGAACGACGACGCCACCGCGTCCGTTCGATTGCACTGGTGGCCCGGTCAGGTCACCGAAGTAGAAGCGCAGCGTGCCCTTGCTCAGTGGGCAAAATCGCCCGGAACCAAGCATCTGCCCAGCCACCGCGGCGCCGCCGACGCTGCCCTCGCTCTCGGTCTTGGTGCGCCAAGAGAAGTGCGTCATGGCCTTGCCCGGCTCGGCGTCGGGGGCGAGGGTGGCCAGCATGAAATAGCAGCGCCCGCGCTCCACCGCGTGCACCACACCCGAGAAGTTCTCGAGCCTTCCGCTGATCGGGGGTGCGTCGGGCGTCATGTTGCCCAGCGTCACTCCGAGGCGCTCCTCGATGCGCTTGCGATCCCGAGCCACGGGATCTCCTGGATCGTTGATGCAGTGAGGCACCGCCGTGAGCTTCAAGCCCGAGCAAGGCCGCTGGGCACTTCGACTCACGCAGTCGTGCTCCTGTCCGGCGCACCACTCGCAAGCAGGTTGCATGACGCATGCGTCGCAGCTCCGTCGCGCCGCACACGGGTCTGGCGAGTCGGTGCTCAGCGGGGCTCCGGACGTCCCTGGAGGGGCCCCTGGCTGCGGATCGGGGTTGGTCGGGGGGGAGACGGCACCGCTCTGGCAGGCTGCGCTCAGGGCGGAGACAGCGCAGACGACGCAAACCCTCACCCCCAAACCCACCCCCATGCACCGAGCGTAGTCTTTCGGCTGCGTCTCGGCCACAGCAGGCTTTGCGACCGCCGGCAGTCGCGGCAGGCTCCGACGAGACGAGCGCGAACGAGGGACCGAACGGCGGCAAGGAACGAAGAATGCATCTCACGCACCAGGTAGAGCAGCTCGAAGGCGTGCACCGGCGAGTCGGCTGCATCGGCGACGTGCACTGCGAGGACCGGCTGCTCGAACGCGTGCTCCGGCAATTCGCTTCAGCGGACCTCGACCTGGTGGTGTGCGTCGGAGACCTGATGGACGGCTTTGGTGATCCGAACCGCACCATCCAGCTGCTTCGAGCCCACGACGTGCGCACGGTGCGCGGTAACCACGACCGCTGGTTCCTGACCGGTGCCGAGCGCGATCTGCCGGTGACCACGCCCGCGGACTCGCTGGACGAATCCTCGAGGAACTACCTCGAGGCGCTCCCCGTCAGCCTCGACTTCGAGACGCCGCGTGGCCGCGTGAAGCTGTGTCATGGCCTCGGGAACGACGACCTGCTGAGCGTCAAACCCGATGACTCCGGCTTTGCGCTCTCGACCAACGACGGCCTGATCAGTCTGCTCGAAGGACCCTGGCGCTGGGTGATCAACGGTCATACGCACCAGGTGATGTTGCGACAGTTCGGACTCCATCATTCCGTGGTGGGCAGCGAGCCCATCGACGTCCCGGGTGTGGAGGCCTCGCTCGGCATCGTCAACGCGGGCACCCTGCTCCGCGGATACCCCCAGGGCTTCGTCATCGTGGACTTCTCGCTGCCCACCGGCGACCCCGGGCAGTCCAGCGAGCGGAGTCCGCCCGCCGGACACCTCGAACACTGGTCGCTGCCGCCCGGTCCGGACGGCTACTGGCCGGAGGATGGCAGCGCTGGCGAGCCGACGTCGATCGCCGTGCTGAGCCTGGAGTGATGGCCGCCACTGGCCCTACCGCGAGGAATCAGCAACGCCCCCTAGAGAGAGAGTCCGAGCCGTGTGTCGCAACATCAAGACCCTGTTCAACTTCGAGCCACCAGCCAATGAAGCCGAGATCCGCGCCGCCGCGCTGCAGTTCGTGCGCAAGCTCTCGGGCTACAACACTCCCTCTCAGGCCAACGCCGAAGCCTTCGATCGGGCCGTGGATCAGGTGAGCGAGGCCGCGGCCCAGCTGCTGGAGTCGCTGACCACCAACGCTCCGCCCAAGGACCGCGCTGAGCAGGCGCGCAAGGCCAGAGAGCGCAATCAGCGGCGCTTTGGCAACGCCTGAGGGGCGGTCGAGGCTGGGCAACGCCGCGCCTCCCCCCCAAAAATCCTCCGTGCTCAGCACTCCCGCGGTCGATCCGACGCGCGGGGCGCTCCCGGCGCGGGCGTTGTGAGGCTAGAGTCCGAGCGTGAGGTCAGAATCCGAGCCCGCGAGGAGCGAGCGTCCGGCGGTACGGCTGGAGCCAGAGGGAAGAACCCGGCGCCTGCCCTCCGCCGTGATCCGGGTGCTCGTGCCTGGGCTGTATGCCTGGCTCGTCACCGTCGCCCTGCCCAGCGCTCAGCGGGAAGCCTCAGCCCTGCCCAAGCTCAGTGCGTTCTTGGCTCTGGTCTGTCTGATCGCTGGCCCGATCGGCGCCCTCTATCGTGAGCGGCCGGGACGCGCGGTGGGCGTCTACGGATTCGTCGGCTTCGCCGTGATCACGTGGCTCTTGCTCGGCGATCTGCTGACTGGAGCCAAGCTCGATCCGCTGCGGGCCGCGCTGGGTAGCGTGGGCTGGGCGCTGTTTGCGTTTGGCTGGGGCTCCGTGCGTGAGGTCGGCGCGATCCCCGAGCAGGACCCCCACGCCATCACCGGCACTCCGCTCACGGCGCGCAGCATGCTGCCGAACGGCGCCGGCGTCGTGATGGGGCTCGGACTGGCGGGAGCGCTGGTGCCGATCTTCCTGGCGTGGCGCGTCGACCGTCCGCTCCATGCGTTGCTGGGCCACGCAGTGGCGGTGGTCGCCGCGATCGCGCTGGTGACGTCGGCGGCGTTGATCGGCGTTTCTCGCGGCAATACTCGACAGCAGACCCCACGTACCCGACTCGAGCTTGCGAGTCGTCCCCTGGGTCTGGCTGTCGCATTGCTGTCGCTGGGCTTCATGGCGGCGATGCTCTGGTAAGGTTCCAACGCTCATGAGCCGCGCCGTCGATTTGCTCTCGATTGTCCTGATGGTCCTGGCGATCGCGGCTTTTGGGGTCGGTGTTCACGCGCTGGGCAAGCGCGCGGATCTCGAAGCTCTGTACTGGCTCGTCGTGGGTGCGCTGGTGCTCAAGGCGGCGACCGACATGGTCAGACCCAAGGGAGGGCGATGAAGCCGGCGCGGACGAGCTGGGTTGCGCTGCTGTTGCTCGCTGGATGTAGCAGGGCCAACGACTCCGCTCCCCTGGCGCAACGAACGAGCCTGAGCGAGGGCAGCGTCGCCGTGGTCGGCAGCGAGTCCGTATCCGCAGTGTCGGTTCGCCGCATCGCCAGCGCGCAGCGTGTGAGCCTCGAGCGGGCGCGAGACTTCGCCGTGCAAGACAGCCTGTTCGCGCAAGCCAGCGCAGAACGCCTCAGCCCAGCGGAAGCGCAGGTCGTCCGCAGAGGCGAGCTCGCCCGCGCTCTCTACGAGCAGCTCGAGCGCGCTGCACGCGCGAAGGGAGCACCGACCGACGCGGAGCTGCAAGCCCTGACCAGGGAACGCTGGCTGGAGTTCGATCGTCCGCCCGCCGCCCGCACCAGCCACGCCGTCGTGCTCTTGGAGAAGGGTACCGACAAGCAAGCCGCGCGTCGCCTCGCCGAGGAGATCCTGGCGGCGGTGCACGGGGCCAAGAACGAAGCTGACTTCATCGCCAAAGCCAAGGCCGTCCCCAGCGACGGCCTGAGCGTACGCGTCGAGGAGCTGCCAGCGATGACCGCCGACGGTCGTCCCGTCACGCCCGACAATCCGGCGCCACCCGACATGCGCTTCGACGCCGACTTCAGCGAGGCGGCGAACGCCATCGCCGAAGTGGGAGCGCTCAGCCCCATCATCGAGACTCGCTTCGGCTTTCACGTTATTTTCCTTGCAGAAAAAACCCCGGCGCTGCACGTCCCGCTCGAGGAGCGGCGCCAGCGCCTCGCTGCCGACGTGATCGTGCGTCGCATCCACGCCGCCGAGAAGCGGCTGCTGGAGGGGGCGGAGGCGAAGAGCCCGGTCGAAGTGAGTCGCGCCGCGGAGAGCCTCACCGCGGCCGTACGGGTCCGGCGATGAGCCGCCGCAGTCTCATCGGTCGAGACCAGTCCGTCTCGGCCTTCAGCGCGATCCTGTTCCGGTTCTGCGACGCTACCGGCGTGCTCGCCGCCGCGCTGACGGACGGCGAGGGGGAAACCGTCGACTACGCCGGCGCGCTGGATCCCTTCGACATCAAGATCGCGGCAGCCGAGTCCGCGGTGCTGCTCCACGCAGTGCGCGAGGCAGGCGCCCTCGACTGGGACGTTTCCCGGGAGATCATCATCCGCGGCGCCGTGCGCAGCCTCGCGCTCTACACCCTGAGTGACGGCTACGCGTTGATGGCGTTGCTGCCTCGGGGCGCGTTCGGAGTCTCGGGCCGAGCGCTGCAAGAGGTGTTGCGCGATCTGGGAGAAGAAGCCGGACTCAGCTCGGAGCATCCGGTGCTCCGAGCTTCGGAGCGCTGGATTCACGTCGACGTGTCGACCGCGCTGGGCGACTGCCGACGCCCCGAGTCGGTGTGGCTCCAGGGCGGGTGGTGCCCGTTGGACATCCTCGGTCGCTACATCGCGGGACCGCACTCGCGGGACCTGGGTTATCGCGTGCGGCTGACCAACGGCGCCGAGCTCACCCTGGTACGTGAACGACTGGGTGTCTGGTTCGCGGACGAGCTCCCCCTCGGCGCATGATTCCCGGGCGGCGATCCCTCGAGGTCGTGGTTCGTCGGAGTGCCATCGGTCTGGTTTGGGGGTGAGGCGCGGCGAACGAGTCACTCGCGCTGCCGCTCACGGGGCGCTGGTTGGCGCTGGGCGTCTCCGGTACTTCGCCTGAAAGCGGCGACGATAGTCCCGATGACAGTTCCGACAGACGCTGTCCGCCCGACGGCCCGCGCGCGCTGCCTCGGCCCCTTCACGCGCGTAGCGACTCCACTTGCTCCAGGCTTCCGGCTCCGGATTCCACTCCGCGAGGTGCTCCAGGTGCTTCGCGAGCGCGGGAAGATCCTGCCGATAGCGCGCAGCTGCCACCTCTTCTCGCATCCACCGTTGCAACGGGCAGGGCGGCGCACCAGGGCGTCCACAGCTCGAGGTGGCCGCGGCATCGCCAGGCCCACTCAGGCCCAGCGCTCCGCACAGCGCCAACGCGCTCCAAACCCAGCGTCTCCCTGCAAAGGCCACGCTCCGAGCCTACTCCGCGAGGGGACGACGCCCGCCAACAACTGCAACTCGCCCTGCAATCGAGAGCGGCATCAGCCCAGTCGGCAGTCGAGATCCCCTTCCTTGCGTCGAATTCTCCGCACTTAACTGCAGGTGTCCTGCAGATCGTGTGCGCGGCGAGGCCCTGGCGCGCGCCACCACCTGCTCGGGGACCGCGAAAAGTCGGTCCCAGCGAGCGTGCGTCGAGATCACGAACAGCCGAAGATTGCTGCGGGGACGTGCGCTCAACTGAACGACCGCACAGCCGCCTGCCGGAAAAAAGATCATCGGTGTGCTTGACCAAGGGGGCGGAATGAGGGAGAAGCCGCCTCCCCAACGGCGGACGGGCCCTCCCGGAAGCCAGCGGGGAACGGGTGATCCCCGGGTCCTCCCTCGGACGAAAAGTGGAGAGAGGTCGCGCCGACAACGGCCTGACTTCTAACATCTCCACAGCTTGTCCTGGGCCCTGTGACTCCCCAGGCTCGACCGCCAAAGCGAAGGCTCCGACAGGATGCCGAGCTGGGCACGGCGGTCCGGGTGGCTGTTTCGAAGCGAGAGATCGCACCTCCGAAATCCCGGCTACCCACTCCGAAAAAAAGAAAAAATCGGAGTTGACAGAGCCCCCGGCGGAAACTAGATTCCGCAGCCCGCCGGGAGGAACCCCTCCCCTCGGTCCTTGAAAACTGAGTCCTACAAAACCACGAAGTTCGTGGGCCCAGACAGTCGTCGGTGGGTGACGCAGCTGAGATACCTCGGCCCAGTCGCCAGCGGATGAAGGAACGTCGAGAGACGACTCCGGAGCCGCCACACCACACCGAGACTAGTCAATTGGCGAAGAGTATAGGCGACGGCGTCAGCGTCGGGAAACCGATGCAGCGTACGTTAGCCGACAGGATTTAACTGGAGAG
>JAWKRF010000010.1:67500-316568 GCA_041389745.1 Polyangiaceae bacterium
GTCCGGCATGGCTCTCAGTGAGTTAACAAGGTGTTGGTTAGTCGAAGGTCATGGAACGGACCGCCAAAGACGGTGACAGCCCGGTAGACGAAAGTCAGCACCCTCACGAAAGACACCCGAGTACCGCAGGACACGTGAAATCCGGTGGGAATCTGGGAGGACCATCTTCCAAGGCTAAATACTACTCATCGACCGATAGTGAACTAGTACCGCGAGGGAAAGGTGAAAAGCACCCCGGTTAGGGGAGTGAAATAGTACCTGAAACCGTGCGCCTACAAGCAGTGGGAGCACTATGGCTGGCTTGCCAGCAATGTGTGACCGCGTACCTTTTGCATCATGAGCCTGTGAGTTACGGTATGTGGCAAGGTTAAGCCGTTAGGTGGAGCCGCAGCGAAAGCGAGTCTTAACAGGGCGTTAAGTCGCATGCCGTAGACCCGAAACCCGTGCGATCTATCCATGTCCAGGTTGAAGGGCGGGTAACACCGCCTGGAGGACCGAACCCACTGGAGTTGAAAATCCAGGGGATGAGGTGTGGATAGGAGTGAAAGGCTAATCAAGCCGGGATATAGCTGGTTCTCGCCGAAATATATTGAGGTATAGCCTCGGGTGAATTGCGTCGGAGGTAGAGCACTGAATGGGCTAGGGGTCCTACCAGATTACCAAACCCAATCAAACTCCGAATGCCGATGACAACTGCCCGGGAGTCAGGCAGCGGGAGATAAGTTCCGTTGCCGAGAGGGAAAGAGCCCAGACCGTCGGCTAAGGTCCCTAAATCTGAGCTAAGTGGAAAACGATGTGGGAACGCTTAGACAACCAGGAGGTTGGCTTAGAAGCAGCCACCCTTTAAAGAAAGCGTAATAGCTCACTGGTCAAGCGAGCCTGCGCGGAAAATGTAACGGGGCTAAGCTCAGTACCGAAGCCACGGGTTCTCGCAAGAGAGCGGTAGGCGAGCGTTCTGACAGAGATACACGGTAGACGGTAACGACTACTATCGGCTGTCAGAAGTGAATATGCAGGCATGAGTAGCGATAAACCGGGTGAGAAACCCGGTCGCCGTAAGCCCAAGGTTTCCTGGGGAAGGATAATCCTCCCACGGGTTAGTCGAGCCCTAAGCTGAGGCCGAGAGGCGTAGGCGATGGAAAGCAGGTTAATATTCCTGCACCACCAGGGATGGCGTAGAAGTAAGCAGGGACGGAGAAGGGCAACCCAGCACGGTGCATGGTTTCCGTGTTTAAGCTCGTAGGCTGGTTCTCTAGGACCCGATAGGGACAAACGGAGAGCCAAGGCCGAGAAGCGATGAGGTCAGGTCTTGGACCTGGACACTGGGTGCACCCATACTTCCTAGAAAAGCTGCGTACTGAGCCCCTCTGGTGCTCGTACTGGAAACCGACTCAGGTGGGCGGGGTGAGTATCCTAAGGCGCGTGAGAGAACCCTGGTTAAGGAACTCGGCAAATTTGCACCGTAACTTCGGGAGAAGGTGTGCCGTCAGCCGTGAAGAGCTTGCGCTCGGAGCGGCCGGTGGTCGCAGTGAAAAGGCGGTTGTGACTGTTTACTAAAAACACAGGACTCTGCGAACTCGTAAGAGGACGTATAGGGTCTGATGCCTGCCCGGTGCTGGAAGGTTAAGGGGAATTGTTAGGGGTAACCCGAAGCAGTGAACCGAAGCCCCAGTAAACGGCGGCCGTAACTATAACGGTCCTAAGGTAGCGAAATTCCTTGTCGGGTAAGTTCCGACCTGCACGAATGGCATAACAACATCCGCACTGTCTCGACCAGGGACTCAGCGAAATTGCATTGGGGGTGAAGATGCCCTCTACCCGCGGAAAGACGGAAAGACCCCATGAACCTTTACTGCAGCTTGGCAGTGATTTTCGGGATATCCTGCGTAGGATAGGTGGGAGGCGTTGAAATCGGGCTTCCGGGTTCGATGGAGCCAACCTTGAAATACCACCCTGGTTATTCTGGAAATCTAACCTACAGCCGTGATCCGGCTGAGGGACACTGCCTGGTGGGCAGTTTGACTGGGGCGGTCGCCTCCTAAATCGTATCGGAGGCGTACGAAGGTTCCCTCAGGCTGATTGGAAACCAGCCGTGGAGTGCAAACGCAGAAGGGAGCTTTACTGCGAGACCGACAGGTCGACCAGTTGCGAAAGCAGGTGTTAGTGATCCGGTGGTCCCGAATGGAAGGGCCATCGCTCAACGGATAAAAGGTACTCTGGGGATAACAGGCTGATCGCGCCTGAGAGTCCATATCGGCGGCGCGGTTTGGCACCTCGATGTCGGCTCGTCGCATCCTGGGGCTGGAGCAGGTCCCAAGGGTTTGGCTGTTCGCCAATTAAAGCGGCACGCGAGCTGGGTTTAAAACGTCGTGAGACAGTTTGGTCCCTATCTTCCGTGGGCGCAGGACACTTGAGAGGCCCTACCTATAGTACGAGAGGACCTGGGTGGACGTACCTCTGGTGTTCCGGTTGTCAGGCCACTGGCATAGCCGGGTAGCCATGTACGGAACGGATAACCGCTGAAAGCATATAAGCGGGAAGCCGGCCTCAAGATTAGGTGTCCCTGCCGTAAGGCACTAAAGGCCCCTAGCAGACGACTAGGTGATAGGCTGGGTGTGGAAGCGTTGTAAGGCGCGGAGCTAACCAGTACTAATCGGCCGTGCGGCTTGACCCTACTCTCTAAGGCAAACATTGTAGTTGACGCTCGGAGTCCGAGTGACGAGCTCCACTCAAATCGAGTGTTGAGCGCAGCATCCTCGCTGCTTGTGCACTTGTCGTTTTTTCCGGTGGTGATGTCGAGAAGGCCACACCCGATCCCATCCCGAACTCGGTAGTTAAGCTTCTCAGAGCCGATGGTACTGCAAGGATTCCCTTGTGGGAGAGTAGGTCGCCGCCGGGCTATTCTTGCAACGGGGCTAGCGTTTTTGCGCTAGCCCCGTTTTCTTTTTGTTTGCGGTCCGGCCCGTGGGCCGGGGCGTCCGTTGGTAGGCCGAAGTCACGCTTCGGCGTTAGGCTTGGCGTATGCGGCGTCGCGTGAAGCTCGCCCTTCTGGGCTCGCCCCTGGTGCTGGTCGCGGTGGCCGGCGCGGGGTTCGCGCCACTCGTGCGTCATGAAGCGCAGATTGCTGCCGCGCGGCGGGGACTCGAGCTGTCCATCGGGTCGGTTCGTCCAGGCTGGGGGCGGATCTGGCTGCGGGACGTCTCCGTGTCTGCGCCCGCCGCACAGGGCATTCGAGCGAAGCTGGCCGCGATCGAGGTCGTTCCGTCGGGGATGAGGGCGGAATCCATCCGGGTTCACGGAGGTCTGGTCGAGCTGTCTGGTGAGCCAGCAGAGCTTCGCGAGCAGCTGCGGTCGTTCCGTGGGCACGGAGGAGCGAGCGCCGGGCCGGGTACTCAGCTGTCGGTCGATGGCGTGGACTTGCGCTGGCGGGTTTCCAAGCAGACCGACGTCGCGGCCTGGGGGATCCACTACGAGCGGGCGGGGGACGACGACCGCTTCGCAATCGATCGTCTTCAGAGCGACTGGCGTTTCCCCGTCACCGCCCAGGGCGTGGATCTCCGGCTGCAGCGCACAGGTGGGGGTCGGGTCCTTCGCAAGCTTTCTTCCCGCAGCTTCGACGCGCGGCTGGTTCTCGACGGGGCGCGCCCGACTCGGCTGGTGGCAGCGCAAGGCCAGGGTTCTCGGGCAGAGGGTTGGCGTCGTCGCCTGGGCGTAGCAGCCGTCAGCGCAGCGCGATTGGTCCCCGAAGGTGCCCAGGTGGAGCTTGGGGGTCTGAGCTTGAGCCTCGTGCGCCGCGGACAGCCACTTCGGCTCGGTCCGGGAACGCTTCAGGTGGAGCGGACGCCGGGAGCCATCCGAGTGGAGCTCACCCCGGGAGCGGGCGAGCAGAAGCACCCGCTCAGCGCCCGCCTGGAGCTTCCATTGGACGCCTCCAAGGACGTCCAGCTAGCGGTGCGCGGTGGTCCAGTTAGTCTCGCCTGGCTCGGAGTGCGCGAGGGGGAGTGGGGGTTGTCGGATGTGCAGCGGTCCAAGGTCACTGCCGACGTCGACCTGATGTTGCGTGATTCCGGCCGCGCTCTGGACTTCAAGGGCAAGGTCCATGTTGACGGTCTCTCGCTCGAGCACCGTTGGCTCGCTCCCCGGCCGATCGAGGGCCTGAACGCGGGCTTCGAGGGTCGGGGCAGCCTCACGTTGGATGGCCGTTCGCTGCGGCTGGATGAGGGGGACGTCTCCGTGGGCGAAGCGCATGCTTCGTTGACGGGGGAACTCAAGCGCGAGGACAAGGACTTCTTCCTGAAGGCGCGCGGCTCGGTTCCGCTCGCCTCGTGCCAGTCGCTCCTCGACGCCTCTCCAAAGGGTCTCACCCCCTTGCTCACGGGAATGCGGGCCTCCGGCACCTTCGCCGCGGAAGGGAACATCGAACTCGACTCGAAGCACGCGGAGCGGATGAAGCTGAGTTGGAACGTCGCCAACGAGTGTCGAATCACAGCGACGCCGGCGGACGTTGCTCCCAGCCGCTTCAAGCAGCCGTTCACGCTGAGCGTCGTCGGTGCAGATGGAAACGTGGTGCCGTTTCAGACCGGACCGGGCACAGCGAACTGGACGCCACGCGCGTCCATCAGCCGTCACATGGAGACCGCCGTCTTGATCTGCGAGGACGGGCGGTTCTTTCGGCATCGTGGATTCGACGAGGAGGCAATCCACAACTCGATCCGCGAGAACATCAAACAGCGGAGGTTCGTGCGGGGCGCGAGCACGATCTCCATGCAGCTCGCGAAGAACGTCTACCTCAAGCGCGAGAAGACGCTGTCTCGCAAGCTACAGGAAGCCGTGCTGACGATGTTGCTCGAGCAGGAGTTCAGCAAGGCGCAGCTGATGGAACTCTACCTCAACGTGATCGAGTACGCGCCCGGCGTCTACGGGATTGGTCCCGCGGCGCGCCACTACTTCAACACGCATCCAAGTCAGCTCTCTCTGGGCCAGGCCCTCTACATCGGGTCCATCCTCTCGAACCCCAAGCACCAGCATTTCGGTGCCTCGGGTGAGGTCACGCCTGGTTGGGCTGGCTACCTGAGGAAGCTGATGAAGCTTGGCAATCGCATCCATCTGGTGAGCGACTCCGAGCTTGAAGACGGCTTGAGAGAACAGGTGACGTTCAAGGTCCCGTATTCTCCGCGCTTGCCCCTCGAGGGCGAGGATCCGGACGCGGCTCAAGAGTCGGATCTCGCGAACATGCACGGTGACCCAGAGCCCTCGCTCGGCGCCGCGCCAGTATTTCCGTGAGGCACTATTCTGGGGCGGTGCCGATGCCTGGCGCGGCTCCTACTTCTGTCCCTCGGCGCGCAGCTTGGCGAAGAACCTGCGCAGGCGCATCACTGACTCGTCCGCCATCACCATGCCTCGGTGCTCGAAGCGGTGGTTGAGCCTGCGATCGTTTCCCAGCTGGTATAGGGTGTCGACCGCACCCGCCTTTGGATCCGCCGCGCCATAGACCACTCGGCTGATGCGAGAGTTCACTATCGCGCCCGCGCACATGGGGCAGGGTTCGAGGGTGACGTAGAGCGTACAGCCATCGAGCCGCCAGTGTCCGCGGCGTCGAGCGGCCTCGCGAATGGCGACGACCTCGGCGTGAGCCGTTGGGTCTTCATCGATCTCACGTCGATTGTGCCCCGCTGCCAGGGGGTGACCCTCCGGAGCGACGATCACGCAACCGATCGGGACGTCCGCGTGCGCCGCCGCCGCGTCGGCTTCAGCGAGTGCCTGCAGCATCCAGTGTCGATCCCTCGAGTCGCTGGGCTCGGTATCGTCTAAGTCTCGATCCCTCGAATGGCTGGGCTCGGTATCGTCTATCGGAGCACTCATGAGGAGGTCGCGCCCGACGGCAGCGACAGGCATCGCTTCGCTTCCTCGACCGAGGCCAGGATGCGTCGCGCATGCTCGAGAAATTGCTTGCCGCGAGGCAATAGCTTCACGCCACGCGTGCTGCGCGTGAACAGCTCGGCGCCGAGTTCCGCCTCCAGGGAGCGCAGCTGACGACTCAGAGGAGGCTGCGAGATGTGCAGGCGCTTGGCAGCACGGCCGATGTTGCCCTCTTCAGCGATGGCGACGAAATACTCGAGCTGCACCAAGCTCATACCTCACTAGTTTAGCAGAAGCTGGTCATACCCAAAGGGTATTGGACGGGCCACGGGCGACGGAGCAGCTTGTCTGAAGATGATCCGCCTACTGAGTCAGCGCGAGATGATGGCGATGCGAGAAGCGGGCCGGGTCGCTGCCGCGACTCTAGCCCTTGTGGGCGCACGATTGACCCCGGGCATGTCCACCGCTCAGATCGACCAGCTCGTACGCGAAGACACGCGGCGCCGAGGTGGTACGCCGAGCCAGCTGGGCTATCACGGTTTTCCTGGCGCCGTGTGCACGAGTCGGAACGAGGTCGTCTGTCATGGTATCCCTCACCCCCGAGAGAAGCTGCTGGAGGGGGACATCATCAACGTCGACGTCACGACGCGGTTGAATGGTTACCACGGGGATACGTCCCGAACGTTCGTGATTGGCACCCCGAGTCCGGAGGCGGAACACCTGGTGCGCGCGGCCCGGGAGGCGCGCGATGTTGGGATCCGGGCGGTGCGGCCTGGAGCTCGCCTCGGAGACATCGGGGCGGCGATCCAAGAGTTCGCCGAGCGCGAAGGGTGCAGCGTGGTGCGCGATTTTGGCGGGCATGGCATCGGCCAGAAGATGCACCAGGCGCCCCATGTCCCGCATTTTGGTCGGCCAGGCACTGGACAGCGTCTCAAGCCGGGCATGGCCATCACGGTCGAGCCCATGCTGAACCTCGGGACGGCGGACGTCGTTCAGCTCGACGATGGCTGGACCGTCGTCACCGCGGATGGTCGGCTCTCCGCCCAGTTCGAGCACACGGTGTTGGTGACGGACTCGGGATACGAGGTGACGACGCTCTCACCCGACCTCGAGGCTTAGCAGGTTGCTGAAGAACACCCTGCCAATCGACAACCACCGTGCCGGCGCAGCCTGCTAGGAGGCTCTGGCTCCGACCTTCCCGGTGTCCAGGACTGCCGCGCGGAGATGCCGCTTGTGGGCCTGCTTGTTGCGGTACATATCCTGATCCGCCGTGCGCAATAGCTCATGGATGCCCTGCGGAGTGTTCGGATCGAAGAGCGCATAGCCCACGCTGATCGAGAGACCGTAGTTGCGGGCCGCTCGCTGGTTGAAGTCCTCCATCTGGCTGTTCAGGCGCTTGAGCACGATGGGCACGTCCTGCACGCCGAGATCCACGGACAGGACGCAGTACTCGTCCCCCGCGAGGCGAGCGACGATGTCTGTACTGCGGAAGCTCGCTCTCAGGATCGAGGCAGCGTCGCAGATCGCCTGATCGCCGACTTCGTGCCCCAGTTCGTCGTTGATTCGCTTGAGTCCGTTCAGATCCATGAAGAAGACGACCAGCGTCGCTTCTTGCCGTGCGGCAAGCTTGAGCTGTTGTTGTCCCAGCAGCATGAAGCCGCGGCGGTTGTAGAGAGATGTGAGCGGGTCGATCAGCGACTGCTCGCGGATCTCCTGCTCTCGTCTCAATCGAGCCACGCTCTGTGTCAGGGTGTTTGCGGCGATCGCGAGGGCCTCGAGAGTGGCGGTGGACGGCGCCACGTGGCCGGCCAGTTCGAAGCGCAAGATCTCCGCAACCTGTCCGCCGAGCTTGATTGGGCAGGCGATGTGAGTGCGTTCTTGCTCCGCTCTGCCGCTCCGCGACAAGCGTTTCCGGGCATACCGCCAGCAGACTTCTCCGCTCTCCACGGCCCGCGCGAGGAGTGGGTCACTCCCGTCGGGGCGCTGGACACCGGCTTCGAGCCATCCGGCGTGCTCGCATATCAGGAGCGCCGCCCGCTCCAGAGTCGTGTGTTCGTCGGTGGTCGACGCGGCCATCTCCGCTATGGCATGCAGCAGTTTGAGCCAGGTGTTGCGCTCGACCAGGCCGGCTTCGGCTTCGAGATCCTGGGTCACGTCGCGGAACAGCCACAGGTGACCATCATTGCCGTGGGGTAAAGTTACGGGGACGTAGTCGCGCTCCAGCCAGCGCCCGTCCCGGGTCTTGAAGCGCTGTCCCTGTTCCGGCGACCCCACGCGGAGCGCGCGATTCGTCGAGCGGACGAAGTCGCTGGGTGACTGGAAGAACCCGCGAGCTTTCGCCAGGAGGCCGCCACCGAAGAGCCCCAGCGCGTCGGTCGGAAGCACACCGAACAACGAGCAGAACTCGCGGTTCACGAGCTGTCCTCGACGGTCAGCGCCCTCGAACAGAACGCCCGCGTTCATGTGGTCGATGAGCACCGCCAGGCGCGAGCTGCTGAGCAACAAGTTCAGCTCGCTCGTTGCGCTCGAGACGATGTCGTCCAGACACTCGAGCTGAGCGCTCGAGAGCGCCTCCGGTGAATCCTTACGGATAAATGAAACCGCCACGCAACCCTCGTCGGATCGACAGACGGCCTGAGCCGCGAGTCGTCTGCCGCGGGCATCGGTGAGCTGTTTGGGTTGCCCAGTGCGCAGCACCTCCCGGCACAGCGCGCACAGCTCGGCTTCATCGTCCGGCTCGTTCACGCTCCCCGCGGTTGCGGCCCAGCGAGGCCCGCGCTCGTCGTCGCACACGAAGAAGCCTGCCGCCGATGCATCGGTGCAGCGCAGCGCCAGCCGCGACAGCCTGCCCAGCGCAAGCACCAGCGGCTGGCGAAGTGAGACACGGTTGGCCGCTTTCACACAGCCCAGGACGGACAGCCCCGTCGGGTCCTTGAGGCCGATTCCGGTTTTTGTGGGAATCGCCTGGGTTTGGGGGGAGGACGCGCTCGGCGCCGCGACGAACGCTCCGTCGGAGCCATCCGGAGCACGCCTCGTTGCGCACCTGGTCAGGCGTCTCACCCCCGAAACTACCGCGAAATTCCCTTTGACGAACCCCCGCCCGTTGCTATGTATCGCCTCCCCCAAGCGCCCGTAGCTCAGCTGGATAGAGCGTCGGTCTACGGAACCGAAAGTCGGAGGTTCGAATCCTTCCGGGCGCGCACCGTGCTTCTTGGAGCCGCGTACGGAGCCCAGCTTGCTGGGCGGAGTCGCGGAAACCTCGCGAGGCGTCGCGCCGCTGGATGCTGACTGGTGCGTCTCGGGCTGCTCGCCGTGGACGCCACGCGGAACGCCGCCCACCGCGGCGTCGCGCGGGGTGAATCAGGTGATAGCTTGCGGGAGATGGCTGGAGATCCCCCGATCACGTTGTGCGGCTCGCTCTCGCTGTTCGCCTCGCCCGTGGGGGCGGCCATGCACGAAGCGGGCTATCGGGCCCTGGGGCTGGACTACCGATATGTGCCCTTCTCGCTCGAAGAGAGGGCCCTGGGGGACGCGTTGAAGGGAATGCGGGCGCTCGGGATTCGAGGCTTCGGCATCTCGATGCCGTTCAAGATCGCCATCCTGTCGTTGCTGGATGACATCGACCCCCTGGCGCTGACGATCGGCGCGGTGAACACGGTGGTCAACGACGCCGGGCGCCTGACGGGGCACAACACCGACGCCGCGGGCGCGGTGCGAGCGTTGGAGGAGATCGGCTCCGTGGAGGAGCGCCGCGTGCTGGTGATTGGCGCCGGGGGAGCCGCGCGCGCGGTGGTGTATGGCCTTTGGAAGGCGGGCGCCCAGGTGCTGGTCGTCAATCGCAACCAGCGGAGAGCCGAGGCTCTGGTCGAGGAGATCCGCGGCGCTGGCCTTGGGGGCGCAACGGCGATCACTCTCGAGGATGCCTTGGCCAGCAGGCCTGAGTTCGTCGTGAACGCGACCTCGGTGGGCATGCAGGGCAACCCAGGAGAGCCAATCCCTGCGGAAACGCTGTCACGAGACTGCGTGGTCATGGACATCGTGTACAAGCCGCTGGTCACCCCATGGCTCGAGCGCTGCCGGCGGCGGGGCAACACCGTCATTCATGGTGGGCGCATGCTGCTGCACCAGGCGGCGAGGCAGTTCGAGCTCTACACGGGGCAGCAAGCGCCGCTCGCGGCGATGGACGAGGCGCTGCAGCACTTCCTGTGAGTGCTGCGCTCGATCCGCATTGAAGCGTGCGTTTGGGAGCGGGCGCTAACGCAACGCGTTAGTGCCTCTGCAAAAAATGCATGGTCCACCAGGGGGCCTGACAGTGGTGCCATCCTTACTCGCGCCTGGCTCTGGCGGCGGACAGTCATCTGATTGGGTTGCTTGGGTTTTTTGCGGTTTGCTTGGGTGTGGCACGATGACTGCTAAAGGGCTGGTACTTGTCCGGTCCCCTGGTGGACCTGCTTGGCTTGGTTTCTTTCTTCTCCCTCCCTTCCTTACGGCTTTCGCTTCGCTTCGATTAGCTCTTCGTCTTCGCTTCGCGCTGCTACCTCTTACTTTCCCCCTCGGTAGCTGCGTCGCTTGCCTGGCTTGAACCGTCGAAGAGCCTGCTGACCCTGCTCACGCAGGGTGGGATCGTTGGTCGCGCGCCTCGCGGGGCGCGTTGCCAGAGCCTGATCTTTGCTGGTTGGGTTGCGACCGACTCCCCTTGCTTTTGGCCTTGGCCAGCGGCCGAGCGCCGGACTTGACTGCCCCTGGGATGGGGCGCTGTGAGGCTTGGCTTAGACTCTCTTTTTCTTCCGCTTATGCTTGCTTGAGGGTTCACCCTGGTGAACCGAGCCACTCGCGGCCCTGTTCCTGCTGGAGCGGGGCCGTGGCTTTTTGTGCATCGCCCGTGAGCCCGGGCTGTCCGTTGCTGCTGGGTGCAACCCGGCCTCCCCGAGGTTGATTCCCGGCTTGGCGTACTTTGTGGCTCGGCAGCGCTAGCGCGGGGTTGGTGCGCCGAAGACGAAGTCTGCCCGAGCCTCCGCGTGACAGCGTCGGCAGCGCTCCTCGTCGCGCGGCTGGATGAACCCTTCGGGGTCGACCTCGTGGAACTCCCACGCGGACGCCTGCTTGCGCATCACGAAGACGGGACCGGGCTCGCCGCTCCTTGCGTCGAAGGTTCGCTCCACCAGGAGCGCGCCTGGAGGGAAGCTCGTGTCGCGCACTGGCCTCTCGTAGCTCGCATGAAGCTCTGCCGGGGCGTAGATCGCGTAGCTGTAGCGCCCACCCCCGTGTCCGAGGGAAAGCGGACGCTCGTCTCCGAGCTTCACCTCCGCGAGGGAGGCGACGGCTTCCCAGTCGCTCAGGCGTCTCGGCGCTTCGGCGGCGGACGCCGAAGGCTTGCGCTCGACGCCACGAGGGGCGTCACTCGCGCCAGCCCACTCCGCCCCTGGAGCGGCCGCGCAGGAGAAGACGCTCAGCGCCAGGAAGCAAGCAGCCAAACGCAAGGGCTCATGGTACCACGCTGGGTATGCACCTTCGCTCTTCGCTGGCGCTCGCCGTCGTCGCCGTGTCGACGGCGACGGGGTGCAGCGGTTCGGCGCCCGCGCCAAGAGCGCAGAGCGAGTCAGCGCCGGTTCTGTTTCCGGAGGGAATGGAGCCGAGCGCGCCCGCGACGGCAGGGTGGCTCGGCGCCGAGCTAGCATTGGCTCCGCGTGCGGAAGCGGGAGTGCGTGTTGCGGCGGTTCTGCCTCGATCCCCAGCTGCGAGCGCGGGTCTGCAAGCTCAGGACGTGATTGTGAGCATTGACGGTGAAGCGATGAGCAGCCCAGAGGCGGTCGTCGCCAAGATCAAGGCAGCGGGCGCTGGCAAGCGCGTGGCCTTCGCGGTGCGTCGCGGAGGCCAGGATCGCTTGCTCGCGGTGACGCTGGCGCAGCGCCCGAGCGACGACCAGCTGGTCGAGCGCGCCTACGTGGGTGCCCCGGCACCCGACTTCGATGGTCTGGTGGGGGTCCAGGGCCAGGTCCCTGCAAGCATCGGGGGCTACCGCGGAAAGGTGCTGCTGGTGGAGTTCTGGGCCGACTGGTGCATGGTGTGCCGCATGCTCGTTCCAACATTGAAACAGTGGCATCAGCGCTGGGCGGGACAGGGAGTCGAGATCTTGGCCATCACGACGGACACCCTCGAGGTCGCGGTGCGCTCGAGTGTCGAGCAGGAGTTGGGCTATGCGGTTGCGGCGGATCTCCACGGAAAGACGTCCGTTGCATATCACGCTTACGCACTGCCTTCCGTGTTTTTGATCGATCAGCGCGGCGTCGTCAGGGACTTGATGGTCGGGTACGACGAGCGGAAGATCGCGGAGCTCGAGCGCGCCGTCGACCGCCTGATCGGCACGAGTGACTCAGCCGCTGAAGGACTCGAGACGCCTTGAGCCGCCATTCCGTCCGGAGATCGGCTGCCGTGCTCGGCGCCCTGACCGCTCTGGTGAGTTCACCCGGATTCGCCCAGGTGTCCGCGCCCGAGGGCCTCGAGCGACTCGGGGCCAGCGATTGGCTGCGGGTGGCTGGCGTGCGCCTTGGCGAAGAGCCCCGGGTCCCCGTGGTGGTTCGACATCGGGAGCGCTGGTCCGGAGAGCAGCCTCTGACCGCGGTGTCACCCAGCTTCTCCGGTGGCTGGCTCACGGCGTCGGAGCTCGCCGCGCTGCGTGCTCAGCATCCAGCCTGGCGCGCAGAGTGGTCGCCACCACGGCACGTCTTGCTGGACCGCGCCGCGGTGTGGACTCGCGCTGGAGAATTTCGTGTGGAAACTGGACGCGCCGGTGGAGGCGCGGTCGTTGGAGTCATCGACACCGGGATCGACGCTGCTCACCCGGACTTCCAGAACCTCGACGGAACCAGCCGTATTGCCTGGTTGCTCGACTTCTCGAGGAGCCCCGCGGGGCTCCACCCAGCCCTCGAGGAGTCATTCGGCTGTACGACCCTCACCCCCTGCGCGATCTACTCTGCCGCGGACATCGACGCCGCGAACGCCATGGGGCGCTCGGTCACCAGTGATTCGTTCGGTCACGGCACGCACGTGACCTCCCTCGCAGCGGGCAATGGGCTAGCGACGGATCCCAGCCGCTACATCGGCGTGGCACCGGAGGCGCGGCTGATCATCGTGCGCGGTGATCGCGGCGCGAGCGGCTCCTTCTACGACGCAGACATCTTGCTCGGAACTCGCTTCATCTTCGAGCGGGCCGAGGAGCTCGGACTTCCCGCTGTCGTGAACTTGAGCCTTGGATCGGATTTCGGTGCGCACGACGGCTCGTCTGCGCTCGAGGAGGGCCTTGCCGAGTTCGTAGGAGACGACCTGCCCGGGCGAGCGATAGTTGTTGCCGCGGGGAATAGCGGGGCCGTCTACGATGGTCTGCTGGCGAAGTACCCCGATCCCTGGGGCACCCACACGGAGGTCCACGTTCCTCACAGCTCGAGCGTTCGGGTCCCGATCATCACGCCGAAGTCGAACAAGCAGGAGACGAACGGGCGCGTGTTCGTCTGGATCACGATGCGACCGGGGGACGCGCTCGACGTGGGATTGGACGACGGTGACGGCGAGTGGATTCCGCCGCTCGAGTACGGTCGCGCGGCGTCGTTCAAGCGCGGTGATCTGACGGTTACCATCTTCGATGGTCAAGAGAGCCTGGAGAGTCCGCTCACCGTCCCGAACGCCGCGGTGGTCGTCCTCGATGGCAGCTGGAAGGCGGGCGAGACCTTCGCGTTGCGGCTCGAGGGGCATGGTTCGGCCTCGGTTTGGTTGCAGTCCGACGGGGATCTCTCTCCCAGTTCTGGCAGCATTGGTGCGCTGGTTCCTCGAGCGCTGAAGGAAGGCACGATCAACCTCCCCGGATCGCATCCGGAGCTGATCGCGGTGGGCGCCACCATCAATCGGCTGTCCTGGCCCACCCGAGATGGGAGCACGATCAAGGTCTCGAGTTTTGGTTCCGTGGAGAATCCGCCGGCGGACGGGACCGCGTACTTCTCCTCCGCCGGCCCCAACGCCATCGGTGTCATGAAGCCCGAGATCAGCGCGCCTGGGGCGTTCCTCGTGGGCGCCATGAGTCGGCTCGCCGATCCGGCGCGCACGAACAACACGGGGATCTTCGCCGGCGCTGGCGTGTGCTCGGCGGGCGCGGACTGCCTGGTGGTCGACGATTATCACGCGGTCACCACCGGCACGAGCATGGCCGCGCCTCAGGTCGCTGGTGCGGTAGCGCTGCTCCTCGAGGGCGATCCGAGCCTGACGCAGTCTCGCGTGCGTGCGCTGCTGCAGGCCGGCGCGCGTCCCCTGGGGGGAATCGTCGCGCTCGAGCAACAGACCGGCGCAGGCGCGCTGGACACGTTGGGCGCGCTGGAGGCGCAGCTGTTGGAAGGCGGAGTCAGTGGCGATGCGGCCAGTCCGGACGCGGCGCGCAGCTGGATGAGCGTCGCGGCCTCCTTCGCTCACCCTGATCCAGCGTGGCCCTTCGACGTCTACCTGGAGTTGCGCACGGCGAGCGGACACATCGCAGACCAGGTCAGTGGCGACGACCTGGAGCTGCGGGTGGGGAACGGGAGCCAGCCAGAGAAGCTGACCCGCATCGCTCCCGGGATGTGGCGCGCCCGGGTCGCCGCGGATGCCGGCAGCGGTGGAAAGCGCTTGGGTCTCGAAGCGCGATTCCGTGGGGAGATGCTGGTCAGGCGCTCAGTGCCCATCGCCGTGGACGCGCACCTGGTGGACGTCGTGCCAAAGGCGCGGGGCGGCTGCCAGCAGGCGTCGGGAGAGGCTGCGAACGGGCTCTGGTTGCTCCTGTGCGCGCTCGGGCTGGGCGCCCGCCGCCGCTACTCCATGTCCACCAGGTAGAGCGCGTAGTCGTGGGGCTCGAAGGGAGTCACGTCCGGGTCGAACGGATGACTCAGGTTCACGCCTCCCTGATTCACGCCGGTGATCAGCAGTGCTTCGCCTGGCTTCGCGTCGAGTACCAAGGTGCGCTCGGTCTGGGTGGCTCGAGGTTCGTACTTGATCGCGACCTGCTTTCTCAATTGCCCCGTGGAATCCAGGATGGCGACGTTCCACTTGAAGCTGACCGGCGCCTCCCAGTTGGCTCGCAGGCCGAGCTCGGGGGCGTCCGGGAGCTTGTCCAGCTCGAGGAACACGAACACCGTGCCCGTGGGGTCGATGGCCCGCCACGGCGCCACGAACTTGGGCAGCTCGGAGTAGCGCAACGCCCAGTCGAAGCGCACGCGCCCGAAGCTGCCGACCCATGCCATTGGTGGCAGGCCGCTGCCATCGTCGCGATCCCCCAGACGGGCGCGAGCCAGGGCGAACTCGGCGAGCACGTTGGCGACCTCCACGGGGTCTTCGTCGAAGGTGTGCCGGATCACGTCGAAGACATCGGGTTCGTTGTCGTACAGCCAGCCGTCGCCCTCCGTCAGGCTCGCGCCCAGCGAGTACAGGCTGAGACCCAGCGTGCCCCAGCGGCTCCCACCGTACTTCTCGTCGAGGAACTCGAACAACAGCGCGGCGCCGCCCTCGGCTGCCGGCGTCAGTTCGGAGCCTCCGAGCGCCAGCTGTGGATTGCGCTGCGCGTCGTCCACGGCGCTCGCGTCCATATCCGTAGGGAAACCAACGGTCCACCAGATCTGGGTCGACACCGCACGTCGAGTGAAAGGTGACTCCGAAGCATCGAGTCTCAGGGCGATGACCTCGCTCAGGCACTGCACCGCCCAGCGATCGCGCTCCGGCCCGAGTGGCAACGGGCTACGACAGTAGCCGGAGCTGCGATCATGGCTGCCGAAGAGCGGCGCGTCAGCGAGCACCTCCAGCTGCTCGCTGCCCTGCAGGTACCAATCGAGCCGGGGGTCGCCGCCCAGCGACTGATCTCCCAGGGGCGTCGGCAGCTCCTGGACGTCGATCAACTTCTCCCAGGCCTCGATCAGGGCGTCCAGCGTCTGGCTGACCGCCTGAGCGTCGCTGTCAGGTGGGTAATGCACACACACGGGGCGCCGTGTCGCACAGCTGCGAGCGAGCGACGCTGGACGCGGAGCCTCGACCCGAGGGCGACCGGTCGGGAGCCATGGATCCCACTTCACCGGGGGTTTGGCGGGAGGCGGGCCGATCCTGCCACCGAACAGCACGCCCGGCACCCGACCTGGCTGCTTGTCAGCGAGCACCGGCTTACCTAACCCCATGATCCCGCAGAAAAAAAGCCATCCCAGCGGATGCCACGGACGTAGACCGCGGGTTTGGGGGGGAGGCACGGAGTTCGTACGACCCGACCGCGGTGTGGCGATGGTTCGCGCGTCTCTCCCGGGATTTGACAGTTCGACCAAGGACCCCTCTATACTGCAAAGGCTTTCGCGGGTTGATTCCAGCCGCGAACTCGACACCTATGGTTCAGGCGAAGTTCGACCCAGCGCTCGCATTGAAGTTCGATCTCGGACACGGAACCCTCTCCCAGGTTGGAGGCGGGGCTCGTGTGGTGATGCCAACCGACGTGTTGGCTCGCCTGCTCGAGGGCGCCTCCGAGGAGGTCTGCCGTGATGCGGGCCAACAGCTTGGCACCGATCTGGGCCGACGTGTTGCGTCAGGTCTCGGGGACAGTGACCAGGCGCCCCCCGAGCGAGTGCTCGAGTTCCTTGGCGGCGAGATGGCGCTGATGGGACTCGGCAGTCTCGGCTTCGAACGCTGGGGGCGCGCCCTCGTGTTCTCGGTCGTGGACTCACCGCTTGGTCCCAGCGCGGATGCCTTCGTCGCGGCGCTCTTCGATGGAGTGATGTTGCGGCTCTACGGCAAGAACACGAGCGCCGTGTGCCTTGGACGCGTGGGCAAGCGGGTGCGCTTCCTGGTCTCGGGACAGAGCGCTGCGAATCGAGTCAAGGCTTGGCTGGACGAGGGCGTGCACTGGGGGGAGATCCTGAGCCGTCTGCAGTCCGGGGGTGACGCATGAGCAACACCACGAAGATCGCGACCTTGGAGGCGCTCCTCGAGCGCGTGAAGAGGAACGCGGCGTTGCCGCGCGTAAATGGGGCGGCACCGGCCGCGGTGCTGCTGGCGGACACTTCCGGATCCGACGTGGACGATCTGCTGGACGCGCCCGTCGCCGACGCCATGCCCGAGGTCGAGGCGTTCGACGACGATGGCCCGAGGCCTCGCATGGAGACCTTCGCGGGCGAGGAAATCTTCGACGACGACGAGATCGTCGAGCTGGACGAAGACGACGGGATCGAGATCCTCGAGGACATCAGCGAGGAAGAGGACGAGTTCGAGGTCGCGGTCTCTCCGGAGCCTCCCGCCGTCGAGGTCGCTGCATCTCCGGAGCCTCACGCCGTGGAGATCGCGGCAGCGAGCGTCAGCGACGAAGCGGCGTTCGCGGGGGCGCCAGTCGACGAGACCATGATCGACGCTCCCGTCGTCGAAGCCGAGCCAGAGCTGGAGGTCGTGGAGCCAGAGGCGGATGAAGCGCCGCCGGAGGCCGAGGGATTCGAGCTTGGGAGCCCCGCCCGTCCGTCCAGTGAGGTTTCCTCGCAGAAACCGCCGATCGACGCCTTCGACGATCTGGACTTCGATGATGAGCCCGAGGCCGACGTCTCGAGCGTTCAACCTGCGGTGCGTCGCGAAGACGAGCGCTCATCCGTCCACGCGGCGGCCAACCGCGAGGACGACCTCGATTTCGATTTGAGCGAGCCAGTGGCGGAAGCCGAGCCCATCTCGAGCCCGCGCGCGAAGCCCTCCGAGAGCATGGACGAGGCGCTGCAGTCCGCCGCAGACCGACTCGCCCCGCTGACACCCCCACCGGAGAGCGGCCAGCAGCCAGCCTCTCAACGCGACGGCGCCGTGAGTCAATCGGCTCTCGAGGAGGCGTTGGTCCGGGAGTCGACCATCGCGCATGAGATCCCCGAGGCAACGGACGTAGACGACTTGCTGGAGGCCGACGTGGTTCCGGCGCCCCGGGTCCAGCAAGCCAGGCCGGAGATGCCCACGCTCGAGCAGCTTGGGCAGACGGTGGAGCTGGAGCCCTCGCTCGGCGATGGTGATCTGGAGCTCGACCCGACTGCCTCCAAGGAGGTCCAGGAGTCTCAGGGACCACGCGTTCGGTTCACGCCGCCTCCACCCACGGAGGAGCTGGAGATGGCGCTGCCGAGTCGTCCGAGCGGTGCCTACGACATCAACCTCAAGCCACCGCCCGAGGTTGGCGAAGAGCTTGCGGAGCTGCGGCGACGTGAGGCCGAGCGCGAGGAGCGCCACTCGGCGCCGGTGCACGAGGCGGTGTCGCCGCCCGGCGAGGTGGAAGTCAGCGAGCAAGCCGAGCCCGCAGAGCCGCTCCCTGACGCGATGAGGGCTGCGGTCTCGGCGAGCAGTTCGCCCGAGGTGCTGGCGCGCAAGGAGGTCGTGGTCAGCGACTCCATCGTGGAGCGCAAGGACACCATGCCGAGCCCACGCAGCGCCACGTTCGTCGACTGGCTGAACGCGTCGCTGTCCCTCGACTGAGGTCCGTCGACACCTCGCGGTGGGCCATGGCGCGTTCGATGCTCTCTCCGGGGTTGGGGGTGAGCGTGCACTGCAGTGCGTTATCGTGGACGCGCAGCGCACTAAATAGCGGTGTCGCTGGACTCGACGTAGCCGCTGAACTGGCGTAGTTCGTAGGCCACAGCGGCTTTCGGTGCCCTCACCCCAGGAGCAGGCCGAGCTGCCAGGAGGCACGAACGATGAGATTGGCTACCCGTCAGAACGGGACTCGCGACGGCGCGTTGATGTTGGTGGATTCGAGCGGCGAGCGGTTCGCGTCGGCGGGGGCTATCGCGGCGACCCTGCAGGCCGCGCTGGATGACTGGGAGGCGCTCTCCCCCAAGCTCGAGGCCATGGCCAGGGACCTGGAGGCCGGCAAGCTCGAGACCCAGAGCCTGACCCCCGGCCAGCTGATGGCGCCCCTGCCGCGCGCCTACGAGTGGGTAGACGGTTCGGCGTACATCAACCACATCGTTCTCGTGCGGAAAGCACGGGGCGCGGAGCCTCCGGAGACCTTGGAGACGGACCCCTTGGTCTACCAGGGTGGTTCCGGCGTTTTGCTGGGCCCGACGCAAGACATCGAGCTGCCCGATCCCGCCTGGGGGCTGGATTTCGAGGCCGAGGTCTGCGTGATCCTTGGGGATACTCCCCGCGGGGTCAAGGCAGAGGAAGCGGGGCGCCACATCAAGCTCATGATGCTGGCCAACGACGTGACCTTCCGCAACCTGATCCCCCCGGAGCTGGCCAAGGGCTTTGGGTTCTTCACCTCGAAGCCGGCGACGGGGTTCTCCCCCTTCGCGATCACCCCGGATGAACTTGGAGACTCGTTCAAGGATGGTCGGGTGCACCTGCGCTTGCGCTCGACCCTGAACGGCAAGCTGGTGGGGGACCCCGAGGCTGGGCCGGAGATGCACTTCAGCTTTCATGACCTGATCCAGCACATCACCAAGACGCGCGCCTACACGGCCGGCACGATCCTCGGTAGCGGGACCGTGTCGAATCACGATCGGGCTCGCGGTATTTCTTGCCTCGCGGAAGCGCGAATGATCGAGATCATCGAGACCGGCCAGCCCTCGACGCAGTTCATGCAGGCCGGCGACAGGATCGAGATCGAGATGCTCGACCCGAAGGGCAAGAGTCTCTTCGGGCGCATCGCGCAGCGGGTGGTGGGCGCGTGAAGCTGTACGGGTACTGGCGCAGCAGCTGCTCATGGCGCGTGCGCGCTGCGCTGGCGCTGAAGGGTGCACGGTACGAGGCAGTACCGGTGCACCTGGTCAGAGGCGGCGGGCAGCATCGGCTGGACGAGTACCGCGGCAAGAACCCGATGGAGCAGGTGCCCTTCTTCGAGTTCGACGCGCCGCAGGTGACGTCCTGGGGCCTCGAGCTCCACGGTCTTGCGCAGTCGGTGGCGATCATCGAGTACCTGGACGAGCTGCTACCGGAACCGCCGCTCCTGGGCGCGACTCCGCTGGAGCGCGCGCGCGTGCGCTGGCTGACGGAGATGATCAACTCGGGGATCCAGCCGCTGCAGAACCTGTTCGTGATGCAGGAACTCGAGCGTGTAGCGCCTGGAGCCGACAGCAAGGCGTGGTCGGCGGCCTTCGTCGATCGCGGTCTGAGGGCGCTGGAAGCCACCGTCGCGAGAGATGGGTGTCGTTTCCTTGCGGGAACGAATCCGAGCATGGCCGACATCTGCCTGGTGCCGCAGCTCTACAATGCACGCCGCTTCAACCTCGACGTTTCAGCCTACCCCAGGCTGGCGGCGGTGGAGACCGCCTGCCTCGAACTCGAGGCGTTTCGAATCAGTCACCCGGATCAGCAACCCGACGCCGAAGCCTGACCTCCGCGTGGCCATGCGCCCTTGACGGCGCTCGACATCCGGGTGCCCGACGCACCTTTCATGCGAACCCCGCGCCCCACCAGAGGGCGCAAGACTGACGACCCTGCGAGGTCTTGGAGAGAGAGATGGCGAAGGTCGAATCACTGGGAATCAAGCGTGTCGACTCGGTGCACTACTACGTGCGTGACCTGGAGCGCAGCCAGCGCTTCTACGTCGACTACATGGACTTCGAAGAGCTGGGGCAGAGCAGTCCAGAGCTCGAGGCGGAGGGCAAGCAACGTTCGCTGGTGTTTCGTGCTGGCGACTGCGTGGTGATGTGCTCCGCGCCGCTTGGCGAAGGGGGGCGTGCCGACCGCTACCTCAAGAAGCACCCCGACGGCATCGGCACCATCGTCTTCGAGGTGGAGGACGTCGAGAAGACGTTCCGCCAGCTCGAGGAGCGCGGCGGAACACCAATCGACGAGGTGCGCTGGTTCGACGAGGACGGCAAGCGTCTCGGCACCTTCTCCATCACCACGCCGTTCGGTGACACGACCTTCCGCTTCGTCGAGCGCAAGGGCTACACGAAGATCTATCCCGGGATGCTCCCCCACACCTCACCCCGGGGTGGAAAGAACCGCTTCGGCTTCGGGCACTTCGATCACATCACCTCGAATTTCCAGACCATGAAGCCTGCGCTCCTGTGGATGGAGTACGTGATGGGCTTCGAGCAGTTCTGGGACGTTCAGTTCCACACGGAAGATGTCTCCGAGGGGCGCTCCTCGGGCAGCGGTCTCCGGTCCATCGTGATGAACGATCCGAAGAGCGGCGTGAAGTTCGCGAACAACGAGCCCTGGCGGCCGTTCTTCAAGAACTCGCAGATCAACATCTTCAACGAGGACCACCGCGGTGACGGCGTCCAGCACCTCGCGATCACCTGCAAGGACATCCTGACCGCGGTACGCGATCTGCGGGCCAACAACGTGCAGTTCATGCCGACTCCTGGCGCCTACTACGACGCCCTACCCGAGCGCTTGAAGCGCATCGGCGTCGGCAGCATCGACGAGGATATCGAGGTGCTGCGTGAGCTGGAGGTGCTCGTGGACGGCGATCACGACCGTGCCTACATGCTGCAGATCTTCCTGAAGGACTCCGCAGGGCTGTATGGAACCGCCGAGGCGGGCCCCTTCTTCTACGAGATCATCCAGCGCAAGGGGGATCAGGGCTTCGGAGCAGGCAATTTCCGCGCGCTCTTCGAGAGCATCGAGCGGGAACAGACGGGTAGGCCCTGATGCTCGAGCGCTTGGTCCGGGGCGAGGTCCCGAGGAAGCACCATATCCAGATGCGGCTTCCGGGCGGCGATCTGGCGTTCGAGGAGTGCTTCACTCGCGATGGCTTCGATGGCCCATACACCATCCTGTATCATCAGAAGCGCCCGCACACGCAGCGCCTGGCCGAGGTGCCCCACGGCTGGCACTTGCCCGAAGCCGTGTCGGCGCGTGCGCTCGCGAAGCGTCACTACAAGTCCTTCGACCTGAAGGTCACCCCGGGACCGAGCATCGACTGCCGAGTGCCGCTCCTCTTCAATCGGGATGTATCCCTGGGGATTTGCAAGCCGACGGAGGCGGACCCGGTCTACTTCGCCGACGCCGACGCGGATCAGCTGATCTTCGTCTTCGAGGGCAGCGGGGAACTCGTGAGTCAGTACGGCAAGCTGCGCTTCGAGAAGAACGACTACCTGTTCATCCCGCGCTCCGTGGTCCATCGCCTGGTTCCGGACGCCGACGTCGCCCAGTACTGGCTCACCATGGAGCTGAACGGCGGCCTGCACTTGCCCAAGCAGTGGCGCAACGACGTTGGGCAACTCCGCATGGACGCTCCATATTGCCATAGAGATTTTCGCGTTCCGGAGTTCGTTGGGCCGACCGACGAAGGCATCCGCAAGCTGCTGATAAAGCGCCAGGGTGCCTTCCATGGCTTCGAGTACACGGACAATCCGCTCGACGTGGTCGGCTGGGACGGCGCCGTCTACCCGTGGGTCTTCCCGATCCTGAACTTCCAACCCCGCGCAGGTCTGGTCCATCTGCCGCCTACCTGGCATGGGACCTTCGCATGTCGAGGCGGGCTGATCTGCAGCTTCGTTCCTCGGGTCGTTGATTTCCACCCGGAAGCGATCCCGTGCCCCTACCCGCATAGCAGCGTCGACGTTGACGAGTTCCTGTTCTACTGTGACGGAAACTTCACTTCACGTCGCGGGATCTTGCCTGGGAGCATCTCGCACCACCCCGCTGGCATCGCCCACGGGCCTCATCCCGGCGCCTACGAAGCCTCCATCGGGGCCCAGCGGACGGACGAACTGGCGGTGATGCTCGACGTCCTGGAGCCGCTGCAGCCGACGTCCGCGGCTCTCAACATCGAGGACCCCGCTTACCAGGACAGCTTCATCTGAAGGCTGATCAGCTGGGCAGCGTATCGGGTGCCAACCACTCCACGCGCTCTTCACGGAGCCACGTCCGCTGGCGTCGCGCGAACACGCGGGTGGCGCGGTAGATGGCTTCGCGCGTCTCCTCCAGACGCGGAGAGCCGCGCAGCTCCTCCACGCGGCTCTCCCGGAGAAGCTCCGCCAGCTGACGATAGCCTACCGAACCCATGGGCCGCGTATCCGCGTAGCCGCGCTCGAGCAGCGTCGCCACCTCCTCGAGCCACCCCGCGGCGAACATCTTCGCGATGCGTGCCGCGATCAGCGCGTCCTGCTCCTCACGCTCGCGCGCGACCCCGATCAGGCGCGCCGGATAGCGTACCTCACGGAAGCCGTGTCCTGCCTGCCACTGGCTCATCGGCACTCCGGAGAGCTCGAAGATCTCCAGCGCGCGGCTGACTCGCACGAAGTCGTTGGGGTTCAGCTCTGCGGCTCGCGCCGGGTCCACTCGTTCCAGCTCCTCGTGGAGCGCCTGTCTTCCGTGCACCTCCGCGACCGCCCGATGTCGCTCGCGCAGTTCAGGATCGGCGGGGGGCGCCGGGGCCAGGCCGTAGATCAGCGCACGCACGAACAGGAAGCTTCCCCCGCACACGATGGGACGCTTGCCGCGGTTCTTGATCTCCTGGAGAGACGCCTCCGCGAGCTCCGCCCAGCGCGCGGCGTCGAGTGACTCGTGAGGATCGCAGCAGTCGATCAGGTGGTGAGGGGCGCGAGCTAGCTCTGCCTGGCTTGGCTTCCCGCTTCCGATGTCGAAATAACGATAGACCTGGACGCTGTCGGCGCTGACCACCTCGCCGTCGATCTGCTCCGCGAGCCGCAGCGCCAGCTCGGTCTTGCCCGAGGCGGTGGGACCGACCACAACCCAAAGTCGCTGCTCCGCGTCCAGGCTCACGGACCGCCCTGTAGCAGATCCCTGACTCCCTGCTCGACGAAGTCCTCCAGTGATCGCGAGCACCCGAGCTCAGCGCCGTCCGACCTTGCGTTCCAGCTCGGCCCACGTGACCCGTGTGACCACCGGTCGGCCATGTGGGCAGTGGCCAGCGAAGTCGGCCTGGTCCAGGGCGAGCAGGAGAGCCTTGACTTCCTCGGCGCCCAGGCTGTCACCAGCGCGGATGGAGCCGTGGCAAGCCATGGTGGCCAGGGCGAGATCAATCGCGTCGGAGAAGCCGCGACCACCTCGGCGGCTCACCTCACTCAGCAGGTCCCGAACCAGGCGCTCGGGACTCGCGCGGCCGAGCAGACGGGGGATGGCGTGGATGCTGATCGTGTCGGGGCCGCGCCTGCGCAGGTCGACACCCAGCGCGAGGAGCTCCTCGTTGCGCTCATCGATCAGATCGGCTTCCTCGGCGCTCACGTCGAGGGCCAGGGGAAACAGCAGCGCCTGTGCTGGAACCGCGCGTGACTGGTACTGTCGGCGCAGGCGGTCGAAGGTGACGCGCTCCGCCGCGGCGTGCTGGTCGAGGACGTAGAAGCCGTCGTCGGCCTCGCAGAGCAGGTAGGTCTGCTTGAGCTGGGCGACGAAGCGAAGGTTGGCCCAGCGGAGTCCAGGGTCGCCGCTGCTGGTGCCGTCAGGGCGCACGGGCGCGGAGTGGCTGTCTCGTACTGCGATCAGCGCGCCGAGGTCATCCCCTGTATTGCCCGGAGGATATGCGGTTGCTGTGCTCGCCTCGTCGCTCCCGGGAGCGAGCCCCCACGGATCTCGCGCGCTCTCGGCGGGGGATGGTGCTCTCGGAGAGCTGCCCTGAGGGGGCTCGGATTCCAGGGCGAGTCGGCCCTGAGCCTGGGGTGAGGGCCTCGCCAGCTCGAGAGGCACGCTGGCGCTCGCTGTCGGCGGACGCTGCCAGCGGTTTGGTGCGTCGTTGGTCGGGCGACTCCAGGGGTTCTTTGCTGGCGCTGGCAGTGCGAAAGCCTCCGCGAGCGCAAGCGACAGCACACGGTAGAGCGCATCGCACACGGCACGGGAGTCAGCGAAGCGCACCTCCGTCTTCTGCGGGTGGACGTTGACATCGACCAGCTGCGGTGGGAGCTCCAGGTACACAATGCCGCGCGGATACCGGCCGCGTTCGAGGACGCTGCCGTAGGCTTGCGCGACGGTCACCGCGAGTGCTCGATCTCTGATCGGGCGCCCGTTGACGAACAAGCGCAGCCCAGCGGCGCCAGCGCGCGCGCGTTCGGGCCGTGAGAGATACGCTTCCACCCGAAGTGTCCCGCGCTCACCCTCGCAGTGGGCGAGCTCGTCTTCCTGAAGCGCGGCGCGCGCGCGCTCCCCTCGGTCACGCGCACGTAGCCACTCGCGTACCTTGCGACCATCGCGGGTGAGGGTGAAGGACACGTCATGACGCGCGAACGCGGCGGCCTCGAGCACCTCGGTGACGTGGCCAGACTCCGTGTTGCTCGAGCGCAGGAACTTCCGCCGCGCCGGCACGTTGAAGAACAGGTCTCGCACCTCGATCAGGGTGCCCACCGCGCTGGCCGTTGGACGCATCTCCGGGTTCACACCGCCCTCCATGACGAGCTCCGTCGCCGCGTTCGCGTCGGCGGTACGTGTGAGCAGTCGAAAGCGACTGACCGAGGCGATCGACGGCAACGCTTCTCCACGGAAGCCGTAGGTCGCCACGCTCTGCAGGTCGGCGATTGCGGAGAGCTTGCTGGTTGCGTGACGCTCGACCGCTAGCTCGGCGTCTTCGGGATCCATCCCGCGTCCATCGTCGCGCACGGCGATCTTGCTGATGCCTCCACCGACGATCTCGACGTCGACTCGCTTGGCTCCAGCGTCGAGCGCGTTCTCGACCAGTTCCTTGACTGCGCTCGCGGGGCGCTCGACCACTTCACCCGCGGCGATCTGGCTCGCGAGTTCAGGGGGAAGGCGGTGGATCTCGGGCATGGCGCGAAGGCGATGCGACCGCCAAATCGCGAATGCGTCAAGCGCTACTGCTCTTCGCCGACCTGATCCGAGGCTGGGCGGAGCGCCTCACGCGCGGCCCGGCGGGTCACGCCGAACACGGCCAAGAGCAGCGTGAGCAGCGGCAGCGCGAAGCGCATTGCGAAAATTGCCGGGAGGAAACGCGCGATCTCCCGCGCCTCCGGGTTCGCGATACTACCCACGGCGGTGATCGCGGCGGAACGCACTGGCGCGGCGAGCACGAAGTTGACGCTTAGCGCGACTCCCGTGCCCAGCGCGAGCTGGACGATCGTACCCGCCGAGGCGCGACCAAAGATCCCTCGCATCGCGACGACCGACAGCACTCCGCCGAGCAACACCAGCGCGATCCCCATCGGGGTCATCACCCTGTGCAGCTCACCGATGCTCTCGAACTGGGCCTGGAGGACGCTGGCCAGCACTGGATCCAGCTTCGCGCTCTCTCGCGCAGCGAAGTCCGGGTCGGTGGAGGCGTTGATGATCTGGAACCCGTCCAGGAACACCAGCATGCCCACCAAGGTCAGCGCCGCCAGCGCCAACACCAGATACCGCGGTCGCTTCGCGGCGTTGCTTGTACTCTCCCCGTCCGACACGTGCTGGAAACCGGCATAGCACGGCCCGGCGGCAATGTGCGGGGCCAGGGTGGGATAGTCAGTCGGGTCCGCTGATCGTCACAGCAGGCCAGCGCGACGCGCGGCCTCCGCGACGCCACCCCCGGTGTGGTGGTTCGCGTGCAGCACTTCGTCGGCCGCATCCACGACCTCGGGCGGCGACTGTCCCATGGCGTACGAGCGTCCCGCGGCGCGCATCATCGTCAGATCGTTGAGCCAGTCGCCGACCACCACCATCTCGTCGAGGCCGACCCCGAGCATCTCTCCCAGGCGCTGGAGTCCGCTCGCTTTGCTGATCCCGCGCCTGCGAATCACCATCGCCCACACACCCTCGAAGCCAGGACGGTTGGAGATGAACGCGGCGCTCTCCAGCTCGGCCAGCTCGTTGACGAGTCGCTGCAGCTCGCCGATGCGGCTCTGCTCGCCCACCGCGACCAGACCGAGCGCGTCCTTCTCCCAGCTCTCGTGGCCGATCACGTCGTCCACGCGCTGCATCCTCTCGGTCCAGATGCTGACGTAGGGCGCCGCGGGATCGCCGCCAGCGTCGTGGTAGATGCGGTCCGCTCCGAACAGGAAGGTCATCGGCTTCAGCTCGTGCAGCGCGCTGCGTAGCGGGTTCAGCGAGCTGTCGGGCAGTGGGACGACGTGCACCGGGCTGGCGCTGCGGGGATCGACGATCTGCACGCCATCCAAGCACACCAGTGGAGTCGACAGATCCAGCTGGCGCGCCAGGTGCCCACAGCCCGAGTGCATTCGCCCCGTGCAGAACGTCACCCGGACGCCACGCCGGAGCAGCTCTCGAATGGCTTCGGCGTCCTCTGGGTGAATCGTCCCGTCGGAGGCCAGCAGGGTTCCGTCGAGGTCCGTCGCGAGGAGTTTGGGGGGAGGGAGAGTCACTGAGATCTGGTGCGAGTCTGCACGGTGGTTTTGACTGTTGTGTTCGACACCCGGCCAATACGACAAAGGGGTCACTCGACTTGAGTGACCCCCGTTTGGCAACTGCGCGAGTCGGGCGCAGGAACGCCGAAAACACCAAAGACTCTGACCGCCGTGGCGATCAGAGTCGAGGTGAACTGGCTAAACGCGATTTTGAAGCGAGGCTCAGGCGCCACGTCTCGATGCAAGCTCGAGAGGCAGGCTGCTCGAACCTGGATCGTTCAGGAAGCCGCAGGCTCGACCGAGACGCGCTTCTTGGTGCGCGACTCCCAGCCGAACTTCACGTGGCCGTCGCACAGAGCGAACAGCGTGAAGTCCTTGGCCAGACCCACGTTGGGGCCCGGAGCCATGGTCATTCCAACCTGACGCACGATGATGCCACCGGCGCGAATGAACTCGCCACCGTAGACCTTGGTTCCGCGGTACTGGGGCTTGCTGTTGCGGCCGTTCCGTGTGGATCCGCCGCCCTTTTTATGTGCCATCTCGAATTGCTCCGGCTCTCAGATCGACTTTGGCAGATCAGGCTTTGATGCCGGTGATCTTGACCTCGGTGTAGTCCTGACGGTGACCGTTCTTGCGGTGATACTTCTTCCGCCGCTTGAACTTGAACACGATGAGCTTCTCACCGCGCCCGTGCGAGACGATCTGTCCCTCGACCTTGGCTCCGCCGACGGTGGGCTTGCCGAACTTCGGCTGGTCTCCACCGACCATGAGAACCTCTTCGAAGGCGATGTTCTCGCCCGGGTTGCCTGCTAGTTTGGCCACACGCAGGACGTCTCCCTCGGAGACGCTGTACTGCTTGCCGCCCGTCTTGATAATCGCGCTTGCCATTTTGAAGGGCGGGGACCCTAGCTCTATGAGCGGGCTCATGCAAGGTCCCCAGGATGGAATGTTGAGGCGCCTCGCGGCCTTCCGAGCCGCGCCGTCGCGGGTGGATGCATAGCGTGTTTCGGCGCGCCTAACCCCCAAAAATCCTGGTGTTCGATGGGTTTTGATCTGATCTCGGGGGGGAGGAGCGGCGAACGCGCACCGTCACTGGCTGCATGCGCAGGAGTGCCTGGTGCGCTGCTGAACCGGTGTCCAGAACCTGCGGCTCAGTCTGCGCTGAGAGCGCAGCGGAAGCCGATCGCGTCGTTGGGCCGGTCATTGAGGACCGTCCCCCGCTCCGTGACTCTCGCGGTTCTCAAGGAGCCTGGCCAGGAACCTCCCCGGGCGGCGAAGTTCCCCGTCGAGCTGGAGTCGCAGCGAGGGTCGATCAGTAGCTGTCCCGCCCAGCAGTCGTCCCCGTAGTCCGCGTGCGCGTCCGCCACCCACTCGGCAACGCTTCCTCCCAGGTTACGCAAGCCGAAGTCGTTCACGTCAGGTGTGCTCTCCACGGGCACAGGGCCCGCCGGGAGCGTCTTTCCGTTGCTCGCGCGGCACTCCTTGTTCACGTCGTCGCCGCGCGCGAGGATCGCATGGCTGCACCCGTCCAGCTCTATGCCCCACGGAAATGGATCTTCTGCTGGGCCATTCCCAGCCGCATACTCCCACTCCGCTTCCGTGGGCAGACGTCTGCCCTGGGCTTCGCAGGCAGCGCGGGCGGCATCTCGGCTGATGCAGTTGACGGGCAATGAACCCTGAACGCTGCCCGGGTCGTAGGTGCAGAACTCGCCTCCCGTGGCGGTCGCGGGTACCGGTAGCTGCAAGCCGTGCTCGTCTGCGAGCTGCAGGTAGCGAGCGACCGTCATTTCCTCGCGGTCGAGGGCGAACGGGGAGAGCACCACCAGGGGTTCCACGGTCAGGTCCTCATACAGATCGTCGCCGGAGCTGGACGACTGGAAGAGGAACGATGGGTTCGGCGCACCCAGCAAGAACGCTCCGCCGACGACACACTCCATGTCGTCTGGAACGTCCCCGCTGCAGGGCGCCGGCTTGGAGTACTCCCAGCTCCCGGGTTCCAGCTGGCGGGTGTCAGGCGAGAGCATCGGGAAATCGCCCCGGCTGCCGTCGCTCGGCTGGCAGGTGGTCTTGGAAGCCAACTCCACGGCTTCGCCGAAACAGCGCATGGCCAGAGCGAGGGAGACGGTCGAGGGGGTGTCGGGGAGCCATCCCGCCGCGTCGATCACTCGGGCCGTGCGGGGCAACCCGTCGGCACCGGCCATCGCCGTTCGGTAGAGGCGCGCTCGAACGAGCAGACGTCCATGCTGCTCCGGAGGCACGATCCCGAAGGTCACTGGCCAGTCTGCTGCGACACCCAGCAGCCGCCTGCATCCGGGGCACGCTGGGGTGCCATCCGCTTGCAGCACCTCGAGCAGCAGGCGATCCCCGAACTGGGGTATCGCGGCGTCCGTGGAGACGGAGACGAGCCACTGCGGCCGCTGCTCGCCTTCCGCTTGGCCACACCCCGTCTGCGCGAGCGCTAGCGCCCCGGCAATGGCAAGCCCCCCAAGCTCCGATCGTATCCTCACGGCTTTGTCTCACGATAGACGCATCTCGCACCAGTGGTGCTGGTTGCCGCGAATTCGGGTGAGGTGTTGCGGAGTGCTGCTAGCAGCAGCCCCTGCCCTGCCGAGAAGTTGCCGCCTCGAAGTGTGAAGAGTCCCCCGTCGGCCTCGCATACGGGGTCTCGAAGCGTTCCGTTGGACTTCCAGCAGTCGTCTGCGAAGGTCCTCCCGCTGTCCCGGCTCATCTCCGCGACACTGCCAGCCATGTCCAGCACTCCGTCGCGGCTGACATCGCCTCTGGAGTTGCACTCGCTGCTCTCAGGGTGAGAGCCGACCCGTTCCAGCGGTGGTTTGGCCTCGCAACGGACCAGGGATCCTGCGTAGGAGAAGCGCTCGAAGCTCGCGGTGCAACAATCGGCAGGCTCATTACCCCACGGATACAGATATCCGCGCCCTCTCCCGCGCGCGGCGAACTCCCACTGTGCCTCGCTCGGTAGCTCGCCTCCAGCGTCGGCGCAGATGGCCTCCGCGACGCTTCGACGCATGCAGTTCAGTGGTGACTGATCATTGGCGGCAGAGTCGAGGCCCAGGAAGGAACAGGTGCTCTGAAATCGATCGCCTGGGAGGTATGTTTCCGGCGGGTGAATGGGCTCGCCGTTACGGTTCACGAAATCGCGATAGCGACCGACGGTGATCTCCGTGCGATCCATCCAGAACGGAGATATCAGCACGGGTACGAGTGGGTAGGGATCCAGAAAGCCACCACCAAGACCTGCGAAATCGCGCTCGCCGAGCACCGCGAAGCCGCCGGGAATACATATCGTGTCGGGACCTGGTGAGGGGCCAGTGCATGGTTGCTCGAACGCTTTCGACCAGGTTCCGACCCGGGTCTCACCCGTCGCAGGGTCGGTAGGAAAGGCGGGCTCTTCGAACTGATGGTCTGCGTCGACGCAGCTCTTCGTATCGCGTCCAAAGCTGGCGCGAACTCCGAGGCAGTCGCCTCTCAACTCGATTCGCGCCGATCTCACTCCCGACTCTGGAAAGGTCAGGTCCACCACTCGATCGATCGTCGTATTCGACAACGGTTCCAGGGTCGGCAGACCGTTTGCTTCTCCTGGATCTGCGAACTGTCCTCGGAACAGCCTGAGCCTGAGGCGGACTGCGGCTTGTCCCTCTGCTCGCGGGACTCCAAACGACACCGGCCAATCCGAAGGCGTCGGCCCCACCACGTCAAGGAAGTCAATGACGTGACCCGAGGTATCGATCACGTCGATTCGCAGGGTGTCGAGCGCGGCGTCTCGGCTCAACCGGTCATCCTCGATCACCTGGCTCAGGGTCGGCATGTCCGTATCCACCTCGACGAACAGCTGAGGACGCACCTCACGTTCGCTCTGACAAGCTGCAGTAACCAGCGCAGCGAGCGCGCTGGCCATGGCCATCGTGACTAGTCCGCGCTGGTGGTGCATTCGGTGTTACAGTGAATTTGCTCGCAGTCACCGAACGCCAAGTACTTCTCTGCTCCCGCCATAGGGTCAGCAAGGCAGGCGTCCAGGCAGGGTGTCGAGTTGGTTCCGCAAGCTGCGGTGCACACGCTGAGACGAGCGCACTGATCGTCGGTCTGGCACGCCACGTCCTCCGCGCTGCAATGGTCTTTCAGGCAGCTCAAACAGGCGCTGGGGGGTTCGCCGCACTCTGCGGGGCACAGCGAGAGAATGCACGTTACCTTGGTCTGGAACTTGATGAAGTTCTCGGCCCCGGCCGCGGCATCGCACTCCGCGACGCATTCGGAATAGTTGCCCGCGCACTGCTGAAAACAGTTGAAGTAGTCGAGGCATCCCTGGTCATCGCGACAGGCTTGATCCGAGTCGCAGCACCGCTCCGCCTGGCACTTGTGACAGGAGTCCGTGTCGCTGGATGCGCCGCACTCTTGGCACAAGAGCTCGGGTTCGCACGCGCCGGCATCCGTTTCTCCTCCGCACGGAACGCAGACGCTCTGGGCCTCCAGGAGGCAGTCCTGGACATCAGTGCTGGAGACGTTGGAGAAGCACATGGCCACGCAGGCGGGATCCGGGTGGTCATTCGAAGTCGGGGCGCACGCATCGAGGCACTCGCTGGCTGCGGCGCAGGTCGGATCGCCGATGCAGTCGTCGAGTTCGCTCTCACACCGAGTCGCATAACAGTCATGGCACTCGGTACTGACCCAGCTTGGGGTCGCGCCAGCGTCCTGCTCAGGTTGGTTCGTGCCCTCCTCCGTGTCCGAACAGGCACCGTGGAATAGCAGTGGAAATAGCAGTGTGAATGCCAAGAATCGCCGCATCACAGACTCCGGACTTCACGATACAGGCGAGTCGCTGGATCGATCCATGGGCATTTCATCTAGCTCCCTGATCCGCGCGGATTGAACCCCCAGGCGCCGCAGCCATTGGATAGACGTTGACGGCGACTTGTCGAGTCCGGACACTGAATGAGTGGAGTTGCTAGAAGGGCTGGTGCTTGGAGGGCGCTATCGCCTCGACCGGCTCTTGGGAGAGGGCGGCATGGGGGCGGTCTGGGCCGCTCGCCACGTCATCACCAAGAAGGAGGTGGCGCTCAAGCTGCTCAAGCACGGAGGTGGGAGCAACGACAAGGTGCTCAGGCGTTTCCTACGGGAAGCAAGAGCAGTGAGCGCCGTTCAGCATCCCAACGTGGTGCAGGTGCACGACGTGATCCAGACGGAGGACGGTTCTCCCGTCATGGTCATGGACCTGCTCGACGGCGAGGACCTCGCCGCGAAGCTCCTCCGCGAGTCGCGCCTGGAGCTCGGCGAGCTTTCCCGCATCCTGCTGCCAGTCATCTCAGCGGTCGGGTGCGCTCACGCGGCCGGCATCGTTCATCGGGATCTCAAGCCAGAGAACATCATGCTGCACCGGCAGGCAGATGGGAGCGTCGTGCCCAAGGTGCTCGACTTCGGCATCGCGAAGCTGAGCGCCACCGAGGGGGGCGCGGCTGCGACTGCCGCCTTGACGCAGACCGGCGCGGTGATGGGCACGGCCTACTACATGCCTCCGGAGCAGGTCTTCGGAGAGAAGGACATCGACCAGCGGGCGGACGTCTGGGCGATGGGGATCATCATCTACGAGTGCCTGGCCGGGGTCAGACCGATCGACGGCGACAACTTCGGACAGATCTTCAAGGCCATCGCCATGGGATCCATCGAGCCGCTCGGCAACGTCGCGCCCTGGCTGCCTGAAGACGTCGTCGCTTCCGTGGGGCGCATGCTCACCCCCAGCCGGGCGGAGAGGAGCACGGACCTCCGCGAGATATACGAGGTTCTGAGTCGCCACACGGAAACCGTGGCGCGGTCGTTCGGGCCAAACGCGGTGATCCAGGACCGGGAGACCGTGCCGGTCCAGTCGACGGACGGGGTCACGCACGCGACGGGTGCCTTTCCCCCTCCCAAGCGGCGCGGGCTTCGGACGCTGGTCGGCGTCGCTGCACTCGCCAGCGTCGGCGTGGTAGTGAGCATCGCCGTGTGGAAATGGCCTCGGCGAACGGCGCCACAGACGGTCGCTGCATCTGCCTCGGGAGCCGAGATCGCCAAGGAGACGGCAGCGCTCGCAGAGCCGAGCGTGTGGCCCGTGGAGGACTCGGGGCCGGCTGAGGCGAGTGCGAGCGACGAAGCCAGAACGGAGCCTCCCAAGGCGCGGGTCGTCGAAGCGCGGCAAGTCATGCCCAAGCAGCCTGCTACCAAGATCGCGCCTGCGCCTTCGGCCAGCGCTCCCTCACCCCCAACCCCACGGCCCAGCAGTCAGCCGAAGGCTGCCGGGGGCGTGGTCACCGAGGTCCCTTTCTAACCAGGGTGTTCGAACGATGAGAGCCAAGCTTCAGTTATCGCTGGTGGTCGGTGCGGTGTTGCTCGCGCCAAGCGCCTACTCGCAGTCCGACGCTGGGGAGTCGCCGGGTTCAGAGCCTCCGGGCTCCACGGCCTCCAGGGACGCTCAGCCCGATCCTGAGTCCCAGGAGGACCCGGCCCGGCTCGAGGCGCGCGAGTTGTTCCTGGCTGGTGTGAAACAGGTCAAGGAGGCGCAGTGGGCGACCGCGCTCGCGTCGTTCGAGGCATCGAATGCACGCTTCACTCACGCGACGACGGTGTTCAACATCGCCGCCTGTGAGCGCGCGATGGGGCGCTACACTCGAGCCAGAGCGAGCTTCGAGCGAGCGCTGGAGCTCGCGCGGTCCAACCCTGAGACGCTGGCAGTCAGTCTCCGGACGGAAGCGAAAGGCTACGTCGTGGAGGCCAACCGCATCCTGGCGCGGATCGACGTCACCATCTCACAAGTCGACGCACGTATCGCGGTGGACGGTCGCCCGCTGGCGCGCGACGGCGCCGAGTACGTCGCGGGGCTCTCCAGCCCTGGCCTGGGAGCCAAGGTGCCGGGCAAGAAGTTTCGCGTCGTCGTCGATCCAGGCAACCACGTCTTCACGGTCAGCCGAAAGGGTTACGAAGACGCAGTCGTGCGCAGGACGTTCAGAACCGGCGAGAAGGTGGCGTTGCCGCTCAAGCTCGATCGGCTTCCCGCGACGCTCCAGGTCTCGTCGAGCGTTCGCGACGCGATCGTGACCATCGACGGCAAGGACTTCGGACCAGCGCCCATTAGCCTGCTGCGACCCGCGGGCAGCTATCGGGTCAGCGTCAGGCGCGATGGCTTCGAGCCCTACCAGGCGAAGATGGACGTGCAGCCTGGTGAACAGGCGAACCTCAGGGCGACGTTGGTGCGAGAGAAGGACTCGTTGACCAGCCACTGGTGGTTCTGGGCTGGAGCCGCGGCGGTGGTGGTCGGAGGCGCGCTGGCGACGTATGCGCTCACCCGCCCCGACCCCGAACCAGAACCCTACGATTCCGGCAGCACTGGCTGGCTGGTCCGGCCGCTCAACTTCTGAGCGGCCTCAACCTCCGCATCCACAGCTACCAACGCAATCGACCAGCAAGAAGAAGTCGATGACGCCTTCTGGATACGTGTTCCCGCAGTCCTCGTAGCACGCATCATCACTGCATGTGGCGTAGCAGCGGTTTAGGCTGACGCAGCTTGAGTTCTCCACGCAAGCGGTGTTCTGCGAACAGCAGGTGCCGTTGAGGCAGGAATCAGTGCAGCTGTCGTCGCCCGTCAGTCCACAGCCATCGGAGTCGGCGCACCCGGAGTCGCAGGAGTCCGAGCATCTCCGGAAGTCTGAGAGCGCCTGAACCGCTCCGGGGTACTTGTCGTTGCATTCGCTGCGACAACCTTCGTCGTCTCCGGCGCACTCGTCGTAGCAGGCGTCCAGGTCGTAACAGGTCTTGGCCTCGCAGTTTCTCAGCTCCGCGCAGCAGTCCTTGGCGACACAGATCTTCTCGCAGCTGGCGTTTGCAGCTGGAGCGCACTGCTGACCACCGCCCAGCTTGCCACCCGACGATCCGGAGGAGTCGTCGGAGCTGCAACCGCCAGAGCCGGTCAGCAGCAAGGCGAGGGTGCAGATGAGTAGGTACCTCATTCAGAACTCCACGCCACCGATGATGAAGGTGCGGGAGCCGGTCCCGCTGCCTCCGAATTTCGCGTCGCCAAGCGTGTCCGTCGAGACGTCAGCGAGGACGTACTCGACCTCGTAGGCCTGCACCATCACTTCCGCGCGGAGAGACACCGAGTCGAGGGGAAAGAGCACCCCGACGCCGAGGCCGAAGGTGGGACCGATGAACGGGCCCTTGCCCTTGTCGCAGGACGCATCTTCGAAGGAGTCGACCTGACTGCACGTGAGGGAGCTGTCGCCTGCTGTGATGGTGAAGTCGTCGATCTCGTCTTCCAGGTCGCCTCCGGGAAAGAGGAAGTCCGCGCCGATGAAGCCACGAATGATCAGGGAGACTGCGGGCGAGAGGTCGATCAGCCCCTCTCCGACGAGACCTGCCGAGAGCTCGTTGCCAGACTCATAGTCCGAACTCGAGTCTTCGAAGTCGAACTTCGTCTTCGGCAAGAACATCAGGCCGGGCCCGAGGCGAAAGCCTGGACTCACGTGAAACAAGACGTCCCCGGCGAGCAGCACTGGGCCGCTGACGTCGTCGTAGTCCGACTTGAACTCCTGGTTGGAGGCGCAAGCGCTACCTTCGCACTCGCGCGTGCCCTCACCCGAGCCACCCACCATGAAGCCGAGACGGAGAACTGGAACCACACCGCTGCGTCGCCTCGGGTTCTCGGCCTTGGGCGCCTCGTTCGGCGGAGGTGGCGGGGGAGCTTCTGCCGCGCTGGGGTAAGCCCCTGGGGCTGCGGGCGGTGCCGCCGCGGGCGGCGCTGCGGGTGGTGCCGCTGCGGGCGGCTGCGCTGCTGCGGGTGGCGCTGCTGCGGGCGGCGCTGCCGCGGCGGGTGGCGCTGCGGTGGGCGGCGCTGCGCCGGGCGGAGCGCTCGGGATGGGCTGTGGCGCTGGCTGTGGCGCTGGCTGTGGCGCTGGGTCCGCTGGCTGAGCCAGGGCCGTACTCACGGACAGCGTCAGGGCAAGTGGGAGAGTCGTCAGCACCACTCCGTCGCGGGCGAAGTTGGGAACTCTTCGGAACATCAAAACTCCTGTTCACTGGTTGTCGCGCCAGGGTAAGGAGTCCGAGGTCGTCAAGGGAATGGTCAATTCGTCTGTATGCGTGCGGAAATAAAGGTGTGTTCCCGCGCTGGAACGTGAACCGGACGAATTGACCATGGTGTCTGCGCCGATGATCTGCCCGGGGCTAGCTATCTGGTTCCGCTGCAGCGCTACGGAGCTGCCTGGCTACGGCGACCAGTTCGGTGCGCGACTTGAGGCCGATCCGCTTGAGTCCCAAGGAGAGATGCTGCCCCACGGTCGTGGGAGCAGTCCCGAGTGCATATGCGATCTCCTTGTTGGGCAGACCCAGGCTGGCGTAGAAGAGCACCTGTCTCTGGCGCTTCGGGAGCGGCCGACTCAGCCTGCACTCTGGTTCATTGCTCTGGAGCAGGTAGAAGCGCCTTCCGTCCGAGTCGAAGCGTTCGACGATGGACCACCTCCCTGCAAACAGGCCTTGCCAAAGCGCGAGCGCGGTGAGTGGGTCTGCTCGACCCTCGCGAGTGCGGGCGGAGTCGATGCGCCGGACCGCCTTTCGAATGGCGTCTCTGGATTCCCTGGTCGCCAGCTCCTCAAGTCCGTCTTCGACGTCTCCCCGTGGGGACACGATGGCGTCTGGCGAGTCTCCCCTCGCGCGTTCCAGCAGCTTGATACCTGCCCCCACATGGGCGGCGACGTGCTGGTAGATGACGCGCTCGACCTTGGATGGGGCGAATCGGACGCCGTTGCCTCCGGGATCCAGTGTGGCGCCGATGGCAGCGGTCAACTGTCGGAGCCACGCATCCTCGCCAAGCTCGATGCGATACGCCGCCTCGACGATGGCAACGGGGTCGGGCCGTCGTCCCACCCTACTTGCTCGGCTCGCCAAGCACGGCACACAGTTCGTGTCTGCTGTGCACGCGTAGCTTCCGGAAGATGGCTTGGAGCTGGTTTGCGATGGTACGGGGTGATGCCCCTCGAGCCGTCGCGATCTCTCGATTGTCCAGTCCAGCAACGATCAGGCGAGCCACGGTCCATTCGGCTTCGGTCAGACCCTCGGGTCTGGCCGTGGGAGCCGCGTCGATGCAGATCACCGCGAAGTGCCGGTCTGCCTGCTTCCACGTGAATCCGTCGATTGCGTTGCCACTCGCGGGGTCGGGATCAGTCACCGCGGATACTCCTCGTAGAAGGCTTCTGTTGACTCGGAGCGTACCCCAGCCTGGTCTCGACCTGAACTCCAAGTCCGCGCGGACTCCAACGAAGAACCGAGTGCCCTTCGGTTCCTTGCTCGCGGTCGACCTGTGTAACCGTCTGGAAACACGCTCTCCGCCTCGCATACGGCGGAATTGACCTCCCCCCCATGGTCATTTCCTCCACGCGAGGGTGGAAGCAACGCGGAAATGCTGGATGGCTACGGGACTAGCCTCGCTCGATCGCGTTCTGGACCGCGACTCGCGAAGACACCCCGAGCTTGTCGAAGATGCGCTGCACCTGGTTCGCGACGGTGCGCGGGCTCACTCCGCGGTGTCGCGCGATGTCGCTGTTGGACCAGCCCTCGGCCAGCAGCGTTGCGATCTCGCGTTCCGCGGGGGTGAGCTGCGGTAGCGGTCTGCTGGCTTGCGCACCTCGCGCGACGACCAGCGCGTCGTCGACCTCCGGGAGTGGTGAGACCTGAGTATCGCCTCGTGCCAGCAGTCCCCAGGTCCTGACCAGGTCGGAGCGCTTGGCGAGTCGCAGTTTCTGCAAGGCTCGGCTGAGTTGGTTGCCGACGGTGGACGGCTTCGAGCCCAGTGCGTAGGCGATCGAGGTGTTCGGGTAGCCCTCGGCGGCGAGCTGGCAGACGGCCCGCTCCTTGGGGGAGAGCTGCGCGATCGGGGGCGTGCCGATTGGGTTCTCCAGGGCGACGATGAAGCGCTTGCCGTCGGATTCGAAGCGGTCGACCAGCGACCAGCGACCGTCGACGAGGCCCTTCCACAGAGCAACGGCGCTGGGCGCGTCTGCACGTCGAGTCCTCGCGCGCTCCACTTGCTTGACGTGGGCCCGCAGGAGCTCGCGCGCTGGAAGCGGGAGCGCGTCCTGTTCGGCGTGGAGCATGCGTCCATTCGGAGCGAGGACCGCGACCGGGGGCCCAGTGATGCGGCGTCGCAGGCGCAGGGCGTGACTCAGATGGATCGCGATGCGACTCCACATGCGGCGCTCGGCGATCGCCAATCGGGCCTTGTGAGGTAGCAGCGCGGCGATCAGCACGCCCAGGGTTCCGTCCGAGAACACCACGCCGGCGCCGTCGCGTACTCCGACCGTAGAGGCGATCTCGTTGAATCGCTGGAGGTTCTCTTCGGACATCTCGCCGCGTGCCGTGGTGAACCGCGAACTCGCGAAGGTCGCCATCACCTCGCTGGGGTCGGGCATGGTCTGCTGCGAGATCCGGATCAGCTCGCCGGCGTTTCCTGGTGCGTTGCCCCACGTCGTCTCGAAGGCGTGCTGCGGTCCGCTCGATGTGAGGCGGACCCCCGTGCAGACCAAGCCAAGGCCGACATCGAGGCTTGGCTGCAGCGCGTTGACGAGGTCATCCAGCCACGTGTCGAAGTCACCGCCCAACGCATAGCAAACCTCCAAGATGGCCACCGGATCGCCCTTCATCGGTGCAGAAGGATACGACCTACTGCGGCGGGGTTACGAGGCGACTCGCCACAGGGCACGCATTTCTTCCGTCGCGAATCCACGAGGCAGCAGGGGTGAGGACCGAAGGGCCAGTGTGCCCCTTCTGGACGAACTGACCATGGTGCCTGCTCATGGGACGGGTCGAGACTAGTGCCAGTCAAGCGGGGAGGGTCAGTGCGGGCGCTGGACTTGAGGCAGGTGTTGCGTGCGGCTTATCGTCTGGACGGAGATGACGGGGACTGGCTTCGCGAGCTGGCCAACGCGGCCGTGCCCGGCCTTCCTCCTGGTGTTGCCGTCATTGCGTACACCTGCAGGCTCGCTGACGACGTTGCGGTTGAGATCGACAACCTGTTGCTCGGGTTCGGAGATCCACAGTTCCTGGATATCGTGCCTCGGGTGCTGCGAGCGATGGACCCCGTCGACATCCGGGCCTGGTTCGGGCGGGGCTACGCCAGCACCAGCGAGGTATTCCAGCGGGCGTTGCCCGAGGAGTCGCTTCACGCCGGGGTCCCGGACTTCCTCGGGGCGAACACTGTCGACGCGAACGGTAGCGGGCTCGTGATCGGCGTTGCCCTTTCCGAGCGGACCAGGACCGCGCCGCGCGAGCGCGTGCTCTGGTCCAGAGCGATGGCCCACGTCAGCTCGGCGTATCGCCTGCGTCGCGGTCTCAGGCGTTGCCCGACCGGGGCGGAGGCGATCTTCGGACTCCAGGGCGCCGTCGAACACGCCGAGAAGCACTTGAAGGACTCCAAGGCGTCCTCCCGGCTGCGCGCCGCGGTGCTGGCGCGGAGCGCGGCGTTGGAGGCGCCGCGCGCGGACCAGGCGCTGGAGACCTGGCAGGCCTTGGTCGACGGACGCTGGTCACTGGTGGATGTCTTCGAGAGCGACGGGAAGCGCTACGTTGCCGCCTATCGAAACCGGGTGGAGCCAAGGTTCACGCTGGCGCTCACGCGTCGGCAACGCGAGGTCGTCGAGCTCGTGGGCCGCGGGCTCAACAATGGACAGATCGCGTATCGGCTGGGCGTCACGGAGTCGTCCGTGGCATCCCATCTGCAGGTCGCTCGACACAAGCTTGGCGTGCGCTCGACCACGGAACTGGTCAGCGTCTTTCGGACACTGACGCATCCGGAGCGGCGGCATGGCGAGCTCCTCGGTGGCCTTCAGGTGGTGCGCGCGTGCAGTGCTTCGCGGCGTGGGAGCCTCACGAACGCCGAGATGGCCGTCTGCGAGCTCGTTGGACGCGGAATGACGAATGAGCAGATCGGATGCGAACGCGGCGTGTCCCCGCGGACGGTAGCAAACCAGATCGCCAGCATCCTGGACAAGCTGGGTCTGCGGTCTCGGCGAGAGATCGCGTCGCTCTAGACTATTGCCTCGCGGATATAAGACGCCTCACTCTTCGCGCGATTGTGCTGCTTGTTTCGAGCGCTCAGGGTGAGCCGACGATGGTGACGCCTGGTGGAAGGACCTTCACGCCCGGGGCTCCCGGACTCCCGTTGGTCGAGCTGGAGTCCCCCGAGCCGGCGGCACCGCCTGATACGTTCACGCTGAACCCCAGCCAGTAGACCATGGACGCCTCGAACTTGACGTCTCCGCCATCCCCACCATCGCCTCCCCACTGGAAGACCGTGCCGCCGTAGGAGTCCCTGGTATAGCCACCGTCGCCGCCACGGACATCGATGCTGCCGCCGAGAGTCGCCATCTCGCTGAAGACCTGGAGGTCGCCACCATCCTTGCCGTGCGGCAGGTTACAGCTGGCGGTCGAAGTGCCTGGCTTCCCGTTCTTTCCAGACAGGTCGACCATTCCGAGGACCTCGACTGCCGTCCTCCCAACCAGTACCAGACTGGGACTGTCTGCCCAGTCGCAGATGCCTTGCTCGGATACGATGCTCCCCTGACGGGTGATCGCAATCGTCTGAGCCTCCAGGATGACGCTGCCGTCCGCAGGGGAGATCGTGAGCCTGCCGTCGATTGTCAACGTGTTGAATAGCAGTGGAGCACTCAACTTCCTTAGATCGTCGAGGGTACCACCGCCGAACGTGACGTCCGGAGCGGGACAGTCCTTCGTAGTCTCGAAGGTCTCGTCGTGGGTACAGAATCCATCCGACGGATTGGCAGGACAGTCGCTCGGGGTGGTGCCGGCGTTCTCGGAGCCTGAGCAGATCCCGTCGCCTGCGACGGTTGGGCAGTCGGAGGGTGTATTCAGCGGCGACTCATCGTGAGTGCAGAGACCGTCTCCCGCGACGGCGGGGCAATCCTCGGGTGTGGATCCCGCGTCCTCGTCGTGAGTGCACAGGCCATCGCCGGCGACCGCCGGGCAGTCCTCTGGGGTGGTGTCAGCGTCCTCGTCGCCGCTACATACTCCATCGCCAGGACGTGACGTTTCCTCTGCGGAACCAGCCGCACCCCCTGCCGCTGTCGTCCCGCCGGCCCCTCCCGCCGCAGCGCTACCGGCGGTGCCTCCATGGCCGTTGCCAGACGACCCGCTTGCTGAGCCTGTGCCACCCGACTGTTGGGAGAAGCGCGTCGCCGATGGCTCATCCCCACACCCTGCAACGACGATCGCAGAGACGAAGGAGGCCACCGCCCAAGCTCTGGAGCTTGAACCGATTCGAAACGGAGTTTGCATATCCATCTTTCCGACTGGGGCCCGACCGGACGCGACCAACAGATAGTGTAGTCGAGAGAGACCCGCGATAAATGGGTAGTTCGTCCAGAGCTTCCTGGTTCGAAGAAGTTCAATGGCCCCGAGGAGGACGGGTCATCGCGCTACTGATAGGTGATTGTGCCGAGTATGCCCAGTGAGAGGTTCTGGGCCTCGAGACCGCTTGTGCTTGGGTTCTTCGTCTTCACGAACTGAGCTCGCAGCATAAGGCCGGCACTCCACGAGGCGGATGTCCACCATTCATGCCCGACGGCAACGAAACCTCCAACACCTCCACCCGTATCCCTCTCGACTCCGTAGCTAACCGTGTCCGATTCTTCTACTGCGGCGCCCAGGGCAAACTGCATATGAAGACCTTCATGGGGATTGAAGTAGTAGTCCACGAAGGGGGCAAGCACAGTGAGGCGATAGAGGCCATCGAGGTCTGCGACTGTGTTGAAGAGCCCTCCGCCCAGAACGACGCCCGGTCCAATCGTTCCGCCGAGGGCGACGTCATACAATCCGGCCGGGGCCGTTTCCTCGTCGTGATGCTTGCCTCGCGTCCAGCTGGTCGACCCACCACCCAGAGCCAAGCGCAGATAGAAGCCGTCATGCAAGTTGCGGTCAGAGCGGGCGACTCTCGGCGTCGAGTTGGACGCCGACGATTGATCAGATTGTGGTATCTCGCTCGTCCCTGAGGGGGCTGCATTCAGGCTGGCAGCGCTGGCAGCCCTTGGGTAATCCTGGGTCGGAGTCTCCGACGCTGGCGAGTCCAACGCCGTTTGGCCCAAAGCATCGAGCGCTGATAGCGCGCAGGCGACTAGGAATAGGGCTGATGTTCCCAAAGAGTTCATATCTCCATCGGTCTTTCTGAGACGTGGGAATGGGGCCTTTGACTTTAGGGAATCGGTACGTGCCGTAAATAGGTAGTTCGTCCAGCGGACTGACTCTCCGCGCGGGGCTGACCTGTCAAGACGAGCAACGCCAAGGCGTTTCGGAGGTGCACGTACACGGATAGTCACTTTGTCCAGCTACTCCCACGGGAGTTGGTGCAGGGTCATGGACACTTGCACTCCGCGCGGGGCTGACCTGTCAAGACGTTGCTGGCCGAGTCACTGAGGTTTCACGCTTCTTTTGTTGCTTCGTAGAAATGGAAGGGTGATTCCGCGCGGCCTGGATGAATTGACCATGGACCATTGAGGCCGTGGGGGTCATTTAGACTTGGTGCGGCTTGCCTCTCGCTCCCTGCTTTTGCTCGCCGTTATCCTCGGTTTCGCAGGCGCGCCAGTTGCTTCCGCGCAGTCGCGTGACTCGTTGGGGTTGCAGCGCTTCGAAGAAGGCAAGCGTGCCTTTGATGCTGGCGACTTCGAGACTGCGCTGAATGCGTTCTCCGCGAGCCTCGCCAGCCTCCCTAGCCCTAACACCCGTCTGTATGTTGCGAGGTGCCAGCGTGCGCTCGGCCGAATCGCCAGCGCGTACACAAGCTTTCGCCTGGCCGCGCGCGAAGCCCAAGACCGATTCGTTGCGACGGGTGAACGCCGCTACAATGCCACACGCGACTCAGCCGCTGGCGAAGCTCAGGAGCTTGAACCACGGGTTCCCCACCTAACCATTCGGGTGCCGAGCGACTTGCCTCCCGACTTCGCGCTTTCCTTGAACGGAAAGCCGCTACCCAGGTCGGCCTGGGGATCCACGCTCGAGCAGGACCCTGGTTCGGTGGAGATCGTCGCTACGGGGCACCGGCTGAAGGCCTTTCGGCGGCGACTGGTACTTGAAGAAGGCGCGAAGGAGCAGGTGGCTGTGCGGGTCGCGCGCCTCCCGACGGCGTACCTGCGAGTGGAATACGCCCAAAAGCCTTCAGGCATGGGTGTCCAGTTCGACGGGCGAGCGGTCGCAGTAGAGTTTCTTGAGGAAACGTCTGAGCTCGATCCCGGCGACCACACACTGGTGGTCACCGCCCCGGGGTTCTCGGAGTTTCGCTGGGCGCGGAGCCTGAAGAACGCAGAACGAACGCTCATCAAGGTGTCCCTCACCCCCAAACCCGGATCGGGTGCAGGCGCACGAGGCACGCCCCGTTGGTTGTTCTGGAGCGTCGCGGGTGTGAGCGTCGCCGCGTTGGCTGGAGGCAGCTACTTCACCCTCAGCGCTGCGTCCCGCGATGCCGAGGAACGAGACAAGGATCCGCTCGTGCGCGATCCGGGATTGCGAGACGAAATCAATGGCCAAGCTCGAACAGGGAACCTGCTCTTCATCGGTGGCGGTGTCTTTGCGTTGGGCGCAGGCGTGTTGGTTTTTACCACGGACTGGGGCACGCCGACCTCCGAACGCGTTACCGCGCGGCGATGGATTCGGACTTCAGGGCGTGCCGTGTGGGTGGGAGGGAGCTTTTGATGCGTCCTCGCTACTTGCTGCTCGGGATGATCGTGGCGTGCGCTGGCACTCTGGTGTGGGGGTGCGGTGACATCGGTGGCTATGAGATCGTCTACTGTTCCGTAGGGCAAAGCCCTGGGGCGGATCCTTGTGCGCGTCTCAGCGCCAGCGGATGCCAAGCATATCACTGCAACGCGGCTTCGCGGCGTTGCGAGGAGGGCGTGCGCGACGATGACGGCGATGGGGACCCCAGTTTGGAGTGTGGTGGCGAAGACTGCGACGACCTGGACGGTGCGAACCGGGGCGGCTCCCAAGAGCGCTGCGATGGGCTCGATAACACCTGTGATGGTCTCGTCGATGAGGGCCTGATTGGAGTCGTCTCCGACTCGAAGGTGTTCGACGCACTGGCGCTGGGCGAAGACGCCGAACCCCAGCTCACGCTGAACGCTGCCGGCGACGCCGTGGCGGCCTACGTCGTCGGTGCTCCGAGTGGTGGCTCATGCCTGCAGGCCGTTCGCCTCAACGGCACCCGCCCTGGGTATCTCTACGAGGGGTGCTCCTTCTTGGCGGACGAGACATCCATTGCCCCGCGGCAACCACAGGTCCAGTTGGTGGGCGACGGGGCGGCTGCGGTCTTCGTCGCGACGAGCGGTTGCGCAAAGGGCGCGCTTGGATATCGCTTCAGCAATGGGGGCGCGGCGACCTCAGCTTGCAGTGATTTGCCGAACGGGGTCGCGCTCCCATCCCTGGCCTTGCTTGGCGGTGCGGCGGTGGCGTATGCAGCCTTCTACGACGCGGCCGTTGCCGAGCGAGATTCACTCGCGGACTGCGATGCAGCCCTCTCGGCACCGCTAGTCCTCGCGAGGATCGCGAACCCAAAGGCGCCGAACGTGTCTAGTTCGGCGATGCGTGTGCTGAGCGAGCACACCTTGTCTCTGCGCCCGCCGGCGCTGCTGGCCCTGGACGGTGATCAGTTCTTGGTCGCGTCACCCGCCGGAGAAGGCGTATCGATCTGGCGGGTCTCTGATGAGGAGTTCGTAGCTGACTCAGACCCACCAATGCGCACCGTGGCGGGCCTCGAAAGCGCGAGGAGTGTCGCGATCGCCGCGAATCCAAACGGAGAAGTGGCCGTCGTGTCCGAGGTCGGCTGTCCTCCGAACCAGTCGGTCCGACTCGCGCTGCTCGACAGCTCCTTGGAGCCTATTTCCGCGGTGCAAGAGGTTGTTGGGGGGGAGGCTGTCGCTACCCAACCGAGCGTCCGCTGGAGCGACCAGCGCAAAGAGTGGCTGGTGACGTGGCTCTCGACTGGGAGCAAGGCGCAGTTTCGCCGTTTCGCCGCGACCGCGGAGCCCCTGGGGGCTGCTGTCAGCCTAGCGGATGGGGCCCGGTTTGCCTTGGCTCAAGAGGCACCGTTGGTGCTGTCGGAAGCGAGCGGGACTACCAATTTCCGAGCGGTTACTTTGGGGTGTCCGAGGTGATGGAGGTGCGTACGATGAGACACGCGCAAGTTGCTTGTATTTCGAGTCTGCTGTTCATGCTGCTCCATGCGGGTTGCTCCAGCGATGCCCCCACCACGAATGGCGGTGCTCTCGACGCGGGTGCGGACTCTGCAGCAGGGAGCGGAGGAGGCGGCGCGGGTGGCAGCTCAGGTTCAGGTGGTACCGCGGGCGTCGCCGGCAGTGGCGAGTGTCAGACATCCGTCGACTGTGAAGCGCGACTGCCCCAGACAACCCCCGCCGGCTGCGCCGAAGCAGAGTGCGACCCGCTGGCGCAAAAGTGCATCTTCCGCGCGAAGGATGCCGATGGTGACGGCCACGCCACAGCGAAGTGCTCCGCTGTAGGCGGCGGGACGATCAAGACGGGTGACGACTGCGACGATGCTGATCCTGACTCCTATCCGGGGGCCTGGGATGGACCGGGTGATGGGGTGAACCAACCCGATCGGTGTGACGCAGTTGACCAAGACTGCGATGGCAACGCCGACGACGACGCGGTCGGCGGGCGCAGCTGCACCTGTGATCCAGCCAATCCACCAGCATGCAGCGAAACCTCAGACGGTCATGATAGACGCTGGTTGAATTCGACCACCGCTGGCGTGGTAAAGTGCAAGTTTGGAGTGAGGGAAATGCGTCGGCGGCAGCCTAGGTGCGTGCGCGGTGTTGCTGGACCTAACGCGGAGACTTGCGATGACGAGTGACAACGATTGTGACGGCGAAACCGACGAGGATGCGAATAATGCCCTAACTTGGTTCAAGGATGCGGATGGGGACGCGTTTGCGGTGATTACCATCAGTGCCGGTAATGGCTTGTAAGAAGCCGGGGTCGGGATGGCACCACCATCCTGGCGGGACCGGATGTCGCGGACGATGATGACGGGGTTCATCCCGGGGCAGTGAAACATGCGGGAGATGGTCGTGACTCTGATTGCGACGGTGCGGAGCAGCAACGGATTTGACCTCGGCTCTGTTTGCTATTCTGGCGCGCAGCGTGCTTGTTGCAGGCTGTCGACTGCGATACTTCCACTAAACGCTTGCGACGCCGTCGCCGGTGCACCGTTGTTCGACTTTCGAAGTTCTCCCTTTGTCAACGATCCTATATGAGCTGATCGTTAAATGCATGCGAAGAGGTATGACCATACCGGGGCCCTTCCCCAGATGTGCCATCGCCCCACGAATACAGTAGAGCAGCGGCTGCGGGTCCGGCCTTTATATATGCGTAAGCGCAGTGGCGACCCAAACCGGGAATCCACGCCCTTCCTCATTGCGGAGAGCAGATGACCGGTTGCGAGTCAGCTGAGCAATGGCGTGCCACAGGTGTCAGCGAGCCTTATGCCGTCGATAGCCACGCAGCTGGGAGTGATTGCGGAGACAGGATGAGAAGAAGTCCAGCCGCCAGTTGCGGTCGCATGCTCTTGCCTTGCGGGAACTGCCTGCTCCGGCGATGCGCCCACGAAGCAGCACTGGTCTGACGCGGTGCCGACTCCGCAGCAGGGGCGGAGTCGGCGGCGCCGGTGGCAGCGCAGGTGCGGGAGGTATGCGGGCTTAGCGGGCGCGGCGAGCGATGTCAGACATCCGTCGATTGTGAGCTCAGCTGCTCGAGACCGACCCGCCGAATTGCGCAGTTGCCGAGTGCCATTCGGTCAGCGCATGAGTGCCTCTTCCACGCGAAGGACGGCAGACGGTGATGGTCACGCCGCCGCGAACTGCTCAGCGATAGATGGCAGCTCGATCGCGACAGGGGACGATTGCGACGACACTGATCCCCATGACGTCCTGGTGGCTTGGGATGGGCCCGGCGATGGGGCGAATCAACAGGATCGGTGTGACGGAATTGATCAGGACTGTGATGGTAACGCGGACGACGACCAGTCGGCGGCGCAGCTGCACCTGTGATCCAGTCAACCCTCCAGCTGCAATGAAACTTCGAGTGGTGTGGTGCAATCGCGGTGGGTTTGACTCAACGACTGCCGGAGTCGGACCCTGTGTTCGGGATACGTGTGTGCAGTAACGGCGAGCCTAGGCGCATGCGTTGGAGCTGTGGGTCAGAGGAGAGTCATGCGACGCGGTTGACAACAACGACTGCGATGGAGAAACCGATGAAGGCGCAAGCAACGCCTCAATCTTGGTACAAAGACGCCGACAGCGACGGTTATGCGGACAACGAGACACTCCACCCACATTTCGCTGCAACCGCGCCGGATATCGGCTGGGGAACAAACATACCAGACGGATGATGGAAACGTTCACAGCGCTTCCGGCAGAGACGGCGACGGCTGAGCGAACTGTGATGCTTGGGCGCAGACGGGACCAAGTCTGGATGTCGGCACTACGTCGTTGGCGTTGCATGTGCGAATGCAGGTGTTATCAGCGTCATTGCCTCACTGGAGCGTGATGTCACAGTATCACCGGAATCCTGGATCGTCCATTACGCCATTGATCAGCCGGAGTTGGGATCCACAAGCGACGGTGCGATCGGAACGGAGATGGAAGATGTTTTGAGTTGTGGTGCCATTGTTCTGAATCCACAGTAAGTGTGAACAAGCACGAGTGCTGGAGCCCAATGTGGCGATCCAATATGCTGCTCACGCTCCCGCCGGTTGCGTGGGTAGCGAGACTGCTTCGGTGCAGGTAGAAGGTCAGGCGTCACGACTACCATCGCTTCACGCTATCGCATTCTCCGTGAACTTGGGCGCGGGGGTATGGGCGCGGTGTACTTGGTGGAGCATGTGCACACCGGGGACCATTTGGCGCTGAAGGTGTTGCAGGAGCACGCTGGCGCGGACGCGACGATGGTGGAGCGTTTCCGTCGTGAAGCGCGGGCGCCGGGGAGGATACGCAGCGAGAACGTCGTCAGGGTGACGGATGCGGACGTGGCGCCAGAGCTGGGGGGCGCTCCGTTCTTGGTGATGGAACTCTTGAACGGCTGCGACTTGGAGCATTGGCTCGAGGCGCAGGGGCCGATGTCGCCGGCGCAGTTGATGCCGATCCTGCGTGACATCGCGCGCGCTCTGGATAAGGCGCACAGCCTTGGCATTGTGCACCGCGATCTAAAGCCGGAGAACTTGTTCTGGCATCTGCGGGAGGACGGCACCCGCGTGATCAAGATCCTCGACTTCGGGATCGCGAAGGCGACGGGTCACGAGATGTCCGGCACCGGGCAACTCGGGCTGACCAAGAGTGGGGCGATCTTTGGGACGCCGCTCTACATGTCGCCTGAGCAAGCCTTGGGGTACCACGACCGAGTCTGCCCCCAGACCGATCAGTGGGCGCTCGGCTTGATTGTCTATCGTTTGCTGACGGGTGATGTGTATTGGACCGGTGACACCTTGGCAGCGCTGGCCGTGCAGATCATCGCGGAACCGATGCCGCCACCTTCGAGTCGCGTATCGAGTTTGCCGCCAGGATTTGATGCCTGGTTCATGAAGTCGTGCCATCGGGACGCCGCGGCGCGCTTCTCCAGCGTCTCCGAACAGGTCGCGGTGCTGGCGCAGGTGTTCGGAGACGTCGAGCGCGCACCGGCTGTGGTTCCAGCGCTCCCTCACCCCCAAACTCCGAGCTTGATTGAAGCGGGCGAGCCCCGTGACTCCTTGGTTCAGCCTCAGCAAGGCACCATCTACCAGACAAGTCATGCGACGGGCATGGCGCTTTCCCATACCCAGGGAGCGGGGAAGTCGGTGTCGAGAACACGCCTTCCGATCTGGATGGCGCTTGGGGCACTCATCTTGGTCGTTGGAGTTGTTGTGGCAGTTCTACGTGCGAGTCCGGCGCAGCCCGAGCTGGGGGTTGAGCCGCCTCTGCAAAGTGAAACAGCGAGCGCCCCATCCGAGGTAGGCGAGCCACCGCCTTCAGCAGCCTCGTCAGCGACTGCAGCCCCGCCTGCCCCAGTCGTCGCTCCGGAAGTCCCCGCGGAACCATCTGTGCCTGTTCGCAAAACGCGGCCACCGTCTCACGCCGCTCCGAAGATCCCAACGCCAGTGAAGTCAGTCAGTAAGCCTGTCCCTGCGCCTGCGCCCGCGACGTCACGCGCTGAGCCGTATGAACCGCTCGCCCCTTGAGGCACTCGCCGAAATGACTATGGGAGCCCCAAGCAGCATACGATACCGGATGATGATGACACCGAGTCGCTGGTTATCCGTGATTGGATTGGCTTTGGCCGCCATTGGTTGTGGGAGCGATGAAGATGACTCCGGGAAGCGGCGGTTCCGCAGGGACTGCTGGCGTAGCTGGGACCGGCGGCGCAGCGGGGAGCGGCGCCGCGGGGAAGCGCAGGAACGGCTGGCGCGGCGGCACTGCCGGAAGCGGAGGCACGTCTGGTACCGGGGGCACGGGAGGCCAGGTGCCCCAAGCCTGGATCGATGCATGCACGGACGAGGCGAAGAAGGTGTGCGAGCGTTACACCGCGTGCAACCCCGACTTTTCCCAGACCAGCATGGCGCACTGTCGCAGTGCGAACAGTCGCGGCTCTCCTACTGCACCGCGTTGTATCGAGAAGATGGTGCGACGCCTGAGGCGTTCACCGCTTGCACCGCAGCGCGCGCCGCGGCGTGGGGAACTGACTGCGGCGACTTCTCAGTGGTGTTCAACAACGGTACCGCGTGGCCGAGTATCCCAAGCGAGTGTCAACTCAAGGGCGCTCGCAGTGGCGGAGAGGCTTGTGAAGTCGGAGCCCAGTGCGGCTCTGGATTTTGCGGGAACTTCGCTGGAACGGAGCAACTCTGCGGCACATGCCTCGCGGCTCCCGCGGCTGGGGAAGCCTGCCCTGATGGGGCGTGCGACTTTGGAGCGAAGTGCGTGTCTGGAACCTGTCGCGTGCTCAAGCTCCTCGGGGAAACGTGTGACGCGGACAACCCGTGCGTCAGCGGATACTGGTGCGACGCCGGGACGTGCGCGGCTCGGAAGCCGGTCGGCGCCGACTGTGACCCCCTCTCGCGCGAACTCTTGTGCGAAGGGGATGCGATCTGCAACTCCGCGACCAAGAAGTGCGACACGATGAAGCCCACTGCAGAAGTCGGCGAACCCTGCTGGATCCAGGCGGATCAGACCATCATCGGCTGCAAGGACTCCTGGTGTCAGATCGCAGCTTCCACGGGCAAGGGCACGTGCGTCGTCAAGAAGGAGGCGGGGGAGGAGTGCCTAGTCTCGCAATACATCGTCGGCAACAACTCCGATTGCCGCCTGATCCTGAGCTGCGTCAACGGGATCTGCCAGCAACCGGGTGACGTGCTTAGCTGCGAGTAGGGCTAGTTGCCAGTGAGTCGGTAGATCGCGCCTGGGGCTAAAGCGTAGAGTTCGCCCTTGGCGTCTTGCCCAATCGAGGTGAGCTTTCCGCTCGGCAGCGTGCTCGAGGTTGCGGTGAGGGTAAGCTGGCCGGCTATCTTCTTGGCGAAGCGGATCCGCCCGGTGCAGCTTTCACCAAAGACGTACGTCCCGCGAAGCCAAGGAATCTCACTACCGCGATACACATAGCCGCCCACTGGGTAACAACCGCTCGAATGAGGGAATTCGAGTGCCGGATACTGCTTCCCTGCGGTGTCGCAAGACGCTGGCGGAGGATTGCAATGGCCGCCCTCCATCAGGTCCCAGCCGAAGTTGGCTCCGCTACCGCTTCCAGCATCTTCGAGGTTGATCTCGTCGTACGCCGATTGTCCGGTGTCTGCGATGTACAGGTCCCCGTTGCAAGCGTCAAAGGTGAGTCGTCGCGGATGTCTGAAGCCATAGCTCCAAATCGCGCTGCGGGCGTTGCCAGACATGTTACCTGGCGGCGCCGAGTACCCATACGGAACTTCGACGCCAATGCGCAGTATCTTTCCCCAGAATACACCGAGATCTTGTGCTTTGCTTGGGAAGTCTTCGAACGCTACGCGCAGCAGGCCATCTGCGTCGAAAGTGAGATCGCCTCCATAGGAGGCTACCTGCTCCAGCACGACGCGCTCGCTGTCAAGGCTAACGACAGCGCGTGGATCGGGGGTCGGTCTCGCACCGGCGACGAATTCGCTAACCTCCATCATCGCTCTGCGCCACTGACTGTAGAGTACAAAAACACGGCCGTTCGTGGCGTAACCGGGGTGGAGCGCGAGCGAGATCACTCCGGGGTCCTCCCACCGTATGTATTGGCTCAAGTCTAAATAGAGCTTGGTTGAGGATCCATGGATCACCACGACCTTTCCTAGGCGATCGGCAATGAAGAACGAGTCGGGGAAGCCGGGATCGTTCACGAGCGAGACAGGGTCTGCGAGGGCGATGTCGTCGAACACCTTAGTCCACTTGAGGGTGGCAGGCGCGCCCTCGGCGGGGGAGCAATCGAACGGTCCTCCACCGCCTACGCCCCCGGTGCCTGCCGTCGTGCCTCCAGTGCCACTCATCCCCGCGGCACCGCTGACTCCGCCCGTTCCTGTTCCTGCGGCGCCCCCCGCTGGAGCACCGGCGCTCCCTCCAGCTCCGCCAGCACCGCCTGTTGGAGTGCCTCCGCCGCCTCCCGTTGAAGCGCTTCCTCCAACGTTCGCGCCCCTGGTCGCGGCGGTACCGCCTGTGCCACCGGTGGTCGCACTCGTCCCGGCGTGACCTCCTGTGGATCCGCCCGCGGAGCCTCCCGTCCCTGCGCCGCCTCCTGCGCCCGTCCCGCCTGAGTGGGTAGCAGTGCCGCCTGAGCTGTTCCCTGCGGAACTGGATGAGCCCGAGGTGTTGCCAGAGCCAGCCGCACCTCCCGACTCGCCGTGCCCACCAGTCCCGCCGCTCTGCGGTGACTCCGAACCTCCCTCGTTGTCGGCATCACAGCCGATCGGGACCAGGGAGCATGACAGCGCGAATAGGTAGGCAGTCATTGCAGGGCGCGGGCGGCGTCTGGTCAACGGCATGATGACGAATCGTACTTTTCGTGTGCACGTACACGAATAGTCACTTCGTCCAGCTACTCCCTCGGGAGTTGGTGCGGTCATGCGCACTTGCACTCGTCCCGCGGTCGCCCCGACAAGACCAATAACGCCAGGTCGTTTCGATCCGCAATTTGCAGTCGCTGAAACACTGCCGCGAGTTGGTTGGCCACGGTGCGTATTGAAACGTTGCGCGCTGCCGCAATCTCCGCGTTGCTGAGGCCGTTCATTAGACAGTCTACGACCGCGAGCTGAGCTGGAGTTAACCGGTTTGACCCTGGCCAAGGCTGCAGCGGCGCGACCAGAATCCAGCACGCTTCTCCCGCTACGTGAATCAGGCGCGCGCCGGTCTGGTGCACCAGCGCCCAGGCTTCGTAGAGCCTCAATCGGCTTCCCTGAGTCAGCTTGTGTAGGGCACTGGCTAGATGTGTTGCCACGGTGCTGCCACTGATCCCGAGGTCGAATCCCACCACGGTTGGACAGTCACCAGCTGCGATTCGATCCACGATTTGTCGCTCCCGGTGAGTGAGCGCGTTGGCTTCCTCGCTCGAACACCCTCTTAGGACCAGGAAGCGAGTCCCTCGTCCGATCGAGGCCGCTTCCACCCGGAGCGTTCCATCGCAAATCGCGCCCCACACCCGCTCCGACACGAAGGCCTCGCCCTCTGCCAACCCAGCACTCGTGAACAGTTCCATGCTGCCTCCTGCTGCCAGACGGAGGCGCGCGCGGAGTGTGAACGAAGGAACGTCGATTTTTTCCAGCGGGGAGAAGAGTCTCTTTTCCGGTATGCTTTGGCCGTGGACGAGTCGCCTCCCGACGACGATTCCCTCGACGAGTCCGTTTCTCCCAGCGAGCGAGATTTCGTTCGGGACGTTCTCCTCGCAGGGCAAGCCGAACCCCCGGAAGAGCTGGCAGGGCGCACTGTCGGTGACTACCGCCTGGAGCGGTTGATCGGTCGCGGTGGAATGGGCGTCGTGTATGCCGCGACGGACCAGCGCCTCGGCCGCCGGGTCGCGCTCAAGTTGCTGAGGATCGGCGTCGATGGTGACCGGCGCGGCCTGGAACGCCGGAAGCGATTCCTCCGGGAAGCGAAGTCGGTTGCCGCCTTGCGGGATGCTGGTGTCGCAGAAGTCTTCGACGTCGGCGAAGCCGATGGCTGGCAATACATTTCGATGGAGCTCGTGGATGGGGGAGACTTGCGTGAGCGCATTGCCGGCCCTCCGGCTTCCCAGGACGAACTCTTGGACCGCGTGCGGATCCTCGCGTCGATCTCTCGGGTGATGGCCACCGCGCACGCCCGCGGGGTCGTTCACCGAGACATCAAGCCTGAGAACGTGATGTTGACGGCGGGGGGCACCGTGAAGCTACTCGATTTTGGGCTCGCGCGGTTCACAGAGGACCCCCTCACAGATTCCGACGCGAGCGCGGAAGCCACCACCGACCTCGCGACCCGTGCCGGAACCATCATGGGCACCCCGCACTACATGTCACCGGAGCAGGTCCTGGGGCGAAGCGCTGACGCCTCAACAGACGTGTTTTCATTCGGTGTCTTGAGCTACGAGCTGCTCTCCGGCGTCCGGCCATTCTCTGGAACACCGATGGAGGCGATGCTGGCGATCGGGCGCGACGATCCGCCTCCACTCTCGAAGCTGATCACGATTCCGCGGGCCCTGATCGAACTCGTAGGCGAGTGTCTCGAAAAGGAGCCGGCGAATCGGCCGACGGCCGCGGTCGTGGCGAGTCGGCTTGGCGCGATGGAGCGCGGTGATTTTCGGGGAGCAAAGTCTTCGAGGGCGCGTTGGGCCCTGATCGCCTTGGGCACTGTCACAGTGGGCGCACTGGCGGTGATTGCGCAGCGCCGGACCCTCCCGCCAGCGCACCACGAGAGCCTGCAGGCAGCGGTGCCCACGTGGACGCTGCAGTCGCGTATCGCCTGCGTTCCGCTCGAGACGAAGGACGCCGCGGACCGCTGGCTCGGTGCCGCCGCCGCTGCAGCCGTTTGTTATCGCACGCGCATGGGCCTGGGTGGCGGAGTGCAGACTGCAGCTTATCCGGCGGAGCTCTTGGGGCTCTCGCATCGCCCGACCGACGATTTCCCCGAGGATCCATTCTCAGACCCCGAGGCCCGCGATACAGCGCTGCGCGCGGTCACCCGGTATGATGCCTACTGGGACGGTGTGGCCGAGCGTGTGGCATCGAACTCTTTCCGATTGACACTCAGCTTGAAGGCGCCGGACGGGCGTGTACTCGGGAGTGGGAGCGGGGAGGGTGACGTGCTGTACTTGGCGGCTCGCCGAGCAATGGCCGGATATCAGCCGCGAACCAGTGAGATCTCCCCCGACCAGCCGACTTCGCAAGCACTGGGGAGCTCCGACGCTGTCTTGGCGTGGGCCGACTTCGACGCTGCGATCACGGCCGACAGTCACGCAGCAGAGGAGGTGGCGACTCTCAGGTCGCTCACGCCCAAGCTGACCTGGCTTCCCGGGTTGCTCAAGCTCGCGCTCAAAGGCTACCCACCCGACGGTGCGAAGCTTCTACCTCCGCTCGATGGTGTGCAGCTACCGGAGTTGGCCTTAGTCCTGCCGCTGCACGTCGGATATGGAACACCCGGTAGCAAAGAGGCCATGGAGAGATTTCAGCGTGAGGCAAAAGGGCGACCCAACGTGATCTTGGCCTCGACCGAGGTACAGCTGCTTTCGCTGACGGGCCAGCGAGAGGCGGCACGCGACAAGGCGCTGAGCATCATCGATCAAGAGCCCCGCGCGGCGCTACCTCCGCTCATGGATCTATCTGCAGGCCTTCCAGGGCAAGTTGCAGTCGCCCGTGGTGCGGCAGCCTGGGCTCCAGAGTATCCTCCGGCCTGGGCGATGTTGAATGCCCTCGCAACTTCTGACGAGAGGCGTCTGGAGTTCGCACGACGCGCGTATCTACTGGCGCCGAACCACCCTGCCTATGCCCTCAACTACGCCACCCTCCTCCTGCCAGCAAAAGCGGAGCGAGCTCGATCCATCGCTGCGCACATGATCCAAGGGTCGCACAAGGTGACTGGAGAGCTTCTCGCAAGTCGCGTCGAGACCAGCGAGGGTCGTTTCCTCGCGGCATATGGTCGGTTGCGCAAGACGCTCGAGTCCGAGACTTCGCCGCTGGCCGCTGACTCGGCGCCACTGGTCGCGATGGGCCTCGACCTCGCGGACTTGCTAGGCCGAGGTTCTGAATTCGCAGACTGGGTCGTGCGCAGCTACGTCCTAAGGCCCGGGAGGCTCTGGTTCGGTAGCGCGCGATCAGCTGGCATGGCCTGTGCGCTCGCATCCCGCGGCGTTTCGAAGCAGTGTGTCGCCGCAATCCAGACGATTCTCGACCTGACGACGTCCCACCTGTCGAGTGCCGAGCTGGCCTTCGTCGAGGGGTGCCTGGAATACGCCAACGGCCGCTACACCAAGGCTGCTGCCGCCTTCCACAAGCTTTCGGACGTGAGAGACTCAGACTACGGGTACTTCATCGCGCGCGTGCTGGATCGAGGAGGGAGCCACCTGCTCGCTAAGCAAGCGTATGAGCAACTCGCCGCTCGACCGGCTCTCTATCACGGTGTCTCGCTCGCCCATCCGTGGCTGGCAGAGCAATCCGCGAAGGCGCATCAGCGCTCGGTCGCCGAGCGATACGCTCGCGCTGTCACCACAGCCTGGGGAACCGTTGATTCAGTGATCCCAGCGGTCCAGCGAATGCAGGCGCTTTTGGACGCTAGTGCGCGGGATTCGAAATAGAAACATGGCGCAAGGCTCGGCCATTGAAGCGTCGGTCCGTTCGGCCATCGATGCTGGAGATACGGCTTCGGCAACGGATCAGATCGTTCGAGCTTTAGGGCCGGAGGTCCTGGCGTACCTGCTAGCGACGCATCCCAATCTGGGGATCGCTGAAGACGCCTTCTCGCTTTGCTGCGAAAGACTCTGGCAAACGCTGCACCAATTCGATTGGCGCTGTTCGCTCCGCACTTGGGTCTATCGTTTGGCCCGCAACGCGGTCGTGGATGTGGTGCGCGGTCGCGGCGTAGTTGCCAGGCGAGCCAAGCCGCTGTCCTGGGCGCCGGAGTTCGAGCAGCTTGTGCAGCGGGTGCGCACAGAGACACTGAGTCGCTACAAAACCGAGCGGCGCACGGCCCTGCTGGAGTTGAGAGAGACGCTCTCCGAAGCTGACCGGGAGTTGCTCGTCTTGCGCTTCGAGCGGGAGATGAAGTGGGTTGAAATCGCCGAGGTCATCGGCGAAGTCAGTGATGGCGCGGAGCTCAAACGCGAGGCGGCGCGACTGCGCAAGCGGGCTCAACTGGTGCGGGAGCGCCTCGTGAAGCTGGGGCGTGAGCGAGGGCTTCTTACCTAGGTGTCGGGGCGATAGGTTCCGTGGGGAAATATCCATTGTCTGGACGAATTGCCCATGGCAATGATCTGCGGCCGTGCGTAGTGTCAGCACCTCAGAGGAGGTCAGGACATGCGACTCGGAATGGCGCTGGCATTGGGCGTTGCGTACTTGGCGGTTGGTTGCAGCGACGACCCTGCGGAAACATCGACTACCGGTGGCGTCGGCGGCGGGGGTACGGGCGGTTCAGGCGCCGGAACGGCCGGCTCCGCGGGCGTCGCAGGTAGCTCCGTGGGTGGAACAGCTGGTGCAGCGGGAACTGGTGGCGTGGCGGGCGCCGGCGGAACCGGCGGCGCCCCTCAGGACTGGCTGGACGTATGCGCCGACCAGGCAACGCAGGTCTGCGAGCGCTACGAGACCTGTTGGGGCGACCTGATGGGGAGCTTCTACGGGACGCGAGCAGACTGTGAGCAGTCTTGGAGCAACTACTGTGCTTCGCAGTGGCGTGAAGACGGGACCTCGGCCTCCGAAACTTCTGCGTGCAGCGCCGCGTTGGCCTCCCAGTTGGGTAGCGACTGTGTCGCCTTTGGGTTGTGGTTCAACAACGGTACCGCCGAGCCGAATTTCCCCGAGGAATGCAAGTTCAAGGGTGACGCCGCAGTGGGCGACGCTTGCTCATTCGGGGGGGAGTGCGCTTCGGGTTTCTGTGGACGCTACAAGGGGACCTCGAAGCTCTGCGGAGCGTGTCTAGCGGCGCCCGCAATTGGTGAAGCCTGCCCCGACTCCGTGTGTGATTTCGGTGCGTCTTGCGTGCTCGGTCAGTGCGTAGAGCTTGGTCTCAAGGACTCGACCTGCGACGTGGAGCACCCCTGCGCCCGCGGCTACTGGTGCAACGCAGGGTCTTGCGCGGACCGGGTTGCAGTGGGATCGCCCTGCGATCCGAAATCGACTGCAACAATCTGCGAAAAGGACGCCCTCTGCAATCCGGTGACCTCCCTGTGCGAGGCGATTGAGCCCACACAGAAGGTTGGGGAGTCCTGCTGGGTGCAGAGCGATCAGTCGCTGGTCGGGTGCTTTGACTCGTGGTGTCAGGTTGACGCCAACGGCAAAGGCACCTGCATCGCGAAGAAGGAGAAAGGGGAGAGTTGCACACGCTACAGCAACCTGCTCGGCAGTGACTCGGATTGTCGGTGGCATCTGACGTGTGCGGGCGGGACGTGCAAGGAAGTCGGCGAAGTGATCAGTTGTGAGTAGCGGAGGTCTGCTTCGCGGTCCCACCCTCTTCGACTCCCACTGACAGGTCTTCGAGTCTTGCTCGGGTCAACGGACTGGGGCGCCCTGGGAGTAGCTCACTCCCGGGTACGTCCTCCCAGCGGCCCGAGTGTAGTGCGCCCATTGCCGCGCGGATCATATCGAGGCGCAGCCTGAACACCCGACTGTTGCTCCATGGCGCAGTGCGGCCGGCCGATTCAATGACCTCGTCGAGATCCAGCACGCGATCACCAAACATCGTTCGCATTCGTGTGCACACGTAGAGGCCGTTCGTGTACAAGTTGGTGAAAGTCACGCCGGTGCACAGCGCGAGGCAGTAGGCTTCCAGTTCGCCAGTGCCACGCGACACGAGGTGGTAAGCGAGCGTCGTCGACTCGAACTCCGGAAGCGGTGACTTGCGCCAAGCGATCACCAAGCCAGCGGCGATCGCGCAGCCGAGCAAGCCACAGACGATCCCCAGGGAAGGGCCGAGGCCCAACCCCCTGTGGGCCAGCTTGTTCACACTCACGAGTACGGCGATTGCCCCACCAAGCCCGAAGATCGCGGCGCAGCCCAATGTGTCACTGTTCATCGCGGAGCGGCTGATGCCCAGCGTCCTCGCGTGCTCCGCCAGGCGTCGAACATGATCTGCAGGCAGCGCCGCGACCCGCACGCGTTGAAACGGCGGTATCTCCGGCGAGTGCGTCGAGTCGTTCATGTCCCCCTGGGCGCGAGCCTATCGCGACCTGTCGGAGTGGCACATGGTCACTTTGTCCAGATCACCTGGGCTCGAGCCTGGCAATCAACTCACTCCGCGAGGAAACGCCGAGCTTCCTGAAGACGCTCTGGAGTTGATTGGCGACGGTGCGCTCACTGGCTTGTCGTCGCTCGGCGATCTGCGCGTTCGTGAGTCCCTGTGCAACGAGCTCGGTGACCTCTTTCTCGGCCGCCGTGAGCTTTGCTAGATCAGGGGGTGAGGCGACCCCGCTGGTCACAGCGTCCAGTCGAATGGGTTTGTAGAGCAGGGCGAGTCGCTCGGCGTCTCGAGCGGCGAGGGTCATCCAGAGCGCGACGAGCTCGACTCTGCGGGCGACGTTGAGCTTGTTGAGGGCGTTGGCGGTGTGAGTCGCCGCGGTGGACTCGGAGGTGCCGAGAGCGTAGGCGGCTTCGGCGTTGGAGAAGCCGAGTGCCGCGAGCTGAGCGGCTTCGCGCTCTCTGGTGGTGAGCTGGCGGACGCTGGGCGTGATGAGGGGATTCTGGCAGGCGACGACGTAGCGCCTGCCGTCGGTGTCGAAGCGGTCGAGGAGAGACCACTTGCCGTCGACGAGGCCATGCCAGAGGTCGAGGGCAGACTCTGGAGCGGCTCGCTCCTTGCGTGTGCGCGCCTTGTCTGCGCGCTGAACCGCCGTGCGCAGGAGCTCCCTCAGCTCGGGGGTGGCGACACCTGATTCCGCATGGATTAGCTTTCCGTCGGGATCGAGGACCGCATCGGTGCGCGCCTCCTGGTCGACCAAGTCCCCAATCGTGAGTCGCAGGCGCAGGGCGTGACACAAGTGGATGGCGACGCGGTCCCAGAGGGCACGGTCGCGATCTGTCGCGGTCAGTGGCAACGGAGAAATCGCGCCAACCCAGAGAGCGAAGGGACCTTCGCTTGCAAGCACCCCCGGTGTATCTCTGGCGCCAATCTCCGCAAGGACCTGCACCATCTGAGCGTGATTGTCTGGCCAGGCTATCGTGTGGTGGTAGCCACTCACGAGGCCGTATCCGCGTAGGCCGTCCGCCACCGATCCTTGATCGGGCATCGCTTCGCCAAGTCGACGAGATATCTCCGATGCATCATCCCGCGGAGGGTTCGCCCTGACCACTAGGTCTGTAACGAACGGGTGAGTCACCTTGAGATTCCCGCAAAGCTGGATTCCCACATCGAAACTCGGAGCAATCGCCTCCAGTAAGCCGTCCAACCATGCATCGAACCCGCCGTCCAGACGGTACCCCGCCTCGACCACCCCGATCGGATCTCCAACCTTCACGCTTCCTCCGCCGGACACCGCGGGTCGCGAGACCCGCCAGCCGCTACCGCTGGATGCCAATTATCGACGAGTCTGGGGCCGGGTCAATCACATCCGTGCGGTTCTGGGATAACCCCTGTGATTGTTTCCGTATAGATTCGGTAGGCTAAGGGAGCTGCGAAATCTGCACTTCCTGTGGCGCGGTGACGTAGTCAATTCGGCTAGCTGAATCTTCGCCTGTCGGTTCGCCGCGCGCCCGGTATCCTCACCCCGTGGCGACGGATCTGCTCTCGGTGGTGGAGACTGGTTATGACCTGCGCCTGGATCACCTCGAGTGGCTGACGCGCCTGGGAGGCTTGATCGCCGACCAGCTGGAGCTCGACGCGGTCAACGTGGCGTGCTTCCCCTTCGATTCACCCTCTGCGCTGCCAGAGCTGGTCAACGTCGGCCCCACACCCTGGGCGGCCCCGATGCTTATCCGCACGGCAGTGAGCCTGTCACCGGACGTGCACGACGTGCTGAGCGGCTTGCGGCGGGTCGGGCTGTTCACGGGCGCGCAGATAGTGGGCCCCGAGACCCGCAACTGGCGGTTCATCGAGGGGATGCTGCGAGGCGCCGGGCAGCAGGACGCGGCCGTCGTGCTCGCTCACGACGGCGCGCGCACCGTCGCTTTCGCGCACTTCGGCGCGGCCAGCAAGGTTCAGGACATCCGTCAGGTGCGCAGGTGGACGGCGGTCGCTACCCACCTCGCCGCCGCGTCGAGGCTGAGGCGAAATATCAGCGAGTTGCCGTATCCACCGGACGCGGCGACTGCCGTGATCGAGCCCGGAGGAAGAGTCATCGATCTCAAGCACGCCAGCGTGTCATCCCTCCGGGAACGCCTCAGGTTTGCCGTGCGGCAAATAGATCGAGCCCGCTGCACAGCGAATCGAGCCCAACCCGAGGCGCTCGGTCTCTGGCAGGGACTCGTCGAGGGGCGCTGGTCGCTCGTGGATCACTTCGATTCCGACGGACGTCGCCTGGTTCTGGCCATGGAGAATGCACCCGAGGTCATTGCCCTGAAGACCCTGAGTGTTCGACAGACGCAGGTTGCCGGTCAGGCGGCGCTCGGGCTCTCCAATGCCGAGATTGGCTACGCGCTGGGCATCAGCGAGTCCTCCGCCGCAAGTCACCTTGGGCAGGCCGCCCGACGGCTGGGAGTGAGAGATCGGCTCGAGCTGGTGAGACTCTTCTCGGTGGCGAGGCGTGAGCCGGAAGAACGCACAGCGGTTCCTGGCGCGGAGGGGTTGTTCCTGTGGGCGACAGACCTCGCCGGAGCCCTCTTGTCCAAGCTCACGCTGGCGGAACAACAGATCGCGTCGGACATCGCTCAGGGGCTGTCGAACCGCCAGATAGCCCTCGGCCGGGGCCGCGCATTGCGCACCGTGGCGAACCAGGTCGCGTCCATTTTCCGAAAGAGCGGTGTGGCGTCGCGCGCGGAGCTGCTCACGAAGTGGTGAAACCGACCCCTTGACCTGCGACAGCGAACTGGCATGATGACCAGACCAACCGGTTGGTTTGGTGTTCGGGGGCTCACCTCCCCCCAAGAACCCAGGGGAACAACGCATGCCGTCGACGATGAAACACGTGAAGAAGCAGATCCGAGTCCCGCTCGCGGTGGCTGGAGCCGTGTCCAGGGTCCTGGGACTCGCCGTGAAGAGCCGATTCGGCAAGCACCGTCGCTGGCCAGAGCAGCAGGTCTTGATCGACGAGCCCCTGGCCCTCGCCGAAGAGCGCACCCATCGCCTGCGCCGCATCTACACCAACGCCATCCGTGACAGCTGGGACGGTCACGAAGTGTTCCGCGCCGCAGTTCACAAGCACGGCGGTATTCAGCTGCCCCGCGAGAAGCGCGAGGCGCTGGCTCATCTGATGGGCATGCTGATGTGGGGAGAGCTGGCCGCCTGGTATGTCTCCGCTGAGCTCGCCGAGGAGCTCGACGACCTCGACGCGCGCATGGCTGCGTCGAGTCAGGTCTTCGACGAAGCGCGGCACTTCTACGTTCTGCGCGACTACGTGGCGCTGCTCCACGTCCCCGTGCCCCCGCTGGACCCCTACTTCCAGGCAGCCGTGCGCTCCTTGCTCTCGGCGGAGGACCTCACGCTCAAGCTGTTTGCGATGCAGCTCCTCGCCGAGGGCACTGCCCAGTCCATCTTTGGTTTCCTTGCGGAATCACAGGTCGAGCCAGTGCTCAGCGAGCTCTTGCCGTTGATCGAGAAGGACGAAGCACGCCACGTCGGGCTCGGGATCATGCACCTGCCCCAGCGCCTTGCGCGCCTCGATGCAAGACAGTGTCAACGCATCGCGATGCACACCGAGACCATCGGCGACATGTTCGCGGCCACCCAGCTGCGCATGATCCCCCACTATCGCGCGCTGGATCTCGACCCTCGAGAGCTATTCCGCCGTGCCGACCGGTTGCTCCATGGCCTTGGTCAGAAGCTCGGCAACGTTCCAGGCACCCAGCAAGCGTACTTTCGCACCATGGATCCAGCGTCGCCCTCCTATCAGCAGAACCTGGACTTCGTACTTCCCTCCGATGGCGAGATCCCGCGCGGTGGTACCGCGTGGTTGTACCGAGTGGTCGAGCTCGGAGCCCGTGCGATGGGCGCAGGTGCCGCCGCGTGACTCTTCGTTGGTCCACTGACCGCGACGTCCCGCATAACAGTGCAAGCAGCTGTGCAAGTTGCGCAACCTTGCACAACGTCGTGACCCACCTGGTTCAACCACCACTCACAATGTGTTTCGAGCTGCAACATCATGCTGGAAGTTGATTGACGATGAAGGTCTCCGGGAGGAAAAGACACACATGTCAGCCAGCCCCGACTCTTCAGCAGCTCTTGCAACAGAGCTCAGCGGAAACGCCGAGCCCGCGCCTCGTAGCGAGGTGGGATCCGTGACCCGGCTGAGCGCCGCGAGCGCCGAGTCGGGCGCGCCGCCGGAGTCGGGGCGGAGCCCTTCGAGCGACAACTCGCGCGAGCGTATCCATGCGGCAGCGCGAAGTCTGATCAGTCGCTATGGCTTCGACGGCGTGAGCTTGCAGAAGCTCGCGGACGAGGTGGGGCTGCACAAGAGCACGCTGTTCCATCACTACCGGAACAAGCAGCAAATCGCGGAAGAGGTGCTCGGGGCGACGGTCGCGAGCATCGTGGCCCACATGGAGCCGCTGCTCGGAGCCCAGGAGAAGACCCTCGAGCAGATGCTGGAGCTGAGCGACCGGTTGGTGGACCACTTCTCCGATCAACCCGACGCCGCCCGACTGCTACTCGCTGCGATGGTGGCGCCCCAGGACTCCGCGGTTTACAACGCGGGCTCCAGCTCTGGCGCGGTCGAGCGTTTCTACGTTCTGCTCCTCGGCTGGCTGGAGGGCGCACGCGAGGCCGAGGCCATCCGTCACGTGAGCATTCGCCAGTCGGTGTTCGCGCTCATGGGGTTGATGCTGGTCTATCCAGCGGTCGCCGACGTCGAGCAGATGATCATCGGTCCCGAGCCCTTCAGCGAGAGCGCTCGCCGCATGCGCAAGCAGATGCTCCGGGCCGCCATCCAGGGCATGCTCGGCCCGGAAGCCTGAGCCGCGCTATCCTGTACCGTCCCTCCACGAGGCGACGCGACTCGCTCATCACATCCTGCCTCAGACGCCGGGGTTGGGGGTGAGGAGCGCCGTTGGAGGAGCAGTAAGCACGGCACCTGCGCGCCTACCCTGGGTCGCGCTTGCTCACGCTATGGAGCAAAACTATACAGACTGCCCGGGTCCGCCTTTGGGAGGCGACCGCACTGCGAGGCAGCATGATCTCCTTCGAACCTAGCGAAGACCAGCGTCTGATCTCAGAGACGGTGGTCGAGTTTGCCAAGACCACGCTCGCGCCCCGCGCGCGTGAGTTCGAGAAGGCGGGTGGGGTCGCTCGCGACGTCCGCCGGAGCGTGCAAGAGATGCAGCTCGCCCTGGCAGCTTTTCCGGAGGAGTCGGGCGGCCAGGGGCTCGGCCTCCTCACCAGCCTGATCATCAACGAGGAGCTCGCGTTCGGAGACCCCGCCGCGCCGTTCGGTTTCCCTGGCTTTGGCGCGTTCCCACTGGCGGCGAGCGAGCTGGGCGGAGCTCGCGCGGCGGAGCTGCTCCAGCCCTACACGCAGGAGGGCGAGGGGAGCTTCGGCGCCGTGGCTTGGAGCGAGCGCAAGGCTCACTCGGAGCGCTCTGGTTTCAGCTGCGTGGCGCGGGAGACGGAGGCTGGCTACGAGCTGAGCGGCCAGAAGTGCTTCGTCGGAAACGCCGGCCTGGCGGATCGCTTCATCGTCTTCGCCCAGCTGGATGAGACCGCGGGTTGGAGTGGCGTCGCAGCGTTCCTGGTGCCCTCGTCGGCCAGTGGTCTGAGCGTTGGTGAGCGTCACCGCACCCTCGGCTTGGACTGCGCGGACTTCCGGGCGCTCGAGCTCGAACAGGTGAGGTTGCCCCGTCAGGCGCGGCTCCTGCCCGAGGCGTCTCCACGAGACTTCACGCGAGCATTGCTGCGCTTCTTCGCCAAGTACTCTCTGATCGTTGCCGCGCGGCAAGTGGGTCTGAGCCGATCGGCGTTCGAGACGGCGCGAGAATACTGCGACATCCGCCAGGCCTTCGGTAAGCCGATTGGGCACTTCCAGGCAGTAGCCTTCACACTCGCAGATCGTCACATGGACGGCGAGAGCGCCAGCGCGCTGTGTCGCCGAGCGGCCTGGTGCTGGGACAGCGGGCAGTCGGATGAAGAGTGCCTTCTGCGCACTGCGCAGGCCGTCGCTCACGCCCACGAAGCAGCGATGCGCTGTGCGGACGATGCAGTCCAGTTGCACGGCGGCGCCGGGTTCATGCGTGACGTGATCGTCGAGAAGATGATGCGAGACGCCAAGCAGATGGCACTGGTGGGGATGACCGCGGAGCAGATGGACCAGCTGGCGGCGACGCTCGAGGTCAGGGGGGAGCTGGATCCAGCGCTGGTCCTCCCCACCCCCGAAACCCAGAGCATCTTCATTTGACTCGCGCGTCGAGGCGCCGAGGAGGGATTCAGCGATGTTCGAGTTCGAGCTGAGCGACAAGCAGAAGCAGCTGAAAGAGGCGCTGCGAGGACTGGGGAAGAACGTCATCCGCCCGAGTAGCCTGGAGTGGGATCGCAACAAGGACATCCCGCTCGAGTTCTTGCGCAACTTCTACATGATGAGCGCCAGCATGCGTGGCGGGAACACGCCGATGGCCGAGCTCACCGAAGGAGCTCCGGATGCCGGCAGCTCTTCCTCAGGGAACCGGACGGCGGCGATCGCGGCCGAGGAGCTGGCGTGGGCCGATGCCTCGATCATGCTCAGCGTGCCCGGACCTGGTCTCGGCGGTCCGCCAGTGCGCTCCTCGGGAACGCCGGAGCAGCGGGAGCGATTCTTCGGAGTCTTTCGCGACATGTCCGAGGAGCTGCGCTGGGGCGCCTACGGCCTCACGGAGCCTGGCGCTGGAAGCGACGTAGCGAGCATCCGCACGAGCTGTCGCAAGGAGGGTGATCAGTACGTCTTGAACGGACGCAAGTGCTACATCACCAACGGTGGTCGAGCCGCCTGGGTGGTCATCTTCGCGACCATCGATCCGAGCCTTGGTCGGGCGGGACATCGCGCCTTCGTCGTCGAGCGGGGGACGCCGGGCTTCTTCGTGGGCAAGATCGAAGACAAGCTCGGCCTGCGCGCGAACGAGACGGCGGAGTTGGTCCTCGAGGACTGCCGTGTTCCGGTCGGGAACCTGCTGGGCGGCGAGGAGCGCTATCAGACGAAGGAGGGCTTCATGACTGCGATGAAGACCTTCGACAACACGCGCCCGTTGGTGGCGGCGATGGCTTGCGGGATCGGACGCGCCGCTTACGAGTACGCTCGTGACTTCGTGCGCGACAACTACCAGCTGAGTCGCCCCATCCCTCGCTACGCCGCGATCGCGGAGCGCCTGGCGCGCGTAAACCGCAGCCTGGAGGCGGCGCGCATCCTGGTCTGGAAGGCGGTGTGGATGGCCGATCAGGGGATCCCAAACGCCAAAGAGTCCAGCATGTCGAAGGCGCTGGCCGGTCAGGCGGCGATCCGGGCATGTATCGACGCGATCGAGATCTGCGGGGCCCATGGCACGCTGTCCGAGGACCACGCGTTGCTCGAGAAGTGGTTTCGCGACATCAAGGTCTACGACATCTTCGAGGGGACCGGGCAGATCCAGCGCATCGTGATCTCCAAGCGCTTGATGAACAACCTGAGGGGCTTCTGAAGGGCGCTGCGCCGGTGTTCCTCAGTCCTCGCTGCGGGGGCGGAAGAAGCCGTTGAGTTCGTATCCGTACGGACCCTTTGGGCTGGTCTCCAGCTTGCCGCTGCCGCTGTCGTAGCTCCCCCAGAGCCCACTCGACTCGCTGTAGACCCAGACACGGCGCCCGACGCCGCCGTGGGGGTTGCCGTGCGGACCCGCGCCCCACGAGGAGTCGACCTGGTACACATGCACTCGCCCTTGCCCTCGAAACGCCGCGGGGAGGGTACCGTGTCCAGGGACGTCCACGCTGCGCTGAGTAGTCGGAAAGACGTCGTGGCTGGCAACGATGACCTTGTGGGTGTCGCGGCCTGTGCCGAGCTTGCCCATGTCTCCGGCTCGCACTCCCAGAGGCTTGACCCTGCGGAAGGCCCTCAGCTGGTCGGGGTCGAAGCCGTCCACGCTGCGACCGATGCCGTAGCGCGCCCTCCCGCTGGCTTCGCTGACGCCGCGGCTGGCGAGGAAGGCACGCCGACAGTAACCAGAGCAGTCGACCCCGATGCCATATTTCCACATCATCTTTCGCACCGCAGAGGCCCCCTCGCCAAACTCGTGATGTGCCCCAGCGTCGATCAGCGCCTGAGTCACCGTCACCAGCATGCGGGGTTCCGCCTTGCCCGTCGCCGTGAGGCGGATCGCCGTCCGAAGCCTCGCGAGCACTGCTGGCGGGAGCGCGGCGCTGGCGCGCTCGAGCGCCTCATCGGGATTGGTCCCGTAGCCGCCATTCATGCGGAACTGCGGGTCGACTCGGGCCGACTCACCGTCGATTCGATAGGGGCCTGCGAAGCTCTCTCGAAACGCATCCAGTCGTCGCAAGACGACGCCCGCCGAGGGCCGCCGAAGGGCCGCGATGGCCTCCGCGTTGGGGCTTCGACGAGCCGCGCGCGCAGCGGGACTCCCACTGCGGTGGACCAGGTGCTGGACGGCTCGAGTGGAGCGGGCTGACTCCGTGCGGATACGAGTTTCAGGCCTCGGCTGGTCCCCGGGGTCGCTGCTGGAGTGTCTCGGGCGCTCGGCTCCCACGCGACTGACGCTCATGTCTCGGTCTCGGCCGGAGCGGGAGCGAGTTGTGTGCTCGCTGCGACTACATCACGCAACGGCAGCAGTGGCTGACACCCCCATCATTCAACCAGCGCGGTCTTCGGACCCCACCTCGGTCTCACCGGGGTGGCGGTGGCCCCCGATCGCTTCGAGAGACTGCACGCCTGGTCACGTCCCAGGAGACTTTCCCATAGTGAATCAGTCACTTGCGTGGTCTTGAAGCCTGACGGATGGAGATCGCTCGGCTATCCTGAGCAAGATGCGACGCAAGCTGCGTGCGATTGGAGCCTCCTTGTTGGTCCTCGGTCTGGCGCTGACCTCGGTTCAGGCCGCGGCCCAGAAGAAGAAGGGCCAGGCCGAGGCCGCGAAAGAAGAGAAGGCGGACAAGGCCGAGAAGGGGACCGGCAAGGCCAAGGGCGACAAGGACGCCGCCAAGACGGACGAGGGCGCGGTGAAGGTCGAGAAGGTCGAGAAGGGCGACGAAGGCATGAAGACGTACACCTTCGGTCCCCAGGAGGTCGAAGGTCGGCTCAAGTCTCCCCAGATCCAGTACTTCCTGCGTCGGGTGCGGGCGGAGTTCGAAGCTGGTGCGCTGGGGCACCGGTCGTTCCTCCGCGAGCTCTCCTACACTCGCCACCATCCTTCCCTGCGGTAACGAAAGGCTGACGCATGTCGATGCAACCAATGCCAGCACAGAACCGCGCAGCCAACCCTGGAGCGATCTCACTGCGCGCAGCCGCGGTTTGGGGCACGAGCGTCGTCGCCGTACGCGACCTGCAAGCCGGGGAGTCTTTCCGCCTGGGCGACGACGGGAGCGCGGTGCTCCCGAAGCCCGACGGGGTGCTCGTCGCAGACGCCCCGGTGCAGGCCATGGCGGGAGGCTGGCAGCTCGACTGTCGAGGATGCGTTGGTGGCGTGGTCCACTTGCGTGGCCGTCAGGAGAACCCCGCGGATCTCGGTCGCAGCGGGGCTCCGGTGCCCATCGTGGCGGGAGACTACGGGCTGCTGCAGTACGGATCGTTCTCCGTCTTCTTCCAGTTCACCGAGGGATCTGCGGCGCCGCGCGGAAGCCTGGTGATCCCCTGGGTCTTGCTCGTCGCCTTCATCTTCGCGGCCATGAGCGTCGTCGGCTTCTTGGTCATCGCCTGGCGCCTCGCGACCCCCCCCGCGGTTCCCAAGCCCATCGAGCTGACCGACCGCAAGGAGCTGCTCCTCCGCTTCAACATGAAGGAGGAGGAGCCCGAAGAGACGAAGCCCGAGGTCAGCAACGAAGAGGGTCAAGACAAGGGTTCTGGCGTGAAGGACCCAGGAGCGCAGGACAAGAAAGAGCAGGGCGGCGGAAAGAAGATCGCTGGCGCCGAGGGCAAGCTCGGCAAGCAGGGTGAGGCCGACGAGACGCGCATGCCCGGAGAGCCGAAGCCTGGTCTCGGCGGCATGAGTGAGGTGCTCTCCAGCGAAGTCGGCGCGGAGGTTCAGAAGACGCTGGGGACCATCAGCTCCGTAGCGGACGCCCTGGGTGGCCTGGGTTCGGACGACATCGTGCTCGGCAAGGGACCCGGGCTCGGGCTCAAGGGCTCAGGCGCTGGTGGCGGAGGTGAAGGCCCGGGCGGAGTTCCGTACGGAGCCGGGACGCTGGACACCGGCTGGGGGCCGGGCAACGGCGGAGGGTACGGAAAGGGGCGCGGCGGCCCTGGTGGCAAGGGAAGCGGCGGCACTGGCAAGGGCGGCAGTGGCAAGGGTGATGGCGCGGGCAGTGGCCGGGGGAGCGGCGAGCGAGACATCGACAGCAAGGGCGGCGCCAAGAAGTCGGGGCAAGGCCTGACGCCACAGCAGATCGCCTCGGTGATGAACTCTCGCTACGGAGCGTTTCGCGCTTGTTACGACTCCGCTCTCGCGCGCGAACCCACTCTCCAGGGCGGCGCATCGGCCAGCTTCTCCATCACGCCTGGCGGGAGCGTCAGCTCCGCCAACGTCGGGGGCTCGGTGGGGCCTCGCGTAACCAGCTGCATCCTGCGCCAGGTGCGCCGACTGCATTTCCCCACGGCGGACAAGCCGACGGGTGCGAACTACTCTTGGAGCTTCCGGCCGAGCGCGAAGAAGAAATAGCGATGGGTGAGCGGCGCTCCACCGGGGCTGGCACTCGCTTCGCATCAGCTTGGTCGATGAACGTCGTCGCGGCAGCGTCCGCAGGAGACACGCGCAAATGATTGCTTGGAATATCGAGGGTTTCGCCGCTCGGAGTCGCATTTCGGCAGTGGGGGCTCGAGCCTGCGTCACGTGGGCTTCTGGCCTCGTGTTGCTCTCGTCCGTGTGCCTGGTGGGATGTGGAAATGAGGAGCAGACGCGCACCCTGAGCCCGCAACAGGTGGGCATGACGGACGACATGGAGCCCGTCATGGAGAGCGAGGACGGGGAGGAGCAGACCTTCGAGGTGAAGCTGCCCGTGCGGCTGCCCGTGCGCAAGTCCACCCAGACCGAGCGCCAGAGCGGGCGTCAGAACCGCATCGATCCCTACGAGCGCTACCCCTCCGTCACCACGGACGACTACGAGGTGCAGGTCACGTGGGTGCTCAGCAACCTCGACGATCGGCCGCACACCGTCGAGCTCTTGCTCGACCCTTGGAACGAGTTCGGTCGCTACTGGCCCGGCCTGCAGATCGTCGACGCCGAGCGCGGCGAGGTCGCGCCGAACCTCTCGGGCATCGACTTCTACCGCGAGCTGAAGGCGCGAGGTTCGGGAGAGGCTTCACGTCTGCGTGGCACGTTCACCTTCGACGACATGACCGAGGTCACGACGGACCTCGCGACGGTGATGAACATCATCCTCCAGGTGCCTCCTCCGCCGCCGGATCAGGAAGACGCGATGGGGCCGTCCACCTTCGCGAATCATGCATTCCACATGGGAAATCGCACCGACAACACCCCGCTCACGGCGAAGTACGTGCCGCCGGTCGTGGCAGGACTGACCGGCTTCGACATCGGGTTCCGCGCCTTCGAGCCCTCCAACATCGCCCTCGAGTTCGTGATCGAGATCAAGGAGAAAGATCGCGATCGGGACAAGGTGCTGGACGAGGGAGAGAGCATGGACGAGGCCTTCGACGAGCCCAGGGACTTCATCACCGTCAGCGCGATGTAGCCACCTGAGGCTCGCCCTAACCAAACGCTAGCGGCGGTTGGCTTCGACCCAGCGGATCACGTCTTGCTCGATCGGCTCCCCGAGGTGGCGAGCGAGTTCCTGGATCCCGGTGGGGCTCGTGACGTTCACCTCGATCAGCCTGCCTCCGATCAGATCGAGTCCGACGAAATAGAGGCCGATGCTGGCGAGCTGGGGGCCCATCTCTTCGACCAGCGCCTGCTCCTCGGCGCTGAGCTCCGTGGGTCGAACCGTACCACCGACGTGGATGTTGGCGCGGATGTCGTCCGCTCGCGGCACGCGCAAGATGGCGCCGAGGGGCTTGCCGTCCAGCAACAGGACGCGCTTGTCGCCCTCACGCACCGCAGGTTGGTACTCCTGCACGAGGGCGAGCTGCTTGCCCTCGTGGGTCATCACGTCGACGATGGCCCGTGCGTTCTGGTCGTCGGAGAACAGCGACAGCACCCCGACACCCCCGGCACCGTCCAGGGGCTTGATGACGCCTCGACCGCCCACGCTGCGGACGAAGTCGAGGATGCGCTGGCGATCGCTGGTGACCAGCGACTCGGGCATCAGGTGGGCGAAGTGAAATGCGAACAGCTTCTCGTTGGCGGCCTGCAAGCCGCGAGGGTCGTTCACGATCAGCGTGCGATCGCGGACCAGATCGAGCTGCTGCGTGAGGTGCAAGTAGTCCACGTCGAAGGGCGGGTCCTTGCGGATGAACACGGCGTCGAGCTGCGCGAGCTGCACGGTCTCGGGTGCCCCGAGGCTGACGTGAGGCGCCTGCTCGCTGACGCTGATGGGCCGTGCATCGGCAAACAGCTCTCGCCCCACGTGGCCGATCTGGCGCGGTAGGCAGTGCAGGCACGCGTGGCCCAGCGCCTGAGCGCCGCGCATGAACGCGAACGTGGTGTCCTTGTCGTGAGACATGGATTCGGCGGGATCCATCACAAACAGCAAGCGCACGCGGTACCTGTCTTTCGCGGAGCGGCGCGAAGGCCTTGGCTTCGCGCTCGGTAGGTGGTGAAGAGGGTGTAGGCTCCCTATCTACAGCTGGCAATCATGATGGCAAGCACCCTCGACACCGCCCGTAGCATCCCCTCTCGTGCCACCCGGCGCTGGCTTGCGCTGCTCGGGCTGCTCCTCCTGGTGCTTTCCTCGAGCCTGGCGTCGGCACAGAGCGCCGGAAGAAACGTCGTCTCTTCAGAGAACGCGCTCGCCGCTCGCGAAGCGCTGGCCCAGATGCAAGCCGGAGGGAACGCTGTCGACGCCGCCGTCACTGCCGTGCTCGTCGCGGGCGTCGCCAGTCCCACCTCGAGCGGGATCGGGGGGGGAGGGTTTGCGCTGGTCTGGGACGCGAGTACCAAGAGCGCGAGCGTGCTCGATTTCCGCGAGGTTGCTCCCCGGGGTGTCGATGTGGCCGCCTTCGAGCGCCGGCCGCTTGCCTGGAACGAGCGCGGGAAGTACGTCGGCGTGCCCGGCGAGGTCGCCGGGCTCTACATGCTGCACAAGAAGTACGGCAAGCGCACCTGGAAGCAGGTGGTCGAGCCCGCTATCCGTGCGGCAAAGAAGGGCTTCCCCGTCGAGAGCCACCTGGCCAAGATGCTCGCGCAGAGCGCGAAGACCCTGATCCAGGATCCCGGCATCGCGGCGGTGTATTATCCCAACGGAAAACCCGCGGCCCAGGGCAATCTACTGAAGAACCCCAAGCTCGCGGCGACGCTCGAGGCCATCGCCGAGCACGGTCCCGAGGCGTTCTACACCGGAGAGGTCGCCGAGGACATCGTCGCCAGCGCCAAGGCAGCGGGCGGTGCTCTGACCCTCGACGACCTGAAGGCGTACAAGCCCATCGAGCGAAAGCCGCTCAGCGTCGTCTGGGAGGGCTATCAGGTCTACACCATGCCCCCGCCGAGCGCGGGCGGCATGATGCTGGTGCAGGCGCTGAGGCTCTTCGAAAAGGCCGAGCTGGTCAAGCTGGGGCGCGACACTGGCGCGTACCAGCACCTCCTGGCCGAGGGGATGCGTGGAGCCATCGCCGACCGCGCTCGTTACCTCGGGGATCCTGCATTCGAGAAGTACGACATCCAGAAGCTGATGAGCGCCCAGCGCATGCAGCAGCGTCGCAAGAAGGTCTCTCTGCATCGCACCCACAACATCCCGCGCTTTGGACTGGAAGAGCACGGCACGCACCACCTAGTGACCAGCGACGCCGCCGGCAACATGGTGTCGCTGACCACGACCGTGAACCGTCTGTTCGGCGCCAAGCTGACGGCCACGAAGAGCGGCGTGCAGCTGAACGACGAGCTGGACGACTTCACCGCGAACAAGGACGTCGCGAGCTTCGGCATGAAGCAGTCGCCGAACCGTGCTCGCGCCGGCGCGCGTCCGGTGAGCAGCATGACGCCGACGATCGTGATCGAGAACGGAGCTCCGGTGCTCGGTATCGGCGGCTCGGGCGGCACCACGATCGCCACCAACGTCACTCAGCTCGTGTTGGCGAGGCTGGCCTTCGGAGTCGCCCCGCAGAAGCTGGTCTCCGAGCGTCGCTTCTATGTTCCCCCGTGGAAATGGTACATCGCGCTGGAGAAGGGCGCGCCGAGGTCCCTGTGGGAGGACCTGGAGGCGCGTGGCGAGATCGTCGGCACGATGCCGTTCACCACCAGCGCCGTACAGCTGATCGCCGTCGACAAGGGGCGCAAGGTCGGGGCGGCGGATCCGCGCAAGGCGGGGAAGGCGCTCGGGCGCTGAGACTGGATTGGGGAACCCTCACCCCCAAACCTGCGCAGAGAACTTGGCCCGGCGCGTGAAGATCCTCCAACGCTGGTCCGATGTCCGGAAGACCCTGTGAGATCTGCAGCGCCCTGGCGTCCTCTGAGACGGATGGACTCGGCGCACCCACCCTGGCCGTTGTCGACGCGAGCCCACGCGCGCAAGGCGGGGAGAAGACACGACGCGTGCTGATCGAGGACCGCTTGCTGTCCCTCTGCGACGAGCATGCGGCAGAAATCCAGCTGAGTCGCGTCGACACCATCGGTGAGCTGCGCGAGCTCTTCCGGGAGCTCTATGGCAAGCGATCGCTGGTGCTGCGGCGCAGCCCCTTGGATCGTCGGGTGTTTCCCCCGCGACCCGAAGGTCGACGGCTGAGCGACGGTCGCCGCGCGAGCGACCGCTGAATCGGCATGGCCGTTCGTCTCGGCTGACGAGTGGCAGACGGCGGCGTAGGCTACGAGCCATGATCTGGGCAGTGCGCGGCGGGGAAGTGCGCTCGTCGAAGGCGATCACGGCGAGTGGACACATCAGACGGCTGACGCTCGGCTGGAGCATCCTCGCCGGATTGGCGATCGCCTGCTCCAGCGCCCAGGACACCGAGCCCAGCGAGAACTCGCGTGAGGCGGTCATCGCGGACTCCGAGGCCACCGGGGTGTTCGGTCAGCTCGGAGCCTTCGACACGGCCACGTTCAACAAGGGCGGCCGCTCGGCGGATAGCCTGGCTGCACCATTCGCGATCAGCCTGGCTGACGATGACAGCCTGTTCGTGGCAGACACCAACAACTCTCGGGTCCTGCATTTCCCTGCAGGAACGACCACCGCAGACCGAGTGTACGGCCAGGGCGGAGACTTCAGCCTGGGCCTGGAGAACAACGGTGGCGTCTCGGCCGATTCGCTCCGGTTCCCTCAGGGTGTCGCCTACTTCGCCGGAGCCGGCGCGGAGCCCGCGGGGCTCTTCGTGGCGGACACTCAGAACCACCGCGTGCTCTTCTTCGATGGCGACGCGATCACCGCGACGCGAGTGATCGGTCAGACCGACTTCAGCGGGACCTCGCCTGACGTCGCCGTGGACCGTCTGAATCAGCCGACCGGACTCGCCGTCTCGGCGACGGGCGAGCTCTACGTGGCTGATCGGGGAAACCATCGTGTCGTGCGGTTTCCGCCCGGCAGCAGCTCGGCAGACCGGGTCTGGGGGCAGCTCAGCTTCACGACCAACGTGGCCAACTATGGAGGCGTCGGACCCACGACGCTGAACGGTCCCGCGGGGGTCGCTCTGGACGGCTCGGGATCGCTCTTCGTGGCGGACACGGTCAACCGGCGGGTGCTGCGGTTCCCCGTCTCGAGCGCCACGGCCGACGCCGTGTGGGGGCAGGCGAACTTCACCTCGAGCGCATCCGGCGTCAGTGCCAACCGGTTCAGCTATCCCCAGGGTGTGCTGAGCGTGCCCGGTGAGATCTGGGTGTCGGACTCGCTGAACCACCGCGTCTTGCGTTTCTCCACGGCAACCAGTGGTTCATCAGCCACCCAAGTGCTTGGCCAGCTCGGTGCGTTCGACACCGGGACCTCGAACAAGGGCGGGCTCAGCGCGAGGTCTCTGCGCACCCCCGTGGGTTTGGGGGTGAGCAGCGATGGCACGCTCTTCATCGCCGATTCCTCCAACCATCGCAGCCTGAGCTACGCGGTCTCCTGCGCCACCGTGGGCTGCGACGACGGGAACCCCTGCACCGACGACGTGTGCGAGACCAGCGGCACCTGCAGCCACCAGGTAGCGCAGACGCCACCCGACCTGTGTCTGGGGTTCGCCTGTGACGCGACCACCAAGCACTGCAAGACGACATGCAGCGGCTCTGCGGACTGCGCAGCGACCTACGAGTGCATCGCAGGTCGCTGCACCAAGAGCTGCGCTGCCCCCGCAGACTGTCTCGGAGGTACCTGCAGCGACGGCTACTGCTGCGACGTCGCCTGCTCTGGCAGCTGCCAGGCCTGCGACGTCAGTGGAAGCGAAGGCACGTGCAGCGTCGCCGTCGTCGGCACCGATCCGAAGGACGAGTGTCTGGGCTATGGCTGCGACGGGAGCGGCAGCTGCCGCAGCGCACAGTGCAGCAGCGACGCCGACTGCCAGAGCGGCTTCCACTGCGTGGGCAGCGTCTGCACGCGGGACTGCAGCGAAGACTCCGAGTGCGCAGGTCGACGCTGCGTCGATGGGACCTGTTGCGGGGAAGACAGCTGTCCCAGCGGCGCTACGTGCAACTACGACGCCGCGCACGCCGGCAGCTGCATCAAGGCGCTGGGCAGCGAGTGCACCAGCGCGAGTGAGTGCGGCTCCGGTCTCTGCGTCGATGGCGTGTGCTGTGACTCCGACTGCCAGGGGGGCTGCAAGAGCTGCAAGATCTCCGGCAAGCGCGGGACGTGCAGCTTCATCCCCGAGGGTCTGGATCCCGACGAGGAGTGCCCGACCGACGCGCCGTTGTGCGGTGGGTTCTGTGACGGCGCTGGTGGCTGTCAGCTCGTCAGCGCGGGGACGGAGTGCCGCCAGGCGCGCTGTGAGAACGGCCTGTTGTTCGAGCCGGCCGAGTGCGTTGGCGACGGCAGCGCTTGCCCTGCGAGCGCGTCTGCGCCGTGCCCCGGCGCCTACGGTTGCGAGCTCGACGGTCGCCGCTGTCGCACGACCTGCACCGAGAGCTTCCACTGCGCGCCTGGCGCCACCTGCTCCGGGGGCGAGTGCCGGGCGAGCGGAGCGACCCAGTGCACGGCTGACGCTCAGTGTGGCTCCGGCTTCTGCGTCGATGGGTACTGCTGCAACTCCCGTTGCGATGGTGAGTGTCGCTCGTGCGCCTTGAGCGGGACCGAGGGCGTCTGCTCCTATGTCCCGACTGGTCAGGACCCGGATCAGGAGTGCGGTGCTGGCGTGTGTGGTGCGAAGTGTGACGGGGCTGGTCAGTGCCTCGGTGGTTCTGCGGGGAAACGTTGCGCTGCGGCGACCTGCGCGGGGAGCGGCGTGCTGCTCGAGTCCTCGCAGTGCGTCGATGGTAGCGACGAGTGCCCCGCCCGCGCTCAGGTCAGCTGCGGGGCTGGAAGCTGCCGGAACGCGGCCTGCACCCTGCGCTGCGCGGCGGCCTCTGATTGCGCCGATGGGGCAGAGTGCTCTGGCGGCGAGTGCCGCTTCCCTGCCACCGACGCCGGTTGCGGCTGCCGTACGAGGCCCGCCTCGCCTCGCGCTTCCTGGCTGCTGCTCGGTGCTCTCGTAGCGCTGCGGCGTCGTCGTCGTCGAGCATGACTCCACACGGCTTCAACCGTCTCGCGGCGCTGGCTTACCTGGCGCTCCTGATCGGGTTGGTCGTCGCCCGACGAGAGCCTCCGGAGGAGGCCGCGCTTCCCGAGCCGATCACCGCCCTGCCAGAGAACTCGGCGGTGGTGCTCACCGTCGATCTCGAGCGCCTGAGAGCGACGGAGCTCGGGCGCCAGCTGCTCAGCCAATCCAGCGACACCGCGCTGCCGGCGGCGGCTGGCTGCCAGAGCCTGTTGCAGCGCGCGGACCGCCTCGCGGGTGCCATGCCGCGCCTCGAACACGCAGAGGATCTCGGGGTCTTGGGGGTGGCGTTCAGTGGGCGTTTCGAGCGCAGCGAGATCCAGGGCTGCGTGCGTCGCTCGCTCGAAGAGCGGGGCCTGGCACCGAGCATCGAGCAGGAATCGGGCTTCACCTGGTTCGGTTCCACGGAGGAGCACGCCGGAGCTCTCGCGCTGCGTGACGATGGCCTGTTGCTAGGTGCCCCCAGGAGCTACCTCCACAGCATGATCGCCGCCGCGAATCGCGTGGCGCCCAACGTGCGCAAGTCGGATCAACACCGCCTGCTGCGAGAGCTGGTTGGAGTGAATGGAACGCTGCTCCTCAGCGCGGTGTGGGACATGCCGTGGTTTCCGGGGGTGAGGGCAGCGGCGCTGAGGGCTGACTTCAGTCCGAGGCTACGCGTGGAGCTTGCGCTGCGCTGCGACGACGAGCTGCGATGTGCCGCCCTCGCCGCTCGCCTTCGCGGACTGGAAGACGAACCCATGTTGAAACTCGCGGGTTTGGCCTTGCCGCGCGGTTCTCTGCAGGTCGAGGACCTGGACGGCTTGGTGCGAGGCAGCCTGGATGTTCAGGTGTCCGAGGCTCGTCCTCTGCTCCGGCAGGCGTTCGCTTTGCTCTACGCGCCTGGGCGGTAGGCGGCGCACCCACACCGAGGCCAGCGGCAAAACTTGAAGCCTCAACGAAATAGCTGCTCGGATCCTCCCGTTGCCCAGGCCTGAGGGAAAACGATCGGCTAAGCTATCCATCGCCATGGCGAACCGTATAACCCCGCGGAAACAGAAGGTCACCCAGTCGGCGAGTCGGGCGCAGCGGCGCTTCTCCAACGGCTTGCGTTGGTCAGTTGGGCTGTCTGTGGCGCTGGTGGCCCTGACTCAGGTCGGTGCCTGTAGCCCGTCTGGAGGGTCTCCCAGGCAGGTGGGCGACGACGGCGGATCCGGCAACTCTGGCGGCAGCGGAACCGGGGGCTTCATCAACGGGGGCAATGGCGGCACGAGCAACGGCGGGGACGGCTTCGGCGGTTCGCTGATCGATGGGGGCGGCGCGAACGGTGGGTCCGGGGGCCAGGACGCCTGCGCTTCGGATACCTACGGGGGAAAGCAGCTGCCACTCGACATGTACATCGTGCTCGATCGCTCGGGATCGATGGACGGAACCAGCTGGGACGCTGTGAAGAGCGCCATCACCACCTTCGTGCAGTCGCCGGACAGCGACGGCATCGGCGTGGGGATGCAGTTCTTCCCCGTGGACGGCCCCGCCTGTCCGCTGTTCCCTCCCTGCGACACGGTACCTGGATGCACCCAAGTGCTCTTCGCCTGCGAGGCTTCGGCTTGTGATCCCAACGACTACCTGCCGCCGGCGGTGAACCTCGCGCCGCTGCCAGGTGTCGCGTCGCAGATCGTGAACAAGATCAACAACACCACGCCCAACGGAGGCACGCCCACCATGCCTGCGCTCCAGAGCGCCGCGCAGGCGATGACCAGCTACGCCGCTCAAAACCCGACCCACAAGGTGATCATCGTGCTGGCGAGCGACGGTGCCCCGACGGACTGCGAGACGGACATCAACAAGATCGCGAGCGTGGCGGCTGCTGCGGCGGCGTCCAATCCACCGGTGCTCACGTACACGATCGGCATCGGAGACATCGCGGCGCTGGACACGATCGCCGCCGCCGGCGGCAGCCAGAAGGCCATCGTCGTCGACACCGCGCAGGGCGGTCAGGACTTCCTCGACGCCATGAACGAGATCCGGGGGCAAGCGCTGGGCTGTGAGTACCTCATGCCGACGCCCAGCGAAGGCGACGCGGATCCCGACAAACTGAACGTGCGCTACACACCCGATGGATCCGCCGAGGAGGTGATTCCGCGCGTAAGCGATGCGAGTCAGTGCCAGGGTCAGGCTGGCTGGTACTACGACGACCCCGCGAACCCTTCCAAGATCATCCTCTGTCCATCCTCGTGCGACCGCGTGAAGAACCTCGGAGGTTCCGTCAACATCGAGCTCGGCTGCGAGCAGATCGTGGCGCCCCCGCGCTGACCAGCCGCTTGCCGAACCTGGGACCCGCCGCAAACCTGCCCGGCTACCAGCAGCGGGTCGCCGCAAGCTCCTCGGCGAGGCGCTCGGCCACCCGGCGGATCCGGGGCACATCCAGGGCGCTCTTCGCTGCGACCAGGTGCAGCGTGTTGGTGGCGTACTCCCCGAGATCCAGCTCTAGCTCGACGAACATGTCCTGGCGTAGATAGCGGTGCTCGACGCGACCCAGGAAGATGCCGCCGACGCCTGCCTGTGCAGCCCGGAGCTGCACCAGGTAGTCGTCGCTCGCGAAGACCGGGCGAAAATTGGGAATGAGCTCTGCCAGGATCGAGTTCGGTACCACTCGATCGAAGGGCGGTGCCCAGCCGACCCAGCCCACGTCTGCCAGGCCATAGCCCTCCGGGAGCTTCGCCGCGTACTCAGGGGTGGCCATCGCGGCCGTGTGGTGGGTGAGGGTGGCGAAGGAGAGCAAATCGCGCTGCGTGGGCGGCCTCCAGCGCAACGCAAGGTCCGCTTCCCGCCGCACCAGATCGGCGTAGTGCACGCTCGACAAGACGTGCAGCTGGAGCTCTGGCCAGCGCCTGGCAAGGTCGGCGGCGAACGGCGCCAAGAAACCATACGCCACACCAGGCGGAGCGGTGATACGCACCACCCCGGCGGGCTCCAGCTCTCGGCTCTCGGCTTGCAGTGCGAGCACACCCGCCCACTCCGCCATGCGGCGTGCGGGCTCCAGGAGCTCGCTGCCGCGGTCCGTGAGCCTCACCCCCTGAGCGCTGCGATCAAACAAGGGGTAGCCGAGCAACCGCTCGAGGTCTGCCAGGTGGCGACTCACGGTTGGTTGCCCTAGGCGAAGCAGACGAGCGGCGCTGCTGATGCTGCCGCTCTCGGCGATTGCCAAGAAGGTCCGCACGTCCTCCCAAGGGATATCCATTTATGGATAACGATATACAGATTTCGCGGGTTTGTATGTTCTCTTGGATAGCTAGGTTCCGCTCATGACTCGTCGTCGTCGCCTCCTGCTGGGAGTGGTCACCGGACTCGCCCTGTTCTCTGCCACGCTGGCCGTGGTTGGCCTTCCAGCCTCCAGTCATCCCGCCGAGCCGGCGGATCTCGGCACCGTTCGCGCCGAGGCTGACCTGGTCCACGATCTGGAGCGCCCTGGACCAATCGAGTTCGAGACCGTGGTCGCCGCTGACTGGGAAGTTCCCCTGAGCGGTCTCTTGAACCTGGATGCTCCCGAGGCCAGGGCGGCGGGCCTCGAGGACCGGGACGAGCCGATTCAGATCTTCTTCCATGTCGTACGGCACCCGACGTTCGGGCTCTTCGTGGTCGATACCGGCGTCGAGTGGGCGCTCGCCAATCAGCCGGAGTCCTCGCTGCTCGGTGGTCTGGTGGGTGACGTGATGCATCGCGAACGCATCCGCGTGAAGCTCGACATGCGCACCTGGTTGGCCCGCCAGAAGCAGCCGTTGCGTGGCGTCTTCCTGACCCACCTGCATACGGATCACATCGAGGGGTTGCCCGACGTTCCTCTCGACGTGCCGGTCTACGCTGGGCGTGGTGAGACCCATGGAAGAGAGTTCTCCCACGCGTTCACCGCGAGCATCACGGATCAGGCTCTGGCTGGGCACCCGGCCGTCCGTGAGTGGAAATTCCCTGCGGATACGAGAGGTGTCGTGGACGTGTTTGGCGACGGGAGCTTCTGGGCCCTCCAGGTGCCCGGACACACCGCGGGGAGCACCGCCTACCTCGCTCGCACGACCACAGGCCCCGTGCTGATGGTTGGAGACACCTGCCACACGGCGTGGGGCTGGGTGCACGGGGTCGAGCCAGGGTCCTTCACGTCCGATCAAGTGGCAAACCGCAACAGCCTGCATTGGCTGAAGCAGCTGACCGCGCAGCACCCGACCATCCAGGTTCGGCTCGGGCACCAGTGGCTGACGGAGCAGTCGACCGCGGAGCTTCGGGGCGAGGACTGATGGAGCAGCGGCGCGCCTCACCCCCAACGAACGGGCAAGCGGCTCGCGGAGATCTGGCCCGGGGGAACGCAAAACGGGAGGCCCTGTCCGGACCTCCCGCTGCTCTCATGCTGCCCTGCGATGCTCAGCGCATCGAAGCGACGACCAGCTCTGCGCTCTCCGGTTCATCGAGATCGGTGGCGACGGCGTAGCCGACTCCTCGGCGCTCGACCGCGGCGATGGTGTAGCCGCGGCGCGAGCCCATGTAGACCGGCGTGTTGCGCACGACTCGCGGCTTGAAGATGTAGCGTACGGGTACTCGTTCGGAGTCGTAGACGTAGACGGTCACGCGATGCCCGCCGAGCCGATAGCGGAAGGAAGCTGCCTTCTGATTCCGTACGGGAACCACGCTACCTCCCAGCCACTGAGCGCCGTAGTCCTGCAGTCCCTGAGGGACGTGCACCGGCACGCCTACCTGTGGCTCGAACGTCTCCACCAGGCGGGGTTCGACGACCTCGGGTTCCGGAGGCGGCGCCGCGTGATGGCTCACCAGTTCGTCTACCAGCGCGTCCACCGTGAGCGGCGTTGGCTGGCTGTTGGACATCACGTTCGCCTGAGCGCTGCTGGTCGGCTTGGACTGCGGGTGGTCTCCGCTGGCACCCAGCACCAGGGTGAAGCCGGCGGCCGCGGCGATCGGCAGGATGTACTTCCAGGGCAGGACGCGACCGTGGCCGTGGCCTTCCAAGGCCTCCTCGCGTTGCCTCTCCGCGTGGAGAGCTCCTCGCAGGCGTGCTTCGAACGACGCGCTGGGCTCTTCGTCAGCCAGGGCGTGGCGCATGCTCTCCTTGAGCGCCTGGCTGAGCAGGACTTGCTCGCGGCACTCCTCGGAGTCGAGCATCAGCTGCTCGACTTCCACCATCTTCTCGGGCGGCAGCTCACCATCGACGTAAGGGTCGACCAGCGGCTCGATCCGACGTGCGGCGTTACTCATCCCACACCCCGCTTTCTCTCGCGGTAGGCGTCGAGGTTGACGGGCTCGGCGCCATTGCGCTTGGAACCGACCTCGGTTTCCGGGCCGACGATGCCCATTTCTCGGGCTTGCTCCAGCAGCTCGGCCTTCAAGAGTCGGCGCCCGCGGTGCAGGCGGCTCATCACGGTTCCAATGGGACAGCCCATCACTTCGGCTATCTCCTTGTAACCGAGACCTTCGACGTCGGCGAGCACCACGGCGAGCCTGAACTCTTCGGGCAGGCCATCGACGGCGCGGCGAATCTCGGCCTCCAGCACCGGGCGCAGCGCCGTGCCTTCGGGATCGCGCATCCCCCGCAGGCTCGCCGCGCTGATCCAGCCATCGCTGAGCGGATCGGCGTCCGGACCGTCCAAGACCGCGCGCTCGAGGCCCCCGCGGCGGTAACGGTTGATGAAGGTGTTGGTCTGGATCCGCAGCAACCAGGCCTTCATGTTGGTGCCAGGCTCGAACTGATGTCGAGCTCGCATCGCCTTCACGAAGGTGTCTTGGACCAGGTCTTCAGCCTCGGTCCGACTACGGGTGAGGCGAGTTGCCACGGCATACATCGACTTGAGGTGGCTGATCGCCTCCTCTTCGAATTCTGCCGCAGACAGTCCGCCGCGGGTGGGGGTCACTTGTGCCATCGGGTACAGGGCGGCAACCCGGGGCGCCGCTCGGTTATTCCTGTGGCTTGTTCTCGATCGAGTCCAGGCGAGCTTCGATTCTATCGAGTCGTTCGTTCAGCTTGGAGAGCTGGCTCTTGAGGTCCTTGAGCGGAGAAAAGTCGGGCAAAACCGTGTTGATACGCTCGTCGATCGCGGCTTGCCACTGCTCCAGCGTGGCGCGCGACGTCTGGATCACTCGCGTCAGGCCCTTGGCGTCTTTGGAGTCGCTCACGTCGTCTTCCTTCTCTTCCAGGCCGCCCTCGGGCTCGGCCGGGACTTGCTCCACCACGATCTGGTCGGGTTCCGCGGGCGTCGCCGGGACCTGCTCCTTGGGCATCAAGCGGCCGATCGGTCCCTCCCGGAGCGTCGTCAGCAGCTTCTCTCCGCGATTTCGAATCAGCGCTTTCAGCGTGGTCAGCGGGATCCCGCGCGGCTTCGCCTTCAGCTCCTCGGAGATGATGAGCGCCAGGGTGACGTCGGTTTTGTCTTCCTTGGTAGCGTTGTCGATGATCTGTACGTCTTCCCCCGCACGCACCATGTCCGCGATCTGCAGGAGCGTGACGTACCGACTGTCCTTCGTGTCGTAGAGCTTGCGGTTGGAGTAGCGCTTGATGATGCGCCGTTCCATGGACTCGCCTTCGACAGGCTGAGCCGACTGTTCCGAAGAGATAACGTCTTCCGACACGGATACCCCAGGGTAGGCTTCAAGCAGTCATCGCGGCCACCAAACGCGGCCCGATACGCCATGCTGGCCTCGATCAATAGAAGCGCATGTGCCGCATAGCGTCAAGGCGCCATGCGCTCGGCTCACGCGATTGCGGCGACGGCGAGCAGCTCGGAGGAGTCGCTTTCCTCCACCTCGGTGGCTCGGCGCTCGCGGCGCAGCTCTGCCAGCTCTGCCTCGCACAGCTCCAGCACGAGACGCAGGAAGCTGCTGAAATCCGAGCGTCGCACCCCCACCTCGTTGAGCCACGCAACGACCTCGCACTCACCGTCGTCACGCTGGCTGTCGAGGTCGAAGGCGAAGAGGGTGGTGCCGGCGGAGTCGATGCCGAACGGAAGCAAACGCGGCTTGCTCGACGCCTTCGCCACGGCGTTCTCGCTGGGGGGGAAGCAGCTCTCGAAGGTCTGCGCGACGAGGTCGAGGTGCTTCTCCCGCCCGAGGTCTTTGGAGCCCAGCAGCGCGGCGCCTTCGTAGAAGCGTGGCCAACCATCGTGGTCCGAGAGGAACGCGCGATAGCTCGGTGGCAGAGCATGGCCCAGGCGCGTCTCCACGGCGTCGAGCTGTCCTGATCTCCCGCTTGGGTTCGGGACCAGGCCCGAGTCGCGCCAAGGCCGCTGACGCATCAGCTCGGTCTGTCGACCTCGGATGGTCTGCAGCAGCTCCCGCCACGTGGCTTGCGATTCGCTCTCGGGGCTCGTCTCTCGCATGCGATGGGTGTGGCGGAAGCCGAACGTACGGGCCAAGAAACGGGCGGTCTGCCGACACCTCGGGAGGTGGCTGAGCAACGCTCCTGCGCCAGGCGCCAGATGGCAGGGAAATCGGGCGTTTTTTCGCCCACCTGGAGGAGTCTCGGTATACCGGTCGCGATGCCCCGAACCCGTCTGCTGGCGATCGCGCTGAGCTGGCTTTGCCTGCTCACGCTGCTGCTCGGATGCAACGGGCAGAGCGAACGACCGAGCCTGCTGAACGTGGTGGGCGCGGGGCCGCGAGAGCTCTCGAGTGGCGACGAGCTGGAGGTCGTCGGCACCAACTTCCCGGAGGGGAAGCCCGCGACCATCTCATTTCAGGGCTCGTTGCACCGCCCCGGGGAGCCGGTGGAAGAGGACGTGGAGATCGTCATCGCTGCCAGTAGCAGCTCGCGTAACCGCATCTCCGTCGTGCTGGACGACGCGACGCTGGCCGAGTTCGCAGGGCGCGGCGCGAAGGGAGCACACACCACCTTCAGGGGTCGTGTCGTCGCGGCGTTCGCTCCCCGTGCTTCGGGGGCGCCGCCGGTCACCGGGAGCATCGAGGGGGTAGCCGTCGACTTCTTCCCGTCCGACGTGCCCGTCTCCGTGACTCGGGAACTCGAGAGCGAGGGCCAGCGAGCGGCGGAGCTGCTGGGGCTAGAGTTCGACCTCAAGGCGTCGGGTGCTGGCTTGCTGGTGAAGAGCGTGGCCGAGAAGAGCCGCGCGGAAACGGCGGGGGTGAAGCCTGGAGACCGCCTGGTCGGCCTGGACGGCCTACGCCTGGCGGACGTCTCCGACTTCGTGCCAGCGGGGCGCTCGCAGACGGCAGAGCTGGAGATCGTACGCGGCAAGCTCAAGGACACGTTGCGCCGGGGGATCGACGTCCAGGGGTTCCGTGACACCCCGCCCGAGGACTTGCTGTGGGCGGGCGTCGTCGTCGGAGTCGTGTGTGTGGCGCTGCTCGCGTTCTTGCTGCCCGTCGCCAGCGTGATTGGCTGGTTCGAGCGTCGGGTGGTGCAGCGCTCGCGGGCGCTGGGGCGGGACGCACGACGCGTCGGGGTGCTCGGGTGGTTGCGCGGATCCATCGCCGGGGTGTTCCGTGAGGAAGTGCTGCCGGGGGCGAGCAGCCACGCCGCGCTGCGCGTGGTGCCGTACTTCCTCTTCCTGGGCACCAGCGCCATGTTCACCGTGATCTGCTTTGGACACCCGCTCCTCGAGCCGGAGCTGGATCTGGGGGCGCTGTTCCTGGGCACGGTCACCGCCCTGGTGTGCACGGGGTTGATGCTCGGTGGCTGGCGGCCCCGAGGACGCTGGTCGCTCTTCGGGGGGCTCGGCGCAGCGCTCCAGACGCTGAGCTACGAGATCCCGCCGCTCTTCTCCATTCTCGTGGTCGTTCTCATGTCCGGTTCCGTGCGGATTGGAGACATCGTGGCTGCGCAGGGCGGCAAGCCCTGGGAATGGTACGTCTTCGACAACCCGATCACGTTCTGCATGTTCTTGTTGTTCTTCGTGCCGGCGCTGAGCGAGGGCAGCCGAGCCCACGCCGAGCTGCCCGAGGCAGACTGGGAGCTCGCGAGCCCGGTGTCCAGCAAGGAGCCCAGGGCGGGCACGGCGTCGGGAGTGGCGCTGCGCTTCCGGTCGGTGAAGACTCGCTACTTGATGTTCTTCGCGGAGTGGGGACATGTCTTCGTGATGAGCGGGTTGGGCGCTGCGCTGTTCCTTGGCGGTTGGCAGCTGCCGGGCGTGAGCCGGGGGCTCGTGACGTCCAGCGCTGGCCTGGGCCTGCTGTCTGCGCTGGTGTTCAACCTGAAGGCATGGGCGCTGACCCTGGCGGTACTCTGGGTGCGCTGGGCTCTTCCGCGTATCCGCGTGGATCAACTCATCGGGGTGGTCTGGAAGTGGTTCGTGCCCGCCGCGTTGGTCGGCTTGGGTGCGACGCTCGGCTGGATGAACGCGCTGAAGAGTCCCGTGTTTCGAGTCGTGCAGGGTGGGCTCTCCTACGTGCTGTTCGGGTTCGCCGTGCTGGTCCCGGTCTACCTCCTGCTGCGGGTGTTCGCTGGCTTGAAGGACCGGCACGCCGAACTGAGCGTCAACCCCTGGCTCTGAGATCGCCAGGGCGCTCGGGCGCTAGGCTGTGTGGAGGCTGACCGCCGGCTGACGGGGCACGCTCAAGGCTGCCCCGACAGGACCGTTCATCGCCGGCGTGGGTCCTCGACTCCTCGCCGTTGCTTGCTGCGCGCTCGTCGTCTCGGTCGTCACGCACGCCGAGGCGGGGACGCGCTGGCGGGGAGGAGTGGTGGAGATCCAGGTGGAGCCAAGCCTGCGCGGCCTGGAGCCGCAGGCGGTGCGGGCGGTAGAGCGCGCGGCCGATCGCTGGTCAGCGGTTCCTGGCGCACCAGAACTCCAGGTGACGACCTCCGGCGACGAGCGGGCGCTGGGCTACGACCCGCGGGGTGCGACCAACAGCCTGGTGTTCGCGCCAGAGGGCAGCCCGCTGGTTGGCGGCGCGCTGGCGATCACGTTGCTCACGTATGACGCCGACACCCTGGAGCTCCTGGACGCCGACGTCATCTTCAACGGCAAGCATCGCTTGGTGGACGTCACGAGCTGCGAGCCAGACGGCGTCGCCGCGTACGACTTCGAGGGCGTGCTGCAGCACGAGCTTGGGCACGTACTCGGGCTCGAAGAAGACTTCGAGCACCCCGAGGCGGTGATGTACCCGTATGCACCACCCTGGAGCACCAGCTCGCGGAGCCTGAAGGAACCCGATGAGAGCGCGCTGCAGGGCCTCTACTCCACGCCGATCCCCGGTGCCCCAGCGGGGTGCGTAGCTCGAGTGTCACCGTTCGGCGCTCGGCTTGCCGTGTGGAACTGGGCGCTCACCTTGGGGCTGGTGTCGGTGGCGCTCGGACGCCGCGGCCGGCGTGGCTGGCTGAAGGTCGTGCTCTCGGGGAGCGCTGTCGCGCTACTCATGAGCGGCCCTGGGCTCGCCTGGGGCGAGGAACGAGTGATCCGAACCAACGCAGTCGAGGTCGCGCGAAGTGACGTCCTCGCCCAGCTCGAGGTGGTTGGTTCCCTCACCCGGTGGGACGGCGGCGTCCTCTACACCGACCTCCAGCTGGCCACGCGGGTGTGCGAGCAGAAGTGTGGCGAACTGCCAAATCGGCTCACCCTGGTTGGAGGATCTCGTGATGGTGTCGTTCAGGTACTCGGGCGCGAACCGGTGCCAGGCGTCGGTGCATTCCTCGAAGTCGTGGCTCCTCCGCCGCGCGATGGAAACCGGTTCAAGGCCCGACAGTACCGAACCGTATTCAAGACCAAGGGAGGCGAATCGCTATGGATCCAGTGACTACTCAAGAAGAGCCGCGCGCCGAGGCGACGTTCCGTCGCAACAGTGTCCGGCCCGACGCCGACGGACGCCGCGAGCACCCGCGCTTCTCCGTGGACTTGGACGTCCACTTTGGGTCGGATCACAATTTCTACGCCGGCTTCGTGGAGAACCTGTCGGCGGGCGGAATCTTCGTCGCCACGCACAACCTGCGTCCCGTCGGGGAGCATTTCGAGATCAACATCAACCTGCCCGATGGCCGTCCTATCAAGGCGGTGGGAGAGGTGCGCTGGGTGCGCGAGTACTCCGAGCGCAGCAATGTGCCTCCGGGTATGGGCATCCGGTTCCTGGAACTGGCCCCAGGGGCCGATCAGGCGATCGCGGACTTCCTTCGGGAGCGAGATCCGCTGTTCTTCGACGACGAATGAGGCGCGCGTGAGCGCCGGGCGCGGATCCCTGCGGAATGGCCACTCGAGTTCTCTCGTGCTGGCCGTTGCCACTAGCTCTGCTTCTTGCGGACTTCCCGCTCCTCTTGCCCTAGCTCTCCGATCACCTCGAGGCAGCGTTCCGCGATGGCCTTGTATGTCTTCGGCGAGCCTGGCCTGGCGAGAAGGTCATCGAGCTCGAGCGGTGCCCCGAAGACGATGTTGATCGGGGCGCCGGTGCCATCGAAGTTGCTCCTGACTTGCTGGACGATGTCGTTGAGCAGGCCGTTGATGAACACGGGGAGCACCCGCACCCGAGCCTTGTGGATGACTCGGCCTACTCCGCTCTGGGCGGGCAAGAAGCTATACGGGTCATCGTCCTTCTTGCGCGTGCCCTCGGGGTGGATGCCGACGAACGTGCCTCCCTGCACCAAGCGGTATGCGAGCTCGTCGAGGCTGGCGAGGTTGAGCGCAGCGCGAGATCGCTCGCGGAAGATCGGCGGGTACATGGCGAAGAAGCTCATGGCGCCGTTCACCAAGAAGCCCATCGGCTTGTCGTAGAAGAACTCGGAGCGCACCGGGAAGATGATGCGCTGCTGAAGCCCCTGGCGAACCAGGTTCGCGGTGATGATGTAGAGGTCGAAGAAGCTGCGATGATTCGACACGCAGATCACGCTCTCGCCCGGCGCGAGGTCAGGTAGGCGGTCGAGACCGTGGAGCTGGGTGAGGCGGTCCGTGCAGTAGGTGATCCAGCGCGAGCCGACGAAGCGCTGGCAGATGCGCACCGCGCGATCCAGCGGCTGGCTGTCGAAGGTGTGGCCGATGAAGCGGATCTGCGCTCGTTCGATGGGGGTGAGTTTGTCGGAACCAAGCTCCAGCAAGTTGGGCCGCTTGATGTCGTGATCGGTGGCGGAGAACACCATGGGGCCGCGGCTAGCCGCTTTGCGCAGACGAGACAAGCGGCATCCCGACCTTGTCAGAGCGACGTCCCGTATCGCCCGAAGCTTCCACGCTTCCGGTGTTGATGAATGTTCACGTCGCGTCCGTCCGCAATCCGTGACCGATCCGTCAGCGCGGGCAGCAACGAGCGCGAACGTCGCTTCGCTCCATCCAGCTCGCGTCGGGCTCCCGACGTCGATCCACCTGGAAATTTGGCTGATTCGACGCGCTCGGAAGCGACGATTGGTTGCCAGACTGGGGAGCACCGCCCTGTCCATGCAGAAATACACTGCAGCCTGCTGGGGCGCCTATCCGTCACGGCACGACCGTTGCTAACGTTGGCCAGATCATGCGGACGCAGAAGAGTGGGTGGTGTGGAACCGGTGTGGTTGCGAGCCTGGCAGTTTCCCTATCACTGCTTTTGTGCACGGAAAAGCCAGCTGAGGCTGCGGAGGCGACGGATGGGCCAGCGCCGGCACCTGCTGCTTCCTCACCCCCTGCTGCCGGGGCGCCGACGGCGGGAACAGCTGCAGGTCCGGTGGCGCCAGAGGCACCCCCTCCAGCGCCCGCCAAGGAACGCGAGGCGCCTCCGGTCGAGCTCTGGCTCGCGCTCGGGCTGGGCAACGCAGTGTGTGATGACGAGAAGCCCCAGTCCGATTGTCCCGTGGAAACGGGAAGCGCGTTCGCGCTGGGTGGCGCTTGGCGACTCAGCAAGAGCTGGGCGCTGGGCGCAGAGCTCGCGGGCTGGGAGTTCGGAGTGCGTGATGAGTGGCGCGGGCAGCTCGAAGACCCAGCCACCGACGTGAGGTTCACCTCCACCTACATCTCACTGATCGCTCGGTGGTACGCCCTGGCGAAGCTCGGCTCCTACCAAGGCTACGTTCAGTTCGGGCTCGGCGGGGGAAACGTGACCGGGGAAGCCGAGGCGGAGAGTGGAGCGAAGTACCGCGTGTCGAACACCGGACTCGTCTTTCCACTTGGAATCGGCTTCGATTTCGAGCTGGGCGACGTGTTTCGGCTGGGGCCTCAGGCGCTGGCGTACTTGCAGACCTCGAGCACCCACTGCGAGGAGCTGAACGGTGGTGGCGAGAGCTGCAGGGACTCCTCGAAGGACGAGAACGCGCTGCCCTACCGCTTCATCCTGGTCGGCACCTTCAACTTCGGCGGCTAGCCCACCTTAGCCTTGTTACCGCGTTGCAACAAAGGACGCCGCGAGCTCACCCGTTGCTCAAATGCATGAACGCCCCGGACCGAGTGGACCGGGGCGCTCGTGAGCCATGAGCCGCGCTCAGGCCTTCATGGCGCGCTTCAGGGCCTGGTCTAGCTTGTCCAGCTGACCCTTCACCTGGATGACCTGGGTCTGGAGGTCCTTCAGTCGATCCCGCTCCAAGCTGTTTGCCGCGTCGAGATCGCCCAGCAGGTCGTCACGGCCATCGGTGAAGCGACGCAGCTGGTGGGCAGCCTTCGCGAATCGGGGCAACGCCGGACGGCCGCGCCGTTGGATCTTCTTGCTGGTCTGCCGCAGGCGGGTTACCTCACGTTCGATTCGGTCTACCGACCAGCGCTGCTTCTCCGCCTGGCCCGCGAGCTTCTTCTGCTGCGATGCAGTCAGCGCATCCAGGCGGTTCAGGTGGCTGAAGCCCAGGTGCTGCCAGCGAGGCTTGGTGTTGAGGTTGTTGCAGACTCGGTAGACCGCGAGGCAGCGGTGCAGCGCGCCGGGGCTGAGGCGGAGCTGCTCCTGCTCGCCGATCTCGCGCAAGCTGAGCTCGCCCTGGTAGCGCTCGGAGATCATGCGGCCGATCTCATAGGCATCCTCGGCGGAGAGCGGCGGAGCGTTCTCGTTCACCGCGGCGTCTGGCCAACGTACCTTGGCCTTGCCGTTGCGGCTGACAGCCTTGGCGCCGTTTCCGTTGGTTTTTGCCGCGCTGGCGGACACGCTCTTGGGGGTGGACTTGTTCGAGGTCTTCTTCTTTGCGGCCATGGCTGCGCTCTATTCCTCTGTGCTGACGATTCCGGGTGAGATGCCTCCTGGGTGCGAGGCTTTCTCCGTGGAATCGAGGTTCCGTGTTGACTCGCGTCCGGGCAGACGCGACGAGGGACAACGAATGGGTGGGGATGGGTCGGTCGCTTTCGCAACCGGAAGCTCAAGTGCTGTTACGTCTAGGTAGCGTCGGGCGTTCCGTCTACGTGCGCATCCCTGCGGCTTCGACGCGAGAGAACCACTCGGATCTGGAGTTGTTCCCTCTCGGGGTGCTGCTTGGCGCGCCGTGTTCAGCCGGTTGCGCCGCTTGCTCGAATGCGGCTCGCCATCGCGAGCTACTCGCTTCTGCTCGGCTCGATGCAATGCGAGCCGCGTGAGTGTCGTTTGCTTTGGTGTCGCGCGGCCTACGAGAGCCTTCGCGCTCGACGATCGGCTAGCTTCCTTTACGCCTTTGTTTGGGCTGCGTAAAGGAGCGGCGCCAACAAACGACAGCGTGCAATGGATCACCGGTCCTGTCTAGTCGCTAGAAAGATACAGTCAGCCCTCCCGAGATGCTCCTTTCCCCTAGGAAAGAACCATCGACCAGGAGACTGATTCCGCCGGTACCCTTCGATGTCCCATCGGCGCTGTTGCTGTTCTCGCTGCCTTGAGTCACGTTCCAAGCGAGACCACCGCCGAGGGTGTAGTGGTGACGGTCGCTGCCAACGCTGCTCTCTCCGCGTCTTGTCCAGTTGACCGGTCCGAGGAACGCTCGCGTGGCGAGGTAGGGTGCGAAGCCATCCCACACGCTAATTCCCAGCAGAACTCCCAGGCGAAGATCGCTTGCGGTGAGAGTGACGGAATCCGCCGCTGGTTGAGCGGCCGTGGAGAAGGATTCGGGCTGCTGCTCGGTTTTCGTCATTGAAAAGCCCAAGCCGAGCGTGGTTGTCAGGAATGGAGCGGGCGCTCGGGTGTTTCCCCCGATCCAGCGTCGCGCGAGCTGTCCGCTGACGAACCAGCCCGGGTTGACGTCGTGGGAGGTTCCTTCGCCGTCGAGCTGACCGTCGACGACGGCGCCACCAGAAAGGTTGAAGCTGAAACCTTCTTCCAGCCGTCGTCCCACGGACACGGCGAGGGTTTGCTGTGTGAGCGTGTAGTTGGCCTCACCATCGAAGCGCAAATCCGCAACGAAATAGCCATAGCTCGAGCCCGCTGACCACGGGGCGCTGGTTGCTTCGGCCTCCGCGCCGCCTTCACATCCCGTCGGACCGACGGGTGCTCCGAGGCCTCAGGCGTAGGCCGTGTCGGGGAGGAAGCCAACGAACCCCAGGCAGACTCCAGCGGCGCACGCCCATTTCAGGTGTTGCTTCACCCAGCGCGCCATCGGTGACTCGCGTTGCACGACCAACTGGTGAGTTTGCATGAGGGATTGAAGTGAGCGTTCGTTGCGGAACGAGCTGCGATATATGTCAGCGTGGAAATGCGGGGGAGCTGTGTGGGCGTCGTCTGTGTGAACGTCCGCAATGTTTCGATGCGGGGCGGGGCGCCTTTCGTCAGGCCGGCCGTGCCGCGCGGTCTCGGGATGCTCCCCGAAGGGTGGGCGATCGGGCGAGGGATTCTCAGTGAGCGGTTCACGGCAACGGAACGCGGATCATGGCACTCGAGCTGGTCTCACGCTCGCCAAGTTTGTCATTTGCATGGGTGAATTCCGAGCCGACCCGTTGCGCGGTTGACTCGAAGTGTGTCGCCCTCGCTGCGCTGGGGGCGTCGTCCTCGCGGCCGAAGAAGCCTGGCGTTGTCACTCATCGGCTCCGCTAACGCTAGCTAGCGTCACTGTTCACGTATGGATATTGACAGCCGTTGGAACTCCGTTCGGGCCCGCGGCCTGACCTCTCGACGGGGCGGTCGGCCTGGCGTTCACGAGCTGGCGGAGTCGAGGGGGGCGCCCTGGATGGGCCTCGCACGCGCGCCTCGCCACGCCTGACCTCGCCTTTCCTCGGCGTGAAGCGGCCGGTCGCGGATGTATCGGCCGTCTGATCAAACAGTCCTGGACCCGCCGATGAAGATGTGGTTCGAGAGCCGACCCTCGCCGACGGTGAACTTGGCAGCGAGGCGAGAATGCTTCAGATGACAGACGAATCGGAATCGCCCCAGCGTATCGAAGGACACCAGGTGACGGAGGCCGTGGCAGCGGCGCATCGTGGCCTGCGGCGCGACGTGAAGGGGCTGCTCGAGCTGCTGCAGGGCGCGGAGCTGTACGTCCCGCTGCAGGTACCGATGGATGGGGTGCCGCTCGGCGTGCAGGTGGAGATGTCGGACGGCCTCTCGCTGATCCCTCACCTGCTCGAAGACGAAGACGGAGACCAGTACGCAGCGCTCTTCACCGAGACCTCGATGCTCGAGGTGGTGCAGGACGAGCTTGGCTGGACGACGGGCGAGGGGGGCCTCGAGTACTGCTCGGTGCCGGCCCTCGCCGCGCTCGACATGGCCCTCCAGGTGATCGACGACGAGCGAGTGGTTGGATTGGTCTTGAACCCGCTCCACGACACGGAGCTCCTGTTGAGCCGTGCGGAAGTGGATAGCCTGGCGCAGAACACCGCGCTGCCTCTGGTGAACTACGTCCGAGACATCCCGGAGCTCGAAGACGAGAAGACGCTGATCGCGGAGCTGGACGGCCCGCCGCCGCGGGACCTGACTCAAGCGCTGGACGCGTTGGTCGCGGAGTCGGGCTCGATCGAGAGCTATGCCCTGCAGCAAACGTTCAACGCGGAGCGCGACATCGAGCCTCACCTCACGCTTCACGTGAAGACGCGAGGAGACGTAGAGGTTCAGTCGCTGAGCCGGCTGATCGTCGAGCGCATCGAGGGCAAGGTGCCGGAGCCCGGCTACATCGACATCCTGTTCGACACCCTGGCGGTGGAGCCGCCTCGTCTGCCTGATCAGCTCAGCTGAGCTCGCCTTGCGAAGCGTGGAGCTGGCGCGCGACCAGCGCGCGCAGCTCACGGAAGCGGAACGGCTTGTACAGCTTCTCCGCCTGGCTCCGAGCGAGTTCCGTCGCGAGCTTCGTCTCCGAGTCGACCAGGAGAAGGACGGGGCGCCCCGAGTTGGCGTGGCTCGCCAGGGTTCGCTGAGCTTCCTTCGAAACGCTGCGCGTGAGGTCCGCGACCCAGAGCTGCGCCTCACTCTCTGGGAGGTCTTCCAGGTCGTGACCGAACACCGCGTAGTCTTCGAGCGCGCTGCGGAACAGCTCGACCACGTCGTCATCCGCGAACACGGCGATCGGTCGAGCGCTGGACCTTGGCGGCTGGGTCTGTACCTGGAGGCTTTCGTCTCCGTGGGGTAACAACACCCGAAACGTCGTGCCGATGCCGACGTCGCTCTCCACGACGATGCGGCCCTCCAGACTCTCCACGATGCCATGACAGATCGAGAGCCCCAGGCCGGTTCCCACGCCCGCGGGCTTGGTGGTGTAGAAAGGCTCGAATACTCGCTCCCGGGACTCTGGGTCGATGCCTACCCCGTTGTCGCTGATCTCGACACTCACCCAGGGTCCTGCGACCCGACAGGTGACCGTGATCCGGCTCTCCCGCGGCTCGCGCTCCGGCAGCGCCTGGACGGCATTCACGAGCAGGTTGAGGAAGAGCTGTGCCAGTCGAGCGCGGCTTGCGACCACGGGCGGCACCGGCTCCAGGTGCAGGATCAGCTGCGCCTTGCGCTTGACGTCGGTGCGCGCGAGCCCAACCACGCTCTTCAGTACCCGCGAGATGTCCACGCCACCCAGCTCGCGTTCATCGGGCCGCGCGAAGGTCTTCAGGTCGCTGACGATCTCACTGATGCGTTCGACGCCTTCCGAGGCGGTGGCCAAGAGCTTGCTCAGATCCTCGGGGGAATAGCTCCCGGTGTTGAGCATGCGCTCCGCCATGTACAGATTGCCGAGAACGTAGGTGACTGGGTTGTTGATCTCGTGCGCCACGCCCGCGGCGAGGGTTCCCAGTGACGCCAGACGGTCCACCTGGGCCAAGCGTGTCTGGAGGCGGCGCTTGCTCGAGATCTCTCGGGTCGAGAGCAGGGAAAACTCTTGCTGCTTGAGCGTGATGGGCCTTCCAACGGACAGCTCCAGCACGCACTCGCCGCCGCCCGGGGTCTGGCAGCGGACCTCGGCAGTGGCCGGTCCTGCGCTGTCGGGCGCGCGGGCTATCAGGCGCGTCGCTCGAGCGATGTCATCGGGGTGCACAAGGTCCAGGAGCTGCAGGCTCGGTCTCCCGACGACCCCCCCGACGCTCTCCCAGAACGAGGCGTTCGCGTAGCGTACCTCTCCCGCGTAGTGAATCACGATGCCGTGGGGAAGTGCGTCCAGGGTGCGTAGGAGATTCTCTTCGCTGCGCTCCAGCTCGGCCTCGCGGTCCCGGAGCAGGTCCTCTTGCAGCGCCAGCTGCTCGACCGCGGTCTTGCCGCCTACCAGCGCCTTCGACCAACGCTTGAGGCGCCCGCTCAGGGTCAACGCCGGCGGAACCAGGACGCGATAGCTGGCCTTTCTTGGGGAGAGGTCCGCCGTGACCTCCGCGTGCGGTTGACCGAGATAGTCCGGCAGCACGCGCAAGGCGCCCGCGGCGAGGTGAAAGAACGCCTGACAGTCGCGATCGCTCTCGGGGATCTCCAGGCGCACGAGCAGCTCTCGCTCGTCCTGCTCCTCGTAGGCGAACTTCAGGTTCCGGAAGAGCGACGGTCCGTACCAGCTGCAAGCTGCCCAGTAGACGGAACGGGCGCTCCCGAAGTATCCGGCGACCGCCCGCAGCCGGGCAACCTCGGGGTCCAGCAACGCGACCTCCCCCAGCTCGAGCAGCGCGCGGTGCCCGCCCACGGTCTCGTCCAATCGCTCGCACAGGTCCACGAAGGTCGACCAGCTCATACGCGCACCGCGCTGGTCGATGCTCGGGAGCTGAACGTCCAAGCCTGCGACGAGTTCGCTCAGCGGCTTGTCGAAGTGCTGCGCGGCTGCAACGCACAGTTGGAGGGTCCTACAGCTGACTTCGTTCACGGGTGGCCTGGCGCGAAGAGAACGAGGGACTCTAGATCAACGCCGGCGCGAGCGTCTCGCGAGCGTGGCTTGCGCGCTCTGGCGGGAGGCAAGGTCGGCGAATCTTCCGGGTTTTTGCGGTGCTCGCCTGTGCAGGGCTGTCGGTGCGCGCCAAGCACACTATGATCCGCCGGCCATGACTCAAGCCACCAGCTTCTCCACCGACGCATCCCCGAAGACCGCCGAGGGCACTCCGGATGCCGAAATCGTCGCCGTGTGCGACACCCTGCGCGCCTCCTTCGAGTCGGGTGCGACTCGCTCGTATGAGTGGCGTGTTCAACAGCTGCGCCAGTTCATGCGCATGGTCGAGGAAAACGAAGACGCGATGGTGGAGGCGCTCAGGCAGGACCTGCGCAAGCCCTACTTCGAGGGGTGGTCTGCGGAGCCGCAGTTCCTGAAGGCGGAGCTGGCGCTCACGATGAAGAAGCTGAAGTCGTGGATGAAGCCAAGGCGGGTGTCCGCCAGCATGGCGGTGCAGCCAGCCCGCGGGCGCATCGTCCCCGAGCCGCTCGGGGTCGCGCTGATCATCGGCGCGTGGAACTACCCCATCCAGCTCAGCCTTGCTCCGTTGATCGGTGCAATTGCCGCAGGGAATTGCGCCGTGATCAAGCCGAGCGAGCTCGCGCCGGCGTCCAGCGCACTGCAGAAGCGCCTGATCGAGAAGTACCTGGACCGCGACTGCGTTCGGGTCGTGGAGGGCGGCGTCAAGGAGACCAGCCTGCTGCTGGAGCAGCGCTGGGATCATATCTTCTATACGGGCGGCGGCGCCGTGGGGAAGATCGTGATGGCTGCCGCCTCGAAGCACCTGACTCCGGTGACCCTGGAGCTCGGCGGCAAGAGCCCGTGCATCGTCGATCAAGACGTGGACCTCGAGACCGCCGCCCGTCGCATCGTCTGGGGCCGCTTCTTCAATGCAGGGCAGACGTGTGTCGCGCCCGACTACGTGCTCGTCCACGAGTCCCTGGAGAGGCCCCTGCTGGATGCCCTGAAGAAGGTGGTCAAGGAGTTCTACGGCGACGATCCGAAGCAGAGCGATGACTACGCGCGCATCATCAACAGGCGTCACTTCGAGCGCCTGAGCAAGCTGCTCGACAGCGGTGAGACCGTCGTGGGCGGAGACACCGACGCTGACCAGTGTTACATCTCTCCCACGATTCTCCGCGGAATCACCGGGGACGAGCCGGTCATGGCCGACGAGATCTTCGGGCCGATCCTGCCGGTGATCAAGGTCTCCAACCTCGACCAGGCGATTCGCTTCGTCAATCAGCGTCCGAAGCCGCTGGCGCTGTACGTGTTCACGCGCGACAAGCAGAACGCCGACCGTGTCGTGGAGCGCACCAGCTCTGGTGGGGTGTGCATCAACGACGTGATCAGCCACATGCTCCCCCCCGACCTACCCTTCGGCGGCGTTGGAGCCAGCGGCATGGGCGCGTATCACGGCAAGGGCAGCTTCAACACCTTCAGCCACATGAAGAGCGTGCTGGACAAGCCGACCTTCGTGGACCCGGCGCTGCGCTACCCACCGTACACCGAGGAGAAGATGAAGTGGGTGAAGCGTCTGCTCTAGCCGGTTGCGGGACACGGAAGAACTCCGTGGCAGTTGCTCGGGGAAGGTAGGGCAAGACGCCGCGCTGCGGCACGCGCGCAGCGCCGCGACCGACGTCGGCCTGCCGACAGAGTATCGACGACCTGAGACATCACCTGTAAGACTCGAGGTGATGGGATTCTCCGAGCTGCTGGGGTCAGCCGTCGCGCTTTTCAAGGATCGGTCTCGGCGAACTTGGATCAGTGAAACCCGGGCTCACATCGAGTACCCCGAGCTCGGTCGGGAGGAGCTGCGTCGTTTCGCGCAAGCCATCGAGCGCCTGACCAGCGAGCTCCAGCACTTGGAGTGGGCGGAGGTCAATCCGCACACTCGGCGTGTCGTCTTCGCCTTCGCTCCCAAGGCCTTTGGCCTCGAGGAGCTCGAGGGTCTGGTGCGGGAGGCCGAGCACGCGGCGCGAGTGGATGGAGCTCGCTTCGTCGAGTCGGAGGCGGCGCATCCGGCGGACGAGGAACCCGCCACGCGCCTCCTGGTGGAGATCCTCGCGGATATGGCGGGTCTGGGGTTGGCGACCGTCATAACCGTCTCTCCGCTGAAGCCGTTCGTGGTGGGGTCCAGCTCTGCGGCCCTCCTCAGTGTGCTCAAGGCCTCTCCGCGTCTGCGTCGCGGGATCGACGAACGCCTGGGTCTCGAGCGTTCGGACCTGGTGCTGAACCTCTCCAGCGCGTTCGCCAGCGGCCTCGCTCAGCGCAAGGGAACGCAGCTCGTCGAGCTGAGCCACAAGCTCGCGGCGCTGCGCGAGGTGCGTGCTCGGCAACGTGCCTGGCAGCGTCGCCACACCGAGCTGACTGCGGAGCGCGCCGAGCTCGACGTCGAACACGGCTTCGTCGAACCGCGGCCGGTACCGTTGCCGCGCGGACCCATCGAAGAGTACGCGGACCGTGCGTGGTTCGTGTCTCTCGGCGGGTTCGCGTTGAGCTTCGTCACCACGCGCAATGTGCAGCGCGCCATCGCCGCGCTGTTCGGGGGGCTGCCCAAGCCGGCCCGCCTGGGTCGTGAGGTCTTCTCCTCGGAGCTGGCGCGGGTGCTGAGCGGTCGGGGGATCGTGATCATGGACGCCACCGCGGTCAGGCGCCTCGATCGCGTCGACTGCCTGGTGATCCAGGGGGACTTGGTCGCGAAGGACAAGTTCACCTTCGGTCGGGTGAAGAGCGACGGCCTCGAGGGCTCCGAGGTGAGAGCCCAGGCACGACAGCTCTTCGACCCCGAGTCGCCGGTCGCGGTGCAGCGCTCCGGGGAGTGGCGACTCGGGCCGCTGGCCTTGCTGGATGCGCAGGCGTCGGAGGAGCACGAGGAGCTCGCGGCGGAGTGGTCGGAGAAGGGCGCGTTGGTGCTCGCTCTCGCGAAAGACGGCCTCGTCGTCGCGCTCGCCGAGCTCGACATCGTACCGCAGACGGGCGTCGAGGAGCTGATCTCGGCAGCCCACGCTGCGGAGATGCGCGTGGTGCTGACCCACGCGGACGAGAGCTCTCTGCAGGGGTTGAACGTCGATGACGTGATAACCACGGGGGAGGGCGTGCCGGCTGGAGTGCGTCGCCTGCAGCGCGAGGGTCGGGTGGTCTGCCTGGTCGCCACCGGCAACCGCGAGGCGCTCGCGGCGGCGGACGTGGGGGTCGGTCTGTGTCGCGGTGACGCACCGCTGCCTTGGGGGGCAGACATCATATGCCGCGAGGATCTGAGCGACGTGCGCTTCCTGATCGAGGCTTGCCCTACCGCCCGCGCCGTCTCCAAGCAGAGCGTGAACGTCGCACTGGGCGCGGCCACGCTGGGTGCGCTCGTCTCCGCAGGCGGGTTGCTTCCGCTCACCACGCGCCGCGTGCTGTTCGTCGTCAACACGGCGACCCTGATCTCCATGGCCAATGGCCTGCGCAACTCGTTTGCGCTGGAGCGCCGCGCGCTGCCTCCGCCTCGTGACCCAACGCCGTGGCACGCGCTGACCGCCGAGGGCGCGCTGGCGCGCCTCGGCTCGAGCTCGACCGGCCTCGTGTTGCGCCAGGTGATGAATCGTCGTCGGATGGACATCGAGCCGCGACCCGCCGCGGTGGAGCTGGTGGAAGCGATCACCGACGAGCTGTTCAACCCGTTGGCTCCGCTCCTGGCCGCGGGAGCAGGGCTCTCCGCCGTAGTGGGTTCGACGGCGGACGCGGTCATGGTGGGTGGAGTCGTCGGGTTGAACGCCCTGATCGGCGGCGTGCAAAAGTTCCGTACGGAACGAGCAATTCGTGACTTGGCGCGTTCGGCGACGCGACATGCGCTGGTGAGGCGCGGCGGCCAGACGAGCTACGTGAGCGCTCGAGATCTGGTCCAGGGCGATCTCGTCTTGCTTCAGGCAGGCGACGTCGTGCCTGCGGACTGTCGTGTGATCGACAGCGAGTCACTCGAGGTCGACGCTTCCAGTCTCACGGGTGAATCGCTGCCGGTCGTGAAGGCCAGCGGCGTCAACTTCGATCCCCAGGTGGCTGATCGGCGTTCGATGCTCTACGCGGAGACCTCCATCGCCGCGGGGCGCGCCACGGCTGTGGTCGTCGCTTGCGGCGACGAGACAGAGGCTCGTCGGGGTGCTGCCGCGCGGAAAGATAGGGTGGGCGGCGTGGAGCAGCGTCTGCGGTCGCTCATGAGCCTGACTGGGCCCGTCGCGCTGGCCGCTGGTGTGGGTGTGGTGGGCGCTGGGATGCTGCGTGGTCGTCGCCTGGCGGATCTCGTGGACACCGGGGTTAGCCTGGCTGTCGGCGCGGTTCCGGAGGGTCTGCCCCTGCTCGCGACCGCGGCCCAGCTGGCCGCCGCGCGCCGACTGAGCCAGCGCGGCGCGCTGGTGAGGAACGTGCGCAGCGTGGAGGCGCTGGGGCGCGTCAACGTGCTCTGCGTCGACAAGACTGGCACCGTCACCGAGGGCCAGGTGCGCTTGACGTCCCTGAGCGATGGGGATGAGCAGCAGGCGCTCACCGCCGCCAGCGGTGCTCGCATCAAGGTGCTCGCGGCGGCGCTCCGCGCGACGCCAGACCGACGCTCGGCCGCTGGACGCAACGATCCGCTGGACGAGGCGCTGAACGACGCCGCGCGTCGCCTGGGGGTGGCGAGAGACTACGGCGCGGACGGCTGGCGCAAGACCCATGAGCTGAGCTTCGAGGCTGGGCGGAGTTACCATGCGGTAACGAGCCAGGTGGAAGGCGGTGCGTTGCTCAGTGTCAAGGGCGCGCCCGAGGTGCTGCTGCCCGCGTGTACCCGGCGCGCCACGGCTGGCCAGAGCGTGCCGCTCGACGAGATCACCGCCAAGCGCCTGAACGCGGAGGCGGAGCGCCTTGCGCGCGCCGGATTGCGGGTGATCGCGGTGGCCGAGCGGCGCGCCGGCCACGAGGACAACCTCGACGCCTCCCGCCTCGTGGGCCTGAGCTTTCGGGGGTTCCTCGCCTTCTCCGACCCGGTGCGCGCCACGGCGGCCGAGGCGGTGGCAGGACTCACGCGAGCCGGCGTCAAGACGCTGATGATCACGGGAGACCATCCGTCGACCGCCGAAGCCATCGCCAAGGAGCTGGATCTGCTGTCTCCCGATGGAACCCTGACCGGCGCGGAGTTGAGCAACCTGACGGAGGACGAGCTGGACGCCCGCATCGGCAAGATCAGCGTGTTCGCTCGCGTCACTCCCTCACAGAAGGTGCGCATCGTCCGTGCGCTGCAGCGCTCGGGCAAGGTCGTGGCGATGGTGGGCGATGGGGCGAACGACGCGCCAGCGATCCGCCTGGCAGACGTCGGCATCGCCCTGGGGGAGCACAGCACCGCTGCGGCGCGGCGTGCGGCGGACGTGGTCGTCACGGACGAGCGCATCGAGACGCTGGTGGACGCGATCGTCGAGGGGCGGGCCACCTGGGCTTCAGTGCGTGAAGCCGTCTCCATCCTGGTCGGGGGTAACCTCGGGGAAATTGGGTTCACGCTCGGCGCGGGCCTGGTCGATGGGCGTCCGCCGCTGAACGCGCGGCAGCTGCTGTTGGTGAACCTGTTCACCGACGTCGTGCCTGCGATGGCCATCGCGTTGCGCCCCCCGTCGCCGGAAGTGCTGACCAGCCTGGCCAACGAGGGCCCAGAGGCTTCGCTCGGCAGCGCGTTGAACCGCGAGATCGCGTCTCGCGCTGGGGTCACCGCCCTGGGCGCCGGCTCCGCCTGGCTGGTTGGGCGCTTCACCGGATCCCAGGCGCGAGCGCGCACCATCGGTCTGGCTGCGCTGGTCGGGTCTCAGCTTGGCCAGACCATGCGCATCGGGGGCTACTCCTCACAGGTCGTGGTGACGAGCATGGGCTCCGCCATGTTGCTGGCATCGATCATCCAGACGCCGTTCGTGAGCCAGTTCTTCGGCTGTCGCCCGATGGGGCCGGTTGCTTGGGCGACGGCCATCGGAGCCAGCGTGGCAGCGACAGGGGTCTCGGTCGCCTTTCCCCGATACATGGCGGATCTCGGCGAGCGCATCCGTGCGGAGTTCCCCACGGCCTTGACGAAGCCTGGCGTGCGGCTTCCGGGCATCTCCCTCACCCCCAAACCTGCGTAGAAACACGGCGAGCGCCACTACGTCGGATCTCTCGGGGGAGAGATCGCGCTGGGGGGCCGAGCGCGGCGCTGACGGCGATTGTGTGTGAAAACTTGGCCCGCCCGACCGGCTTCTGGCTTACGGGGACCATGAAGCTACCGCTCATCGCCTGCTGTGCCGCATCTCTGTTGATCGTCGCCTGTGGGGGCGCCACGCCTGCGCCCGAGGCACCGAGCACCGACGCAGCGGGGGCCGCCGAGGAGACCGCGCCCGAGACCCCCACCGAAGACGAAGCACCTGCCGACACCGCCGAGCCGACCGCGGAGGTGACGATGCAGGTGGGCGACTTCTACGTACAGCGCTTCACTGGCAGCTTCACCAAGCAGCCGATGACCCTGACCGAGCGAGTCGTCGCCCGCGAGAAGCACGCCTTCGTGATTGATTTCCGCCTGGAACAAGGCAAGCACGCCTCGACGCTGCGTCTCCGTGTGGATGCAAAGGACCCGCGGCGCATCCTCCAGGTCAGTGAACTCGACGGTGAGAAGGAGTCGCCTGCGACGCTCGCGGCCTATGAGGCGCTGATGGCGCGTACCATGTTCGCGCCTGACGAGAACGAGGAGCAGCTGGGCAGCGAGAAGACCACGTGCATGCTCGGCGACGAGTCGGTGAAGTGCGAGCGGACGGAGTATCGAGTGCGCATCGGCGAGAAGTCTGCGACCCTCAGCGTGACCACGAGCAAATCGGCGCATGGCCGCGATCTCGGCGGCCAGGTGATGACCGAAGACGGGAAGCTGGTGTATCGCGCCCAGCTGATCGAGATGGGCCACGACGACGCCAGCTCGGGCGTCGCGAGTCGCTGAGCCTGTCGACGACCGTGCTCCGAGGCGCCAGCTCCACGCTCGGCGCCTCTTCTGCATTTGCGACCGCGGATCGGTAGGCCACGGCGAATTCAAGCTCTGCTCAGGGTGCGCTCAAGCTCGAGTCGCTCGGACCCGCTAGCTTCCTCCCATGACTCGTGGGCTTGGCCTGACTCTGCTCGCCATCTGCTTGGCGCTCGGCGGATGTGACGGCGACGACAGCAAGAAGAGCGCAAGTAGCGGCGGCGACGGCGGCGGCATGGGCTACGCCGGAGGCGACTCCGGAGGTAGCGGCGGAGCGCCGATCGCAGGCGCTGGGGGGGAGGCGGGGCAGCCCATGGCTGGCTCCGGAGGCGACGCGGGTTCGGGCGGGAGCGCTGGGACGGGCGGCTTGGCTGGAACGGGCGGGATCGGTGGCGTCGCGGGGAGCGGTGGAGAGCCGGTGGTGCCTGGAGCGCCCGGGCAGGCGCTGACCAGCGGCGGGACCCGCGTCTCGTCCAGTAGCTACAGCGCAGTGCTCGTCAACGGTGAGGCACCCGGAGGCAATCGGGTGATGTCGAGCAGCTCCTATCGACTGCAGATGGGCCTGGTTGGTGCCACTCAATGATCCCAGCGGAAACGAACGCTCAGGAAGGCAAAGGAAGAAGGCGATGAGACTCAAGCATGTTATCGGTGCGCTCGCACTTGCGGGTACTCTTGGTGCGGCCTCCGCGGCCTCGGCGCAGGTACCGGATTCGCTGACTCAGCAAGGTCGGTTGTTCGACTCCGCGGGCGCTCCGATCAGCGATACGCTGGACTTCACCTTCACCCTGTATGCCGACGCCGACGGGACGACGCTGCTCTGGACGGAGACCCAGAGCGTGGAGCTGGTCGATGGCTTCTTCTCGGTGCAGCTCGGGAGCGCGACGGCTTTCCCGCCCACGCTGTTCGACGGTTCGGTGATGTACCTCGGCGTCCAGGTGGGGAGCGACGCCGAGATGACGCCACGTCAGCCCATCACCAGCGTGCCTTACGCATTGACGTGTGGAAATGCTGTCGGTGACATTTCGCCGAACACCGTGAGCGTCGGTGGTGGACTCGTGATCAACGAGTTCGGTGAGTGGGTGGGCCCCAGCTCGGGGCTGGTGGGGCCGACTGGCGCCATGGGACCCGCCGGGCCTGCTGGGCCGACTGGCGCGATTGGACCCGCAGGCGCGACCGGTTCCATCGGTCCGGCTGGTCCAACGGGTGCGCGTGGCGCGACGGGGCCGGCAGGTGCGACGGGGCCCGCGGGCGCGACGGGTGCTCGTGGCGCGACGGGCCCGGCGGGACCTGCTGGTGCGCAGGGACCCATGGGCCCTGCTGGAGCCACCGGGGCGACCGGTGCTCGCGGTGCGACGGGGCCCGCAGGTGCTCCGGGTGCCACCGGTCCCAGAGGTCTCCAGGGGATCCAGGGCACGACGGGGCCGACCGGGCCTCAGGGGCCCAAGGGCGACCAAGGGGCACAGGGGCTCCAGGGCATCCAGGGGCCGCGAGGGCTCCAGGGACTTCAGGGGCCGACAGGGCCTCAAGGAATCCTAACCGGCTTCTCCGGATACAGTTCCGCGGGGATCGGGATCACCCAGAGCGGTTTGGTCTGGCTTGCCTCCCTGAACCAACAACTCCAACCCGTCGCCAAGGGGCAGAAGGCTCTGGTGATCGTGCAATCCCTGATCGGTGTGGGCAGCGGGCAGGGCAACTACGCCGGAGCAATCTACGCGTGCTACCGCCCCAACGCCAACACCTCGCCCACCCCGATCTCGCCGCCAGCATACGGCTTCGGTCAAGCCGGCACGTTCAGCATGCTGTCGACCTCGGCGGTATGGGAGATCACTGCGTCAGCGACCTACGAATTCGGCGTCTGCGGCGAGTCAGTCAGTGGCAACAAGACGCCGTTCAACTTCGCGGCCAGCGGAGGAAGCCTGCTCCTCTTCAACGGCTAGGCTCCAGCCAGTAGAAGCCGAGCTCCAGCTTGGCGACGCGTCCCGCCCCGAGTCGCCAGGGGATCGCCGGGTGTTGCTCGGGCGTCAGCTCGAAGGTCGCCACGGGAACGAGCTTGAAGCGTTGGTAGAGCGCTTCGAGCTCGGCGCGACGCAGGTCGCTGGGGACGACGCCAGCGTCGATCTCCGTCTGGAAGAAACTCCGCTGCGCGACGCCGACGTAGATCAACGTCCCAGGAGCGTCGAGCTCCGGCGTGTCGGCTCGGGCCATCGCGTCGAGGTGCTCGGGCACTGGCGGTCTGCGGCCGCGTTGGTGCTCGGCCGTCAAGTACTCACCCACGGGGAAATGGAGCTCCAGCGGATCTCCCTGGGCCGGGACGCCAGCGGCCATGGGCTGGATGCGCGAGGGGACGACCAGCTGAGCGTGCGGAGGTAGCGTCGGGAGCAGCCGCGAGATCGCTGCGAGCTCCCGCTCGGGCACGCGACTTCCGGTGAGCAGACGCCAGCCCTCTCGAGCGAATGCGGCGGGGACCATGAGCGCTGCGAGCAGCACGGCGACCGCCAGTCGCCCACTTCCGAACGAAGCACCTCGCGTCACGACCCAGGCCGCGCCCAGGCCGGCAAACGGCGCCGCCAGGGTCTCACCCAGGAAGGCGTTGATCAGTGACACCGGGTAGTTCTGGCCGAGCGGTGCTCCGGCATAGTTGGTGAGGGTTGGGTGCGTGACGACGGCGAGGTAGAGCACCGCGAGCAGCGGCGTCCGCTTGCGAAGCGCGACCAGGAACCCTGCCAGCATCAGCACGCCCAGGGTCGGAGGAAGGAAGCGGGCGTCGAAGAAGACGTGGTAGAGGGAGGGCGAGGTGCGCGGATTTGCGCCCAGAGTTATTACCTCGCGGAATAGGATTAGCGATCCGAGACTCAGGCCAAGACCCAGGGTCATGCTCGCTACCTGCCAAGGCGTCGGAAGCCACCAGCGCGGTCCGGAGCGGAGCAGCGCGGGACCGAGCCAGAACAGCGGTAGCGCGGTCAGCATCACCAGGTTGGAGTTGACGGCGAGGGATAGCAGACAGGTTCCCGCGACCCCCGGTACGAGGCTCATCCAGCCGGACCTGGCGAAGGCATCGCGCGATGCCACGCCCGCACCGAACAAGCACAGCGCGACGAAGGGCCATGGCGTGCCCGCGACCGCGACGCGAATCCACAGCGGATTCAGGCAGGTCAACCCGAGCGCCCACAGCCCCGCGTGACGCGCGTCCCGCGCCGACCAGCCCGCGTCGAGCAGCGTCTGCACGAGCGAGTGACGCGCGAGCAACGCGGCTCCAACGGAGAGCAGGAGAGTGAAGCGGCACAGGTTGGCGACGCTGTACGGAAACGCTCGGAGCAGCGGACCATAGGCCAGGAAGAAGCCTGGTACCCAGCCGGGACCTGCTGGATCCCGCGTGCAGTCCAGCATCCAGGCGCAGTCGGAGCGGGCGAGGTAGCTGTTGTGTTCATGGAGTGGCAGGTGCGCCGTGAAGGCCAAGGCCACGACGGCGCTGACGGCGCAGAGCGCGCCGATCAGCAGCAACTCCTGTCTGCGTTCGCGCCACGAAATTGCCGCGAGGCAACGAACTGAGTAGTAGACCAGCCAACCCAGTCCGGCCAGGGCCACCAACCTCCAGATGCCGGCTGAGGCCGGCAGGCTCGAGGGAGGCGTGCGCTCTGCCTCACCAGTCGCGGGTTGCACCTCGGTCCACAGCGTGGCGGCTTCGCGATCCCGCTCCAGCGCCAGGGCTCGTGCGAGGCCGGTCCAGCGCGAGCGCTGGACCGCGGAGCAGGCGGCGCCGTCACACTCGAGCGCGACCCCGGGAGCGAGCTCGCCCGCGAGCGGTCCGTGGTGATGCACGATCAGGACGACGGACTCCTGGCTCTCGAGCTGGACGCGAATCACGTCGTGCTCGATGCGAATGTCGTACTTCGCCTCCTCGGCTCGCGAGCGCAAGGCGCGCTCGACCAGCGAGAGCACCTGAGCTTCGCGCCCAGGTGGGATCACCTGGGCCCCCAGCGTGCTCCGAGGCCACGCGAGGAGCTGTGCAGCGAGCACTGCGGCCCAGATCCACGGAGCCGCGCGCGCATCCATGATCAGCTAATAGCGAGAGACCCAGGTGCTTGTCAGCCGGGATCGCGGTGCACGCGAGCGGGATTGACCTGGCGTGTCCCGGGGAGTGATTCTCTTGGGGATGACTCCCGTGGAAAACGCGCTCGACGAATGGCCTAGCTTCACCATGGTCCCCGAGGACGACACCCTGCCGCTCTCCAAGCGACCATCGGGCCAGACGCTCTCCCGCCACATCTGGTGGGACGGCGAGCTGCGCGAAGCCGAGCCGATGAGCGTCCACTACTACTCGAACGCGCTGCACTACGGCACGGCGGTCTTCGAGGGGATCCGATGTTACCCTACGGATAAGGGGCCTGCGCTGTTTCGGCTCAAGGAGCACATCCAGCGTCTGCTGCACTCCGCGAGGCTGTACGGCATGGTGGTGCCCTTCTCGGAGCAGCAGCTGATCGATGGCGCGCTCGCGGTCACCCGGGAGAACCAGATCGAGAACGGCTATCTGCGTCCGCTCGCCTTCTTCGGCCCCGGCCCCATCGACCTCAAGCCGAAGCGAGAGTGTCCGGTGCGCGCGTTCATCGCCGCCCGCGAGCTCGGGTCGTTCCTGGGTGAGGGAGCGCTGCGCAATGGTGTGCGAGTCACCGTGTCTTCCTGGCGCAAGTTCCACCACACGATGTTGCCCACCATGGCCAAGGCCAGCGGCCACTACGCCAACTCCGTTCTCGCCGCCCACGAGGCGCTGGATCGCGGCTACGACGACGCGCTACTGCTGAATCACGACGGGACCGTCTCCAGCGCGACCGGAGAGAACATCTTCTTCGTGCGCCATGGTCACCTGTACACCAACGACGAGACCTCCTCGATCGTTCCGGGGATCACCCGGGACACCGTGCTGAAGCTCGCCGCAGAACTCCAGGTGCCGGTCACCGTCAAGCCCTTCACTCGCGAGGAGCTGCTGCGTGCCGACGAGGTGTTCCTCACGGGTACGGCGGCAGAGGTCACTCCGGTGCGTGAGATTGACGGGACCGAGTACCGCACCGGCAAGAAGACCTTCGGCGCCACCTTCCAGCGCGCCTATCTCCGTGTGGTAACGGGAAAGGTGCCGGAGCACGCCGCCTGGTTGAGCCTGGTCGGCTAAGGCGTCGCCCGCCAACAGCGCTCGGCTCTGCAGGGCAGCTCAGCTCTGCAGGGCAGCTCAGCTCTGCAGGGCAGCTCAGCTCTGCAGGGCAGCCTTCAGGGCGTCGAGCTGAGCGCGCTCGTCTTCGTCCACGTCGCCGTCGACGTACATCACGGCGCGGACGGCCTCGATGAAGATCCGCTTGTGTTCCGCGGGGATCAGCTTGGGATCGACGCTCTCGGGCGAGGGCGCGGTGATCAGCCAGTCGTCGACCTGAGCAGACTCCTCTTCGCCGAGATCGAGCTTCTCCACCAGGCTGCGGACGAAGCGCTCCTCCGTCTCCTTCAGCTCGAGATCGGCCCAGGCGAAGGCACAGACGAAACGCAGCAGCAGCAGGCGGGCCTCGGAGTCCAGCTTGTCGAACATCGCGTTCAGCCTATCAGTTTTCCCGCGGCGTCGCGCTCGAGTAACACGCCGGGACGCCCTGAAGCCGGGCGACTCGGCGGTGCTCCAGGCGGATCAGCGCGGGCGGAAAGGCCACGGCGAGGAAAGTCGCGGAGCGGGCTGGACGGATCGCGGCGGCCAGCACGGCCGTCGGGTCATCCGGGAGCGTGCCGGGGAGGGTGGGGCCCGGGGTGAGCTCTCCAGTGTCGATGTCGAGGAACGAGACCCGCTTGTCGTCGATCACCAGGTACTCGGAGCCACCCAGCGGCGTGACGCTGCCCCGATAGCCGTGGAGCACCCGCCACCCAGCAGTCTCCGGGTCGACCAACAGCGTGACGCCGTCAGGTCCGCAGCAGCGCAGGGCGGCCAGGATCGCAAACCGGCCTGGCCAGAGCGCGGACCACAGACCAAAGCCTTCGAACGCATGCGTCGACACCGCGCTGTGTTGGAGGACCCCGGCCTGCGTGGCGGTCGGCGCTGGATACTCGAGGAGCGTCGCTTGCACCTGGTACTTCCCGATGCCCTTGCTGTCGACTGGGCTCAGCAGCAGTGCTCGGTTTCCGTCGGGAGAGCGCGCGGCGGCGACGCCAGCTGGATCCATCACCGGGAAGTGGGTAGTGAACGCGTCGCAGCTGCGCCGCGACTCGTCGCATAGCTCGAGCTGATTCCCGTTCGCTCTCACGCTGAGCGTCGGGTCTGCTTGCGGCTGCAGGGCCGTCCCGCTCCGCAGGACACCAGGGACCTTGCGATACGTTTCTGTGCGGAGAATATCGCCCTGGGCGTCCCAGAACGCGCAAGCGGCGGCGTCGCCCCACGGCTCCCCATAGCAGGCCCACATCTCCCGCTCCGACGCGCCCGAGTAGGCGACGCTTTGCTTGGCGAACTCCGGGTCCAGGCATGGCAAGCGGCGAGGGAGGGCAGCGGGAGCCTCGGCCACTGGTGACACGGCCCGCGCAGGGGGGGCGACCGACGCTGGCGAACGCCTGTCGGGAGCACACGCGGCCAGCGGTGATAGCAGTACCAAGAGCCTAGTGCCAATGACCGAACGTCTCATTTATATCCCCAGGGAACCTTTAGAGTAGCGCTTGCTTGCTGGATGTTGAAGCGCAACCTCACGCGCGGCCAAGCGGAGCTCCAGCGCGCCCCTTCCGCTTGCAGGCGTGCGGCTGGAGACGGACGCTGCTCCTCACCCCCAGACCTGGTGGCGGCTCGAGCATGAGCAGCAACGGCTCAGGCCGGCCTGGTCAGTCGGCGAAGTACGCGGAATTTGCCAGTTCGCGCCGTTTGTTGGGGCAGACGCCGTGGACTGCGGTAGACCAACCCCGACCATGGGATACGGCAGGAACATCGACCAAGTCGTGGGTGGGATGAGCCGGCTGCTGCACCTCCGCGGCGCCAAGCAGAACACGCTCCCGGACCTGGACCCGTACCTCGACAAGGCTCCAGACGAGCTGTTCCCGGAGCCGCCGCCGATCACCGACATGAAGGTGGAGCGTCGCCTCGTGGACAAGGCGCTGAGGACCAGCACGTTGCGCTGGACCAGCGCTCATGAGGTGCTGTGTCCCAAGTACGCCCGGCGCCACCGCGGGGAGTACAAGCGGAACCTCACCGCATGGGCACGCTGGATCCGTCCGGAAAGGCAAGTGCGACCGACGTGCCTGATCTACGTCCATGGCTGGCTCGAGCCCGGCTCTTGGGTCGAGGAGGCGACGCTGTTTCGCGCCTGGACCCGTGAGCTACCCGTCGACATCGTGCACGTCTCGCTGCCATTTCACGGCAAGCGGAACCCGCGCGGGGCGCTATTCAGCGGCGAGTACTTCTGGACTGCCGATCTGGTGCGCTCGATGGAGGGCGTGCGCCAGGCCGTTTGCGACACGCGCTCGCTGATGGACTGGCTCCGGGGCCACGGCTACGAGCGAGTCGGTGTTACCGGGATCAGCCTCGGCGGTGCGCTGACGATGATCACCGGCTGCGTGGAGCCGCTCCCCGACTTCATCATCCCGATCATCGGGCACCTCGAGCTGCAAGACGCCGTGGAGCACGCGCCGATCCTCTGGCGTATGAAGCATGATCTCGAGAAGTGGGGTATCGACCACGCCGCCCGCACGAGACTGTTCGATCGCCTGCGCATTTCGACCTACGAGCCGAAGCTCGAGCAGCGGAAGCAGCTGTGGATCGAGGCGCGCGAAGACGTCTACATCGACGCGAAGATGGTCGAGAAGCAGTGGAATGCCTGGGGTCAGCCGAACATTTTCTGGATCGACGGCGGCCACATGAGCTTTCCCCTCGCGGTCCCCGCGATGACCGAGCGCATCGGTCAGTTCCTTGAGGAATCAAAATAGCAGGCTCCGCGGCCTTCTGCCTCGCAGTCCGTCCGCCGAGCCAAGCGAACCACCAGAGTGGCAGCACGAGCGGCGGCTCGTTGAGGCGCCAGTCACTCACCGCGGCGTCCGCGCTGGCGCGGAACAGCTCGCGCATGGCCTCGCAAGGTCTCGCTGCGCATCCGTGCGGCGAGTTTGGGGGAGAGAGCGCTACAGCGTGAACCCGAGGTTCAGGTTGGCCATGGGAAGCCACGTCGAAGCGTCCTCGCTCGCGCTCCCGAGGTCCGCCTTCTCGGCACTTACTTCCGCGAGGACACGCGTGAAGCCACCCTGGATGACCAGGGTGAAGCCCCCGCTGGTGATGCCCTTGTAGCCGATCAGCCCGCTGAGCAGCGTTCCGCGCCCGCTGCCCTTGACGCCCGGCTCCGGTTCGCCCTCACCCGAGAATCGAAAGACCTCGCCCGTGACGGCCAGGCCATCGAAGGCACTGGAGTAGATGTTGAGCTGGCCGCCGTACTCCCAGACGCTGTAGTCGTCGCCGTCCACCTTGAAGTTGCCGCGCCCCAGCACGCCGGCGATCCCGACATGGTCGAAGGGTCGAAGCTCCAGGGTACCCTCGGCCAGCGGCCCGATCAGGTGAAGCAAGCTCAAGCTGACGGTCACGCTCGAGGGACCGCGCTCATCGTCCTTGCGCGGCTCGTCTGCTGGGCGATCCGTGGCTGGACCTGGGGACTGGTAGTAACCTGACCAGGCGTAGCCAGCTCGAGCTGGAGGCGGCTGCTGAGTGTATCCTTGAGGATACGATTGACTCGAGTAGTACTCAGGAGCCGCCGGGGCGGCTCGAGGTGCTGGAGCGCTCGGCGCCGCTGGCGGCACGTAGGCGTGTTCACCGGGCTGGGGAGCAGGCGCGCTCGCCTCCGGCAGCGGAAAGCTACGGGTTGGCTCTGCGTGGGCCAGCCCAGGCACCAGCACCGCGCTCAGACCGAGGACCAGGGAAGGGAGGCGCATTCGCATAGTCTTGGGTCAGGACTACGGCCGCGCGAGCGATTGGCTTGAATTCGAGTGCTCGGATTTGGCCGAGCGTTCCGCTAGCTACGCGGACACACGGTTGCGGTGAACCCACGTGGGAAACCGCTGAATCTTTCGCGCGGTCGGGCATCTCAGGGTCTGGTGGTCGTTCGGGCGGCGCACGTGGGCGACACAAACGACACAAGCCGCCATGTCGGAGGACGTGGCGGCTTGGCGCTGATGTGTGTGCGGCTCAGTTTTCTGATGCGCGCTCCTTGACCGCCTGGTTCTCCTTCATCCAAGGCATCATCGCGCGCAGCGTCTTGCCAACGGTCTCGATGGGGTGCTCGGCGCCGGCGGCCTCGAGGCGCTTGAAGTTCGGCTTGCCGGACTTGTGCTCGCTGATCCACTCCTCCGCGAACTGCTTGGTCTGAATTTCCTTGAGGATTTGCTTCATGGTGGCCTTGGTGTCCGCGGTGACGACGCGCGGTCCACGGGTCAGGTCTCCATACTCCGCGGTGTTGCTCACGGAGTAGCGCATGTTGCCGATGCCGCCTTCGTAGATCAGGTCGATGATCAGCTTCAGCTCGTGGAGACACTCGAAGTAGGCCATCTCGGGGGCGTAGCCGGCTTCGGTCAGGGTCTCGAAGCCAGCCTGGATCAGCGCCGTCAGGCCGCCGCAGAGCACGGCTTGCTCGCCGAACAGGTCGGTCTCGGTCTCCTCCTTGAACGTCGTCTCCAGGATCCCGGCGCGGCCACCGCCTATGGCAGAGGCGTAGGAGAGGGCGACATCCTTGGTGTCACCGCTCGCGTCGTGGTGGATCGCGATCAGCATCGGGACGCCGCGACCGTTCGCGTACTCGCGGCGCACGGTGTGGCCGGGCGCCTTGGGCGCGACGAGGAACACGCCGACGCCGCTCGGAGGCTCGATGTAGCCGAAGTGCACCCCGAAGCCGTGGGCAACGGCGAAGTAGTTCCCCGCCTCGAGACCAGGGGCGATGTCCTCCTTGTAGATGTCCGGCGCCAGCTCGTCAGGCACCAGCATCATCACCACGTCGCCCCACTTCGCGGCTTCCCTGGGGCTCACGACGGTGAGTCCTTCGGCCTCTGCGCGGGCCTTGCTGCCGCTGCCTTCGCGCAGACCGACGCGCACTTCGACGCCACTGTCTTTCAGGTTGAGCGCGTGGGCGTGGCCCTGACTTCCATAGCCGATGATGGCGACCTTCTTGCCCTTGATGAGGCCCTGATTCGCGTCGGCGTCGTACAAAGCTTTCATTTGGTTTCTCCGAAAGGTTGGCGGATTTACTTCCGCGCGGATTAAGTTCGTGGAAGGGGTTGGGGGTGAGGGGTCAAGCGGCGGAGCTGCTCGACGGTGCCTCGGTCTCGCTCAGAGGACGCTGCAGGGCGATCGGCGCAGACCGCACCATGTCGCGGATCCCCAGCGGTCGGAGCAACTCGATGAAGTTGTCGACCTCCGCGCTCGAGGCGGTCACCTCCAGGGTGAAGGCGGTCGGCGCGTAGGCGATGACTCGAGCGCCCACCAGCTTGATGATGCGCTCGAGGTCCTCGCGGCACTTCGCGTTCGGGACGTTGACGGTCGCGAGGCAGAGCTCCCGCTCGACGTGCTTTCCTTCCACGACATGGTGAACGCGGCGCACGCGGATCAGCTTGTGCACCTGCTTGGTGATCTGCTCGATGATCGCGTCGTCACCGCGGGTCACGAGGATCACGCGGGAGTACCGTGGGTCCAGCGTCGGGCTGGCGGTGATCTTGTCGATGTTGAAGCCGCGACCGCTGAACAGGCCGACGATGCGAGCGAGCTCGCCGAAGCGGTTCTCGACCAAGATGCTGAGGACGTGACGTTCGGCGCTCATGCTAGCTCCCTCGTGTCGTGTTCCTTGTCGTCAGGCTCGAGCACGATCTCGTAGTGCGCGGCGCCCGCGGGAATCATCGGGTAAACGTTGGCTTCCTTCTCGACGATGATGTCCATGATCACCGTTCCCTTGGTGTTGAGCCCTTCTTCGAGCACCTTGCGTAGCTCGCTCGGATGTTCCGCGCGGAGTCCCGTGGCCCCGTAGGCCTCGGCCAGCTTCACGAAGTCGGGGAAGTACTTCATGCCGACGGACGAGTAGCGGCGACTGTAGAAGAGCGCTTGCCACTGCCGAACCATGCCGAGGTAGTTGTTGTTGAAGATGATGATCTTCACGTCCAGGCCCTCGTGGACGCAGGTGGCGAGTTCCTGGATGCACATCTGGATCGAGCCGTCACCGGTGATGCAGATGACTCGACGATCTGGGTTGGCCAGCGCCGCGCCCATTGCCGCGGGGAGTCCATAGCCCATCGTGCCGAGGCCACCAGAGGTCAGCCACGAGCGGCCGCTCTTGGCGGGGTAGTACTGCGCGGCCCACATCTGATGCTGACCCACGTCCGTCGCGCAGATGTCCTCGCCCTGAGTGATGTCGGCGATCTCCTCCATCAGGCGCTGAGGCATGATGGAGTCTTCGCGGTCCTTGTACTTGAGCGGGTGCTTGGTGCGCCACTCGTCCAAGGTAGCCCACCAGTTGGTGCGCGGAGGCGGCTCGCTCGGGGTCGCGTCCAGCTCCTCCAGGAACTGCTGCGTGACGGTCTTGGCATCGCCCACGATCGGAACGTCGCACTTCACGTTCTTGTTGAGGCTCGTGGGATCGATGTCGACGTGGATGATCTTCGCCTTCTTGGCGAAGCAGTCGAGGCGGCCAGTCACGCGATCGTCGAAGCGCGCGCCCACGTTCACGATCAATTCGGCCTCGGCCATCGCCATGTTTGCGGTGTAGGTGCCGTGCATGCCGAGCATGCCGAGGCATTGCTTGTGTCCGTAGGGGAACGCTCCCAGGCCCATCAGCGTGGGCGTCACGGGCAGATTGAGCCGCTCGGCGAGCTGAACGATCTCCTCGTGGGCGTTGGCGTTGACCACGCCTCCACCGATGTACAGCACCGCGCGCTCGGCCTCTCGCATCATCTCCACTGCGCGCTTCACCTGCATGGGGTGGCCCTTCACCGTGGGCTTGTACGAAGGCAGGTCCACGGACTCCGGGTACACGAAGGGGAACTCCGCAGCCGTCACGTCCTTGGGCAAGTCGATCAGCACGGGTCCGGGGCGCCCGCTGCGCGCGAGGTAGAACGCTTCCTTGATGATGCCCGCGAGCTCCGAGACGTCGCGCACCAGGTAGTTGTACTTGGTGCAGGGGCGAGTGATGCCGGAGATGTCGGCCTCCTGGAAGGCGTCGTTCCCGATCATCGACGTCGCCACCTGTCCGCTGATCACGACGATGGGCGTGGAGTCCATCATCGCGTTGGCGAGCCCGGTGATCACGTTGGTTGCGCCCGGCCCGCTGGTGACCAGGCAAACTCCGACCTTGCCCGTCGACTGTGCGTAGCCCTCCGCCGCATGAACTGCGCCTTGCTCGTGGCGCACCAGCACGTGGCGGAGCCGGTCCTCCGCGTGGTGGAGCTCATCGTAGACGTGGAGGATCGCACCGCCGGGGTAGCCGAAAATGGTGTCGACCCCCTCTGCCAGCAGGCTCTCTACGACGATCTTCGCGCCCCGCATCACGGGTGCATCGATCGCAGCCTCGGCTGCATCAGCGGCGTTGCCATTGTTGCCATTGCCCTTCGACGATTTCGGCGAAGCCGGCGGGCGACTGCTGTGGCGCGCGGCGCTGCCCTGGCTCACTGTGCCTCGAGCGCTTGACATATCAGGTCTCCCATTTTCTGCGTGGTAATATCACCGCCCAGGTCGGCCGTGAGATGGCCTGCCTGGAGCACTGAATCGATGGCCGCCTCGACGCGCCGCGCCTGCTCCGGCAAGCCGAGGCTGCTCTGGAGCATCGCCGCCACGGAGGCGATCGTGCCGATGGGGTTGGCGATGCCCTTGCCGGCGATGTCCGGGGCGGAGCCGTGGATCGGCTCGTAGAGCCCCGGGCCATCCCCGAGGCTCGCGCTGGACAGAAGGCCAATCGACCCCGAGAGTACTGCAGCTTCGTCCGTGAGGATGTCGCCGAACATGTTGCCCGTGACCACCACGTCGAAGCGACCTGGGTTCTTGATCAGGTCCATCGCTGCAGAGTCGACGTACTGATGCGCGAGCTCGACGTCGGGATAGTCGCTCTTCTGCAGCTCACTCACGACCTCGCGCCAGAGGCGTGAGACCTCGAGCACGTTGGCTTTGTCCACGCTCGTTACGTGCTTCTTGCCCCCGGCCTCGCCTCGCGCCCGTGCCAGTTCGAAGGCGACGCGCGCGACGCGGATCACCTCGGACTCGCTGTAGATCATGGTGTTGAAGGCCTTGCCCACCTCGCGATCCCAGCCCCGCGGCTCGCCGAAGTAGATCCCGCCGAGCAGCTCGCGCACGACCACCATGTCGGTTCCGCGCAGATACTCGGCCTTGATCGGCGCTCGATCGACCAGGCTCGGGTAGATCTTCACGGGCCGCAGGTTGGCGAAGACGCCCAGGGCCTTGCGCAGGCGCAGCAAGCCCTTCTCGGGTCGCTTGTCGGGGGTGAGGCCGTCGTACTTCGGACCGCCAACTGCCCCGAGGAGCACCGCGTGAGCCTGCTTGCAGGCGCTCTCGGTGCGGGCAGGCAGAGGATCGCCGTCGGAGTCATGGGCTGCGCCGCCGATCGGAAGCTCGAGCATCTCGAGCTTCCTTCCGGCTGCCTTCACGCAGGCTTCCAGCACCTGAGTTGCGGCGCGTGTGACCTCGGGACCGACGCCGTCTCCGGGTAGGGAGACGACGCGCAAGCTCTCATCGGGTTTCGGAGTTTGACTGCTCATGTACGACTCTCGATCGGCGCCTGGTCTGGCTGGGTTACTGGCTGATGATCTGGGGCGCCTTCTCGGCGACGGCGACCTGCGGTGGCTTGATGGCCTCGCGGAGCGCCAGGGCCTTGTTCACCGCGGAGAGGTAGGCCTTGACCGACGCGGCGACGATATCCGTATCCACCGCACGGCCGCTGAACGTCTTGTCCGCGATCTGTACCCGTACGGAAACCTCACCCTCGGTCTCACGCCCAGTGCCGACGGCGCGCAGCTCATACTCCACGACCTTGCCGGCGTAGCCGGTGATGGTGTCGACGGCGCTGTACGCGGCTTCCACCGGCCCGTCTCCCAGAGCGCAGGCAGCGAAGGTGCGACCATCGCGCGTCAGCTGCACCGTCGCGGTCGCTGGCTTCACGCTGCCCGCCGAGGCCTGAACCAGGTTGATGGTGTACGGAGGCTCGGGCGGTGGGCGATTGTCCAGGGCCAGCTGGATCAGCTCATCGTCGTCGAGGGCCTTGCCGACCTCGCAGGCCTTGAGGAAGTTGTCGTAGACGTGGTTCAGCTGAGCCCCGGTCATGGGGTGTCCCAGCTCGGTCAGGCGCGCGGCCAGGGCGCGCCTCCCCGAGTGACGTCCGAGCACCAGCTGGGCTGGCGGCGCGCCAACGGACTCCGGCGTCATGATCTCGTAGGTGCGTCGGTCCTTGAGCCAGCCTTGCTGGTGTACACCGGATTCGTGGGCAAAGGCGTTGCGCCCAACGATCGCCTTGTTGGGTTGCGCGCCGACGCCGGTCAGCGCGCTGAGCAGCTGACTCGTCTCGAAGATCTTCTCGTGGTTGATGTTGGTCGTGTAGGGAAGCGCATCCCCGCGGATTCGTAGGGCGGTGACGATCTCCTCGAGGGAGGCGTTCCCGGCGCGCTCCCCGATGCCGTTGATGGTGCACTCCACCTGCCGCGCACCAGCTTGCACGGCAGCGAGGGAGTTCGCGACGGCCAGTCCCAGATCGTTGTGGCAGTGGGTGGAGATGATCACGTCGTCGATGTTTCGGACGTTCTCCTTCAGCAGGCGGATGCGCTTGAAGTACTCCTCGGGCACGGTGTAGCCGACGGTGTCCGGGATGTTCACCACATCGACGCCTTCATCGACCACGGCTTGCACGACCTCCACGAGGAAGTCCTTGTCGGTACGGGTGGCGTCCTCGGGGCTGAACTCCACTTCCGGGAACAGCTTCTTGCCGAGGCGCACCGAGCGCACGATCAGGTCGAGGGCGTCCTTCTTGTCGAGTCCTGTCTTCGCGTCCAGGTGGAGCTGGCTGGTGCCAAAGAACAGGTGCAAACGGGGCTTGTCGGCGGGCTCCAGGCCACGAACGCAGGCCTCGATGTCTCCATCGTTGCAGCGGGCGAGCGTGGCGATCGTGGCGCGCTTCACTGCCCTTGCGATTTGTCTCACCCCCTCCAAATCCTCGGGGCTTGCCGCGGGGAAGCCCGCTTCAATCACGTCGACGCCGAGCTCATCGAGCTGCCGGGCGAGGGCCAGCTTCTGCTCCGCCGTCATGCCGTAGCCCGGCGATTGCTCACCGTCGCGCAGCGTCGTGTCGAAGATTCGAACTACATCGTCCATCGGTTCCTCCTACGTCGGCCTCCGTTCGGCCGAAGAGGAGTCACCGCGGGTCAGCGATGAGTCAGCTCGGTCCGAGCAGCAGGCGCGACGCTTACTGGGCTGTCCCCAGTACCTCGTGCACAGGTCGTAAGTGGTGCGAGTGGGCTGCTCATCTCTCTCGTTCCAGGCCATCGCAACCGCGCGATGACAGACGTCGAGTATGCGGCGCGTCACGGATCGCTTCAAGCGGAAACGTGACGCGCAATTCGCTGCCATCTCCCCTTCTCGCATCATTGGTGTCGTCCGTGCTTTGCTCCCTCGGTCGCCGGCTCGTCAAGCCTGGGTCCGAGCCTCCTTCGTACTTGCATCATCGGTGCACACAACCTGTGCCGAATCTCCCCGTTGCTGATCTCTTCACGCCTCAGGGCAGCGCTCGCCCACCAGCGTCCGCACCTCGTGGGCTAGCTCCAGTGGTTGACGTAGGGCAAGCGGGCCGCGACCTCGGCTACCTGGTCCGAAGCCTCCAATAGCTCCGCCGTGGAGTCCCAGCTGCCTTCGATGAAGGCGGTGCGTGGGCCCTCGGGGATCTGAACGCTGACCTCCAGGTCACCCGCCTCGAGGCGTTGGCTCACGAGGTCTAGGTGCAGCGGCAGCTTGGGGTCGGCGCTCACGCGGCGCATGACCTCAGCCAGGTCGGCGGGCGAGGCAGTCACGCAGGGCATCCCTACGGAAATGCAGTTGCCAAAGAAGATCTCGGCGAAGCTCTCTCCCACGATGGCGTCGATGCCGAAACGGTGAATCGCCTGCGGGGCGTGCTCACGCGACGAGCCGCAACCGAAGTTGTCTCCGACCAGCAGCAGCGTCGCGCCCGCGTATGCCGGGTCGTCGAAGGGATGTTGCTTGCCTCGTCTCTCGAGCGCAGCCCGGTCATCGGCGAATACGTGCTCGCCGAGGCCGTCGAAGACGATGCTCTTGAGGAAGCGCGCTGGAATGATGCGGTCGGTGTCGATGTCGTTGCCCGGCAGCGGCAGGGCGGTGCCGCGAAACGCAGCTCGCTTCATGCCCTGGGTCATGGGGTCACCTCCAGCAAGCCGCGCACGTCGGTCACCTCGCCGGCGAACGCAGCCGCGGCCACCATGGCCGGCGACATCAACAGCGTCCGCCCGTCGGGTGAACCCTGGCGACCCTTGAAGTTGCGATTGGAGGACGAGGCGCAGATCTCGTCGCCGTGGAGTCGGTCGGGGTTCATCGCCAGGCACATCGAGCAGCCGGGTTCGCGCAGCTCGAAGCCCGCTTGCTTGAGGATGCGGTCGTAGCCGCGCCGGCTGATCTCCGCCTTCACCGCCTGTGAGCCGGGGACCGCGAGTGCGCGAACGTTGGGCGCGACGTGCACCGGTCGACCTGCGTTGCGGCGGGCCTCGATCAGCTCCGCGACGACCTGGAAGTCGCTGATGCGAGCGTTGGTGCAGGAGCCAATGAAGGCCACGTCGATCTGAGTGCCCGCGATGGGCTGGCCCGCGGCGAGCTTCATGTAGTCGTAGGCTTGGGAGACGTTCCCACGCTCGGTCTCGGAGAAGGCCTCGAGTCCAGGCACCCGCCCGCTGACCCCCACGGACTGACCAGGAGTGATGCCCCAGGTCACCACCGGTTCGATCTCCGCCGCGTCGTAGCGCACGACGTCGTCATACGTCGCGTCGACGTCGCTCCGGATGCTCTCCCAGTAGCGCAGGGCTTCCTCCCAATTATCTCCGTGGGGAACTGCTTCGCGGCCCTTCAGGTAGTCGTAGGTCGTCTGGTCAGGGTTCACGTAACCGACCCGAGCGCCACCCTCGATGCTCATGTTGCAGACGGTCATGCGCTCTTCCATGTCGAAAGCGTCGAAGACGTCGCCAGCGAACTCGTACGCGTAGCCCACCCCGCCCTGGACACCCAGGCGGTTGATGATGAAGAGCGCCACGTCCTTGGCATAGACGCCAGGACCCAGCTTGCCGTTCACCTCCACGCGCCGCACCTTCAGCTTGCTCACCGCGAGCGTCTGCGTGGCCAGCACGTCGCGCACCTGAGACGTGCCGATGCCGAACGCGAGCGCGCCGAAGGCGCCGTGGGTCGAGGTGTGGGAGTCGCCGCAACAGATCGTCATCCCTGGCTGCGTCAGCCCGCGCTCGGGACCGAGCACGTGGACGATGCCGTTCTCCTGCCGCTCCTGGGAGTAGAAGCGGATCCCGTGCTGCTTCACGTTCGCTTCGAGTGCGCTCAGCATCGCCTCGGCCTGTGTGTCCTTGAAGGGGCGCAACAAGCTGTGGGTTGGGATGATGTGGTCCACCGTCGCGAAGGTGCGCTGCGGGTAGGCGACGCTCAGGCCCCGCTCTTCGAGCATCGCGAAGGCTTGCGGGGTCGTCACCTCGTGGATCAAGTGCAGGCCGATGAACAGCTGGTACTGCCCGCTGGGCAAGCGGCGCACCGTGTGCAGGTCGAAGACCTTCTCGTACAGGGTTCTTCCCATCTCTAGTCCTTGAGCTCGCGGAGCTGGTCTGGCGAGTGAGGTGTCTGATCACCGAGTCCCGCGTACTCCTCCAGCCGGGCCGCCAAGTCGAAGCCGAACGCGGTGAACACCGTGAGTTGTTCGTCGTCGAGGTCCAGCCAGACGTCTTGGACGGCTCGCTCTCGCTGCTTTCGTAGGCGCAACATCGTGCGCTTGCCCTTCGGGGTGAGCGCGTAGTCCCGCTGCCGTCCGTCCGCCTTGGACACAGTCACGTTCACGAGTCCCTTGTCGATCAGCTGGCGCAGGATCTTCGACACCGCTGCGGGAGTCGACTCACGCCGTCGAGCGAACATGCTGGGCATGAAGTCTTCACTGGAGATGCCGTCGAGCACACGCCATTCGCGCTCCGTGATGCCCACGCTGCTGGCCAGCTGTTCCCTTCGGCGCTGGAACACCTCCGTGAGGCGCTGGAGAGCATGAATTGCCGCGTGGATTTGTGCGATCTGGGGGTCCGCTGCGTGCTCCACGGGCTTGACCAGCTCCAGATCCGGAGCGGCGTGGTCACGGCCCTCACCCTGGGCGAGGCCTTTGTTGCTGGGTGGGCTCATGGGCAGGGCTGGCAGCTTACCCATTGCAATTGTTGAGGCTAGTAAATTATCTCTGAGAGGCAGCTAATGTCGGTGGTTGACTGATAAGTCCTTGAAGTTATTGCGTTGTACGCTGATGGGGCCTGCGCGAGTCTCACTGGGCGTCTGCGCAGCGAACACGATGTCGGGTTCGGGACTCGAGGGGGGGAGAGGACAGCGAGACAGCGCGGCAGGCGCGAAGGGCCATGCGCTCGGTCGCGAAACCGGCCATCATTCGCTCATGCGAGGGTCGGGCCTGAGGCAGGGAGCGGTGGCGCTATGCGCGATCTTGGCACTTGGTGGCTGCGGCGACACCGGCGCCGGGGTAGCGGCCCAGGCCGGCGCGGGCGGTGCGGGCGGTAGCGGGACTGGCGGCGCAGGCGCCGAGGCAGGCGCCGGCGGGAGTGGCGCGAGCACTGGCGAATGGACCGAGCTACTCGCGGGCGACTGGGAACTCGACCCGGCTGACGAGGGCTACCGCTGCGTGCTCTTCACGGTTCCCGAGCAGATGTACGTGTCGGCGTTTCGACCGATCGCCCCCAATGGCACCCACCACACGGTACTCAGCCGAGAGCTGACGTCCCAGGCCGATGGCGTCTACTCGTGCGATGCCGGAACCAATGGGCCGGTCATGATCTATGGATCGGGAGTGGGGACCACGCCTCTGGAGTTTCCGCGCGGAGTTGCCGTGAAGCTCGAGGCGGGAGAGAAGCTGCTGCTGAACCTACACCTCTTCAATGTCAGCCCGGACCCGCTCTCGGGACGCTCGGGAATCGAGGTGCGGAGGGTCGATCCTGGCGACGTCGAGCACGAGGCGGAGATGCTGCTCGCTGGTAAGGATCAAGGCCTGGCGATCGACACGGGGGAGAACACCCAGACGGGGCACTGCACGATGAACGGAGACGTGAACGTCTTCGCGGTGATCCCCCACATGCATCAGCTCGGGATCCACATGAAGGTCAGCGCCCAGACCGCAGGCGGCACCCTGCCACTGGTAGACACGGACTACACCTTCGACGACCAGCAGTATCACGTGCAGGATCCGCTCGTACCCCTGAAGTCGGGAGACCAGATCCAGGTTGACTGCACCTACTACAATGACCGCGGGGAAATGGTGTTCTTCGGTGATAGTAGCCTCGCCGAGATGTGCTACGCAGGCGTCTATCGCTACCCCGCTCTGGGGACGCCCTACATCACGTGCACTCGATGAGTGGGGGCAGTGAACGGTTGCGTGCCTGGCACGAGGCTGGCATCGACGCTGCGTAGGTAGCGTCGAGGCGAACGTAACGTCGCGATAACCGACGCCGACTCGACGAGTGATTCCCGTGGTGTGGGAATCCACGGAGCAGGATGCGCCAACCGTCGGGAGCGGTGCGGGTCCATCGGGCGAGAGCAGCGTTCGCAGCGTATACTGCTCGCACAGGGGGAACCATGACACTACTAGGCAAGAGCCTCTCGCTCACCTTCTCGGGAGAGAGCACCGACCACCTGCTGGATCAGCTGAAGCTCGCTGCGACGAAGGCACAGATGCTGGGCTACACCGACGTCGATCTGGCGGACGCATCGGACGCCATCTGCATGCGCCTCAAGATCGTGCAGATGAAGCGGGATACCAGCTTTGCTCACGCGCTCTCCTATGCGATGGGCGAGGTCGGCCGCGGTCGCTCCGAAGCTCTGGGCATCATCTGGGACGGGACCAGCGTGCGCCTCTCCACTATTTCCGTGCGGCAAGAGTCGGCCTGACGGTAGGTGAGGCGGCCGCTCCCCTCCGGCCTGGCCATCGGGTCGCAGGCGGACGATCGAGCGCGCGGCGCGCCGCGCCCGAACGGGCGAATCGAGCACGTTTGGCGCTGCGGCCGCTCGTCCTCGCTTTTTTTGGGCGTTTCCTGGGAAAAGACGCGTAGCATCACGACCCGGCAGATCCCTCCCTGCTGTTCGGAATACCATGCAGTTACGCGAGATGTTGAAGAGCGGAGCTCAGCTCCCGGAGATCAGCGAGTGGCTCGATCGCGCCTCTTCGGGGCAGAGACTCGAGGCAGCGTTCGAGCTAGGGCGGAGCGCGCAGCGGAGCCTGTATCGCCTGGCGGAAGCGTCGAAGCCAATCACCCTGGAGCACTTCGTGCCCGAGGAGATGAACGCTGTCGAGGCGGTGCACCACCGCGGGCGTAACACCCTGCCCTTGCCGCCGAAGCACCGCCTCTTCGAGAAGCGCTTCTGTCGACCCCGCGACGGCTCTGCGCGGCTCTTTGGCTACAATCACTCACCGTCCCGCAGGCTGATCGGTCCCGGCTACTTCGTCGCTCGCAGCACCGAGAACGAGCCGACCTGGAAGTCGCGCGGAGCCATCGTCGTCGACTACTTCCAGGTGCCCGACGGTGAGGTGCCTTCGAGCTGGCCCGAGGTCGTCCCGAACACCAAGGGTCTGCAGCGCTTCGTGTTCAACGGCACGCGAGACTTCATGCGTCGGGTGTCGAACCACGTGTCCATTGGCGCCGCGTACAAGGGCGAGAAGGCGTTGGACCACTACTTCATCCTGGTGCGTGAGATCTGAGGTCGCGCAGGTTGGGCCGTGGAAGCCGCCGCCTGCCGGGTGGCGAGCCGAGTTTGCCAGCGCCAGCCCGGCGTACGACCAGTTCTGTCCGAGCGTGCTCCAGGCGCTGAGCGCCTGGGAGGAGTTTCCACCCGTCGCTGCCTGGGGAGCGGAGTTGCCGCGCGGACAGGTGGCGTCCGCCGTGAGCTTCGTCGAGCAGGACGAAGCGGCGATCAAGCGCGCTGGCGGCTATGACTTCTTCATCCGCGAACGGCGCGCGGTGCCGAGCCGTCGGGAGAGCTGGCACGATCTGTTCAACGCGCTGGTCTGGCTCCACTATCCGAGGCTGAAGCTGCAGATCCACCAGCTCCAGCTGGAGGACTTCGCGCGCCGAGAGCAGGCCGGGCGCCGGACTCCGCTCGGTGACGTGGCGACGCTGCTCGACGAATGCGGGACGATCGTCATCAGCACGGATCCCAGCTTGCTCGACGACCTGCGCGCGCTGCGCTGGCGCAGGCTGTTCTTCGACCGTCGCGCGGAGCTGCGAGAGAAGGCGCGTTTTCTGGTGGTCGGGCACGCGTTGCTGCACGCACTTCTCGAGCCGTACATCGGCCTGATGGCGCGCGCGTTGCTCGTCGAGGTGCCTGCGAGCGCGCTGACCGACATGAGCGCAACACGGAGCTTCGTGGACGCCTGGGCGGCGACGGAGCTTCCGATCCGCCTGAGGCATACGAGCGATTTGTACCCACTGCCGTTGCTTGGTATCCCCGACTTCGTCGCCAACGACAGCGCTGCCTTCTACGACGGGCTCCCCGACTATTTTCGGACGCGCCGGGGTGTCCGGGGCAGCGCCGGGGCAGGTGAACGTGAGGGAACGAACCCGAAAGAATAGGCGTAAGGCGCGCCTCGGTCCAAGCGAGCAGAAGTGATGGAGTTCGAAGGCATCGTATTCGAAGGTGTGGCCTACAACGATGAGGAGCAAGGCGACGCGCTGCTGCTCAGGGAACTGCCAGGGGAGCTCGCACGCATGCTGCGCAGCCGGAACGGTTTCGTTGCGTTTGCCGGTGGCCTGCACGTGCGCGGAGCTTGCAAGCTGCCGACCTGGCACTCGCTGCGTGAGGCCTGGAAGGGCGAGGGGGCGTTGCACCGGCGCTACGCCGAGCTCAAACCGACGGACATCCCATTCGCGCAGGACTGTGTCGGCGATCAGTACCTGCTGCGGGACGGTGAAGTGGTGCAGCTGTTCGCCGAGATGGGCGAGGTGGAGCACCTCGACATGAGCCTCGCCGAGTTTTTCCGCGCAGCAAAAGAGGATCCGGCGGACCTGTTGTGCACCGAGCCCCTCGAGCTGTTCCTTCAGAGCAACCCGCGCCTCGAGCCGGGGCGACTCCTTCAGGTCTATCCACCGTTCTGCTGCGACGCCGACGAGCGGGAGCTTCGAGACATGCCGGCGGAGGACCTGCTCGACTACCATTCGGAGCTGGCCGACCGTCTCTCCGAGCTGCCGGAGGGCAGGGAGCTCGACTACACTGCCATCCCGCACTCCGACCGACCTACGCCGACCTCCGTGGATTGAGCGCGCGGGTTACTCACCCGCTAGTGCTAGTGCACCGAGTAACCTGACAATCGACCGGTTTGCGGCATCCTCCTGGCAGTGCTGGATTTGGCGCGTGGGAATGAGCTATGTCGCTTCCGCACGAGAGCGAACCGTCTGCTGGAGCGTATGGGGGCGAATGATGCGTACTTCGAGATCTCACGGCTTTCTTCTACTGACCTTGATCGCCGGGTGTGGCGGCGCCGTCGGCCAACCCGCGGACGCGGTCAAGCCCGACGCGCCGACGGCCAACCAAGCGCTGGCCGAGGAAGTGAGCGGCCCCAGCTGCGGCAACGTGAACAAGTCGGTCGAGCCTCTGGTCGTCGACTGGAAGTCGGGGACCCGCGCCGATCTGGAGATAGCGATGCAGAAGGGCGTCGTGGTCATGTCCTATGGCTGCGAGGGGATGAAGCTGCTCGAACGCTGCAGCCTCGAAGGTTCCTACGAGTTCGCCGGCGTCACGCCCAAGGAGGACTTGATCCAGATCGAGAACAAGGCCGAGCTGTGGGCGAACCTGCCGCTTTCCGTGGGGAATCTGGAGGGTGAGCTCCAGGGTAGCTCGACCATCGATCTTGCGATTGCCCTGGTTGGTCGTCGAGGGAGCTTGCGCACCCACGCTGCGAAGCCCGAACTCCAGGGCGAGTGCTCTGGAGCCACCCATTTCGTTCGGGCGGCTCACGTAGGAGCCTTCGCCATGGCGCGCGGCGAACGCGGCAAGGTGCGAGCCGCCGCCGAGCTCTTCTCGGTCGGGGCCGGGGGGGAGAGCGAGACCAAGCGTCGCCTGGAGAACAGGGACGGGAGCATCGAGGACTGCCGCGGGGCGAAGCCTGGGGCGACGGAGCCCCCGGGCAAGTGCGCGGCCACGATACGCCTGATGCTGGAGCCCATCCTCGAACAGCCCGATCCAACCTGGGGTGAAAAGGCGCCCGCGCTCCCGACCCAGGTGGAGAACCCTTGCCCGGAGGGCTGGGTGCTTACCGCGGGGAAATGTGCGTCGGCGGCGGACCCGGGGGCTCCTCAGCTGTGTGACGAGAAGGACCAGGCGGGTTGCAGGGCCCAGTGCGACAAGGGCTCCTCGGAGAGCTGTTTCCGTGCGGCTCGTCTCGCCAAGACGGACGAAGAGCGGTCGGCGCTGCTGGAGAAGAGCTGCAACGCAGGCGTCGCGCCGGCATGCAGTCGTCTGGGCTTCGCCACGCTCTCCAAGGACCAAGCGGCGGGGCTCGGGTTGCTGGAGAAGGCCTGTGGGCTGGGTGACGACTACAGCTGCTGGAACACGGGTCGCTGGTACATCGAGGGGCGCTCGGTGCCCAAGGACGAGAGCAAAGGGGCGCTGATGATTCAGCGCGGCTGCTCGCTGGGTTCGCCCCACGCCTGCGCGAGCTATGGTGGCCTTCTGATCGGTGGCGTCGGTGTCAAGGCGGACGTCGAGCGCGGGCTCGGGATGTACCAGAAGCTGTGTGACAACGGTCAGGGCTACTACTGCCACCAGCTCGGATCGATGTACGCGACGGATCGCAAGGCTCTGCCGGACATTCGGCTACCCGCACCGAAGCAGGTGAAGCGAGACGTCGGCAAGGGGGTGCGCGTCTGGGAGCAAGGCTGCGCCCTTGGCAGCCTGTGGTCTTGCACTCTTGCGGCGGACCACTACCGCGACGCCGATGGCGTGAAGAAGGACCTCACTCGCGCCAAGGAACTCTATGAACGCGCCTGCGACGGCGGGAAGAGCGTGCAGCGTGACGCTTGCACGGCGCTCGGCGCGATGTACGAGAAGGGGCTCGGTACCTCGAAGGATCTAGCCAGGGCCGCGGACTACTACCAGAGGGGTTGCCCCGGCGAGCAGTGCCAGCGTCTTGCGAGGAACCTTGCCGTAGGGAAAGAAGGCTTTGCCCAGGACGAGGCGCGAGCGATGAAGCTCTACGCCAACGCCTGCAAGCGCGGCGCATGGGGTGGGAGCGAGGCGCCGATGTGCTTCGACTATGGCGTGCTGCTCGAGAGGGCCGACCCGGAGAAGGCGAAGGAGCTGTATACCGACCACTGCCTCCGCATGGGCATGGGCTGGAGCGGCGGAAAGCGCGTGAGCGCGGCCGAGGTGCGTGGCGGCCACGCCGTGCTAGCGCAGTCTTGCGAGCGCCTCTCCAGGCTCGATCCGGGTAATTTCGTCAGCGTGCTGAGGCAGGGCTGCGTCGAGACTGGCGTGCTTTGCAAGGAGCTCGAGAAGCGAGACAAGCAGGCCGCGCGCGAGGCCTACAAGCAGAGCTGCGAGTCCAAGAAGCTCCACTGCAGCGACGTCGAGCGACTGAAGTAAGAACCTCAACTTCTTGCGCTCTGCCGCTTGACCGCCGTCAGCCTGGTCCTAATCGACCTGGCAACGGCGGGCATCGCGCTGACTGAGGAGCGTCTGCGCCAGCCGGGCGGCCGAGACGCTTCCTTGCGTCGGACGGTGAGGGCATTGGTGCGCTTACCGTACGGCACCGCCGTGTGTTCGAAACGGAGGGCGAACCTATGCGCTTGATTGGAAAAATTGACTTGAGTGCGCCGCGACTGGCGCGTTTCGCGGCGATCTTCGCCATGGCTCTGGCCGTTGGCGCGACCGGTTGTTCCGACGACGACAGCACGTCGGGCAGCGGCGGAAGCGGCGGCATGGCCGGCACCGGCGGGAGCGGCGCGAGCGGCGGAAGCGGTGGAACGGGCGGAGATACTCAGCAGAAGGACATCGTCGACACCGCGGTCGCCGCGGGCAACTTCACGACCCTGGTGGCGGCGGTGCAAGCAGCAGGGCTGGAGGACACGCTCCGCTCCGGCACGTTCACCGTGTTCGCGCCGACCGATGCCGCATTCGAAAAGCTTCCGGCGGGAACCGTCGACACCTTGCTCATGCCAGAGAACAAGGACCAGCTGACGGCCATTCTGACCTACCACGCCGTCGCCGGTGAGGTGCGCGCAGAGGACGTCGTCAAGCTCGACAAGGCGACTACCGTGAACGGCGCCGACATCACCATCGAGGTCGTCGACGGAAAGGTGATCCTGAACGGCGAGATCGAGGTCACCATGACCGACATCGAGGCGTCCAACGGTATCATCCACGTGATCGACGGCGTCCTCCTGCCCCCAGAGGGCTGAGCGAGCGTCGCGATGGGCGAACGCCGACGGCGGAGCCACGAGCGAGTTTGGGGGTGAGGAGTTGCGTCTCACCCCCGGACAGCTCTGCTGCGGCCCTTCGAGCCTCAGAACTTGCCGAAGCGTACGCTCCCGCGGAAGCTCAGACAATCGCGGACGCGCTGCTGCTGAATCGTCGAGAGTGATGCCACGGGGAAATACATGTGCTCCGAGTGCTCGGCGGAGAGCCGCACCGTGTCGCTGGTGAGCGTCGCGCGGAAGATGAAGACCTGCGACTCGTGCGCAGCGTGGAAATAGACCCCGGTGAGCGGACCGGCGTCGATCGCGGCGCCGAGTTCCTCTCGACACTCGCGCTCGAGCGCCTCGAGCGGTGTCTCACCTGGCTCCAGCGCGCCCCCGGGCAATCCCCAGCGCCGTTCCCCGTAGGTCGCCCGCAGCTGCAGCACCTGGCCTCTGTTGTCCACGATCACCGCGTGTGCGCTGAGTCGAAAGCGATCTGCGTAGCTCACGGTCCGAGCATAACCGAGGACTCCCGGCCACGATTGCGACGCTTCCGCAGGACGAGCGACTCGTTCAGAAGAACGAGCCGCGGCGAGGCGCGAACACGTGGGTGCGCTCCCACAGTTCTCTGGGGAGCCGCCGCTCGAGGATCTCGTGTACTTCCTGGGGCCTGTAGATCTGGCTGAAGTGCATGAGCACGAGATGCTCGTTCTGAAACTCCTCTGCGCGCTCCAGCAGTTCGTCCAGGTGGATGTGGCAACCAGCGCGGCTCGCGGAGAGCGCCTTGCGTTCGTCGAGGAAAGAGCACTCCAGGATCAGCACGCGGGTTCGAAGCAAGCTCGGGTGGGTGTCGATGACTCGCAGCAGCGTGTCCGTGGCGTACGCCAGCTCGAGGTGCTCTTGCTGATCGAAGAGCTGCTCGCCAGCTCTGCGGCGCCGTCCGATCTCCGCACCCTCGAGCTGCCTGAACTCCGGTCTGAGCTTGTTGACCCTGCGGAAAAACTGATAGCCGACGCTGGGCACGGGGTGATGGGTCTTGAAGGCGCGAACCCGCAAATCGGCCTTCAGTGCGTGCTCATCGCCGTCCTCGACGCCCACGCCGTCGACGGACAGATCGTAGCGCTGGATCTTGGTCATGTGAGCCAGAGCCTCGTTCAGGTGCTCCTGCACCGCCCTGGGCATGAACACGCGGGGCTTCGCCTTGCTCATCATGCCGCGGATCCCCAGCAGTCCCACCAGGCCACCGAGGTGATCGGCGTGACCATGGCTCAGGAAGACGTTGTCCGTGCCTGCGAAGTGCCGCAGGGGGATCCCGGCGTCGAACACCGCGTCCAGCTCCGGGACCTGCAGGCTGGTGTAGACCCCGCCCACGGAGATCCCGCGGATGGTGTAGTTGCCAGCCTTGAGTTCCAGGAGCCCTGCCATGATCTAGCTCTGCTCGAGTGTATTGCGCCCGACGCTGACGCCCGTTAGCCCCGCGATCAGCAAGGGCGTGGAAGCGTCTGCGCGCGCATCAGTTGAGGTTCCGGTTGGGCGTCGCCTCGGCTTCTTCGATGCCGATCGGTGACGCATGGTGGTGGAGCATGCGCCAGCTCCCACGCTCGAGCACGAACACGTTGGTCGCCGCGACCCGCGTGCGACCAACACGCTCCACGCAGGTCACTATACCCGCGTCGCCGAGCAAGCTAGCTTGCTCGCCCGAGCATTGAATCCGCGGGGAATCGGGGCTGCCCAGGATCGCACGCCAGCTAGCGAGCACGGGTCCGCGGCCATAGAGCGCGGGCGCGCCGGGATGGATGCAAGCCACGATCGACTCTCGCGCCCAGAGCGCGTCCATGCGCTCGTAGTCTCGCTCGCGAAAGACGTGGTAGAACTCGGCGTTTGCGGCCAGCAGGGCTTCTTCGGACATTGCGACGTTCGAGGGCTTACTTCATTGATCTAGAGGAGCTTGACCACCCAGGCGGCGCCAATCCAGGCGCCGATGGCCGAGCCGAGCGTCGCGAACACCGCGACCAGCAGCACCCGGGTGAAGTTGTTGCGGCGCATCTCTGCGAATCCGGTGATCTCGGCGACGCCTTCGCAGTCCTCGACCGTCGGCTTGCGCTGCCAGGCCTCGACGAGGCCAGCGACCATGCCAGCCCCGATGGTTGGGTTGAGAGAGGTGATGGGGGATGCGAGCCCCGCGACGACCACCGTGAGCGGTCGCGCGCCCGCGATGATGGACATCACCGCCGCGCCGATCACGTTGGGGATCAACCAGGCGAAGATCATCTGTTTCAGACCCTCGCTCGAGTGGTTGACGTAGCCGTAGTAGAACGCGCCGAGCACCACCAGAGGGATCACCCACTTGAACACTCGGCCCGCGATCCCCGGTGGCGGGATCCTGGACAGCTCTTCGAGATCTGCCTTCTTTCCCAGCTGGTTCAGCATGCCCTGCACGTGGCCAGCGCCCACCACCGCCACGATGGTCTTGCCCGGGGCGTCTGCGATCTTCGTCATCAGGTAGCGGTCGCGTTCGTCGATCAGCGGGACCTGCACCTGCGGCATGGCCTGGGCGAACTCGTGCATCATCTCATTGATGACATCCCGGTCCTTGAGCTCTTCGATCTGCTCCTCGTCGATCTCGGCGGAGCCAAAGAACGCCGCGTTCATCGCCGCGAGCACCTTCAACTTGTTGAAGAAGCCAAGGTTGCCCCAGGTGCGCTTGAGCGTTGCCTGGATGTCTCGATCTGCGAGGACCAGCTCGGCTCCCGAAGCTTCGGCTTCCTTGACGGCGGCGTGCAGCTCTGCGCCAGGCTTGACGCCCAGCTTGTCACCCATGCGACGCTGGTACGAACTCAGCACCAGGCTCGAGAGCAGGAACAGCACCTTCTGCTGCTTGATGACCGCGAAGATGTCGAGCTTGCGCCAGCGATTCTCGTCGACCAGGGCCTCGTGACGCATGGCATCCAGCTCGACGCAGACCGTGTCAGGCCTTACCTCGCGGATCACTCGGGTCACCTCTTCCACGCTCTTCGGCGAGACGTGGGCCGTCCCGACGAGGTACACGTCGCGTCCCTCGATCTGCACGTGGGTCACGTTGCGACTCGCGAGCGCGCTGGGTTGCGCTGCTTCCTCGGCTGCGCCCGCGGGGCTGGAAGGCGAGTCGGGGCTGCTCCGGGGAGCGTCGGGGACGGTCTCGGCCATGGGTGCGAGGCTGTTAGCTTGGATCAGGCATCGAATCCAGCTGGCCGCGTCGGTGCGCTGCGCGGTCTCGACTTCCGCCGCGTCGGGACGCTATCGTCGCCAGCCGAAAACGAGTCGCGGGGGTGCGGCTAGGGGGCTATGAAGTGGCGAAGTTTCCAGGTTTTTCGCGTGAGACCATCGACTTCTTGCAAGGACTGGCGGAGCACAACGACAAGGCGTGGTTCGACGCCCATCGCGGCGACTACGAGGCCCACTACCTCGAGCCAGCGAAGGCCTTCGTGAGCGCGCTCGCTCCCATACTGCAGAAGTGGCGCCCAGAGATTCACGCCGAACCCAGGGTCAATGGCTCGATCTTCCGCATCAACCGCGACCTTCGCTTCTCCAGGGACAAGTCGCCTTACAAGCATCACCTCGACCTCTGGTTCTGGGAAGGGGGTGGGCGTAGCTTCAGCTGTCCGGGCTTGTTCTTTCGCCTGCTCCCCGGAGAGCTGATACTGGGTGCCGGCTTGCATCGCATGGACAAGGACTTGCTTCGGAAATACCGCGCGGCAATTCTGGACGAGACTCGAGCCAAGCCGCTGGCGAGGCTGCTCGCGAAGGCCGAAGGGGCGGGGTACACCGTCGGCGGCCGCAACCTGTCGCGGGTCCCGCGTGGCCTGCCCCTGGATCATCCGCGCGCTGACCTGTTGCGCCACGACGGCCTGACGCTGATGCTGGAGGTGCCGCTGCCCAGGGAGCTGCACACCGCAGACTTCCCGAAGTTCTGTGCGAGTCACTTCAAAGCAATGCTTCCGCTCCACTCCTGGTTGGTGGACGTCAGCGGCGGAAAGTAGGCCTCACTGGGCCGCTCCGGCGACCGCCGCCGCTCGCGCTGGTCCTCCTCTGTTCTTGGGGGGGGAGGCGCGCTGTTGGCAGTCGTCTGGACTCATTCCACGGGCGCCCAGCCTGCGACGGAGAAGCCGGACAACGGCGCGAGCAAGCCAGAGACCAAACCCCGGCCGCCAAAGCTGGTGGCGCCGAAGGTGCTCAGCGACACCGAGGTGCTCCGCCCCGCTGGTACGGACGCGGAGGCTGACGTGCTGCTGGAGTTGACCATAGACGAGCGCGGCAAGGTCACGCTGGTCAAGGTGCTGGAGGGTGAGGAACCCTTCGCGTCTGCCGCTCGGACGGCGGCCCGGGGTTGGCGCTTTCGCCCGGCGCTGCGGGGTGAACTGCCTGTATCCGCAAGGATTCGTTTCGCGGTGCATTTCGCGCGCGAGCGCCCGGCGCCCATTCCAGAACCGCCGAGCGACGTCGGTGATTCGCCAAGCGCCGGAGCCGAGCCCGAGACGTCGGCTCCCGCCCCTTCGACCAGCGCTCCCTCACCCCCGACGAGACCCGCTCCTGCGGCGGAAGACGAGGTGGTGGTGCTGGGGGATCGAGCCCCGCCGGGCGCGACGTCGATGAATCGTGCCGAGGTACGGCAGCTCCCTGGGGCGTTCGGTGACCCTTTCCGCGCCATCGAGGCGCTGCCGGGCGTCACACCGCTGATCAGTGGCGTGCCGTTCTTCTACGTGCGCGGAGCGCCGCCGGGCAACGTGGGCTACTTCGTGGACGGCATCAGAGTGCCGCTGCTGTATCACATTGGCCTCGGCCCGTCGGTGATCCACCCGGGCATCATCAAGCAGGTCGATTTGTATCCCGGCGGATACCCCGCCCGCTTCGGGCGCTTCGCCGGGGGGATCGTCTCTGGCGAGACGGCTGAGCCTCGCTCGGACGTGCTTCACGGCGAAGCGAATCTGCGCCTGGTCGACGCAGGGGCGCTGCTCGAGGCGCCCTTCGCCGAAGGCAGAGGCACCGCGCTGGTCGCGGGGCGCTACGCCTATCCGGGGCTGGTGTTGCAGCTCTTCGCGCCCGAGGCGCTGTTGCGCTACTGGGACTACCAGGCGCGGGCGAGCTATGAGCTGACTCCCGACGACCGGCTGACGCTTTTCAGTTTCGGCGCCTACGATTACCTCGGGGAAGTGCAGCCCGACGGCAGCACCGAGACGTTCTTCAACACCATGTTTCACCGCGTGGATCTGCGCTGGGATCAGCGTCACTCCGCGCGCGCGACCTCGCGGACCGCGCTCTATGTCGGGCTCGACCGAACCCAGGGGGAGGAGGGTACCTTCCTTCGCGACCGCCTGGCGCACCTCCGCTACCAGCTAGACTACCGAGAGTCGGAGCGGGCGATCTACAGCGTGGGTGCCGACTTCGCGCTCGACCACTACGACGTTCGCATCACGGACCAGGAAGACCGGGACGACATAGGTCGACTGTTTCCGCCGAGAACCGACTACGCGATGGGTGCCTTCGGTCAGCTCGAGTGGAGGCCGGAGAAGTGGCTGACGGTGACTCCGGGTGTGCGCATGGACTGGTACTACTCGAACGGCGCCTACGCGCTGGCGGTGGAGCCGCGGGTGAGCGCTCGCTACGACGTCACCGAGCGCTGGCGCCTGATTCACGCGCTCGGCGTGGCTCACCAGCCCCCAGCGTTCGTGATTCCGCTGCCAGGCTTCCAGATCTCGGGCCTGGAGGATGGTCTGCAGCGCTCGATCCAGCACAGCGCTGGAGTCGAGGCGGACCTGCCCTGGGAGGTGACCGGGAGCGTGACGCTGTTCCAGAACGCGTTCTTCAACATGACTGACGCGTTGAGTCGGCGGGGCCGGCGCGACAATGGGAGCGACGAGGACGACAACGACGCCGAGGAACTCAGCCAGCGCGCGCTGGGGCACTCGTATGGCGTCGAGGTGTACGTCAGGCGCAAGCTGACCAAGGCGCTTGGTGGCTTCGTCTCCTACACGCTGTCGCGGTCGGAGCGGAGCATCGATCGCGAGTCGTTTCCTTCGGGATTCGACCGGACGCACGTCGTGAATCTCGCCCTCAGCCTCGACCTGGGAAAGCGCTGGCGAGCAGGCGCGAGAGCAGTCTACTACTCGGGGTATCCGCTCAGCAGCGACGCGCTGGCGGGAGTGCGCGCGGAGCACCCGGAGCGCATCCCGGCCTTCTGGCGCCTGGACTGGCGGCTGGAGAAGCGCTGGCGGCTGGGTGAGACAGGCTCCTGGGCCCTGGTGTTCGAGGTCGTGAACACGACGCTCAACAAGGAGACCATCGATGTCGAGTGCGACAGCCCGGAAGGGGTCGGAGTGGGCGGCCCTCAGGATTGCCGTGAGGAAGTCATCGGTCCGGTGACCATCCCGAGCATCGGCGTCGAGGCGTTCTTCTAGTCTTGGCTGCTCGTTCGCCGGGCTCGCCCTTGCAGACCCTCGGTGTGGACGTAGCGGAACCAGACCAGGTCGTCGATGTCCCGTCGACCGGTGCCCGGGTTGAAGGCGGGGGCGTCGGCTTCCCAGCGCTTGCTCAGGCGAGAGACCGCGCAGCGCGCAGTCTCGAAGTACTCGGCGCGCTCGGCTGCCAGCTGCGCTTCGCTCATGGGTGCTTCGTGGTCACCGGCGGCGAACGACTGCGCTGCCTCGCGCAAGGCCTCCACGGTGAGCTCGATGGGCTCGAGGTCGGGCACCGGCTGTTCGGTGTGACGCCAGACGCCGTCGTCCCAGTTCAGGCGATACAGCGGAACGAACGTCTCGCCGTGATCGGCGACGAACTCGATCGCGCTCAGCAAGAACTCCAGGTCCTCGGGGCTGGAGTAGAACGGCAGGGTGACGCGCACCCAGCCTGGCTTGATCCCGACCACGCCGTGTTTGATTAGCGTGCGGAAACGCTCGGAGTGGGCGCGATCGATGCTCAGCAGGCGGTGCCCATACGGACCAGCGCAGGCACAGCCCGCGCGGTTCTGGATGCCGAAGAGGTGATCGAGCAGCGCCGAGACCAGGTCGTGGTGCAGCCCCTCGATGTTGAAGCTGATGATTGCCAGGCGGTCGGTGTCCGGTGGCCCCAGTACCTGGATCTTTGGATGGGATGCCAGGCGTGCGATTGCCTCCCGAGCGAGCTCGATCTCGTGCTCCCGGATTCGCTCGGCTCCGATCATCTCCTTGACCAGGAAGGCGGTGCCCGCTCGCACGTCGCCCATGATCGCCGGGGTACCTGCTTCTTCGCGCTCTGCCAGGTGACTGACATAGTCGATGGACTCCTTGCCGGGGCCAGCCACGTAGTCCACCGTGCCTCCGCCTGGCTTCTCGGGGATGCGCGTGAGGAACAGCGCGCGGTTCAGCGCGAGGATCCCCGAGGCCTGCGGCCCGCCAATGAACTTGTGGGTGGACAGGAAGAGCGCGTCGATGCGAGCGTCGGCGTCTCCCTGGGGATGCATGTCGATGGGTACGTAGGGCCCCGCCGCTGCGTAGTCGAAGCAGGCGTAGGCGCCGTGGCGGTGTAGGAGGCGCGCGACGGCGGGCACATCCGAGAGCACGCCGGTGACGTTGCTCGCCGCCGAGAAGGAGCCCAGCTTGAAGGGGCGAGCGGCATGGCGAACCAGCTGCTTCTCGAGATCAGTGAGATCGATGCGTCCCGCGGCGTCCAAGGCGATCTCCACCACCTCGGCGATCGACTCCACCCAGGGCAGCTCGTTGCTGTGGTGCTCGTAGGGGCCGATGAACACCAGGGGGCGCTCCGCGGCATCGATCGCCTTGGACCAGCCGTAGCGACGCTCGAGGGGCTCTGGCAGGTTCCAGCCCAAGAGGCCGATCAGCTTGTTCACCGCGGCTGTCGCGCCGGGACCCGTGAACAATACTTCATCCTCCGTTCCGGCGTTCAGGCTGCGACGCACCACGTCGCGGGCGTTCTCCCTCAGCGTGGTGACGATGCGCCCGGTCGAGCTCACCGCGGTGTGCGTGTTCGCGTAGAACGGTCTGACGCGACGCATCCAGGCCTCGACGAAATGCAGGTAGCGCCCGGTCGCCGTCAAATCTGCATAGAAAATCAGGCGCCGGCCGAACGGCGTCTCCAGGTGGGCTCTGCGACCGACCTCGTGTTGGCGGATGAACGCGGCGATCTCCTGGAAGGCTTCCACCTCGCCGGTCTACTCCAGCGCACCTGGACCCTCAAGGGTCGTCTCAGCTGGATCGCTTCTTGTGATCGCGCGGTAGCCATACACTGAACCTGGAGCCGACCCCGACGTCGGAGTCCAGCGTCACCCGGCCGCCATGAGCGCGCGCGACGGTGTCCACGATCGCCAGACCGAGGCCCGTACCTCCCTGCTCGGCTTCCGTCGTGTAGAAGCGCTCGAAGATCTTGTCACGCCGTGCCTCCGGAATCCCGGGGCCCTGATCGGCGACGCTGACAACAATGCCATGGGGAAAATCCTGGGCGGCCACCACGACTGGCTTGTCCGCTGGAGAGTAGCGCTGCGCGTTCTCGATCAAGTTGGTGAAGGCGGTCTCGAGGTCCTCCTCCCGGCCCCGCAGCCAGGTGTGCTGTGCCTGGAAGTGGAGTTCGACGTCGCCTCGGGTGGAGCCCTCCTCGTGGGTGCTCGCGCGCTTGCAGATCCGCTCGAGCAGTGTGTGGAGATCCACGAGCGTCATGCCCTCGACCCGAGACTCGATGCGACTGAGCAGCAGCAGGCGGCTGACCAGTCGGTCCAGGCGCTGGGTGTCCAGCAAGATGTTGTTCAGGAAGCGCTCGCGCGCCTCTGGGTCTTCGTGGGCGCCCTCGGAGAGCAGCTCCGCGGCGCCCTGAATCGAGGTGAGAGGCGACTTGAACTCGTGTGCGACGTCCGCTGCAAACTCCGAGATGTAGGTGAGGCGAGAATCCAGCTCCTCGGTCATCGTGCGGAAGCTCTCGGAGAGCTCTCGGATCTCTCCGCTACCACCGACCGGCAGCGCCACGCCGCGCTCGCCGCGGGCAATGCGCTTGGCGGCTCGGGAGAGCCGGCTCAGGGGCCGCGAGATGGAGAACGCGAGGAGCAGCGTGATGCCGACGCTCAGACTCAGGGCGACGGTCAGCACCTTGAAGAGTCCCGTGCGGATACGATACAGCTCGAGCAGGACGGGGCGGGTCGAGCGTGTGACGTAGACCACTCCGGCGACTGTGCGCGGTGTCGGACCGGGCGCGCGCACCGGCGTCGCCGAGAACAGGAAGACCGCCTGGGGACGATGGGCCAGGCGTGTCTGCGCGGAATCCTTGCCCTGCAACGCCGCGCGCACTTCGCTGCGCTCGGCGATCTCGGGCCAGGTCGTCTTTGCGTCGCGGCTGGTCCGCAGCAGCAGTCGCGACGGCTCGCGGCGATAGTCCGTGTCGCTGCGAGAGGGGAGCCACTTCGGGGGCTCCGGCTCTGGACCTTCTGGCGGGCCGTCGCGGTGGGAGTCGACCAGCAACGCACCCTGAGCGTCGAGGATGCGCACCCGGGTTCGTGTGCGATGGGCGGCGGCTTCGAGGATCGCTCGGTGTCTCCGATCGCCGAGCTCGATACCGTCCGCGAGGTCCTGCTCGAGCAGGGCTCGGGTCAGCGCCGCCTGGTCGTTCATGTCGCGCTCGAGCGCAGACAGCAGCTGTCGCTCGTAGATGCGCGCGAACTCCAGGCCGGCCACCGGCACGAGCACGACCGTCACGTTGATCAGCAGCAAGCGCAGCCAGATCCTGCCGAGCTTGTCCGAGAGCCAGATCCACGCGCCCCGGGCGACTGCGCGATTGTAGCCTTCGGTGCCGTGGGGAGACATCAGCCCTCCGAGGCCTTGTACCCCACGCCGTGTACGGTGGTGATCGGATCGAAGCCGAGCTGCTTGAATTTCTTGCGGATGCGGCGGATGTGCGTGTCGATGGTGCGCTCGGTCACGAGGGCGCTGTCGGCGTAGCCGCGCTCCATCAGCTGACCACGGCTCAGCACCACACCGGGTCGTTCGAGCAGCGCGGCCAGCACGCCGAACTCCGTGGGGGTGAGATCCACTCGCCGCTCGGCGAAGCGCACCTCGTGGCGCTCGAAGTCGATCGCGATGCGCGCGTGGCTCAGGAGGACGCCGGCTCTGCCCTCGGTCCGGGGTCGTTCAGCTGGCGAGCCCGCCGCGGGGGGAGCGCTGTCGGCCAGACCGAGCGTCGCCGACGTGCGGGGTGTCGCAGCCCCTGACGCCCCCTGTGCCTCCTGTCGAGCGAGGGCGAGGGCCTCCTCGAAGCGGCGCAGCACGGCGCGTACGCGGGCCACCAGCTCGCGGGGCGAGAAGGGCTTCGTCAGGTAGTCATCACCGCCGAGCTCCAGCCCGACGATGCGATCCACCTCCTCGCCCCGAGCGGATAGGAACAGCACCGGCACCCGCGAGCGTCGCTTGAGCTGCCGGCACACTTCGAGGCCGTCAATCTCAGGGAGCATGACGTCCAGCACCACGAGCTCCGGAGGGTCCTGCGCGGCCAGCTCCAGAGCCCGCTGTCCGTCCTCCGCGACGCTGACGCGAAAGCCCTCACGACTCAGCGCGTACTGCACCACCTCACGGATACGTGCCTCGTCATCGACGACCAAGATGTGCTTCGGGCTCAAGCGCTATTTCCGTGGGGTTCATGCCGCGGGAGCGTCGCCCGTGGCGAGCTCCACTTCATCTACGCCGGCTGGGTTTGGGGTGTAGTCCTCGCTGGCCTCGCTCAGGCCTTCGATGCGAGCCCAGAGCTCGCTCACGATATCACCGACTCCCTCCGCCGACGAACCGCTAAGGCGTACCAGTACCAGCTGAGTTCGCAGCGCCGAGACGAGCTCCGCAAGCTCTTCGAGGGCGCGGGCGTCGCGCTCCGCGAGCTGATGCAGGCGGCGCACGTTCTCGAGGTGCAGGCGTGCCGACGCGCGCAGTCGCGAGGCGGCGCCTCGACGCTCGAGCTGCTCCAGCTTCCGCTCGGCCTCCAGCAGATCGAAGGCGTCTCGACGCAGCAGCCCCACGAGCTCCTGGTGCCGCCCCGCGACGCGGTTCACCTCGTCCAGGATGCTGCGCGCCGACCGTTCGTTGAGCAGGCGCTCCAGCGGGGTCCCGGCCACCGACTCCACCCCTTCCTCCAGAGCCACCCGAATCCGAGTCACGACTTCGTATGCGTGTACGTCGTAGCGCGGCGGTTCCTTCTTCGCGGTCCAGGCGATGGGTGCCCACAGCGGCCACAGCGGGATCGCGGTCAACGCGTTCACCAGCGCCGCACGATCCTTGCGCTCGGCCCGGCGGTAGAGCGCAACGGCGCACGCGAGCCCGGCCGCGAAGTACAGCAGCCCGAGGTCCAGGAGCCTCACGGTGTGGCTCCTCGGCGCTCCAGGTCGGCGCCCGGAGTGCCGGGGACGGCTGGTTCGAGGTTGGAGTCTCCAGCGGCGGCGGCAGGGGCAGGCTTCGTATCGGAGGTGGGAGGCAGAGCACTTGATTCCGGGAGGAATTCTCCGGCCGGTTCGTGGGTCGCTGGGGCTGCCGGCGGAGTCGCTCGTTGCCTGCCTCGCGTTGCGCTCGAACCCTCTCGAGCCGCGCGTTCCTCCCAGTCTTCTTGCGCGTTCTCGCTCAGCGCACGACTGCGGCCGTAGATCCCCATCGCAGACTTGCTGCTGGTGAACACCGAGTCCGCGAAGGTCCCCTCCCGGGCGCGTACGAAGGGCACGTCTTCCTGGGATGGCCGCCCGAAGAACGGTCGCAGCATCCAGGCCGTCTGCCCCAGTACGCCGAAGAACACGATGCCGCAGGTGAGCGCGGTGACCAGCGCGCGCCAGGAGCCCTCGAGGCCACGCAGGATGATGCCCAGAGCCGCCAGCCCCGACGTCAGGTACATCAGCACCGCCGTCAGCACCGAGGCGTGGTAGCCGAGCCCGCGATCCACTGCCAACCACAGCACCGGAGCACAGGCGAGCAGGACCAGAGCGGCGCGAGCAGATGCCGCGAGGGTCAGCGCCGCGACGCTGGAGAAGCTGCGACGTCCGCCGAAGCCGACCGCGAGCGAATGAAACGCAGGCACGCACACGACCAACGTGGCGAACAACGCCGCCGGTAACTTGATCGCGGAGAAGGCGATCTGCGGGCCACCGCGAAAGCTGCCAAGCACCCCACCGAATACCGCTGCGCCGATGGCGAGGCAGCCTACCGAGGTCAACGCCAGCTCGCGCAAGCCCTCGGGGCGGTCGCAGCGCTCAGCTATTTCCGCGGGGTCACGCAGCAGGGCAGTGAGGATCGCAGCGCTCATCACGCACCTCCCAGGATCGGCAACAGCGCACCCCAGACCCGGGTGGCGAGGGCGATGGCGAACAGCGCGAAGCCACCCGCGACTGCCAGCGCGCCGAGCGCCGACTCGGCCTTGCCCGCGAAGCCCTGGCGCAGCACGTCGGCGAGCATCCTGGCGAGCGCCACCCCGCCGCCGAGCCACAGCCCTACTGTCACCGCTCCGGCCGCCGCGCCTGCGGTCTCGCTGCTGACCACGAACAGCGCTGCCGCTGGCGCGAGGCCCGCCAGGAGGAGCCCAGCGCTGGCGACGCTGCGCGCGACGCTCGCCGCAATGGCGCGTCCATCGATCGCCGCGCGACACATGGACAGGAAGACGAACACCGACGGCGCGCCGACGAGCGCTACCAGGATCAACCCGAGGGGCACACCGGCGGCGTGCTGAAACAGGCTCTGCGCTCCGACCCGAGCGCCCAGCGCGACGCCGTACAGGCTCGAGAGGCCAAGCCCAACCACGACCCGGCGTGCGATCTCGCGCCCGCTGATCTCGGGATCGTGCGCGATCAAGCGCGCGGCCCATCCGGGAGGCGACTGCCGTTCGGGCTGGAGCGGGCGAGGCACGCTCGGAAATGCGCCGGGGCGGCTGCCCTCGGCTGGTTCAGCGCCGCTCTCGGCGGCGCACTCCACGGTTCCTACCAGCATGTATTCCTCCACTTCATGGGACTCGAGGCGGCTGCCCCGCCTGCTCTGGTCGTTCTAGAGGAGGGATGCGGCGGCCCCGGGGAGGCGCCGCGGCGATGTGAGGGAACAATCATGGCGAGCGCCAGCGCGAGCTCGCCAAATGTGGCGAAGATATGGCGGGCCGGGCGTTCCCGGGCAAACTGGCTCGATGAGCACCAGCCCGAGCTTCTCGAAGCGCGTCGGCGGCGACCCGACGCCCAGTCCCTGGTCGGAGGCGGTCGCCGAGGCGCAAGCCCGCGGGGAGATCCACGTCGACCTCACGCTGTCGAACCCGACTCGCGCGCGCATCGACTACCCCGAGGGGCTGCTGCGGTGTCTTGCAGATCCACGCGGTAATGTCTACGCGCCGCGGCCGCTGGGCGAGCACGCGGCGCGTCGTGCCGTGGCGGAGCTGTACAACGCGCGTGGCTTCGCGGTGCGTTCGGAGGACGTGATCCTCACGGCGAGCAGCAGCGAGGCGTACGCGCATCTCTTCAAGCTGCTCTGTGATCCGGGCGATCGCGTCCTGGCGCCGACCCCGAGCTATCCGCTGTTCGAACACCTCGCGAGGCTGGAGTCGGTCGCACTCGAACCCTACCGACTCGCCTACGACGGCGCCTGGCACCTGGATTCCGACTCGCTCCCTTCCTCCCGGGAGTGCGTTTCCAAGCGGATCAAACTCGCGCTCGCGGTGAGCCCGAACAACCCCACCGGTAGCTGCCTCAGCAACCAGGAGATCGCGCGCCTGGCCGAGCGTGCGGGACTCGTCGTCAGCGATGAGGTCTTCTCGAGCTATCCTCTGGGAGACGAGCTGCTACCGAGCGCCCTGGAGTCTGCGGAGGACCTGCCGCGAGTCGTGCTGGGCGGTCTCTCCAAGGAGCTCGGCCTGCCGCAGCTGAAGCTCGGTTGGATGCTGCTGGGCGGCCCCGAGGCGTTTCGCGAGGCGACCCGGCGACGGCTGGAGCTGCTCTGCGACACGTTCCTCTCCGTCAACACCCCGGTACAGCTCGCGCTGCCCGAGCTGATCCGCGAGGCAGCGCCCGTTCGTGACGAGATCCAGCTGCGTGTGCGCCGCAACTATCGCGCGCTCGAGGCAGCCTTGACCGACAGCGCCGCCAGCCTTCTGCGCGCCTCGGGGGGTTGGTACGCCTGCGTTCGCTTGCCCGGAACGCGAGACGACGAGGACTGGGCGGCCAACCTGCTCGCTCGCGGGGTGCTGGTGCAGCCGGGCTATTTCTACGACCTGCCGTTCGAGGCCGGCATCGTGGTGAGTCTACTCAGCGAGCCTCGAGATCTCGATCAGGGGGTGAGGGTGCTCCTCGAGGCCCTGCGCGAAGCGTAGAAGCAGGCTGCACCGGGTCCTGGCTTAGCGCCGGTCAACCGGCGCTGGGCGTCAGCCCGTAACGCTTCAGCTTGCGATACAGCGTGGCGCGAGGGATCTTCAATGCGCGAGAGACCGCGCTGACGTTCCAGCGGTGCTGGGCCAGCGCCTCGGAGATGCGGTCGACCTCGCTGGCCTCGAACTCGCGCCGGCTCTTGGCCTTTCGCTCGCTCTTCTTTCCGCCCGGCAGATGCAGGTCGGAAGCACGCAGCTGCTCGCCAGCGCCCAGCAGTACCGCGTTGGTGAGTACGTTCTCGAGCTCGCGGACGTTGCCCGGCCAGCTGTAGCCGAGCAGAGCCTTGGCGGCGTCCTTGCCGAGCGCCGGGGGCGCACGGTCGATGTCCTTGCAGATGCGCTCGAGCAGGCGTTCGGCGACCAGCAGCACATCACCATCCCGTTCTCGCAGCGCGGGCAGATGGATTTCGACGACACTGATGCGGTAGAATAGATCCTCGCGGAAACGTCCGGATGCGACCTCGTCGCGCAGGTGGCGATTCGTCGCGCAGACCAGCCGGAAGTCGACCTTCACGCTGCGCTGTGACCCCACCGGACGCACCTCGTGGTCTTCGAGCGCGCGCAGCAGCTTGGCCTGCATGTCGAGAGGCGTCTCACCGATCTCGTCGAGAAAGACCGTGCCCCCCTTGGCTGCCGCCAGCAGACCTTCTCGGTCCCGATCGGCGCCAGTGAAGGCACCTTTCACGTGACCGAACAGCTCGCTCTCGAGTAGCGAGCCTGGCACGGCGGAGCAGTTGATGGCCACGAAGGGTGCCTGCTTGCGCGGGCTGTTGAAGTGCACCGCGCGGGCGACGAGCTCCTTGCCCGTTCCGCTCTCACCCTCGATGACCACGCTAGCGTTGGTGTCGATCACACGGTCCAGCTTGGCGAACAGACGTTCCATCGCCGCGCTCTTGCCTACGATCTGCCCGTAGTCGTAGCGCGACTCGAGCGCCGCCTGGCGGCTCTTGACCTCGTCAGTGAGGCGGTCGATCTCTCGCGCCTGACCCTCCGCCAGCTCCGCGACGCGGGCGCGTTCTGCCTCGAGTTCCTCGGTGCGCTTGAGCAGCGCGTCAGCCTTGAGACTCAGCTCGTCGTGGAGCTGAGCGTTCCGGAGCGCGATCGCCACCTGATCGGCGAAGGCCAGGAGCAGCCCCATGTCTGCCTCGTCGAAATTTGCCGGGCGGAAACGGTTGTCCAGGTAGAGCGCGCCGAGGGTGCTCTCTGGGGAGCGGATGGGTACGCAGACCACGCTCTTCAGCTGCATGGCGTGAACCGATTGGTTCGACACGAAGCGAGGATCGCTGGAGGCGTCCACGGTGAGTACGGGTTCGCCGCTCTTCACGGCCTGCTCCGCGATGCTGCGGCTGAACTTGAGGTGACTGCGGCCGATGCGCTCCCGATCGACGTTGCGCGCCACCGCGACGCTGAACCTGTTGCTGCTCCGGCCGTCGGCGAGCGCGCGACCGGCGCCTTCCGCCAGCAGGACGAAGCCTCGCTCGGCCCCCGTCAGCTCGATCGCCGAGTCGATGGCGACGGCGAGCACCTCCTGCGTGGTGACCGACGAGTTCAGCTTGCGATTCACGGCGAGCAGGCGCTCGAGCTTGCTGGTGCGGCCCTCGACGCTGGCGCCGCGCGTCTGGGGTGCGATCCGGCTCCGCGACCCATGCCCCCAGAAGGTCGGGCGGAGGCCCCGCGGAAGGGACGCGGCGACGCGCTCCCAGCTCTCTCGCGCCGACTCGCGGGCGCGCTGCGCGAGCGTGCTCGCTCCGGCCGCCTCCCAGGCCTGCGCCAGCAGGCTCTCCGCTTCCGCAAGCATCGCCAGCTGTCCGGCTTCGCGGATCGCCGGCAGGACCGCCTCGATGCGCGTGGTCGCGCCTCGGGCGTCGTTCTGTGCCAGGCTCAGCTTGGCCTCGCCGAGGTGCAGCCTCGCGAGTACATCGGGCGCATCCAGCGGCTGCAAGAGGTCTCGCGCCTTCGCGATGTGCGCTTCAGCCGGGTGGACCTCGGTGGCCCCGAGGTTCGTCTCACCCAAACCCCCGCTCCAGGCTGCTAGTTCCGTTTCCGCGAGGTGAAGCTCGACCTCCGCCTGCTCGCGTCGAGTGGCGGCCTGGCTGAATCCCGCCAGGGCTTCTCCGAACGCCTGGCGGGCGGCGTCGAACTCGGCTCTCGCCAGCGCCAGCTCACCGCGCAGCGTGGCCGCCGCGATGACCCAGAACTCGAGTCGGTGCTGCCTGGCGCGCTGCTCCAGCTGTCTCACGTACAGGCTAGCGCGGTCCACGGCCCCGACGTCGGTGTACAGCTTCGCGAGGTTGAAGGTGAGCGCCACCGTGACGCTCACCTGGCCGAGCGCGATGCCCAGCCGCAGTCCGCGCTGGTACGAGTCCAGCGCCGCGCCGAGCTCCCCCGCCTGGTGACAGGCGACGCCATAGTTCAGCGCTGCGTTCGCGATGTTCTCGCCCAGGCCGTGCTGTTCCGCGACCTCCAAGACCTGGCGATACTCCGAAGCTGCCTGAGCGGTGCGGCCGGCGCGGTAGGCGTTCAACGCGCGATAGGACACGGCACGCAGCTGATCCTTCGGGCGCACGCTGCGGGCGAACGCGGTCGCCGCGCGCTTGAGCATGTCGTCGGCTTGATCCGTTTCCCCGAGGTAACTCAAGGCGACGCCGAGGGTTGCCTCGAGGCTCGCCACGAGCAGCGGGTCAGCGTTCTTCCCCAGCGCGCCCAGAGCCTCACGCGCCAGCTGCTCGGCCTCACGGTGCTGGCCGCTGCGCACACGAGCGCGGGTCATGACCTCGAGCGCTTCCGGGCGAAGCTCGGGTTGGTCTTCGAGGCGGGCGAGGTAGCGCTCGCAGCGCTTCACGTCGCCGAGCTGGAGGAATGCGGCCGCAGCCCGCAGACGGAGCAGCGGCGCATCCGCTGGGTGGATGCGCAGCAAGCGCGCGGTCATGGCCAGCGCTTCGCGGGGTCTACCCGCGTTGCGCAAGAGCTGCTCGACCTTGAGCAGACTTGCGAGCTTGACGGGTCGCAGGCTGGACGGCGTGGCGCCCACGATCACTCGCGCGGCAGCCAGCCACTCGCTGGGGTTCTTCACGACCTCGGTCTCGTACCGAGCGACGAACTCGGCCGCACGTTCCAGCTCCCCCGCCAGGGCGAGATGCTTCGCCGCAGCGGCGCCGGCTCCAGGGCCCGCCCGCTTCGCGCGCTCCAAGCTGTGTTCGGCCAGCTCGCGATGCAGGGCCCGTTGGGTTTCCGCGGGGCAGAACTTCAGCGCCAGAGCGGCGAAGCCGTAGAGCGGCTCGTAGCTGCTGCCACGACGGGTGAGCAGGCCCGCCCGTACAAGTTCCGCGAGGATCTGCGGGTCGAGGCCCCCGGCGTCTTCTGGTGCGAGTGTCGCCAGCGTCAGCGTGCGGATCTGCTCGGTGGTCAGCCCCCGGAAGCGCTGCTCGGCTTGGCTGCCCAGCAGGTCGAGATCACCGCGGCTCAGATCGTCCTCGGTCAGGGCGCCCGTGGACAGCAGGCTGACCAGCGTCTCCAGCTGGGCGGGCAGGCCTGCCGTGAGCTGGATGGCGCGCTCCACACGCGAGCGTGGGAGGTGGTCCTTCAGCCAGCTGTTCACCGCGCGGGACGGGATCGAGCCGAGGGTCAGCTCCTCGAAGTTCGGCTCGTGATCTGCTCGCGTGATCGGGGAGGTCTCGACGCTGACCACACCCAGCGCTGCGGTGGGCTCCAGGCTCCGACACAGGGCGAGCCACGCCTGGCGATCCGAGGGAGCGAGCTGGCTCGCATCGTCCATCAGCAGCAAGAGTGGCGCCTCCGAGTTGGACAGCGACTCGACCCGCCCGAGCACCTCGGCCAGGTTGTGGGGGGGAGGCCGACGGGTGGCGATCCCCAGCAGCTCGAACACCGCACCAGGCTTGCTGCCGCTGGTGTCGAGCACCTGCACCTGCTGTCCTGCGATCCACTTGAACTCGCGCAACAGGCGTGAGCGCCCGCTGCCGGGAGGCCCGGACAGCACCAGATTGCGCGTCTTCGCGCCGCCGCTGACGAGCTGCTCCAGCCAGTGCTCGAGGAAGGCCAGCTCACGTTCTCGACCCAGCAAGCTCTTCGGCACGAGCAGGGGGTGAGGGGCAAGCGACGTCCGGCCAAGGGCTTCCAAGATCTCGGCTGCGTCCCCAGGACGCGTGCGAGGGTCTGGGCGGGTGAGACGTTCTGCGAGCTTTCGCAGCTGCTCGGGCAGGGCCTCGCCGCGCAGCTCCGCGATGTCGCGAAGCGTGATCCCCACGGCAAAAAAATCGGAGCGGTGATCCGCGCGCCCCCTGGCGAACTCCGGCGCAAGATAGCCTGGAGTGCCGGAGACCTCCTCCAGGGGCTCACCAAGCAGCGCAGTACAGCTCAGGTCGATCAGCACGCCGCGGCCTCGGGGATCCACCAGGATGTTGCCCGGCTTGAAGTCGCCGTGTCGAATCCCCGCGGAATGAAGCTGGTGGAGCGCCGAGACGGCGTCTGCCACGGCCCTGACGCTGTCCGCCAGGGGCACGCTGCGCGCGTACTCCAGCAGGCTGACGCCAGGCACGAAGCGGGTGACCAGGTACGGCGCCTGGTCGCGCTGGGGGCTGAACGCGAGATCCAGCACCTCGACCAGGTTCGGGTGGGCCAGGCCACGAAGCGCCTCGAACTCCCGCCTCAGGATATCGGCGTGGTCGGCGCGGCGGACCTGCTTCAGCACGACCTGAGAGCCAGACAATCGGTCGATCGCCAGCCACGTGTCGGCGACGTCCCCTTTGCTCAGGGCTTCCTGGGTCTCATAACGAGGGTCCATGCTGGCATGCCATGATACACCATGATACTGGTTGAGACAGTTTGAAGCAGAGCTGGTTGCCATGAGAAGCGGTCCGCCATCAGCGAGGAGTGGAGCCAAGGGCGCTGAAACCGCGCAGTTGACCCACGTTTGTCAGCGCGGGGCAGGCTCGCCGCGGACCTCGCCCGATGGGATCGGTTCTTGCGATGCTGCGACAGCCATGCCGAAGTCCACCCCAAGCCGTCCGGCTCGATGCTGGGCGAGCTGGTGGCTAGCGGCTTCGCTGTCACTGTTCGGTTGCAGCATCAGCCCACAACCCGAACCTCCGGCCGAGGCCTCCGTGGGCTTCGAGCAGGGCCTGATCACGATCTCCGAGACGACAGACGGGCTGCGCGTCACTGGTGCGCCCGGCGCCGTCACCGGCGATGCCTCGCAGCTCCGCATCTACAACCTCGAAACAGCGAACGTCCGCGTCGATGCACCGGTGGGGGATGACGGAAGCTTCAGCATCGACGTGATGGGGGTCGCGGGCGACGGCCTACGACTCCAGGGGCGGAGCGACAAGGCGATCTCGGAACCGCTGGACATCACGGGGATTGGCGCCGCGGAGGCCGTCACCACCCCGCTCGGTGATTGCCTGAGCATCAAGCCTCGTGCCCAGGTCGACTTCGGTGCGGTCAGCATCAGCGACTTCGACGTCGTCGAGGTCGAGATGGTCAACGCGTGCGGCCAAGACGTCGCTCTCTACGGCCTGGGGCAGCTCATGGGTTCGGCCGCGTTCAGCTTCATCATCTCGTCGGATCTGACGATCCCGCAGGGCGCGTCGCGATCCTTTGGCATCGCGTTCGCGCCATCGCGCCAGGGCGAGCACGAGGACGTCGTCGTCTTGAGCTTCGACGACGACACCGAGCGTCGGCCGATCACCATGCGCGGCAACGGCGTCCCGTAGGCTGGCCGTTTCCCGGGGCCACGACCTCGAGACGCCGCGAAGGCCGCGAAGCGTTGCGAGTTGCATGCGCCAGGACGGTTGGCGTACGGGAGGGGAGTATGAAGACGCGCTGGTGGTTGTTGCTCGGGTTCGTGACTGCGTGCGGAGGTGGTCGTAGCGAGCCAGGACTGGACGGCATCGACTGTGGTCCTGGCACGCAGCTGCAGGACGAAGCCTGCGTGCCGAGCGGCGATGGCACGGGTGGCAACAGCGGCGGCGGTAGCGGCGGTTTCGGGGCTCCGGCAACAATGGTGGGAGCGTCAGCGGCGGTTCTGCCGGGGGCGGCGCCGGAGGCAATGCAGGTAGCGCCGGTTCCGCGGGGAATTCCGGTAGTGGCGGACGGTGGCGAGCGGTGGATCCGCAGGGAACGGGGCTCTGCAGCGAATGGGCGGCTCTGCGGGGAACGGCGGCTCTGCAGCGAACGGCGGCTCTGCAGGAAACGCTGGCAGCTCGGGGAATGGTGGTAGCGCTGGCAACGCTGGTAGTGGGGCGCGGCGGCAGCTCCGGGATGGGCGGCAATTGGTGGCAACTGCAATAGCGCCATGACGGATTGTGACGGCGATGATGGTTGGTCTCCGACGGAGACTGCTGCGACAAGGCGGGCGGATGCAGCTCGACGCCTGAGCTGGTGAACCCTGGAGCCATCGAGTACATCGGCAACGCCGTCGACGATGACTGCGACGGCCTGTTCGACGAGGTGGATCCCCCTTGCGACGCCACCGTCACCGACACCAACTCCGCGGACGCCCTGGACTACGCGCGCGATGGACTTGTGTCAGTTCACTTGATGAGACGATGCCACTCGCCGAGCGCAAGTGGGGTGTGATCAGCGCGAAGCTCACGCTGGCGAACGGCACCGGCACCGAATCCCCGCGCGCGGGCGATCCACGAGCAGTTCGGCGACAACCTGTTCCCCATACGAGGCCAGCGCTTCGCCGTGCTGAGCACCGGCGCGGCTGCCGATCCAACCGACACGGCTCCGTCCTTCGAGCCGTTTCAGCCAGGCGTCGAGAACCTGAAGCAGAGCGCGTTCCCCGCGGACTGGCTAGCGGCCAACGGCGACCGGCTGCCCAACGCTCCTGGTTGCCCGGAGCCGCAGGGAAACCGCGCAAACGATCCGGTGATGCTCACGCTGCGCATTCGCGTGCCGAGCAATGCGCGCTCCTTCAGCTTCAATCAGCTGTTCCTGAGTTCGGAGTTTCCGGAGTACGTGTGCAGTGAGTTCAACGATTTCGTCGTCGCGCTCGTCGACTCCAAGGCGACCAGCAATCCTGCGGACAAGAACCTCGCCGTGTACATCGCGCCGAGCTTCCAGCGCTTCCCCATTGGCGTGAACCTCTCCCGCGGCACGAACCTGTTCAGCGTGTGCGACGACGGGCCGACGGGTTGCGAGGGCGGCGTCGACGGCACCGCCAGCTGCATCTCCGGGCCGAGCCTGCTCACCGGAACGGGCTTCGACGTGGTCGACGGAGGTTGTGGCACCCCGCCCAACTCCAGCGATCTGGCGGGCGGTGGGACCGGCTGGTTGACCACGGCGGGCAACGTGGTGCCCGGCGAGGTGATGGAGCTGCGCATCGCGATCTGGGACACCAGCGATGCGTTCTTCGACTCGCTGGTGATGCTCGACAACTGGCTGTGGAACCTGAGCCCGGCGAGCCCCGGGACGAACTGATCGCCCCGTTCGAGCGGCGCCTTTCCCCGGGCGCCCTCGGCCAGGCGCCGTCACAGAGGCAAGGCTGCGCGATAGACCGCCAGCAGGTACATGGGAACACGGTAGGCGTGCAGCCCAAACTCGTCGTCGCCAAGCTGGAACAGCGTCTGGAGCAGGAAGAGGTCCTTGCCCTTGATGAGCCCGGGACGGGTCCCATAGACGAGGCCGTACTGGAAGCGGTCGTCCCGCCCGTCTCCGCGAGGCGTGTCGATGTAGCGGATGGTCGGACCCACCGCCCCAAAGTCGCGATGACGGAAGAAGAACGTGCTGTCGTAGCGGTAGAGCGTCCCGGCGTCGTGAGGGAAGGCGTGAAACCAGTCGAAGGAGTCGTCGTTGCGTTCCTCCCCGCGAATCGTCCCGGTGTGGATCCAGAAGAACGACTCCAAGGGGATCACCATGCGTAGCCGCCCTTCCCAGTAGGGGAAGGTCTGGGACCCGTAGATCTGGTCCGACTCCCGATCGTTGCGCACGTCTCGCGTGTTGACGTCCTTGTCATCGAAGACGTCATCGCCGTTGAAGTCCTGGCCGGGCACCAACGTGTGATCGCGGTGCACGTCACGAATCCCCACGGAACCTCCGAGGGTGAACAGGAACACGCGTACGTCCAGGTTCGCGCTGGCGTCCTTGTATGGGTAGCTGAAGATGCCGCTCACCCGGCTGTACAGCATGCTCATCCCCTCCTCGAGGTGAGCACGGTTCTCCAGGCTGACCTGGCCGCCCACCGTGTACGCGTCGAGCAGCAGATCGGTCCCCGCAGGCGGCGGATTCAGGAAGTAATCACGCGGAGTTCGTGCCTCCACACTTGAGCAGACGGACGTTAGACCGATGGTGAACGCGCAAGCCGCGAAGGCCCCCCTCAGCTTCTGCATCTTTGATCAGCTCCGTCGTCGGCGGCCGACCGCCAGTACCAGGCCCACGAGGAACAGCGCGGCTCCGACGGGCAGTTCAGGGGAGTGTCCGGGGATACTGCAACCGCAGCCGCCGGGCTTCTCTTTGATCGGCTTCGGGCCGTCGTTGCTCTGCATCGGGGGCGCGTCGTCATCGACTGGCGCGCCATAGACCGGATCCCAGTTCTTCTTGCCCACGCCAGGATCGGCGACGTCCATCTGATCCTGAGCGGGGTCGCCGCTCTTGGTCGAGTCCGCGTCGCCGTCCTTGATGTTGCCGTCCTTGTCGACGGCCTTCATCTGCTCCTTCTTCTTCTTGTCTTCCTTGTCGACGAAGGAGATGGAGCGACGGTCGACGACCGGGTTCTCACCCTCGAGCACGATCTTCGTGGTGCGGCCGATGGTCTGGCCCGTGCTGCCATTGCGTAGAGTGACCTTGTACTCGCCCGCTTCGTAGCCGTGACCGCGCGTGATCTTGAAGGTGAAGCGCGTACGCTTCTGGATGGTGCCGCGGCCCGGATCCAGGAAGCCGATGGTCACGCTCTCGATCTGCGCTTGCTTGTTGGTGATCGGCACCTTGCGCAGCTGGGGGCCATCCTTGCCGTCCACCAGGTTGCGCTCGTAGTACATCGTCTGCTGGAACTCGAACTTCACCGGTACGTGCGCGACGTCGGGGGCCTTGGGCAGGTTGATGGTTACCTCCAGGTGCCAAGAGCCCGTCCCGACCTCCTTGGGATGCGTGCTCTTCCACTGCACGCTGCCGACCGCGCTCGCGTTGAGCGCGAAAGTCGTCAGCAAGAGCGACACCGCCAGCACTAAGAAACGACGAAGCATTCCACCACCTTCTGAGCTCATGGCTCGACCTCCGGAGGGAGAGACGCTAACAGAAAGCCGGTAGCGTGGGGAACGGGCTCGGCAGAGCGAGGCGGGGGAAGACGGGTCGCGGTCGCGAGCGTTGCGCCGTGAATGGTCCTCGAGTGCACTCAGCTCAGAATGATCCGCTGCGCCCACCCCAAGCGATCGGGCCGCGGCTTGCTGCATCGCTCATCGCGGGCTCGCTTGCCATGGCCCAGCTGCTGGCAGCGTGTGCGCCAGCTCCCGCTTCCACGCCCCGGCCCCCGGTGGCGGTGTTCGCTCCAGAAGCGCCCCCGCCCGACTCCCCTCCAGCCGACTCGACACCACCCCTGTCCCCAGCAGTCGTCGCAGAGCCTTGCATCGACCCCACCCCGCCGGCGCCAGAGTGCGCGAGCGATCTGCTGCGGGTGCCTTCCGCGCTGGCATACAACCCGCGCTACGCACTCCCGCCTGCGGACGTTCGCCGCGTGCTGGACGACGTCGCGACGGCGATGCGAGCACACCCCAGCTGGCAAATGCTTCGCGTGGAGGTGTACTCGAGTCGAGACCCAGGCGCTGATCCCCGTCGCGTGCGCCGAGAGATGCAGCAGAGTCAGGCACGTGCGGACGCGATCTTCGGCTACCTGTTCCACAAGCGGAAAATCTCCGCCGAGCGCATGGATGCGATCGGGTATGGCTACGACGTGGGCTTCGCTCGGCGGGACGTGCGCTGGCCGGTGGTGCTTCGGCTGGTGCATCGGCTAGATTCGAAGCGTTGAGCGTACCGCCGGGGTTGCGGGGGATCACGCTGAGGGCAAGCGTTGGGGGAGGTTACACGACAACAGCTGATCGCGCTCCTGGAGCACGCCTCCGAGGGACTGATGGTCCACGACGACGATGGCGTCTTGCTCTACGTGAACGAACGCTTCTGCTCCGTGCTCGGCTACACCTGCGAGGAGCTGATGCAGCTCAGCGTCTTCGATATCGAGGTCGGGCTCGACGAGACTCAGGTTCGCCACATCTGGCGGATGATGGTGGACGGGGAAGTGGTCGACTTGGAAGGTCACCATCGCGCGAAGAGTGGTGAGACCGTGGTGACGCGTGTGAAGGCGCGTTGCGATAGTTCCTCAGGGAAACGCTTGTTCTACATCGCCGCGCGGGAGGCGCTGGAGTCCTACGACTTCGTGATCTCGGTCAACCGCGAGCTGGAGTCGATTCAGCAGCGGCTGGTCGCTTCCGAGGCGAGCTATCGAGCGCTCCTGGACACCACCCGGGAGGCGATCATGGTCTTCGACTGGGACTCTGCGCTGTGTCTGTGGGCCAACGACGCCGCCTGCGAGCTATTCGGCTACTCCCGGGAAGAACTGATGAAGTTCACTGGGCGCATGCTCCAGGACGTGTCCCAGGCCGACCTGGTGGACGCGGTCTCCGCACGGCTCCGCAGCGACGGCCGCGCGGCGGGACGCCTGCTGATGAAGCGCAAGGACGGCCAGACGTTCTGGGGTGACTACACGATCACGGTCTACGACACCCTCGAAGGAAGACGCATGGTGGACGTGTTCCGCGACGTCAGCGAGACCGTGAGCTACCAGGAAGAGCTGGAGCGCAAGAACCAGGAGCTGATCGCGGCTCAGACGCGCCTCCTGCACTCGGACCGCCTGGCGACGATTGGACAGATGGCGGCGAGCATCGCCCACGAGATCAACAACCCTGCAGCCTACGTGGTGACCAATCTCGAGGCTCTGCGAGAGCTGCTCGAGGGCGCCAAGGAGCCGCTCGACCCTCGCTCCGAGTTGCTGCCCGCGGTCGGGGACTCCCTGGACGGTATTCGACGCATCCTGGCCACGACGCGAGATCTCAAGTCCTTCAGCCGACTGGACGAGCAGGAGGTGCTGTCGGTCGATCTGAACGAGGTGGTACGCATCGCCGCCAAGCTGGCCGCCAACGAGCTGAGACATCGCGCCGTGCTGCGTCTCGACCTGCAACCGCTGCCCAGGATCCCTGCCTCCGAGGGCAAGTTGACCCAGGTGCTGGTCAACTTGCTCATCAATGCTGCTCACGCCCTCGAGGAAAGACCGGACGGAACCGAGGAGGCGCGAGTGAGCGTTTCGAGCAGACTCGAGAAGCGAGAGATCGTGATCGATGTCCGGGACACCGGACCTGGCCTGCCTGAAGAGGTGCGCGCGCGCCTGTTCGAGCCGTTCGTCACCACCAAGGCGCCCGATCGCGGAACCGGGCTCGGCCTCTCGTTGTGCGCGGAGATCCTGCGCTTCCACTCCGGCAGTATCGAGCTGGTGCCCACGCCACGAGGCGCCTGCTTTCGCCTGCGATTGCCGATCGAGACGGGGTTGAAGGTCAGCGGTCCAAGCGTGGTCTCGCCGCGCCCTCCGACCCGCAGGTTGCGTGTGCTGCTGGTGGACGACGAGCCCCTGTTGTTGAAGTCGCAGGAGCGCCTGCTGAAGCGGCACTTCGAGATCCTGACAGCGGCAGGAGGCGCGGCCGGCCTCGACTTGCTGCACACCGACCCGGAAATCGACCTCGTGGTTTGTGATCTGATGATGCCAGGGGTGGATGGCCCCGAGTTCCGTGATCGCGTGGAGCGTGAGCTGCCGGAGTACCTGTCTAGGGTTCACTTCTGTAGCGGTGGGGCGTTCACCGAGCGGGTCCGCAGCTTCCTGGCGCAGAACCGCGTGCTGGTGGTCGACAAACCGTTGACCAAGGAGGTGCTCGAGGTTCTCGCGAGTCGCGGGGGTAGCGAGTATCCGCTCGACGAGTGAGTCGAAGGCTCAGTTCGGCGCCAGCAGCTGACCGCGTTCGATCAGGGGGACGCCTTCCGCCAGCACGGTGGAATACGCCTGGCAAGCAGCGAAGGCCGTCGGCGCAGACCAGCCTGCTCCAGTGACCTTCGCTGCCGGGTCACCGATCGAGAGGTGCAGTCCGGGCAGGTTCTGGTCGACCAGCGCTTCACCCGTTGCCGTGTGGATACTTGGGTTGACACCAATGCAGATGAGCCCGACACGGCTCGAGTTTTCCGAGCAGGCGAGCATGCGCACCATGTCCCGCTGCAGCTCCGGCGCCTCCGGGCAGGTCAATCGCGTCACTCGCCCGCGCTCCAGCACCAGGTGCACGGGGCTGCTCTGGAGCAGGCCGTGACGAGCGCCGAAGTACTCACCCACGCTCGCGTTTGCCACGAAACGTCCGCTCACGTGCTCGGGGGTGGCGTACAGGGCGCCCGCGGGCAGGTTGCCCCAGCGCCCCGGCTCGAGCACCCCGAGCTGAGGGAACCAGCGAGCTCGGGGAGGCAGCAACACATCCAGGTTGGTGCCAGCGCTCGACGTCACCTGGAGCTGTCTGAGGCTCGAGAGCTTGTCCAGCATGCGACGGCCCGCGCGCTCCACCTCGCGGTAGTCGAGGCGCAGGCCGCGAGAGAAGGCGAGCGCGCTGATGCTCGGCATGTGAGCGTGCTTGAGTCCCAGTTGCTTGACCACGTGCAGCAGGTGTTGCCGCATCCCGAGCTCGTTGTGCGGGGCGCTGGCAATGAAGACGCTCGCCTGCGCGTTGGCGAGCGCGCTCTGGAGGGCGTCGGGCAGGAGCTTGAAGGGGCGAGGCCCGTGCTCCGCGAGGCGAAACCAGAGCACCCGGCAGCCCAGGTTGCGTGCGACCCGCGCGATAGCTTCCGCGACGTTCGGCACCGCGTGGTCGCTGATCAACACGAGCTGATCGCCGGAGCCGAGATCGAGGCAGCTGGTGACGAGCACACGCGCCGCTCGCTCCACCTCCTCGTGCAGTACGGGTTCACTGAGCTCAGTCATCCACCTCAGAGTCTACGCCGAAATCGTCGGTTCACCAGCGGTGCGAGCGCCAGACTGACGAATACCAACAGCGCGACCAGGCACCACGTGCCGAGGCTCGACGCTGGCGCCAGCCCCAACATTTCCACCAGGCCAAGTGCGATCAGGTGCGTGATGTAGGCGACGAGCGCATGTTCACCCAACGCCGTCAGCATGATCGGTTTGTACGGGATGATCGCTCTTGCTTCGGCTCGTGGATTGAACAGCGCGTGAAGTAGTTGATGTGTAAACCAAATCGCCAGCACGCAACCGATCAGCCCGAGTGTCGTGTGATTCCAGAACCCCGTCGCGACCCAGGTCGACGGCAGACTGGGGCCATGCTCCAGCCAGTACACCGCCGCCAGACCGTGGTAGTCGCGGTAGTTGCTGACGAACGTGTCCGTCCAGGGGGCGTCCCACCCACTGCGCCAGAGCTCGCTACCCGCGAGCACCAGACACACGACTGCCCACGGACTGCGCAGGGCGGGCGCGGCGAGTGGACCCCCGGCCTTGCTCGACCAGCGTGGCGCCGACGAAGACGTGTGCACCAGGTTAGGGGAGCTGACCAAGCCGAAGAGCGATGCCGCGAGCAGCGGAAACGCTCCCCCTGGGCCCGCGTTCAGGCCAGAGACCCCGAGGCGCGCGAAGTGTAGCGCGCTCGTGACCAGCAGCACGAGCGTGCACGAGGGCCAAGCGAAGCGTCTCACCCCCGAACTCGAGACCAGCAACGTGCACACGACGATCGCGGCTGCGATCACAGATAGAATCCCTGAGGAAACGAAAGTGGCCGGCCACTGCAGCCCGAACTGGGGCAGACAGAGCCCGACGCTCAGCAGGTACAGCCAGCCAGCACGACGCAGCATGCGCGCCTTCCAGCGGCGCTTCAGCAGCGCCAGGTCGTCGGTCCGCGCCGCCGCCGCACTCCAGGAAAGCACCAGGCTGTATCCAACGAGGTAGAGAAAGGAGGCTGCGATGTAGGGCTCGACGCGCATCAGAAAGCGCAGGCTGGCGTCGGCGGCTCCCTCGAGCGGCGCCGCGCCTCTGCCGGTCTGAATGCGGCGCGCGTGCACCGCGAACATCATCACCACCACCACGCCCCGAAACACGTCCACCGCGACGTCGCCTCGCGCGCGCTTGGCGGTCCCGCTCGCCAGACTCGGACGCGCTGAGTCAGACATCGCTCGCCTCGTCTTCGCGGCCTTGGATCTGGCGGGTCGCCTTGAGCAGCAGCAAGCCCCCGGCGACGATCAGAGTACCCCCGATCCATACGCTCGGTTCCGGTACCGTGCGGAAAATCACGAGATCGCTCGCGACGCCCCAGAGCGGCGCAACGTACGAAGCCGCGGCGACCGTGGACGCCTTCTCGACGGCGTAGGCCTGAGTCATCAGCGCCTGTCCGATGGTGGCCGCCACTCCGATGCCGCAGAGATGGGGCACCAGGTGCGCTGGTGGAAGCGGCACGGCGCCGTGACGAACCAGGAGCACGCTGACCGAGATGCCGAGCACGCCGAGCTGGAACCACAGCACGATGTTGCTCGCCCGCTCGGTGCGTCCCAGCGCTCGCACCGCGAGATGAGCGCCCGCAGACGCTGCGGTTCCGACCAGCGCTGCGATCGCGTAGCCAGACCCGAACGACAGCTCAGGCCCGAGCACCAACGCCGACCCACCGATCCCCGCCACCAGCGCCAGCCAGATCCCGCGGCTGGAGCGCTCTCCGGCGCCGAGCACCCACGGCGCCAGGACTGCGATCAGGATCGGCTGGAGCTTGTGGATGATGGAGATGTCCGCGACACTGAGGCCCCGGGCGGCGATGTAGAAGGAGGACATCGCGCAAAAGCCCATCACGACGCGCGCCGTGAGCAGCGCCTTGCGCTGCACTCGGAACAACCTCCGAAGGCTGCCGGCGCTTGCGCTGCGCCAGACCAGCAGCAAGGCCAGCGGCACCGAGGTCGCTGCGCGCCAGCACATCACCTCGAACGCACCGAGCTCTCGCCGCGCGAGCTTGACCAGGCTCAGCATCGCGGCGAACGCGACGGTCGACAGGATCATCAGCAAGATCCCGCGCTGCGCGAGGGGCCGCGACCCTGGCCGCGAGACCTGCGCATCGACACCGACTGCCCCGCTGGTCGGCGCCTCGGAAGCTGTGCCCCGTCGTCCAGTCACCCGAGCCATCCGTAGCACTTTTTGGCCGTGAACTGGCTTGCCAGCGCGCAGGTGCTGGGGAATGGTCCCGCCCATGCGAGAGTCCACGCTTGCCTCCGCCCTAGCTTCGCGTACGTCTGTTGCCCGATCCGCCCGTTGGGCGTTCGTGTTCGCGCTGGCTCTCGGCGCTTGCACTCCCAGCAGCACCCCCCAGCCATCGGAGCCTCCGGCCATGTCCGCTATGCCTTCTGCAACGCCCGAAACTCCTGCCGTCCCCGAGACGCCCACGGCTCAGGTCGACCCCGTCGCCGAAGGCATGACCGCGACGGGCGTGGTCGCGCTCTGCGACCGCCACCTCGGTCGCGCCAAGGCCTTGCTCGGCGAGGTGAAGGAACTCCCTGCGGAAACGGAGCTCACCTGGGACAACACGTTGGCCAAGGTCGATCAGATCTCCCTCGAGCTGAGCGTCGGGGCTGGCTTTCCGGATCTGATGAACGTGGGGCACCCCGACAAGGCCGTGCGCGACGCCGCCGGAGAGTGCCGCCCCAAGGTCGACGAGTTCTACACCGACATGATGCTGGACGCGCGGTTCGCTGGCGTCGTGCGGCGCTACGCCGACAAGCACCCCGCGCTCGAGGGGACCCGCAAGCGGCTGCTCGAAGACCTGCTGCGCGACTTCAAGCGCAATGGCCTGTTCTTGCCCAAGGCCGAGCAGGACGAGCTGCGCAAGCTCAACGAGGAGCTCACCAAGCTGAGCCAGGACTTTGGCACGAACCTGAGCGAGGCCAAGGGCAGCATCAAGGTCAAGCCAGAGCAGCTCAAGGGCCTACCCGAGAGCTTCATCGAGCAGCACGAGCCGGGTGCCGACGGGCTGGTCGAGCTGACCACGGACTATCCTGACTACTTCCCGGTGATCACCTACGCTGACGACCGCAGCATCGCGAAGGATCTGACCTTCGAGTTCGATAACCGCGCGGCAAAAGCCAACGTCCCGATCCTCGAGCGCGTGCTGGTGTTGCGCGAGAAGAAGGCGAAGCTCCTGGGTTACGAGACCTGGGCCGACTACGCGATCGAGCCGCGCATGGCGAAGACGGCCGCCAAGGTTCAGGAGTTCCTGAAGAACGCCGCCAAGCAGGTCGAGAAGCCCGGCGAGCGTGAGTATGCGGAGCTGCTGGCCGAGTGGCACAGGCTCGGAGGCAAGGGCAAGGTGGTGCCGAACCACGATCGGCTGTACCTCGTGGGCCGCCTGGCCAACAAGAAGTACGGCTTCGATGCCAAGGAGCTCTCGAACTACTTCGAGGTCGAGTCAGTGGCCAAAGGCCTGTTCACCATCCTCTCGAAGCTCTACGGTCTGGAGTTCAAAGAAATCCCGGCGGAAAAAGGATCGGTGTGGCACGAGGACGTGCGCATCCTCGAGGTGACGGACCACGGCAAGAAGCTCGGGCGAATCTACCTCGACCTCTATCCCCGCGACGGCAAGTACAAGCACGCGGCGATGTTCGAGATCCGTGGCGGCAAGCGCATGGACGACGGCAGCTACGTCACGCCCATCTCGGCGCTGGTGTGCAACTTCCCCAAGAGCGAACCTGGGCAGCCGGGCTTGATGACCCACGATCAGGTCACCACCTTCTTCCACGAGTTCGGGCACGCCCTGCATCACGTGCTGACGCAGCAGGAGCTCGCGACCTATTCTGGCACCAACACCGTGCGCGACTTCGTGGAGGCGCCCTCGCAGATGCTCGAGGAGTGGGCGTGGAGGCGCGAGACCCTGGACCTGTTCGCGAAGCACTACGAGACCGGCGAGAAGATCCCGGACAAGCTCTTCAACGCCATGACCAAGAGCCGTTCGTTCGGATTTGCGCTGCACACCGAGCGGCAGATCTCCCTGGCGACTCTCGACTTCGAGTACCACCACCGTCCGACGCCGATCGACACCGACAAGGTGTTCCGCGAGGTGATGAAGCAAACCCAGAGCTTTGGCTACCTCCCGGAAACGCATTTTCAGGCGACGTTCGGTCACCTGATGGGCTACGACGCAGGGTACTATGGCTACCAGTGGGCGCTTGCCATCGCGCGCGACGTTCTGACGCGCTTCCAGAAGGAAGGGTTCATGAACACCAAGGTGGCGGACGACTGGCGCAAGCTGGTGCTGGCCCGTGGCGCCGGACCCGACGAGAACCAGCTGGTTCACGACTTCCTGGGTCGCGAGACCAACCTGGACGCCTACGCCGCCTTCCTCTCGGGGGCCGATGGTTCGGGAAAGTAGCGAACAACCGACCTCTGCCGAAGCAGAGCTCAGCGAGCCCGACCTCGATCGGACCAGCGAGCCCGACTCCGACGTCCGGGCGCCGCGGGTCGTGCGCGCCGGACCCGACTCCGACCCCGAGCCTGAGCTGCCAAGCGCGGAGCTCGGGCGGGTCGAGCTGGGTATCGGCCTCGGGACGCTGATCGCCTGCTCTGCGTACGGGCTCGCGCATCCGCTGAGTTCCTGGGTCTCGCCGTTCTGGCTCTGGCTCCTCACGCCCCTCGCCGCCTTCGGCGTCGCCTTCTGGCGTGGGCGCCACGCCGCCAGCAAGCTCTGGCTCGGCTGGCTGCTGCTGCCCCTCGTTTCCCTGGGGTACGCTTTCCAGAGCCACTCTCGAGACCTGGGCGTGATCTCCGGGCTCAGCGACGTGTCGGAGATGCTCCTGGGCTACTGGCAAGCGGCGGGTGATGCGCGCGCGGTGATGCTCATCGGCGCGGGCGTGGCGGCGATCGGCGCCCTGGGGCTCGAGCTGATCGGCTCGCGGGTGCACCCGCGGCGTGAGCTGCCGGTGTCACCTCAGGCCTGGGTGGCGATCCTGACCTGGGCGGTGTCGCTGGCGTTCGGTCGCATCGTCCTGGGTCTCAGCTGGAACGTCGAGGATGTGCTCGCGATTTCCAGCGTGCTCTTCCTGGCCGTGTTGCTCACGCGAGGGGCAGCCCTGGGCTTCGCGGTCTGGGTGCCGCTCGTCTTCGTCGTCGCTTCATGGATCCGTGCGGAAGTTAGCGTGCCGATCCTCAACGCCCACCGCGAGACGCTCTACGAGCAGGGAGTGCGCGGAGGTCTCGAGCTGGCTCGTCGAAGCCGCCTGGTGGTCCTGGACACGTCGGCGTCGGGGGCGGCGATCGTCTTGCTCTTGTGGTCACTGCGCAAGCGCCTCGCCTCGAGAGGCAAGCAGGTCGCGCTGGTGGCCGGTGTCTGGCTCGGTTTCTTCGGGGGAGAGCGCTTCGTTCAGGCCTCCGAGCATCAGCTCGGTGAGCTGGAAGGTGTGCTCGCGCAGCGTTCCCTGGAGCTCCCACGGGTGGAGCTCCAGGCTCAGCCCTGGATCCCCAAGGCACCCATCTGGATCGTGGGGCGCGAGCGCCGCGCCTGGCTCGAGCCGCCGCGCTGGCAGCCGCGGGACTTCGCCCGCAGCCTGCTCGACAGCACCCGAGCCGTCGAAGCTCCACCCGCGGAGCCGGATCCCGAGCGGAGCAACGACGAAGGGGGACCGCGGCGGACCAACACGCAGGGCATGACTCGTCCTGCGCTGCTGCTGGCCTCGCGCATGGAGATCCGACTGGGTCAGGTCGTGAAGGATCTGGGTAGCAAGGCCCGCGATCCGTTCGGCCTGTTGATCCGCGATGCACGGGTGCTGAGGGAGGACTCGATCGCCCGCGCCGCCGGGCTGCGCGCGGTGACCTTGCGGGCCTATCCGGAGCTACGCGAGCTGCCCGCCGTCGAGCGACCCGACGTCTGGCGCTACCTCTACGACGTCGAGCACGGTGAGCTGGTGGGGCCCGTCTCGGGGCCCGTGAAGGAACCCCCTCAGACGCTCAGAGGGCCGGACATCGCGCGCTTCTCCTGTGCTCGTCTCAGCCCAGGGCGCGACGAGCGGCGCGCCTGCGAGGTGGTGGTCGGCGTCGATGGGGAGTGGTCGATGGGGCGCCTGGCGTCGACTCTCGGGCCGTTGGTCAGCCCATTCGACGATCCCGGTGCCGTGAGCTTCAGCTTGATCCTGAAGCCCGCGGACGTTACCGAGCGGATACGGGCGATGGGCGCCGACTGAGGTCTTCGGTCAGCCGGCGCCGCCCGCGTCGAGCCGCGGGGTCTCAGAGCACGCCGCGGCGTTCCTGGTCGCGCTCGATGGAGCGGAACAGCGCGGAGAAGTTGCCCTCGCCGAAGGACAGGTGGTTCCTGCGCTGGATCATCTCGAAGAAGATCGGGCCGATCACGTTGCGAGTGAAGATCTGGAGCAGGTAGCCATCTTCGTCGCCGTCGACCAGCACCTTGAGCTCCGCGATGCGCTGGTGGTCCTCGGTGACCCCAGGCACGCGCTCGAACACGCTCTCGTAGTAGTCGGCATCGATGTCCAGGGTGGGGACACCGGCGGCGTCCAGCTCGTTCAAGCTGGAGAGCAGGTCGTCACTCAGCAGCGCGATGTGCTGCACGCCAGGGCCATCGTACTCGTGCAGGTACTCTTCGATCTGCGACTTCGACTCGTCGCCTTCGTTGATCGGTATGCAGAACTGGCCGCATGGCGAACGTAGTGCGTAGGACGTCAGACCGGTCTTCTGACCCCGAATGTCGAAGTAGCGCACCTCGGTGAAGCCGAACACGCGCTTGTAGAAGTCGGCCCACTCCTGCATCGTGCCCTTCCTTACGTTGTTGGTGAGGTGATCCACGCGGTAAAAGCCTCGGCTCGGGTGGCGCTCGGGGTTCTCCAGGCTGAGGAACTCGTCGTCCCAGCGTCGCCCCACACGCTCGTCCACCAGGTAGATGAGCGAACCGCCGATGCCGTAGATCGCCTTCGCGCCGTGATACGCGATGGCTCCCTCATAGGCCCGCGCGCCACGCTCGACGGCGCGCGCCAGCGCCAGCTCGGCGTCGGCGACCCACCAGCCCAGCGCCGAGACACACGGACCATGCTTGGCGCTGAAGTCATGCGCGTGGCCCGTCTCCTCGCGGTTCACCAGGAAGTGCACGTCGTGCTGGACGTAGTCCTGGATGTCGAGGCTCGGGTGCCGCTGAAGCTTGGAGAAGCCCAAGCTGCCGAACAGCCGGTTCAGATCTTCTCGACCTTCGGCGGTCGGACTCGCGTACTCGACGAAGGCGATGCCGTTCAGGCCCAGGGGGTTGGTCTCGCTTGCTTGATTCATGGCGTCATCCAGCTCTTCCAGTAGTCCACTCGCTCTGCGTCTCGCGCCTCCTCGCACACCTGCAAGGGACGGAGGGTGTCGATCATCACAGCTACCTCATCGGTGCGGGTCTTGGCTTCGCTGGCCTTGATCGCGCCAGGTTGGGGCCCGTGATGGATGCCCTGGGGGTGAAACGTGAGCATCCCCGGGGAAATGCCCTGGCGACTGAAGAAGTCGCCGGAGTGATAGAACAGCACCTCGTCGTAGTCGATGTTCGCGTGGTAGAACGGCACCCGAAGCGCGTTCGGGTCACCTACCTCGAGGGGTCGCGGCAAGAAGCTGCAGACCACCAGGGAGTCGCTGATGAAGGTCGCGTGTGCCGAAGGCGGGAGGTGGTAGCGATCGCTCAGCACGGGACGGATGTCCTTCACGTTGATGCGCCAGACGCTCAGGTCGCCCTTCCAGCCCACGGTGTTCAGCGGGTCGAAGGGGTAGCGGATGCGATGCAGCTCGCCGCCGCGTTGCACCACCACGTCCCAGTCGTGGGTTTCCACCTGGCTCGCGTTGGCGGGCAGCCGCTCGGGATCCGGAACGTCGATCAACGCCGGGTCGAAGAGCGCGTGGTGGCCGAGGATGCCGCGCTCGGGGACGCGCAGCTCACCACGGCTCTCCAGCACCAGACAGTGGGTCAGGTCCTTCGGATCGAGGCGGTAGGTAGTACCTCGCGGAAGTAGAAGGTAGTCACCCGTCTCGTAGTCCAGCGCGCCGAAGTCGCTCAGCAAGGTGCCGCGCCCGCCGTGCACGAACAGCAGTTCGTCGGCGTCTGCGTTGCGGAAGCAATGCTGCATGCTGCCGCTCAAGCGGGAGAAGGCGATCCGCGCGTCGGCGTTCCGCAGCACCGGGATACGGGACTCCAGCCACTCCTCTGCCCTGCCCTCGCCGGTGTCGAGCTTCGGCAGCTCTCGCAGGTTCAGCGCGCGGGGTCGGAGCCCAGGGCTGACCTCCGTCCAGTTCACCGGAGGCGCGCTGCGGTAGAGGTGCGCGCTGCGACCGAAGAAGCCGCCGCGCCCGAACTCCTCCTCCACGGTTCCGCTGGGGATATCGACGTGCGCCTGACGGGTGATCCGCCCCCGAGTGTAGTGCATGAACCCACGCTACGGCCAAGCGCGTGTTCATGAAATTTCAATCTTTCGATTGAATTCGTTCAGATTATCAGAACAAACTGTGGGCCGCTTCGCGGTCGCCTGGAGAGCGCCTTGGAATCGCACCTCCCCCCCAAACCCGACGCTGGCTCCGAACGGGTCGGCTCGGAGCCTGCCGACCTCGTCAACCTGGACCAGCTCCGCGTCCTCCAGGCGATCGCGACAACGGGCAGCTTCGCCGCTGCGGGCAAGCGCTTGGGCCGCGCGACCAGCGCCGTGAGTTATGGCGTGAAGGGACTCGAGGAGCGCGTCGGGTTCGCGGTCTTCGACCGCAGCGGACATCGCGCCGTGCTCACGCCGGCTGGCCAGCGTCTGCTGCTCGAGGCGGAGCAGCTGCTGGAGCGCGCGCGCCACTTCGATCGCGTCGCGCGTGCGCTGCGCGATGCTTGGGAGCCGAGCCTGACCATCGTCGTGGACGGTGCGCTGGAGCTACAGCCCATCCTCGCGGCAATGAAAGGCCTCGTGCAGCGGGGGCTCCCGACGCGGGTCGACCTGCACGTGGAGTATCTCTCGGGGGTGAGGGAGCGGTTCACGGCGCAGCAAGCCGACCTGATGTTCGTGCTGGACTTCGCTGGTGATGCGCGGCACGTGGCGCGACCGCTCGCGCCCCTGTGCATGCGTCTGGTGGTGAGCCCGGCGCATCCCCTGGCGCCGCCACGCGCGCGCGGTCGTCGAAGCGTCGTGCGGAGCCGCGTCGACCTCGCGCAGCACGTGGAGTTGATGGTCGAAGACTCCGGGAGCGGCGGCTCGAATCTGGGGCGCCTGTCCCTCGGCAGTCCCCACGTGCTGCGACTCGGTGATTTCCACGCCAAGCTCGAGGCGTTGGTCTCCGGGATTGGCTTCGGCTGGATGCCGGAACACCTGGTGCGCCGGGCGCTCAAGCGCCGCGAGCTGGTCGAGCTGCCCTTCGAAGAAGCCCACGAGCACCGCTTCGTGCCTCACCTGTCGTGGCGGCGCGCTCGCCCCCTGGGGAGAGCGGGGGAGCTGTTCCTGGAGCTCCTGGAAGCGCAGCCTGGATGGCAGTCCTAGCATTCTCACGCGGAAACTGTTGGGCGAATGATGGTGCGTGAGGCGCCTCAAGCTTCACGCCGTCTGCGACCACCACCACCGCCGCCACCGCCACCGCCACCGCCACCGCCGCCGCGGGAGACGACCTGGGTGCGCTCCGGTGGGGGCACGAGCTGGTGCGCTGGCGTCAGCTGACGATTGCGCAGCACCAGCAAGAACACCAGGGTCGCCAGCGTGACGCTGGTGGTCAGCGCGACGTAGATCAGCAGCTGGTACTTCACCGCGACCAGCGGGGAGACGCCACCGAGGATCTGCCCCGTCATCATGCCCGGCAGCTGGACGACGCCCGCGACCGTGAGGCTGTTCAGCGTCGGGATCATCGCCGCGCGCAGGCTGCGCTTGAGCAACGGGTGCAGCGCCTCGGGGCCACTGAAGCCCAGGCTGAGCAGCGTCTCCACTTCCGCGCGGCGTACGTCGAGCTCGTCCATGAAGCGCTCCGCCGCCAGGCTCACCCCGTTCATGGAGTTGCCGAGCAACATGCCGCCGATCGGGATCAGGTACTGCGGCGAGTACCAGGGGCGCACGTCGACCACGATCGCCGTGCTGAATCCGAGGCTCACGCTGGTCCCGGCGATGAGGCCCAGCGCCGCCAGCCAGGTAACCCCGGGGAAACGCCTGGAGATGCGCGAGGCCGCGGTGCGCGCCGCGACCCCCAGCATCAAGCTGAGGGTGGCCAGCACCAGCAGCGGGTCATGGATGCTGAAGACGGCGCTGAGCGCGTAGCCCACTGCGATCAGCTGTATGCTGCCTCGGAGCGCCGCCAGGCCTATCTTCTTGCCCAGCTCCAGTCGCATTCGTGCGGAAACGAAAAAGAGCAAGCAGAGCAGTGCCAGCAGGGTGGTCAGGCGCACCCACTCGATGTCGATGGCGCCCTTCAAGCGTCGCTCCCGGAGAAGAACTCCGCCAAGGCTCCGTCGCTCGGGCGGTCGAGCAGCTGCCCTCCCCGGATCAGCACCCAGCGCCCGCCGAGCTGGCGCGCGAGCCGCTCCGAGTGCGTGACGACCACGCAGGTGAGCTGGCGTCGCTCCCGAAGCTCCGCGATCAGCTGCGCCACCTTGGCTTCGTGATGCGGATCGAGCGCGCTGGTCGGTTCGTCCAGCAGCAACACGTCTGGCGTCATGAGCAGGCTTCGCGCGAGGCTCACCCGTTGCTTCTCTCCCCCGGAGAGGCGCGTCGCGTCCTGATCCAGGAGCATCGTCGACAGCCCGAGCGCCTCGATCTCGCCGCGCATCGACGCTTCGGTCGGCGGAGCATATCCGCGAGGGACCATCCCGAGGTTCTCGCGCACGCTGCCCGGGAACATCACGGGGGTCTGGGTGATCAGCGCGACCTTGCGGCGGAGCGCGCGCGGCTCGTAGTCGCCGAGGGGTTTGCCCAGGAATTCGACCTTGCCGCATGCCGGCTCCTCGAGGCGGTTCAGCAGTCGGAGCAAGCTGCTCTTGCCGGCGCCGGAGGCGCCGAGGAGCACCACCAGCTCGCCCTGCTGCACCTCGAGGTCAACCCCGGTGAGCAGCGGTCCGCGACCAAAGTCGATGCCCACCTCGGACAGGCGCAGAGCCGATACTCGATGCTGGGCAGCCACCGGCTCGCACTATATCCTCCCCGTTCTGCCCCTCGCCAGCTCCGCGGTTCGACGCCCGATGCCCGTTGCCCTTCCCGAAGACCTGGTCGAGTTCCTCGAGAGCGGCGTCTCGATCATCATCGCGACTCGCGACGCGCGGCTGCGCCCGGAGGTCCTGCGCGGCCTGGGTGCTCAGGTCGCCCCGGATCGACGTTCCGTGGACGTGTTCGTCAACGCCGAGCTGAGCCAGCGCTTGCTCAGCGACATCGCCGACAACGCCCGCATCGCCGTAGCTTTCTCGCGCATTCACGACCACCGAACGGTGCAGCTCAAGGGCGTGGTGCTGGACGTCAGCGACGTGAGCAGGGAGCAGTCCGTCGAGCTCGAGCGTTACCGTGTGGCATTTGCCGAGCAGGTGGCCATGGCGGGCCTGCCGCGCTCGGTGACGAGACGCATGCGCATCGAGCCGGCCAAGGCCTTGCGGGTGCAGTTCGACCAGGGCTTCAACCAGACCCCTGGGCCTGGTGCTGGCGGCCCGATGGAGCAGCCGTGAGTCGTACGTGTGGCCCGCCCTCGCGCTGCTTCCAGGGCATCATTCCGTCCATCCTGGGCACCGTCAGCCCCGACGGGACACCCAACGTGACCTATCTCAGTCACGTGCACAGCATCGACGAGGAGCGCGTCGCGCTGTCCTGTCAGTTCTTCAACAAGACCAAGGAGAACGTTCTCCGAAACCCAGCTGCGACCGTGATCGTCTACGACCCGGTGACGTTCGAGGCCTATCGGCTCGAGCTCGAGTACGAACGCGAGGAGGTGTCGGGTCCGCTCTTCGACAGCATCGCGATGCGGATTCGCGCGATCGCCACCCACATCGGGATGAGCGACGTCTTCCGGCTGCGCAGCGCAGACGTCTATCGAGTGCTCCGCTGCGAGCATCTCGCGCGCTACATCGACGTGCCGGAGCAGGTGGAGCTGGACGACCCTGGGGGGCCACGCAGCGAGCTGCGCGGTCTGCAGCTGATCTCCCAGCGTGTGAACAACGCGAGCAGCCTCGAGGTCTTGCTCAGCGGCGTGCTCGAGTCTCTGGAGGTCGCCTTCGGCTTCCAGTACGCGATGGTGCTGCTCGCGACCGCGCGAGGCCTGGAGGTGGCCGCCGTGCGCGGCTACGCGGCTCTCTGCCTGGGCGCCGAGGTGAAGGTCGGGGAGGGGCTGATCGGGGTCGTCGCTCAGGAGCGCCGCGCGTTGCGAATTTCTGGCGTGGAAAATGACTTGAGGTACGGTCGCGCCGTGCGCAGCGCGATCGAGCAGCAGCGCGGGCTGGGTCTCGGGTGCCCCGAGCTGCCGTCGCCAGGCTTGCCGGACGCGCAGTCACAGATGGCGCTCCCCCTGGTCGTCGGAGACCAGCTGCTCGGGGTGATCGCGGTGGAGAGCAAGCAGCGGTTGGCCTTCGACGAGTGGGACGAGACGTTCCTCGAGATCGTCTCCAATCAGGTCGCCCTCGCCCTCGCGCGGGTGCTGCCGGAGCGGGCCGCAACAGAAACCGACGCTGCAGAGGAACGGCCAACACTGCGCTTTCGCTTCATAGCCCACGACGACTGCGTCTTCCTCGACGATCAGTACCTGGTGCGCAACGTCCCTGGCCGCATCCTGTGGAAGCTGTTGACCATCGTCCGCGACACCGGTCGCACCGAGTTCAGCAACCGTGAGCTGCGACTCGATCCTTCCCTCGGGTTGCCAGCGGTGCGGGACAATCTCGAGAGTCGCCTGGCGTTGCTGCGCAAGCGCCTCGAGCAACGGTGTCCGAGCATTCGCTTGCCCACGAGCGCCCGCGGTCATTTTCGCGTGGAAATTGATGGGGCGTTCGAGCTCAGCGAGGGCGAGTCGCTGGAGCGCTGAGTGCTCGCGTTTCGGTCTGGTGAAGATGCTCCAAGTGTACGAAAATAGAGGATGTTTTCGGTCGACCCTGGCTGCTTAAGGAGTGCTTAAGAAGGTCTACGACCGAGTTAGGGGGCTTAGGTTCTGGTGGCGACCCATGCTCCGGTTGCGCCATGGAGGCGCCTCGACTTTCAGGAGCTCGAACATGCATATCCTCGATTCACACACGCCTTACGTCCCCGTCGTCGATCTTTACAGCGCGCCCCACAAGGGCCTGCGTCTTGGCCTCAGCAACCTGCTGTGCCGTCTCGGCAACCTGGACGTCGCACGGACCTGCGAGGTCGATGCCGTCGCGGAGAGCCTCGAGCAGCTGCTCGACCTCGTGGCCGCGCACGTTCACCACGAGGAAGAGTTCGTGCATCCCGCGATCCGCGCCAAGCTCCCGGAGCTCGCGACGCGTCTGGAGCAGGAGCACCACCACCACGGGGCGGCGTCCACCGCGCTAAAAAACCGCGCGGAACAGCTGGTGCAAGCCGAGCCGTCCGAGCGCCAGCTGATCGCGCACGCGCTGTATCACGAGTTCTCGGCGTTCGTCGTGGAGAACCTCGAGCACATGCTCCAGGAAGAGACCGAGATCCAGCCGGCGCTGGACCTCCACTACGGCGCCGATGAGCTGCGCGCGATCGAGGGGGCGCTGATCGGTTCGATCCCACCCGACGAGATGCTGCGCTTTCTCAACTTGATGCTACCGGCGATGAATCCCGGTGAGCGCGTCGCCCTGCTTCAGGGCCCGCGCCAGGGCATGCCTCCGGCGGTGTTTCAGGACTTCCTGAGCCAGCTCGCCCCCAGCTTGGCCTCGCGGGATTTCGAAGCGCTGAAGCGCGATCTCGCCGCGTGAGCCAGGCCTGGCGTCGCCGGGTCCCCGGCGCGCACGCCCGATCGCTTCCAGGGCGCGCACGCTGGGGCTCGGCGTTGGTCAGGGGACCGGATGCGTGCTACCCGCGCCACACCTGATAATGCGTCGTGTCGTCTGGGTCTTGGGTTTGGGGTTAGGGGTCACGGCCCTGGGAGCGCTCTACGTGTCGCGCCCGGCGCCTGCACCCTCACCCCCGATCCCGATCCCGATCTCTGGAGATGCGCCGCGAGACGCCGGTGCGCCCGAAGCGGGGAGCAAGGCGACGAACGACGCCGCAGCCGAGGCATCGGGCGAAGGTCCACGCGAGGAGATGGACGTCGACGATAGCGTTCCGGATACTCTGGAAGCCCAGCGGGCACAGCTCTTCCGCCGCATGGGTCGCTACTACCCGCCGCAGCAGCTCGACGCGGTGAAGCGTATCTTCGCGGAATCAAAGCTGATCGGACAGGGCAATCCGAAGCCCACCCAGCACCCGATGAAGCGCTCCGAGTGCCTGGCCAGGCGCGAGGCCGCCGGGCACCTCGCGCCGGCGCATCCCCGCTGCGGGCATCCGAACATGGTTCCGGTGTACGCCCGGGGGCCGCTCGCGGCACGGCAGCTGGCGGACGGAGGGGACTTGCCGGAGGCGGGGGTGAGCGCGCTCTCCGCGGTGCCCAGCAGCGCCGAGACGGCGACCGTGTGCATCGATCAGTTCGAGTTCCCGAACATCGCCTGCGAGTATCCGGTGGTCTACGCGCGCGCGAGCGAAGCGGACAGGATCTGCAAAGCCGTAGGGAAACGTCTTTGCGACGCCCACGAGTGGGAAGGCGCCTGCGCTGGCTCGCTCCGACCACTCGAGGTGGAGTACGCGTTCGGGGACCGACGCATGCTGATGCAGTGGTTCAGCAACCGCTACAACGAGAAGGTCTGGGCCTATGGCAGCGAGAAGGACCACAAGAAGTGCGCCACGGGCTCATTCAAGAACAAGAAGTGCGGATCGGGCAGCTGGTCCGAGTGCGGGAGCAACACCTACCCGACAGGCTCCTTCCCCGAGTGCGTGAGTCCGTTCGGGGTCTATGATCAGCACGGAAACGCTGCCGAGCACATGAACATGCCCCTCGCGCCGGAAGAGCTGGCCAGTCGCGGAGGTCTCGGCGAGACGGAGATGAAGGGCAGCTGGTTCATCTTCGACAGCTTCGAGGCCCACCCCGATGACTGTCGCTACCGAGCGCCAGCGTGGCACGCTACCAGAGTGGACGCGGCGGACAGCCACCGGAACTTCCACTTGGGCTTCCGCTGCTGTGCCGACGTCAGGTGACCCGCCTGTGTCCGTCTGCGTGGTTCGCTGCAAGACGCCAGATCGTTGTATGCTGCAGCCGTGGGTTACGACGTCGTGCTGTTCGCCAGGTTCGGGTTCCCCGCGCGAAAGCGCCAGCTCTGGGAGGCGACTCCTGCGAGGGCGCTGATCGAGCGCAGGAAGTGGCCGAAGCCGCTCCAGGCGCCGGACAGCGAGGCCTTCGGCGAGCGCAGCGTGGCGCAGGCGCTGGAGTGGCTTGCGTCGGACGCTGTGCCGTTCTTCTTCGTCAGCGAGCTCGTCTCGTCGAAGGTCACCTGGCGCGCCGTGATGGCGAGAGACCAGGCCATCGTGTTCGCTCCCGGCGTCCTGGCACTGATGGGCGGTGCGGGGCAGTTCGGTGGCTTCGGTGAGGCTGGCCTGGTCACACTCGAGAGCGCCGCGGAGCCGTGGGGTGTCGAAGCGGCGCTCTCCGCTGGAGGTTTCCAGCTCGGGTCGCTGGCGAAGAGCCGCGTTCGGTCGTGGTGGCGCCTGCCGCAGGTGCTCCGTGCTCAGGAGGAAGCCGTTGCCGCGGAGAAACACAGAGCGCCCGAGGGCGGTCTCTCCCGCGAGCTGACCAGGGCCGAGCTCAAGGACTTCCAGCAGGCGCTGCGCGAGGTGGGTGAAGTCGACGCGCCGCTGCTCAAGAAGGTCACGGCCAAGGATCACTACGAGGTGCTCACCGCCAAGGGCACCGAGCGCACCCTGGCGAAGCTGTTCTCGAAGCGCGAGGCGCTGCTCGGCGCGCTCGAGCGGGGGAGTCCGCTGGTGCTCCACCAGGCCGACCTTCAGCTGATGACCCTCGAGCTCTACGGCGACCTGCTGCGCGAAGCCGCCTATCCGCTGCTCCGGCGCTGGGTGAAGCGGGCCAGGCGCTACGGCTCGGGCACGCAGAGCGCGCTCAGGGGGCTCTCCTTCAGCGGGGAGCCGGAGGACGCGCAGCTCATCCTGCAGACGCTGAAGCGCTTCGCGCCGGCCAAGCCGCAGGGGGGGCGCTCGAGCGCCGAGGACGCGTACCTGTTCTCGCCGGGCGCCGTGAGCCTCGAGCGCCTCGAGGTGGCAGGGCTCGATCGACTGATCCTTCGGGAGCTCGAGCCGATAGCCAGAAAGAAGCAGCCGAGCTTCTCGGACCTCGCGTACTCGGAGCTGCTCTGCCTGTCGCTCCTCACCCACCAACAGGCCGAGGTGTGGCCCGATCTGGCGCGCCTGGCGCGCACAGCGAAGTCGCCCGACCTGGCGCGTCTCCTCGGGGAATATACGTCGAAGTGCCGCGTCGCTGATGCGGTCCTGGAGTACCTGCCTCACGCGATCGAGGCCGGGCAGATGGAACACGTCGCTCAGGGGGTGCTGGACCTGCCGGACGGACTCGCGGTGTTCGAAGAGGCCACGAGTCGGCTGGAGGTCCACGCGCGGGCGGAGTGGGAGATGACCTTGCTTCACTCCCTGAGCCAGCGCGAGGACTTCTCCAGCCTCATCGAGACGCAGCCCGGATGGCTCGAGATGGCGGAGCGGCTGTCGAGGCTCGATCGCGAGATCACCGCTGGCAGGGCCCAGCGCCAGGCAGCTCAGGTGCTGGGCCGCGCGAGGTCACGCAAGCCGCGCAGGTGAGCAAACACCCCACACCTGCGGTCACCCTGAACGCAGCGCCCCGAGGTCTCCGAGCGGGCCTGGACTCGGCCTCCGAGTTTCCAAGTGGTTTTCCACCAATCGAAACGCGCCCTTTGCTAGGGTGAGGGGCTGCATGGGGGCAAGACCTGGGGCCGGGCGCGCGAACGACAAGAAGCCAGCCGCTCGGGCTGCGGCCAGGCGAGGCGAACGGAAGGGGAAGGCGCGCAAGGGCAAGGGGCGCCCCGCCTCGCCCATTTCTCATGTGGAAAAATATCAGCGAGCCAGGGTAGGCGGACTCAGCCCGGAGTTCGAGCGGCGCTTCACGGATCTCCAGCAGACCCTCGCGGAGCGCTGGCTCACCGTGCACGACTGGGGAAGTGGACCGCGAGACATCGTCGTCGTGCCGTCCCTCAGCCTCGACGGCTTCCAGCTGGATACGATCAAGGGCGTCATCCACTACGAGGAGCGCATGCTCTTCACCCTCGGGCTGCTCCGGCACCCGGAGGCGCACATGGTCTTCGTCAGCTCGCTGCCGATCCACCCGGCGGTGATCGACTATCACATGGCGTTGGTGGGAGGCATTCCCTCGGCTCACGCCCGGGCGCGGCTCACCATGCTGTCGACCTACGACTCCGCGCCGCTACCCCTCACCCAAAAAATCCTCGCACGCCCGCGCATGATGGAGCGGATCCGTCAGGTGATTCATCCAGCGCGCGCGCACCTCACCGCGTTCGCGGTGTCCGACGCGGAGCGAGAGCTGGCGGTGCGCCTGGGTATCCCGCTGTACGGCGTCGATCCCAAGCTGCTGTGGCTGGGGACCAAGAGCGGCTCCCGCAGCACCTTCAAGGACGCGGGGATCTCGCTGGCGCCGGGCGAGGAGAACCTCCACTCCCAATCCGAAGTGGCCGAGGCGGTGTCGCGCGTCTGGGAAGAGAACCCGCGCACGCGTCGGGTGATGGTCAAGCTCAACGACGGTTTCAGCGGCGAGGGCAACGCGACGCTCAGCTTGCAGGAGCTGGCCCACGTCAAGCCCAAGGCGCGCGGTGCGGGGGCGAGCCACAAGGAGCGGGCGCAGGCGGTGAGCGAGGCGCTGGAGCGACTCACCTTCGTCTCTGCCAACGAGACGTGGCCGCGTTTCCTCTCGGCACTGGAGCGGATCGGTGGTGTGGTCGAAGCCTACGTGGAGGGACGCCACAAGAAGAGCCCGAGTGTTCAGCTCCGCATCGACCCCAAGGGCGATCTCGAGGTGATGAGCACCCACGACCAACAGCTGGCGGTCGATGGGCAGACCTATCTAGGGTGCATCTTCCCTGCCAGCGAGGCCTATCGACTCGGGATACAGCGGGACGCTTTGAAGGTGGGAGCGGTGCTCAGGGACTGCGGCGTCGTTGGGCGCGTCGCGGTCGACTTCGTGACCGTGGAGACCGAGCCCGGCCGCTGGAAGCACTACGCGATCGAGATCAATCTGCGCATGACCGGGACCACTCACCCCTTCATGTTGCTCAAGCTGGCCAACGACGGAGACTACGACCAGAAGAGCGGGCTCTACCTCACGCCGAGCGGTGAGCCGCGCTACTACGTCTCGACGGACAACCTCACCTCCCCCGCCTATGTCGGCTTGTTGCCGCCCGATCTCTTGGACATCGCCTCGAAGCACAAACTCCACTTCGAGCCGGGACAGGCGACGGGAGCGATCTTCCACTTGCTGGGAGCGCTGTCTCAGTTTGGCAAGCTCGGGATGACCTGCGTCGGTCGCACACCTTCAGAGGCCGAAGCCTGGGCCGAGCGCGTGCGTGCCGTGCTGGACGCAGAGACGCGTCGCTAGCATCGCGGCGCGCCGCTGAGTGTGGCGTACGCGTCGCGTCAGCGAAGCTACGACCTCGACGGGTGTGGCGCTCGTTGCTCCGTGCTAGATCGCCCTCTCCCCCAACTCGAGGCTCCTTGTGTTTCGTCCCCATCCCAACATCTCCGACGCCTGGATCCTGAGCAAGACCGGTGAGCTCGAGCCGCCGATCACCGTCGTCCTGGCGGCTCTGCATGGCAACGAGCGCTGCGGCGTCGCGGCCATCGAGAGCGTGCGCCGTGATCCGGCTCCGTTCGTCGAGCGGCAGCGCTCTGGCAGCGTCGTCTTCGTTCATGGCAACCCGCGGGCCACCGAGCAGCGTCGGCGCTACACCCACGCCGGGACGGACATCAATCGTCTGTTTTCCTACGCATACGTCGACACCCTGGCGCGCGAAGCCTGGACGTACGAGCACGAGCGCGCCCTGGAGCTGCGCCCGCTGATCACCGGGGCGGACGCGCTCCTGGACATCCACTCGGCGAGCCAGCCGACGCCGCCGTTCGTGATCTGCGATGGCTCCCCTGAGGCGGTGCGCATTGGTAGCGCGACGGGCTTCAAGGTCACCTACGGCTGGGATGGCCCCGGGATGCTGATGGACCAGGTGAGCATCGGCTCGCTGGTCTCTCAGGGCAAACCAGCGGTCTCGGTCGAGTGCGGTCAGCACGAGGCGCCGAGCACCATGGAGTACGCGCACGCCGTTCTCGATAGTTTCCTTGTGGCAATTGGTGCGCTGTCCGGGGGCCTTCCGCACACGGAGGCCGAGGTGTACCGCCTGTTCGCGCGCCTGGTGAAGCCGACCCACGACTTCGTGCTGGCGCGTGACTTCGCGAGCTTCGAGCGACTCGACCCTGGGGAGAGCCTCGGCTCGGGTCCCGGACTCAACATCGTGATCGAGCGCGAGGCCTACCTGCTCTTGCCGACCCCGAGCGCCGAGCGGGGAGAGGACATCGTCTACCTCGCCGAGCGCGTCAGCTGAGCGAGCGCGAGCGGCTGACCTCTCGGCCGAGAGAAGCGCGCCGCCGCTGTCCCGGGTGCTGGTCTGTCCCGCGCCGCACACCAGGGGGGAGCTGGGAAAGTCGCGGAATTTCCCAAGGAAAGTCGGGTTCTTCGGGGGGAGAGGGAGCGCTCCGAGCAGCGCTTTCTCGACACGTACCGACAATGGTGAAAGCCTCCCCGATTCCCCGCTCGTCGGCCCCGAGCCACGTGTGGGAGCTACAGGCCTCAACGCATGACCGAAAAAGAGCACTGGGGCGTCCAGGTGCCGGCATCTCCCATCGAGTGTCGCAACCTGGTCGCAGGGCATTGGATCTCTCCGGAAACGGAGTGGCTGGACGTCGAGAGTCCCTACACCGCACAGACGGTTGGTCGCGTCGCGCTTTCTTCCGCACGGGAAGTCGATGCCGTGGTCGCTGGCGCAAAGGCTGCAGCGAGTGACTGGGCGCGCACGCCGATCAAGGAGCGCACGGGCCTGCTGTTCCGCTATCGCGAGCTGGTGCTGAAGCACCTCGAGGACCTGGCGAATCGCGCGGCGCTCGAGTGCGGGAAGACCGTCGCCGAGGCGCGCGCCGGCGTGCTCAAGGGCGTCGAGGTGATCGAGTATGCGCTCAGCCTGCAGAACGATCTGGGCGGCGCCCAGGAGGTCAGTCGAGGCGTGACCTGTGAGGTGCGTCGCGAGCCGTTGGGGGTCGTCGCTGGCATCACGCCCTTCAATTTTCCGGCAATGGTCCCCATGTGGCTGTACCCCATCGCTGTTACCATGGGGAATTGCTTTGTGCACAAGCCGAGCGAGAAGGTCCCGCTGACGGCCGTGCGCATGGGCGAGCTGATGGTGGAGGCGGGCTTCCCGGCGGGGGTCTACAGCGTGGTCAACGGCGGTCGCGCCGCGGTGGAAGCCCTGGTGGATCACCCCGACGTGTCAGCCTACGGCTTCGTCGGCTCCTCCGGTGTCGCCAGGTCGGTCTATGCCCGGGCTACTGCCCTGGGGAAGCGAGCGCTGTGTCTGGGGGGCGCGAAGAACCATCTCATCGTCGTTCCAGACGCCGACCCTGCGGTCACCGTGGACGGAGTGGTGAGCTCGTTCACGGGGTGCGCCGGGCAGCGCTGCATGGCTGCTTCCTTGATGGTCGCCGTGGGCGACGTGAATGAGCTGATCGACGCCATCGTCGAGCGTGCGAGACGCCTAGAGCTGGGGCGGGAGATGGGCGCGATCATCGATCGCGCCGCCCTGGAGCGACTGAACAAGGCCATCGCGCGCGCCGAGAGCGACGGAGCCAAGCTCCGGCTCGATGGGCGCGACGTCAAGGCGCCGCGTGAGTACCCCGACGGATACTGGCTGGGGCCCACGGTGATCGATCACGCGACGCCCGGTCAGGAGTGCACCGCGACGGAGCTCTTCGGCCCAGTGCTGACCATCGTGCGGGTCAAGACCCTGGACGAAGCCCTGGAGCTCGAGGCGAAGAGTCCCTACGGAAACGCGACCAGCGTCTTCACCACGCGCGGAGCCGTCGCGCGCTACGTCGCCGAGCGAGCCACGACGGGCATGATCGGCGTCAACATCGGCGTACCCGTGCCCCGAGAGCCCTTCAGCTTCGGCGGCACCAAGGCCTCTCGCTTCGGTCAGGGGGACATCACCGGCTCAGGGGGCGTAGAGCTGTGGACGAGCCTCAAGAAGATCACCACCAAGTGGGCGCTCCAGCCCGATCAGAACTGGATGAGCTGAGTCTCGCGGCGGCAGACAGGAAGAAGAAATCATGACGACCAAGAACATGCGTCCCATTCAGCTCACCTCGCATCCAAACAGCCACGGTCCCGCGCCACTGCCGATTCACTGGGGAGCCGCGACCGCCAAGGAACGCGGTCCGGTCAACGCGAGCCTGGCCGACCCGGCCAAGCGCAACGTGATCGGCACACACTCCGGAGCGTACGCCATCTACCGCGCGGTCGCGGTCGCTGCAGGCGCGCTGGACCCTCAGCACCAACCGGATCTGACGAACACGGCGCCGACGGATCGCATCGGACCGTACCCGCAGTGGAGTGATCCCAAGAAGATCGTGTCCATCGACCCGTGGGGCGCCCTGGCCGCCGAGGTCTTCGCGGACGAGCGCCGGGAAGGCTACGACGTGCGTCCAACGATCGCGGTCACCAAGGCGCACCTGCACATGCCGGAGATCAAGGAGGCGGTCGAGGCGGGGCGCCTCAAGCCCGACGGCAAGGTGCTCAAGAGCGCCGGGGATTGCGCCGTGACCAAGGCCGCGTTCGAGCCGGTCTGGTACCTGCCGGGCATCGCCGAGCGCTTCGGTGTCACAGAGGCGCACCTGCGTCGCTCGCTGTTCGAACAGACAGGCGGCATGTTCCCGGAGCTGGTCACCCGAGGTGACCTGGAAGTCTTCGTGCCCCCAATCGGTGGCATGACCGCGTACATCTTCGGTGACGTCGAGAAGCTCAGCGACGAGAAGGTGCCGCTGGCTTGTCGCGTCCACGACGAGTGTAACGGCTCGGACGTGTTTGGCTCGGACATCTGCACCTGTCGGCCCTACCTCGCGCATGGGATCGAGGAGGCGATCCGCATGGCGCAGGACGGCGGCACTGGGCTCGTCGTGTATTTCCGCAAGGAAGGCCGCGCGCTGGGTGAAGTGACGAAGTTCCTCGTCTACAACGCTCGCAAGCGTCAGGAGGGGGGCGACAGCGCCGCGCGCTACTTCGAGCGCACCGAGTGCGTCGCCGGTGTCCAGGACATGCGCTTTCAGGAGCTGATGCCCGACGTGCTGCACTGGCTGGGCATCACCAAGATTCAGCGCTTCATCTCCATGAGCAACATGAAGTACGACGCGATCGTGGACACCGGGATCAAGATCGCCGAGCGAGTGAACATCCCCGACGAGTTGATCCCTGCGGATGCACGAGTGGAGATGGACGCGAAGATGGCCGCCGGCTACTTCACCCCGACCAACGTGCCCGACGAGAGCGAGCTGAACAAGGCCAAGGGGCGCGGGCTTGACGAGTGACGCGGATGCCATCCGCTTCTTGAACGACCCTGGCACCATCCGCGAACGCGCCGGCTTGCTCTTCGACCGGCTGGCGCGCGGCGACTCCGAGCACCTCGAATACCACCCGGAAAAGCTCCCCGGGGTCGGTCGCTTGGTCGCGCAGGTCACCCGCGACAACTACCCGGATCTGAAGATCCCGTATCACGCGCGAGAGAACCACTTCCTCGCCAGCGCGTCGACTCCAGGGGTTGCAGGTTCGGGGGGGAGGGATCGCCTCTCCAGGCTCTTCGGCGATCCGGATCTGGACCCGGAGGAGCGGGCGCGCCGGGAGTTCGACCTCACCGTGACCAGCGTCTTGCTCGACGCTGGCGCGGGCGCGGAGTGGAGCTACCTCGAGCCGGGCACCGAGGAGCGTTACGGCCGCTCCGAGGGCCTGGCCGTTGCGAGCCTGCACTGGTTCGCGTCAGGTGCCTTCTCCATCAACCCCGAAGCCCCGCAGCGCGCAGACGCGCGCGCACTGCAGGGTCTGGAAGAGACGCAGATCGAGCAGGGCTTCCAGGTCTCCGCGCACAACCCCCTGGTCGGCGTCAGCGGTCGACTCGGCTTGCTGCACGCCCTGGGGAGAGCCGTCGAGGCGCACCCGGAGCTGTTCCCGGAGGGCCGTGTCGGCGGTCTCTTCGACGTGCTCTCGGCGCAGGCGGAAGACGGACAGTTGCCGGCGGAGCGTATCCTCGCGGCAGTGCTCCAGGGGCTCTCGAGCATCTGGCCAGGGCGTGAGACGATCGGTGACGTGAACCTGGGAGACGTCTGGCGTCACGTGGCGCTCGAGCACTGTCATCCAGCGAGCGGCCTGATCCCGTTTCACAAGCTGAGTCAGTGGCTCAGCTACTCGCTCGTGGTGCCCCTCGAGCGGGCCGGCGTGCGCGTCGTAGGCCTGGATCGTCTGACGGGGCTGCCCGAGTACCGCAACGGCGGACTGTTCGTGGACGGCGGCGTGCTCTCGCTGAAGGACCCAGCAGCGCACGCGCAGGCTCATGCGCCTGGCAGTGAGCTGATCGTCGAGTGGCGTGCGGCGACCATCGTGCTGCTCGACCAGGTCGCTCAGCTGGTGAGGCAAGAGCTGGGAGTCGACGCCTCGGACTTGCCGCTCCCTCGTGTGCTCGAAGGCGGCACTTGGGCCGCCGGGCGCCGGCTCGCCCAGAACTTGCGACAGGGACTCCCGCCGCTGAACCTGGCGAGTGATGGGACTGTTTTTTGAGTAGACTGCAACTCACCGAAAGCGCTGCGACGATGGAAAACGTAAACGTTCTGAACCACCCGCTGATCCTCCACAAGCTCTCCATCATGCGGAAGAAGGAGACCAGCACGCGCTCCTTCCGCCAGCTGCTGCGCGAGCTCTCGATGCTGATGGCCTACGAGGTGACTCGGGACATGGCGACGACGCTGGAGGAGATCGAGACGCCGATGATGAAGATGCAGGCTCCGGTGCTCGACGGGAAGAAGCTGGTGTTCGTCTCGGTCTTGCGCGCCGGGACCGGCATGCTCGACGGGATGCTGGAGACGGTCCCCTCGGCGCGCGTCGGCCACATCGGATTGTATCGAGATCCCAAGACTCTGGTGCCCGTGGAATACTACTTCAAGCTCCCTGCGGAAATGGCGGATCGTGACGTCGTCGTCGTGGATCCGATGCTCGCCACGGGCAACTCCGCAGTGGCCGCCGTGGAGCGCATCAAGCACACCAAGCCTCGATCCATCAAGTTCGCTTGCCTGCTAGCGGCGCCCGAGGGCATCAAGACCTTCCATGAGCATCACCCCGACGTGGCCATCTACACCCCGGCGATCGACGAGCGCCTGAACGATCACGGTTACATCCTGCCCGGTCTGGGCGACGCCGGCGATCGCATGTACGGAACCAAGTAGGGCGCAGACCACACGTCGCGGCGCACCCGACGCCGATTCCGCGAGGAGTCGGCCTGCGTGGTGTCTAGCTCCGCCTGCGAGCGAGGCGTCGTCGGCGTCCGAGGGCGCCGGCGACGACGCAGCCCAGCATCCAGGTGCCGAGTCCGCCGCCCTCCGTTCGAGCGCCGGGCGCGCTGCAGTAGCACTTGATGCTGGAGTCGTCGGTCGGAGTGGCCTGGGAGCCGCTCGTCCCGGCGGACCCGGCGGCGGCTCCGCCGAGGCCGCCCACGCTGTCCGCTCCGCCGACGCCAGCACCGGAGCCACCGGTCCCACCGCTGGCGGAGCCAGCGTCGCTAGCGCCGGCGCCCCCGTTGCCCGAGCCGCCGCTTCCCCCGTTGCCGGTGCCCGCTGACCCCGCGTTGCCGCTGCCGCCCGCGCCGTTGCCCGCGCTGCCCGCGGCGCCGCCAGTGTTCGCGCCCCCGGCTCCACCGCTACCCGTGGAGTCGTAGACGAAGGCGTCGTTCAAGGTCGATCTCTGACCGTCGGCGTTCTCTGCCTCGATGGGCACCGGGCCATCCGCGTGGGGCGGCATCGTGATGCCGATCGTCGTCTCGTTGACGAACGTGGTGGAGACGTCGCTCCCGTCCACACGAATGATGGTGTTCCACTCGTAGTCCGAGCCGGTCAGCACCACCTGAGTCCCCGCGGGTCCCGATGTCGGCGCCAGACTGCTGGTGGCTGGAGCGGCCTTGTAGTTGAAGCCGTCGGTCAGCTGATGGCTTTGGCCGTCGCTGTTGGTGACGACGATGTTCACGAAGCCTGCGGCGTGCGCCGGAGTGACCGCCGTGGCTTCCGTCGCCGAGACCCAGGTCACGCTGGTCGCCGGCGCGCCACCAAAGGTCACGCTCAAGCCACTCAGGAGCGCGCTGCCTTGAAGCGTCACCGTCGTGCCGCCACCGAGGGGCCCGGAAGCCGGGAGCGCGGAGTAGAGGGCTGGCGGCGGCTGAAACGTGAACGCGCTCTTGAGCACTCCGCGCTTCGAGCCAGGGTTTTCTATGCGCACGTCGACCGTCGCCTGAAAATAGCTAGGCGCCGTGGCAAGCAGCTCGCCGGAGTCGATGAAGGAGACGCCGGTGGCCTCCGCGTCCGCGAAATAGACGCGCGTGTTCGCGTCGAAGTTTTCCCCGTAGAAACTAACCTGGGTGCCGCCGAGCGTCGAGCCCACGGTTGGCGCGATGGAGTTCAGCCGCGGGAGACCACAGAAGTCGATGGCGATCGGCACGGTGCTCGGTCCCTGACCGTCCAGGAAGCCACCGCCACCCCAGCACATCAACTCGTTGGCGGTGGTCACGACACACGCCGCGCCTTCGCTGCCATGAATCGAGACAGCGCCGCCCGTGGTGCCGAGGGGGCCGCTGACGGGCTGAGGCGTGGTCACCGGGGCGTCAGCGTCCACGCCGTCGCCGAGGCGACCGTGGTCTTGCCAACCCCAGCACCAGACGGTGCTGTCCTCCTTGATAGCGCAGGCCGATCGGACCGAGGCATCCACCGCGTTGACCGCGCCGATGGTCGTCACCTCCTGAGGTGACGCCTGGTTTGTCTGGTTACCAACCCCCACGTGACCGTCGGCGTTGTCTCCCCAGCAATAGAGCTTCTTCGCGTTGTCGATGGCGCAGGTGAAGAATCCGCCGGCGGAGACCTGGTCGATGTCGGTCATGACCTGGATCGGCCCGAGTTGTGGGCTCACGAAGTCGGAGCGGCCGATCTCGCCGTAGCTGTTGTTCCCCCAGCACCACAGCGTGTCGTCGCTCTTCTTGGCGCAGCCGTGCCAAAACCCCGCGGAAATTTGCTCGACGTTGTTGCCCAGCGCGCTGACTTGCACGGGTGCCAGAGAAGGGTCGGTGGTGGTTTGCCCCAGCTGGCCGTGCGTGTTGTCACCCCAGCACCAAACGGTGTTGTCCAGCTTGAGGGCGCAGGCGAAGTCGTCGCTCGTCACGATCTGCTTGACCTGATCGCCGAGCGCCGTGATCTGGACCGGATCCTGCTGCTGGAGCGTGTCACCGTTGCCGACCTGACCGGAGTCGTTGGCGCCCCAGCACCACGCGGTGTGGTCGCTGCGCACCACGCACCAGGTGAGCGCCTCTCCGTCGATGCTCCCGAGCGACTCGATCTGGTCGAGCCCCTCGTACTTCTGCGCTGGATATCCACGCCAGAGCGTGCCGTCGGTCTGCAGCCCCACCCAGCCCTTGCCGATGTCGCCTTCACCCTCCACGCTCTTCACGCAGTTGCTGAAGGCCTGTCGGGTGACCCTGGTCGGCTCCGAGGGGGACGGCGAGGGCTCGCTGCCGCAAGCAGCGGGCAGAGCCACCAGAGTGAACATCAAGAGGGAACCGAAGCGCTGGGCGAACTGAGCCAAAGTACCACGTAGCCTTCAGTGGATCGTCCGCGGGGGCAACCTGCAACCGACCTCACCGCCACGGGGGCCGACTGCTTCGCACCGGGGTCGTCGGCTGGGCAGCCGGAGTCCGAGTTCCTGCGCCGCTGACCTTTCCGTCGCGTTTCTCCCGGGGCTTCTCCGATCTGCATGGGACACTGTCGCTGCTCCCATGAAGCTCCCTGCCTCGAAGCGTCGTATCCCGCAGCGCCGTGTCTTGCAGCGCCGTATCCCGCAGCGCCGTGTCTCGCAGCGCCGTGTCTCGCAGCGCCGTGTCTGGCTGGGTTCTTGGGGGTTAGGGGTGATCGCGCTGGGCGGCTGCGTGCTGTTCACGCTCCCCGCAGCGGCGGACATCGCACCTCACCCGATCGGCCGCCAGGTCGAGCCCCGACCCCAACCCATCAAGGGCACCTGGACGGGGAGGGCTCTGGCTGGCTCGGCCAGCGCGTCGAGCTCGGCTCTGGGCAGCGCCCAGCCAGCCCCCAGCGCTTCGGTAGCCCCACCGAGTCCCGAGCCCTCGAGCGCGCGGTCCGAAGAGTTCCCTGAGGAAACGACAGAGGACGCCTCCGCGCCGCTGCCTGCCGCGGGACCCATGGTGGATGACCGACGCGAGCCACCGAAGGTGCACGCGGGGGGGAGAGACGTGCGCGCGGCTCGCGCGAGCTTCATCGTGGGCGCGGCGTTCCTGGGCATCCTGGCAGCGTTCTGGATGCTCATCCGCTGGCGCAGGAGCAGGCTGTACTCGCAGATCGCCGCCATGGAGGCGGCTGATCAGGAGCGGAGCCCGGAGATCTGAGTCGGCGTATGTCGCCGCGAGCTGGCTGTCGCGCTGCATGACCCTCGAGGGACTCGCTCCGGTCCCGAGGCCGGCTGGCATTCGCCGTCGCAGACCAGTGTTCGCCAGGGGCTCGCGCCCGAGCGCCGTCGGGCTTTTTCCCGGATAGCGCGGCCCGAGCTTCACGGCGCGCGCGCGGCACGGCCGGTGCAAAGGGCTCCCGCCATGTCCCGCACCTGCCTCCACCTCCCAGTGTTCCTCGTCACAGCGCTCCTCGTCGCCGCGCCGTTCTGCGTCGCCTGTGCGGCGGCCGACAGTGCTGAACTGAATCCGAGCGGCAATGCATGCCGGGACCGCTGCGGTGACGCTGGCGCTGACGCGGCGAGGGGGGAGAACCCGCCAGCACCCACGGCCCGTCCGCGGCCAGACGGCTTCGAGCGCCGAGACCCGCCGCCCAGCGTCGCCGACGCAGGGCGAGACGCCGACCTCGATGGATCGCCGGAGGCAGACGCCGGATGTGAGCCGACGCTGCGCTGCGAGACCGGGGAGCTCGAGGCGCTGGCACCGCGGGTGCTCCTGCTGGTCGATCGCTCGGGTAGCATGACCTATCCCTTCGCGGGCGTGGTCACTCGTTGGGAGGCCTTGAGTCAGGTCTTGACCGATCCAGCGTCGGGCGTGATCGCGCAGTTTCGCGGCGACGTGGAGTTCGCGCTGGCCTTCTACACGTACCGAGGTGCGGCCAGCGCGAGCTGTGAAGTGCTGAGCGAGGTCTTCCTCGGGGACTACCAGCAGGCGTTCAGCGATCACCCTCCAATCCTCGATGGTCAGACCCCGACGGCGGAGGCGCTGGCTCAGGCCGCAGGATTGCTGGGCGTGCACCTCAGCGGATCGCAGGGACCTTCGGCTTCGAGACCGTCCCCGAGCGCGATCATCCTGGCGACGGACGGCATGCCCGACTCCTGCACGGACCAGAAGGTGGACACCGACGGTAGCCCCGCGGCGCAGCGGGCGGTGGCGGCCGAGGTGGTGGCGCGAACCCGAGAGCTCTATGCCGCGGGGATCCGTACCTACGTCGTGGGCGTGGGAGCGCAGCTGCAGCGCGCGCACCTTCAGGATCTGGCGAATGCTGGTGCAGGTCATGACGCCAGCTCGGGATCCGGTCAGCCGGGCGTGGTGTATCAGGCAGGCGACAGCGTCGCGTTGCGGGCGGCGTTCGACGATCACGTCTCCACGCTCCGGAGCTGCAGCTTCTCCCTGGATCGGCCGCTCGACGACATCGGGTCGGCGGAGGTCACCCTCGACGGCCGTGTGCTGACCCCGGCCGAAGACTGGCAGCTACAGGGGCAGGCTCAGGTGACCCTGGTCGGAGAAGCCTGCGAACAGCTGAAATCGACCGGCGGGCACGTGCGGGCAGTAGTTCCGTGCGGATGTGAATGATTCAGGCGAGCGCCGCGGAGACCGCCGACGCTCGCTCGGCGACTCGACGGCGCAGTGGCTCGAACTCCGAGCGGCTTCGCAGCTGGGTCAGCAGCGGACAGCGCTCGAGCCACACCAAGTCGATCAGCCCCGCGTCGACTGCGTGCGCCAGGTCGATCACCGCTCGAGCCTCTTGCCCCTGCGTCGCCAGCAGCTCGCACCGCACCTGGTGCCGGAAGGCGGATCCTCGCGAGGACGAGTGAGAGCTGCCGAGCGCGGGGTTGAAGATGCTGTCCACGTCCAGGTCGCGTCGACCGTCCAGCAGGAACTGGAACAGGCGTCGCACGACTGCGTACTCGGGGCTTCGCAAGCTCGGATGCGAGAGGGAGCGCTCGGCGACGTCTCTGGCGTCGTGCCAGATGCTGGTGCGAGCGACGTGCAGCCAGCCGCCGATGCTCGGTGCCGCGGGCACGTCGTGGAGCAACGCCTCGCACTGCTCCCAGTTGCCCATCAGCGCTTCCAGCCGTGCGTGTATCCAGCGCCACTCGTCGACCGAGGGATCCAGTTCCTCGGCCGACGCGAGGTGCGCCCGCGCGACGTCGGCAGGGCCCGTCTCCGCGAGCAATCGACCGAGCACTGCGTGCGCGTCTGCCAGCGCGGGCGCGAGCCTGAGGGCCTGCTTTGCGTGCTTGACTGCCGCCACCGCATCACCCTCGTGGAGCGCGACGGTGGCCAGCGCCAGGTGCGGCTCCGCGCGGTCGGGTGCCTGACTCACGGCGAGCTCCGCCGACTGGCGCGCCAGGTCGGCGGTTCCCACTCCCCCAAAAAACCAGTGCCGCGCGTGAGCCAAGGCGCGTCCGCTGAGGATCGCGGGGTCCTCCGGGGCGAGCTCCACCGCTTGCTCGAACAGCTCGACCGCCTTGAGAGCGCTGCTCGGGTCGAGCTTCTTGTACTCGTGGCGGCCGCGAAAATAGAGATCGAGAGCCCTCGGATCGGTGGGAGCGCGGCGTGGGGCGATGCCGCTGCTCGGCGTGGTCAAGGCCTCGGCCACGGCGCGAGCCACGCTCTCGCTCATGTCGAGTAGCTCGCTGGCGTCCGCCCTGTGCCGATTGGCCCAGAGCTGGAAGCCGTCAGCCACGCCGACCACCCGCGCACGCAGGACGTACTGGGTTCCGAGCTGGCTGATGCTGCCCTCGACCACCACCTCGACGCCAAGCGCCGCGCCCAGGGCGCGAGAATCGGCCTCTGCGTCGCCACGGCGAAGGGCGACGACGCTGCCCAGCGGGCGCACCCGCAGTCCTCGAGTCATGGACAGGAGATCGATGATCTCCTCGGCAAGTCCTTCCGCGAGGTAATCGAGATCGCCGTTGCCGCGGGTGTCGAAGGGCACGACCGCGACGCTGCGTGTCTCCCCAGGAGTGGTCGAGCCGAGGCCGTCGCTCGAGGAGTGATCTCGAGCGACCACGGCGCCGCTAGCTGGTGTGAGCACCGACGGGAACGGCGTGTGTAACATGCTGGCCTTCGCGCTGGAGAGCGAAGGCATCTGGACGTCCCGTGACCTGAGTGTGCCGGGGCGAGGATCGCCGCTGGCAGAAGCCAGCGTCGAGCTGGGAGGCGAGAGGCTGTGGGCGGGCTCGTCCGCTGCCGTCCTCTGCTTCGAGAAGACCAGGGTTGGCGCCAGCCCGGCGCTGCCTAGCTCCGTCTCCTGCCATTGCTCGAGGGCTTCCAGCACCTCGAGCGCCGAGTCCGGACGCGCGCTGGCTTCTCGCGCCAGACAGCGGTTGGTGAGCTCGGCCAGTTCCGCGGGGATTTCCTCGTCGATGAGTCGGGGGTCTGGTGCTTCGGTCCGGAGCCGCGCCAGGGCGGTCGAGATGGGCGAGTCTCCGCTCCAGGGCAGCTGTCCAGTCAGCAGTTCGAAGAGCATCACACCAAGTGCATACAGGTCCGCCCGCGGGTCGACGGCCAGGCCACTGAGCTGCTCGGGGGCCATGTAGGCGGGCGTTCCGACCAGCTGACCCATCGTGGTCAATTGCCCTGCGGATACCTGTGCGGCCTGGGCGATGCCGAAGTCCATGATCACCACGCGAGCTCGCCTGGGGCCGCTCGGACGCTCGAGCATGATGTTCTGAGGCTTCAGGTCGCGATGGATCACGCCGGCCTGATGTGCAGCTTCCAGACCCTTGCAGATCTCCACCGCGATCGCCGCCACCTGTGGCGGGGTGAAGCGGGTACGTGCGCCACGAGACGCCAGCGTCTGCCCGGCGACGTACTCCATGGTGATGAAGAAGTCGTCCTCGTGGGACGCGATGTCGTACGTTCGCGAGACGTTCGGGTGGGTGACCCGGCGCGCGAGCTTCACTTCTCTGCGGAAACGCTCCAGAGCGCCGGGTGTGTCCAGGGCTTCGCGCCTGAGCAGCTTCAGCGCCACATCCTCTTCGAGGTCGAGATCGCTCGCCAGGTAGACGGTACCCATGCCACCCGAGCCCAGCAGCCCTCTCAGCTCGTAGCGATTGGCCAGCACCGTGCGGCGCTGCGGCGGCACCGAGGGCGCCGGTGAACGCTTCGGCATGTCGGGGGTGGGAGGCGCACTGATCGCCGTCGCATCGTCCCGCTTCTCCGCGCCTGGATCCTGCTCGAGAGCAGCTCCAGCGCCCTGAGGATTGGACAGCGCGAGGGTGGGGTGCTCGCTGGGACGCTTCTCGGTCATGACGGACGACTGCAGAGTCGGGGTCTCTCTCCACGGGAGCCTACCATTGCTGGGACGCAGGGCTCGGGCTGCCGACCCCGAGAGTCCATCAGGAGTGTTGCACCTCGACCTGTCTCCGGCCGACACTTCAGTGTGGCCAGTCTCCACCTCACCCCGGAGGTTCCCCTCAGGCGCGACGTCGACCTCGATTGGGCGCTGAGCCGCACCGGGAATGGCTATCGAGTGAAGGGCATGTTCCTCACTCCCCTGGTGAAGCAGCTGGGATCCGCCTGGGAGGCGCTGTCGAAGCAACTGGACCACCCACCCCGCATGGGCCGTTACCTGCCGTTCAACGACTACCCGCAACGGGACATGACGCGCCTGATGTACCACCTGGGCAAGCGCGAGTTCCCCGGCGTGAGCGCCTTCGAGGCGTTTCGACGCCTGTCGCGCAACGACTTTGGTGTGTTCGCCGCTTCGACCCTCGGCCGCGTCGTGCTCAGCACGATCCGCGATCCGGTCACGGCGCTGCTCAAGTTGCCCGAGGTCTACGTGAAGGTCGCGCCTGGGGAGTGGAGCTTTGCGGCGGAGCAACTGGCGAGCGATCGAGTCGACCTGCGCTTCGGCCCCGCGCCAGGGATCTGGGGAGCGCAGCTCGGGCAGGTCGAAGCGATCGTCCAGTACTTTCGAGCCGACCCGGAGATCGAGGTGCGACTCGAGGGCGAACGGGACGACCACGTGCGCTTCAGCATTCGCTGCGTCTCGACGCGTCGCTGACCAGGCGCATCCTCGCGAGCGCCGAGCGGCCAGGCACGAAGCTTGTAAAGCGGAGTGCGCCGCTGGGTGGTGGTTCGGCGCACGACGCTGGCTTTATCTCTCCATTCACTCACGCGGTGGCGCCCTGGGGCGACTCAGGCGTCGGACTTGGCACACTTGGCACATCTCCAGCGACGCTTCCGGCGTCCGCTGAACTCTGGAGGCTCACCCCCATGCGTACACATCGACTCCGTCTGCGTCTCCTGGCGCTCTTCGCCACCAGCTCACTGGCCGCCTGCGGTGGCTCCACCGAGGGAACCGGCAACCAGGGTGGCTCGGCCGGTCAGGGCGGCAGCGGCGCGCAGGCGGCAGCGGCGCGCAGGGCGGCAGCGGCGCGCAGGGCGGCAGCGGCGCGCAGGGCGGCAGCGGCGCGCAGGGCGGCAGCGGCGCGCAGGGCGGCAGCGGCGCGCAGGGCGGCAGCGGCGCGCAGGGCGGCAGCGGCGCGCAGGGCGGCAGCGCAGGTGCGGGGGCACAGGGAGGGACGGGTGGCTTCGGCGCGGGAGGCAACGGCGGCACGGGTGGGACGTTCACCTGTGACTGCGGGACGCCGCCGTGGCTGCAGTGTTTCCCCAAGGATGCAGTGCCTCAGGTGCCCGGTGGGCCGCCGCCGCCCGAGCCTGGCATGTGCCCGCCCACTGGAAATGTGGACGGCACGATGGTCGAGCCGTGCGCATCTCAGGGCTGGGACGTCTGGTTCTACGGGGACCCGATCGCGGATGGCGAGGAGTGCTGTTACAACGCGGAAATAGGCTGCGCCGTGGGCCGCCCCTTCTTGGTCGACGACCGGGTGCGTACCGCCAGGGTCACATCACGGCGGGACTGGAAGTCGAGCCTCGTCTGCGACGTCGATCGGCTGAGCCCGGCGGCCAGGCGTCTGCTGGGTGCCGCTTGGCTCGAAGACGCCAAGCTGGAGCATGCCTCCGTCGCCGCGTTCGCCCGGCTGACGCTGGAGCTGATGGGGCTCGGTGCGCCCCCGGAGCTGATCGCCGGATCCCAGCAGGCGTCGCTCGACGAGATCCAGCACGCTCGGGACTGCTTCGCCCTGGCGAGCGCCTTCTCGGCAGAACCGCTCGGGCCCGACTGCCTGGCGGTGAGCGATGCGCTCACGACGCCCAGCCTGATCCAGCTGGCTGTCACGACGTTCCGGGAGGGGTGCGTCGGAGAGACCATTGCAGCGCTCCTCGCCCAGGAACAGCTGCAGGTGGCCGAGTCGGGAGCGGTGCGAGCCACCCTGGAGACCATCGTCGAGGATGAGACCCGGCACGCGGAGCTCGCGTGGCGCGTGGTCAGCTGGGCCGTTCAGCGCGGCGGCTTGGAAGTGGCGCGCGCGATTCGGGCTGCGTTCGAGGCTGAGCTCCGGGTCGCGCCCAGCGCGCCAGCGACGAGCCAGCTGGAGGCCGAACGCGCGGAGCACGACGCTCTGCGTCGCCACGGCCGCTTGTCCTACGACGACCGCTCGGCGTTGCGCATCCAGGCCTTGCGTGAGGTCGTCGCCCCCTGCCTCAGCGCGCTGCTACAGCAGCCGCGCACCCAGGAGCGCCCTCACGTCGCAGTCTGAGCGCTCCGGAGGAGGAGGGCTCGATGCGAAAAAAGCCGCCCTCCGCGCTGGCTGGATCGTTATGGTGCCGCTCGGGCCGGCGCCTCTCACCTGGGTGAGTGGGCTCGGGCGGAGCCATCATGAAAGAAGCCAGCGAAGCGAAGCCCAGCGCCGGGCACGAGATCAAGCCGTACATCCCCGCCAGCGTCACGCTGCCCGAGATCAGCATCAAGGCGGTGATCCTCGGCATCGTGCTCAGCGCCGTGCTCAGCGCCGCCAACGCCTACCTCGGATTGTTCGCCGGGCTAACGGTCTCTGCGAGTATCCCCGCGGCAGTGATCTCGATGGCCGTGCTCAAGGGACTCAAGGGCAACATCCTCGAGAACAATATCGTCCAGACCGCTGCGAGCGCGGGTGAGAGCGTCGCTGCTGGTGTGATCTTCACCATCCCAGCGCTGATCCTGCTCGGGACGTGGGCCGACTTCGACTACTGGGAGACGACCCTGCTCGCAGGCTTCGGTGGCACTCTCGGCGTGCTCTTCACCATCCCGCTCCGGCGCGCGCTGATCGCCGGCGACGGCAGCGGCGAACCGCTCAAGTTCCCCGAGGGCGTCGCGACCGCCGAGGTGCTCAAGGTCGGAGAGAGGGGTGGCGGTGGCGTCATCTATGTGGTGATCGCCGGCGCAGTGGGGGCGCTGTTCAAGCTCGGAGAGGCTGGACTGAAGCTGTGGCATGGCTCACTGGAGCTGGCCGGCTTCGTCGGTGCCAAGAAGACCGTCGCCTACTTCGGCTCGAACCTCTCTCCCGCGCTGGTTGCCGTGGGGTACATCGTTGGTCTCAACGTCGCCATCCTGGTCTTCGTTGGGGGAGCGCTCAACTGGTGGGTCGCGATTCCGATCCTGTCGAGCATGCAGCCGGCGACCGAGGGGGCCGCGGGAGACGTCGCGGGGATGCTGTGGAGCACCAAGACTCGCTACATCGGCGTAGGTGCGATGGTGGTTGGCGGCCTGTGGGCTCTGATCAAGCTGCGCACGAGCCTGATCGCGGGCGTGCGCTCCGGCATTGCTGCGTACCGCGAGGCAAAGAAGGGTGGCGGCAAGACGCTCCGCACCGAAGACGACATGCCGATGCAGTGGGTGGGGATCGCGGTCCTGTTGAGCATCATCCCGCTGTTCTTGATCTTTCACCACATCACCCACGTGGTCTGGGTGAGCGCCGTCATGAGCGTCGTGATGCTGGTCGCCGGCTTCCTGTTCTCGGCCGTGGCCGGGTACATGGCGGGCCTCGTCGGTTCCTCCAACAATCCGATCTCCGGCGTGACGATCGCGACCATCCTGACTTCGTCGCTCTTGCTGCTCGGGTTGCTCGGGGCCGACAGCAAGATCGGCCCCGCCGCGGCCATCCTGATCGGTAGCGTGGTGTGCTGTGCCGCAGCGATAGCCGGAGACAACATGCAGGATCTCAAGGCGGGACAGATCCTCGGGGCAACACCAAGGAAGCAGCAGTACCTGCAGGTGCTCGGCGTGCTTGCGGCGGCGGTGGTGGTGGCTCCGGTGCTCAACCTCCTGCTGACTGCCTATGGCATCGGGGTGCCAACGGACGCGCACCCCAAGCCTCTGGGCGCGCCTCAGGCGAACCTGATGGCCAGCGTGGCCAAGGGGGTATTCCATGGTGGCCTGCCCTGGGGCATGGTGGGGATTGGCGCGGCCCTCGGCGTCGCGGTGATCATCCTGGATCTGGCGCTGGAGGCGAAGGGCAGCGCGTTTCGTACTCCGGTTCTGGCAGTTGCCGTGGGGATCTACCTCCCGTTCGAGCTGTCGGTTCCGATTCTGGCCGGTGGACTGGTGGCTCACTTCGCCGAGCGCGCTCACAAGCAGCGTCTGCTCGAGGCACCGGAAGCCGAGCGGCCTGGCTTGGAGCTTCAAGCGGAGACGGCGGGCCGACACGGCTTGCTGTTCGGCGCCGGGCTCATCACCGGCGAAGCGCTGGTCGGGATCGGGATGGCGGTGCCGATTGTAGTCACAGGTAAGAGCGACGTCCTGGCGCTGTTCGGCACCCACGACGACTCCTGGCCGGGAGTGGTGCTGCTCGGCCTCGTGTTGCTGGGCTTAGCGGTCGTAGCCGCAGGTCGTCCCAAGACGGTCGACATAGACTGAGCGCGTCGACGAAGGGCCTCGAGCGCTGGCTGGCTGCGCATGGCCAGAACCTAAAACCTGGGTGGAGGAGCCGCGGAGCCCCGCACGTCGGAGTTGCCTCGTGGTAGCCTTCGTGCCCAGTGGGGCTCTCGTTCGTCGCCTGGCGCTGCCAGCACTCGCCGCGCCGCGGTCACGCGTTGCGCGGTGGCGTCGCCGCCGTGTCGATGGCTCTCGTCGGCACCACGGGTTGCGGCGGTTTGTTCGGGGGGGCCTCTCACCCCCAAAATCCCAGTGGAAACCTCGCGCCCCAGGATCCTACACCGCTCGGGCGCTGCAGGATCGCGGCCAGCGCGAGCAATCCACTGGTGACGGAGTGGCCAGCCTCGGAGAAGGCGCATCTCGAGAGCCTCATGAGCTCACGCACGGTCGCCGTGCAGTTCTCGGGGTGCGAGATGCGTATCATCGATGGCTGTCGGTTGCCGGGTCGCTACGCATGGCGGCGGACCACGCTGGCGACGGACACCATCGAGATCACCAACGCAGACGACCTCTACGCCAAGCTGCCGCTGGGAGCGCTGAGCCTGGAGGGCGAGCTGGAGCGCAGCGGACGCCTGGCGGTGCGCACGACGGTCGCTGGTCAGCTGCAGCTCGAGGGCCTGCAGGCGGAGGTGGCCAAGGCTGACAGCTGTGCCGACGCGACCCACGTCGTCAGCGCTATCAGCGTCGGCGCGTTCAAGCTGCTCTCGGGCGGCGCTGCCAGGGCGCAAGGGGGCGCTGGCGCGCTGGGTGTCGGTGCTGGAGTTTCCTCACGGCAAACCGAGTCGGTGATGCGGGAGAGCGGCGTTCAAGACGCCTGCGCGGCGGCCACGGCCGAGAACCCGGATCCGCAGTGCGGCGCACCGATTCAGCTCTTTCTCGAGCCTCTGCGGCGTTCCGGCGCTGGTGGGGAGGTGGACTCCTCCGCGCTTCAGGAGCAGGTGGCCAAGCAGGCGGGCGGCGTTCAGGTCAGCTTCGCGGCGCCCGAGGAAGGTGAGCGCTGGACGCTGCGCGACGCCGGCGGGACGCAGCTCTGCGAGCTGCCTTGCCAGAAGTGGGTCGGTCAGAGCAGCGGTTACTACCTGCAGCGAGAGCGCGCGGGCAAGAAGGATGTGGCGACGGTGCCAATGCCACCGGCGTTTGGGTATCCTCCCGGAAGCGCTGTCGAGGCGACGTACCGACCCGAGCGCGGCAGTCCGTTCTGGTCGAGCATGGGCTTCTACTTCGTGGGGTTGCCCAGCGCAGCGCTGGGCGCGGTCTTCCTGGGTTTTGGCCTGGAACAGACCATCAGCGGTCGAGATTGCTCCGAGTTCAGAGACTGTCCGTTGTTCGGCAGCGCTGGCGGCAATCTCGGTATCTCGCTGTTCTACCTGTCGTTCGCGGGAGCGTCTTTCTACTGGTATCTGTGGAGCCACGAGGCGGAGGTCGAGGTGAAGCGCCCGGGGGGAGACGCACGTGGCGCCAGCGCGGTACGCTGGGCTGGTGCGGCACCGAGCGGGCTGTCCAGCCTGCAGCTGTCAGCGAACGGACTGCGCGGCAGCTTCTGGTGAGGCGTGCGGCTCACGGTTCGCGGCGAGCTGACCCACCAGCTCGAGCAATAGCCATGCGGAAATTCCGAGGGCTACGCCGGTCCATGCAGAGGCGCTGGGGCGCGCGAGGGACTGCGCCACCAGCGCACCGAACAGCGCTCCAGCGCACTGGCCCAGGGTGTGACCGAAGAGGTCGAGCGCCGCCAGGCGCCCGAGCAGGTGGTCGGGAGCCAGGCGCTGGAGGCGCGTCGTGGCTACCACCCAGTTGGCGCCCGTGCCCAGACCCCAGAGGAACACCGCGAGCGCGATCCAGCCGCTGCTCGGGGCGAGGGCGAGCGCCGACACGCCGAGGACTGCAGCCCAGGTGGTGGCGTTCCACCACCAGGCGGAGCGATCGTCGGGCGACCAGCGCGCCCACAGCAACGGTCCAGCGCCCGTCCCCAGCGCGCGCACACACTGCAGGGCGCCCAGCAGCAGCGCGGTGGCTCCGAACCAGCTCGCGGCGCCGAGGCTCTGAGCGCGCTCGTTGAGTAGCACCCAGCCGCCTCCGTTGACGATGGCCGCAGGCGTCTTCGCTAGCGTTGCCTCGAGGATACGTCGGTCACCCTTCACGTGGGAGAGCGCTGCGAACAGCTCACCGAAGAGCGAACCTCGACTCGCCCCGTCTCGCTCTGGCGTCAGCGCCGGGAGGCCCGTCGAGATCCAGGCGGCCACGAAGAAGGTGGCCGCGTCGAGCAGGATGGCCCAGGTGGGTCCCAGAAAGGCGGCCGCGACCCCGCCCGCGGCTACTCCCAGCGCGAAGAGCACGCTCCAGGTGGCACCGATCAGGCGATTCGCCGCGCCCAGGTCCGCGAGGAGCCGAGCCGAGCGAACGGAGGACGCGCCAACCTCGGGAGCGCTGGCGCTGGAGGCTTCGGACGCGCTGCGGGCGGGCGGCGCGAGCACCTTCGGCAGCGACGCCGTGACCGCCGGTTCACTGAAAGCTGCCAGCGCGATGCGCAGGAGCAGGAGCGCCTGCACCCAGGCGAGACTCCCGGCGGAAGCCGCTCCGGCCATGCCCAGTGCCAGGCCTCCTCGCGCCAGGCTGGTCAGCACCAGGACGCGGCGGCGGTCGACGCGATCGACGACCCAGCCGGCGATGGGCGCGAGCACGCTGCTCGGGAGCGCGTGCGCCACGAGCACCAGCGACACCGTGATCAGCCCCTCGCCGCGCTCCAGGGCGAGCACACTGACGGCGACGTAAGTCAGCCAGTCGCCGAGCAACGAGACCACGTCCGCGAGCCACAGTCGCCGAAAGGCTGTGCGCTCCCGCAGCAGGCAGAGCCAGGACGTCGCGGAGGTCATGCTGCGGGTCTAACGCCCCAGCCTTCGAACTTCAGCCCAGGTGCTGACGCATTGGCAGAATGCTCCCCGAGCGCCAAACCCTACGGCAGCTCAACGGTACTGCAGCTCAACGGTACTGCAGCTCAACGATACTGCAGCTCAACGATACTGCGTGGGGTCGTACGGCTTCTTCTCGGCCGGCTTCGGCGGGGGCTCCGCTGGCTTCGTCGGCTTCGTGTCCGCGGCGTTTCCAGTCGGCGCGGGCTTGGCCGGCTTGGAAGGTGACCGGACGACGACGACCCTCGACGGCTTGGGCTTGGCCGGCTCATCAGCGGTGGCCGTCGCGCTCGCTTCCGGCTCGGCGCTGGGCGCCTCGGGGGGCGCCTCGGCACTCGGTGCTGCTTCTGCGGTTTTCGCCGGAGCCTCGTCGCTCGGGACCGTTTCCGTGAGGGAACTGTTCGCCAGGGCCGCGCTCGGAGCGTCCGCGGGCTGAGCGCTGCTCTTCTGGATGATGAAGACGCCTGCCGCCGCGCCGCCCAGCGCGAGCAACCCCAGGGCCGCCACGACGTAGGGCCACCTGGCCCCGCCGGAGCCGCTCTGGGTGGTCTGCACCGACGACAAGTCCGTGGAGCCGCCCATCGGCACTTGAGCGGTGCCCGGCAGGGAGCCGTACGAGTTTCGGAACAGCTGGTCGGAGCTCACGGCGCCGCCTGCGGTGCGGGCGATGCGCTCGACCAACGCCGCGCAGCGCGCTGGCGCGTAGGGATGCAACGCGAGCACGAAGTCTCCGACGTTCTGGTAGCGCTGCCCCAGATCGCGCGCGAACGCCTTCTCGATCACGGCGATCAACCCGGGGTCCAGGTCGGGGCGCAGCTGCCCGAGCGGCGTTGGCTCCCCCATCACGATGGCCACCGCCAGCTCGGGCAGCGTCTCTGCCTCGAACGGCTGACGGCAGCTGAGCAGCTCGTAGAGGGTGATCCCCAGCGCGTAGATGTCGGTCCGCAGGTCCACCGCCTTCGTGCGCTGGAGCTGCTCGGGCGACATGTAGAGGGCGCTGCCCATGATCGCCGCCGTGCGCGTGATGCCGTCGGGTTCTTCCGCCGAGTTGAACTTCGAGATACCGAAGTCGAGCACCTTGATCAGCGGGGAGCCGTCGTGGTGCCGCGTCAGGAACAGGTTGGCTGGCTTGATGTCGCGATGGATGATGCCCGCGGAGTGCGCCTCCGCGATGGCATCGCAGGCCTGGATGATGAAGTCGACCGCGTCCTCCGTGCGGATCACGCGCTCGACCTCGAGCACCTGGCTGAGGTCTCGCCCCTCCAGGTACTCCATCACCATGTACGGGGCGCCGTCATCCAGCGTCCCCACGTCGGAGACCCGCGCGATGTGCTGGCTCTTGATGCGTGCAGCCGCTTTCGCTTCCCGGAGGAAACGCACCATGGCGTCGTTGGACGCGACTTGCTCGGTCAGCAAGAACTTGATGGCGACGCGCTCGCCCAGCACGGTGTGATGGGCTTGCACCACAACACCCATGCCGCCACGACCGAGCACTCGCTCGATGCGGTACTTGCCGGCAAGAATCTGTCCTTCGACTGGTTCAGTCACGCGTCCGTATCCTGACAGGGTTGCCCCGACGCTGCCAGCTTTCCGCTGGGACCAACGGTACGTTGCTCGTGAGTTTCGCGATCCGGTCGCGCTGCCGAGCGGATCCGCCGAGCTCTCGCCCTTCGTGCCGCGGGCGCCTGGCTCCGCGGCGGGTTCGGACGCTCAGGTGTTCAGGTCAACGGCGCAGCAGTTGAGCCAGCAGCTGCGCAGAGCCCTTCGCGTCCACTGGAGCCCCTGTTTCATTCAGCGCTTGCAGGCCCGTTGCCAGGGCGATCAGCATCCAGGTGAGCTGCTTGGGGTCGACGTCGCCCCTCACCGCGGCGCGAGCCTGTGACAGCTGGGTGGCGTCACACACATGGTCCGACACGACCCGCAGCGTATTCAGGTACAGCTCTCGAAGCGTATCCGATCGTCCGCAGGCGTGGAGGAACTGGTGCGCTGGCACCTGACTCGGGGCCTGCGTGGTGCCCATTAGCCGATCGATCAGGTTGAGCAACGCTTCGGGTGACTCGTCGTACTCGGTGACGCTCTGAACCAGTGCCCCGAGGTAACGCTCACTTACCGCGCGGATCAGGTCTTCACGGTCCTGGAAGTGGACGTAGAAGGCCCCGCGGGTGTAGCCGGCGCGTTCACAGATCGCGTCTAGGCTGGGGTTGTCGAGCCCTTCCTCCGCGAAGGCAGCCATGGCGGCGTCGATCAGCGCCGCACGTGTGTCGGCCTTCGCCGCCTCACGCCGCGGACCGATACGGCGGCGCCGGTGCGAGCGCTCGGCGCTCGGCGCGCGCGTCGTCTCCGCTGCAGAATCGGCGGACGAAGTATCGGATGGGTTGGAGCTGCTCGAGACATCCGAGCTCTGGGCGGTTTCGGGCTTGGTCACAACCCCTCGGGATACCGTTCCGTCGGTTTCAATGCAAGAACCGAGACGAACGATCGACCGAGCCTTCTCGTCTCTGATTGGCGCGATCGGCTGGGGCGACCTCGCGTCATCGACATCCTGACTGACCTTGGTGGGCGGCGAGCACGCTGGCGCTACAGCGCTTTTTCCACTGCGGATGCGGTCAGATCGGCGAGGCAGTCGAGTTCCGGATGCGGCGGGGTACGCGCGGAAGCGCCTCGCCCAAGGCGGCTTTTTCCGTCTTGCGCCAGTTCTTCCGCGTACTCCAGCCGCGCGCGCGAGCCGGGTGGGGATACCTGCCACATGTAGCTCAGTCTCTCTTCTGCGAGCCCGCCCTTGGCACTGAATGCCGCGAGTCGCAGCCTCGGCGCTCGAGCCCGACCGCCTCCCGAGCACCCCGCGCCTCCCCTCAGCGTATTCAGGAGATTGTTGCCTCGTGGAAACTACTCAGGCTCGTTTCCGTGCTGCGCGTCCGCTTCGTGCTTTCTTGGGGGTGAGGGAGCGCTCACCCCCGCTCGGGTCCGTCGTGAGGCTTTAGTTGAGGGTCAAGGTGTCCTGAGCAACCCCGGCGACGCCATCGTTGCTTGCGCCGGCGCCAGGGCCTGCGGTGCCCGCGGTGCCTGCGGTGAAGGACTCGCCCGTGCTGCTCGGCTGGTTGCCGGAGAACACGAGGCCGACGGCGATGCCGCCCGCGCCGCCGCCGCCAGCGCCACCCTTGCCGCCTGCGCCTCCTTCACCTCCGGGGCAGGCACTTACTGCTGCGGATCCCGCTCCTCCTCCGAACTGCATACCGTTCTCCCCCGCGGCCCCGGCTCCGCCACTCCCCGCGGAACCGACCACGAACTCGACGTCGACCAGCGCGATGGGCGCATCGATGGCCAGCAGCGCGATGCTCGCGCCGCCGCCGTGGCCCGCGGTGCCGCCCGCGCCGCCGCAGCCGCCCGCGCCGCCGCCTCCACCACCACCGGCGGTTCCGCCGCGCCCACCGCCGCCGCCACCGCCGGGCAGCCCCGGATCGCCGGCTTCACCGTCGGTGGGCGTCCAGGCGTCGCCGACCAGCGAGCCGAAGCTTGCGGCGCCGTTGCCGGCGGAGGCGTCGCCTGGTTTCTTGCCCTCTTCTCCAATGCCGGTTGAGCACGTCCCTCCAGCTTGGCCCGCTGCGCCCCCGAGCGGCGCCGGCCCCCCTGCTTCACCGACGTTGCCGGCGTCTCCACCTCGACCTCCCTTGCTAGTTCCTCCGTTGGGGCATGCGGAGTAGACCTTCTCCGCTCCGCCTCGACCCTGGAGTGGAGGGACCGCCATCGCGTCTAGGGCCTCGCCGACGAACCCTTTGAGCTGGTTCTGCGCCGGAAAGGTACTACTCGGGGTCACCCCATCGGCGCCCTTCATGCCATCCCCAGCGACGAGCTTCACGTCGACGAGGGTGAGAGCGTTGCTGTCCTTCACGAACGCCGCGATGGAGCTGCCCCCGGCAGCCGTGGCGCTGAGGGCCTGAAACTCGAAGCTCTCGAGGCGGGTGGTGGCGTTGACGGAGTCGGCGCGGAGGGCGTAGCCCTCGGTGCTCGGTGCGACGGTGGCTTTCAGGGAGGAGTCGTAGCTCCAGTCACTGCACTTGAAGGCGCCCCAGGCGCTGACGCCTGCGTTGCTGGCGTCGAGGGAGAGCTGCTCGTCGTAGCTTCCGCCGTCGGCGCAGACGTAGAGTCGCTTCCCCGCGGTATTGGCTTCGGCGATGCCCTTGGCGATGCTGGCGAAGGGGGTGGCCATGCTGCCGTCGCCGCTGGTGTCGTCGCCGCTCGGGGAGACGAAGATGGCGTACTGGTCGTCGATGACGCAGGCGTCGTCTCCGGGCGCCGAGGTCTCATCACACTGCACCCCGGTGCCGCCAGCGCCAGCCGTGCCCGCGCTGCCACCGGTGGCGCCGCTACCCGCCGCACCCCCGCTCGCGCCGCTGCCGGCACTGCCACCGCTCCCGGCGCTGCCACCCATCGACGAGCCCCCGCTGCCCGCCGTGCCACCAGAGCCTGCGCTGCCCTGAGGCAACGTGGCTTCGTCGCTGCTGCAGGCAGCGATCAACAGAGGAAGAGCTGAGTAGAACAGAATTCGTCGCATGCTGGTCGTGTCCCGCCGCGCCTCCCTGGGCGTCGGCGCCTTGTCTCGCGATTTCAGTGGGTTTGGGGGTGAGGGAGCGCTCACCCCCGCTCGGGTCCGTCGTGAGGCTTTAGTTGAGGGTCAAGGTGTCCTGAGCAACCCCGGCGACGCCATCGTTGCTTGCGCCGGCGCCAGGGCCTGCGGTGCCCGCGGTGCCTGCGGTGAAGGACTCGCCCGTGCTGCTCGGCTGGTTGCCGGAGAACACGAGGCCGACGGCGATGCCGCCCGCGCCGCCGCCAGCGCCACCCTTGCCGCCTGCGCCGCCGTCGCCACCAGGACACCCATCGGCGGGCTCGGAGCCACCACCACCACCGATGCTCATACCGTTCTCCCCCGCGGCCCCGGCTCCGCCGTTCCCCGCGGAACCGACCACGAACTCGACGTCGACCAGCGCGATGGGCGCATCGATGGCCAGCAGCGCGATGCTCGCGCCGCCGCCGTGGCCCGCCAGGGCTGCGCCGCGCCGCCGCAGCCGCCCGCGCCGCCGCCTCCACCACCGCCCGCGGTTCCGCCGCGCCCACCGCCGCCGCCACCGCCGGGCAGCCCCGGATCGCCGGCTTCACCGTCGGTGGGCGTCCAGGCGTCGCTGACCAGCGAGCCGAAGCTTGCGGCGCCGTTGCCCGGGGAGGCCGCTGGGGCGCTCTGGCCTCGTCCGCCGATGCCGCCGGCTCCGACTGATGTGCAGGAGGCCATTCCCGTGAGACCGAGCCTCTCCTCCGAGAGCCAGTGGGGTCCCACTCTCACCACTCTTCGCGGGGTTGGAGTTCCCACGGAGCCTCCGCTCGTGGGATCCCCCATTGGGCAGCTGGGATAATTCTTCTCCGCGCCACCTCGGCCCTGAAGTCCGGGTGGATTCAGTTCTTCGCCAGGGTTCCCCTTCAACTCGCTCAGCGCCGGAAGGGTACTGCTGAGGTGCCCCATCGGCGCCCTTCATACCATCCCCAGCGACGAGCTTCACGTCGACGAGGGTGAGAGCGTTGCTGTCCTTCACGAACGCCGCGATGGAGCTGCCCCGGCGGCCGGCACCGAAGGCGAACTCCGAAGCTCTCGGGCGGGTAGTGCGATCGACGAGTCGGGCACATGAGCGCTGGCTTCAGCCTCGAGCTGCTCGGCGCGACGACGGCTCAGGAGGAGCCAGCTCCAGTGTCGCCGCAACGGTACGCCTGGGCATCCAGCCTGCGTTTGCTGGCGTCGGCGGGGAAGCTGCTCCAGCCATCAACTCCCGCCATCGGCGCGGCGTAGTCCACCGCCGTTGGCCTCGGCGTCCTGGCGATGCCATGGCTACGAAGGGGACGGCCGCTGCCATCGCCGCCGGTGATCGTCGCCGCTCGGGGAGACGAAGATGGCGTACTGGTCGTCGATGACGCAGGCGTCGTCTCCGGGCGCCGAGGTCTCATCACACTGCACCCGGTGCCGCCAGCAGCGCCAGCCGTGCCCGCGCTGCACCGGTGGCAACCCGCCCGCCGCACCCCGCGCCGCTGCCCGCTGGCACCACCGCGCGCCGCTTTCCGGCGCTGCCCATCAGCGAGCCCCGCTGCCCGCCGTGCCACCAGAGCCTGCGCTGCCCTGAGGCAACGTCGCTTCGTCACCTGCTGCAGGCAGCGATCGAAAGCAGGAGGAAATATCGAAGGGATCAGAATTCGTCGCATGCTGGTCGTGTGCCCGCCGCGCGCCATCCTGGGCGTCGGCGCGCCGCGTCTGCGTTCTGGTGAGTTCCTCGCGATTTCCAGTGGGTTTTGGGGGTGAGGAGCGCTGCCCCCGCTCGAAGTCCGTCGTGAGGCTTTGGTTGAGGGTCAAGGTGTCCTGAGCAACCCCGGCGACGCCATCGTGTGCGCCGGCCTCGGGGCCTGCAGGCCGCGCCGTGCCTGCGGTGAAGGACTCGCCCGTGCTGCTCCGGCTGGTTGCCGGAGAACACGAGGCCGACAGCGATGCCGCCTGCCACCGCCGCCAGCGCCACCCTTGCCGCCTGCGCCGCCGTCGCCACCAGGACACCCATCGGCGGGCTCGGAGCCACCACCACCACCGATGCTCATACCGTTCTCCCCCGCGGCCCCGGCTCCGCCACTCCCCGCGGAACCGACCACGAACTCGACGTCGACCAGAGCGATGGGCGCATCGATGGCCAGCAGCGCGATGCTCGCGCCGCCGCCGTGGCCCGCGGTGCCGCCCGCGCCGCCGCAGCCGCCCGCGCCGCCGCCTCCACCACCACCCGCGGTTCCGCCGCGCCCACCGCCGCCGCCACCGCCGGGCAGCCCCGGATCGCCGGCTTCACCGTCGGTGGGCGTCCAGGCGTCGCTGACCAGCGAGCCGAAGCTTGCGGCGCCGTTGCCGGGGGAGGCGTCCGAGGCAGGTTGACCTTGCCCTCCCGTCCCTGGTCCCGCGCAAATCCCCGTGGCGCTGCCTGCTGCGCCTCCCAGCGACACTGGTTCTCCTGCAGCGCCTGCTTCGGGGGTACCGGGTTGGGCAGCGCCCGCTCCGCCTCTCCCTCCGGCGGTCAGGCCGCCGTTGGGACACTTGGTGTACTGTAGCCGCTCGCCGCCACCCAAACCTTGACCATCATCCTTTCCAGGGTTCCCCTTCAACTCGCTCAGCGCCGGAAAGGTACTACTCGGGGTCACCCCATCGGCGCCCTTCATGCCATCCGCAGCGACGAGCTTCACGTCGACGAGGGTGAGAGCGTTGCTGTCCTTCACGAACGCCGCGATGGAGCTGCCCCCGGCAGCCGTGGCGCTGAGGGCCTGGAACTCGAAGCTCTCGAGGCGGGTGGTGGCGTTGACGGAGTCGGCGCTGGCGCAGCGGCCCTCGGTGCTCGGTGCGACGGTGGCTTTCAGGGAGGAGTCGTAGCTCCAGTCACTGCACTTCAAGGCGCCCCAGGCGCTGACGCCTGCGTTGCTGGCGTCGAGGGAGAGCTGCTCGTCGTAGCTTCCGCCGTCGGCGCAGACGTAGAGTCGCTTCCCCGCGGAGCTTGGCCTCGGCGATGCCCGTTGGCGATGCTGGCGAAGGGGGTGGCCATGCTGCCGTCGCCGCTGGTGTCGTCGCCGCTCGGGGAGACGAAGATGGCGTACTGGTCGTCGATGACGCAGGCGTCGTCTCCGGGCGCCGAGGTCTCATCACACTGCACCCCGGTGCCGCCAGCGCCAGCCGTGCCCGCGCTGCCACCGGTGGCGCCGCTACCCGCCGCACCCCCGCTTGCCCGCTGCCCGCGCTGCCGCCCAGGCCCGCGCTCGGCGCTGCCACCTATCGACGAGCCACCGCTGCCCGCCGTGCCACCGGAGCCTGCGCTGCCGCAGCTCAGCGTGTCCTCACACGAGCCGCCGGAGTCGGTGCATCCGGAGCCCACTCCTGCACCCGCCATCAACACCGCCAAGCCCAACGAAGCGCGCTTCAAGTTCATGCTCAAGTTCCCTTTTTCGAGGCTGCGCCCGCACTGCGAGCGACTGCTAAATCGGGGTCACCGCGCTGTCTCGCGGGCCCCCAAACCCAAGCGGCTCTGACGCCGCCCGCCAACCCTGGCACGCATCGGCAGAGGAATCACTTGGAAGGTGGTTCGCATTGTTTCCGTCTTCAGGCTCCGGGGCGCGTTTGCGCTGCGTGTGCGGAAGGAGCGGCACACGGTGCCCAGTTCATCGGCCGCAGCGGACGCGAGTTGCGCGCTATTTGACGATGGCGATGCGCGTCGCGAAAGGCGCTTGGTTCCGGGCGGTTCGCACGACCGGACGCAGGGCCGCTTATGCAAGTCCCGCGACCACACGGTTGGTCAGTGCCCGAGGCGAGCGAGCACCATCCCAAAGAACACGAGCAGACACGCGAGACTCAGGAACACCAGGCCGAGCACCAGAGGCGAGAGCCGGAACGGGCGCCTGGATTCGGGCTGGGAGTCCGGCGGTGGCAACTCCCTGATCGCCACATCGACCCCGCGCGCTCGAGGCGGAGCTCCGTAGGCGGGGGACTCGAGGGTGGGCTGCGTGGCTCCGGGGATGTGGGCGGGGCTCTCCTCCAGCGTGTGGACCTTCACCTCACTTCGGGCCTGACGGTCCAGCGCGGCCTGCACCTGGGGCGGGATGACGGGGGTCGCGTCTTGCGGCCTGGGTAGGTCACGGCGCGTAGCATCGTTGCCTTGCGGAGACACAGACTCGTGTCTCGCCCCCAAACCCACATCCAGCAGCGGCACCGTCTGACCGATCGGCTGAGGCGGGGAGCTCGTGTTGCCGCGGGGATGCGTTGGAGGCGCTTCGAGCATTGGCTGGGTGAACTTGACCGGCCCTCGCTCGGTCGCTGGCGGTGCTTCCACCGCGGGCATCGCAGGTAGGGAAGGCGCGTGCCCGACGAGGGCGTTGGTCAGGGGCGTCGGCGCACCCATGGTGTTGAGTCGTGGGGTCGCCTGCTCGCTCTGCCACGGGGCAACGCTCTGAGGAACGGTCACCCCGTCGTCTCGCTCACCACTCAGGGCCAGGCCAGTGTCCGGAAGCTCGATCTTGATGCGAGCGCGACCGGGGCTCTGCTTGCGCTCGTTGAGGCCTCCGACCCGCTGCCGCGCGACGCGCAGCTCCTCGCCCAGCTCGTGCATGGTCTGCTGGCGGTTCTGCCGCGACTTTGCCAGCGCCTTCTCGACGATGTCCCACACGTACGCCGGCAGCCCGGGGACCAGCTCGAGCAGCGACGGCGGCGGCGAGTTCAGCTGGCGGTGACCGATGGTGACGTGATTCGGTTCCTCTCCAGGGGCGATGAAAGGATGCCTCCCGGAAACGCATTCGAAGAGCACCAGGCCGAGACCGTACACGTCGGAGCGGGGATCGACCTGCTTCCCCTCGAGGTGCTCCGGCGACATGTACGGCACCGTGCCGGCCAGCTCGTGGACCTCCGTGGTCTTCAGGTTGTAGCCGAGGAGCTTTGCCATCCCCAGGTCGAGGACCTTCAGCTCGCCGCTCCTGGTGACGAAGACGTTCTCGGGCTTCAGATCCCTGTGGATCACGTTCAGCTGGTGGGCGGCCTCGACGCCCTCGGCGATCTGGATCGCGTAGTCGAGAGCGGTCGGCAGCTCGAGACGCCCGCCGCCGTCGAGCACCTCACGCAGCGTCTGCCCCTCCAGCAGATCCATCGCCAGCCAGACGACGCCGTTCTCCAGCACCCCCGCGTCGTGGACGCGGATCAAGTTCGGATGATCCAGTCGACTCAGCACCAGCGCCTCGACCTGCATGCGCTGGCGAAGCTCCGCGCGTCCCACGTGGTGCACGTGCATCGCCTTGATCGCCGTCGGGCGCGCGAGGTAGCGATGACGCGCCTCGAACACCTGCCCAAAGCCGCCGCTGCCGAGCAGCCTCAACAGCTGATAGCGGTCCTCGATCCAGTCCCCCGGACGCAGCGTCGTGGGCGCCTCCACGGCGCCAGCATACCGAGCCGGACCTCCAGGTCCAGCCACTCAGAACGCGCCGCGAAATCCGAGGGAAGCTCGGTCGTGCTCGACGAACAGGTCGACGGCTCGCAAGCCGGCGCTCCCCGCCGACCGAGCAGCCGATTCCTGCTTCGGCTTCGGCCAGAGAAAGAAGGCCGCGACGCTCGCCACCGCCAGACCGACTCCGACGCCCAGCAGCACGTTGCTGGTGCTGGCGGCCGACTCGCGATCCGACTGCAGGCTGTCGAGCTGGCTGCAGAAGTCGGTCTGGATCCCCGAGCACTCGTCGCTCGGGCGTCCCATGCGGAGCTCCGACAGCTCGTCTGACTTGTCAGTCGCTTTCGCGCGGAACACGAAGCTGCCCGCGAGGGAGCCGAGCGCCAGCACTCCTCCTGCGATCACGACGATGTTGCGGGTGGTCATCGAGTCGGTCTTGGGGCTCGCCGTCTCCGGGGGGGCGGAGTCGGGAGGTGGGGCGCTCGGTGCGGCGCTCGCCGGGGCAGCGGCGGGTGGCGCGGCCGCCGCTTCGACCTCGAGCTTCAGCGAGGCTTCTGCGGTCGAGCCCGCTTCGACGCTCACGTTCTGGGTGGCGGTCACGAAGCCACTCGCAGCAGCGGAGAGCTTGTGTTCGCCGGGAGAGACGAAGATCTCGCCCTCGAACAGCTCATCGTCGAGGGGGTCGCCGTCGATGCTCAAGCTCGCATGTTTGGGGGTGAGGAGCACCTCCACGCGTCCCACCTTCTTCAGCACGTCCCCCTGAAGCCCGCGGTACTTCCTCTCGGCTGTCTTCTGCTTCGGATCGTCGGCGAGGGTGAAGTGCTTGAGGCAGTAGGCCAGGAAGGCTGCTGCCTCGGGGTAATGCTCGAGCTGTGCCTCGCCCCGACCCGCCTTGCACGCGGTGAAGTACGTCGCGTGGAGGCTCCAGGCGGCGCGATACTTCGCCGTGCCGTCGGCAAACCTGGACTTCTTCATCAGGCCATCGCCCTCCTCGACGAGCTTGCGCGCCTGCTCGACGGCCTCCTCGCTGCCGCGTTCGGGGTTCAGGCCGCTTTCGATCTGCTCGGGCTTCGTTTGCGCGAGCGCGGGCAGCTGCGCAGTGAAGAGGGCGAGGGCGGTGAGAGCGCTCGTGGCGCGGGCAATGAGGCGGGACATGGTGTTTCGATGTGGTTGGGGCCTGGGGCGGGCGACAGTGTAGCCGCAACGCCCGGCATGTGCTGGATGAAGTGACCCGCTCCGCCTCGGGTCGTCGCTAGTGACACGCCTGGGTCTGGTCGGCTGGACAGGCGGATGCCTGGCAGGCGCAGCTCGAGATCAGCTTGGCTCCCCTGTAGTAGCTGCCGGTCTGGCCACAGGCAGGAACCGCGGACGTCCAGCCGTTGCAGGTCGAGCTGGAGTACGCGGAGGGGTAGCGCATGTCCGTGGTCAGTGAACAGTCGTAGTCCCAGCCGCCGCCCACCATGGGCGTCGTGAACCAGGCCTTCTGGCCTGGATAGGCGTTGGGATCACCATCGTTGCAGTCGCCTCCCTTGCCGGAGTGGCTGCCACCCGCCTTGCAGACGTTCGGAGAGAAACCATCGGCGTCGTTGTCGATGAAGGCATGAGTGCAGCCAGAGCTCGGATTGCAGCTGTCCGCGGTGCATGCGTCTCCGTCGTTGCACGCCGCTGTCGTATCCGCATGGCTACAGGTGTGCGTCGTGGTGTTGCAGGTGTCGCTGGAGCAGGCATTCCCGTCGTTGCAGTCCGCGTTCGTCTTGCAGGTGAACTTGCATGAGTCGGTGCAGCCGTCGGTGTTGTCTCCGTCCTTGCCGTCGTCGCACTCCTCGCCCTTGGCCGTGTCGACGTAGCGGTCGCCACAGGCGCTCGTCTTGCAGGATTCGGCGAGGCAGATCTTGCCAGATCCACAGCTCGCGCCATCGTCGAGCCCTTGATGGCTGCACAGCCCGCTGCTCGGGATGCAGGCGTCGGTCGTGCAGGTGTTGCCATCGTCGCAGCTCACCACGCTCCCCGCTTCACACACGCCCTGAGCGTTGCAGGTCTCCTTGCCATTGCACAGGTTGCCGTCGTCGCAGTCTGCGGCCTTGGTGCAGGTCGCCTCGCACTGGTCGGTGCAGCCATCCGTGTCGTCGCCGTTCTTTCCATCGTCGCAGAACTCGTTCCGCGCGGTATCCGTGTAGCCGTCACCGCAGGTGCTCTCGACGCACTGATCGCCGAGGCAGATGGTGTCGGTCAGGCCCAAGGCCTCGCACTCGGTGCCGTCTTCGATGCCCGTACAGTCGAGGATCGGCTGCTCTCCTCCGGCGCCGCCAGTCTCCGCGCCCCCGACGGAGCCTGCGACGCCTCCTGCGCCGCCGGCCATTCCGCCGCTTCCGCCCATCGCTCCACCGCTACCACCCATCGCGGAGCTGCCTGCGCTCGTTCCGCCGACTCCAGCGTCCGCAGCGCCACCCCGGCCGCCAGACCCAGCGGTCGAGGTCCCCGCAACGCCGCCGCTGCCGCCGTTCTGGGCATCCCCGCCGTCACGCTCCCGGGGGGCACACGCCGCCGCGACCATCCCAGCCAACAAGCCGATTCCAAGCACTCGATGCATCGTCGCAACTCCCAGCTCCGAGGGTGATGAACGGAGCTGGGGAGGTATCGGCGGCTGGCTGGGCCAGTTGCGTGGTTTCTTTCAGTGGCACTCTTGAGTGCGCGTTTCGTTGCCGGTCAAACAGTTGTGGTACGTGGCGCTCTTCCCGCAGGCCGGTGCCAAAGAGAGCCAGCCCGAGTTGATTAGTACCGAGCAGTTGCCAGGGTAGATGTGGGTGTACCGCGACTCGGCCGATCCGCTGCAGTCGTAGTCGTACGCCAGCACACCCGGAATTCCATGGTCGATCGAGAAGTAGTCCTTCACCCCCGGGTGCACAGCCGCGGCGTTCGTCCCCCTATCCGCGCAGTCGCCGCCCTTGTTGGCGTGCGCGCCACCCGCCTTGCAGGTGTTGGGTGAGTAGCCATCTCCGTCTTCGTCGATGAACTTGTAGACGCAGCCCGTTGCCGGCGCGCAGCTGTCGGCGGTGCAAGCATCCCCGTCGTTGCAGGTGCTGGAGATGTCGGTATTTCTGCAGGTGTGCGTCGAGGTGTTGCAGACGTCGCTGGTGCACGCGTTGCCGTCATTGCAGTCGCTGTCGGTCTTGCAGGTGAACTTGCAGTCGTCCTTGCAGCCATCGTCGTTGTCGCCATCCTTGCCGTCGTCGCATTCTTCGCCCTTGGCCTTGTCGACCCAGCCGTCGCCGCAGACGCTCGTCCGGCAAGAGGTACTCAGGCACAGCTTGCCGCTGCCGCAGCTCGCCCCGTCGTCGAGGGACTGATGCGCGCAGCTGCCGTTGCCCATGACGCAGCTGTCCGTGGTGCAGGGGTTGCCGTCGTCGCAGTTGACGACGTTGCCTAGCTCGCAGGTGTGCTTCTCGCTGCAAGTCTCCTTGCCGTTGCAGGCGTTGCCGTCATCGCAGTCAGCGTCCACGTCGCAGGTCGACTTGCACTCGTCGGTGCAGCCGTCGGCGTCGTCGCCGTTCTTGCCGTCGTCGCATGTCTCGTCGTTGGCCTCGTCCGTGTAGCCGTCCCCGCACTCGCTCTGCACGCAGAGCTGGCCCACGCAGAGGGTGTCGTCGCCCTCGCCCTCACAGGGCGTGCCATCCTCGAGCCCGCTGCAGTCGACGATCGGTGCGCCAGCGCTCCCCCCGGCTCCGCCACTGGTCGTGCCGCCGGCTCCGCCGCTGGTCATGCCGCCGCTGCCGCCGCTCAGCACGCCCGCGGCACCACCGCTCGCGCTGCCACCGCTCGCGTTTCCGCCGTTTCCGCCGTTGCCTTGACCGGCCGTTCCTCCGCTCGTGCCGGCCGTTCCGCCGGAGCCGTCTCCGGTCGGGGCCTCGAATTTGTCACCACCACATGCGGTGGGAACCAGGAAAAGCAGCGCTGCCAGAGAACATAGAGTCTTACGGGTCATGATCGTCTTCCTCGGATTGGTTGAGTCCTGCGGGCCACCGAGGCTTCCCAGAGCCTTCGCGTTGCCGCGTTGGCGGGGATGTCGGTGGCAAGCGCACCGAGTTGCGCGGAAAGTTTGTGTCCGCGCTCGGCGCCGCTCCCCGACGGTCGGTCGGTGGGTCGGTTCTTGCGAGGCTGGTTCGAGGGGGTGAGAGACCTCCCGGAGCCCACGCGCGGCGCCGCCTACGATCGGATCTCACCGCGCGCAAGCAGAAATGCTGCCGTGTGGATCCGGACAACGACCCGGTCGCGCCTCACCCCCGAGAAATACGTCAGCTGAGCTGACGGAGCACGCTGAGCCGTGATGCGCTAGAACAGGCCGCTGACGCCGATGGCGCCGCTCTGGCCGTCGCTGTGCGCCCAGAAGCCCAGCGGGCGAGCTCTCGCCGTGTCATGCTGCTCGGGCCATAATAGCCATGTGGCAATCAATGCGACGGTACCGACGCCAGCGGTGACGAAGCCGACGGTGGCGATATCACGGGCGTCGAACTCCTGGTTCTTGAAGTCGGCGAGCTGTGCGCAGGACGACTGCACGCTGGCCTGTGTGCTGCTGCACTGACGCTCGGGGTCCTTGGTGTTGATGTCGGCCAGGGCCTCGTCGGCCTCGTCCCCGGCCTTGTTCGCCTGCAGGGTGAAGCCAATGCCGAGGCCGAGGCCGGCCAGCGTGATCACTCCTTCACCGAGCAGCACGGGCAGCTTCAGCGAGCCCGCCTCCGCAGAGGCCGGCGCCGCCTCCGCGGGGGGCGCGCTCGGAGCCTGCGCGCTGGGCGCGATCTCTGGCTTCTCTTCCGGCTGCGCTTCGAGCTCCAGGCGCTGCGTTGCCTGGGCCTTGACCACGACTTCGTGGCGTTGCTCTCGCCCGTCACGAACCGCCCTCACCTTGTGCAGACCAGGGTCGACGACGATCCCTCGACCTGGCTCTACCTCATTGCCGTCCAGAAACACCTGGTAGCTCGCCGAGTCGGGGACGACGATCACCAGCTCGCCGACCAGGGCCTGTACGCGCTCGATGGCGGGGCCCAGGAACTGCGAGACGTCGGCGGCCTGCTGACCCTCGTCGAGGAGCTGCTTGGCGCGCTGGTAGTTCCTGAGGGCTGCGGCATAGTGCCCGAGCTGTTCCTGGGAGTAGGCCAGGTGATAGCGGAGGCCGGGCGTCTCCTTGATCGCGAGGGCGGCGCGTAGCTCCGCGGAGGCGCCCTCCCAGTTCTTTGCGTCCTCGAGCTGTCGGGCCGCCTTGAAGTGCTTGCGAGCCATCGCGACCTCGCTCGCGCTCTGGGCGGATGACGGCGTCGCCGTGAGGAAGCAGACGGCTGCCAGAAGACTCGACGTCTGACGGAGACGGTGGGAAAGGGGCTTCACGCTGGTCCGAGTATCACCGACTTCGCGCGAGGTGCAAACCCGGACGCATGCGACCTCGGGGTCGCGCCAACGAAGGCTCAGCCCTGGGCGAGTCCGCGGATCGCCTTGATGCGCTTGCCTAGCAGCCCCGCGAGCTTGAACAGCGCGCCGAAGCTGCCCTGGTTTCGCAGGACGAGCGCCTGACTCATCGCCTCGAGGTCCTCGTTCGCCGGGAACCAGAATGGGTCAGGCTTGCTGGAGCTATCGATCAGTACCGTGCGCGGGCGCACGAAGGAGTGGTAAGCGTGGCGGCTGGCGGCGATGCCCGTGCCTGTCTCCTTCACGCCGGTCCAAGGAGTTTCCGGGAGGATCCCCGTGAACGAGTGATTGTTGACCAACGCCACCCCGACTTCCAGGCGCCGGGCCAGGGCCTCGCCCCGAGCGATGTCTCGAGTCCAGATCGAGCCGTTGAGCCCGTACTTGCTGTCGTTGGCTTGCTGCACCGCCTCCGCGGCGTCCTTGACGCGGATCACCGCCACCACGGGGCCGAACGTCTCTTCGCTCACCACCAGCATGTCGGCGCTGCAATGGTCGAGGACCGTCGGACGATAGCCGTAACCCTGGCCAGTCGCTTCGCCCCCTGCGACGACCGTGGCGCCCTTGGCTCTGGCGTCGGCGACGTGGCGCTCGACGATCGCGAGCTGACCTGCGTTCTGCAGTGGTCCGAGATCCGTGGGGCCTTCTCCCGGCGCGACGCGCAGCTTGTCCGCGATGGCGCCGAGGCGCCTCACGAACTCGTCCGCCACGGCTTCCTCCACGTACACCCGCTCGATGCCAGCGCAGTTCTGCCCGGCGTTGTGCATCGACCACTGAGCAATCCCCACGGAAGTACGCTCGAGGTCACAGTCGGCGAGCACGATGGCGGCGTCCTTGCCACCGAGCTCGAGGCTCGCGGGGATCAGCCGCTCGGCTGCTGCGAGCGCGACCTTTCGCCCAGTTGGCACCGAGCCGGTGAAGACGATGCTGTCCACGCCTTCGTCGATCAGGCCCTGCCCAACGTCGCCGCGACCCTGCACCAGGCCGACCAGGCCCTCGGGCAAGACGGCGGCGCACTGCTCCTGTAGCCAGGCTCCCGAGCGCGGTGTGTGCTCCGACGGCTTCATCACCACGCCGTTGCCAGCGAGCAGCGCGGGCCAGAGCGACTTGTAGAAGTTCGAGACGGGGTAGTTCCAGGGTGCGATGATCCCAATGACGCCGCGCGGAACCGACTCGACCACCACGCGCTTCCCCGGGAAATCCAGCGAAGAAAGCTTGATGCGCTCCGGGGCGAGCGCCACCTTCGCGGCCCGGATCGCGCCCTTGATGTAGTCACCCGTGCTGGCGATCTCCGTCATCCGGCACTCGGTCTTGCCTCGTCCGGTCTCGTCGCTCAGCACCTGACAGCCGGCTTCCTGGTGCTCCAGGATGCGCCTGCCAACCTGCTTCAGCAGCTCGGCGCGCGTCGCCAGACCGAGCTGGCTCCACTCCACCTGAGCTTTACGGGCGGAAATGATGGCTTGGCGCACGTCGTCGCGGCTCGAGGCCTCGACCAAGGGCAGCTCACGGCCATCCGCGGGGCAAACGGAACCTGGACTCGGGTTCTGCATGGCGCCTTCTATCACGCACGACTGCGCGCGGAGGAGCGTTGAAGTGCCGGAGCTGCAACAAGCGTTCAGTGTTCGCGGAGCGGCGAAGCTGGCCATCCGGAACGCGAGTCACCGGATCAGGTAGGAAAAGCGGCCAAACGTAGCGTGGCTGGTATCTTGGCGCCATGGCCCGCCTCAGCCTCCCCTTGCGTAGTCCTTGCTCTGCCCTGTTCGGGCTGCTCACCGTGTTCTGGATCAACGGATGCGGGTCGCGCACGCCGCTCGGCTTCGACGACGACGGCACGTCTGGTGCCGCGGGGAGCGCTGGAGCGTTTGGAGGCGACGCGGGCGCGGGGGCCGAGGGCGGGTTCGGCGGCAATGGTGCAGCCGGCGCAGGCGCCGAGGGCGGGTTTGGGGGGAACGGCGCCGCGGGCGCGGGGGCCGAGGGCGGCTTCGGTGGCAACGGCGCGGCTGGTGCAGGCGCGCAGGGCGGGTTTGGGGGCAACGGAGCTGCGGGCCAGGGTGGCTTCGGCGGTGCGAGCTGTGCGCCTCCCGACTGCGGCACTTGCCCCGACTGCTGGTCGCTGTGTCTCTGCAGCGGTTCCGAGCCGGACTTCTGCGCGAAGGTGTGTGACGGCAGCGGCGGTCAGGGCGGCTTCGGCGGTCAGGGCGGCTTCGGCGGTCAAGGCGGCTTCGGCGGTCAAGGCGGCTTCGGCGGAAGCGTCGGTGGTTCGGGCGGTAGCACCGTCGTCTGCGGTGGTCAGGCCTGTTCGCCGGTCAGCGTGCTCGGTGCGATCACGCTGCCTGCTTGCTGCGCGGGCTCGACCGGGGCTGCGTGCGGCGTCGACACCTCGGTGCTTCCCAGCATCAGCGGGATCCCCGTGGGCTGCATCGCCAAGAACCAGCCCGGCGTCTTCGACTCGACGTGTCCTCCGCTCGACACGCCGGCTGGCGCCGCGCCGGGCTGCTGTCGTCCGAACGGAATGTGCGGAAACGATCTGAGCGTCGCCGAGCTCGGCTGCGTCGAGACCTCGAGCTGGGGTGGACCGGCGCCCCAGGCCTGTGGTGGCAACGTCGGTGGCGCTGGTGGTTTTGGCGGCCAGGGCGGCTTCGGTGGCCAGGGCGGCTTCGGCGGCAGCGTCGCCGGGGCGAACAGGTTCAGGTGGAACAGGTGGTTCCGTGGGGAGTTGTTGCACCAACAACACGACGCCGTTCTGCGACGACCCGGGCGTCGCCCAGTGCGTGTGTGCTCAGGATGCCTTCTGCTGCAATCAGCGCTGGGACTCGATCTGCGTGAACGAGGTGGACAGCCTTGGCTGTGGAACCTGCAACGGAGGTGTTGGCGGTGCAGGCACCGGCGGCACGACCGGCGGCTTCGGCGGTCAGGGCGGCTTCGGCGGTGCGGGCGGCTTCGGCGGTGCGGCGGGAGCTGGCGCCGTGGGCGGCAGCGGCGGCAGCGGTGGGGTGGAGGCGTGCATCGATCTCGCGACCGACGAGTGTGGGGTGTGCAGCTGCGTCTCCTGCTACGACCAGCTCGATACGTGTATCCAGGACACCGGATGTACCGACATCATCGACTGCGTGCAGACCACGGGGTGCTCCGGGTTCCAGTGCTACCAGCCGGGCGCGTGTCGCGCGGTGATCGACGCCAACGGCGGGCTCTTCGGGTCCTCGCTGAACCGCGTGGTCCAGCTGACCAACTGCTTGAATCAGAGCGGCTGTCCGTGTAACTGAGCCGTCTCGCACGTACGAAAAGGCGAGAGCCTGAATCCGGGAGGAATCGGATTCAGGCTCTCTGACTGCATTGGACCTGGCGTTCTCGCTACTGGAATGCCGTCGGGCAGCCTTCGAAGCCGAACGGGATCGGCTGCTCCGCCGTGCTGGCGTCGATGCTCAGCAGGAACTGGATCAGGTCTTCTCGGTCCTGAGCGGCGTTGCTGCCCGTGAGGAACGCCGCGTTGACAGCACGGTAGTGCGCCTCCCAGGTCGTGCCGGTGAACAGCTCTTCCAGGTTCTTCGCGCCGCCATGATGGAGGAACGGAGCGCCCAGGCTCAAGCCGTAGAGCGCCGGGATGTTGTACCCTCCAGCGCCCTGCGCTCGCGTCGTGCCGTTGGCGCGCACCTCGAGCTCGGCCGTGGCATTCGCATCACCAGGGACGCCAAACGTGCCGACCTTGCGGATGACGCAGGCGACTTGGTTTGGAGCCTGGGCGTCCGCGACCAGGTCTGAGCTGGCGTTCTGCACGCTCAGCTGCGCGTCGCCGCTGTGATCCGTCCAGGTGGATGGCCAGGCTGGCGGCGCGGTGAAGATCGAGGTGCCGAGGGCCGTGTTGGTCGCCGTGGATGGAGTGTAGAACCGTCGGGAAACGGTCCAGCCCTTTCCGCCGTGACAGCTCACACAGCCGCCGTTGCTGTTGGTGCCCTCGATGAACTCACCGAAGAGCGTCGCGCCTCGCGCGACCGCTTGCGCATCCAGCAGCTTGCGTCCCGCGGGCGGACGGAGCTGCTGAGCCCAGGCTTCGATGGCGTCGAAGTCGTCGGTGCCGCAGTTCTCGGGCGCGTCCTGGAACTCCTTGGCGGGCTTGCCGTTCACGCCCTTCACGCCGTCACCCAGGTCGACTGGCTTGAGCGCGCCGGTGCAGTCGGTCGCCCCTGCTCCGGTGTCCGGCTCCTGAATGGCACCAGCGCCACCCTGAATGCCGACCGTGTTGCGGTTGAAGTCGTGCATCTCGTCGAACACCGCGGTGTGGTTGAAGATGCGTTGCTTCTGCACGCCCCCGGGGCTGTGGGAGTAGGAGCCTGCCAGCGAGATCGACTTGCGTGGGCCCGCCGCGAAGCGCCACACGACGTTGTCGCTGAGTCCTCCAGGGTGACACGACGCGCAGCTCGACCAGGCGTTGTCGGACCAGCGCGCGCGCCCGGTGAAGAAGAAGCGCTTGCCGGCTTCCACCTGCTGCTCGTTGGGGTTGGTCGGCAGGTCGCAGGATTTGACCGTCGCTGCGAGGGTCTGGGTCGTGAAGTCCATCACGCCGAGCGAGCGGCTCACCCAGCAGTTCACCCACGCCTTGGGGCTGGCGTGGCCGGCCACGATGCCCGTCGGGTTCTTGCAGCCGCCCGGGCCCGTCGCGGGCGCTGGGAGGACGTCCATCTGGCGCACGCCGTTCGGGTGTCCAACGGTGACCGCTGGACCGAAGCCCACGCGCTGGATGACGTCGGCGCCACGTGAGGCCACGTAGGCGACGTCGGGCGCGATGAAGTCAACGTCAACGATATCCACCAAGGAACAGACGAGACCTTCCTGCGTCGGTCTTCACCGCGCGAGCGAGGTTGACGGTGTGATTCGTGTCGACGGTGCGGTCGCTGATGTTCGCCGCGTAGATCACCGGCTGCACGTTGCCGTTGGAGGTCGGTGGTCCCGCCGGGGAGACGGAGGTGCTGGTGATGTGCGGCTTGTCGCCCTGAACGTTCACGGACGAGAGCTGGTTGGGGGAGGTCATCGCGGTGCCGGCGCCGGGAGTGCTCTTGGGCTCGAAGCCAGAGTCCACCGGTTGAAACACCACGTCTTGCCCCGAGGCAGCACGGTCGCTCACGTTGAAGAAGCGCACGCGACCCTGACGGCTCGCGTCGGTCCCTTCGACACCAATCGACTCACCGAAGAACTCGGGTACCACGAGCAGCTCGTCGTCGTCGTCGCCGTCGAGGTCGTTGGTCACCGCGAGCGCGAAGGGCGTGTCCACGTCGGTGATGCGGTCGACCACGGTCATCGTCGTGGTGTCGATCACGGCCACGCTGCCTTCGGCGTGCTCAGCCACGAACAACAGCTTGCCCGAGGGTGACAGCGCGAGGCCGGTGGGCTCCGAGCCGACGTCGACCGGCGTCGCAGCCGTGGGACTCGAGCCGTCGATGCCGTCCACGCGCACCACCGTAGCGTCCGCCCGATTGGCGACGAAGACGCTGGTGTCGTTGGGATGAATCACGACACTCGAGGGTTCGGCCCCGGTCGGGACGCTGGCGCGCAGCGTGTTGCTGGCGGTATCGAAGATGCTGATTCCGCCACAGTCCTGGTTGGCCATCACCACCGTCGCGTCGTCGCTCGTCAGCGCCACCGTGCTGGAGCGCGATGCGCGAGGCAGCTCGACACCGGAGCCTCCGCCAGTCCCCCCTGCGCCGGCGTTGCCCGCCGCGCCGCCGTTGCCCGCTGCGCCACCCACCGCGCCGGTTCCAGCGTCGCCGCCGTTGCCCGCCGCGTTCCCAGCGCTGCCGCCATCACCGGCGCTGCCAGCGGCGCCGCCAGCGGCACCGTTGCCCCCATTGCCACCACCTCCGTCGTCGCTACCGCACGCAGCGAGCAGCAGACCCACCGCGCAGGCGCCTATCAGGGTCGTCGAAGCCAAACGTTCATGATTCCTCCAGGTCAAAGGGGCCGACGAAGCCGGGCTGCACGCGCAGCGCAGGCCTCGCACCCGCTCTACAAGTGCAACCCAGGGCGCTGGAGGGCGAGTTAACCCGGGTTAATCCTCGAGGGGACGACCCCGAGCTGCCGAGGGACGATTAACTCGCCTTAACTCGCGGTGCGTTCGGCGGAGACCCAAGCTGCACTTGCACTTGGTCGGGAACACCGACGGCTTGGAGGCTCTGATGAAGATGACCCGTGGACAGTTCTTGAGGATCTTGGAAGCTGGCGCGCTGGCGGCAGGCTCGATGGCGTTGGGCACCGGCCTCGCGGGGTGCGGCGACGACGGCTCCGATGATGGCGCTGGTGGCGCAGGAAACGGCGGCAGCGGCGGCTCGGGTAACGGCGGCGCCGCAGGGAACGCAACCGGAGGTTCCGCAGGGAATAATACGGCGGGCACCGGCGGAGGCGGTGGGGCCAGCTGTGAAGCGAGCATCGTCGGCAATCATGGACACGAACTGGTGGTGACGGCGGCGGACGTCGAAGCTGGCGTGGACAAGACCTACGACATCACCGGCGTGGCGCTCCACAGCCACAGCGTGACGGTGACCGCCGCAGATTTCGCGACACTCGCCGGGGGAGGCAGCGTGACCATCACCTCCAGCGATGGTGCCGCGCACAATCACAGCGTCAGCGTCACCTGTGAACCTCATCTCGATCCGCGCGGGAACGCCCGGGTCGAGATGGTAGCCTTGCTCGTCTCGCAACAGGAGCTCACGCAGCCCCAGCTTGCGCAGCGTCGAGAGCGCAACCTTCAGGCGGTTCTGTGCGGCAAACGGCGTCATCCGTTCACCGGGCCAGCCCGCCTCGATCAGCTGGTCCTGAGTCAGCGAAACGCCAGGCTGCGTGAGCCGTGCTTCGATCAGCGCGAGCACGATGCGCCGCAGAGGTTGGCGCGCCGAGAGGTCCACCTGCTGGTCGCCGGGTAGATCCAGGAGTCCACTCGCCCCCCGAAAGATCACCGCGTCATGGCTCAAGCTCAGCTGCAACCGCAGGGCAAAACGCGCGTCGTCGGACTGGCTCAGGACGGCTTCCCGCGCTGGGGCGAGAGCGCTTGCCAGGCGCGCGTCCGCGGACTCGCGCAGCGCGACCTGCTCCTTGGGCGACGCTCCCTGTGCCAGCGCGAGGTCGAGGTGAGCGCGATGCAGCTCCAGGGCGAGCAAGAGCCCGGCGTCGCCCAGGGGCAGGAGCACCTCGGAGGCGCCTTCGAGCGCCTCTCGCGCTGCCTCGAGGCGGCCTTGCTCTGCCTCCAGGGCGCCGAGCGCAGCGCTGAACACGCCTTCCTGGCGCCGATCGCCGATTCCGCGCAGAATCAGCAGGCTGCTCTTGTAGTGCTCGCGCGCCTGGTCGACCGCCTCGGCGTCGCCGAGCTGGCGCGCGCGCTCATGGAGCAACGCGCCGAAATAGCCGAGCAGGTGCCCCTCCAGGAGCAGGGAGCCGGCGCGCCTGACGGCCCGCAGCGCCCGCCTGAAGTGCTTGGCCGCGGACTCGAAGTGACCGAGCTCCTGCTCCAGGATCCCGAGATTGCCCTCGATGATGCCGACCAGCGTGCCGTCGCTGAGGCTCTCGGCGTCGTGGGTGCGATGCAGGTCCAGAGCGCGCTGAAAGTACTCCCGCGCCTCGTCGAAGCGGCGCTGCTGGAGACGCAGCGTGCCCAGATCGCGGCACAAGCTGGCCTCCAGGGCGTGCGCTCCGGCGCCCTTGGCGAGCACCAGCGCGGCGTCGTAGCCGGCGAAGGCCTCGTCGAGTCGCCCCTGGCTATGTCGCAACAGGCCAAGACCAGCCAGGGCTCGCGACTGGGCGCCGCGGTGGGTCGGCGACAACAGCGCGAGGGCGCTGTTGAACGCCAGCTCCGCAGCCTCGAGGTTACCCGAGGCTTGCTCCAGCACGCCGAGCTCCGTCTTCAGATCGGCCAAGAGCTGTGGATCCTGCGTTTCCGCAAGGCGAGCGATGGCGCTCTGGAGTCCCTCTCGCGCCTCTGCCATGCGGCCCAGCCGCTGCAGCATGCGAGCGCGCTCCAGCTCCGCGCGAGCGACGAGCGCAGGCGGTGCCGACGTATACGAAGCGTGATGGATGGCCGCCTCGATCAACGCGAGGTAGCGCGCTGGCGGCCCGCGCCGGGAGAGCACCGCGCCGGCGCCGAGCGCCAAGTACAGCCGCTGCTGGATGTCCGCGCTGGAGGTGCTCGTGATCAGCGTCTCGCCAGCCAGCAAGATGTTGTCCAGCTCCGACGCGAGCCACTCCAGCGCCACGAAGTCCTCGGCCTTGGCGCCCAGCCGTTCGCTGTTGCCCTCGAGCTCTCGCAGACGCTCGCCGCAGGCGGTGGTGAAGAACTGAGCGTGGCGGCGCGTCGTGGCGCCGCCGTCTTTCAGCTTCTCGGCGGCGTAGGCGCGGACGCTCTCGAAGAGCACGAAGCGCGTCGAGAGCTGGCGATCGCTGCGCGTGGTGGTGCGGATCAGCGACTTCTCACACAGGCTCTGCAGGACGTCCAGGGCGTGCGTCGAGGTGCCGAGGTCCGCCCCAGCAACACCCTCGAAGGCCTCCAAGCTGAACCCGCCCCGAAACACCGAGGCCGCGCTCAGGGCCGCTTGCTCCTCCTCCTTCAGCGCCTCCCAGGACCAGTCCAGCGCCGCGCGCAGCGTCGCGCGTCTTCGCGTGGAATCGCTCGCTGGACCGCTGCGACTCAGGAGGTCGAGTCGCTGCCCGAGGCGGGAGAGCAGCTGCGCAGGGTCCATCACACCGAGGCGAGCCGCCGCGAGCTCGATCGCGAGCGGGAGACCATCGAGCTCGCGCACGAGCCGGGCGAGGGTGCTTGCGTTCCCGCTGGTGAGCCGCAAGCGCGGAGCGCGATCGAGCAAGAGCTGTACCGCCTCGGCGTCGGCTGCGGATTCGACGTCGACGTCCTCTTCTGGCAGGGGCAGGGGAGCGAGCTCCAGCACGCTCTCGCCCTCGAGCCTCAGTCGTTCCCGCGAGGTAACGAGGAGCTGGAGAGCGGGCGCAGCGGCCAGCCAGCGTTGCAGCGCGTCTCCCGCCTGGTTCAGCAGCTGCTCGAAGTTGTCGAGCACGCACAGGCTCGGTCCCCGCGCCGCGAACGCGCGCCCAAGGTGATCGACCAGGTCGGTGTCGTCGCTGAACAGCACTCCGAGGCGCGAACCGAGCGTGCCACAAGCGTCGGCCAGCGTGTCGGCGCTCGAGAGATCGACGAACAGGGCCTGCGGGAGCTGCTCGGCGTAGCGCAGCGCAAGTCGCGTCTTGCCGATGCCTGGCGCACCCACCAGAGTCAGCAAGCGCTGTCCGGCGCCAAAGCATCGCGCGAGCTCCGCGAGCTCCGCACTTCGCCCCACGAAGCTCGAGCCATCCAGTGGCAGCTGGCTCTCTGGGGGCAGATCCGAATCCGCGGCGACCATCGACGCGGGAGACTGTATCCTCCGAGGGCCCAATGATCGACGACTGCCAACTCCCCGAGCCATGGTTTGTGCGCGCCTGCGAGCGCTCGAGTCTGCGCGCGCCCTTCCGGCTCTCGCTGATGTTTCCCGTGCTTTTCGCCTGCCTTGCGGCTGGTTGCGGGGGCGATGACGACGCGCCTCTCCCCCAAACCCAGGTGACGGTGCTGGATCGAGAGACTGGGCGCCCAGTCGCAGGAGCCGAGGTGACCACCGGTGATGGGGCTGCGACCACCGACGCCGAAGGTGTCGCGAGCGTGTCGAAGGCCAGTGAGCTGAGTATCAGCCACGCCGGGTATCTGCCGCTGGAGGTCAGCGGGGGCGGCAGCGACGCGCTGGTTCTGCCGCTGACGCCGAGCAAGGCACGGCAACGCACGGTGCGCGGCAGCATCGTGGGCTGGGATGCGCTGCCCGCGCTCGAGGCGGGGCACTATCGGATGGCGAAGATCCGAGGTGCCGAGTTGAATGATGCCGCACGGATACATAGGCGGGTAGTCCAGGGGATCAGCGACGCCAACTGCGTGGCGCGAAACACGCCCACGGCGTGCGCCTTCGAGCTCAACGTCCACTCCGACGTGACCAGCGTCTTCGCGGTGATCGTCGAGGGGGATGACGCGGGTACTCCCGAAGACCTCTCCGACGACACCTTGACGGGGACGGGGTTCGGCTTGGTGACCTTCGACGCGGGCGACGACCTGCTCAGCGGACAGCAGCTGCAGATGATCCCTGCGGATCAACTCGGCCAGGTCGCCGTGAAGCCGGGCGTCGGGACCGGCAGCGTGAGTTCGGAGCCGGTCGGCGTGCCGGGGCTGACGGTGAACCATCAGGTGCTGGTGTTCCCCGCCTTCGAGGGTGAGCTCGACAGCTACGCGATGCCCGTGGCGAGCGCCCTGAGTGGCGGAGACGAGGCGACCCTTTGGGGGGTCTCCCTCGCGCTGGATCCGCCTGCAGAGACCCGGCATTCGTCGTTCGCGGTCGAGCGCGGGTTGCCCCTGGACCTGGGGGTGAGCGAGACCGTGGGCGTCGACGTTGCGGGCCTCCAGGACGCGCCGCAGCCAGCGGGTTCGACGTTGTCCATCCCTCAGGGACAGGTGCTGTTCGTCCAGCAAGACAGCGTGGACTACATCGCTTTCGGTGGCTCCCTGCAGATCGGAGCTCCGACTATTTCCTCGTGGATCCAATTGTGCGAGGCCGCTGGCTTCGACGCTCAGCAGGCTCTCGCCTCCGCCCCCCGCTGTTCGGCTGCGTTCACCAAGCTCTGAGGCGTGGAGCCTGCGATCTGGCTTGCCGAGCCTCGGGCGGGCCTCAGTGCATCGTCACGGCGGGGCGCGGCTGGATCTCCACGACGGTCAGGGGCCAGGTCATCGTGTCGCGCAAGAATCCGTCGGTCTCGTCGCTACGCCACTCCACGCGGAGCGCGTAGTTGCCGACCACCGGCGGATGGGGCAACCCCAGAGCTCGCGTGCGGAAGCGCGGCGTCTGTGAGACGTGCTGAGTGATATCCGTGGGGATTTCCAGTCCGCTATCCAGGGACTGCAGCACGAAGCGGGTCTGAAAGCTGAGCCCGATCGCGTCCGGCTCGAGAACCCAGTAGGCGTGGAGTTCCACGGGGATGAGCCCGTTGGGCGGGGGCTTGATGGCGCCGGGCCCCGTGGACGGTGGAAGATTCAGCTGCTCGATCAAGTTGAACAGCGACACGTTGTTCGTTCCCTGGTCGAGGGACGAGCCGCTGCACACACCGAGAAAATAGCAACGAAGCACCGGAGGCTCCTAGCGCGATTGGGGGACGATGACCAGTGCTGAGAGGGCGGGTTCGGGGGCGAACCACAGTCCAATTTCCTCGGGGATGTCCTCCAGACCAAGCACGTCATGTCGGAAGCCGTCCAGATCCTCCGGTGATGGCGATGGGCGCAGGCACCCTGGGATCTGCGCGTTGCCGCGGCTTCGACGTCCCGAAATCTTGCGCGTCCGCCCCCTCCCGGCGCCGGCCGCGTCTCGCTGCGCTCGCGCGCGCGGGCGGAGGGGGTTAGTAGCAGAAGCCGATCAGTCCACTCTCCCAGGCGACGGCGAGTTCGAGGTAGTCGTAGACGGTGATGAAGATCTGGTCGACCGCAGAGTCGCTGGACTGCGGAGGGTTGTCCTTGATCAAGTCCCACGCCTTCAGACACGCCTCGTGGGTTGCGTTTCCGACCATCGGGTAATCTTCGACGCTCGGGAGCGGAATCGGCGAGCCATTGGAGATGATGGTGATTGGGCTGACGTCGTCCAAACCTAGGACCTCGAGTTGTTCCGAGGCCTGCTCGAGTGCGTCACTTTCGTAGAGACCGGCGTTTGGCAGCATTCGACCGAGTGCCAGGCAGATCGCCTCGAACGCGTGGATCGTATCCGCCGCGGACTCCCTTCGCGTCGACTTGCCGTCGATCAGGGCACGTGCGGCGCGCGCCTGGGGCTCTCCCGACTTGGTGTTGAGGCGCTGGTGGAGTTCCGGCGAGCCCGAACCGAGCGCTTCGGTGACCTTCGCGAGGTCGAAGGTGTACGGCATGATCAATCGACTCATCCTGGAGAGACTCCATGCACGAGCCAATCCGGGATGTAGCCCGACTCGACCTGGAGTTCGAGCCCTCGCTGCACCGCCATGGCGCATAGTCCAATGGCGGGGACACTGAGCTGTGAGTCGAGCGTTGGCGTGCGGCTCCAGTAGGCTTTGAAGGCTTCCAGGTGCGCGACCAACGTCGCTGTGAAGCCTTCTTGATCTTGAGCGGCGATGCTCTCGAAGATTGGCGCCAGTGCGCGAGTCGGCACCATGTCGCGCGGACTTGCGATCTTCAACTCTTTGGCCTCGCTCAGGCGTAGGAAGTCAGCCAGTTCGGCTTGCCATCGGTCGTCCTTCAAGTAGAAGTAGCGGAACGTTTCCGCGAGGGATAGGTTGCAGGCTTCTTGCTCGAAGTTGACGCGCTCGAGCTTCGAACGGTCGTGAGCGAGTAGCATGTCGATCGCGGTTTGGTCTCATACCCGGCGACTGCAGTGAGAACCCGTGAATCCAGTCGTGGGCTCCCTCAGCGAGTCGCCATGTGGGGTTGGGTTGGACTGGGAGCTACTCCCCGCGATATCAAGTCGAAGGGTTCTGTACGGCCGAGCCGGGCGAACTTCGTGGCCTTCGTTAGCGGCCAAATCTGCAGAAAGCGATAGGCTAGTTCGACTTCGCCAATTGAGAGTGCATGAAGGGCTCTACTCCACAACACGCTCGGAACCGGAACAAGCAATTGGTCCAGGTCTTTTCGGCCGAACTTGTCGATCGAGGTCTCAAGTTCTGAGAGTGTGATGTTTGGCGTGACTTTGTGTGATGCGATGTATTTCATTCTAAACTCCCGGGACAGTCTCCATACTCTCGGACACTCGTGTCTCCCAAGTTACCGCTATGGTCGACCGGTTGCTTTACTTCGTTGTACTCAACATTTCCGTTTTCGATTGCGCGTTTTAGCTCTTCCCCGGCATCGCGTTCGGCTTGCGTCTTTCCGTTCTTCGCCATATTGTCGGCTTGTAGCTGGAGGTACTCGGGGGTCCCTTGCTGATAGCGCTCTCCCTTCTTGTTCGGGTCGTTGCGCCCCCCGCTATTGGTCGCATCGCCGCCCTTGCACTCGTTGACCACATAGGTCGTGGGCGGTGGCTTCTCGCGCTTGTAGACTCTATCCAGGGTTCCAGAGCCAGGATCCTTGCTTGGGTCTGCCGGAGCATCGTGGGGCGGATGAATTCGTTGCCAGTCGCCGCCGCCTTCCTCAGGAGGTAGCTTGGAGCGCTCCTTCATGTAGTTGTCGCTGGCCTGTTCACCGAGTTCCGCTTTCGCGCGGTTGCGCTTGGCCAGCGTCTTGTCCGCTCCCTTCTTGTCGCCAGCAGCCTTTTGCCGATTCGCCTCGGCTGTCGCCGCAGCGACCTTCTTCTGTTCGGCGGCGACCTTGGGGTCGCTCGGGTCGAGCGCTAGGCCCTTGGGTGCCTTTTCCTCCCCCTTGGTGGCGCGACGGGTCGGCTTGTCCGGAGCGTTCGGGTCTGGCGCGAAGCCCTTCTTCGTTCCGCCCGGCTCGTACTGAAGCTTGCCGTTGGCGTCGTAGAAGGTCTTTTGTCCGTCAACTTCAGGGCCTGCTCTTCGCGTCCCCGGGCTCTCGACACTCGGATTGCCACTATCCGCGTGGTGTCCCTCCGCCTTCAGCCCAGCGGGTCACTGACCAGCGTCGGCGCCCCATTGAACCCTAGCAGGTTGTACCCTCCCGCGGTTCCGAGAGGCAGGGTTGCCTCCCCCCGGCCGCTAGTGCCGGGGAAGCAGTTCGAGTTTCAAAGAGCTAGGACGCGACGTCTTGGAAAATCCTGCGCGTCCGCCCAGCCGCACCCTCCGGCGCCGGGCGTTCAGCAAAACCGGCGCATCGGAGCGGAGGGTTAGTAGATGAAGCCGAAGAGCGCGTTGTTGCGGGCGTGCGCGATGGTGATCCAATCGGAGACGCTGAGCAGGATGGAACCAGGTCCGCATCGTGTCAGGTGGCTGGTTCTCTTTGGCGATGAGCGCGACGGTTCTCCACGCGGTCCGCCGACCAGTGCCCCGTTGCGGAAAGTCGCTGGCCGGGGTGAACGGGAAGACTCCGATGGCGCGTACACCAGCTGGTCCAGCGAGCGCACAGGGTGGGGCGAGTAGCGCCTGGTCGGCGTCTGGATCTGGTAAAGCAAGCGGATGGAGTGAGACGGCGCCGTTGTCGAGCTCCCACGCCAAAGTGCTGACAGAGCGCCTCGAAGGCGAAGATCTATGGACTGCAACTGCATCCCCGCGGCAAGCGCCTGCCTTGACGAGCTGCATGACTTGCGGCCAGGTGCTGTCGAGCAAACCTTCTCGAGGCGGTCGAGGAGCTCCGGGTCGTTGCTCCCCAAGGGCGACGACGCCAGCGCCACTTCATCGACGCTATGAATCAGCGAATCCCGCGAGACGCAGCTGGCTCTCTCCCGTCACTTCGTAGAGCGTCTGAAGTGTGCTCGGCGGGCTGGCAGGTGGTCCGTCGATCAGCCAACGCGGCGTATAGTCGGACTCGACTGTGTGTTTGAGTCCGCGCAGGACTCGTCGATCGCGACGGTGCCGAGCCAGTCGGCAGATAGCTGTCCGGGTGTGACTTGTTCTTCCCGGTGCCCCAGAACGCCTTGAACGCCTTGGGGCGTCGAGCGCAACCTGGTTGAAGGCGGCCTCATCAGCCGCACGGATTCGCGCGCGCACGACATCCAGCTTGCTCAGATCGAGCTTCGCCAGTCGTGGGCCGGATAATTGGCGACCCCTGGCGCGCTCTGCTCGTGGGTGTCGGTGGCGTCTGCGTCGAAGTCCGGCGAGTCGAGCCAGAAGTCCCGGAGCGCCGCGGCCAGGGGAGAGTTGATACCCATCACGCTGGCCAGGAATCCGCTTGAACTTCGCGTGGTCATACGCAAGGGCGATTGCACGGCTTCTGCGCGCCTGAGGATCTTCGCGCAGGCCACGGCGTACCACCAGTCGCGGGGGTCGCCGAGGCCGGGTATTGCCCCAGGGAGACGCAACGTCTGTCCGCAGAGCTCGACGTCCACTTCTCCGGGCGCATACCAGAGCCTGAAGCCAGCAACGGCGTAGTCGACCGAGGCGCTCAGGAATCCACAGAACGACTGGACATCTTCGATCAGGAGCATCTTGTTGGCGCTCCTTCGCTGAAGCGGCGCCGTGTCTCCGGGCCTGCGAGGGTCGAAGCGTGCGCCTGAACAACGCGCGACCTCGCCGGTTGCCATCCAGCGCTCTCGGTCTCTCGCTACTTCGCCTTCGGCATAGAAGTCGTGGAGCGCGTGGCGTTTCAGTTTGAGTTTGGTCATGGTCTTGGATGGGGGTTGCCGTCGGCGTCGTACGACTGGTCGTCATACTCGCTGACCTTGGTATCCTTCAGGTCTTTGTTCTTGTCGAAGGGCTGGGTCACCTTGATGTAGTCGGCGTCCGCCTCGCCATTTCAGACGTCATTGGCCATGTCTCGTTGTTCCTGGAGCGCGTTCACGTCCTCGCCTTGTTTCTCCAACAGCTGATTCGCCTCCGGCGTTCCCTGCTCGTAGCGCTCGCCTGGATTGTCGCCTTTCCGCGAGGAGCTGTTGGTGCCGGCGCCGCCCTTGCTCTCAGCGATGACGTAGTCCGGTGGCGGCGGATTGACCTTGTAGACGTTGTCGAAGGTGTTCGCGCCCTGCCCCTTCTTGACTGGAGTCACCTCCTTGGGAGGCGGGAACATCTCCTTGACGGCGTGGTCGGTCCGGCGTCGCCGAGCGCTTCGAGTGCTCCCGAGCAGCTTGCTCGTTCTTCTTGGCCTTGCTCTCATGTTTCGCCGCGTCGGCGTCATTGGCAACGGCGGCCTCATCGTCGCCCTTCTTGCGTGCCTCTTCAGCCTTCTTCTTGGATTTTGGCCTCGCTGTCCCGGGGCCCCTGCGCTTCGTCCAGGTGCTTCTTCCGGTCCTCGGCTGCTTGCTTCGCCTTCTTGGTTGAGCCGTCCGCTGGCTTGACGTCGGCATCGTCGGGCAGCTTGATCTTCTTGCCCTCCGCGGGACCGTAGGGGCCCTCCTTCGCGTGGTGGGTTGGCTTGTCCGCGCCGCCAGCGTGCGGATCCTTTGCGAACTGCGCGCGCTTTCCTTCTCCCGAGGCGATCTCAGCCTGTCGTTCTTGTCTCGATAGGTATTCGGAGGTCTTATTCCCGCGTCGGCCTCTTCGCGTCCCCGGGCTCTCGACACTCGGATCCCCGAGTCCCCCTTCTTCCCCTGCGCCTTCAGCCCCAGCGGGTCACTGACCAGCGTCGGTGCCCCGGTGAACCCCTAGCAGGTTGTAGCCCCCGCGGTTCCGAGGAGGCAGGGTTGCCTTTCCCCGGCCGCTAGTGCCGAGGGAAACAGCTTGAGGTTTCAAGAGCTGGACGTGATGTCCCGAAATCTTGCGCGTCCGCCCCTCCCGGCGCCGGCGCGTCTCGCTGCGCTCGCGCGCGCGGGCGGGGACAACCTCTCTCGTTTCCCGCGCCGGGGTGTACGCACTCCGCCGCTATGGCGTGATGCTCACGGTTGCATCGAACTTCGCCCCCGTGATGTCGGCACCCGCGAACGTAGCGCCATCGAGCTTCGCTCCGCGGAAGTCCGCGTCGACCAGCGTTGCGCCGTCGAACGCACAATGGGAGACGTCCGCGTTCACGAACGCGGCGCGCGTTAAGTTCGCGCCTTTGAAGTTGCTGCGCACCAGGTTGGCCTTCTCGAAGGTGGAGTCCGTGATGTCCGCTTGCCAGAAGTACGTCCCTTCAGCGGTTGCCCCGTCGAAAGTGGCGGACGTCAGAACGCTCTTGAAGAAGTCCACGCTTGACACGTCAGCGTGCGTGAAGTCGCACCCAACCAGCACTGCTTCACGGATGATGCTGGAGCCGAGCATTGAACTGACGAAGATAGCGCTGTCGCAGTCACAGTTCGACAGGTTGCACTGAAACAGGCGTGCATTGCTTAAGTCCGCAGAGCGAAACGACGACTGGAAGAAGTTGACCTCAACACCACGGAAGTCGTCGAATACTGCTTGGTCGAAGTTGCAGTTCTCGAGCTGGATGTCCCGCAAACGGATGTCGCTCAGGTCTTCAGCCGTGAAGTCCTGACCCGCGTATCCACCAATCTCGGTGAAATCGTCGGTGCCACGAACAGCAACCCATGCACTAGGTAGTTTTGTCATGTTTGATGTCCCAACTTGGGTCCATGCGCCATGCCGAGGGCTTCAGACGCGGATACTTCGAGAAATCGACGCGCAGGCCTATGCTTGAAAGGGTAAGGCAGGCCTTCGCTCGAGCTGCCTCGAGATCCTCGAACGTGGCCTTCCACGGAGGACCTTCGACCAAGTCAACGATTGTTACTCCGCTGTCAGTCTTGACGTGGCCCAACTTCGGCAGCTGGTCCGACCCGATGAGATTGACCAAGAACGGTGAATACCATGTTCGGGCAAAGATATTCCCTGGGCCGCAGCCACGAAGATCCGAAATATCCATGCCCAAGCCCTCGGAGAACTCTGGCGTTTCTTTGGTGTCTCTGGTGCGCCAGTCGACGTGGACGAATCCGTAGTCCAACTGGAAGAGTGACGCGATGTCGTTCAATGCCGACCACCAGGCTTCGAAGTGCGCCTCGCGAAGGGGGCCGTCGAGGTCTAAAAAGAGTTTGCTCAGCGTCCAGGCGTCTTGCTTACAATGAATCCTGTATCTCGGCGCTTTGGTTCTGCTGAGCTCAATTGGCTTGTATTGCTGCACGCTTGTCCGCACGTCCACGGGGTCATAAGGGTTTCGGCGCACTCCGATCTGCGCGTGGGTCGGGGCGAGGATTGGATCAGCCTCCAATCGGCCGAGCCAGCGGTCGAGTAGCTTGGGTTCGTAGACCCGAGACATCGTGAATAGTCGTGCGAAAAGTTGATCGGCCATCTCTTACCTGCTCAGGCGGCTCCACTCTGCTGTTGTTGCCGCTGCTCTTCTTCTTGCTTCGTCCTGTAGGCCTCCGCTTTCGCAGGGTCTCCACCCACGAGCGGAACCGCGTCTTTTCGCTGGCATGGGTTCACCCCATTGTCCCTTGTCTGCTGGGTTCTTTGGGTCCTGTTGCCACTCGCGATAGTTGCCGTCCTTGTCTCGATGCAAGACCTTGGATTCCCCGGCAAGGGGGCCGCTGGGGCGGCAGTTGTTTGGGTCGTCTGACGCCATCACGACCACGGGTGTCTTCCCATCTTGTTCTGCGCCCGCCTGCTGGCCGCGGAGCTGCGCTGAGTTGTTCTGCGTACGTGGTTTCCCGTCCTCCGTAGGTTTGTTTGACTGAGACTTGACGTCCACCACCGCGCCGTTCCCACGTCCATCGTTGAACGCGGTAGGATTGTCTGACACCGCGTCTGGGCGGGTGTTCTCGCCGGCGTTCTCCGTCGGATACTCCTTAGGCGGACTCTTGTTGTTGTTGTTGTCGAGTCCAAGCTCATTGATCACCTTGTTCTCGAGCTCGCGACCTCGTTCACCGTTCTCCTCCACTTGGTCGTGCTGCTTGCGCCATGCCGCCGGATCCTCTGGATCCATTCCGCGGTTCTCGCGGGAGCAGGCGTTCGTCTCGTACCGTGCTTGCAGGAGCTCTTCGTACGCCTGGCGTCGCTCATCGTCGGTCTTCGCAGTCTCAAGCTTTTTCTTCGCCTCGTCTTTGCGAGCGTCGAAGTGCTTCTTCTGCTCAGCCGTAAGATGATCGGAGTTGAGCTTGTTGTCCCCGGTCTTGGGCGCTGAGTCATCTTTCTTCTTCTGCGGGTGCAGATCTGGGAAGTCTTCTCGGGCTCTCTTGGTGTGGCTGCCGTTGCGCGTCCCCGGGCTCTCGACACTCGGATTGCCACTATCCGCGTGGTGTCCCTCCGCCTTCAGCCCCAGCGGGTCACTGACCAGCGTCGGCGCCCCATTGAACCCTAGCAGGTTGTACCCTCCCGCGGTTCCGAGAGGCAGGGTTGCCTCCCCCCGGCCGCTAGTGCCGAGGGGAAACAGTTCGAGGTTTCAAAGAGCTAGGACGCGACGTCTTGAAATCCTGCGCGTCCGCCCCCTCCCGGCGCCGGGCGCGACTCGCTGCGCTCGCGCGCGCGGGCGGAGGGGGTTAGTAGATGAAGCCGAAGAGCGCGTTGTTGCGGGCGTGCGCGATGGTGATCCAATCGGAGACGCTGAGCAGGATGGACTCCAGGTCCGCATCGTCGTGCTCGGGTGGCTGGTTCTCTAGCAATGGCGCGGCGGTTCTCACTTGGTCCGCCGACCAGTGCCCGAATTGCGGAAAGTCGCTGGCCAGGGTGAACGGGAAGACTCCGTGGCCGTACACCAGCTGGTCCAGCGAGAGCGCGCAGGGGTGGGCGAGTAGCGCCTGGTCGGCGTCCTGGATCGTCGCCTGACGGATGGGTGAGACGGCGCCGTTGTCGAGCTCCACGCCAAAGTGCTGACAGAGCGCCTCGAAGGCGAAGATCTGCTGTTCTGCATCCCCGCGGCAAGCGCCTGCCTTGACGAGCTGCATGACTTGCGGCCAGGTGCTGTCCGAGCAAACCTTCTCGAGGCGGTCGAGGAGCTCCGGGTCGTTGCTCCCCAGGGCGGCCTTCAGCGCCGCTTCATCGACGCTGTAGATCATGATCCCGCGAGACATGGCTAGCTCTCTCCCGTCACTTCGTAGAGCGTCTTGAAATGCTCGAGCAGGCCGGCAGGTGGTCCGTCGATCAGCCAACGCGGCGTATAGTCGGACTCGACCGCGTAGGTGAGTCCGCGGGACTCGCCGTCGATCGCAAGCGCGGTGCCGAGCCAGTCGTGATAGCTGTCCGGGTGTGACTTGTTCTTCCCGGTGCCCCAGAACGCCTTGAACGCCTTCAGGGCGTCGAGCGCAGCCTGGTTGAAGGCGGCCTCATCAGCCGCACGGATCGCGCGCACGACATCCAGCTTGCTCAGATCGAGCTTCGCCAGTCGTGGGCCCGAGATGGTGGCGACCCCTGGCGCGCTCTGCTCGTGGGTGTCGGTGGCGTGCGCGTCGAAGTCCGGCGAGTCGAGCCAGAAGTCCCGGAGCGCCGCGGCCAGGGAGAGTTGATACCCATCACGCTGGCCGGGAATCCGCTTGAACTTCGCGTGGTCATACGCAAGGAGCGATTGCACGGCTTCTGCGCGCCTGAGGATCTTCGCGCAGGCCACGGCGTGCCACCAGTCGCGGGGGGTTGCTCCGAGGCCGGGTATTGCCCCAGGGAGACGCAACGTCTGTCCGCAGAGCTCGACGTCCACTTCTCCGGGCGCATACCAGAGCCTGAAGCCAGCAACGGCGTAGTCGACCGAGGCGCTCAGGAATCCCCAGAACGACTGGACGTCTTCGATCAGGAGCATCTTGTTGGCGCTCCTTCGCTGAAGCGGCGCCATGTCTCCGGGCCTGCGAGGGTCCTTGTGCGCCTGAACAACCGCGCGACCTCGCCAGTTTGCCATCCAGCGCTCTCGGTCTCTCGCTACTTCGCCTTCGGCATAGAAGTCGTGGAGCGCGTGGCGTTTCAGTTTGAGTTTGGTCATGGTCTTGGATGGGGGTTGCCGTCGGCGTCGTACGACTGGTCGTCATACTCGCTGACCTTGGTATCCTTCAGGTCGCCATTCTTGTCGAAGGGCTGGGTCACCTTGATGTAGTCGGCGTCCGCCTCGCCATTTCGAACGTCATTGGCCATGTCTCGTTGTTCCTGGGGCGCGTTCACGTCCTCGCCTTGTTTCTCCAACAGCTGATTCCTGTACTCCGGCGTTCCCTGCTCGTAGCGCTCGCCTGGATTGTCGCCTTTCCGCGAGGAGCTGTTGGTGCCGGCGCCGCCCTTGCTCTCAGCGATGACGTAGTCCGGTGGCGGCGGATTGACCTTGTAGACGTTGTCGAAGGTGTTCGCGCCCTGCCCCTTCTTGACTGGAGTCACCTCCTTGGGAGGCGGGAACATCTCCTTGACGGCGTGGTCGGTCGCGGCGTCGCCGAGCGCTTCGGAGTGCTCCCGAGCAGCTTGCTCGTTCTTCTTGGCCTTGCTCTCATGTTTCGCCGCGTCGGCGTCGTGCTTGGCGGCGGCCTCATCGTCGCCCTTCTTGCGTGCCTCTTCAGCCTTCTTCTTGGATTTGGCCTCCTTGTCCCGGGACTTCTGCGCTTCGTCCAGGTGCTTCTTCCGGTCCTCGGCTGCTTGCTTCGCCTTCTTGGTTGAGCCGTCCTTCAGCTTGACGTCGGCATCGTCGGGCAGCTTGATCTTCTTGCCCTCCGCGGGACCGTAGGGGCCCTCCTTCGCGTGGTGGGTTGGCTTGTCCGCGCCGCCAGCGTGCGGATCCTTTGCGAACTGCCCTTTTCCTTCTCCCGAGGCGATCCTCAGCCTGTCGTTCTTGTCTCGATAGGTATTCGGAGGGTCTTGTCTCCCCGCGTCGGCCTCTCTTCGCGTCCCCGGGCTCTCGACACTCGGATCCCCCGAGTCCCCCTTCTTCCCCTGCGCCTTCAGCCCCAGCGGGTCACTGACCAGCGTCGGTGCCCCATTGAACCCTAGCAGGTTGTAGCCCCCCGCGGTTCCGAGAGGCAGGGTTGCCTCCCCCCGGCCGCTAGTGCCGAGGGGAAACAGCTTGAGGTTTCAAAGAGCTAGGACGTGATGTCCTGAAATCTTGCGCGTCCGCCCCCTCCCGGCGCCGGCCGCGTCTCGCTGCGCTCGCGCGCGCGGGCGGAGGGGGTTAGTAGCAGAAGCCGATCAGTCCACTCTCCCAGGCGACGGCGAGTTCGAGGTAGTCGTAGACGGTGATGAAGATCTGGTCGACCGCAGAGTCGCTGGACTGCGGAGGGTTGTCCTTGATCAAGTCCCACGCCTTCAGACACGCCTCGTGGGTTGCGTTTCCGACCATCGGGTAATCTTCGACGCTCGGCGGCAGCGGAATCGGCGAGCCATTGGAGATGATGGTGATTGGGCTGACGTCGTCAAACCTAGGACTCGAGTTGTTCCGAGGCCGCCTTTCGAGTGCGTCACTTTCGTAGAGACCGGCGTTTGGCAGCATTCGACCGAGTGCCAGGCAGATCGCCTCGAACACGGATCGTATCCGCCGCGAACCCTTCGCGTCGACTTGCCGTCGATCAGGGCACGTGCGGCGCGCGTCTGGAAGTCTCCCGACTTGGTGTTGAGCGCTGGTGGAGTTCAGCGAGCCCGAACTCGAGCGCTTCGGTATTCGCGAGGTCGAAGGTGTACGGCATGATCAATCAATCGACTCATCCTGGAGGAGCTCCATGCACGAGCCAATCCGGGATGTAGCCCGACTCGACCTGGAGTTCGAGCCCTCGCTGCACCGCCATGGCGCATAGTCCAATGGCGGGGACACTGAAGCTGTGAGTCGAGCGTTGGCGTGCGGCTCCAGTAGGCTTTGAAAGGCTTCCAGGTGCGCGACCAGCATCGCTGTGAAGCCTTCTTGATCTTGAGCGACGTGCTCTCGAAGATTGGCGCCAGTGCCCGAGTCGGCACCATCGCGCGGACTTGCGATCTTCAACTCTTTGGCCTCGCTCCAGGCGTAGGAAGTCAGCCAGTTCGGCTTGCCATCGGTCGTCCTTCAAGTAGAAGTAGCGGAACGTTTCCGCGAGGGATAGGTTGCAGGCTTCTTGCTCGAAGTTGACGCGCTCGAGCTTCGAACGGTCGTGAGCGAGCAGCATGTCGATCGCGGTTTGGTCTCGCGCAGCGACTGCGAGTGAGAATCCGTGAATCCAGTCGTGGGCTCCCTCAGCGAGTCGCCATGTGGGGTTGGGTTGGACTGGCACCCGTCTTCCGCGGATCTCCAGGTCGAAGGCATGCTCGCGTCCTAATCGTGCGAAGTCAGCCGCTTCAGTCTGAACCCAAACTTCCAGAAACCGATGGGCTAGCTGTGCCTCACCGATCGACAGAGCGTGGATCGCTTTCGTCCACAATACCCTGGGAGCCGGCATCTTGAGTTGGTCGATCTCGGCATCGATATTTCTCACTACCGCGCTTTGCAGCTCGGGAAGAGTGATGTTTGGTTTGACCTGATGTGCTGTGATCTGTTTCATTCTTTACAGTCCCGGGATCGAATCTCCATATTCCCGGACGCTCGTGTCTCCGAGATTGCCGGAGTGGTCAACAGGTTGTTTGACTTCGTTGTACTCAACGTTGCCCTCCCTAATGGCTTGCTGAAGGTCCTCGCCAGCCTGTCGCTCCTCCGGTGTCTTTCCGTTCTTCGCCATATTGTCGGCTTGTAGCTGGAGGTACTCGGGGGTCCCTTGCTGATAGCGCTCTCCCTTCTTGTTCGGGTCGTTGCGCCCCCCGCTATTGGTCGCATCGCCGCCCTTGCACTCGTTGACCACATAGGTCGTGGGCGGTGGCTTCTCGCGCTTGTAGACTCTATCCAGGGTTCCAGAGCCAGGATCCTTGCTTGGGTCTGCCGGAGCATCGTGGGGCGGATGAATTCGTTGCCAGTCGCCGCCGCCTTCCTCAGGAGGTAGCTTGGAGCGCTCCTTCATGTAGTTGTCGCTGGCATTCACCAGGATTCGCGCGGTTGCGCTTGGCCAGCGTCTTGTCCGCTCCTTCTTGTCGCCAGCAGCCTTTTGCCGATTCGCCTCGGCTGTCGCAACTACCTTCTTCTGTTCGGCGGCGACAGCGGAATCGCTCGGGTCGAGCGCTGGCCCTTGGGTGCCTTTTCCTCCCCCTTGGTGGCGCGACGGGTCGGCTTGTCCGGAGCGTTCGGGTCTGGCGCGAAGCCCTTCTTCGTTCCGCCCGGCTCGTACTGAAGCTTGCCGTTGGCGTCGTAGAAGGTCTTTTGTCCGTCAACTTCAGGGCCTGCTCTTCGCGTCCCCGGGCTTTCGACACTCGGATTGCCACTATCCGCGTGGTGTCCCTCCGCCTTCAGGCCCAGCGGGTCACTGACCAGCGTCGGCGCGCCATTGAACCCTAGCAGGTTGTATCCTCCCGCGGTTCCGAGCGGATCTGGGGAGAGCCATCTTCCTAGTGAATTGTCAAAGTAGCGATACCGTGTACAGCTGAGACCTGTCTCGTGATCCCAGTACTGTCCCTGGAGCCGGAACGGGGACTCCAGGGGGGCCGTAGCTTCGACGTTTGCTCTCCAGACTTCAAGGGTTTCTCCCCAGGCGCCGTGGGCGGCGCTCCAGACGATCGTGCCATCCGTGCGGAGTAGCTCCTTGGGCGTCCCCAGGTGGTCGACGATGACCTGGTAGACGCGGCCGTCCTGACTCTGCAGGAATGGGATGTAGCTGGGTTCGTGTTCCCTGCCGACGACCGCGTGGCCGGGGGCGTGGACGTGCACTCGCTGCCAGCCGCTGCCGTGCTTCTCGCCACACAGCTCGTCTTCGTCCCACAGGTAGGCGACTTCGTACTCTGGGAGCAGATCTGGAGCTTCCCCGGGCTCGAGTTCCTCCCCGCTGTACAGCTTGGTGAGCACTGGGATCAGCTGCGCGGGCTGGAGCGGCGGAGGGAGCACGCGCTTGCGCACACGGCGACCCCAGGCGTCGTAGTCGAAGCGGACCCGGTAGCCGTCGGGGCGGCGGACTTCTCTGAGCTGATCCCAGACGTCCCACTCGAAGCTGGTGGTCTCGCCGGTCTGTCGATTCCGTCGGGCAACCAATCGGCCCAGGGCGTCGTTCTCGTAGTCGAAGTAGCCGTGGCGGAGGAGCTTGTTGCCGCGATCAGTGTAAGCGATCGCGGGCGAGCCGAGGGCCTTGAACCACTCGGGGGCTGCGGCGGGTTCGGCGGCGCTGGGCAGCTGGGCGCTCGCGGCGTCGTGGGCCGCGGGAGCCGGCAGGTGGCCCCACAGTGGCTGTCCATCGAAGGTGCGCAGCGCCGCATCGATGCTCCCGGCGGCGTCGTAGTCGTAGTGCTCGACGAGGCGCTCGCGTTCGGCGATCTCCAGGCGGTCGCCCGGGTCGTAGCGGTAGCGCTGGCCGCCCCAGATCACGTCGTCGCAGCGACTCAGGCGTCCCGCGCCGTCGTAGCTGAACCAGCGCTCGCTGGCAGCCTTCCAGCCGCCCTCGGGGTTGGGGGGGAGTTGGTAGCGGGCGGCGCGGTTTGGTGCCTGCACCAGGCCGTCCGGCACGAGCACCCGGCGGGACCTCAGCTGGCCTCGAGCGTCGTACTGACTGTCCACCGCGAGGGGCGCCGGATCGCCCTGGCCGTATGGGTCGGGAGACGCCGGGACCGTTTCCGCGAGGCGCCGTACTTCGAGGCCGTCGACGTTGCGTTGCACCCGGGTGCGTACCGGCTCACCATCCTTGGGGTAGTGGACGACCGCGCACAGATCGCCCGCGATGTCGTACTCGTACTCCGTGCGCTCGCCCAGGGCGGTTCGGCTCTTGACGCGGCCTCGGCGGTCGTAGGCCCAGCGCACCTCGAACTCGTTGGTCGGTCCGAGGCGCTCACAGATGACGCGACCCTGGGTGTCTCGCTCGAAATGCGTCTCGATGGTCGCGAAGTCGTCCTCCGCCGTCGCCTTCATCACGCGACCATGGGAGTCGCGCTCGAAGCTCAGCTTGCCACTGCTGGTCTGCTCCCGAACGACGTTGCCGAGCGGGTCGTACTCGAACTCGCGGTAGCTGCCATCGTTGCGCTCGATGCGCTGGATGCGACCCGCCAGGTCGTAGCTGTAGCTGAGCCTGCGCCCATCGAAGGTCGACTCCTCGATCAGGTGCCCCGCGAGATCGTAGCGGTAGCTGTGCACCTCGCCCCGTGGGTTCGTGATGCTGGCGAGGCGATCTTCGAGGTCGTAACGATACTGCCACTCGGCGCCGTCCGGGTGGCGCCGGCTCAGGAGCTTGCCGCTCGTGCTGTAGGTGCTTTGGGTCGTGCGCCCCGCGGTGTCGATGGAGGCCGTGATCAGGCCGTGGGCGGTGTGCTCGAAGCGCTCACTGCTTCCGTCGGGAAAACTTTGCTGGAGCAGGCGCCCGTAGACGTCGTGCTGGTAGCTCCAGCTGCGGGAGGCCTGGCCGTCGCCAAACGTGTCGGTGCGCCGGGTCAGGTAGCCGAGGGCGTCGTACTCGTAGCTCGTTCTGAGACCGCGGGCGTCTTCGCGATACAGGAGCAGGCCGGTCTCGTCGTAGTAGCGCTTCTCGAGGAGCGTTCCGCGGTCGCTGGGGTCGCTGCTGCCCGCGTAAACGGCGGTGATGCGGCCTTGCTGATCCCGCGCGAAATAGCGCTCCTCACCCCCACGATCCCGGACGCGGACCAGATCCCCGAAGTCGTCGTACCAGGCCTCGGTGAACTGGCCCGAGTCGGAGCGAATGCTGGCGTAGCCGGGCCAGTAGCTCCACTCAGTCACGTTTCCGGCAGGATCCACCTCGCGCGTCTTGTTGCCGAGGCTGTCGTACTCGTATTCCCAGGTCTCGCCCGCGGCGTTGGTCCGCCTGGTGACGAACAGGTCGGCGTCATACGTGCGCTCGGTGCGAAGGCGATCGTCCAGGGTGCGCTCCAGCAAGAGCTGGCCGTGAGCGCCGAACCTGAACTCCTCCGCGGTGCAGGTGCCAGTCGCGACCGTGACGTCGAGGGACGCCCGCGTCAGCTCCCGATAGTAGGAGCCTCCCGAGCCGCTCGTCTTCTTGCAGAATCCGTCCGCGTCGTACTCCCAGGTAACCTCCAGGCCGAGCGGGAAGCGCGCCTTGCGAAGCCGGTGAAAGCCGTCGTAGATGTATTCCGTGCGGATGGAGTCGGCGTCGACGACGCGGGCAAGTTCGCCGTTCTCGTGATACTCGTAGCGAGTCCTGGCGAGCTCGATGGAGTTCCCCTGGGGGTCGACCCTGAGCAGGCTCACCGAGCTGATGCGACGCTCCTGGTCGTGGTCGAACGAGAAGCTCCAGCCGCGTCGGTCCATGACTCGGGTCAGCCAGGGCACCGCTCCGCTGCGGTCGTAGTACAGGTCGACGCCGTTGCCTCGCGCGTCGCTGATGCACGTCAGCCACCAGCAGGGCTCAGAAGATTCCGCGGGGAAGCAGGTGAAGGTGTACGTGCGGCTCCCGCGCAGCTCTCGCAGGTAGATGTGGTCGCCCTGTCGCGTGGCTTCGAGGTTGGCGCCTCGGAGACGCAGAGGCTCGGTTGGCGCCTGCAACAAGGCGTCGCCCAGATCGAGGTAGCGGCCGTCGGGGCGACGACACGCGAGGCGTCCGGCGTGCTGCGAGATGAACTGATCGAAGCCATGGCTCCAACCGGGACCGAACGGCAGTCGCTCGCCCGCGGTGCCGGAGTCGTAGTAGCGCACGAGCTCGAACGGCCAGGAGCCATTGCCACTGCGCGCCGCCAGCTCCGGGGAGGCCGTCTTCGTGGGGACATCGATGGGCGCTGCGATGCTGAGGTCCTGGACCTCTTCGAAGACGTGCCCTGTCCAGGCGTCGACCGGATCTGCGAGTGGCTTCTTGTCGGCGTGCTGTCCTTGCGCCTTTGGACTGCTGCTTGCCGAGTCCGAGTCGCGAGCGCTGGCGACCTTCGCGCCCTTCGGGGCTCCATGGGTCTCGCTCTCCGTCTCGGCCTCGCTCGTGGCCCCCTCGGTGCTCGAGGCTGACTGGCCGGCGGCCGCGCCCCCGTCCGCGTGCGTGCCCGGACCCGTGCCCTCGAGCTTGACCGAGGTGGCCGTGCTCTGCGCGTCCTTGCCCGTCGTCGTCGTTGCTCCGCCTGCCATGACGCGCTCAGATGTCGAACTTCTTGTTGATCTTGCCCGTCACCAGGTCATGGACCGGGCAGGGGTTCGACGGATTGTTGCCGGGAGGATCCACGTCGAACTTGTTGCCTGGCAGGATTTGCTTGCCGCCTCCCACGATCAGCTTGGTCGAGGGCTTGTCGGCGGAGCTGGCCTTCGCGGTGTGCGGGAAGGGCGCAGGCACGCCGTCAGGCTTCGGGGGCGGCATCGGCGGGATGTTGCTCGGGGTCGGCGGCGCGATGAACGGCACTGAGCTCTTGGTGGTCAGCGCTTTCCGCTTGGAATAGGTAGTGGCCATCAGGGCAGCTCCACCTTGGCGGAGTAGACCCGCACGTTGGCGTGAACGCGCATGTAGAGCCGCTCTCCGTTGAGCCGCATGCGGCCTTGGTGCTGGAGTTGCAGCTCGCTCTGTCCGCTGCGCAGCTCGAGCTGCTCTTCCGCCTCGACGTTGACGCGGCGGGCGCGAACCTCGAGATCGCCGTCGGCGTTCACTCCTGGCGTCATGCGGGTCTGGAGAGCGCCCAGGATCAGCAGCGCGTCCGGGGTCGGGCTGAGCAGGACCAGCGCGCGGCGTTGCAGCACGTCCTGGATCAGGCTGGGCTCGACGCCCGGAGCGAGCTCGGCCTGGACCAGCTGCCCATCCAGCAGGCGCACGGAGTAGACCCCCTCTGCAGCCAGCTCGATGAAGCCACCGTAGAGCGCACCTGGGGACAGCTGACTGGCCGGGCCTCGCTTCCGTGAGGTCTTGAGTGAGGGCACTGCGCGCAGGGCTCGAGGCTTGGCCATGTAGGCTCATCGGTCGCGACCTCGAGTGGTTGCGTGCTTTTTGTGAAGCTCCCTCGAATCGCTCTAAGTGCGCGTAAGTGCAATGTAATTTATCCGTACTTCTCGCCGCTCGAGTTGCTCGCCGCCCCGGACGACTCGAAGTTCGCGTCCACCTCCACGCTCCCGGGGGTCAGCGTGATGGTGCAGCCTCCCGCCTTGATGGTGATCTGGCCGGATGCCTTGAAGACGACGTTTGCGCCACTGAGTGTCGCGGCGCCGCTGTTGTCGATGTTGATGGCGCCCTTGCCGATATGATCCACGCCGGCGCCCTTGACGAGCCTCGCGCCGTAGCTCTCCGTCATGACGCCGGTGACATCCACGCCGTAGTTCGTGCAGCTGACGACCTTCGGGCCGGCCACGGCCTCGTTGTTCATGCCCGCGACGCTCACGCCGGAGTTGGAGGCCGCTTGCAGCAATGCTCCGCCGATCACCGTGATGTTCGAGCCCTTCACCTTGCGGGCCTCTCCGCCGATGGGCAACTCGGTCTTCGCGCCGCCCACGCAGCGCACGAGGGTGGCCGCCTCGATGCCCTGCTCACCCCCGACAGAGAAGATGCGCGCGCCGCCTATGACGATGGTCTCTGCACCTGCGACGATGCTCTTGTTGGCGGCGACCTTCACGTTGCGTGTCCCCACGGAATAGGTCTCTCCGCCGGCCGTGTTCTTCGTGTACACCTGTGCGGTGGCGACGTTGCGGTTGCCAGCGACGCTGTGACTCTCGCTGGAACCGACGGTCGTCGTCTTGTCGTTCGCCGTCTTGTCGGTCATGTCGCAGCCGGCGTTGAAGTGCATGCCCTCCTTGCCCTTGGTGTCGTCGAAGGCGATGCGGTTGCCCTTGCCGCCGCCGGACGGAGTGCTGCGGGTTCCGAATGCGGTGGTGGTCTTGTTCGCGGGCAGGGGATTGGGGGGAGGGAACAATGCGTTCACCATGCGGCCGAGTACCAGCGGTTCGTCCGAGCCTCTGCCCCAGTGACCGCAGATCACCTCCCAGCCGACGCGCGGGATCAACATGCTCCCGCTCATGTTGGGCTGGAGCACCCGACACCACGCGGAGTCGCTGGCGCTGGGGGGCGAGCCCTGATCGCGGTCTCCCTCCGAGCCGCGGCGATCGGCGTGCTGCCGAAGCTTCACCCGCAGCTGATCGTCGGGATGGATCTCGTCGCCGTCGGCGCCGGTGACCACGGAGCTCGTGAGGAACTCGCTCGTCACTTCGGCCTTGGGCGGACGGTACCCAGCGTCTCTCGGCACCGCCTCGAACTCGCAGACGAAGCGCTCGCTCACCCCGGTCGTCGTCTCCGACTCCGAGCGCGCTCCAGTCCGCGTGTCGTACTTGATCGCGGTAACGAGCCAGCGCCCTGCGAGTCCGCCCTCATCGGCCTCGACTTCGATGCCGCGCCCTGGCACCAGATCTCGGCATGCCGTCGTGCCCGCGAGCACCCGGGTGTCTCGGCGGAGCGACTCGAGGCTGAGCTGGGCGAGCACCTTGCCCTGCTCGCCGTCTCGGTAGTCGGCGTGGAAATGGTAGTGCTCGAGGGCTGACTTCGCGTCGCCCGCCGGAGCGGCCAGATCTGCAGACGGCGCCTCGTAGTTCCACTCGTTGAGCAGGACGCTCTCGGTGCGGCGTCTGAAGCGGAGACGCGCGTGCGTGATCGTGCGGTCGTCAGTGACGAGGCCGCCATCGCGACGTACGAGGAGCGGTGTCTCGTCCTGGTCGAAGGCGTCTGGAGAGTCCAGCAGAACGATCGCGTTCGAGCCATCTGCAGCGCACTGAAAGACGATGCCTTCCTCCGCGAGGATACGCGAGATGAAATCCAAGCGCGGCTCCCAGTGCTGCACGCACTGCCTGCGCTTGACCAGGCTGCGTCCGCAGCGGTCCTCCACGCCGATGTTCGCTTCCTCCAGGATCTTCCTGACGATCTCGATGGCGTCGAGGTCGAGGAAGGTGCGCTGATCGCGACCGACGCCAAGCAACGCGAGGGGCGCGACGAAGTCGAGGACCAGCTCCCGAGCCAGGAGCCGTGCGCTACGGACGACGCCGTGCTTGACGGCCGCAGGGATCTCGGAGGCATCCGCTAGATCCCTGCGGAGCTGCAGCGTGCCGCGGAGCCCGAGCCAGCTCCGCGCGAGCTGCTCCGGAGGAGCGCCTGCGGCTTGGCTCGCGCTCAGGGGGGTGACGCGCAACGACGCGCGCCACGGCGCGTGCAGGCGCTCCTGCACCGCCACGTCGACGCCCAGCGTCGTGCCGTCCTCGAGGCTGAGTTCGTAGTCCATCATGCGTCCAGCTCACTGACTCCCTGACGGGTGATCGACCCCTTCACCTCGGAACCCGCGACCTTCATCGTGCCGCCTGAGAGCGACCCCCCCGGCGCGCTCAGACTCGCAGCCTCGACGGTGATGGTCGCGCCTTCGAACACGACGTCCGCCGACGCGCTGGCGGTGAGGGCGCTCATCGTGAGGTTGATGACCGCTGCCTTGGTGGCGTTGCCGGCGCCGGCCTGGAGCAAGCTCGCGCCCGAGCTGATGGCCTTGATGCCCAGCACCTTCTCTTCGTAGTTCACGCAGTTGACCCCTCGCACCGCCCCGACCAGATGGGACCGCGCGCCGAGCACCGTCTCGTTCGCGCCGCCGCCCGCCGCGTGGATCATCGCGCCACCTACCAGGTTCGCCAGAGCCGCACACTCGAGGTTCGCGCTCACGCACTGGGTCGCTTGCAGCGCGCCGACGACCTCCTGGTAGGCGCCGCCAGCCTTGACCACGCGGGAGCCCGTGACCTTGTTGATCTCCACCCCGCCGATGGTCTCGGAGCGCGCCCCCACCTGGATCGTGTAGTCGGTGCCGACGTCGATGTTGTGGGCTCCGCCGACGTCGTGGGAGTGAGAGCTGGTCGTCAGCGTCGAAGAGGAGGCCACGGTGTGGTCTTCGTTGCCATCGACGCTGGTCACGGAGTTACCCCCGACGACGACGTCCTGGTTCTTCGCTGCGTTGATGCCCATGGACTCTTTCCCCGCGGAGTCACCCATCTTGATCTCGTTGACAGCTCCCCCGCCCGGGGAGCTCGCGGTCTGGAACGAAGTCGACGCGCTCTGACCCTTGGGTGAGTACGGGAGCGCCGCCTCGGCGTTGTACAGACGCCCGAGCACTCGCGGCTGGTCGGGGTTGCCGTGGGCGTAGGCGACCAGGACCTCCCAGTTCACCCGCGGGAGAAGCATGCTGCCGCCGAGGTTTGGCTGAAGGGTCCGGGCCCAGTGCGAGGTGGTGTCGTCCATCGTCTCGCTGCGATCCCAGGGCAGCTTGAGCTTCACGGCGCCCAGATCGTCGACGTGGATCTCCTCGCCAGGGGGACCGGTGACGGTCGCCGGCTCGAGCCCGGGCAGCGCTGGCCAGGCGGGGATCTCCGGTCGCAGGAAGCGACCCGCGGGCACCAGCACCACCGTGTTGCGATAGTCCTCGGCGCTCTGCTTGCCGGGCGTCGACTCCACGAGATGGTGCTCCACGGAAACGACGAGGTAGCGCTGGTTCAACTCGGTTTGCTCCGAGGAGAGCTCGAAGATGCGTCCGGGTTGCAGTCGCGTGCAGTCGGAGCGCCCTCGCGCGACCAGCTCGAATCGTCTCAGCTGCTCGAGTCGGATCCGGGCGCGCTGAGCTGCCTGGGCGCCATTCACGAGGCGCGCGGGGTAGGCGAAGTAGAGGCCTTCTCCGGCCTCCAGCTTGCCCTCGATGGGCACCTCGGGCTGGCGTACGTCGTCGTCACGCAGCAGCACGTTTCCGGTGCACCAGGCGGCCTCGAGCTCGAAGTCCCTGAAGTGTCTCTGGGCGGTGTTCGCGGCGCCGTCCTCGAAGGGGACCACTGCGTCGCCCTCGATGTCCGAGCAGGCTTCCAGTGAATCCGCGAGGATCCAGATCGGCTCGTCGTCCCTGGACTCGAACCAGGCGGAGATCCCCTCATCGGCCAGCAAGCGCAGCGCGAAGGCCCACTCGGTCTCCGCGTACTGAACGCACTGGGGACGAGGCTCGTACTCCTGGGTCAGGCGGACATCCAGCGCACCTCCCCCCAAACCCTGCGCATCGAGCAGCGCGCTGACGATCCCCAGGGTGTCCCTCTCCACCCACATCGAGTGACCCGAGCGTTCCTGCAGGAGCTGCTGGCGAGGCACCAGCTCGAGCTCGAGCCGCAGGTCGCCGTGAATCGTCTCCTCGATCAGCTCCACGCCCACCACCATCAGGGGGATCGTCCGTACGTGCCCTTCCCGGCGATCGACGATCGCGACGGTGGCGGCCTTCCCGAACAGCTGGTCGAGTCCGCGGGGATCCATTCCGAGATCGTGCTCGGTCGTCGAGAACTCCAGCTTGAAGCGGGAGAGCTCGTTCATCGCCTCGCGTCCCTCGAAGCGCAGGACTTGCAGTGCCCCGCTGGCGCCCTCGAGGGCCAGGTCCACTTGAATGGATGCGTGATCGCTCACTGGTAAGCCTCCGGGATTTGTATGAAGATGCCGCCGTGGCGCGACTCACCCTCGACCAGTACGCACGGGTCAACCTGGCACTGACCCTGGCGCGCTTGCCGCCGGACAGCGTCTTCGCGACGGAGCGGATCAGCGTCGAGGAGTGGGAGGCGCTGAAGGCGCCCATCGAGCGGCGCCTGATGGAGGCCGACGTCGACGACCCGTTCCAGGACGAGTACAGCGCCGCCAGCGAGGCGGCGCTGGCTCACTTCGAGCGACCGCTGCCTCCCATCGACGCCGATGCGGGAGCGTGGTTCGCCTTCCTGAAGGCCTACGGAGCGTCCAGCGATCCGCCACAGGTCTTGCGTCAGCTCGGCCTGCTGGAGATCGACCTGATGAACCTGAACCGACGCTGGGCAGAGAAATTGCCGACCCTCGAACCAGCTGAACGCAGTCGCGCGGTGGGCGCCGACGCTGCCCTTCCAGATATCCACGCGGAACCGCTTGTGTACCCGGAGGCGAGCGATCCGATCGGTCCGCTGGCTCGACTGCAGCCGGTGACGTCCGAACCAGCGCCTGCTGAGCCGGTTCCCGTGTTCGCTGCCCTGCCGACGGGCGAAGACGAGTGATCGCATCAGTTGACCCCCGGATCGACCTGGAGCTCGCGGAGCGGATTGCTACGCAGCAGCCGAAAGCGCTCGCGCACCACGAGCTCGATGTGACCGGCGTCGGGTGAGATGATCAGCGTGTCGGGCTCCGGTCGGCGCAGCTCCGCAGAGCCCTGGTCGCGAAAGCCGCGAACTCTCAGTGAAAGCCTGGGCAGCTGAAAGCGTAGTAGCCGCTCGGGGTGCAAACCCAGTAGCGCCACCGGGTCGTCCGCCTGGAGACGTCGCCCGAGTATCAAGCTCGGGTGCGCCTGGTTGTGATAGCGGAGGCTGAAGTCCCTGGGCGTCAGCGGCATGCGTTGCTTGAAGTAGCTGTCGTCCAGCGTTCCGAAGTGGCTCCGCCTTGGCTCCCAGTGCGGCATGATGGGCGCGTAGCCCATGGGGGCGTGAGCGTCCCTGGCGCTCTGGTGCGGCTTTCCTGGGTGCTCGATCTGCGGCGCGAGCTTGCCGTCCAGTGACTTCGGGTTTGCCGTCACGCCCACACCTGCGGGATTGCGATCCTCGACTCGTTGCAGGTCCTCGGAGGCGCCGCCGTAGGCCTTCTCGTAGACCAGCGGTACACGCTCGGTGGTCACCGCGCGACCGATGCGCACGCTGCCCAGCACGCTCTCGAAGTGACGCGGACCATGCACCAGGAGCGGCGCCGAGAGCTCACCAACCTGCACGTTGGTGGTGACCTGCGTCTCCCCTGGTTGAAGGTACGCGTGCCCCGCGACGATCACATCGCTGCCCAGCTTCTCCGGGATCACGTCCGCGGGCAGCCGCGCGCTGGGGGCGTCCTGCCGCTCCCCGGTGAGCTCCTCGGTGTAGCGGATCGGGACCTGAGTTTCCGCGGGGACGCAGCGCCCGTCCTTCTGGATCGCGTAGGTCGCCTTGACGACCAGGGTCAGCGCCTCGGAGCCTCCCTCTGGTTCGCTCCACTGGTGCCAGAGCTCAGCGACTTGAAAGCGAGTGTTGTTGTAGATCACGTTCAGGCTCCCACACGCGCCGACCTGACGCTCGCAGGGTTGGGGGTGAGGCCCGACGGTGATGCGCCGCTCGTCGCGCCACGGCGCTCGCGAGTGAAGCAGAAGTACTCACCGGGGCGTAGCTTCGAGCCCAGGTTGCCGAGCCCGCTCAGCAGGTCCGCCAGCGCAGGCTGCAGCGTGTCGTCCCAGTCGGTCACCGCGGGGTGCTGCAGGCCGCCGAGGCGTACCGACAGCTCATCGAAGCGGACCTGCAGCCCTCGGCGTGAGAGCTCCGCTTGTTGCACCTCGCTGTTCAGGCAGCTCGGCTGCCACGGCCGCCCCCAGCGGTAGCGCACGCCGCTCTTCAAGTTCAACGAGCGCAGGTGGCGTTTCCACGCGGCAGGAACCTTGAGCAGGTCCTCGTCGATGGGGCCGAGCAGGATGCGCAGCGCTCCAGCCGCGTCGTCCTCGAGGTCCTCCTGCTCGAGGGCGTGGAGGAAGTAGGCGTAGGACTCGGGGATACCGAACAACGCCGCGCACTCGAGGGTGTATGCCGTCGGCGGGCGGGACTGCAGGATGTGCGCGAACAGCCCAGCGTCGTTCAGATCGCCGAACCAGAGCAGTAGCTCCAGGGCGCGATCGCCGATCGCGTCTAGCAGGCGCCGATCCGTGCGCAGCACGTCATATGGCCTCGAGGACCCACACAGCGCGAGGCAGCGCGCAGCCTCGAAGGCGACGCGTGCGCTCACCCCCCCCAGGAGAAGCTGCTCCACCGCGGGCACCAGCTCGTCTGGGATCTGTCGTGCGCGCGCCAGTCCGCGCAGCGCAGAGACGATGACGCAGGGGTTGGGGTCCACCAGCCACTGGCACAGCGCGAGCGGCTCCAGCTCTGGTGGCTTGCTCGAGCGTCGACTCCCCAGGTCGATCGCGACCGCTCGGAGCACGGGTGAAGCGGCGCGCTGCCAGTGCCGGACGAGCGAAGCGCGCTCCGGGCGGGTGACCAGCTCCAGGGCGTCTACTGCCGCCTCCACGTCTGCGTGGGCGTCCGCTGGTAGATCCTGCAGCAGTTCCCCGAGGATTCGAAACATCCCGCCGCCCGCGCAAACCGACAGCGCGTAGCTCGCGGCGAAGCTCCGGTAGGGATCCGTGCTCGCCGTTTGATCCGACCACCACGCCCGCAGGTGCGTCGGAGCGTCAGCGCCCGCGACCGCGAAGGCGTCTCCGAGGCGCAGGATGCGGCGCTCCTCGTTGCTCGCCTCGTCCAGGCGGCGGTCAAGCCGATGGCGGGCGAGCATGCTCAGGTCGTCGAGACAGCTGTGGACCGCTCGCTCGGCGACCTCGTGGTGCTCCAGCGTGCGGGCGACGGCGTAGTCCACCAGGACTGCTCGGCTGGCCCGAGGCTCGGTGCGGATGAAGGCACCGTCATCGTCCGCGGGGGGCGGCAGTAGCTGTTGGACTCTCGGTCGTTTCCGAGAGGCACGAAACCCGCTGGACAGCCAGCTGCCGTTCGTGACGGCGCTCGCCGACTCACACCACGCGGCGCAGTAGTCGGCGCCGACGCATGCGTCGTACGCGGCGCGGAGCGCAGAGCTGTGGATCGGCGCCAGGAGTCCTGCGGCCACCAGGGTCATGACCAGCTGCTGCGCGCGGGCGGCGTGGTGCGCGAGCTCCGTCGTGGGCTCGCTGGCGCGCGCCAGAGCCACCAGGCACCGCTGCAGCTCGTCGATCACGCTGGTCGCTCCCTGCGGGGTGGCGCTGAGCTGGTCCAATGCCTCGTGGAGCGCCTCGAGGTTGGCCGTCGCGCTATCCCAGGTCTCGGCCGCGACCTCAGGCGCCATGGTGATCTCCTGAGTCGTGAGTGTCCGCCTGGATTTGAGTCATCAGTGCCAGCAGGCCCCGGTTTCCGTCGGGCGAGACGTTCCAGACGCAGGAAGTGAGCAAGTTTCCGTCCTTCGGCTCCCTCAGTCCGAGCCGCGTCGCGGCCACGCTGTACACGATCGACACCACCACCGCCGCGGCGCCGACGCGGCCGAAGAGGGTCTCGACGTCCAGGGACTCGAACTCCTCGGCCACTTTCGCGCGGCAGCGACAGAGCGCCATCTCCCACTCCCGCGAGCGAAACAGCGAACTCCGGGTCGGTCCGATGAGCCAGTCCGGGCGAATCGCTCCGCTGAGGGTCTCCAGCAGGTACGTCATCACCAAGCCGTCCTGCGGGACGTCGTTCAGCTCGCTCGCAGGAGCCTTGGCAGACCCCACCGCGACCAGGCGCGCGATGTGGGAGGAGCTGAGCGCACCGAGCGCGGTTCCGGAGAGCCGCGAGCTACGCATCGAGGTCGGTGGCTCGGAAAGCGCAGGGCCAGAGGTCGGTGCCTGTGAGGTGAAGTAGCTCTGACGCAGATCGCTGACCGGAGCCTGGCTGCTCACGCGTGAGCTCCCGAGGCGGCTTCGGCTCAAGGAGTCCGCCGCAGCGCCTGGCGATTTCGCCGTGAACAGGACCGCGCCAGCCGCTTCGGCCCTGAGCGGAGGCAGCGGTTCCCAGGGGCTGACCGGGTGGCTGACCTCACGCTCTGCCGACTCCACGCAGAAGTAGCTATCCACCGCCAGGAGCAGCGCGGCGGCGGCACCAGATTTCATTGCCGCGTGGATCTCCTTGAGCGCATCCATGGTGGCTGCTTCGCCGAAGTGCGCGCGGACGTTGGCGGGGGACAGGCGCCGCCATAGCTCCTGGCTGATGCTCGCGGCGGTGAGCTCGCTGAAGCCGTCGCGTTCACAGGGCAGGATCAGCCAGATCTCGGGACACACGGCGTCTGCTTCGGGTTCCTGACTCGCGCACAGCGGCTCGAGCGCCTCTCGTGCAGCGCGCTCGGCCATGCGCGCGCAGCGCTCGGCCAGGGGCAGCTCCGCCTCGAGCCAGGGGCAGCGGTTGATCTGGATCGGCTCGGGGTCGTCCCCCTCGAGCTCCGATGGCTTGAAGAACGGTGTTGGCACTCCAGGTTCGACACTCGCTTCCGCGAAGAACAGCGACTCGAGCAGGTTGGAGCCAGCAGTGGTCACCAGACCCAGGCCGCTGACGTTGAGGGAGACGAGGCTGGTAGCCGCGTTGGACATCAGTGATCCGTCGACCCGCTCTGCTTGGTCTTCTTCTTGAAGGTGACGGAGCCACCGTCGACGAGCACCGCCGAGCCGTCGAAGCTCAGCGTCGTGCCACCCACGACGAAGCTCACCTTGCCGCCGGAGCAAGACAGCGCGCCTCCACTCTTGAACAGGATGGCTGGCGCGTTGAAGCCGACGCCCGCCGACGATTGCAGCGTCAGCGCGGCGCAGGTGCTGTTGAGCGCTGCCTTCACCTCGCGCGCGACCGTGGCCCCCGCCTTGACCACGTGGCTCGCGGAAGCTTCGATCGACGCGCCTCCCACCTCGAGGGACACGTTGGAGCGCGCCTTGGTCAGGTGCGCTCCGCCGACCAGCAGCTGGCTCACGCCGTAGGTCTCCCACTCGACGGAAGCGGGCGTGGTGACGACGTTGACCCCACCCACGCACTCCACCGCGGCGCCGGAGATCTTGATCTCCTTGTTGCCCGAGCCACCCCCCTCCGCGCCCGCGGCGTCGCTCTGGGCCGCGCCCGCGCCGCCCGCTTCTGCGTCGGGACCCGCCGCTCTCTTCTCGCTGCCTCCGGCGCCCTGGCCCTTGATCTGCTTCTCGCTCCAGTCCATGCCCTTCTGGAGCAAGTCATTGCCGGCGAACTCCATACCAGCCGAGAGCGCTGCGTCTCCTCCGGGAACCATGCCAGCGACCATGCCGGCTCCGGTGTTGACGCCCGCGGTCGCGGCGCCCTTGAGCGCCCCAGATACTCCGCCCGACTTGTAGCCTTCGTAAGCAGCGGTCGCCATCGGCGCCACGAACTGCGCAGCCATGGCGCCGTACTTGCCGAGCCGCGCGCTGAGGAAGTTGCTGCCCGCCATGGCGCCCAGCGCCGTGCCAGCGAGGGAGGTGGCGATGGCGGCAGGGCTACCGATCTGCTCGAGGAGCGCGCCGCCGATCAGCACCGTCTCGGAAGCGACCTCATGGCTCAGCTTGCCGGTCACACCGATGTTCTGCGCACCTCCCACGCTGCCGGTTTGGCTACCGGAGGAGACCCGGTACTTCTGTCCGACGCTGAGGTTCTCCGAGCCGCCGACGGAGGTCGCCTGGTGAGCACCCACGGTGCGCTCTTCCACCGCGCCGGTGCTGGTGGTCAGGTTGCCACCGACGGTGGTGAACTTGCCGTCGCCCGCGTTGATGATGAACGACTGAGCACCCGCCTTGTCGTTGGTGTGGATAGAGTTCATCTTCGCGCTGCCGGGGGAAGCGAAGCTGCGG